>PMSV01000014.1 GCA_003168265.1 Chitinophagaceae bacterium
TAATCCATAGTATATTAAGTTTCCACTTCGATTTTGGATAAATGAAGACCGTTAAACTATTTGTTTATTTCTTTCGATATAGAATGCTTTTTTGGTGAAAACCGTTTAATCCACCTTCATTGTGAAGTGCATTTTTTTCAAAAAGTTTCATTTTAAAAAAATAACAATTACACATCCAGGAAAAAATTCTTAGAGAACAAATGGTTGATAGCTTCATGCAGATTCTTTAAAACTATAAAATTAAAATTTATGAAATTCAGCCTTTACTTTCTTTCGCTCGCTCTTTTATTTTCCACATGTAACAAAGGCGGGGGCAACAATGCCGCCTCAAATGGGGACATTGTTTATTTTGAAACGAATGATGCTAACAGCAATGCTATACTTGCCTATTGGCATATAAATGACAGCACCCTGATGCAACTACCCGGTAGTCCCTTCTCAACCGGCGGTCTCGGTATAGCAAACCCGACCCAAGGCCTTGGACCTGACGACGATGACAATCAGGTAAGGATCACATCCGATGGGAAGTTTCTGCTCGCTGTGAACGCGGGTAGCAATTCAATAACAGTATTCAGGATCTACCAAGATGGATCGCTCTCTGCTGTCCCCGGCTCACCATTCCCTTCAGGTGGTCAGAACCCTGTAAGCATTGGCGAGAATGGGAAATATCTTTACGTCGTAAATAAGGCAATAAACCCTGAGGCTGATAACGACCCTGACCCAAACTACACAGCTTTTGTTATCCATGATGATGGAAGCTTAAGCCCTTTAACGAATTCAACATTCGAGACAACTCCAGGCACTTCACCTTCACAGGCGCTTGTGTCACGTGATGGCCGCTTTTTATTCGGTGCAGATTTTTTAGGTTTCTTGTCTGTGCCACCCCTAGGAACCTTGCGCTCATTTACCATTAAAACCAATGGCACGCTCCTCCCTGTTGCCGGTACTCCCCTCACTATACCTCAAGCTGGCGGAGCGCTTGGTCTTTGGCAGAACCCGAAAGGCAATGTATTGTACGTTGGCTTCCCGCTTGCAGGCATGATCGGTGTTTATGATATAGATGAAGCTACAGGTGCTTTGAATTTCAGCAGTTCAGTTGCTTCTGGGGCAGCCGTTTGTTGGCTCAGGACAAATAGCGAAGGCAGTAATCTTTATAGCCTCAATTCTGGCGAAAACACGATTTCAGTTTATAGCACCACCACTCCAAGTTCGCCATCATTTATACAAAAACTTGCCCTGAAAGATCCGGGGCCTGATTATACTGCTTTGGGCATGACATTCCCTACAAGCGAGGATTTCTCTCTGAGCTTTTCGCCTTCAGGCAAAACCCTATATGTCATCAGCCAGTACACTAATCCTGATTTTAATGTTGGCAACTACAATCTGCTCCATGTGCTTAGAATCGCAATGGACGGAAAATTGAGCGAGACAACGAATCCAATGCAAATCCCCGTGCCAAATACCGTGCGCCCGCAAGGAGTTGTATCGTATGATCCTGATTGATACAAAAAGCTAAAAGTCAAGTTTTGGTCAAATGGATCATTCAAGAAGACGTCCTGTATTCCAGGATGGCTTCTTCATGCCTGGGTAATAAAATCTCAGACTTTTACAAATCAGTTCATTTTTCGTAAAATTTATTTCCACATGCCTCAGGCATTTCAATTGCCTTTCTTATGTTTAGGTATCATAGAATTTAAATACCATTGCAATGAATGTGTGACCAACTTGTCGAACAATATGTATTTGTCAATATGCGCCGAAAATCCCTATAAACCTGTTTTTATTCCCCTCTAATGAATTCGGTTATTTTTTAATTAAATTGCATTATTCCTTTATATTTTAATACTCACCAAAATAATGACTGCCTCTCTAATATCAGAGTATGTGGGCATAGGTAAGGTTTATGTCCACATGCCGACCAATATAGTTATGTATGGAGAATTTATTTCTGCAAATCAAATTCCATCATTAAAAAATCAAAACGTCTGGATTTTTTCTGTTGGAAAAAATAAGACCAGTATAAAGGGGGATATGATTATTATGATCGTAAAATAATCTAATTCAAGCAATTTTTCCAACTCGTAATTAGTTTCCTATAAAAATAGTAATATATATGTATACGAATTTGGACCTGAGAAAGAAAATTGGAGTTCAGTTCATTCAATTAGCAAACTTTTAAAATCTTAAATGACTATATTTTCATGTGTAACGATCTTGCTAATCATTTTCTCATAATTTATTTCTGAACTTACAGTGTCTTGTTCAATTTTTCCTTCTCTTTTTTTCGTTTAATTAAACATTTTAGAAGCTATATGCAAAGTACTTTTTGAAATTAACCAGATGTGTGAATAATATAACTAAGACTTACTTATGTGTAACAAAAAGGGTCATATCAACCACTATCTTCAAATAAGTTATTGATCCGATATGACATAAAAATGGATCATACTAATTGTTTTTCCAAATTCCAAAACGCGCTCATTTTTGAATGTGTTTCAAAGATCTTCTTTTAAAGAATGATTGATTTGATACTGTTGAACAATTGAACCCATCTGTGTTTTATAAATAAGACACAGTCAAATGAAAAATCATTTGGCGGCATGCAATTAAATGAATCTTATAGTTGAATATTTAATCACAATTTATTGATAACAAGCTAAAATTTTCAAAAAATGAACGCAAATTTTATAAGCCGAAATACTCCAAAACTACGCTCCTGCAACCCCACCGGGCATATCTTCCACTCTTTGACCCGGGGAATGAAGGAAGAAAATCCAAGCGGGTTTTTTACGTCCGCACTTGCGCACGAGGTCCGTAATCCACTGAGCAATATCAACCTGGCTTGCGAAATGTTAACATCCACGCTACTGGACAATGATCAAAAGATATATGTTGACATTATTAAACGAGCATCTTCTCGAATTAACCGGTTAGTAACTGAACTTCTTACCTCTGGTGCGCAGGATGAATTGCCTTCGGACAACCAGTCTATTCACCAATTGTTGGACGAAGTACTTGCAATGACATCAGACCGGATTCGCCTTAAGAATATTACAATCAGCAAAGACTATTCGACCATTGATTGTAGAATATGGATGAATAAGCAGCAAATGAAGATTGCTTTAACCAATATTATAATTAACGCCATCGAGGCCATGCCGGAAGAATCAGGGAAATTGAAACTGATTACCCGATCCATTAATAGTCAGTCTGTCATAACAATTGAGGACAACGGGATGGGCATCAGCAAAGAGAATTTAACAAACATATTTAAGCCTTTTTTCACTAACAAGCAAGGTGGAATAGGGCTCGGATTGTCAACAACCCTTGATATTCTAAGAGCCAATCATGGCAGGGTGGATGTGAAATCGGAAATAGGCCAGGGAACCAGCTTCTTTCTTACATTCGACAGATTAAAGATCTGTAATACATAAACAGGACAAAAACACTGACGAGTTAAACCGCTTAATGTACCATTTTGGACTGCAAGACATGGATAAAAAGATAATTCCAATGAACAGGAACGCGTTTCGCTTTCTTTTTAATCATAATGGCCCAAATTCCTGAAAACCGATCCGGTACATATTTTACCCGCATCCTATAAAATAATCAATACAAATCATGAAAAGAATCTTTATTCTCGCTGTAGTCCTAACCAGCATATTAGCCTTTGCCGCAACCGGTTGCAACAACACATCAACTACTCAGACCTCGACCACGGCAAGAAGGTCGCGGTCGTGGGTGAAAGCACAGGGGTGGCAACCTGGCTGTAAATGTTTCCATCTTGGCCAGGGATAAAGGCATCCAGCCCTCTGTCTGCGAGGTACTCGTCTATCCCAAAGCCTCTAACAACCTGAACTCCGGCTCCTATATGAAAAGCGATTCCACCCACCCCCTGAACAGAGGCATGATGCAGCGGTTTTTCAAGTTGTATGCTCCTTCTGTGGCTATGATGTCCGATCCAAGGATCAACCTCGTCAAAGCCAATCTGAAGGGACTTCCTCTCACCACTATTATTACCGCAGGGATAGATCCCTTACATGATGACGGGCAGGCATTCAGCGATCATTCAAAGAAGAGCGGCGTGACTGTCAACTACAAAAACTATGGCGGCGTTACACATGAATTTTTCGGGATGGCGATTATCGTTCCAGAAGCCAAAGATGCCGAAGGACTTGCAGCCACCTATCTAAAAAGTATCCTCTTCAAATAACTATCAAAATCTCCTGATATTCCCATGAACTATTTTTCGAAGGAAATATCCTCCTGAGACGGTCTTTTTCTGCAATCACCATATTCTTAATCCGATAAATTCTATTGACGTCCAATATCCTCTGGCATTGAAATTTCACTTTCGCAAAATAGAAGAAAACAAGGCCAGAATCACAAGAGAAACCCTTCTCTATGCATCCTTTGCTTTTACACCTTAATTTGACCCGCTGTTGTTCCCCTATATTTGAAACAATGAATTTTTAAGTTGTATTCCTTTGCAATAACTAAAGTGTGAATTCTATAAATATTTCTTGTAATTGTGTAAAGATTATTCGGTCCAATAAACTAAAATTTGTCGTTGTTATTTTTCCAGAGTATGTTCAGGTATCTTTTCAGAAATGGCATGGAGCAAGAGCAAAATCATTTTATTGCCCTGGACAATGAGATTAATATATTAGTTTAATAAACATAATATTTATTTCATTTTTCGTAAAAATGGTTCAATATAAAAATGCGGGTTTAACACAGAAAATTCGATGAAAAATATTTTGCGAAGGAATGCTGTTAATATTTTAGGTAATGGGGAAGAAACAATATTATTTTTACATGGTTTTGGCTGCGACCAATCCGTCTGGAAACATATTGTCCCTGCCTTTATAGAAGATTATAAAATCGTTCTATTAGATTTTGTAGGCGCTGGTAAATCTGATATTTCAGCTTACGATAAATTTCGCTACTCTAAACTTGAAGGGTATGCCCAAGATGTTCTTGAAGTATGCACCGAACTGCAACTAAAGAATATAATATTAGTGGGGCATTCTGTAAGTTGCATGATAGGAGCTTTGGCTGCTATAAACGATTCTTCGGTTTTCAAAAAACTAATATTTGTAGGTCCCTCCCCGAGATACTTGAATGATGTCGGTTATAATGGGGGTTTTGAAAAAGTAGACCTTGACCTTTTGTTTGAATTGATGGACGAAGATTATATCGCTTGGAGCAATTCTACGGCAGCCGCGATTATGGCCAATAGAGAGCGGCCTGAGCTTTCAGAAGAGTTATCCAACAGTTTCTGCCTGCTGGAACCGGAGATCGCCAAAGATTTCGCAAAAGTGACCTTTTTATCAGATAACCGGAAGGACCTTCCTTATATACCGGTCGAAAGCTTGACCCTGCAATGCCAGGAAGATATTCTGGCACCTTTAGAGATAGGCCATTATATAAACATGAACACAAAAGGGAATACATTGGTCATATTGGAGGCGACTGGTCATTGCCCACATCTGAGCGCACCGGAAGAAACGATTCTGGCGATCCGCTCATACCTGTCGTAGCAAGGACTCGCATTGTTTTTTACAAATAATAAAGAAATCAAATTGTAAATATTTAAAAAATCACGAAAGAAAAATTAGCTATGAATACTTCAGTCGAAAATAAGCCGATAAATTCTCGTTGCGATCTGGATTTGTCGCATTCCATGGAATTTTACGAAAAGTATGCGGGAGCAATTTATGGGATGATTATAAGAGCGGTTGAGGATGAAATAATTGCAGAAAATATTTTAGTGAAAGTTTTCAAAAACGCTTTTGTAGATAGAAATATTGAAACCCCCAAACTTAATTCCGAATTCACTTGTATCTCAAATCATGCTCGTAAGAAATCCAAAGAAACGGTCCGGGCTATAAAGATATTCAAGGCCTGTAACGAGGGACGCGAATGCCTACCCATTCCAAAACAAGGAATGCCTGTTTAGGTCACCATTATATATGACTGTCTTTTATTAAATTTCTCTCAAAGAAATTTAATAAAATGGGAAGAAGTTATCGCATTACCCAGAGCGCATTACTAAGTTAGCTAGGTTTCTCAAGAGCCTCATTGGAAAACCGCTTCTCTGTAGGCTGATCTGAACTTGGGTTTCTAATCCCTGGATTCGCCTTAATATTTATTTTTCCATATGAATAAGCCCAAAATAGAAATAAAGTGCTTGCAGTGCAAATATTGTTGTCATCAAGCAATTACGAGAATCAGATAAAGTAGAAAAACAGCCCTGATGATATTTTAGTTAAAATTAAATCGGTCACAGAATAAATGCTGAACATATACTATCAGTTTTAAATAATGATTATTCGGGAGGGCACCCTCAGTATCAAAAATCGAATATAACAAGCCTAAGCCGCGCAAGGATGAGACCAAACTCATGAACCAATAAAAATACCCGGCAATTTGCCTTAAAGGATTTGGTTCTAATGATGATTTACGATCATTTTGAGTCTGTAATCCATTATTAATATTCTGTAACTAATTCTTTGGAAATCAATGTGGTTTCACTACCTTCAGTATCTATTTATTGAACAATTGTCCTTAAGAAAAGAAGTTAAAATTCAACTTCCTGACGGAAAAGGCGGTTATAACGATTAGACGTTAACTAAAACGTTAACATTTTAGGTTTTTCGACTTAAAAATGAAATTTTTGAATTTCTTAAACACGCGGCAGCGCTGGATTTCGTAAAATCAGAAGTGACCTTTTCAGATTGGGTTCTGAGGGTCCTGGGTTCGAGCCCCATTAGTCACCCTTCTATTAGGCCTGGTCCGGTTCATAGGGACCGGTTTTTTTCTCTGTCATTTCGAAGCATGACAACCATCATGACCGTTTTTGCCCAAATAGGTCTAATTTTACACGGAAGCTATAAGGTCTCAAGATATCGTCATGAAAAAATTCCAGTTAGTCCTCTTGGTCTTCATTGCAATAGCAATTGCTACCCTGGTCAGCTTGATGGGCAGCATCACAACCTATGAAACCATTGCTTCAGCAAGGCAAAAAGAAGGAAAGTCGGTTAAACTCTATGTTCATCTGGATCATAGCCAGCCCATGGAATACAATCCTTCCAGGGACCCCAATTTTTTCACTTTTTACGCAGCAGATACCTTGGGCAATAAGACAAAAGTGGTTTGCAATTTTGAAAAACCAATTGACTTTGAAAAATCGGACGCAATCGTCATTACTGGCAGTATGCATGGCCAGGAATTTGATATAAAAAACAGAGATGGCATTTTACTGAAATGCCCTTCTAAATATAAGGATGATCCCGCAATGGCAAAAAAGGGCCTGGATCAGAATTAATCTTCTCACATGAACTATGTAGGCGAGCATTTACTGCCGGGTCAGATCGGGCATTTTTTCCTGATATTTTCATTTGCTGCCTCCTTCGTAGCGACACTGGCCTATTATAAAGCGACCATCGCAAAAGATCCTGACTCAGAAGCAAGCTGGAAAAGGATGGCCAGGCTGGCTTTCAGACTCAATGCCCTGGCGGTACTGGCAATTTTCTCCACGATCATCTATATCATTTCCAATCATTATTTCGAATACAATTATGCCTGGGAACATTCCAGCAAAAGCCTCCCGCCTCAATACCTCCTGGCCTGTATCTGGGAGGCCCAGGAAGGCAGTTTTTTATTATGGATCATCTGGCAATGCATTCTCGGATTGGTTTTGATCAGGACTTCAAAAAAATGGGAAGCTCCGGTCATGACCATCATGAGCTTTGGCCAGCTCTGTCTCGCTACAATGATCATCGGGATCTATGTCTCCAATATTAAGATCGGCATTAATCCCTTCCTTCTCGTCAGGCAGATGGAAGGTTTCGCCAATGCGCCCATCTTTAACAGTGCCGACTACCTGAAAATCCCTCAGATGCAGGACGGTCAGGGATTCAATTCGCTTCTTCAGAACTACTGGGTCGTAATTCATCCTCCAGTGCTCTTTCTAGGATTTGCTTCCTCCATTGTTCCCTTTGCCTACGCCATGGCGGGGATATGGAAAAAAGATTATTCGGGCTGGACCAGGGCTGCCTTACCCTGGACCCTTTTTGCCGCCTGTGTATTGGGAACAGGTGTCATGATGGGTGCAGCATGGGCTTATGAAGCATTGAGTTTCGGAGGATTCTGGTCCTGGGATCCTGTGGAAAATGCCTCCTTTGTTCCCTGGCTGGTCCTGGTTGCAGGCCTGCATACACAACTAGCCTACCGGTCTACGGGACATTCGCTTCGCGCCACCTATTTTTTCCTGATCACGTCCTTTGTACTGGTCCTGTATGCGACTTTTTTAACAAGGAGCGGAATACTGGGGGATGCTTCAGTCCATGCTTTCGTAGACTCGGGAATGAACCTTCAATTGGTATTATTCATTCTGATCTTCATGATACCCGGCTATGTTTTGTTCATCAAACATTATTCTAAGATCCCCCATATCGAAAAAGAGGAGAGGGGTTATTCCAGGGAGTTTTGGATGTTTATCGGTTCCCTTGTGCTTTTTCTCTCCTCCCTGTTTATCATCACGGCCACCTCTTTACCCGTGCTTAACAAAGCATTCGGCACCAAATGGTCGGTGGGGGAGGACAATACATTTGCCTACAACCGAATAGAGATATTTATTGCAATGCTGTTAGGAGTGCTTACTGCCATTACTCAATACCTCAAATATAAGGACACAGATAAGAAAATTTTTTTCCGCCATTTGGCCATTCCGACCGCAGTCGGAATGGTTGTTTCCATCCTGGTAAGTGCTTTCGGTAATATTCATTTTGATAGGTACGGAACAGGTTACCTGGTCGCTATCCATATCGGAATTTTTGCCGGGATCTATGCTGCTGTCGCCAATGCGATGTATATATGGACGGGCATGAATGGTAAAATACAAGCCGCAGGCGCCTCCATTGCACATTTCGGATTCGGCATCATGCTGATTGGTATCCTGCTATCCACTTCAAAGAAAGAATTATTATCTTATAATACGACCGGAATAAACCTGCCCTTCGATCCGAAGAACAAGGACAAGGATCCGCTCGAAAACATTACGCTGTTAAAAAATGTCCGCACGGATATGGGCCATTATTGGGCGACATTTACTGGAGAAGACTCTACCAATGAAACCGGCAATATAAACTATTATCATATCCGCCTCCAGGACAAGAGATCCGGAGAGCTGTTCGAACTCTATCCCAATCTCATCAAGGCCACAAAGGGCATGGAAGGAGTTTCCCAGAACCCGGATAAGCACCATTACTGGGACCGCGATATTTTCTCCTATATTCAGTATGCAAGCAATCTGGAGAAACAATCCGATACCTCCCAATTCAGGTATTTTCCTATCTCTGAGAAGGATACGGTATTTTATAGCAATGGGTATCTCATGCTGGATAAAACAGTAAGGGATCCGGATAACGACAAATACCATTTCACTTCTGCCGATACGGCCCTGATGGCAGATGTTCTCATTGTTAGCAGAGACAGCACGAAATACCATGCGCGGCCCCTGATCTATGTAAAAGACGACCGGTTATTTACCGTGCCCGATACGGTTTTCACACAGAACCTGATCGTCGTATTAAAAGGAGTTGAAGAAGGCAAGCCCCAGATCGGAATCCGGGAATCCTCTTCAATCCTTCCATTTGTTTCACTTAAAGCTTATGTATTCCCCCAGATCAACCTGCTTTGGTTGGGAACTCTTGTCATGATCTTCGGTTTTGTCATGAGCATCATCTGGAGGGTCAGGACTTCCCGTATTTAGAAATGCGGCAAACTTTATAAATTTTTTTAAATTATGCTCAAAACCGCCTTGCTTCATTCCATCTTATTTTCTGTCCAATTCTCAGGTTCGGACTGGAATGAAACCGCCGCCCAACTCAAAGTCGATGTCAGAAATATAATATATGAGAATCGTGGTAACTAAAAAAGACAAAAAGATCTTCACCAAAAAATTGAAGCTGATGGGTAACCAGTTCCAACTGAGCGCAGTTTCAGATTCTGAAGATAAGGCCATGTCAGCCCTTGATGCAGCAATTGCGGAGATCAGCCGTATTGAAAAATGGATGACTACCTACAGTGAAGAAAGCGAAACGGCCCTGATCAATAGGCAGGCGGGGATTGCACCAGTAGAAGTCAGAGAGGAAATGTTAGGTATCATCGAGCGATCTATCAGGATATCCAAACTGACCCAGGGCGCCTTCGATATCAGCTATGGTTCCGTGGACAAGAGCCTTTGGAATTTCGATACCCAGATGAAATCCCTTCCGGACTCCCAAACTGCAAGACAATTGGTCAGGCTGGTGAATTACCGCAATATCATCCTGGACCCGGAAAAAAGAACGGTCTTTTTGAAAGAAAAGGGCATGCGCATCGGGTTCGGAGGGATCGGTAAAGGTTATGCAGCCGAAAGAGGAAAACTGGTCATGCAGGCGGCCGGAATTGAGAGCGGCATCGTCAATGCTTCCGGAGATATGACCGTTTGGGGATTACAGCCTGACGGCAGGCCCTGGACCATCGGCATCATTGATTCCAACCTTTCCGGAGATATCTTTTCTAATATGCAAGTGAACGGTCTGGCCATCGCTACATCCGGCAACTTCGAGAAATACGTAATTATTGCCGGGAAGAAATATTCTGATACCATCAATCCACGCACCGGCCTTCCCATTACGGGGATCAAGAGTGTGACCATCATCGGCACAAACGCCGAGATAACGGATGCCATGGCAACGCCTGTGATGATCATGGGAGTCGGACCAGGGATGTATATGATCGATCATATGAAGGACATTGAGGCCATTATTGTCGATGACAATGACAGGGTATATAAATCTGCTAATATTTATTTTAGTCATGAAAAGAATTAACTCACCTGGCCTGCTGGGACTACTGATCCCAGCTTTTTCAGTCCTTTCTTCGTTCAATTGTAATTGTTAAAACGGTCAGCGTTTGGGTTACTTTGATTGTCTTACCAGTATGAATAGTCGTGTATTTTGACTAATTTTATTCTGATATATAATGAATTTTCTAAATAAACTAATAATATTATCCGTGCTTTTTCTCACCGCAAAAGCAAGCGCCGTTGCTCAGAAGGACAGCACAACCCGCCAACAAGCTCCGGTTTCCATTCCAAAATATGGCAAGAACGATACTCTGGTCGTTCCGATGACCGTCTATGAGGGAGATACTATTCCCATGCGCATTCTTTCCTATGTTTGGATAAGGGGCCAGATGACGGCGACCATGCGCCATCGGTTAGAAGAGTGGACCCGGCTCCGCAATGCGGTCTATGTCACCTATCCTTACGCTAAAAAAGCCGGAGCGATCATGAATGAAATGAATCTGAAGCTGGCAAAAATGACTACGGAAAGCGAGAAAAAAGCCTATATCAAATCCAGGGAAAAGGATCTGAAAAAAGAATTTGCCGATCCTATCACCAATCTATCCGTCTACCAGGGTCAGATCCTGATGAAGCTGATCAACAGGCAGACAGGAAACAATTGCTACGATATCATTAAGGAATACAAGGGTAGTTTTACGGCCAGGTTCTGGCAGACGGTCGCCTTTTTCTTTGGTAGCAGCCTGAAACAACCTTATGATGCCAAGGGAGATGACAAACAGATCGAGTATTTTGTACAGGAAATCGATAAAATGTACAGGAGCTAGAGTTTGTGGATTTTAGCCAGGATATCCGAGGTGGAAAAGCCATGAACGATCGGATTGATGACCACTTTTCCGCCATTTTCGATCACTTCCCGGGCCCCCACAATGTCTTCGACCCGGTAATCACCTCCCTTTACCAATACATCCGGATTAACTTCAAGGATCAGTTCCCTTGGAGTATCTTCTTCGAAGATCACCACTATATCCACCATGACCAGGCTTGCAAGCATAATGGCCCTCGAGGATTGGTCGTTGACCGGCCGGCCTTCCCCCTTCAACCTGCGGGCCGAATCATCGGAATTCAGTCCAACTATTAAAAAATCAGCTTCCCTGGAAGCCTGTTCCAGGGAGGCGATATGACCCGGATGCAGGATATCAAAACAGCCATTGGTGAAGGCCACTGTCATATTCATAAACCTCCATCGGTTCAGTTGCTTTTTCAATTCCTGGCGGTCAATGATCTTCGGGTTAATTACCTGGGAGTCTCTCATATTTTTTTCGGTTAAATCTTGGAAGAAGTATGAAACTTGCCACGCCAAAGACCACAAAGTTCAGGAACTGGCCGAACCAGAGCAGCCATCCAAGCGCCTGCCCATAGGGCTCTGACGGAATATTGTAAAAGGCAACTGTTTCCTGAACAAGCAGGGCATAGGCTCCAATACCTCCAGGGGAAACGATCATGCCCACGCTGCCGACAGCAAGGACGGTAAGGGCATCCGCTATGGTCAAATGGCTGGTCTGATCTATGGCAAAGAACCCGCACCAGGTGCTAATCAGGTAGAGCACCCAGATCATCACGGTATAGACAAAGAAAAGGGGCTTGTTGCGGACATCCTTTACACTGGTCAGGCCATGCATGATTCCCAAAAGAATGGTCTTGATCTTCTGAACCATGTTTATATGCCCGAATCGGTTTAGCAGAAAACGAACCAGCCAAAGCAAGAGCAATATGCCGACCAGGATTATTGCGATCTTCAGATAGGAAGGCCTTCCGCGTCCATTCTCAAACATGGGGAATATATAATTGGAAGCCAGCGATTTGAGTATGTCGAATTGCAAAAAAAATGCAAGTCCGAAAACGGTCGACAGACAGATTACATCAAAAGCCCTTTCCGCAACGATCGTTCCCACTAACTTCTCAGCCGGCACTTTCTCATAACGGGCAAGAATGGTGCACTTCATGACCTCTCCCAATCTGGGAGCACCCAGGTTGACAAAATAACCGATCAGGACCCCGAAAAAAGTGTTGAGCAGGGATGGGCTGTATCCCATCGGCTCGATAAGCTGTTTCCAGCGGAGCGCACGGAGCCAGTTGCTAAGCAATAAGAAAAGTAAAACGGGAACCAGCAGCCAATAATGGGCTCTGTGCATGGCGTCCTTAAGTGCTACCCATTTAGCTCCATTCAGATCTCTCAGACTAAGCCAGACAAAAAACGCTGCAAGCGCAGCGAATATAAAATACTGAAGTATGGATAGAATTTTTTTTGGCATGCTCAAAAACAAAGTCAGGATTGAACTAGAGACGGCAAATTAACGACTTTTCCTCTGGTTACTCCAATAGCATGAGCGAAATCACCATTTAATCGTATTTGCTTACAGAAAATTTCCATCTTTCGGAAATACCAGGCTGGGTTTAAATTGCTTTGCCTCCTCAAAATCCATGGTGGCATAGGAGATGATGACGACAATATCTCCAACTGCCCCCCTTCTGGCTGCAGGCCCGTTCAGGCAGCAAACGCCCGAACCTCTTTTGCCTTTGATCAGGTAGGTCTCGATCCTGCTTCCATTGTTCACATTCACGATCTGCACTTTTTCGTTTTCAATAAGGTTGGCGGCCTCCATCAGGCTCTCGTCAAGGGTCAGGCTGCCCACATAATGCAGATTGGCCTCCGTAATCACGGCACGGTGAATCTTCGATTTCAGAATTTCTATTTGCATATATCGTTACCTGATAAAGGCGACAAATGTAACAATCTATATTGAGTTAATGTTTAGCGGCCAGGGGAAGGTTGTCGATCAGGCGCACAGAGCCCAGGAAAGCGGCTACAAGCACCACCAGGTCCTCCACAGCTTCATAGGCATCTTTTATGGAAAGATCCTGCGACCTGGCAAGTTCCAGGTAATCCAGCCTGAAACCTGCAGCCGACATCCTGTTTGAAGCTTCCAGCCGGGCATTTTTCCAACCCATTTTTTCGATATTGTCCCTGATAAAATTCAGGGCCCTGGGAAGGGCAGGGGCCTGGCTTCTTTCCTCAGGACTTAGACGCAGGTTGCGGCTGCTCATGGCCAGGCCATCTTTTTCCCTAAGCGTCGGACATTTATGGAAATGGACCTGGGGGAATCTAAGATTAAGAAGATTCCGGACCACAAGGCATTGCTGAAGATCCTTTTCCCCCATAAAAAGCTGTTCCGGCTCTATGATGTCAAGCAGCCTGCTCATGACCTGACAAACCCCCTGAAAATGTCCTGGCCGGAATTTCCCTTCCAGAACTGTCTCCAGATAACCCAATTCGTAATGTTCCAGGACTTCAAAACCCTTTGGATAGATTTCTTTCACCTCAGGCAGGAAAAGGATATCCGTTTTGCCTTGTTCCAACATAAGGATGTCAGAATCAATGGTATTTGGGTATTTTTCAAAGTCCTTATGATCATTGAACTGGGCCGGATTGACAAAAATACTGCAGACGGTAAGGCATTCCCGCCTCCTGGATTCTGCAATGAGTTCCAAATGCCCCTTGTGCAGGGCTCCCATGGTAGGAACGAATCCGATAGAACGATCGTTTTTGAGCAAAAACTCTTTCAGGTCCGGGCTTCTTTTAAAAAGGATCATATTGCTGTCGGTTGGGTTAAAACCTGCTAATGGGCTAATTACTAAAAATTAATGCGTAGTTTTGCAATCCAATTTTGGAATGGCGTCCACACATTAATTCAATCAGTAATGCTGACAAAGAAACGAATATTATTCATTGCCAACGAAATGTCGCCTTATCTTGAAGTGACAGAGTTTGCTGAAACCGTGAACAGGCTGGCAATAAAATCAAATGAGAACGGATTCGAAGTGAGATGCATCATGCCGAGATTCGGCGTGGTGAATGAAAGGAGGCATAGGTTGCATGAAGTGGTCCGTTTATCGGGCATAAATGTTTCTGTGGACAATGACGATTATCCGCTGCAGATCAAAGTGGCATCCCTTCCAAACGCCCGCCTGCAGGTCTATTTCCTGGACAATGAGGATCTGTTCAAGAGAAAATATATCTTCAATGATGAAAATGATAAATGGTTCGAAGACAATGGTTTGAGGACTGTGTTTTTCTGTAAGGGGGCGCTTGAAACCGTGAAAAAATTCGGATGGCCTCCCGATATCATTCATTGCAGTGGTTGGATGACCGGCCTGATCCCCCTCTATATAAAAACAGTTTATAAAAAGGAACCCGTTTTTGCCCATGCAAAAACCATCTTCACGATCGGGCAGAATTCATTCAAGGAAAAATTGGGCGCCAATTTTCTTCAGACGGCCAACGTACATGCCAATATAAAAGAAAAGGATCTTGCTCCCTTTAAAGAAGCCACCAATGTGGCTATGTTCCGCGGAGGTGCAACTTATTCAGATGCCATCACTTTCGGTGCCGAAAAAATAGATAAAAAGCTTTGGGATGAATTCAATAAAGTGAGAGGCAAGCACGTTCTTCATTTCAATGCGGAAACGGATCTTTCGGATTATATGCAATTATACCAGGATTTGTGCAAATAGTGGCTTGAATGAGTACTTGCGAGGATTTTCTCCCGCCGGTTTACAAAATCGATTTCCCACCAATTTCGAATATCCATTTCCCATATTATATTTGCGTCCTCTTATCTAAATCAAATTAAATCAAATGCCGTATTTATTTACTTCTGAAAGCGTTTCTGAGGGCCATCCGGATAAAGTGGCCGACCAGATTTCAGATGCGCTGATCGATCATTTTCTTGCCTTCGATCCCCAATCCAAAGTGGCCTGTGAAACCCTGGTCACGACCGGCCAGGTGGTATTGGCAGGAGAAGTGAAATCCAAAGCATACCTGGATGTTCAGGAGATTGCACGGGGAGTGATCCGCAGGATCGGCTATACCCACAGCGAATATATGTTTGAAGCAAATTCATGCGGCATATTCTCGGCAATTCATGAACAATCTTCCGATATCAACCAGGGCGTTGACCGTAAAAAAAAGGAAGAACAGGGAGCAGGAGATCAGGGTATGATGTTCGGCTATGCCAGCAATGAAACCGATGATTATATGCCCCTGGCCCTTGACCTGGCACATAAGCTGCTGATCGAACTAGCCGCCCTTCGCAGGGAATGTAAAGAAATCGATTACCTGAGGCCCGATGCCAAGAGCCAGGTCACTCTTGAATACGATGACAATAACCAGCCTGTTCGCATCGACGCGATAGTCGTATCAACACAGCATGACGATTTTGATACGGAAGCGAAAATGCAGGCCAGGATCAAAAAGGATATTATCAACATCCTGATACCACGCGTCAAGTCCAAATACAAAAAATACTCCCATTTCTTTAACGATAAGATCAAGTATCATATCAATCCCACTGGCAAATTCGTGATCGGTGGTCCTCACGGTGACACGGGCCTTACAGGCAGAAAGATCATCGTGGATACTTACGGTGGAAAGGGCGCCCATGGCGGAGGAGCTTTCAGCGGCAAGGATCCTTCTAAAGTTGACCGTTCTGCCGCATATGCGACCCGCCATATCGCCAAGAACTTAGTTGCCGCAGGCGTTGCAGACGAAGTGCTGGTACAGGTATCCTATGCGATTGGAGTGGCCGAGCCGACTTCGATCAATGTAAAGACCTTTGGTACGGCAAAAGTGGACCTGACCGATGGAGAGATCGGAGAATTGGTTTCCGGAATCTTTGATATGCGCCCCTATTTTATTGAATCCCGCCTGAAGCTGCGCAATCCGATCTATAGCGAGACCGCTGCCTATGGTCATATGGGCCGTAAGCCTGAAGTGGTTGAAAAGACCTTTGTTTCTCCCGATGGCAAGACCGTGAAAAAGAAAGTCGAACTTTTCACCTGGGAAAAACTAGACTATGTTCCTAAGGTGAAGAAGGCATTCGGACTAAAGTAATTTAATATAATCGTAAAGGCTCAGTTAGCCCGGTATTGGGATATTGGGCCTTTTTTTTTAATACCATTATGGACAAGGAGTCAAAGAATCCATGGAAAATACTCTCCCAAAAAGAGACCTATGACAATTCCTGGATCAATGTGACCGAATTCGATGTCATCAATCCCAGCGGTGGCAAGGGCATCTATGGCAAGGTACATTTCAAGGGAATTGCTGTCGGAATCCTAGTGCTCGATGAAAACAATTACACTTATCTTGTCGGCCAATACCGCTTTCCGGTAAACGAATATAGCTGGGAGATCCCGGAAGGCGGGGGAGACCCTAGGATTCCTGCAGTCGAGTCCGCTCAGAGAGAACTATTGGAAGAGACCGGCCTTGTTGCTAAAGAATGGACTGAACTCCTTCGCATGCATCTTTCCAATTCCGTCACCGATGAACTGGCCGTCATCTTCGTCGCCAGTGGCCTCGAACAAAAAACTCCCATCCCGGAAGAAACTGAAAAACTTGTCATTAAAAAAATGCCCTTCGAAGAAGTTTACCAACTGGTGAAAGCTGGTCAGATCACAGATTCGATGTCCGTAGCCGCCATTCAGAAAATGAAGCTGCTCATGCTGGAAAAAGATTGACTTCATGAAAGAAAATACGATCATTATAGGCAGACAGCCTCTGATCGAAGCCATCAGGTCGGGCCGGGCCATTGAAAAAATTTTTTTTCATCGCCATGTCAGCGGGGAATCCATCGGCGATATCCGTAGGCTGGCTAAGGAAAATAATATTCCTATCCAATCGGTCCCTCCCGAAAAACTGGCAGCCATAACCAGGGGCAATCACCAGGGCGTTCTGGCTTTTGCCAGCCTTGTCGAATACATGGGCCTTCAGCAGGTCATCGATTTTGTGGTTGCGGAAGGAAAGGTTCCGCTTTTTCTCATGCTGGATGGCATCACCGATATTAGAAATATCGGGGCCATGTCACGTACAGCTCTTTGTTGCGGTGCGCAGTCCATCATCATTCCCGATAAGGGGGTGGCTTCTCTGAATGAGGAGGCGCTTAAGGCCTCTGCGGGAGCCCTTGAGACAATTCATATCTGCCGCGTGGGCAGTTTGCTAAAAGCTATCGATTCACTCCATCTTAACGGGATCCGCGTCTATACCAGCGAGCCCAGGGCTTCCAAACAGATTTCAGAGCTGGATTTCAAAGAGCCTTCCTGCATCGTCATGGGAAGCGAGGGCAGGGGTGTTCAGGCCCATATCAGCAAGGCGGTGGACGATCATTTCCGGATACCGATGCCTGGCGGCTTCGATTCCCTGAATGTCTCCGTTGCGACCGGCATCATTCTCTATGAGGCCATGAAGCAGCGGCTCCTCGCCTGAAGAATTCTTAGCTTTACATAATGGTTGAATCCGTCGATCTCATCGAATGTCCCCGGGACGCAATACAGGGCTGGGCCGAGCCCATATCAACAGCGCTAAAGATCCGCTATATCAATGCTTTGTTGAAAGTAGGATTTCATACCCTCGATTTTGGAAGCTTTGTTTCACCCAGAGCCATTCCGCAGATGGCCGATACCCTCGAGGTTTTGGAAAAACTGGAATTGAACGGGAGCGGCACAAAATTACTGGCCATCATCGCCAACCTGCGCGGAGCCGAGGAAGCCAGTGCCTATGATAAAATCAGCTATCTGGGATTTCCTTTTTCCGTTTCCGAAACCTTTCAGCGGCGCAATGCAAACAGCGGCCTGGACGAATCCTTTGAAAGGGTGAAAGTCATTCTCGATGAGTGTAACCGTACAGGTAAGGAAATGGTAGTCTATCTTTCAATGGCATTCGGCAATCCTTACGGTGATCCCTATTCGGAAGAATGGGTGCTCGAATGGGCAAAAAAAATGGCGGCCCTTGGTGTCCGGATACTTTCACTTGCCGATACGGTCGGGCTCGCGAAACCGGCACAGGTAAGGAGCCTTACAGAGAGCCTGATCAATAATCTGCCAGATCAGATTATAGGTGTCCATTTACATTCGACGCCTGCAAATTACAAGGAAAAAATTGATGCTGCTTTGGGGGCCGGCTGTCGCCGGTTCGACGGTGCGCTAAAAGGGATTGGGGGTTGTCCAATGGCGGCAGATGAACTGGTTGGCAATATAGAAACTGAGTGGATGGTGGATTATTTAAAACCGACTGGCATCAATATGGGCGAATTGGAGAATTGTTTGAAACTGGCGGGAGAAGTGTTCCATTTATAATGAATCTTCATGGATTTTCTTTTGGACATGCAAATTCCGATTCCTGCGAGCCGGATAGGATATGGGGAAGGCATTTTAATGGCAGGTTCCTGTTTTACGGAACATATCGGTGAACATTTACAAGAACTAAAGTTCAACGTCCTGCAGAATCCGAATGGAATTCTCTTCGATCCAGCAGCGCTTTCAGGTGCGATCATTTCCTGGATCAGGGCTGAGGAGGTTCAGAAAAAAGACCTGTTTTTTTACCAGGACCTCTGGCAGAGCTGGAACCATCATAGCCAGTTCAGTCATCCGGATCCGGATTTTTGTTTGCAAAAAATTAACGAATCCTGCCGCCAGGCTCATGAATTCCTCGGGCAGGCCAGG
Source organism: Chitinophagaceae bacterium (assembly GCA_003168265.1). Lineage (GTDB taxonomy): Bacteria > Bacteroidota > Bacteroidia > Chitinophagales > Chitinophagaceae > Puia. Next base: position 19,415 of record PMSV01000014.1, read on the forward strand.
TGGCTCATCATATCGCTTGGTTCCTCCTATTCTTATCAATTAAATGAAAACTATTTCCTTGGAGGACTGGTTTCCCATGGTGGAGGGGTCGCAAATTGCCACAGGGCGCCGGCCCAATGGTTCAATAAGCATATGATGGGACCTGAACAGATCAATGCCGCACTGGACAATTGCCTGCATATGCTCTTTCAATTCAACCCCAACCTGAATGTGATTTTTACGGTTAGCCCGGTGAGGCATATCCGGGATGGGTTGGTAGAGAATAACCGGAGCAAGGCCCGGCTGATCGAATCAGTTCATCGATTAGTGGATAAGTTTGACAGGCTGTTTTATTTTCCGGCCTATGAACTGGTGATCGACGTGCTGCGCGATTACCGTTTCTATGATATGGATATGGTTCATCCTAATTATACGGCCACTGAATTTGTGCTGGAGAAATTTAAAGCCTTTATTAAGCCGGAAGCTGTTGCCCTCATGCAGGAAATAAAAAAAATCGTCACGGCCAGAAAGCACCGTCCCCTGCATCCTTCTTCACATGCGCATAAAAAATTCATGAATGATTCGCTCTTGAAGACAAAAGAACTGGCTGAGCAATACCCCTTCCTATCCGTTCAGGAGGAGATCGATTATTTTTCCTCTGCTCAATACTGAGAAAAATTCATTCCAGCAAATCTATTCCTGTTTCGGAAAATACGGGTTGATGAAAAAATGTGGAATAATAAAATAGATCTTTTGCACCGAAGTTAAAAACTTTCCTGATTTTCGCATTCTGAAAATCAGCACGGATTTAAACCAGTAATAAAAAGAAAGAATAAAAAGAAAGAATAAAAAGAAAGAATAAAATGAAGGACTTGAAATACCTGATCGGACTTATTTGTCTCGTTATTACGGCCCATGTGATGAAGGATTATACTGCAGGGCATAGCCAGGCAAAATTTCTTCCCGATGACCCGAGGCAAACAGAAAAAAAGAGATTGGACACGATCAGAACCGGGGACCTGAGCGATATGAAGATCATTCCGGCAGCTTATAATAACTGACTGTTTTTTACCGTTCTCCTGACTAATTGCACAAAGCCTTTATTGTCTTATCTTTATTGGTCTTGAAGCGCGGAATTCAAATAAAGATTTTTGCACTTTTTCTTGTCCTTTTTACAACGAGTGCCATGCTCTCTTTTGCCCAGGATAAAAGAGATACTGCCGCGAATAACGGAGGAATTAAAAACAATAACATTTTCAAATTAGTGATGAATGCCGTTTCCCGCGGTCAGGCGGATACTGTCGTCAAGGCCATCAAGAGCCAGGAACAGTTCCTGCCTTACCAGGGGAAGGGTATCCGCAACATCTATGTGAGGCGTTTCGGGTTTGAAAAGGTATTTACTGATACTTCAAGAAGGCTGATCACTTTCGGAGCCGCTCTCCTCAATGATATGCACCGGGAGTCCAGGGACTGGGTCATTCGCAACCATCTTTTCATTAAGGAGGGAACTCCCCTGGATGCCTATAAGGTGGCCGATAATGAGCGATACCTCCGCTCACTGAGCTTTATCCAGGATGCCCGAATTGAACTCTATGAAATTCCAGGCAAGCCTGATTCCATTGATATCGTGGTCATCACCAAGGACCTTTTCAGTATCAACGGGGAAATCGACGGGGCCAGCAATACCAATTTCAAAGTAGGAGCCAGTGAAAGCAATTTCCTGGGCTGGGCCCAGACCATTGGCGGGACGGCCCTGTTTGATGTGACCCGTTTTCCGAGTTTTGGATACCAGTTGCTTTATGCAAAAAATGGCATAGGAAATTCATTTGCCAATGCCACGGCGAGTTATACCACGATCAATTCGGACCTGGCTTCTGGAGCCCCCGATGAAACGGCCTGGACCCTTCGCATTAACAGGCCCCTGGTTTCCGAATTCATGCATTTTGCCGGGGGGATCACTGTGGGAAAGAATGAAAGCTTCAACACTTATGGGCAGGCGGACAGCCTTTTCTATAAATACAGCTATACTACTTTTGATGTCTGGGGGGGCTATGCCCTGGATGCCAACCGCTATTCCTACAAGAACCCGATAAGAAACAGGAAATTTCTAAGCTTCCGGTATTTTCAAAATAAGTTCGCAGACATCCCCTATCAGGTCGGTGAAAACTATAATTTCAAATTCAACGACCGTCAGGCATTCCTGGGTCAGTTGACCTTTTTTAAACAGGACTTTCTTAAGACAAATTATATCTATGGCTTCGGAACCACCGAAGACGTTCCTCATGGCTACAATCTCTCCATCACTTCGGGCTGGTACAAGCAGGTGACCCTGAATCGTTTCTATACCGGTGTGGAAGTGAATAGGTACATCGCCACTACCGAGAGCGATTTTTTCCAGTATTTTATTCGTGCGGGAGGATTTTTTTATCGCAACCAATTGCAGGATGCCAGCATTTTAACAGGGGCCAGTATTTTCAGCCGTTTGTTTTTCATAGGCGACCTCAAACTCCGCCAATATGCCAATTTCAGTTATACCCGCCTTTTCAATGATCTGGGCCTGGATTATCTTACGATCGATAATGTTTTCGGGCTCCGGTATTTTTCTTCGGATTCGACTCTGGGACAACAGAGGATCAGCCTGCATGAAGAGACTTTTGTGTTTATGAAGTATAAACTGCTGGGGTTTAAATTTGCTCCCTTTGTATTTGCCGATGCCACCTTCCTTACTCCTCCAGGGCAGAATTTTTACAAATCAGATGCCTATTACGGAATCGGAGGTGGAGTCAGGACCCGCAATGAAAACCTGGTATTCGGAACCATGGAGCTCCGCTTCGTGTATTTTCCCCGCAATGTGCCACTGAATAATAGTTTTAAGATACTGACCACCGTGAACCTTCTATTCAAATACAATGCGACCTATGTGCGGCCACCTGATATCGTGCAATTGAACAATGATCCGGGCAATAGCGTCTACAGCGTATATTGAAATTATGAATATGATACGCTGGAAAATCCTTTTCGTGGGACTGGGCATCAGCCTTTTGGGAACCCTGCCCCTGGGCACCCTGAATATTGCCGTGATGCAGATCTCTGTTTCTGAAGGGATCTGGAAGGCGGTATTGTTTTCCCTGGGAGCCTTATCCGTAGAAATGGTTTATGTCAGGCTTTCCCTTTTTGCCATGGATTGGGTGCGTCATCAAAAAAGACTTTTCAGGGCATTGGAATGGGTTGCTGTGGCAATTGTGCTGGTACTGGCTGTCTCCAGTTTCCTTTCCATCTCAAAACCCCCTGGAACCAGGAACCTGGTGCTAGACAGCCCTATTCCGAAATTCCTGTTGGGGATGGCTTTGAGCGCTGTGAATCCCTTACAGATCCCGTTTTGGTTTGGATGGAGCACGATACTTTTTACAAAGAAATTATTACTACCACAGAGGGTCGATTACCTGATCTATGTAATCGGCATCGGCCTGGGTACTTTTATCGGGAATGGAATCTTCATCCTGGGGGGAAGGTTGATCGTAGAAAAACTGAACAGGCAGATGGATTGGGTAAACGGTATCCTCGGCGGGTTTTTCTTATTAACTGCCTTGATCATGCTGGTAAAGCTCATAAGGCATCGGGATGGCTTTGAAAGGATATAATCCCAAAAATTAGTCCTGAACCCAATGATCCCTGTCCTCCGGTGAAAATTTCCAGGGCGCAAAATTATTTTCCACATTGCCGAAAAGGGCATTCCATTCCTGGGGTGCATTGCTGTCTTCCATTACCAGGGCCCTGCGCATTTCGAAAATGATCTCAAGGGGGCTGATGCTAACCGGACATTCTTCCACACAAGCATTGCAACTCGTGCAGGCGCGCAATTCTTCAGTTGAAATATAATTTAACAGATTCCGGCCGTCATCCTGAAAGGAGCCGTTCTTGTCGATATTGCGGCCGACTTCTTCGGTGCGATCGCGGACTGACATCATGATCTTCCGGGGAGAGAGCAGTTTCCCCGTGATATTGGCAGGGCAGGCAGCGCTGCATCGGCCGCATTCCGTGCAGGAATAGGCATCGAGCAGATTGCGCCAGCTCAGATCGAAAATATCCTTTGCCCCGAATTTGACAGGCCCGGGGGGTCCCGCGGGAGCAGTCTCCGGATGCATGGCATAGAGGACTTCGTTCTGAACCGCAACCATATTGCGAAGCTTTCCCTCCGGCGCTAGCCGGGCATAATAAGCATTCGGAAATGCCAGTAAAATATGCAGATGCTTTGAATAGGGAAGATAATTCAGGAAGGCGAATATGCCCATGATATGCAACCACCAGCAGGTTTTTTCCAATACGAGTAATTCCCGGTTGCCAAGATTGTTTAACAATGGATGCAACCAGGAGGAGATTGCGAACAAACCGGTATGACTCTGTGAATAATGTCCATAGCCTCTTGCCTGTAAAAGCGTATCGGCCGCATTCATAGTGAGAAATAACCCCATGAGAATGATCTCGGTCAGGAGAATATAGTTGGCATCGCTTCGGGGCCAGCCATCCAGGTCATGGCTGATGAACCGCTTAAGATGAAGGATATTCCTGCGGCAAAGAAAGATCAGGCAGGCGGAGAGGACACCGAAGGCCAATATCTCAAAACCATCTATAAGTAATTTATATATTCCGCCAAGAGGATCGGAAAATAAACGATGGGTTCCGAGCACTCCGTCAAGAATGATTTCAAGGACCTCGATATTGATGATGATGAAGCCGGCATAGATGACAAGGTGCAAGAGGGCAACCAGCGGATTGCGGAACATTTTTTTCTGGCCCAATGCCAGTAAAAGCAGATTCTTCCATCTTTTTCCGGGATGGTCATGAAAGTCCTCATCCTTACCAAGCAGAATATTTCTGCGGATCTTACGGATATTGCGGGTAAAGAGCCAGACAGCCGCGCTGGTGACGAATATGAACAGGATTTCTTGTGTTAGGTGCATCATGAGAGGGGGTGAAATTAATGAATTATTTTTTTTGAATCGTTTGATCCTTGCGTAATTTGTGAGATGGAAAGAAATTATATCCTGAGTGAGGAAGTAGCCCAGCGCAAGATGCTGCGCATGGCTTATGAGATCATCGAAAACAATTACGGGGAGACCGAAATCCTGATCGCGGGAATCCGGGAAAACGGTTCCGTTATTGCCCGCAATATCTGCCAGCTCCTTAAAGAAATTTCTTCTATCCAAACCCAAATGATCACGATCAGCCTGGATAAAAAAGTTCCGAAGGAGATCACCCTGAGCGAAGCTGTGAATCCGGAAAACAGGACCATCATCCTTGTCGACGACGTAAGCAATTCCGGAAGAACGCTGATGTATTCGCTCAAGCCTTTTCTCGCCTATTATCCCAAAAAAATACAGGTCCTGGTCCTGGTGGAAAGGACCCATAAGATCTATCCTGTAAAGCCCGATTATGTCGGACTTTCGGTTGCAACCACCTTACAGGAACATATCTACGTAGAGGTTTCCGGAGACCGGGTGAAGGGCGCATGGCTTGAGTAAAAACAGGGTAAAAAAAACGCCTTTTTATTCAGGTTTTCAGCCTTAAAAACGGTAGTTTTACAAACTTACCAAGCCGCTACTTTTAGCGAATGATTTAGCACCTAAATTTCAAAATGGAAGACAACAATCTTACGCCGCCGGAGACTCAGGATAATAACCGGATCGTCCCGATCAATATTGAAGAACAGATGAAAACCGCCTACATAGATTATTCTATGTCGGTGATCGTTGGCAGGGCCCTCCCTGATGTCAGAGACGGATTAAAACCGGTTCACCGCAGGATCCTGCATGGAATGAATGAACTGGGCAACCATAGCAATAAACCTTATAAGAAAGCAGCCCGTATCGTGGGAGAAGTGATGGGTAAATACCATCCTCATGGGGACAAAGCTATTTACGATACCATGGTAAGGATGGCCCAGGAATGGAGCATGCGTTATATGCTCGTCGACGGGCAGGGCAATTTCGGCAGCCAGGATGGGGACGGGCCCGCAGCCATGCGATATACCGAAGCGAGGCTTCATAAGATGGCCGAAGCCATGCTGGAAGATATCGATAAGGAGACCGTTGATTTTCAGTCGAATTTTGACGATTCCCTTCAGGAACCTGTTGTACTTCCGACCAGGATCCCTCAACTCCTTGTAAATGGCGCAAGCGGCATTGCCGTGGGAATGGCGACCAATATGATGCCGCATAATCTTTCCGAGATCATCGAAGGCTGCATGGCCTATATCGATAACCGGCAGATCACCGTGGAGGAATTGATGAAATATGTAAAGGCCCCGGATTTTCCGACAGGAGGAATTATTTACGGAATGGAGGGCGTGAAAGCAGCCATGATGTTCGGAAGGGGAAGGGTCGTGCTGAGAGGCAAATTGCAGGTGGAACTGAAGGCGAACGGAAAGGAGAAGATCATTATTACGGAAGTGCCCTACCAGGTCAACCGGGACGCACTCTGCGACCGGATCGGCCAATTGGTCAATGAGAAAATTGTAGAAGGCATCTCCCATGTCAATAATGAATCGAATCAGAAAGAGGGAACGCGTGTCGTCATCGATCTGAAAAGGGAAGCGATTTCAAGCCTGGTGGTCAACCAGCTTTACAAGCATACGGAATTGCAGACTTCTTACGGGATCAACAATGTGGCCCTCGTAAAAGGGAGGCCCAGGACCCTGAACCTGAGAGAAATGATCTCGGAATTCGTCGAATTCCGTCATGAAGTCGTGGTGAAGCGCACCCAATACGAATTGAGGGAAGCCGAGAAGAAGGCCCATATTTTGGCCGGCTACCTGATCGCCCTTGATCATCTCGACGAAGTGATTGCCCTGATCAGGGCTTCGACAAATCCTGAATCGGCTAAAGAGGCCCTGGTTAATGCAGGTTGGGGCATCGATGAGATCCAGGCAAAAGCTATCCTGGAACTGCGCCTGCAGCGCCTTACCGGAATGGAGAGGAACAAGATCAAAGAGGAATTCGAATCCCTGCAGCGTTTGATCGCGGAACTTAAGGATCTGCTTTCCGATGAAGGCAAACGTTTCGAGGTCATAAGAAAGGAGTTGCGGGAAGTAAATGAAAGATTCGGAGACAAACGCAAGTCAGAAATTATGTACCTTGACGATGAGGTTCGCATCAAAGACCTGATTAAGGAAGAGGATGTCGTGATCACGATCTCCCACCTGGGATATATCAAGAGGACTTCGGCTACGGAATACCGCCAGCAAAGAAGGGGCGGACGCGGTGCGATGGGAGGAAAGACCAGGGATGAGGACTATATCGAACATTTGTTTGTGGCCTCCACCCATCATGCGATGCTTTTCTTCACGGAAAAAGGACGCTGCTATTGGTTGAATATTTATGAGATACCCGAAGGCGACAAGACCAGTAAGGGGAGGGCCATCCAAAACCTGATCCAGATCGCCCCGGACGATAAGGTGAAAGCGATCATCGATGTGAAGGATCTTCAGGATGAAGAATTCGTCAAATCCCATCATATCGTACTTTGCACCAAACAGGGGACCATTAAAAAGACCTCCCTGGAAGATTTCAGCAGGCCGAGACAGTCCGGTGTTATCGCCGTCACGATCCTTGAAGGAGATCATTTGATCGAGGCCAAATTGACGGATGGAAATTCAGAGATCATGATGGCCGTGAAAAGCGGCCGCTCGATAAGGTTTGGAGAGGAGAACGTGCGGCCCACAGGCAGGGGCGCTATCGGAGTTGCCGGGATCGAGGTAGAAGAACAGGGGGATGAAGTGATCGGCATGGTATGTGTTAATAAGGAGGACAAAACGAGGACTATCCTGGTCGTTAGTGAAAAGGGATTCGGAAAAAGAACCCTTGTCGAGGAGTACAGGGTTACGAACAGGGGGGGAAAGGGAGTCAAGACCATTAGTGTCACAGATAAGACCGGTCAATTGGTAGGAATCCTTGACGTCACAGAAAAAGAAGACCTGATGATCACCTGTAAGAGCGGGATCATGATCAGGATGCCCGTAAACGGCATCAGCGAGCAGGGCCGGGCCACCCAGGGCGTGAAACTCATTAAGTTGGAGGACGGGGATAAGATCGCCGCTATTACTAAACTGGACGAACATATGGGCAACGGGAACGGGCATGAGGAGGAGGCTGAAAAGAATCCGGAAGAAATTCCTGAAGAAATTCCAGAACAAAATCAGGAAGAAAATTCGGAAGAAAATCAGGCCGGGGAACAGAATCAGCCCAACGAATAAATTAAATACGGATATTCGCAAGTAAATACAACAACTAAAATTTACCATTCAATGAAATCGATTTTCCTGGCGCTCTTGTTTGCCATAACAGGACTTGGCCTGAATGCCCAAAGTCTCGAGAAGGCCACCGATCTATTGTCAAAAAGCAAGAAGGTCGATGCAAAGGCTGAAATTGATAAATACCTGGCCATTGATAAGCACCAAAAGGAGCCGGATGCCTGGTATGATAAATGCAAGATCTATGCTGCTATTGGAGAGGATAGTGTTTTAAAACAACAGTATCCGGATGCTCTGGCCCAATCCCTTGAAGCTTTGAAAAAATATACGGAATTGGATGAGGTAAAGAATAAGGAAAAGGACAAGCAATTCATTTCATTGAAACTGGATAATTATAAACCCATCAATGCGATCTATGCGGGTTTTTTCCAGGCAGGCGCGGCAAATTATAATTCGGGAAAATACAGCGAGTCCCTGGAAGACTTTAAGAACACACTGAATGCCCGGGATTTCATGTTTTCCAAAGGTTGGGTGACGGTTAAGTTCGATACCATCTCCACCCTTTATGCAGGCATTACGGCTGAAAAGGCAAAGAAAAGGGATGAAGCGGCTTCCTACTATTCCCAGTTGGCCGATGCCAAGGTGAATGATCCCAGGTATATTGACATATACAAATGGCTGATCAATTATTATACGGATGACGAGTCGGATGAAGCCGATGCAAAAAAATACCTGAAACTGGCCAGGGAGGTCTATCCCAATGAAAAATCCTGGGGCGATTTTGAACTGGGCATTTATGATGCCGAGATCGATGCCTACCGTAAAAAAGGCAATAAGGATTCCCTGTTCGCGGAATATCTGCATGTGATAGGCGAGGAGCCTAATAACTATATCTTCACTTATAATTATGGCGTGGAGCTTTATAATTATGCCGTTGATACCACTACGGGAAAATTGCCTGCTAATTCCGATTCTCTTATTGGCAAAGCAAAGGAGGAACTGAACAAATCCTTGCAGCTCAAGCCCGATTATGTACAGGCGATCCTGCTCTTGGGAAAGATCACCTACAATCAATCCGTGGATCTCAGGGCTTCGACGAAAAATATAAAGGGCCAGACTCCAGCCGACAAGCAGAAAAGAATCGATATCAGGAATGCTTCCTCTAAGATCCTGGATGAATCCATTCCTTATTTTGAAAAGGTCGACCAGATCCTTGGGCCGATGGGTAAGCTCAAACAGGAGGATCGCATGGCGCTTAAGGATGCCTATGATTTCCTGATCAATATTTATGATGCAAAGAATGTGAAAGACAAATCACTGCTTTATACGAATAAATACAATGATGTAGATAAGGTGCACGATTAAACCGTGAATTAACTCTGCAAATAGGAGGGAAACACCCTGAATATGGATAATGACTTGTATTAATTTTATTTGTAAATGTGTTAGGAGCGAGAGCTTAACAAAGCCCGGACTATTTTTAGCCCGGGCTTTTGTTTCAAAATAGCCAATTTTCGCAAAGGTCAGAATGACTGAAAATGGTTTTTCAAAGAATAAAACCAGAGATTAGTCGTTGCATAGTTATACATGAAAATCCCTGGCTTTTTATTGCTGTTTTTTGTCCTGGCGGCAGCCTGCCACAAAACCCAAACCACTGAGCAAACCCGGACCTATCGCATGGGATTTGCCAATTCTGCGCCCAATTACAATTACAATAGTTTTCAGGAATCTCTCAGCCTCTGGACCAGCAAGGCCGATGCGGCCATTATTTCAGTTCAGGTGCCCTGGGATTCGCTGTTGACAGGGGAGAGCTCCTTCCAATACATCATGACGGACTATTATAATCTCGCCATTTATTTCAGAGAGAAGGGCTTGAAGATTTGGGTTTATATCGATCCGGAGGACGGACTCGATCGTTCCTCCGATGCGGATGATCTGTTAGCGCTTGGGAAAAGTATTGCCCAGCCGGTTGCTCAGTCGGTCTATGTGGAATTTGTCTGGGAAATGGACAGCTTGCTTAAACCAGATCATTTGGGTCTTGCTCTTGAAACAAATCTAATCCGGGCCGCGGCTCCGGATTCCATCTACCAGGGAGTAAAACTCGCGGCCAGTCAGGCTGCCAGCTATTTGCATCAAATGGATCCAGAACGACCTTTGAGCATAAGTGTACAGGCAGAATATGCCTGGGGCGAAGCCAATGGAGGAAAATATATCGGTACGGCTCAGGATTTTGCCGACTTCCCCTTTATCACCGAACTGGGGATCTCCTCCTATCCCTATTTTTCATTTAATTCTCCAAGCGCTATTCCTACGAACTATTATTCTGAATTGACCGGAGGAAGATCGATTCCAGTCTTTGTATCAGAGGGTGGTTGGACCTCGAATTCCTTTATTTCTTCTTCCGGACAATTGATCAGCAGCCCTCAGATCCAGGCAGAGTATATGGACAAGCAGGGACAATTATTGGCCCAGGCCAATGCGATAGCCTGGTTTCAGTTGACATTCACGGATCTTGAAGTATCCTCCTATCCTCCCTCTACACAGAACGAACTGCAGTATTTTGCCTGGCTGGGCATGGTTGATACCAGTTTTCAGGCCAAGCCTGCCTATGCTTCCTGGGATAGTTTATTTAGCAAAAAGCTGGTGAATTGAGAGGGGTGGAATATCTCCTGCTGATCAAATAGAGATGTGAAGAAAATTGAAAAATTAATGAGTCCTTACTCATCCCTCATACGACAAAACAGACCAGCAATATTGTCTTTCCCTTCGCGATCAGGAGCATTGACCGTGGAAGCACAGATATCCTTGTCAGAAAGGCTACCGGCGCGGAGAATGTCCTACTCGTGAAGGCCGCCAGGCAGGATTTCAGCAAGTCAAATTTATCCGTGATCACCAGTGATGGGAAGCTCTACTGTTTTTCGGTGGAGTATTCCCCGGAGCCGAAGGAACTGTACCTGAGTTTCGCCAAAGACTCCCTCGCAAGATTCGGGCCCGATTCCCTAAACACAGCCAAATTGGAGCAAATAGCCGCCCTCGTAGCCGCACAAAAGCGGTTTATGAATCAGGTTATTCGGTCGGAGCGAATGAGCCTGGCATTGCGAGGAATATATGTTGATCACTCCCTAATCTGGCTGGTCTTTGAAATCGACAATAAGTCACTAATCGATTACCGTCCCGACTATTTCCGGTTATCCGTAGCCGATAGGAAGAAAGTCAAAAGAGTGCCATCCCAGGAGATGAAAATCCGCCCGGTTTACCAACCCGAAATAGGACTCATTGCAGGAGGGGAGTCAAGGACCCTGGTCTTCGGGATTCAGCCAGCCGGGATCTCTAAAGCAAAGGTTTTGATGCTGAGCATGAGTGAGCGTGGCGGGAACCGCGGGTTAAGGTTGGGGATCAAGCCGGGCGTCCTGTTGAAGGGTAGGGGGATAGGGTAGGACATTTGAAACGTATCTGTTTGGGGACCTGTGAAGTCCCTAAACGGATATAAATAGTTGCTTTATAGCATTAGATGGTGGGATGTCATGCACAAAATGGGTCAAAATATCTTAATTTAATTCTTCATTTGTACCTAATTAGGTATATTTGTAAATCGTTGCGATGCCGAATATTGCTTATTTTGAGGGGATTAAGATAAATATTTACAACGGAGACCATCTTCCCCCTCATGTGCACGTCGAATATGGTAATGAAGAAGCTCTGCTCGTCATCGTGGATGGAAGCATATATGCAGGGTGGCTGCCGCCAAAGCAATTGAAAAAGGCCAGTGAATGGCTTTACAACAATCAGGTGGCTGCTGATTCTACTTTTAAATATTTAAATCCACATTTGTATGCGCGCCGTAAAAAGAATACCCCGAATTCTAAGGGCAAAAAGTCTTAATGACCTTGTGGTTTCAGCCGTATTCAATAACGGCGAGACCAGGATCATTGATTTCAGGAAAATTTTTGCCGATATTGATTTGGACAAGAAATCTGCGGCTGGTCAATTGTACAATCCAGAAGTTTTTAAGAAATTCAACATCAAGAACCACACATTGTCCTGGAAAAATGTGGAGCAGGAAATACCCTGGGGTGGCACTGTCCGCAAACTGCCATTTGAGATTGGGGCCGATACGATTTTTAAGTATAGCAAGCCTGCAGATAACCAGGGGAACATAAAGATTGGCGATTTAATCAGGAAAGAACGCAGGGCTGCAAATCTTACCCAAAGTGATCTTGCCAAACGAAGCGGGACTACAGCAGGTTATATTTCAAGACTTGAAAACAATAAATCCGATATAGAATTTGACACCCTGCAAAAACTCGTGAAGCATGGGCTGCGGAAAAGGCTCTACCTGGGGATTAGATAGCTTGATTATAATAATGATTAGTTTAGCAATCAGTTTTTTTGTAGCAAAAGCGCCTTACTCAATTTACAATTCAACGAGATATCTTGGATTATAAACTTCTTGTAGGATTTCAACATTGCTGATTAATTGGATTTTAAAAGCTTTAATTTTTTGTACTAGCAGACCATCTTTCGACTTTTCGAATACATATAATAAGATATTTCCTGTCTCGGGTCTTCTCAATGAATAAGGTTCTTTGGTATCATAATAGATCTTCAGTTGGAATATTTATACGCAAACCCCACCTGGTAATAATAGGGCCAATATCTGATCCGTTAGGGTCGAGCAATATAATTCCGCTCTTGCACTTTTCTTCAATCTTTTTCAATTCTTTTTTCGGGATATGGAAAACTTTTTCAGCAATCAGACCGAGCCTTTTGAATACGGCTCCGTGATTCAGCCTGAGAACATAGTCATAAACCTTGTCAAAACTTGCTTCCGGTTTTTTCCAGTAAGCCCTGCTAATATCTACCATCATCCTTGCTCCACCTCCCAAGGCAGGATTGTCAAGAATATCAATGAGAGTTCTGTGCAAATCAGAAATTTCAATTGGAGTATTTCGTTCCCATTCTTTTACTGTTCCAAATACATCTTCCGCTCTAACAAATTTGGTTTTGAAGCTGAGACCAGCAATTGCATGATCAGATTTTCTTAGCACCATTGAAGTATAGAAGACTGTGGTGTTAAATATCTGCTCAGTCAGGTCCCAGTATTCTGCTGCCGTCCATCCTCCCACATAGCCGGGTGAAAAGACTTCCATAGCGATTTCCATAGCATTTTCAGGGATTGGGTCGGAAGTATCTGAGCCAAACGGAACCATCAAGTATAGCCCGGCCTTCAGTTTTTGCAGCCAGCCTTTCTTCTTCAGCCTTGAGATCGTCAGAATGGCGCGCTCTTTTGAAAAACCCATTTCCGACTCAACATCGGCTATATGAATTACAGACTTTCCTGTCATGACCATGGCGTCGATCAACCTTCGTTCCCGTATGCTAAGGCCTGCTTTTGGATTATTATGTTTTAAAGTCATAAAATATCATATAATGATGTTTATTGCACTTGCAATATAATTAAATTCTATTTATATTGCAAATTATTTCAATAATTGATATTTTTAGCACTTATAATATACTAAATAAAATTATCATTCTTATCTGCAAAGGGACTTTAAAGACTCCGGAAAAATTTAAAAAGTCAGGTATCGGGTTGTAATTGGGGCTTTCATCCAGAGGGGTTGCCAGGAAATCACACCGCTCACTCATATTATACCTGGATTCGTTGCTGCAACATAGGGTAACTTTCCTGTTTGGGTATACAGTATAAAAATACTAATAAATTTAGTATTTTTGGGAAAAGAATTAAATATGAATCAATTCGGAGGAAGTTGGACGGAAGAAAAAATGGATATTGTAATCAAATACGCTTCGGCTTATTTGACAATAATGAATAAACAAGGTTGGGTAAAGACTATTTACTTTGACGGATTCGCGGGTTCGGGTTTTATTGAATCTGCAGGAGAACCAATTAATATTAAAGGGACTGCACTAAGAATTTTGGAATTGTCTGAACCTCGTCCATTTGATATCTACCATTTTGTCGAATTGGTTGAAGAACATGTTGAGGACTTGGAAACAAATCTTAAGAAGCACCCATTTAGGGAAAACATTTTTATTGTCAGGAGGGATTGCAATGAAAAAATGGTTGATCTAGCAAAGTACCTGAAAAATAACCCAAACTTTCGTGCGCTTGTTTATATTGATCCTTATGGCATGTCGGTAAATTGGTCCTCTGTTGCAAGCCTTAAAAATTTGGGTATAGATTTATGGATTCTTGTTCCGACTGGAATTGGTGTGAATAGAATGCTTACAAGGGATGGAATAATTTTTGAGCCCTGGATGCAGAAGCTCGAGAACTTTCTTGGTTATACCAGGGAGGAGATCATGGAACATTTCTATAAATTTTCTACCCAACAAACCTTATTTGGTGAGGATACGATTATCCAAAAGGAAAAAAATGCTGTTTTGCTAGCGAGTGAACTTTACACTCGTAAACTAAATGAGGTTTTTTCCCATGTTTCAAAGTCTTTTGTCCTGCGTAATATTCAAAATGCCATCATGTATCATTTTATTATGGCTTCAAACAATAGAAATGCAGTCAAAATTGCAAATGATGTCATTGACTCAAAATACAAACTCTAATGGCACAATCACATATTGAATGGACTGAAATGACATGGAATCCATCAACCGGATGCGACAAGATTTCAGCAGGTTGTAAATATTGCTATGCGGAGGTCATGGCGAGGCGATTACAGGCAATGGGTGTTACAAAATATAAAAATGGGTTCGAGCTGGCGATCCACGAGAATGCCCTGTCCATTCCATATAGCTGGAAGAGCCCTAAGATCGTATTTGTGAATTCAATGAGTGACCTGTTTCACCAGGATGTACCCTTTGCCTTCATTGAAAAAGTTTTCAATGTAATGAACGATAACCCCCAGCACGTATTCCAGATTCTGACAAAAAGAAGCGAAATTCTGCTACAGTATAGCCCGAAACTCAAATGGGGTCACAATATCTGGATGGGTGTCTCAATTGAAAATCAAAAGGTGATGAACAGGATGGAGGATCTAAAAAAATGCGGAGCAAGAGTTAAATTTTTGTCCTGTGAACCTCTTCTTGGCCCCCTGCCTGATATGAAATTGGACGGGATTGATTGGGTAATCGTTGGAGGAGAAAGCGGCAGAAAGCCAAGATATATGAACCCGGATTGGGTCCTTGACATTTTAGACCAATGCGAAAATGCCCAGGTGAAGTTCTTTTTCAAACAATGGGGTGGTACAAATAAAAAGAAAACCGGCAGGGTACTGTTAAATAAGACCTGGGATGAAATGCCGGAACGATTAGGGTAGGACCACTACCCGGGTAGATTCCTATTTACAGCGGAGTGAAAATCTATATTTCCCTGAAACTATCCATCCTGGCCATAATTTTTTTTCATACTTAACTATTATTTAGACTTCCCGGAATTTCAGAAACCTCAATCATAATAAACTTCATAGGCCTATAACATGAACTTAGACTTAGATTCAGTAGAATTTCCGTATGATAGCAATCCTTATTGCGGACAGCCTGCATCGATCCAATCTGCCAATTCTTTTATTTGGGCATCAGTGAACATTGGCGGACCGTTTGCGGGCATTTGCCCAAAGGAGCCTGAATTGGAGGGGGGATGAGGATATCGTGAGAAGCTTTAAGGGGCCTGCTCTTGCAATGATGAGTGAACAATCACCTGTCGCTGAAAGCTGGCTGGAATTTTTTAAAGATATTATTGAAAAGGATCGGGACTATGCTGAGCGGCTTGCCAGGCATTATAAGATGGTGAAGGAGAGTTTATGAACTTGGAAACAACAAATCCCATGTAGAGTTGACACCTAGATGAGCGAAGCATCAACTATGATTTCAAAACATTCTCACCAATGCCATGAGCAATCTTCTTTGAATGCCATATAAATTTGTCTTGTTAATATCCCTTGTACGCTTTCTATTTTCTTCCAGGATTTTTGAAACCGCCCGACTGGTCTGTTCAAGGTCGTTGTAAACGGCGGAGTTCGGAATTCGCAAAGTAAAGTACCCGTCTATATAGGAATAGTAGGTTCTCCACAAGTCCCTGATGGCAAGTTCTCCGTTGATGTTGTGCTGAGAGCCATCCACTTCAATATGAACCATGGCGTCTTTTGCAACTATGTCCACGCTTTTATGGCCATCAAAGTGTTCAATGACCACCCGAAAACCTCTACGCTTTAAATCCAGGTATATTTTTTTTGTGTAAGGGGTGGGCTTGAATCGAAGATTGTAGTACCAGGACTGGCATGTTCTGCATAGCGGGAGCTGTATTCTATCCATCGAGTAACCATTTACGGGGAAGGTAATGGAACCATCACAATGGCAGCAGGTATAACTGGCGTAACCGTTTTGCATAATCGGGATTTTAGGTGTAGGGTTACAACCAGCTGACTCTAATTTACGAGGGCGGGTCAATATTTGCAATAGTCATACTGTTAAATAGAAGTGAATATTTTTTTTTATATTCAATGTGAATTACTATTGGCTCTTTATTTATCAATAACAGCCTTGCGCGTCCATATATGCCCTGATTTTTTTTGTGGCTTTGTTTAGATGGATTTTTGTGGAGGATTTTGATATGCCCATAGCTTTTGCGATACCTTGAATTTTCAGGCCTTGTTGCTCTTTTAAACGATGGGCGAGCCTTGATCTTGGGGGCAAGGTTTGGAGGCTTCTTAAATAGATGCGATAGGTCTCGCGGTAGTCGGTATCTTCTTCCGTTGTCCTGGCTTGGTCAGGGGAAAGATTGCCTAATTGTTTCCATGCTCTTTGCCTGGTCCTGGCTCTTATAGTTTCATCAAAAAGACCGTTTCGGACCATGGTAAAGAGATATTTCTCAAAAGAAACAATTTCTGCAATCTTTTTTCGCCTTTGCCAAAGGGTCAAGAAAATTTCCTGTGCAATATCGTCCTGGAATAATGTTTCTTGATAGCCGAGAACTCGGAAATATTTTTGGATGATAGGAGAGTACCTGTAATATAAATCTGTGAATGCATGCTCGTTACCTGATGCAATTTGTTGAAATAGATCAGCGGAATCTATCTTTATGGTGCTGGATCTGCAATAGGGCAAATGGAATAGGTTTACTGCTAACATTGTTTTTCCTGTCTGTTTGTAGTCTATTATTTAACTTATGCAATTGTAGTAGACAACGAAATGACCAATTCGGGTAGTTGCAAGGGGTGAGGAAAATTAAAAATCAATTAAGTTTTTTTACCTATTGCCTTCTTGCAACTTCCGTAGATGGCGTTTTTGGTTTGGATGTTGATTATGCAATGCTAGTTAAAATGTACGGGGCTACTGAAGGATCAAGCCAAACTGAAAGAAAGTATAGCCCCAATGAATGCAATGGAACAAAGAAAATGGTTATTACTGGCGAACCGCATAGAAAATTTATTTCCACCAGCTATGTTGAGCGGTCTAATCTTTCAATAAGGATGGGCAATAGAAGGTTCATCCGAATCCGCTTTATTCCAGTTGAAAATGTCCTGGAGGTGTCCCCCCAAAAAATTTTTTGTGCAATAAATGATAAATGCGGATACAAAAGAGTGCAATACGAATGCCGGCCGCAGAAATGTGCATCTAGAAATTATTCAATAGGTTAATAAAATCTTTAGCTTGGATTGGCATTAGTCTAAATTCATTTGAAATCAGCATTAGCATTGTTCTCTTTATCTCCGGAAACGATTGGTGCATGCTTAGTTCAGTAAGAATATAAAGAATGACTTGATCTCTGGTTAAGGCCAAGCCCTGATTCAGATAAAGCTTTTTTATAAAATGAACCACAGAGGCAGATGCATGAAGTGGATTTGAGAGCAGCAACCCTTTTACTGCTACAGTAAATGGTTTTCGGACCTGGAATTCGGAATGTTCGAAACATTTTAAAAATGTTTGGGCACTGACAGGTATAAATACATGATTGGCAAGGGTCAGTTGAAAGGCCATTTGCTCAACTTCGACAACGGTTATTTTTCCGATATTGATCCCGTAGATAGCCCATTGAAAAGTGGAGCAGGTACTTAACCCATATTGAGTTGATAGAAAATTCTTAAATACATCGTCATCACAGACCACCGTTGCATTTAATTCCTGTGCAAGCAGGGCGGTTTCAATGAGAGGAGCGCCAAATAATTTCGTGAGTTTTTCCCGCTCTTCCCTGTTTATTTCTAATAATTTCGATGGGCGAATTGTTTCTGCATTCTGCCTACACCATTCCACGATGGATTGAACTATTCTGTGTTGTTCATGAATTTCTTCAATGGTGGTATGCGTGCCCGACAGTGCTCCATCGCGGAACCCGAGTGAAACTCTTCCTTCTTCCTTGTAGGTGGCGAGTTGGTCTGAAAAAGCAAGCAGTTCTTCGACCGTTGCCTGCGCTACGACAAGCCGGTTGGGTAAATGCTCAAATAAATCATTGTGCTGGCTAATGAAAAACAGACTTAACAGCGAGATGATATCCAATACTATCGGTTTGTTATTATCCATGGCACCCTTTATATCAGATATCTCATTGATTGCATTCGCGTACAAAAAGACGTCGTTACTTTTGGTGAACAGGAGCCATTGCTCTGCAATATTGTGTTTGCAGAGTCCCGCGACTACCCCAATTGGGGCCTTCCTTTTAGTGTAAAGTAAATAAACCTGACTGTAAAAATCATTTCCACGAATCGACAACTGCTGCACTACTTTTGAAAGAGTGTCCAGAGGGTTTTCCGGGTCGTTTCTGAATACAGTGAAGCCCGTTTGTCCTACAAAGCGGGTTTCAAACAGGCGAAGCGTTTGCCAAAATGCAAAATTGAATTTATTCATGATTGCCGTTATCCTAAAGGAACTACGGAATCCCAATTTGTTTTCAATAATGCATTCCTCTCCGATCGATTTGCCGATGAATATTTTAGCTAATTGGTCATCGGGGTGGAGGATGATGGCTGGATCGGGAGAGGGGTCCTTTGCGATAAAATAAATCAATTCTTTTTCATCCTGGTCTTTGGTAAATATAACAGTATCTATCGATGCCTGTGCAGGAAAAATTATTTCCTGTTTTTGGTTCGCCCTAGTCAAAATTTGGATATAGCGCTCGTGTGCTTGGTATTGATCATAGCATCTATTTCGTGTTTCATAGGCAATTTGTAGTCCGGCATCAGGATCCCCACTATCAATGAGCAAGGAGGCCAGCCTGAATGCATCAGCCATGGGTAAGCTCGATGTATTTTGAATTTGTTCTGCATACTCCTTTGCTTTTGCTTCGTCTCTTTGGAGATGATAGATGATTGCTGTTTTCAACAAAAAGCTGTCTTTTAATTGAGCCGGCGCCAGGGGGAGATATTTTACAGCTATCAATGCAGCTTTGCCATATTGACCTGTTTCTGATAATATATTGATGATAATTTCTGCAAGAAATGGGCTTCCTGGATCGACTTCGAAAAGACCAGTTGCCAATGAAAGAGCCTGGTCAAGATTTCCTTTTTGTTATTGGGCATATATCAGGCCTCGGGAAAGGGCATTGGAATTTTTTCTGCTGGCAATCTTTCCAAAAAGTTCGATACTTTTTTCATATTTGCCTGCTTCTACAAAAAATGCGGCAAGTTCATAAATTTCGTGGGGAGGTGTTTTGGAGTCTACCATGCCAAATGCAACTTCTAAAGTTCTCAATCCTTCCTCCTGATTGTTTTCATTGAATGACTGTGCTGCGGAAAACAGCCAACTGACCAGAAGTTCAGGAAATTCTTTTTTTAATTGTTCTACATAGGTTTTGGTTTCTTTGAGGGTTCCCTTTTCAAAAAGGCTGGCTATAACAAAACAAAGGCTTTCAAGATAACGAGGATTATTGTTTTCAAAGTGCTTTTCCATTTCTTTCAAAGCTCCTGAATTCTGCCTTGCTTGAATAATATACGTGCATTCATTTCGCTAAGATCGTAGCGTTCCGTTTCTTTTAGATCTGTTTTTCTTAGCTGTGCCACGATCAGAGCTTCTGCCTTCGGGTAGTCTTCTCTTTCTAAATAGAGGACTGACAGGTTTTTGAATGAGATAAAATCACCCGATAATTCATACGCTTTTTGGAAATCGGCCAGAGCAAGGTCTATTTGCCTTGTTAATTTATAAGCGACACCGCGGTTCAGAATGGTATAATATCTGGACCTGGCAAGCTCCGTGTCTTTGATGAGATCCCATGATTCGCTAAAAAAAATGATTGCTTCTTTTAGATCTTGCTTTTGTTCATCGGTATATTCATTGTGTACGTATTTAAATGGATCCGTTAATTCGCTGATCAGACGCGAAGCGATAATAGACCGGACATCTGAATCTTTTTCAGCTGCCATTTTTTGAAGTGACAATGACTTTCTGAAATATTCAACCGCTTTTTTCCGGTTTCCGGTTCCAAAAAATAATTCACCCAGATTGAATAAGACTTCGGGTATGACGAGTAGGGAAGAAGGAAGGGATTCTTCGTTAAAATCTTCCTCTTCTCCATGAACTACGATATATCCAATCCAAGCATTTGCATTTTCAGGGTTTCTCGCTACAGTCTTTTGAAAATATTCTTCAAAAGCCGGATAGTCCTTTGCAAGTGCATATCCTAAGGTTTGCAAGGCCAGTGATTCCTCGTTTTCAAAAGGAATATCCTTAATTTTTTTGATGTAACGAACGGCTTCCGCCTTGTTGTATAAATCAAAATAAGTTATGGCGATATTGGCAATCAACTTGAAACGTATTTCAGGAGTGATTTTGTCCCAGTTTTTTTCTTTATAATCGAGGAGGAGCTCGATGACTGTCTGGTGTTTTCCTTGTTTTTTCAGCCCCTTAATAAGTTCCAACTGCTGGATATAGAGTTTTTCCTCTCCTATGATTGGTTTAGCGAGGAGTTCTTCCATTTTTTCTCTCAGTTCGTCAATCTTTCCTTCCATTCTTGCGGAAGTGGCGGTCAAGTTCTCCAGGATTTGTTCTGCATATTGTGGCGGCAATTTGTAGTTGTTGTCTCTGAATTTATTTTCATGCTCTTTTTTGATCATTTTAAGCCTGTCCACGCTATACTCCGATTCATTATCTGTTACAATATGGTGCGGATGGCAGAATAAGACCAGGTTTCCCACGCTTCTTCTATCTTCATCGGTCTGGTTAGGATTGAACCTCTCCCCTTTAACGCCTTCGATATGGCATAACTCTGCAATAAAATTTCCCCGCTCATCAATAAGGGGATGTGTGCAATCCGGGAAGGCGCAGCGGTTACCTGACAGGGCGAATAGTTCCCTTATAACCGTTTTTGTGGGAGTTAATCTGGCCATAGTATTTGACTAATAATTTTAGCGAAGTTACGAATTTTCAAAGAGTGAATTGGGGTTATAGAAGATGGAATGGCAATATGGGATCGTCCTGATATAGAAGCATGAAATTGCTTCATCTTTCATGCCGATTTGGTAAATACGACATTTTTGTTTGTTAACAATAGATAGGTGCATAATGTGTTTTCAAGATAGAAATTGAATTTTTTATGGCAACGGACCGCTCGCGCAGATTATTATGAATGCTTTGCTACAATGTTAGAAATCAGGCTATCCAGGAGGAACCCGAAAAAAGGTTTTGCTGATTATTTTTTGAAGGAAATGACTATGTCAGATTGAGTGAAGGGATCATTGGCAAGGGGCCGTCTGAGAATTTCGTGAGCTTCTGCACTAATTAAGTTTGCAACTTGAATTCTAGCCGCTTTTACTGCTTCATGTGCACCGAGGCCGAATTGATGGGCACTGTTTGCATTTGCGAATTGGGTCGTTAGAAAAGGCATCATTTCGGCGAGTACCCTTTCATCTATTGGTGTTGTCGCATTATAGTCTAAATAGATTATCTCCTTTGGTTCATTGGACATCTTAAATGCAAATTTAAGGATACTCATTAACCTGACATACGGAGTCCTGGCTTTTGACTGGCATTTGTCTTTAATGGGAGTTGTCCGGCTTATTAATCGGTGGGTTCGGTTAGCTTTTATCCAGTCTGAAAGTCATCAATTCTAGAATATTTGCGAGCTTCTCCTAAAACCACCGCGTAAGGATAGAGTTGGATGCCTTTATCATTTGTTTTTTATATCAACACTTTAATTTACTCTATTTACTTTATCATCCGCTTGATCATGCCTGTGAAGGTGGCGTTTTTGGATCCCCACAAAGCTATTATTCAGAATACAGGATTGAATACGAGGAATCCGTTGAAGACCAGCAGCAGAGAGAAAACCTACTCAAAGCCTCTTATATTAATGAATTGGAAATCGCCATTGCAATAATGAAAAGGTTTTTCGAAAAAAAGCTCTTTTTAATTCCGCGCTTTGATTTTTGCGCTCATTGCGGCAGCCTTCTACGTGGTATGTATTCCGTTTCATGTTACGCAAAACAAGGACACTGTTCAGAAGGTAGAAATTATGAATATTAAGAAATAATTTTGTAGTTTAGCAGTGTAATTCAGCTATGGAACAAAAAAAGACATCCAAAGATTCTGCAACTGTAAATAATAAGAACTCCAACATGAGCGCCTTACCTGGCGTTAATTCTACTCTGGTTATTCCCTCAGCGCCAAATATGATAAAGGAAAATTCAGGCAAGCAAGAAACCAGGGTTGAGCCGGCAATAAAAAGGGAAGCCGGAAACAGTAAATAGTCGGACTATGCTGACTCTTAAAGCTAAGCAGCTAATTTTCCAATAACTGTTATAGACTACCGAGAAAACCTCGGTAGTTGTGTGTTCATCAAGTTCGCTTCTTTTCATTTTCATTAGGCGTTTATTCTCCATTTATTTTTAGTTTTAGCTATGGAAGCAGACTTCATCCCAGCCGTTAATTGTTGCAGCCGCAAAAAAACAAAAAAGCATTTTTAAAAACTTTTGCCTATGGATTTTTCAATAAGACCCCTGTATCGGTTAAAATTTACCCATTCAATGGTTAAAATTTACCCACGAAAATTTATCTTTTTATCAACATCGTTCTCATATTGCTCTATTTATCAAAGATATATAGAAGAGATGGCTTATTATCTGAAGATCATTTCAGAGCGAATAATTTGTTCCTGCCCCCACGCCGTATTTGACAATATGTTTTTCTTTGTTCAGGTGTGTGAGTATTTTTTTAACGGTTGGAAGAAGGATTCCCAGTTTTTGGGATATTTCACCGGATTTAGCGCCAGGATGATTTTCAATATAGTGATAAATGGCTCTTTCTCTAGGTCCCAGTTTGGCAATATCTCCCGCCTGCGACAATTTGGTCATCAATTGTGCGCTGATATTGTTTAAGCAACCGATGAAAAATTGCACCCAATTGTATATATTTTCACCTGGTCTTTGGCGTTGAGACTCCATTAGTTCCCGGTAATATTCGGCTTTCCTTCTTTCAATTTCATGTTCAAAACTTACATACTGGACCCATTTATACCCACTTTGTAATAAAAGTAAAGAAGCAATAAGCCTGCTCATGCGGCCATTACCATCCTGGAAAGGATGAATGCTCACAAAGTCATAAGAAAAGAGAGCACATTTAACGATGGGATGCGTTTCCTTATCAGCATGCCACCAATCAATAAGTGACCGCATTGCATCTTCTGTTGCATAGCCTGGGACCGTGGTTTGGAATATTATTTGTTTGCTGCCATCCAGTCTGGTTGCTTCAACTGCATTGCTGTGTTGTTTGTAATTTCCACGATGCCACTCGTCCTTCTGGCTGTATTTCATTAGAATATTATGCAGGTTTTTAATTGTATTCTCAGATATTGCCATGTCTGGATAGGATTCGGAAATCAGATCGAGAACAGCAAAGTAGCCGGCCACCTCTTGTGAATCCCGGTCTTCAAGGTTGGAAATGCTCAGACTGTCGATCAGGGCTTTAACTTCATCATCAGACATTTTAGAGCCTTCTATTCGAGTGGAAGCTCCAACGCTCCGGACTGTAGCGATGGATTTTAGTTGTTTCAGACTCTGGCCTTCGCGTTTTTCAATAGTTGTCCAGGTAGCATCGAAGCGATCTAAAGTGCTGATTGCCTGAATGAGTCCCCAATCCGGTTCAAGTTCAAAGCTATAAACCTTGTTCATAAGGTGAAATTAGGAATTCTTATCCGATTTTATTCGATTATATCCGAAAATTATCCGAAAATTATTAAAATATCCGATTTTATCCGATTATATTCGATTTTCGCATGATTATTCCTGCCATCTATTGGAGCGGGGTGGCAAAAAATGCAAAAGTCCGACCGAGGAGAATGACCACGAATAAGAATATTTAGAGGATTGTAGAATAAATGCCATTCAAGGGTAGAAACTTATTGACCCGAGTTTTTCCAAAGTTGAGAAAACCAAATATTTGAGCAATTGCATTGGGATAATCTGTTTGGCATGGCTTGGCTTAAAAAGCAGCCAAGGGTCAGACTGAATAGTGTCAATCACATATTGACCGCCTCCTAAACCATTGAATATTTTTCCAATAAAAAATATGGATCTTTCTTAAACCTTATCCAATCCTCTGTTACTTTTTTACCTAGTTCCTGTATTTCCGCCAGCTTATCACTGGGAATTTCCAGCCTTCCATCCTCCACCTCCCGAAGCAGGGAAAGTATATACTCCAATGTGTTTGCACAAGTCGTAAACTGGCCGGTGGCCACGATCTTTTTCAGCATCTCATCTTTTTTATTCTGCTGATCAAACCAGAGTGTGGTTCCCATATTCCTGGCGTCTTCTGCGATGGGGTTCAAACGGTCAACGCCTTCCAACAAGAGAGCCCTGTCCTCGGTCCGGGCATTCCAGTTCAGTTTATGGTCGAAGCGGTACTGGCGGTTGGAACGATTAAAAGTGCTCAGCTCATAAATCACATTGAACATTCTTCTATTATTGAATTTGCAGTTGTCGTAAAACATTTCATAGATCAGACGGCGGGTATTTTTGAGGTTTACATCCATGCTGAGTGTAATCAGCGATGCACCCCTGGCTTTGATCATTTGTTCGATCGAGCCGATTCGTGTATCAGTAAGATAGGCGGAGAGTCTGGCGATGGTTTCTTTTGAAAAATTATTGTTTAGCTTCAATTGGTTCAGCAGCTCGGTGATATCATCTGAGGGAAGCTGTCTTTTGAAAAAAAGCCTGATAACCGAAGACCTGTTGAGGTAAAATAGCAAAACTGCAATGATCGCCGAAATGGTAAAAAATATACCGCCAAGCAGGAAGGCCGAATCCCTTAGATAAATATTCGGAGTTGCAGCAATTGTGATTAGGCAGGCCAGGAGGATCAGGATCGAAGCCATCCAGCCGATGCGGATCCGGCGCATATAAAGCCCGAACTTGTCCAGATAATAGGAAAAATTGCGTTTTCGCCATTCAGGTTCTTCCAGGACAGGCACTGGTTCATAGGGATCCATAAAATAGCTGGTCACATCGGAAACGAGGATCAGGTCGAATGCGTATGGCTTCTCCCTGTTGTCAGCAAGCATGGAGCTGTACAAACCCTGGTTATCCGTAATGCCTCCGTCCATGAAACCAACTCTCTGGTTTTTCGGCAGCCACTGCTTAGTCTCGTCATATTCTGCAATAAGCATTGAATCGTTCAGTTCATCGAGATTAAGCTGGTGATCTGGCGAATCATTATAAGTGAAATCATGGGGGAAATCGATAGGCTCGAATCCGGCCGGGAAACAGGACGAAGCGGCCAGGATATCTGCCAGTTTAATTTTACGATAGGCACGGTTATTAGCCTTGTCGAGATAAAGGTATTCACTCCCGAGTTTCACGTGATGCATGTTGTTGGAATCTGACTGGAAACGAAAACTCATCCCCTTGTAAAAGTCGGTGGAATTAAAACATACCGCGCACTGTCCTTGCCCGGGAGGCTCATCAAAAATGGAGAAATTGCCTTTTTTGAAAAGAAGCTCATCATAGGCTTTGGCAAAGGCATTGATCATATTGCGTTGTTTCACGCCTCCTTCCCATGCTTTATCATCGTTCAGGATACTGAGCGCCTTGCCAAGCAGATCCTGTTCTCCCATCAGATTCATCAGGTCCTTGTAGACCATTGGAAAATTCTTTCCTTCCCGGATATATTTTGAATAAAGAGCAGCAGGGAAAGTGCCTCCGGATGTGGAGGATACAAAACAAACATTGTCCAGGTAGGTCCCGCTTCCATCACTTTTTCTGAGCTGGTGCAGGTAGGACATCGCGCCGAGACTATAACTCGCTGCGCGAAATCCACCACCGGAGAGCGAGAGAGCGATCCTTCGAAAAGGGCTGGGGAGAACCGATTTAACAGGATCGGGATTTGCAGGAACTTCGGTCATGGTCAAATTTTAGTGCCCAAAATAAATCTTTTACGGTATTAAAAAACAGGGGTTTCCCCGTTTTTTTTATTGGGAAGGGCCTTGATTGGGACTGCTAATTACATATTGTGCACTATCCGAAGGTTCAAACTGCAGGTTGATAAGCCTGCGGCGGCAGCGAATTATCTTGCATATATTAGCCCTTTTCTTACGCTGATCCGTCTTAAATGGTAAGAGCCCATTGCATCGTTACTCCTTATGATCGACCCTTAACCGATCGTCATGACCGAACTGGTTCATTTTTCAATTGACTGGGCCTGGATCTTATTCTTTGCGCTGGCCGTCTGGTTCTATTTTTCGGCGCGGAGGTTGACCGGGCTTGTCAGTAAACATTTCCAGATGCCTTTGAAAAAGGATTTTTTAGGGATTGCAAAGGATGAATGGATCCATTCCGCACTATGGATCGATTTGATGCAGGGGAGCCCCTTGAAATCGCTGGTCAGGGCCAAGGACAGTATGCTTATCTCTTTGATCCTGGGAATTCTGACTTTCGTTATAAAACTGATTCTGAAATTCTACTAGCCCGCTCAGATCACCACCACCAACCTCTTCCCATCTGTAACTTCCATATCCCATAGTCTTTCAATATCAGTAAGCGGGATCGCTTCGGTCTCCAATTTTATCTTCCCTTCTGCCGCGAGTTGAAAGATTTCCGGAATGATCTCCTTGAACAAAAGGCCCATCTCCTCCATGGACCAACTGCCAAGACCGGAGCCCGACAATTGAAGATCCACGCTTCTCAGATTTTCTGCCGATAATTGAATCCTGTCTCCCGCCATGGCCCCTATGGAAATATAGCGCATCCTATGTGTAATGGCGCCAGCTCCCTTAAGAGAAGTCATAATTAATTCGGCGCTATGCCCCCACAAATAGTCGATAATAATGTCAATGGGTGTTTGGCTATGGATCCTCTTTATTTGAGCGACGAAGGCTTCATCTTCCTGTTTTAAGGAGACCGTTTCATCGGCGCCGAGGGCGATCAGGGATTGCAATACCCGCTCATTGCGGCCGGTAACAATAATTCTCTTAGCGCCATAATGCTTCGCAATCTGCACGGCAATCTTTCCGGTAAAGCCCGTTGCGCCATTGATCAAAACGGTATCTCCCGCTTTCATCCCTGCGCGGAAGCGCAGGGCCATAGCCGAACCCGCAACAGCGTTGGGCAAGGCCGCTGCGGTTAAATCATTGATCGCATCCGGCAATTTTACAATTGTTCTTTTATCGATAGTGGCTTTTTCGGCGATCATGCCGCTGACACCCATTGCGTAGACCCTCGTTCCGTCAGCGAGCAAGCCGACACCATCGCCGCCGATAACCCTTGCCATGCTTAAATCGCCCTTTGTTGAATAATGTTTTCCACTGGCCCTTGATTTATCAATATTTTTAATGGCGGCAGCCTTGACGCTGATCAGGAGCTCATCCTCGTTCTGTACTGTCGGCTCCGGAAACTCTGTATATTGGGGCATTTCGCCTCTTTGAAAAATAACTGCTGCTTTCATTGGTGATTGTTTGTGAGACAAAATTACCATGCCGTTGCCGAGCGAACGATAACATATGTTAATTAAGGATGGGAACCTTTCTGATTACGGGAATTATTCTATTTCCCTTGCAAATTCTGGCTTTGGTCGGATATGTATCAGGCATGAGCTGATTGTTTTGTACTCGGCAACCTAAAACGCCGGATGACCGAGCGCTTAATCTTCTTTTCGGCATACCAAAGCTCATAGTTGGTTTGTAGATTGGTCCAGAAAGTGGCGCTATTTCCAAAAGCTGCTGATAGTTTGACAGCCAATTCCGGGCTAATTCCAGCCCGCTCATTAACAACTGCGGACAAATTGGCCCTGGTCATACCAAGGCCCTTGGATAGTTCGGTAATGCTGAGGTTGCGTTCTTTCATGAACAGTTCATGAAGAATAGTCCCTGGATGGGCGGGGGGTAAGGCTCTTTTCAACATAGTATTTCCTCCTGTTTAATGATAATCAACATAATCGATGTCAAAAATGTCACCCTTGTAATACCGAAATACAATCCGATAGTTCGGGCTGACTTTAATGGACCAAAATCCAGCATAATTACCCGTCAAACGATGCACACCACCACCAATAGCTATGATATCCTGCTCAGAAGCTACCGCATCAAGTGCGTCGAGAAACAAAGCAATTTTCGGTACGTATTGGGTGGGGAGTTTTGAACCATTCCCTTTCTCGTAAAAAAGCCTCAATCCCTTATTAGTGATCGTCTTTATCATGCAATCGTCTGTTGTTCTAACCCGTATCGCGTATCGATACACGATTCAGTTTCAAATATAATAATTATTTCTGAAAAACGAGTATATAAGTATCCTAATATTCGGAGATCTCCAAAACATCCATACTCAACCCGATTTTACCGATCTTTGTCCCCATCTCTAGACATGGAAGTTTGCATTATTTCAAAATACCTATAAATTTTCTGGTTTATGCATGGCCTTTGCTGGCCTGCCTTCAATCTGTTGCCCAGGATACCCATTATGCCCAGGTCCAGGACATGAAACTCTGGTTCAATCCTGCACTCAAGACCGACCGGAAAGCAAGGGGGCAGGTCCATTACAGGAATGTTCAATACCCCGGACTCATCGACTATAGCAGCAAGGCTTTTGACATCGACCTGCCGATGGACAACAGCGATGATCCGGATGAAGAAAATGTAAAATTCGCCAATCTTACTATCGGCCTCAATTTGGACAATGGAGGCGGTCTTAATTCCTCCAGCGTCATGGCGGATTTTTCCTATGCCTTGCCTCTTAACTATGACAATACCTACCTGGCCCTGGGTTTCCAGGCCGCCTATGATTTCAGCAGCCTCATGGCCCCGGGCTATAATTTTTTTCCCAAAGGCTTCGACCGCTATGGACCCGTAGGTGCAGCCATGCTGGCCGACCCGGACCAGACCGGCTACACCCTCCAATATTTCAACGGTGGGGCTGGGCTCGCGCTCTTTCACAATGGAGAAAAAAGCCAGTGGTACATGGGGCTATCCGCCCGTCACCTCAACCAGCCCGTAACCGAATCCTTCGATTCAGTTCCCTATCGTTTAGCCATCAGTTATGGCGCCCAGTTCGGTCTTACCACAACGATCAACAGCCATGCTTCCATCGGTGCTTACGCCTTCTTCAACTGGCAGGGCGGGATATATGAACACCTGATCGCAGCAGTCTATAACAGGATCCCCGAAGACAGTGCTGAGTTCATGTATTCCTTCGGCCTGAACTGGAAGATCAATGACGCCATCATGCCCAATGTCGGGGTGAAATTTAGTAAGAACAGGTTCTTTTTCTACTACGAGATCAATCCACCGGGAACGGAAGCATTCAACTATTCACGCAGAGCCTATGACCTGACCTTTAGAAGGGATTTTTAAGTCTTCATTGTAACATAATTTTAAAGCCAACGTCTAATCAAAAACATGAAATTTCTTTGTTATATAATTTGCTTCACATTTGCCTTCCAGGATCAAATTTCTGCCCAGCAGTCCGCTCAAAAATATACCCGTCAAACCGATTACCTGCTATCCCTGCCGGATGGATATAATGCTGACACTGTTAAAAGATGGCCTCTGATGATCTTCCTTCATGGCAGCGGAGAATGCGGTGATGATTTGGAGAAAGTAAAAGTGAATGGCCCTCCGAAATTAATAGCTCATGGAAAAAAATTCTCCTTCATCGTCGTTTCCCCGCAGGCAAAGGAGGACGATAAGGGATGGGAGCCGGATCATTTATATCATTTCCTGAAATATATAAAGAAGGCCTACCGGGTTGACCCGGATCGCATTTATCTGACCGGCCTGAGCATGGGTGGTTTTGGGACCTGGGCTCTTGCGATTGATCATCCTGAAGAATTTGCAGCCATTGTTCCCATTTGCGGTGGGGGAGACACTTCGAAGGCCTGGCGCCTGCGATATACCCCGGTATGGTGTTTCCATGGGGCTCTGGACAATATTGTACCTGTTGCAAAGGATGAACAGATGGTAAACGCTTTAAGAAATTATAATCCTTCAATAAGGTTTACGGTATATCCGGATGCCAATCACAATAGCTGGGAAAAAGCCTATGCAACAGACAGCCTATATGACTGGTTGCTTGCACAAAAGAAATTTGCTTACAAGGAAGTGAAAGCGGATCCTAAACTGATGTATGCCTATGAAGGTGTTTTCAAAGGCGCTTCCGGCGACACAATTAAGATATACACCGACTCCGCCGGTCTGCATGCCAAAACCTCCGACAATACTTATTTACTGAAACTTCAGGGAGGAGATACCTTTTTTATATTTGAAAATGTGTTTGTCGACCTCAGATTCAACCGCGATGAAAAAGGCGCGATTGATTCATTTACTGTTTTTGAAGAAAGCAAAACCATTTACAGGCGAGTTCACACCAGGTGAACTCCCGGCTGCAGAATATACCTGATAAAAAGCGAAACGATCACCATGATCAGGCAGGTATCCGACCAGATCAATGCATTGATCCTTTTTTCCTCGTCTCGGCGGGTTCCGGCAAATAACCGGAAAAGGACTGTGAGTGAGGCAAAGCATACCCACATGAATTTGAAGAACAAATCGATGTAGAACATTCGGTTAGCGTCTGGAAGGCAATTTATAAAAAAAATTGGATTTGAACCTTTATCTATGCAATTTTGCCCGGAAAAAAATTTGCGGGAAAAATATGAGCCGATTTCTTATTTTTAGAGATCAAGGCCGCTTCTGCATGAGTCATATATTTTTTTGTCTTTCTACAGGAGTATGTTTCTTATTTGTTTCCTGCGTTCCCACAAAAACCGCTTCGGTAAAAGCTTCGGTGGATTGGGCAAATTCAAAGAATAAAGACAATTCACAGTATATATATAATTCCAAGATTGGAAAGAATATAGTGATAACAGAGGAGTTCCCCACTATGGAAACACCAAGCAGTCCCGAAGCTGAAGTACCCATTCAAAATGCTGATCTGATTCCCGAAGATCATTCAGGGGAAAGCTATATCGGGCTGAAATATGGATTGGAATTTATCACCAAGGGAGCAAAGGATCCCGCAGGAGGAAGTTTTAGTCTCAATTATCTGGAAGTCCCTCTGGATGCATTGTATCATTATCCGATCGGGCCTGGCGGTTTATATGGCGGATTAGGCCCCTATTTTGCCTATGGTGTAGGAGGGAAGTCTGGCACCCAAAACAGCTTTGGAGAAAATGCCGGTGGCTATAAAAGGTTTGACGCCGGAGCCAACTTCATTCTCGGCTACAAAATGGACATGGGCCTTTCGCTTGATTTTTCTTATGATCTCGGCCTGGTAAATGCTTCTTACCCAAGCCAGGATATTTCATCACACAACAGGTGCTTTAGCATCAATGTCGGTTATCAGATAGGAAAGTTCTTTGCAAAATAGAGTGCTTCACATCTTCCAGTTTCTATAATTCCAGAACAAGTTGGAACACGGACTGAAAACATTATTTTTCAATCTTAATAATGCTATCGCCTTTTAGTTTGGCTCCGTATTCTCCCGCCGTGAAAACCCAAATGTTCTTTTTCATCAATGAAGGATCTTGATTTGCAGTAATAAACTCCCCATGCATAACTATATTGGTCGGCATATGAACATAAACATACCCAATACCTATATATTTAGATATTTGCGAAGCAGTCATTGGCTTTGGTTATTTAAACAATGTGTGAATTATGCAAATTAAAAGATAAGTTTTGTAACTTATTACAAACCACAAATAATACATTTAATCGGTAATTCGAATGAAGAATTCGATGTTCTAAAGGGGCAGGCTTTTTATCCAGCCCCTTATTTTTTTTAAATTTATGTAACGTTGAGATAACGAAAAAGAAGCTATCACTAGCCTGACCGTACAATAAACTCTGAGATGTTTATACATTAATATATCAAACTAAAAATTATCGAAAGAATTATTAACAAGAGTACATGTTGGTTTACCTGATATTCTTGTATTTAGCTCATTTTTGTACCTTTACCGAATGGTAGCAGAATTGGCATGTACCAAGATCAGACAGACAGTGCAGGAATACCTGCCTGGATCTCGTATTATGCTATTTGGCTCCCGTGTACGAGGGGACCAGGATCGGCATAGTGATTATGACCTACTGATCATTACACCTCAGACTTTCAATTCTCAGGAAAAGATTTATTGGAGTAATCTCCTTGATCGAGCCATTGTAAAAGCTATTTCAGCCCCAGTCGATCTATTACTCAATAGTGAAGAGGAAGTGCGTCAAAAAAAGGAATTGCCGGGACATATTATCCGCACGGCTATCCGGGAGGGCGTAGCTTTATGACACCTGCTATAAAGACCTATATTTGAGAACAACTTCCATAATTGAAGATATTAGCGGGACAAAAAGCGAGCAAATTATCGAAACTGAGAATAATGCTATTTTAATATAAATCTTACACATTCCCTATAATTGTCATAACGTTTTCAACCCTTAGACCAGTATTCAATTGGTAATTCAGGACACTTTAATAGTAGCAAAAACGGACAAAACCTGTATCATTATTGAACACCCCATTTTTTTAATAAATCCTTGGGTTTGATTACTAGCTGATTATACCATTGGCATAGCAATAGCGCTGTGTTTAAAAAACATTCATGAGAAAAATTACCTCATTAACGCTTTCAGCGCTGCTGATCAGCCTCTGCACTTCGATCACTGGATGCGTTCAAAGTCAGGATGCCTATATTTACAAACCGCA
Organism: Chitinophagaceae bacterium; assembly: GCA_003168265.1. GTDB lineage: Bacteria > Bacteroidota > Bacteroidia > Chitinophagales > Chitinophagaceae > Puia. The sequence goes on from PMSV01000014.1 coordinate 52,727, forward strand.
ATCCCAGGTTTTGTATAATACCATCGTCCAAATGGACAGTATCTATTTTAGCGCCTATAACGCCTGCGACATGGATAAACAAGCGGCTATTTTTGCCGATAGTTTAGAGTTTTACCACGACGGCAGCGGCCTGCAAACCTCAAAAAAAGCGCTCTTATCCGCGATCAGGGAGAATATTTGCGGCAAGGTGACCAGGGTGTTGGTAAAGGGAAGCATAGAGGTTTACCAGATACCCAATTTTGGCGCGGTAGAGATCGGTCTTCACCGGTTCATCAATCACTCAGAAAACGACGCATTATCAAAACCAGATAAATTTGTAATCATTTGGCAATATAAAAACGACAAATGGCAAATAACCCGGGTAATCAGCTTGCATACCGGAAATCATTAAAGCCAGGCGCTGTACACGGATTTTAGCAGCGCCTCACCATACCGTTCAGGGATCCGAACAGCTTTTTTGAATCAAAGCCCACGCCATTTTTAAAAACAATTTCTGTATTTCGCACCGCTGCGATATTTGTTTGCGAGTCGCCGCCGATCAAAACGAAGTCTGTCTTTCATCTTCAAAAAAGGAGGTTTTCCTCGTTTTTGCTGTTTGATAATTAACATAGCTTTCCAAAAAACCTGAAGCTATGTCGCAATTTATCGTCCGCGTAGAATTACATGGGCTACTCTATAATCATCCAAGCTATACTATGTTGAATACAGCAATGGAAAGAGCCGGATTCGTCAGAACAATTCTATATAGTGGCAGACTTTATCATATGCCGCCGGCAGAATACAACAAAACAAGCAACGAATCAACCCAAGTCATTCTGAACTCTGTAAAGACCATAGCAAACCCAATAACAAGGGATAATGGTGTGATGGTAACAAAAAGTGCAGAGTTCATGCAAGATGGTCTTCGACCAATTTAATTTTGAAAGCTCGATTGCAAAGGGCTTTCCAATACTTAAAATAATCTGGTACCAAATGATCAAAGTGTTTGTTTATGAGCAAAAGCGTTTTATACAGTGACGCCCGGACTTCTATTATTTCAATTGTTTCAAGATCAATTTTGCAACTTTAGGATCTATTACAACCGTGTCGTGTTCAAAATCCAGTTTGATTCTCCATTTCTGCATTGTATTAACTCCTATAATGGTGTCCTCACTGAGATCAGGCACAACCATAAACTCGTCGCTTAGCCGGATATCGTTGTAATAAAAATCACTTCGAATTGTATTTTCAATTTTGACATAATGACCCCTGCTCCCAGTGGCAATTTCCAAAGGATGGCGCAATTTTTCTACCATACCGATTTCTTCAGCATTTTCAGGGGAAATGCAGGAAAAACTGGCTCCGCTGTCAAATAAAGTGTAAATTATTTTTTCCCCTTTTGAACCTTCAAACCTTACAGGCACCCTAATAATGGGCATAATTGTCAATTATGAATTACAAATTTAGAACTTATATTTTGTCCCTGAAATTTTGGATATAATTCATCCTGATAGATTGAATTGGGAGGCTCGGAAATATGGTCCTGGCAAGATGCAGCTTGTGTAGGGTAAATGAGGATTTGGAGTACATTATGTGATGACCTGTTTAAGAACCTGGAAATATAACCGATGTAACACAAGTTGTACCACTTCATTACCATTGTGGAAATCTAAATTATATCTAACCCATTTTTTTTAAAGTTTGAAAATTTCCGAATTGAGCATTTAATAGCCTTTCCAAATCAAAAACTACTTGAAAATGAAAGGACCTTCTGGTCAATTCGCATGACTGGATTGAGGTTTTAATGTTTATCCTTTATTCCCATAGGGTAAAAGCGGGATGGGAGTACCTTATATATTGGGTTTCAGGAAATGACACAACCAATTACAATGGCCGCTGAAAATTCTAACGAGGTTATCGGATGGTTCACAGAAACGGTTGTCAACTGGAACCTGGCCTGTAGCGGGCTGATTAATAAAGAGCAGCGCACTGATTTGCATTTTGCTGCTGGAGAAATGTTATTCGACCTAATGACAGGAATTTTAAAGAAAAATACCCGCATTTTGGATTGGAAAAATGCGGAACTCCATGATTTTGCCAACATAATCTTTGTTCATGCATTTCACGATTCAGAAAACATGAGCGTACAGTTGGGAATGGCTGAATCGGGATTTTATTTGCAGGTCGAAGTTGTTCACCCGGAATTCTTGAACCGCATGGGGAGAAGATTTTGGCAGGAATGGGTAACATTATCTTCCTTTGGGGAATTCAGGTTCGAAGGAGATGAATGCAGCGAGAAGTTAATTGCCAATTCTTTGGCCAATCATTTTTCAGAAAAGGCTGCAAGCCTGCCTGGCATTCCCGGAAACCTGGAGGAAGCTGAAAAAGGTTCCTGGTTTTTTGAATGGCCTTTTGACAAATACTCCCTAACCCAGTTCATTGACAGGGCAGATAAGGCATTTTCAAAAACTCTCGATCTGAATGAGCAACTGTTATTAAGTAAAGAAAACTAATATGTCCCATACAGCCTTTGCTGAATTCATCCCGGAAATAGCAGAAAAAGAAACCAGGGTGGTTGAACTCGCACATTGGAAAGACCGACCCGTTCTTGAAACGGTCGGCGCGCTCATAGAGTTCTACAGTGTCGATCAGGATTGCGATTGCAAGAATGTTTTTATTTAGGTGGTTAATATTCGTTCGGAGAAATTACGGGCTACAATATCCTAGGTAGGAACCTCCACAATATTACCGCGACTGGATATATGGGCAGGAAGATGATCTTGTCCTGAAAATGTTTAAAGGACCTGCGCTAGTGATGATGTTGGAGCGAATTTGATATGATGGATATTCAAAAATTCATTTTACTATTGACAGCAAATAGTAAAATATCAAATGTTCATCCCCTTCCTGTAACAATAGTCAGAGGAGCGGAGATTTGGGTAGAGTAGAAATTTTTAGCGATGAAACTTCCAAAATACGCGCTTAAGGCGGATCAATCTTTGATGGTTTATGAATTTACAAGTGAAGGCCCAAAAGGCCAGATTCAAAAGATTGTAAAATACAGCGAGACGAATTTAAAAGACCTTTATAATTTAGCATTCGGCGATAAGGAACAGGATACAGGAGAAATTGACGATAGGGTCATTTCAAATAATGGTGATAGCGATAAGGTTCTGGCTACTGTTGTATCGACGGTATATGCATTCACCGAAAAATATGTTGACACATGGGTATTTGCGACTGGAAGCACGATGGCAAGGACGAGGCTTTACCGTATGGGCATTACTAAATACCTCACAGAAATAAAAAGGGACTTTCAGGTTTTTGGTTTGAAGAGCGACGAGTGGGAAAGGTTTGAAAAGAATACTGAATATGAAGCGTTTTTAGTTAAAAGAAAATAGTTGTAATTTTGGAATATGAATATCAGGGAACTCAAAAGTAAAAAGACTCCTATTGTTAGGATTGACAGGTCTTTGACGAAGTTTAAAAAGCAGGCTTTGTTCCAGGATAAGGTTGATAAAACTAATGAAGTGTTGCGCAAAGTAGGGCTTCCTAAAATGAAAGGACGAAAGGCGAAACCAGCCTGAAAAGCTATCAATTAATCTCTCTACCAAAACAAATTACCTCCTATATGCTTGAACAAAGCAGTTGATTCAGCCAGGTTCAAAGTGTCAAATACTGGTCTCTAAATTTGTGAACTAGGAAGAAGTATAACTCCTAGCTAACGATAACACACTGATAGTCTGCACTAAATATTCTACAACTTTTTGTTATGATCATTATTACTTGTTCGAATTGTGGTCAAAAGATCAGGATTCCTGCGGAAAAACATATTCGTTTCAAGTGTCCGAATGCATCTTGCAGAAGGAATTATTTATTTGACCATGGGTAGGGGATCAGATAGAAAATAAATCTCTCGATATGACAAAATTCTGTTTCGACGAAAGTGAGCTTAGCACGGGATCGGCGATTTTTTTAAGTTTAATTCAAAATGGTCGCCTAATGCTAATGGCACGCAACTTGCAATTGGCATTGGTGCCTATACACCACAAATTGGCGTAAGCTTTAACTATACTTCAACTACCCTTTTTCCTTTTCATGTCAATAATGTTAGTTGGTAAGCTTTTTGAAAAATAAAGATAGGTCAAAAAGTATTTGCACAACCCGCGAATTAGGTACGCAACATAGTGGTACTACTTAATAACTTTGTAATAATTTGCAGTTTAGTTTTATTTTTATGATAAACCTGAGTCTAGTATGAAATTAATACCTTTCAAAAGAATAATCATTGATTCAAAATTAAAAGAAGATGAGGTTATCTCCATTCTGGATAAAAATACTATTGCCGGAAACCGCCTGCGGGTTTATGGAATTCTATTGCACTTTCGAAGGGTGATTTCGTACTACATAGGAGGTTGATGGTTTAATAATTAATGGTGCTGAAATAAAACCACTCATGGTTTATAAAAAATATTCCAATTTTATTTTTAAGCCCGGGTATTAAGACTTGGCTAACACGAGGAACTACTATTTAACGAAAAGATTTTTTTTGGCGGTCGGAAAACGTTGGCTGATTTTTCTACTTTTACCTAAAGAAAGACCTGGCGCTTTTGGGACATGAAGAAATATATAGCGATAAAATTCTATTCTCCCTGATTTCAAAAGGGGATGAAGTTGCATTTACCGAGCAATCAATCATTGGAAGAAAGGAGGATATTGCCCATTTGGCCTGGGTGGGATATTGCATCAGACGCTTATAAATTCAAGTTTTGTTTGCATCGATGAACTCGATACTTCACTTCATGCCGATCTGATGAGATATTTTCTGCAATTATTTTTGATGAATTCCGAAAGCTCACAGATGCTAATTACTACACATAATATATCCTTGTTGACAGAGCCGGATTTTATACGTAAAGATGCGCTCTGGTTTACCGAAAAGGGAGATAATGGGGAAGTGTCACTTTATTCGGCTGCAGACTTCGATAGCTCCGCCTTGCGCAAAGGTGCCAGCCTGATTAATGCCTACAAGTCAGGTCGATTGGGGGCAAAGCCTAATTTAGGGTCACCTTATTTTATACAGCATTAAGATGGACAGGAAATCCAAGCGGAAAATTGCGAAGCCAAGAGTGGCGTTGGTTGGAGATGGCCAGACGGAACAAATTTATTTTTTCGATTTGAGGGAAACTGACCGTCCTTCCGACCTGGATATTTTTCCAGATTTGCCTTCAGCTTGTATCAGGAGATTGCTTCCCTCTGCCCTCCTTTACTAACTCAATTCAACCGATATAGTTTGTTGAATTTCTTACATTTACAGCGGGACTTAAAGGTGGTGAATGGCAGTCAAATTTGAAATAGCGGATTTTTCAAGTTAAATTTGAGTGGATGCCAAAATTATTTGAGATTAGGGGCATACGTTATTTTTTTTGGAGCAATGAAAATAACGAGCCTATTCATGTACACGTAACAAAAGGAGAAGCAAATGGAGAGATTTGGCTGGAACCTTCGATTAAAGTTGCTTATTTAATCGGCTTTAACAATTCGGAGGAAAAAGACATTTTGGATACTATTCAGCAGCATTCTGAAAATTTTAAAAATAAATGGAATGAACACTTTCGCAAATAATCAATTCGATGCTATCGAGAATCTGATCTTCAGTGAGGGATTGAGAATTGAAGCATTGGACATGCATCCGGAACTGGATTTAATGACTATTTATCTAAATACAAAAGCTGTTCTAAGCCAGAATATCTCCTTTTATCCTCTTTTAAAGAAGGCAGAAAAATCTCAGTTGTTGCATCATGAATTAATTGCTGGCGGGATTGGCATCCACTGGCCATTACTTGATGAAGATTTGAGTTTAAAAGGCTTTCTGCAAGATGAGCTACGCAAGGTCGTAAGAAGTAAGAAAGATCCTATTGCTGCTTGAAATTCAAATTTCATAAGAACAACTACATTATCCGGGAAGAAAGCGATTAAACAAATTTTAACGTGAATACAACTCTTTTTCCTTCCTAAAAATAGGGTAGCGGTATTTGACCTCGTTACCTTTGCAGCAAGAAAACGCATAAAGGAAATTGTCATTCGAAAAATGAGCTGAACTGGTCTGCCCATCCTCCACGAATTCTGCGCACTTAGGTTAGTTCTATGACTTAATTTTCAATGAGCGCCAAATATAATGTTGCCAGAAACCAAATCAATGACGGTGCAAGTCGGGTGTTTACGAAAATGAAATCTGCTATTTTCCAAAGAGATGAGCCCAACAACGAAATAGTTTCCTAATATTTGAAAATGTCAAACCTGTATCCGGCATTTATGGCGAATGAGTGATTATGGGCAGAATAATCCTGACTTGGATAAGCCACATTCAATAGACCCAGATCGTAGGAAAAGGTCAATGTAAAGGGCTTATACTGGTATCCGGCTTCAAATGTTAGGCCTGCATCCCATCTTTTATAGCCACCATTATTTTCTCCATAAGAAGAAGCAGTATAGCCTCCTTCCTTGACTTTGCCCCCGATTCCATAAGCCCCATAAGGACCTATTCCTGCGTAGATCTTATTGTCCTGGTTGAGTGCATACTTGTAAAGACCATAGATCGGAACTTCCAGGTAATTGAGTCCGATGCTTCCGCCAGAGCCGCTCAAATTGTATTTTGCTCCTTTCCCGACAAATTCGAGTCCGCCCTGGACTCCGAATGCGCCGACATCCATGCTGATTGAAGGGATATCGACCTGGTTATCCAAATGCCCGCTTCCGGATTGTTGATCGCCGTAGATGCGCTCAAGAAAAAGATGAATGTTATAGTTCATTTTTTCCTCTGTTGTAACTGGAGAATTACCTGCCTGCTTTTGTTTGGCCCAATCTGCCGAGGCACTGGCCTCTGCAACGCAGGAACACAAATAGGTCATGGCATAAATTCCTAGGAAAAAAAGAAGATAGCCTTGATCGATACTTCTGATTGAAAAGCGTGATGATTGGAACATGATTAAGCAATTATATGGTCAAAAATAACAGGGATCAGAAAACGATATCGTGTTAATGGAAGATAAGCAGAATTGTTAAATTTGCCAATAATAATTTGGAGCTGTATCTTGAAACTTGGGATACATTTTTTTGCTTTTTATATCTTACTCATGGTCTATGCTGAAACTAAAGGAAGAAAATAAAATCAATAAATGAAAATTAATAAATCACCTTTAATTGAAATGCTTTCATTTGCTGCTATCGCAGGCAATATCATTTTTGTTTTATGGATTTTGTATAACGGCATACACGAAAATTTCAAAGGAACTATTGTTGAGAAATTTTCTTACCTATCTCTGCTGGGCCTTTTAGTGCTGAATGCGTTCCTGCTCATTCGGAAAGCGAAAGATGTTACAGAATAAGGTATCGAAATTTTTTCACGCGACTGTATCCACATATATACGATTGCTTACCTAGATATTTTTTTGATCCTTTCAATTCCATCATCGGTTAGGAGGTAATCGATTTTTTTGCCAGATGGTCGCGGTGAGAGTATACCGTCATGGACTAATTGGTTGAGGTCATTTCTAGCTGTCTGATTGCTGACCTGGAAGGCAATTTCAATAGTTGCGATGGTAAACCTTGTTTTATCGCCTGCTAATATTTGGCGGATTATCTCGATCTGCCTTTCGTTATAAGAGGTCTGCCTAAGGAGCAGGAGGGCGTTTTGTTTTTCTTTGTTTTTTCTTTCAACGTATTTTTTTAGTTCCTCAAGCGCTTTGAAGGTAGATCGCAAGTTGTAGTCGAGGAAATAAGTGAGGTCGTTTTGGTCGAGCTCGGTGTACTGGTAAGCTCTGGTATATTGGGCCTTTGAGGCAAGGATGACTCGGGAGATGGACATGTATTCGACGAGCCAATAGCCTTTTTGGATGAGCCACCAGTAAAAGATTCCGCGAGCGGTCCGGCCATTGCCATCTGCAAAGGGGTGAATATAACCGATCAGAAAGTGGAGTATGATTGCTTTCAGGATGGGATGGAGGAAGAAATGTTCTTCTTTTTTTGCATTTGCAAATGCGCAAAATGTCTCAATCAGTGATGACAGTTGTTGATGGGTTGGCGGGATATGGAGAATATCTCCTGTTTGCGTGTCGACTACTTTTATATCATCGGTTTGCCGGAACATGCCTTCCTCTTCTGAAGAATAGAGAGTTTGTTTGGTGATTATCCAATGCAGCTCCAGGATTCGTTCGCGCGTGATGGTTTGATCCTTGTTATTGACGATCCACTGCATGGCCTGGTAATTGTTAAGGATCATTCGCTCGGAATGGTTTCGGGGTTTGGCATTGTTCTCGAGCATTTCCCTTGCGATCCTCCGGGTCGTAGCGGCTCCTTCCAATTGTGAGGAGGCGATAGCTTCTTCCATGAGTGAACTGACAAGATAGCGTTGTTTATCTTCAATGGGTATCAATGAACTACTGTGCAGACTGCCATTCCCCTTTCGCGCTAAGAATAAGAGAAGAAAAAAAATCGAGTGATAAGACAATATTATGTTGTGAGCGGAGCGAACGGAAAACAGCTTTGCACGGGATGGGCGGATTTTTTAAGTTCTTCTCAAAAAAAATCCGCAATGCGATCGGGCCACGGGGCGCAAGGGTAGCGCAGGGTTCTGTTTTAAGTTCTTTTTTTAAACGGCAAACTGAACCGAAGGTTCAGAAAAAAACATTTACCTCAGATGCAAGCAAAATGTTTTATACGCATCCCATAGGACGATTAGAACCGCCGCCGCCATTGTCGCATAATTCAGTTTCTTTGTCCAGGAAGTCAATGTCACCTCGTTTCTTTCCATTCTTTGGTTCAGGGCTTGTTCGTCAGCGATTCGAAGATCTTCATTCAGACGTTTCTGATTTTCACGTCTAATCTTTTCAGCAAAACTTCCTACTGTTTCATAGAAGTATTTTCCGTCAAAACTTATTAGAAAATGGGCATGATCAAAGTACTCGGCATTCCTATTACCGCCAACTTCAGTATAAATGAGTTTATCATTCCTTAATTTGGTCAAAATATCTTTTATTTCTCCCAATTCTACTTTATCAATGAGACTACCATGAATCTTAGGCAATTCAGGATTAGAACCGCTATTTTTATAAAGCCATTCAAATACCACATCTATTTTTTGAATTAATGTCAAATTTTCCATAAAGCAAGTTTTAGTTCATCCAAAGTAAGCCTCTAACTAACC
>PMSV01000018.1 GCA_003168265.1 Chitinophagaceae bacterium
TCGTCTCTGTCTATTCGTCTCTTTCTATTTGTCTCCGGCAGCAAATTACGAAGATTATTGCGATCTAATCTACTTGATTAGCGGTGCAGTTCATAGCGGGCCGCCTCAACGATATTTCTCAAATCCATACATTCTTTATCCGTCAATCCAGGGCTGGCAGAAACTCCTATCGCATCCTCCAATTGTTTCCGGTTGCGGATTCCTACCAGGGCCACCGAAACCGCAGCCTCTTTCAGAACAAAGCGGATGGCCGTTTGAGCCGGACTCCTAAGACTTCCGGAAAGCGCGTGGATAGCATCACGGGTGATGGAAACCTGCCCTTCACTAAAATTCAAAAAGGCCACGGGGACTTTGTCTACCAGCAGGCCCCTGGCCAGGCTTCCTCTTGCAATAAGCCCGATATGCCGCTCTTTTAAAAGTCCGATGCAGCTTTCTTCCGGCCTTCTGTCGAGCAGGCCATATTGCATCATGACGCTGGTAATAGCTGATTTTTCCAAATAGGCCCTGATTACATTCGGCCGAATCGAAGAAATCCCATAATAACGGATCTTTCCCTCTGTTCGCAGCTTTTCAAATGCTTCGATGGTCTCGTCCAGGGGATCATCGATGGTGCCACCATGCAATTGAAATAGGTCTATATAATCGGTCTGCAGCCTTTTCAGGCTGTCTTCGGCAGCTTTTAGTATATGTTTTTTACTTGCATCCCAGGCCAGGCCCTTCCCGCCGGGCAGGGGGACATTTCCGGCCTTGGTCGCCAGGATGATCCTATCCCTTTTCCCCCGGATTGCCTTTCCCAGGCAAATTTCATTCTGGCCTTCCTGATAAATATCTGCAGTGTCGAAAAAATTGATTCCGGCCCCGATGGCGGAATGGATCAAGGCTTCGTTTTCGGGGTAGCCGGCCGCAAGCGACATGCATCCGAAACCTATTTCGCTTACACTTAGTGAACCTAGATCCCTATAATTCATAGTTTATCGAATAAGAATTAAACTTCCTCTCGAAATTACCTGAGCCTGATCTGTCTGTCCGCGAATAAAATAAAAATAAATGCCGACATCCTGTTTGATGCCCTTCCAGGTCCCATCCCATCCCGTAGAAATATTTTGTGTAGTGAAAACCCGATCGCCCCAGCGATTGAAGACATCAAATTCCTGTAAGATAAGATTGGTACGGGGTGGAATGCGGTAAATATCATTGATGCCGTCTCCATTAGGAGTGAAGGCCGTAGGCATTGCAAAAGTATAGAGCAACCCGATCGTAACCGTCTTTGTGACCTGGCAGCCATCGGTCGTAGATACATTGAAATAATAGGTCGTTGCGCTCTCTACAGGCGTCGTCAGCGTGCTGAAAGAATGCGGACTCGATACACTTCCGATCGGTTCCCACTCATAATTGCTGACGCTATCCTGGTTTACAATTCCATTGAGCTCAATACTGCTGCCGGCCTGCACAAGAGTGTCGACCGGACTGGTACTGACAAGGGGAAGGGTCTTTACTTCTATGACCAGGATATTTGACTTGGTCGGAACAGGAGAACAACTGCTGCTATCCGAATAAAGACAATATACCGAGTCTCCGTTCTGATAGCCTGCATTTGTAAAAATCGAACTATCCGGGCCCGCGGGGGCTCCGTTCCATTCCCACTGATAATGGCCAAGCGGATCACCGTTCTGCACCTGGGCTACTATTTCGAGGCTCAACCCCGGACAAAAATCATTAGTAGCGGCCACGATGCTGATACTGGGCTGGGAACTGGAAATAACCTGGATGGAAATGCCAAAGGAGGAGCTGGTCCTGGGGGAAGCACAGGCAAATTCAGGATCCGCCGTGACCGTGCAATTGACATTATCTCCGTTCTGTAAATTATTTATAGCCAGGGTATCGCTATTAGTGCCCACATTTAGCCCGTTCACCTTCCATTGATAGGAAGGATTCGCTCCGCAATTGATCGCCGTCGCCACAAATAGTACGGTACTGCCAAGGCAAACCCTCGTCGAATTGGTTGAAATGGTGATGGACGGTCTCACAATGGTGCCGGTGCAGGTTTGGGAAAAGGCAGGACCAAATACCATGAATAAAGCTGAAAGAATCTGGATCTTTAGAGGAAATACGAATTTGCCGGAAATTTTCATAGCACTGCCTTCGTCTGCAATATTAGTGCATAAAACCTAATGATGATTTACATTTTGAAAGTACATTCGCTCAAAAAAAGATGGGAATCAAAGACGAGCTCTTCAAGCTCAAAAATGAAAAAGCCTCCATCAACCTGCAGGAAGGGGAGGAGTTTCTCAAAAAAAATGGCCAGCTCACCGCTGTGGTCACCCTTCCAAGCGGCCTTCAATACGAGATCCTCACCGAGGGCAGCGGGCCCAAACCCCTTGCTTCCCAGGTGGTAACCTGCCACTATGAAGGCACCCTGATCAGCGGGACGGTTTTTGACAGTTCCTACAAAAGGGGGCAACCGGCCTCTTTTCCATTGAACAGGGTGATCAGCGGTTGGACCGAAGGCCTTCAACTAATGGGAGTTGGGAGTAAATGGAAATTCTTCATTCCCCCCCACCTTGCCTATGGCGACCGACAGACCGGTGCACATATCGGGCCGAACACGACCCTGATATTCATCGTGGAATTGCTTGGAATTTCCTAAAAAGGCAATATGAATTCTAAGTCCTCCTGCTGGATTTTATTCTACCTGCTCTGCCTTGGATCAAAAGGATTTGCCTCGTTGGGAATCAGTTCTCCGGATGGAAGGACCAGGTTCCTAATTTCCGTGGAAGCCGGAAGGATCGCCTATTCCATAAGATTCAAAGACCGTACGATTCTCAAGTCCGGCAATTTATCAATAAGTTTCAATGGAAAGGCATATGAAAGCGGATTGCTGATAGGACATCCTCAATTCAGGGAGGCTCAGGAAAAATATAACCTGATATTGGGAAAGACCTCCTCTGTAAACGACCCCTATCGCGAAGTCCGGGTCCCCATTCAAACAAAAGGTAAAAAGCAGGAAGATTTCGTGCTGGTCGTCCGCGCTTTCAATGATGGGGTGGCTTTTCGTTATGAATTCCCGGGCAGCGGGGAACTGGTCCTGACCGATGAAAATAATTCTTTTAATTTCCCCGACTCAACCCTGATCAGGGGACTATTTCTGCCAGGATACCACAATTCTCATGAAGGCCCCTATCATACAGTTTTGACCGGAGACCTGCGCCCGGATACCCTTGTTGATCTGCCCGCACTCTTTGAAACACCTAAACATGTTTTTATAGCAATTACCGAGGCCAATCTGCTGGACTATGCGGGCATGTACCTGGTAAAGGAGAATGGAATATTGAGAAGCAAGCTCTCCCCTTTGCCCGGGCAAACCGAAGTGAAAGTGAGGGCCTCTCTACCCCATCACAGCCCCTGGAGGGTCTTCCTGATCAGTGACCGTATCGGGACTTTGATCGAATCAAACCTGATCACCGATCTGGCTGAACCCTGCCGGATCCGGGACCTGAGCTGGATCAAAGCCGGCAAAACCACCTTTCCCTGGTGGAACGGAAATATTGTCCCGGACACCCTCAATGCACCCGGAAACAATTTCGTAACGAATAAGTATTATATTGATTTTTGCGCCCGCAACGGAATAGCATTTCATTCTGTGGTGGAATACGGGCTGCATGAATGGTACAGCAATGATGGGGCTGGATTTGTTCCCGGACCTCATGCCGATGTCACCAGGCCTGTTCCAGGTTTGGATATGCAAAAGGTCTGCGATTATGCCAAATCAAAAGGGGTCGGTATCAGGGTATGGGTCTACTGGTCCGCACTCTACAGGCAGATCGATTCGGCCTTTGCCCAATTCGAGAAATGGGGCATCAGGGGCATGATGGTGGATTTTATGGACAGGGATGATCAGCAGATGGTGAATATCCAGACCGAGATCCTCGAAAAGGCAGCGGCGCATCATTTACATATACAATTTCATGGGGCATATAAACCTACGGGCCTGAGCAGAACCTATCCCAATGAATTCACGAGAGAGGGTACACGCAATTACGAAGTGAATAAATGGGGGCCCGGCCTCAGCCCGGATCACGATATCTATATGCCCTTCACCCGCCTGCTGGCAGGATCGACGGATTATCATCTTGGCGGCTTTCGTGCAGTGCCCGATTCCCTCTACCAGGCCCAATATTCAAGGCCCCTCATGCTCGGCACGCGCTGTCATATGCTGGCGATGTATGTGGTCCTGGAAAATTGCCTGTCCATGGTATGCGATTATCCTGCTGCCTATGAGGGCCAGCCCGGTTTTGAATTCATCAGGGAATTACCTGAAAGTTGGGATGAGACGAAAGTTCCGTCTGCCCTCGTTGAACAGTATGTGGCCATTGCGCGAAGAAGGGGCAGGGATTGGTATCTCGGCGCCATCAATAACCATCAGAAAAGAACCGTCAGGATTCCACTGAATTTTCTCGGCGAAGGATCCTACCGGGCCCTGATCTTCCGGGATGCAGGGGACGATGCAACCGATCCCGATCATTTACTGAAAGAAACGAGAAAGCTCGACTCGAAAGATGAGCTTTCAATAGAACTGGCATCCGGAGGGGGAACGGCCATTCAATTCATCAGGGAATAACAATTGAAATAAATGCTAATAGGTTTCGATATCGGGGGAACAAAATCAGCCATTGTGGAAATAAGTATTTATAGTGGTTCATAGGGCACCACTGCTTTCGTGGATTTTGCAGTACTGCAAACAGATTTTAGGCTTAGATTTGCCGCCAATTATAAAATGCTTAAATGAATATTGCAGTACTCGGAAGCGGCATGGTGGGAAGGGCCATCGCTCTGGATCTTTCCCAGGTTTTCCAGGTCAGTTCCTTCGATATCAGTGCGGATAACCTGGAATTAGTAAGGAGGAAGAACCCGAACATCAGGACCATCCGGGCAGATCTGCAGGATTACGCTCAATACTCCAAATGGCTAAGCGATTTCGAGCTGGTAGTGACAGCAGTGCCGGGTTTTATGGGACTGCAAACCTTAAAGGCCGTGATTGAGGCCGGAAAAAATGTATCGGATATATCCTTTTTCCCTGAGAATGCACTGCAACTGGACGAACTGGCCCAAAAAAATAAGGTCACGGTAATAACGGATATTGGCGTGGCTCCAGGCATACCCAATCTCTTTCTCGGTCACTACAATGAAACGATGAAGGTTCATTCCTTTGAATATTATGTCGGAGGACTGCCGCTTATTCGCAAAAAACCCTTTGAATACAAAGCGCCTTTCTCCCCTGTTGATGTCATTGAAGAATATACCCGGCCCGCACGCCTCAAAGAAAACGGGTTCATCGTCACCAAGCCTGCGCTAAGTGAAAGACAGTTGATGAATTTTGAAGTCATTGGAACATTGGAGGCATTCAATACAGACGGCCTGAGAAGCCTGCTTTTCACTATGCCCCATGTTGCTAATATGAAGGAACAGACCTTGAGGTATCCCGGACACGCCGACCTGATCATAGCATTGAAACAGGCCGGTTTTTTCAGGGAAGAAAAAATTCATTTCAAAAACAACCATCTATCCCCTCTCGAATTTACTTCCAGGATACTCTTTGATGACTGGAAACTGGGCCAAGAAGAAGAGGAGCTTACGGTGTTAAGAATTATTATTGAGGGAACAAGAGATAATAATGCAGTGCGCGAAGAATTCAATATGATCGACCGCTACGATCCAATCAGCGGAATATCTTCCATGAGCAGGACTACGGGTTATACCTGTACCGGAGCCGCCCACCTGATCGCAAAGAAAATATTCAACGAGAAAGGAGTTTTCCCGCCCGAGCTCGTCGGGAAGGACCCTGAATCATTCAACTACCTTATAAAACATCTCGAAGACCGGAATATCAGGATGATAAAAAAAGACAACTAATTCTTCACTGCAGAATTATCGCTCGATCGGTCATGCCTAGCCCCGGGCTAATTCATGAGGTATTCATAATAACTCAAATAAGGTGAATTATTTATCCGACTCATTTGGCCCCGATCAAATAATTTTACACCCATGAATTTATTCACCGCGGCGAAACGCAGACTTAAATTTGTATTCGACAGGATCGGAAACGAGAGGTGGAAACTCAACATACTACAAGCCATTCCATTCTGGATTGCTTCCCTGCTTACCGGCCTCGCTGCTGTCCTTTATGCCCGGCTTTTCTTCTTAGCGGAAAAAGGGACCTCCTATTTTTTCACTCATTATGCCTGGTCATTTTTCTTTATTACTCCAATCTGCTTTATAATTGGATGGTGGTTGGTCAGACGCTTTGCCCCTTATTCGCGGGGCAGCGGCATTCCGCAGGTGATGGCTTCCATCGAGCTGGCAAATCCAAAGAACAATGAAAAGATCGGAAGATTATTAAGTGTCCGCATCATTATCGTCAAAGTATTATCCAGCCTGGTCATGGTCTTCGGCGGAGGAGTCATCGGCCGGGAAGGGCCTACCATACAGATCGCGGGTTCCATCTTCAGAAAGGTAAATGAACTGTTGCCGGCCTGGTGGCCCAGGATCTCAAAAAAAAATATGATCATGACAGGCGCTGCCGCAGGACTCGCCGCAGCCTTTAATACCCCACTCGGCGGTATCGTTTTCGCCGTGGAAGAATTGACAAGGACCCATATCAATTATTTCAAAACGGCCATATTCACGGCGGTGATCATTTCCGGTCTGACTGCCCAGGCCCTTCTGGGTCCCTACCTCTACCTGGGCTATCCCGTGATCGGCAACCTTTCCGGATTTATTTTTCTTGGAGTGATTGCCGTTGCAATCATCACTGGACTTGCCGGAAGCGGCATGGCCAAAACAATTTTATGGGTTATGAAATGGAAGAAAGGTTTGAACTCGCTTTCAAAAACAATTTTATTTCTCATAATAAGCGGCCTTCTTATCGCATCGGCCGCATTCTTTATCGATGCCAGTGCGCTGGGCTCGGGTAAGGAATTAATGGCCAATGTGCTTTTTTCTTCCCAGAAATATCTTTCCTGGTATATTCCCTTTCTCCGGGCCGGCGGATCCATCCTCTCTTTTTCAAGCGGCGCTGCCGGAGGAATATTTGCCCCCTCCCTCAGCGCGGGAGCCAGTGTGGGATCGGTCCTGGCCGGCTGGTTTCATTTGTCCGATAGCAATACCAATTTACTGGTGCTGGCAGGAATGGTCGGCTTCCTTACGGGGGTGACAAGAACTCCTTTCACTTCTGCCATCATCGTGCTGGAGATGACCGACCGCCATAACCTGATCTTTCACCTCATGCTGGCAGCCATGGTTGCCAGCATGGTAGCTGTCCTTGTTGACCGGCATTCCTTTTATGATCATTTAAAAACCCAATACCTGCACGATGTGCTGCATGAGGAAAAGATGGAATCAAAGGAAACTGTAGTACCGGAAGTGTAATTATTTGCAGGTTACGTATGTATTCATTATTTTTGTACGTAAATATTTTTTATGGATGCCAAGCTTACGCTTTCATTGAATAGCGACATTATTGAACGGGCAAAGAAATATGCCAAAAAGAAGAATATTAGCTTATCCAGCCTAATTGAGTCTTATCTGGATAAGGTCAGTTCAAAGGAAAGGGAGGGGCCGGAGATTTCCCCGTTGGTAAAAAGTCTTTCGGGGATCATCTCCTTGCCTAAGAATCACGATCCGAAAAAAGATTATGGAAACTTCCTTGCAAAAAAATACAAGGTCAGGTAATGGATAAGGTATTTATCGATACGGATATAGCTATGGATCTTTTGGCCGAAAGGGTACCGCATTATTTAGCCGCCGCCCGATTATTCACGCTGGCGGATCAGGGTAAATTATCAATTCATGTATCTTCCCTATCCTTCAGTAACCTGAATTATCTTTTGTCCAGGTTATATTCCCAGGCAGGATCCAGAAATAGTTTGAGCACTTTCAAAACACTCGTCAAAGTATTGGCTGTTGACGATAAGATTATAGACCTTTCATTGAATTCGGACTTTAAAGATTTTGAAGATGCGATTCAATATTATACGGCTATCGAAAATCAAGTCGGAATTCTACTCACCAGGAATCTAAAAGATTATAAGGCGGCGAAAATCCCGGTAATGACTGCACAAGACTATTTATCCGCCAATTAAAAGGCTGGCTCTTATGAAAGAGACAGCCCTATTTTACCTATCTGCTGGCTTATTGTTGCATTCCCTGTACACCCTGCATGTTCTCTATTTCCCCTTTCAGGTTCTTGCGCTTAAAGAGATTGGCGTCAAATTTCCCGAAACGGTAATTGAACTGGAGCCGGAAGTACTGAGGATCCCTTCTGCGCAAGACTTCCTGGGTAAATTGATCCGGCGACATGGTAATGACATCGCTCACACGGGTCCTGAAGATATCGCTGCAACTTAAGGTGAGCGAAGCAGCCTTGTTCTTCAGGAATTCATATTTGAACGAAGCATCAACACCGCCAGTCGGGTTATTATAACCCTGAGCATTACCGCTCACTGTGCCCCCGAATCCTCTGCCGCCCGTGTTGCTTGAAGTACCTGCGCTTCCTCCTGGAGGCAATACGGTTTTCGAAGTATAGTCCCCGGTAATCTGCAAGGTGAATTTTTTGCTCAGCCTGAATGTACTGTTCAGTTTACCATACCAGGCCCAGGTTTCCCCGATCGAATCGATGGCAGCGTTTGCTTCGCCCGTATCGATCACATTGATCTTGGAAGTGAATATATTTATATTGGAGGTCAGGTCCCACCACTTGGTTATTGAATTTCGGCTGATGATCTCAAAGCCTCCGACAATCGCTGATTGAGCATTGATATAGGTTTGAACGAGCACCGTATCCCCATTATTCGGATTGACTGCTGTTACATTGGTTCTCGTGATCAGATCGGTCGTGTATTTGAAATAGATTGATGTGATCAGGGTATTGTTCTTCGGCAAGGTCAACTGATAGGCCATTTCGAAGGAATTGGTGAACTGCGGTTTTAGGTTAGGATTTCCACGACTGATATTCGAAGAGTCCGAATAATCCGTGAAAGGGAAGAGCTGAAGGAAACCGGGTCGGTCTATTCTGCGCGTATAGTTCAGAGTCAACTCATTATTTTCTCCGATCTTCTGGGACAGGAATACGCTGGGGAAAAGGCTGACCGGATAGGATACATGGAAGGGTAGGGTAGTGTCCTTCATAGCGGTAGTACCAAGCACTCCGGTTGTATCATAAGCGAGACCATTATAGACATAGCTCTCTGCTCTTAAGCCTAGCATATAACCAAAATCCTTAAAAGCGTTTGAATAAGTGCCGTATGCCGCATAGACCCTGTCCTGGTAGCTGTATTGAGAGGAGAGCAGGGGCTGTGGCTCATTCACCCCTCCGAAAATATAGGCCAGATTACTGCTGCTGTAGATATTCCTGGCGGCGACACGCGCCCCTGCCTCGAACTTGGATTTCTCCGTGATCGGATTGGTAAAATCAGTCTGCCCCGTGATGTATTGATTGGTTCCGGAACCTTGTTGCAATTGACCATAGGTCGAGAGCGGGTCACCGCCCTTTTGATCATAAATGGTGGAATTGATCAGGTTTGTATTGGTATTTGTGCCCTTACTGTAATTCGCATTGGCCGTCCATTCCTTACCGGATTTAGGATAATTGTGCTTGAAGCTCAACATGCCATTCAGGTTATTAAGAATAGTTGTCGAAGTGGATGCCCGATAGGTATAAGAAGAAGTAACTCCCGAAGGGTTAAGTGTATCCACATAGATATCACTGTTAATATAAGGTAGGAAGGTCCCATGCACATAGGTCCCTGAGGCAGAAATTGTATTCCTGTTGTCCAGGAAATAATCCACACCGGCACGGCTGAAAAGGAAATATCCCGCACTCACATTGTAATCGCTTTCCCCAAGGAAAGTATTGGGATTGGTAATATAAGATGTCCTTGAGGTAGTGTCCGGAAAAGTGATGGATTTTCGCTGGTTATACATAACACTTCCGAATACATTTAATTTTCCCTGTTTTACATTCAGATCACCGCCCAGATTGAATTTTCCCCTGTCATCGATACCAGCCCTGATATTGCCGTTGTAACCGGCTTTGCGGTTCTTCTTTAAGATAATATTCAGAATACCTGAAGTTCCTCCGGAAGCATCGTATTTGGCTCCGGGATTGGTGATGATCTCCACACTCTCGATAGCATCGGCCGGGATCTGGTCCAGCGTCAAAGTAGTGGGAAGTCCATCTACGAAGATGACCGGCGTGCTATTGCGTAAGGTCACGTTACCGTCTATATCTACAGCAATGGAAGGAATATTCTTCATCACATCCAGCCCTGACCCTCCTGATGCGGAAATATCCTTTTCGACATTGTAGATTTTTTTATCCACGCCCAATTGAATAAGAGGTTTGGAAGCCGTAACGGTCACCTGGGCCAATTCCTGGGCATCGGCGTCCAGCTTGATATTCCCAAGGTCTTTATCAATCCCTCCAAGAGCCTGTTGCGCCTGGCTAGGGTCCATATTACCGGGATTTGTCTGTCCGCCTGCGTTCTGGTCAGCGCCGCGGGGCATTTTGATATCAAATGCAACTTTTTGCTCGTATTGTTTATAGCCGATAGCCGTGATCCTGAGTTTGAAATTCCCCATTAAGGGAAGATTTTCGAGGCTGAAATTCCCCTTATTCGTGATCATCCCGGCAATCGGAACCTCCCTGAGTTTTTTTGTTGCCGTATCGAATTTATTGGTGATAAGTTGAACAGAAGCTCCATCAATTCCTTTGTTGGTTTTAGAGTCTACGATCTTCCCGTAAAAATGTCCAATGCTGGGGACCTGACCGCCTGGCCTTGCGCCGCCACCGCCGACTCCGCCGGCAGGGAACTGAGCATAGGCGCCCAGTCCGGAGAAGCAAATAAATCCAAAAATCAAAATTTTTCTCAAGTAGTTATTTTCCATAATTGCTGCAAAGTTGCGCCCAAAAAATGAAGATGAAATCCATTAATTATAAGCGGTTTAATTAATAGTTGGAAGGGGTATTTCAGCGAGCCAGGAGGGTGAGGAAGATCTGTAATAATCCGATCAAAAAGCCCAAAGCCGCGCCGATCACTTCCACGAAGCGGAATTCTTTGGTCAGGATCTGGTTCAGCATGGTTTCCAGTTTATCCGATGAAAAGCCGGTGATCTTTTCCACGACGATCTTTTCCAGGTCCAGGTCCGATTTCAAATGTGCCGCGTAATTTTTCATGATAACAGGAAATAGCTCCTGCAATTCCTGCATGAAAACGGATTTCAATTGCTCAATGGTCTTGTCGCCGATGAACATTCCGACTATCGGCATGCTTTTCTTTAACTTATGCCTGAGAAAATGGTCCACATGATCTTCGACAAGAGGCAGCATTTTACTTACGTTTTCCGGATGGGTGATGGTGGATTCGATATCTGTGAAGGAAAGCAATTCCTGTCCCACGATCCGGCCCAGACTTTCGGCGATCTGCGGTTGTCTTTTCGGAAAGACCCCCTGTAAAGTAAAGCCCAGTATTTTGCGGGGCTTCCTCGGATGAAACAGCAATTTAAGCGCCATCCAGATGGTGAGCCAATGGATGAAGGCAGAGATGACAGGTATGGTATAGAACCACCATCGCATTTTATTCAATTGGAGCGTAAAGAAAAGGCAATCTTCCCGGCATTTAAAATCTGATCCTAGTTTTTTGAAAGGAAAAAAAAATCCGGTAGTTTTGCGGGTTCAAACGGTGGCTATAGCTCAGTTGGTTAGAGCATCAGATTGTGGTTCTGAGGGTCGTGGGTTCGAGCCCCATTAGCCACCCTCCTTTCTAACTCAGTGTGGTATTCGTTTTTATCGATTTTCGACATGGCGAAAAATTCCCAAAAAAACACCAAACGTCAACAAAAACGTTAACAAAAACGTTAACAAAACGCGTTCAGCGCCAATTGCTTTCGGGAAACTTGAAACAGAAATTAAAAAGCCATCATGGGATCATCAAAAGAAAAAATTTGTTATCCTCACTTTAATACAAACTGCTGCTATTCTATCCCGGAAAACTATGCGTCTTTCAAACAGGAGATTTCCGGTAAAGATGGCGAACCACCAACGCCCGGCTCCATATTACACCACTCACTGCAGTAACTTCCCTAGCCCAAAATGAAGGCAAAATTCTATGATATTTTAAGACATATTTTGGATTTGCAGATATTTTTTGCCCTGAGTCGCTTCGGACCGATCTTTCTTCCGGAATAAATAAGGTATTGCAATTTCAAATAGATTACCGCATTGGTTATGCAAATCCTTCAACTTGGCATAACAGGCTCCCCTGTGAAGCCTATTCGCGGGTTTTGGTAAGAATGAGAGGTTTAATTCCTGTCGGATGGCTCATAGATTCATTTAATAAATGGATGATTTTTTCATCTACTGAGCCTTATCCCCGAAATGATGCCCAGGGCTAAACTCTTGGGGACCGAAGTGCCTGCTAAACAAAGGGCAATTTCAAAAACTCTGTAAAGCACTTATCTACTCTTTTCAACGAAAATTACCCAAAGGAAAAGGCCCGAAAACCATGATCTGATCAAAACCTGCATACATTATTCCCCATACATGCCCCAATTCCCGCCTCACTCCCGAGATCAACTTGACAACCACTTATTTAACTCTGGCATGATTATGCCTCCTTTTACTTCAAATAATAAAATTATCAAATTATGTTAACGAAGCAAGCCAACGGCGCCCATGCGGCCCAAACAATACCTGCGAACAAAACCGCCTCCAACAATAAAGGCAAATCCACCGATTCCCGTTTGGAAGAATTCTTTCACGATGAGCTGAAGGATATCTATTGGGCAGAAAAGCACCTGGTAAAAACCCTTCCAAAAATGGCCAAAGCGGCCTGCGGCGAAGAATTAAAGAATGCTTTTACCAAGCATTTAGCCGTCACCAAAGAGCACGTTACCCGTCTTGATAAGGTGTTTGGATTGCTCGGCTATAAGGCAGAAGCAAAGAAATGCGAAGCCATGGACGGCATAACCAAGGAAGGCGAAAGCATCATCGAGGATACCGAAGACGGTACCGCCACTCGTGATGCCGGTCTTATCACGGCTGGTCAGAAAGTAGAACACTATGAGATCGCCACCTATGGCGCCCTTGCAAGAGTTGCAAGGACTCTGGGACATAACGATGTTGTAAAGATCCTCGAAAGCACCTTGGCAGAAGAAAAGAAGGCCGATGAAGGCCTCAATGAACTGGCTGAAAACACAGTCAACGCGGAGGCCGCTGAGGAAGTTAAATAAAATTCAATCTCAAACAGAGAAAAGTCGAGTCCACAAGTGACTTGACTTTTTTATTTATAAGCATCTTCCATGAAGGGTGAATTTGTCCAATAAATTATCTCGGCAGAACTATTTGAACATATAAATATCAGGTCTTAATGGACCCTGATCTTAGGACAGGGTTCATTAAATATTCATTTTCTGGCATTAGTTTTATTGAACCAATAACCATATTCATCCAGAGCTGGGTATATCTGTTGAGCAGAGCATTTATAATGGTTGTCCGGCAACCGGTTTTAATTGCATGATTTGTTTCTGATATTCTTCCACCGTCTACCCAACCTCGATTTGAGAGGAAATCAGGTAAAAAGCGTCAAACCAAATTCTCAGAGGAAAAGTCAATAATCCTTCATTAAAGCCGAATATGGCAAAAGATGAAATAATCTATACCAATATGTTTGTTTTGAACAATAAATCTGATGGGAAATAAGGCAGGGATACCTTTATGGTAAGACGGCTCCCATTGACAATCACGCTGTAAATATTAAACTTTTGTTGATAATAAGGCCTCGTCAAATTATTTTTTCATTTTCAAAATCCAGCTAAAGACTTATTTCGTACTTATCTAATCCCCTTCTTACTTTTTTATTGAAGATAAACTTGTAAACGACTATTACATGTAGTAAAAATGAGGTCAGTAACTGCCCATAATCGTTTGCTGCCTTATTCATCTTTACTGATATAGCAATTTGCGCCTTTATAAGAGATAAACTCCCTCCCGAATAGACATAATCCCTACCCCTAAGTTTTTTTATTTTTTTTAGACATTTAAAAAATACTCATTATGAAACAAAACAATTCTCCGGGAAAGAAAACATTATTGGAAACAAATGACGACCGTTTTCATCCGTCCGGAAGGAAAGTGAATATCAATGGTTTTCCTATATCTGCCGATGCAGCTTCAGAAGCATTTGATGAGCCACTTACCACCAGTCAGGTATTGGCGATTATTGCGCCTTTTTTTGCATAGAAAGACCACTAGCGGCTGTCTAAAATTATATCAAGCAGCCGCTCTTATTTTATTGCACCAAGTAATTTTATCCTCAATTTGTTTCTATAAAAAAACAGCTGATTGAGTCTTGTCTGTGCATATACATATCTTATCAACTGATCTGGTGTGGATACAGGGACAAAATTTATTTCTTTTACTGGTCTCAAAACGCTAGCTTAAGCTATGCACTTTAGTGCAAGGCTTTAGCTTCTACAAATCTAATAAATTTGTAGTATGGAGAATTTACGGAAGGGCAGTCATAGTGTGCACCAGTTACATATTCATGTGGTTTGGAGCACCAAATACCGGTACGCAGTATTGCGAGGAGATATTCAATTGAGGTGCAGAGACTTGCTTAAGCTAATATGTGATGCTATGGACGTGAGGATATTAAAGGGAGTGGTT
>PMSV01000009.1 GCA_003168265.1 Chitinophagaceae bacterium
TTAACATAATATTAATTATAAGAAAATTAACCTATCCAATCTTCACAATAACTGACAAGCATAAACGTTTGACTCTTTCCCGGGTAGAATACCGGGATTTTAATCCAGGCCTATGAAGCTCAAGTGCTTTAAGATTATCCTCAAAATCAAAGGAGAAGACAAGGTCTTTTCCTTCAAGACCAAGAAAATTCCGGTCGTAAATGAAGAACTGGTAATATTCTATGAAGGCGCAAATCGCTTCGTAAGAGTGGAACAAGTCAACCAGAAACCCTTTCCCCAGATTTTTGCTTCTGAATTGAGAGCTATCTAATGGATCGCTGAATTGAGGGCTATCTAATGTAAACCTGAATTAAGAGCTATCTAATGGATCTCTGAATTGAGGACTATCTAATGGAAACCTGAATTGAGGAGTCTCTAATCGATAGCTGAATTGAAGGCTATCTAATGGATAGCTAAGCCTTGGTTTTACCCTCCAGTCAGCGAAGCCTGCCCAAAAGGCTTCCAGGTCCGCAAATTCACGCAACTCACGGAATCTGATGGCAGTTTTTGTGTCATATGAAAAAAAATCTATTTTTGAGCCACTCCTAAGCTCAACCGTTCGAAAGAACCAACCATTTAATCATGACAACCAATGGCTTCAAATAAAAGGAAAGCCAAGGACTTTCAACTCGATTTCCTGGACTTCCTTAGTACTAAGCCTAATGAGGATGTATTTATTTATCACCATATAATTAATTATTGGAGCAATGACGATTCAATTGTTTCACTTGGCTTCTTAAAGGATGCTATTACGGATCTGTGTAACCGGGGTTTGGTCCTTTCTGTAAACAATGCGCATCAGTCGATAGGGAAACATGGCATCCCGGTGGAAGTACAAAAGAATATTGCGCTTTGCAGGTTGACTATACAAGGGGTAGCTTATGTGAACCGGGAAAAGACCCGCATGAAATTGGTCAATTATGTTACTATTACATGCATTTTGGGTATTATCGTGTTAATCTGGCATTTTAGACATTTTATTACCTATTTTTTCCGTTAGAGAAAGCTAATGAGGTAATTAAAACAGTTTATCCTCATTTTTATATTAATAAAATCATCCTCTTGAAGCTGAGACTACCCGATTCCTTTTGGTTCAGGTCTGTTTTTTTTACTTTACTGAACCGGTTTTCGCTAATTGTTTTCGGAGTGGTCGGATACATGTTACTTGCCAAAAAGGTATTTCCGACCCCGGCCGAAATGGGGATCTGGTCGCTTTTTCTTTCCATTCTTTCAATCGTGGAGACCATCAAACAGGGACTGCTGAGAAACCCGATGATCAAATTCCTGAGCGAGCCGGATTATATCAATGACAGAAATAAGGTTCAGTCCTCTTCCCTTTTTACCAATACGGTTTTTTCAGCGTTGGTGATTATATTGATCCTTTCTTTTGGGAGGCCCTTTTGTTCCTGGCTGCATACTCCGGAATTGTATCCGCTTTGCGTTTGGGGTATCCTTCTGATCATTTTCCTGATTCCTTTCAATCATTGTGAGGTCCTTCTCCAGGCCCATTTTAATTTCCATAGGATTTTTCTTGGTTACCTGCTCAGGCAGGGACTCTTCCTGTTTGGTATCCTTTTCTTTCTCCTTTTCGACAAATCTGCGCTGACCTTGCTGCTCCTGGTGCAATTGCAGATCTTTTCGGTCTCTGCGGGATCGATAATGCTTCTCATCTGCGCGAGGCCTTATTTCCAAAAGGGTTTTGAGGTCGATGGAAGGGTGATGAAGAGGATGTTCCATTTTGGAAAATATATTTTTGGGACCAATGTTTTTTCTACCCTGAGCCGCTCGGCGGATCAGTTTATTACTGCCAACCTGCCCCACGCGGAAGCGATCAATTATGTTGCCTATTACAATGTCGTTGGCAGGATCAATAACATGATGGATGTGCCATCCCTGGCTGTGGCCGATGTGCTGTTCCCGAAAAATGTCGAAGCGATGGCGACCAATGAGACGGAGAAAGTGCGTTATTATTTTGAGAGAATGGTGGGCAATATACTTAGCATCATTCTTCCAACCTGTGTGTTCATTCTGATTTTTCCTCACTTGCTGATCAAATTTTTCGCAGGGGGTTCCTATTTTTCGGCTATCCCGATCCTCTATATAGTTATTCCCTTCAGTTTTATACGGGCCTTTTTCTACCAGTTTGGCGCTACCATGGATGCAATAGGCAAACCGAATGTGAATTTCTGGGTCAATCTCCTGTCGATGGTTCTCAATATCCTTTTCATTTATTTAGGACTCCATTATATCAATCTTTTGGGTGCGGCTTATGGGGTTGTTCTTTCAAATATCATTATCGGTTTTATCATGTACCTGATCCTGAAAAAGACGATCGGGTTGCGCCTGGGCGAAACTTTAGGATATATTCTGTTGGCCTACCGCAATATCTTCCGGATAGGGAGAAAATTCCTGCGTTTAGCATGAATCTCGAGAAAGCGATACTGACAGAACATTCCAAATCACATTGTGATAAAATCGTCCGCTATGTCGGTAAGGACAAGAAGCGTTTTGCTGAACTGATGCGGCTTTTTTTCGATGGGGAATACCGGGTTAACCAACGTGCTTCCTGGCCATTGAGTAATATAGTCAGAAAAAACCCGGACATAGTCCGGCCATATATGTCCCGAATCATTAGTAATATGGATAAAAAGGGGATTCATAGTGCAGTTCTCCGAAATACGGTGCGTCTGCTACAGGACATCGAGATTCCTGGAAGATTGCGAGGCCGCCTGATGAACAAATGTTTTGAATTGATATCTTCAGAAGATATACCCGTTGCAGTCAAGGTCTTTTCCATGACCATTCTATATAACCTCTCCATCGAATACCCGGAGATCATTCCGGAATTAAGACTGCTGTTAGAAGACCGCTGGGAAAAGGAAACCGTCGCCTTCCGGTCAAGGGCTGGAAAGATAATGGCCAGACTCCCTAATAAACCAGCCTGGCCTTGATCGTATGCTTCACTTTTTTCAACAGATCCAGTGCTTTTTCCGAGAGCTTTTTGTCTACATCCAGGACCACATAGCCGATTTCTTCATTTGTTTTAAGGGACTGGCCGAGGATATTGATATTATGGTTGGACAGTTGAGTGTTGATCTCGGATAAGACCCCGGGCACATTCCTATGAATATGAAGTATCCGGTGGGTTCCTTCCTGTATTGGAAGATCCAGGGCCGGAACCGTATGGGAACCCAAGGTAATTCCCATTTCCAGGAACTGAAATAATTTATTGCTGACATCTTCCCCGATATGATACTGGGCTTCTTCTGTAGAACCGCCGATATGGGGTGTGAGGATGACATTGGAGAGGTTTTGAAGGGGATTCTGGAAGGCTTCCCCGTTTTTCTCCGGTTCCGAGGGGTAAACATCGATTGCGGCCCCGCCAATCCACCCATCCTGCAGGGATTTTGCCAGCGCTTCCAGGTCCACGACCTCTCCCCTGGCATAGTTGATCAGAATCGACCCTTTTTTGAATTGGCGGAGAAGGTTTTTGTTGACCAGGTTCCTGGTTTGAATGGTTTCCGGAACATGGAGGGTGATAATATCACTTTGTCCGACCAGTTCTTTCAGGGTTTTTGTGGCCTGGGCGTTGCCCAGGGGCAATTTGGTGATGATATCATAAAATAAAACCTTCATTCCCAGGGACTCGGCGAGCACGCTGACCTGGGTGCCGATATTTCCATAGCCGATGATTCCCAGTGTCTTGCCCCTGAGTTCATAGCTACCTCGTGATTCCTTCATCCAGATCCCCTTGTGAGCCGCATTGTTTTTATCGATGATCCGCCTGATCAGCATGATCGAAGCCCCGATCACGAGTTCAGCCACCGAACGGGTATTGGAATAAGGTGCATTGAACACGACCACACCATGTTGGGTAGCCGATTTCAGATCCACCTGGTTCACCCCTATGCAAAAGCATCCGATCGCCTGAAGCTTTTTGGCAGCATCCAGCACCCTGGGAGTAATCATCGTTTTGGACCTTATCCCGAGCAAATGAACATCCTTTATTTCTCTGGCCAGGTCATCTTCGGAAAGGGCTCCGCCCAGTTTTCGCACAGAAGAATAACCGGTATCCTTAAAATGCATAACTGCGGCATCGCTTATATTCTCTAAAAATAGAATGTTAATCTTTTCTTTGGGATAACTTGTAGTATTCTTCTCGGCCATAATTTAAACCGTCATTTTTCGTTTCTAAAGGATAAAACGGCAGTGTGGATGCAAAAGTGTAACAATATGATGAAAACAAAAAAATTGCCTTGATAAAGTCAAACATAATTGTATTTTTGTGAATACTCTAACCACTAAAAGTCATTCCTCTTGAAATCCATTTGCTGCTACCTAACGGCCTTAAGCTTTTTTGTTGCATGCGGCCAACCGACTCCCAAACCCCAGGCTTTACAGCCTGCCGATTCCCTGTCTTCAATCAGCCCTGCTCCTGCCGCGCTTAGTAATGCAGAAATGCGTCATTACAGTGCATCTGCGGCCCATTTTTTCGACTCCCTGCTCGCCCATAATTTCAATGGTGAAGTCCTGGTTTCAAAAAATGGTCAGGTCCTTTATGAAAAATATGTCGGCCTCCGCAATCTCAGAGACAAAAATGCTCCGATTGACGAACATTCATCCATTCACCTGGCTTCCGTTTCGAAGACCTTTACGGCTATGGCCGTCCTTAAACTTTGGGAGAGCGGAAAACTCAGTATAAATGACGATATCCAAAAATACCTGCCAGGCTTTCCATTAAGGGGTATTACAGTAAAAATGCTCCTGAGCCAGAGAAGCGGTCTGAACAATTATGTGCATTATTTAAAAACCCCAAGGGGTTGGGATCATAGAGAATTTCTCACCAATAAGCAATTGCTTCAGTATATAATCTCTCACCAGTCCGAAGCCGGTGGAACGAATCCCGGAAAACATTTCGAGTACTGCAATACCAATTACGCCCTCCTGGCTCTTATCGTTGAAAATGCTTCCGGTGAAGCATTTCCTGAGTTCATGCAGACTACTTTCTTTCAGCCCCTGGGCATGAAAGATACCTATATATTTGAGCCCGGCCGCACAGGCAATTCTTTGGCTTCTTATAAAAGGAACAGGGTTCCCTATCCGATAGAGTGGCTCGATGCTGTTTATGGAGATAAGAATGTTTATAGCACGGTCAGAGACATGCTTAAATGGGACGATGCGCTTCGCTATGGTAATTTATTTAAACCGGCCACGCTCGATAGCGCCTATGCGCCCTATAGTTTTGAAAAACCCGGAAAGAGGAATTATGGATTGGGATGGAGGATGCTGCTCGAACCCAATGGGAAAAAATTGATCTATCACAATGGTTGGTGGCATGGCAACCGCACGGCATTTGTCCGGATGCTCGATGAAGGCGCTACCATCATCGCATTAAGCAATAATGACTGTTCCCGCGTTTACGCTTCAAAGAAACTCTGCAATTTATTTGGAGATTATCGTCAGGGCAATGAAAGCTTTGATGAGATTGAGAATGAGAATGCCGGAATGCGCGGGGAACCCACTCCCAAAAAATAAGCAACTTATTATTTATCGGCCGGGAATTATTAATTTTCGGTATGAAAATCCTTTCAGCCAGTCAAATTCAGGCATGGGATCAGTTTACCATCGCGGGTGAACCCATCAGTTCCCTTGATCTGATGGAAAGAGCTTCCATGGCCTGTGTGGAATGGCTCGGCGCTCAAAACTTCAGAAGGCACAGTTTCTCGGTATTTTGCGGCAAGGGCAATAACGGAGGCGATGG
The DNA here is from genome assembly GCA_003168265.1 of Chitinophagaceae bacterium. Classification (GTDB taxonomy): domain Bacteria; phylum Bacteroidota; class Bacteroidia; order Chitinophagales; family Chitinophagaceae; genus Puia. Next base: position 5,801 of record PMSV01000009.1, read on the forward strand.
ACTCGCAATTGCGAGGATGCTTTCCGAAAACGATTTTAGGGTCACCGTTCATATTCTGGAATTCGGTCATTTGGGGACTCTTGACTTTCAGGCAAACCTGGCCAAATTGCATCAAACCGGGGCCGAGATCCGATTCCTTCAGGGTGAAGAAAATTTTGTACCGATTCCTGATGAGGATCTGGTCATCGATGCGCTCTTTGGTTCGGGTTTAAACAGACCCCTGGCAGGAGTGACTGCCCAATTGGTTGACCATATCAATGCCTCAGGAAATAAGGTGGTTTCCATCGATATTCCAAGCGGCCTTTTTGTAGATAGAAGTTCCAAAGGCAATCCCGTGGTGAATGCTTCCCATACCCTCTCTTTTCAATGCTTTAAACCTGCTTTCCTGGTTGCTGAAAATGCGGGCGCTATCGGTGAGGTACATATACTTGATATCGGCTTGCATCCGGGATTTTTAACAGAATTGGAAAAGATTCAGATCCCGATTCTTGTTGATCGGGGAATGATAAAAGAAAAACTGAAACCTCGTTCCGCTTTTTCGAATAAAGGGAATTTCGGTCATGCCCTATTGGTTTGTGGCGGCCTGGGCAAAATGGGGGCTGCGATCCTTGCTGCCAAAGCCTGTCTGAGAAGCGGCGCCGGCCTGGTAAGCTGTCATATTCCTGCCTGTGGCTATTCGATCATGCAAACTGCGTTTCCCGAAGCAATGGTTTTTACAGACAAGGATGAGAAGAAGATAACCGGTTTGTCGACGGATCCGGAGAAATACAGTGTGCTTGGAATTGGCCCCGGGATAGGAACCGATCCGGCAACATTGAAATGTCTTCGTACTGTCCTGGGAAAATGCAGCAAGCCTGTTTTGTTGGATGCTGATGCGCTAAACCTGATATCGACTGATGAAACCATTTGGGAATTAATTCCTCCGCATTCGGTATTGACTCCCCATCCGAAAGAATTTCAGCGACTTTTTGGAGATTCCGAAAATGATTTTCAGATGATCGAAAAGGCAAAAGAACAGGCAATCAAAAGAAAATGCGTCATTGTTTTAAAAGGCCATCATACCCTGATCGCAACACCGGAAGCCCTTGCGTTTTTCAACAATACCGGAAACGCCGGCCTAGCCAAGGGTGGGAGCGGCGACGTATTGAGCGGGATGATTGTCGCATTTCTCAGCCAGGGATATTCTTCCACAGATGCAGCCGTTCTGGCCGTTTATTTTCACGGTCTTGCTGCCGATCATCTTGCTTCCTTTACGGCAAAAGAAAGCCTGATCGCAACTGACATAATTAATGCGATAGGACAAGCCATTTTTTCAGTTCAATGTTAAAGAACCTTTAAAAAGCACCCCCTATATCTGCCATTTCTTCTTCTAATGTTAGTGAAAAGTTATTGATCGGATCCCGACGCAACTTCGGTTCGATTTTTTCGTCTATCTTATAAAAAAGGAGATGTTATGAAAAAGTTGTTTATTGTAATGATTGCATTAGCATTGGCAGGTACCGTCTCAGCTCAGCGTTTTCATACGGGTGGTTTTGCTTACAGACCCACGGTGGTTGTGGGTGGAGGATTTTATCCTTATTACGGAATAGGTTTTGGATTCAATCCTTTTTACCCTTACTATCCGTACTATCCATATGGTTCGCCCTATTATGGCAATATGTCCAAATTGCAGGCTCAGATCCAGCAAATTAAGGTTGACTATAACGACAAGATCTGGTCTGCAAAGCAGGATACCAACCTTACCCGTAAGGAAAGAAGGCAGAAAGTACGTGCGCTGAAGGTGGAAAGAGACAATGCTATCAATGACCTGAAGAGAAACTATTACAAGCAGTAAAAGCTTATCAATTTCTATGATAAATCACAGGTCGTTTTCTTTATACTAAGGGAAAAACGCCGCTTGAGAAAGCGGCGTTTTTCAATTTCGGCCCTGATTATTTTATTTTTTTTTCTGAGGTTTGGGAGCCCAGATTGCCAGCATTCTTTTTCCTTCCATCTTAGGCATTCCCTCCAGAACACCTGTTTCGTTGAGCCTTTCGGCGAATTTAAGCAGGAGCAATTCTCCCCTTTCCTTAAACTGGATCGCTCTCCCCTTAAATTGGACATAGGCTTTCACCTTATTCCCTTCTTTCAGGAATTTTTCCGCATGTTTCGCCTTGAAATCGAAATCATGATCGTCTGTGTTGGGAGTAAACCGGATCTCTTTCACCTCACTGGCCTTGCTCTTTGCCTTCATCTCCTTATCCTTCTTCTTCTTCTCGTATAGGAATTTATTATAGTCAATTATCTTACAAACTGGTGGTTCTGCATTGGGTGAAATCTCAACCAGGTCCAACCCCTGTTCCTGGGCCATCTTGACGGCTTCCTGTATGGTATAAACTCCCACAGTTACATTGTCTCCCACCAGCCTCACCTGCGGTACGCGGATCATGTGATTGGTACGATGTTCTTGTTGTTGTTCTTTACGAAATCTCGGGTTAAAATTGCCTCTCGGTCTTTGGTTAAATGTCATTGATTGTTTTTAAGTGGCGCCCCTTCCCTAAGGGAGCATGCTTTTTTTTGTCGAATCATTCCTAAGGGGTGGAATGAGTAGGTATATTAATTGATTCTCGTTCATTGATCTCGCTGCTTCGATCATTGATCTCTTTCCTGACTTTATCTATCAGATCTGATACCTTAAACAAGCCTAAATCACCTTTACCCTGGCGGCGAACCGATACCATCCCATCATTCATTTCCTTTTCGCCTACAACCAGCATATAGGGGACTCTTGCTATTTCGGTATCCCTGATCTTTTTTCCGATTTTTTCATTCCGGTCATCAACTTCAGTACGAATATCCGCATTTTTCAGGTATTGCAAAACAGTTTGTGCATAATCCAGGTAGCGGTCGCTAATAGGTAAAACCTTTACCTGCAAAGGGGCGAGCCAGACCGGGAATTTGCCTGCATAATGCTCCAGCAGGAATCCGATGAACCGCTCATGGGTTCCCAGGGGGGCCCGGTGGATGATCAATGGGGTTTCGGTCTCATTGTTCCTGGTGGTGAATTCCAGGTTGAACCGCCTTCCTTGCGCAAAATCGACCTGATTGGTTGCCAGGGTGAATTCCCTTCCTATAGCGCTCCAGATCTGGACATCGATCTTCGGGCCGTAGAAAGCTCCCTCTCCCTTGACTTCCACAAAGGGGATTTTATTTTCAATCATCACCTGCCGGACCAGGTTCTCGGTCTCGATCCAGAGCTCGGGTTCGTTGATGTATTTCTGCCCCAGTTTTTCCGGATCATGGAGGGAAAGCCTCATGATGTATTTATCAATGCCAAAGATCTTAAAGTATTTGAGGTACATATCATTTACCGCCTTGAATTCCTGCGCGAACTGTTCCTTGGAACAATAGATATGCGCATCGTTCATATGGAGGCAGCGCACCCTCATCAATCCGAAAAGCTCGCCGCTCTGCTCATAGCGGTAGCAGGTTCCATATTCAGCCAGCCTCAGCGGAAGGTCCTTGTAGCTCCTGGGTTCAGCCGAAAAGATCTTGTGGTGATGTGGACAGTTCATCGCCTTTAAATAGTATTTAACCCCATCCAGTTCCATGGGCGGATACATGCTGTCCTGGTAATAAGGCAAGTGCCCGCTGGTTATATAAAGGTTCTCTTTTGCGATATGCGGGGTCACGACTCTTTTGTAACCCGCAGCCATTTCCGTGTCCTTAGCCAGCTTTTCCAATTCTTCGATGATTACGGTTCCATTGGGCATCCAAAGCACGAGGCCGGGCCCGACATCGTCATCCATTGTGAAAATCCCCAATTCCTTTCCAAGTTTGCGGTGATCCCTTTTTTTGGCCTCCTCCAGCATGAGAAGATAATCGTCCAGTTCCTTTTGTGAAGGGAAAGTGACGCCATAGATCCTGGTGAGCTGCTTATTGTTTTCATCGCCCTTCCAATAAGCGCCTGCAATACTGGTCAGCTTAATGGCCTTTATAAAGCTGGTATTTGGAATATGCGGTCCCCTGCAGAGATCGGTAAAATCCCCCTGGGTGTAAAAACTGATCTCGCCATCCTGCAGATTCTTCAAAAGATCCAACTTATATTCATCCCCCTTTTCAGTGAAATACTGAACGGCTTCGGCTTTAGGGATCTCCTTTCTTGTATAGGTTTCGTTCTTTCTTGCGAGTTCCGACATTTTGGATTCCAGTCTCCTGAGATCTTCTTCAGTGATTTGTCGGTCTCCTAGATCCATATCATAATAAAATCCGGGAGGATTCTGAGTTGGCGGTCCCACCCAGAATTTGACGCCTGGAAAAAGAGACTCAACTGCCTCGGCCATTAGATGGGCGGAAGAATGCCAGAACGTTGATTTTCCGTCATCATCGTTCCAGGTCAGGAGCTTAAGTTCCGCATCCAGGTATAAAGGCCGGTTGGCATCCTGCACTTTACCATTCACGCTGGCGGCAAGGGTCTTTTTTGCCAGGCCCTCGCTGATCGATTTGGCAATTTCAAATGGCGTGATCCCAGTTTCATATTCCTTTACTGCTCCATCCGGAAAGCTGATCTTAATCATTCTAACTTGAGTGTCATTTTAAGTTTTAAACAAGGCGCAAATTTAACAAACTCTTGCCAGATAACATTTACGAAGAAGTTCTTAGTTGAAAATTTTATTTTAATTTGCAAATATCTAAGCTGATATGTTTAAAAGAATCTACTTATCCCTGTTTCTCCCTGTACTCATCGCATTTAATTCCCGGAGCCAGGATCTGACCGGAATTTGGAGGGGGCATTTTCATTCCAATAGCGCTTATCAGAATGTCTCCGGTTTCGACAATCGTTACCGGCTCGAAGTGCAGATCGCCCAGCGCAATAATCAGTTTGAAGGGGTAACCTATTCCTATTTATCCAACATATTCTATGGCAAGGCCAGTGCGGATGGTTTTTTTGATCCGAAAAACAAGAAGGCCCGCCTGAGGGAATTAAAGCTTTTGGAAGTACGAATGAGCTTTGGATCGGACGCGATCAAAATGTACTATAGCCTCAGGTATTCCAGGCTTGGCGACGAGGAATTCCTGGAAGGGACTTATATCAGTTACAATGGCGATGATTCTACAAAGGGAGAAAGAGGAGTGGTCTTTCTTCATAAAGTGCCGGAATCGGATTTTGGAGAAGATTCCATCCTGGTAAAAAGGGAAAAGGAGATCGCAGCGGAAAAAAAGAAAATCCCATCTACCGCAAAGACTCCACTGGCTCCGCCTGCAAAAAAACCCACTGCTATGCTTAATAAGCCGGCGATTCATCCAGCGATACATGCCCCGCTTATAAAGAAGGACAGTTCTGCCCATAAACCGATAACTGCACTTAAGGGCAATCCGCAAAAGAAACATTTGGAGCCGATTCAGCCTCCTGAAAAAGCTGCTTTGACAAGGACGGAAATCCAAAAACCAGCGATTGCTCCCGGCTTAGGGGATACAACCCAAAAGATCGAAAAAAAGCCTGCTCCCGTATTGATCGTTCCGAAAGTGCTTAGCAACAGGCAAAATGAACTGGTGAAGACCATCACCGTATCCACAAATGAAGTGGAACTTCGGATCTATGATGATGGAGCCATCGACCATGATACGGTCTCTGTTTTTGTGGACAAGAAAAATGTGATCAATCATGCGATGCTCACAGACCGGGCGATCACCGTAAAGCTGCATTTCGATGAGGACAATAACTACCACGAAGTGGTCATGGTGGCGGATAACGAAGGCGATATCCCGCCTAACACCTCACTCATGGTGGTAAAGGCCGGTGATAAGGAGTACGAAGTGCGCATTGTATCCACGGAACAAAAAAATGCGATCGTAGTATTCAAGTTCGATAAGGGCGCGCATTAGGCCCACCCGCTCCCCGCATCCCTGAGGACTGCCGATCAAGTAAAAATTAGTATTTACCAGCGCAATCTTCCACTAAATTTACTAATGCGATTTATTCTGCTTTTCTTCCTGCTATCTCCGCTGTGTATTTATGCGGACGATCTTAATGGAATTTGGAAGGGCATATTGACGCAGGAGTCAGGAGGCTGCTATCCCCGGTATTCTCTAGAACTCCAGATCAATTTCACCGAAGACCAGATCACCGGAAAGGTATATGACTACTATGATACCACCCAATTTGTCAAGCTGAGTTTTACCGGCAGATACAATCAGGTGACCAAAAGACTTGTCCTTATAGAGAATAAAGTGCTTCAGTCCCATATTCCCCTAGATTGTGTACCCTGTATAAAGACCTATGAACTGATCTATTCAAATAAAAACAATGAAGAGACCCTCCAGGGAGATTGGAAGGGCCATGTAGAAAAGGGGCTTCTCGCCTGTCCGCCGGGAAAGATCCTATTAAAAAAGGCCGAATTTTCCGACTTCCCTGCCGATATCGACCAAAGTGATGAGTTGGCTGAATTGCAAAAGACCCTGCTATTAAAACCCCGGGAAGTCGATCTGAAAAAAACCATCGTCGTGGATTCCTCAAGGATCAAACTCGATTTTTATGATGATGCGGAGATCGATAACGATACGATCACCGTCCTGGTAAATAACATGCTATTACTTTACCGGCAATGCTTAACCGCAAAACCGCTTTCCATTTATTTCAGGGCCTTTCCGGGTACGGAATACGAAGTCGTGATGTATGCTGATAACCTGGGTACGATTCCCCCGAATACGGCCCTGATGGTGGTGACTGCCGGCGCCCAGAAACTTGATGTCTATCTTTCCTCGACGGAACAAAAAAGCGCGGCGGTCAGGTTCGTCTATAAACCAAAGCCTCATTAAACGATATAAAAATGAAAAAAACCCTGTTCATTGCATTTCTTTCTGCCGCCTGCTTCATGATGCAAGCCCAACCCCCAAATATTACTCTATATATGCCCCGGAACATCCATACGGCTTACCTGCATGAGACAAGGTCAATGGATGGAAAACCAGGACCCCAATACTGGCAAAACAGGGGAATCTATGATATCAGCCTTAGCGCTAATCCCCCCGACCGCCATATAAAGGGAACTGAGAAAATCACCTACTACAATGAAAGCCCCGATACCCTCAATCACCCTGTGATCAAATTGTTCTTAAACATTCACAGGCCCGGAGCAACGCGTATGTCCGACGCGAGTCCCGACTACCTCACAGGCGGAATCCATATAGATGCCCTTTCCATTGACGGAAAGCAAGCGAACTGGCACGATCCCGAAGAACATATGACCTGGCAAAGCATTGATCTGCCCAAGCCACTCCTGCCACACGATTCCGTTCAATTGACCTTCGACTGGAACTATGAAATTTCAATTAAAAGCAGCAGGGAAGGCATGCTCGATTCTACCTCCTTTTATTTTGCCTATTTCTATCCCCGGGTGGCTGTTTTTGATGACTGCAACGGATGGGATCAAATGGACTTCACTGACCTGCAGGAATTCTATAGTGATTTCAATGATTATACACTCAGAGTGACCGTGCCTAAAAATTTTATAGTCTGGGCTACCGGCGAACTTGTCAATCCTTCCGAAGTATTGCAGGCTGCCGCCCTATCCAGGCTGGTACTGTCCATGAAAGAAGACGCAATAATTCCTGTCGCCTCCAAAGAAGATCTTGCCAAACACAGCATAACCAGCCAGAACGAAACGAACACCTGGATCTGGAAAGCCAGTCAGATATCCGACATGACATGCGCCACCAGCAACCATTATCTATGGGATGCTTCCAGCGTGGTGGTGGATGATGCAAAAAACAGGAGGGTCAGTGTCCAGTCTGCCTATAAGGACGAGGCTGAGGATTTTCATCATATGGTGGAATTCGGCAGGCATGCCCTCGATTATCTATCCCATCAATGGCCGGGAGTCCCCTACCCTTTTCCAAAAACAACGATCGTTCAGGGATTCGCGGACATGGAGTATCCCATGATGGTCAATGACAATACCAGCCCCAGTCTGCCCTTTTCCCGTCTCGTCGTCGAACATGAACTGGCCCATTCCTGGTTTCCATTTTATATGGGCATCAACGAGACCCGTTATGGTTTTATGGATGAGGGCTGGGCCACCACTTTTGAATACCTGATCGGCATCACGGACCTGGGAAAGGAAAAAGCGGAGGACATGTACAAACAGTTCCGGATAAACGGATGGATCCATGATCCTTCTGCCGAGGAGGATATACCCATCATGACTCCGGGAAATGCGCTTACCGGCATAGGCCTGGGCAATGATGAATATGGTAAACCCTCCCTTGCTTATTTGGCCTTAAAGGACCTGTTGGGCGATGAACTTTTCAGAAAGGGTCTCCATGAATACATTGCCCGCTGGCATGGTAAGCATCCCATTCCCTGGGATTTCTTCAATACTTTCAACGATGTTTCGGGAGAAAATTTGAATTGGTTCTGGAACAACTGGTTCTTTACCAATTACTATGACGATCTCACTATAGAAAAAGTAGAGACTCGGGCAAATGGTTTTTCGATGCAGATCCGAAATATCGGGGGCTTCGCTACACCTGTCGATATCATCATAAGCTATGAGGATGGAACCAAACAGACTTTTCATCAAACTCCCTCTATCTGGAGAAAGGATCAAAGATTGGCAATGATCAGCATCAATGCAACGAAAAAGATCCGCAGGATCGAACTGGACGGGGGAATCTGGATGGACGCCGATGAAAGCAACAATTCCTGGCTGGCTCCATAAATCTACTCCTCTCCCGGATGGTACCGCTTCTCCTGGTGACTGAGCACATCATCGCGGTAAAAAAACACATCCCTCAACTGGCCGCTCACAAAGAACCCGGCCTGGTCGGTGAAATGCTTTGATTCCGGATCGAAGGACTCTCCGCCCGTGCTGATGGCCCTGGCCCTGACCCTGGTCCCGAACTCAACTGCTGCTATAAAACTATTACCGGAAAGGCCGTAGTTTCTCCTGGTTCCATTAAGAGAATGGCTTTCAAAGGCAGGCAGGCAACCCCAGCGGGCAGAAGCCAGCCCGACGGGAATGCTGACCGAATCATCGCTGAATTTTTCCATCAACCTTCCGGTCAGCCGCTGATAGCGATTGATCTCACCCCAGGGGATCTGCCAACTGGCGTATTTTGTCTCTAATTGAGTTAAAGCTATACGAAGCAATTCTATTTGTTCACGGGGCGGGGTCTTTTTTGCGAGCAGGTGATAGAGTTCTATTGGGTCATTAATCTTAGTTTCTTCACGCAATTTTGGGATCTTTCCCATCATAAGATTGCCCCATTCCACGGCAACCGTTGTAGGGATCGATTTCTCAGAAGAATAAAAATCCCATTGCTGAAGCATCTGGATAGCGGCGGCCGTTTTTCCCTTTATACTATCCGAATCCTCCAATTGATTAAAGGATTCCAAAAGCCCGGGTATCAATATGGAGAAGATGGAAAGATAACGATCATAACCGGCTTTAATGATCTTATCAAGGTCGAATTTATTGCCATTGTCGAAAAGCCTTAATGCATTGAGGGCCCTTCCGTTCTGTGCGTCCCTGGACATATAGGCAGGATAATCCTTTTTATTCGGGCTGCTCAGGCCTGAAGCCGCGAATGGAGTAGAATTGCAGTTCTGAATGAATCCGCTCGAAGGGTTATAGACATGGATGATCTCATCAAGTTTGTGCAGTCCCTTCCAATCCGTTGCGGAAATCGAGCCGTCTACCGGTAGATCATAATTGAAGCGCGGGTCTCTTACCGGCATGAAATTGCCATGCCAATAGGCTATATTTCCCTTGTCGTCTGCGAAAACAGTGTTATTGCTGTTATCGGAAAGCAGCTCCATCGTCTTTTTGAAATCTTCAAAACCCTTGGCCTTGGTGCGCAGCCAGGATTGAAGCAGGGCGCTATAGGACCTGTTATGTTCTTTGAGTGATAACCATTTCCCGTTTCTCATACCGACGACTGGTCCATGATTGGTATAATAGACGGTCAAAGGAACAGAGCTCAATCCATTCCTATCCATGAATCTGAGAACCATCTTTTTGGTTCTTACCGGAAAAAATTTTTCATCATACTGATTGAAATAGGAATCCCCCTTTTTGATGATCTTCTCCTCAAAAAGGTCCGCAACATCGGCATAGCTCGATGTATGCATCCAGCCGCAATGCTCATTGAATCCCTGGTAAATAAAGAACTGTCCCCATGTAGCGGCACCATATGCATTAAGTCCTTCTTCGCTCCCTACCTGGGCCTCCATTCTGAAATAGAAGCTAACATGCGGGTTAATATAGAGAATGCTATGGCCGGACTCCGTCCGGAAAGGAGCGAGCGCAAAACCGTTGGAGCCGCATGATTCAATATCCTTATTGAAGCCGGTAAGCGTTATTGCCTGGTTATTCAGCGGATACATGGCCCTGATATCTTCCGGCTTCAGTCCGCCCGTTTGCGTAGCGGAAATGCTGCCATCCGTGTACATCAGCGCAAACCAGGGTTCGAAATGCCGAAGGACATGGGACTTGATATTGGGATGCAGGTAGAGGTAATAGTTGATCCCATCTGAGGCAGCATCCAATAATTTCTTAAACCAGGCTGGGCTCCGTTCATAATCCTTTTTGGCATCCGAAGAATCATAGATCAATTGCATCAGCAGGTCATCATATAATTTTCCGGGACCGTCCACCTCGGCCAGCCTGCCCATGACTTCCAGGTAATTTCTTTCCACGCGTTCAAAATTTTCCTGGCATTCGGCATAGATCAAACCGAAGACCGCATCCGCATCTGATTTTCCATAAATATGAGGAATGCCCCAACTGTCTTTAATGATCAGGACCCTGGAAGATTCTTCCTTCCACCTGGCATTATCATTTTGGGAAATAGAAAAGGCCGGAATGAATAATAGTAAAAAAAGCAGAATTTTTCTCATTGTAGTCGATGCCCTGCAGGCATGACAATAAAATTAGGTCATTTAACCTTCCTGAACTCATGCTGCTCGTTTCCTCCCTGGATGATCATTTTTTCTATCTTGCCGTCGGGGGATCTTAGGAATTGGAATTGGATTGCGGCCATTTTCAGGGAGAAGAAATCCGGACGGTCCATATTCATCGGCGTCTTAGTAAGCCCACCCTTTGCCATTTCAATATACAGAACTCCATTGTCAAGGCTGATGCTGGCCTGGACGCTATCTGCAGCATAAATGCCCGAATATTCTGAGAGGTTGGTATTGGGTGTAGTTGGCGCTGTCTCTACGATTGCTTCCGGAGCCGGATGGAAGGGTTGATAGTTTTCCCAGTCCCAGGGCGTATAGACATCCCCGATGATCCTTTCCAATAATTCTTTAAAAATGCTTTCGGCCAGAGAGCTATTCGACATCAGGATAATCGATATTTTCTTATCAGGAAAATTTACATTGAAATGACTCCATCCGTCATCATGGCCTTCTTTAAAAAACGCCTTTCCGTAAGGACACTCAAATAATCCCCAGCCCAGGCCATAGGAAAGATGAATGGACTGATAAGGATATTCCAGCGTATCGGTATTCAGTGAAGGAAATTGATGTTTTGTTTTGATCGCGATTTGAGGGCTGATCATTTGCCTGAACATGGAGTCATTCAAACCCTTTCCCTGCATAACGGCTTCGATGAAACGTGAATAATCCGCAATCGTGGTTTCCAGGGAACCTGCTCCGTTTGCTGCAGTCCTTCTTTTCAGTTTTACGAAATGCCCGCTGCTATCGTAGCCGAAAGCAAGGTCCGATTCATATTGGTCATGCCAGACATAGCTTGAGTTTTTCATGCCCATGGGTCCGAAAACTCTTTCCGAAGCCAATTGTTCCAGTTTTTTACCTGTCGCTTCTTCCATGGCAAGTTGCAGGAGCACAATTCCTTCCCCCGAATAAGCATATCGTGCACCGGGATCGAAAAATATTTCCAGCGCATTATTTCCCTTAGGATTTAACCAGCGCCAATTGGGAAATCCCGTCGTATGCCGCAGACAGTCCCGCAGGGTAATCAGTTTCCATCTGTCATCGTCAGTCAGGTCATTGAAATTGGGATAAAGGGGCAGCGGTTTGCTCAGGTAGGCCCAAACCTGCTTATCCAGGTCAAGTATTCCTTCCTGAGATAATTGCATTGCTATATAGGAAATCACGGCCTTGGAGAACGAAGCTCCATATAGTATGGTTGCCGTATCCATGGGAGCCATTTTTTCCTTATCCCTCAACCCATAGGCTTGCGTATAAACGACCCTGTCATCGTTAAGAATGCTGATGCAAAACCCGGGAACATTAGCTTCCTTCATTAATGTGGTAACTATCCTGTCAATATCGGCGGTCGATTGAGTGCTTCCATTCAGTTTGCGGATCTGTCCTGATAATAAAAGCTCCTTTTTCCCCTGTGATTGGCAGAGCAAGAAGTTCAACAATAAAACCGCTATCAGGAAGGCAGCTTTCCGCATGACTCCTATAACGTCCCGGAGTTCAAAAGATTTTATTACCAAAAATATTCGAATTCCCCACGCTCATTTCTAGCCCTCCTGTCCGCTTCCAGTCCCCTTAACTCAACTCTCCGGATCTTGCCGCTGATGGTCTTAGGTAATTCATCTACAAATTCAAAGATGCGAGGTACCTTATATGCGGCCAGGTTCTTCCTGGAAAATTCAAAAAGCTCCTTTGCAGTATCGGCATGAACAGGTAGGTCCTTATTCAGAACGACAAATGCTTTGACAATGAAACCCTTTACCGGATGAGGGCTTGCCACCACAGCCGATTCGACGACGAACTCATGCTCGAGTAGAATGCTCTCGACTTCGAAGGGACCCACCCGGTAATCTGAGGTCTTGATCACATCGTCATCGCGACCCACGAACCAGATATAGCCATCCCTGTCCCTGTAGGCTTTATCGCCGGTATAATAGAGTCCATGCCTGAAAACCTCTTTTTTCCTGGCCTCATCCCCAAAATAGCCGGCGAATATGCCATCGGTTTTGCCCGGAATCCTGTTTACCGTAATACTTCCCTCTTCTTCATCGGGTACCATTCTTCCCTCCTCATCTGCTATCAGGATATCGTATAAAAAAGTGGGTTTGCCCATCGAACCCGGCTTGATCGCCATGTCAGGAAGGTTGGCAACCATCAGGGTACTCTCCGTTTGCCCATAACCGTCGCGTAAGCTAAGTCCCGTTCCTTTTTTCCACATTTCGATGATCTCCGGATTCAGGGGTTCGCCGGCTGCCACACATTCTCTCAGGCTGAAAGAATAGGCCGAAAGGTCTTTCAGGATCAGCATTCGCAGTGCAGTCGGAGGAGAGCAGAATGTACTGACCCCGTATCTTTCCATCATTTCCAATTGCCTGGCCGCATCGAAACGGCCGGTTTGCTGATAAGAAAAAATAGTGGCTCCAATGCTCCAGGGAGCGAAAAAACTGCTCCAGGCAAATTTGGCCCATCCAGGCTGGGAAATATTATAGTGGATATCTTCCTTTCTCAATCCGATCCAGGAAGCCGTGGTAAGATGCCCAATAGGATAACTGGTATGATCATGGGTGACAATTTTCGGCATTCCGGTGGTGCCGGATGTGAAAAACAGGAAAAGCGGGTCTCTAGCAAGCGTATTAGCCGCCTCTGCCTCTCCTTCCTCCAAAAAGATCTCCTCAAAAGCCACCCAGCCATCCCTGTTGCCATTGACGATCACTTTAACACCAACATTTTTCCCGGAAAGCAATTCTGCCTCATCGATCTTAACGGCATTATCGGGATCTGCAATTACCACCTCAGGAAGCAATTTTCCAAAGCGGTAAACAATATCCTGAACGCTGAGTGTGGAAGCGGCGGGGATCAGGCGGTACCCTCCTTTGATTGTCCCCAGAATGGAGATCCAGTTTTCCGGACAAAGTGGTATTTGAGAAAAAATGGCCCCCTGTTCCCTGATTCCCCTTTTTCTTAAAAAATTTACAAATTGATTACAAATAATTGATAATCTTTTAAATGTAAAATTTTCCTCAACTTTTCCATCAGTCCAAATCAGGGCGAGTCCCTCCGGTTTTTCCTGTAAATGGATTCCTTCAAAAATCTCCTTCACCCAGTTAAAATGGGCGGGGATGGTGAAGGACAGGGAGTTTAATTCGTTATATCTTCCGTCTGCAATGCAATTCCTCACATGACGGAATAGATGTTCTGGTTGCATGAGCATTCGTTATATCATGAATAAATTAGAGACATTCGCATCAGGTTGCATGTAAAATAGGAAAACATCGTTATAGGAACAGGAGATCGTTCAGTCAGGTTTTCAGCAGGCAAAATACCTGTTAAAGGCCGGGATCGTATGATATATTGCCTCAAAATTATAGATTTACGGATTGAAAACAAGGTCCTACTCATATAAGAAGACTATTAAGGCATTTCTGTGCTTTTTGATATTGCCGATAGCATTAAAAGCCCAATTTGGGGGTTATAATCCGGCTGGTAGTCAGAGCTATTTAGGGGCCAATAGCAACCAGGCAGCATACGATGATTCAACAATTAACGACGGTTCTATCCGAAGCGCAGCAAACGCGATTGTTTACATCATTGGAAGGAAACCAAATCAGTCCCACTATTTGCTACAGCTAGCAGGCGGAGCGCTGTTCACACAGGCAGGGAGCCTTATCCTGGAGAATGGAACCGGGGGCCTCTTTATCAACGATCCTTCGACGGGCCTGGAAATACTCAATAATTTCAATTTTAACGGGCAAAAAGGCCAGGTGTCCATTCCCAGAAATTCCGCTGCCCTGCTTGCCAATAACCTGCATATCGATGCCGGCGCTACCATCAGCGGAGCCGATAACCTGGACAACGTGGACGGATACCTGAAAAAAGACGGAGACGGAAATTCCTTTCTCTTTCCGTTGGCCCAGGGATTGCAATATTCTCCGCTTTCGTCAGGTCCGATAGAAGCCGGAAATTCCATCATAGCAGCCTATTATTTTTCCAGTCCGGCGACAGCGGCAAATTTTGAAGAAGGACCCTTCCCGATCACTCAGGTGGCGATAGCCGGTATCACGATCAGTTCCCAGGAATACTGGAATGCAACCACCCTCGGCAATCCATCAGCCACCATCACCCTTCAATTCAGCGGAAATTACAGCGTGGCCTCCGTAGCCTCCCTCTTTATATTTGGATGGAGTATAGCGGATGGGCAATGGGAACAGATCCCCAACAGTCCGGCGACCGGCCTCTCACCCGGCAATAGCATCAGCAGCATGGGCCAGTTGGCCATTTCCAATTATGCCGCCTTCACTCTAGGTTACATAGTGCCCCCTATAGTGACGGCCATCTCAGGCCCATCGGGATGCGGACACGACAATGGCTATATCGTAGCCAGCGGCAGCAATGGGATTCCACCTTATCAGTTTTCCCTGAAT
The DNA here is from genome assembly GCA_003168265.1 of Chitinophagaceae bacterium. Taxonomy (GTDB): domain Bacteria; phylum Bacteroidota; class Bacteroidia; order Chitinophagales; family Chitinophagaceae; genus Puia. The sequence goes on from PMSV01000009.1 coordinate 21,152, forward strand.
GGTTCAGCATACCAACTGTCAGATAGTTTCCCGGGCCTTGGCCCGGGGCCAAATACCATTTATATTAAGGATAGTTATGGATTGATCGACAGCAATACCATCATCGTTCAAAATAAAGCTGCGGGTACTCTCTTTCCTGGAAATGACACCATCGCAGCCATCAATGAGCCCATCCAGTTAATTGCAGTGGACGTCGATAGCACGGGATATAACCAGTTCAATTGGTCCCCTCCCACCGGCTTAAACAATCCGGATATCCAGGATCCGATAGCGACCCTGGATCAGGACATAACCTATACCGTTACTGCCCTTGCTCCCGATAGTTGTGTCGGGATCGCCAGGATCACGATCAAAGTCTATGCTGGCCCCGATATTTATGTGCCCACCGGATTCACACCAAACGGAGATGGAATCAATGATGTTCTAAAACCTGTTCCGGTAGGCCTCAGTTCCTTCGGCTATTTCAGGGTCTATGACCGTTGGGGGCGTCTTGTTTATTACACCAGGGTCGCTGGTCAGGGCTGGGATGGCACGACTGGCGGCGAAAAACAGCCTGTAGCCACTTATGTCTGGGTTGCAGAAGGAACCGGAATAAACGGAAAAAATATATTAAGGAAAGGGACGGTGGTCCTGATCCGTTGACTATTAAATAAAGCAACATGCAAAACCGAAAAAAAGCCCTCTTTCTTGCCTTCCTCGCTAATATGACATTGCTTTGCGTGGCCCAGGTTAAATACGGGAATAATCCCACAGTCATCAATCCCAATTCCTTACTCGAATTGGAATCGACAAACCAGGGATTGCTCCTGCCCAGATTGGCACTAACCCAAACCACCTCCCCATCTCCGTTGAGCGTTAATGTCCAGGGCATGACTGTTTTCAATACGGCCACTGTCAATGATGTGATCCCGGGTCTTTATTATAACGACGGCACAAAATGGGTCAATGTAAGCGCCAATCTGCCGACCAATCAATTTTGGAACCTGACCGGAAATACCGGAACCATGGCCGGAACAAATTATCTGGGAACAAACGATAACACGGACCTGGTATTTAAAGTCAACGGCAGTGTTTCCGGCTGGATCAATAACGCGCTATTCAACACCTCCTTAGGATATAATTCCCTGAGCTTCACTACGACGGGAAATAACAACTGTTCCATTGGAACCTTTTCTCTCAATGGAAATACCACCGGGGATCAGAATACGGCCATTGGCGCCGAGGCCATGCAATTTAACATGCAGGGCTACCTGAATACGGCCACCGGCGCCTCGGCTCTCCAATACAATATTTTCGGGGGGCTGAATACCGCATGCGGGGTCCAGAGCATGCTCAGCAATTTCAGCGGCAACAGCAATACAGCAATGGGCTATATATCCCTAAATGCAAATGCGGATGGGAACAACAATACCGCAGTCGGGGCAAATGCTCTAGGTGCCAATAAACATGGCGGCAATAATACGGGTCTCGGTTACCAGGCGCTCCAGACAAATACGACAGGCTCAGGTAATGTGGCTGTAGGCTATAATGCGGCTTCCACCCTTACTTCAGGAGACAATAATATCGTGATAGGCAACAATTCCCAACCTTCAACAGCTACGGCGGCAAATGAAGTGACATTAGGAAATGCGACCAATAATGTTTACAGGATGTATGCCGCATCCTGGACGGTGGCCTCTGACAGGAATCTGAAACATGATATAAAAGAGCTTCCTGTCGGACTGGATTTTGTAATGGCCCTCAGGCCGGTCGAGTTTGTTTACAACAATGCTAACAACGAAACCAAATCCATGGGCTTTATTGCCCAGGATGTCCAGGAGGATATGAAGGGGAGCAATATGGACCAGGCCTACGGCCTGGTGAATAAGCTGGACGAAAAGAACCTTGGCCTCAATACGGGCGAACTGATCCCTATCCTGACAAAAGCGATTCAGGAACAACAAAAGATAATCGAAGAACAGAACAAAAGGATTGAGCGCCTCGAACAATTGATCCTGAAGAAAAATTAAGTCCCCTGCCCAAAGCCTGAAAGGATGGGCTTTTCTTCCTATCTTCCCGCTTTTTGAATGAACATGGGAAAGCTTCTTGCGGCCATCAGGAAAGACATGCTGATCTTAATCAGGGACAAGGTTGGCCTCACGATGATGTTTGCCATGCCTGTCTTACTTGCCATCATCATTACGGCCGTTCAAAACAGCACATTCGAACTGGTCAATCATAACCGCATAAAATTGCTTATCTGCAATAAGGATACGGGGACCGTTTCCGGGGAATTTTTCAAAGCGATCGAAAAGACGGGCATGTTCCAGGTCTCCGAATTATCAGCAGATATCAAAGACTCTGGCGTGGCTTCCGTCATGCACAAAGAAGATGCCCTGGTCTCAGTCATAATTCCGCGGGGTTTTTCAGAGCATGTCAATGCCACCGCCAACAATATTGCCGTTGCTGCGCTGAAGGATATTGCGACCCTGCCAAACAAACCTGCGCTCTTACCGGATACAACCGCGCCAATCTTGCTCTATTATCATCCGGCGCTTGAAGGTTCATTCCGGGAATCGATGGATGGGACCCTTAAAGGGGCTCTGCAATTGGTTCAATCCAAACAGATCGTTCATGTTCTCTATAGTGCACTGAATGAAAAAAATATTCCTGATTCACTTGAAGACCAGATCCTCAATAACCAGATCCCGATCAAACAGGTGCCGGTATCCCGGCAGGGTCATGCCAGGATTCCAAATGCTACCCAGCACAATATTCCTTCCTGGACCATATTTGCCATGTTCTTTATCGTCATTTCAGTTGGGGGCAATATAGTCCGTGAAAAGACCAGCGGAAGTTTTATCCGGATGAGGACCATGCCTACTTCCTATTGGCTTGCCCTGGTTTCGAAACAGATAACTTATTTATTCATTACGCTCGTCCAGACCGCTGTGATTTTTTTGTTGGGAGTTCTGCTTTTTCCGCATATAGGTCTCCCTCCGCTCAATTTGCCCTCCGACCTTAGCGGATTAGTGATTGTTTCGGTAATTTGCGGCTGGTGCGCCGTGAGTTATTCCATATGTGTGGGCGTATTTGCCCAAACTCAGGAGCAGGCTAACGGTTTCGGCGCGATATCCATTTTAATTCTTGCGGCCCTTGGCGGATTATTGGTCCCCAGTTTTGCTATGCCGGACGCATTTCAGGGTATATTGAAGATTTCTCCCCTGCATTGGGCATTGGAATCCTACTATGTGCTCTTCCTGGAAGAGGGAAAATTAAAAGATGTCCTGATGAATATTTTGCCGTTATTTGGGATGGCGATATTACTTCAATTGCTCACGTTTTTGGGGTTAAAAAGAAAAAATCTGATCTGAATACTAACACCATGGAAAGAGAAGAACTAAAATCACAGTTGAAAAAGCAGATTGTTGAATTCCTCAACCTGATGCAGGTGAAACCTGAGGATATAAAGGACGATGAGCCTCTTTTCGGAGAAGGGCTTGGACTGGATTCCATTGATTCCATTGAATTGATAGTGCTGCTGAACAGAGAATATGGTATTGATATCAAGGATCCTAAAGAGGGCAGAAAGGTTTTGGTAGATGTCAATACCATGGTCGACTATATTGAAGCCCACAGAACGAAATAAATTTCATTGTTTTGAGCCGCATTTTCGTAACGGGGATGGGCATCGTCAGCGCCCTTGGGGAAGGAAAGGAATTGAACCGCATCGCCCTGATGCAGGGAAATACCGGCATCGGTAAAACCTCCTATCTCCAAACAAGATATGCCGACCTTCCCCTGGGAGAAGTGAAGTTAAGCACGGAGGAAATCCTGTGCAGGCTGAATAGAAAAGAGCCTGGAATGACAAGAACGGCGCTGCTGGCATTTCTCGCTTTAAATGAATCCATCAGGGATAGCAGCCTTTCTGAACAGGGACTTGGCAGCGAGCAAACGGCCCTAATTGGAGCCAATACAGTGGGAGGAATCTGTCTTACCGATGAACTTTACCGTGATTCGAACAGTTCGGAAAAAGGTTCCCCCTATCTTTTTTCTTATGATTGCGGTTCGGTCAGTCTCTTCCTTCAGTCTTATTTCAAAATCGGAGGCATCGTCAGCAGCATCAATACGGCCTGTTCCTCGTCGGCCAATGCCATCATGTATGGAGCAAGACTGATCAGCAGCGGCCTTGCCGGAAGAGCGATCGTCGGCGGCTGTGACAGCCTGGCCAAATTCACCATCAATGGATTCAACGCACTCCATATCCTTTCAGATGAACCCTGTCGTCCCTTCGACCAGCAACGAAAAGGACTGAATCTTGGAGAAGGCGCTGCTTTTTTGGTTCTTGAAAAGGAGGAGCTTTGCCGGGGAAAAAAGATCTATGCACGGGTCAGCGGTTACGGGAACAGCAATGATGCATTCCATGCATCTTCCCTTTCGGAAAATGGAGAGGGGCCCTTCCTGGCCATGAAACAAGCACTGTTCAAAGCAGGTCTTGAACCGGGAGAAATCAATTTTATCAATGCCCACGGGACGGGAACGGAAAATAACGATGAGGTAGAGAGCAGGGCCATGATCCGCTTATTCGGAACAGTTCCGCCTTTTGCATCCACCAAAGCGTCAACAGGCCATACGCTGGGTGCGGCCGGGGCCATTGAAGCCGTCTTTTCAATTCAAAATATCTACCACGGGGAATTCTATCCGGGCCTCCGTTTCGGAGAACCCATATCCGGTATCGGATTGATACCTTTAACGGAATACCTGAAGTTGGAGACAAATCCTAATCATATAATGTCCAATTCCTTTGGATTCGGAGGAAATTGCACATCACTTATTTTTTCTAAGGTATAGCATGTTCTACATACACGATAACGCCTGCATCTCTCCACAGCGGACCTTTCCTGAAGCAGAATCGGACCTGGAACAGATCAGTGAAGCCAGTGAAGGAAAACTTTTCGCCAGAGAACCTGCCTATGATAAAATTCCGCTCGGGGTCCTTAGGAGAATGGGAAAGGCTGCCAGGATGGGCGTAGGCGCAGCAATGGAGCTGGTTACCCAAAAACCCGATGGAATCGTTATTGGAACATCCGAAGGAGGACTGGAGGATTGTATCAAATTCCTAAACCAGATCATCGAATACAAGGAAGGCGTGCTTACTCCTACCAATTTTGTGCAGAGCACCACCAATGCAATTGCGGCACAAATAGGTTTGCTCAGCGCAAACAAGGGCTATAATTGCACACATGCCCACAGGGGCCTGTCTTTTGAAAATGCGATGTTGGATGCCTATATGCTTCTTGAGGAAGGCAAAAAGAAAAAATACTTATTGGGAGCCGTGGATGAAATCTCCGCATACAATTACAATATTGAGCGACTCGGAGGTTCTTATAAAAGCGATCCTGTCAAGGGGCCGGAATTATATGAAATGCATACCGCCGGTACGATCGCCGGAGAAGGAGCCGCCATGTTCCTGGTGAACAAATCCGCGGATTCCGCAATTGCCCATGTGCAGGACATTAAAACCCTGCATACAAGGGATGTCGCAAGAGTCGCTACCGAATTGCGTGCATTTTTAACGAAGAATGAAAAACAAATGGCCCGGACCAGTCTGCTGATCAGCGGTGAGAACGGAGATGAAAGGGTTCAGAAATATTATTCCGCCTGTGAGGAAGTTCTGGGACCGAATATACCGGTCGCCCGGTATAAACATATCAGTGGGGAATATGGGACAGCAAATTCTTTTGCCCTCTGGCTGGCCACCCGCATATTGCAGGGCCATCCACTGCCCGCTCATTTTTACAAACATGCCGCACCGGTTTCTCCGGTTTCATCCATATTGATTTATAACAATTACAAGGGACTGCAGCACAGTTTCATCCTGGTTACAGATCCTCAGGAAACGCCTTATCTCGCCTGAATTTCCGCATCTGAATAGGCATTCCGATCAATATTCTTTCCGAATGTCCCTTTGATTCTCTTCATAAAGCTCTCTCTCTTAACGATGGACCGGAAACCGGGAACAAAAGCCTCACCGAAATCGATGGAGGGATTCTCCATGGCAGGCTGCATGGCTTTAAGGGTATGAACGACAAAGGGGATGAGCCATATGTCCTGGCTTACCTTATTGAAGGTGAAGGAACGGAGCATCTTAGTCTGGAATGGGTCGGAAGCAATAGCTATTTTACTAAAACCAAAAGATCTTGCCTTCTGATAGGAATAAAAAACATTCTCTGTACTGTGCTCGGCCCTTATTTCAGTAAAAATATGCTCTTTCGGGATACCGATCGCCTCAGCATACATGGCCATGACCAGGGCCTCGGTATAAGGAGTATAAACAGCGGAGCCGGAAAACATGATATTCCTGGCAATTCCCTGGTCAAAGAGGAATTTAGCCCAGTAAATACGGCCTTTGATAACCCTGCTCCAGGAACTGTCCCGGAAAGGGGCGCCCGGTACGATAACCAGGTCAAAGGATTCACCTGCGGCTTTTGCATATAAATCCTTACAGGCTCTTTCTGAAAAAGAACAGGCACTGATCATACCAAGGCATAAGAAAATTGCGCCGAATATGATGATGAACTTGATCACAAGAATGTCCATATGGGAATTAAATCACCGAATAAACTGCAATAATACAAACTGCAGGCCATTTCTGTTCAGTTCTATTTCCCAATTCCCTGAATAGTAGCCATCCTTTCAGCAGGAGTAAGAGGAGCGCGCCAGGAATGGTCGTAGGGTTGGAAAAAAGGGCTGTCAAGAAGTTCCATCAGGCTGATCTTCTCATCCATATAATCTACTATTTTTCTAAAAGCCTCCTTGTTTTCCTTTCTCAGGATCATCAGGACCGAATTGATGCCCGCTTTTGCCGCAATGGGAACTCCCCCGCCCAGTTCGGCCCAATGTCCTCCAAGCAATAGTCCCTTCACCGGAGTCTGGTAATGGGCGATCTTATTTTGCATATTCTTTCGGCCCGGTTTGGCGCCCATCATCGATCCATTCCTGTTTCCTGTATAACGCCAATGAGTGACCGGAGTTGCCACTTCATAGAAAAGTATATGGGAACGAAGGCCAGGGGCGATCTTCTCCTCGACCCTGCCGATCAGCGCTTCCGCAATTTCAATTTTCAGTTTATTGTAATCCGTTCCACGGATATAATTGCCCTCCTTGTCTTTCCCCGTCTGCCATTCATTATTGAAATCCATGTAGGCGGGCATATAAATGGTAAGTGTCCCCATGCCTTCAGGTGCAAGCGAGGGATCGCGAAGCGAGGGGGGCAAAATACTGAGTTCGCTCTTCAACGGGTCACCGCTCGCAAAAGCATCAAAGGATTCATTTTCGTCGACAAGATGCAGTAGTTCTTCCCGGAATCCCAGGCTTTCGGTCGTACAGTCCAGGGCAATGGAAACCGTCACTGAAGAGGGATATAGTTCTGCCTGTTTGAGCTTCAGTTTAAGTTTTTCCGGAATAATGTTCTTAGGCAGCATTTTTTCATAGAGTGTTTCCAGGTCGCAGGCAGCGATCACGTATTTACTTCGAACGCTATATTCTTTTCCATCCCTTATGAATTTAACGCCCTCACAGCGGTTACCGTTAAGAATAATTTCCTTCACCGTACTCTTTAAGAACAGATCATTCCGGAAAAAGCCTACGACATGCTGAAGCCAGTGGGGTATGGATTGACTTCCTCCCTTGGGGGGACTCTGGAAATCACCGAAATAAGCCCAGCCGATCGGCACCAGGCAACCCAAAAGTTCGGTATCCGAGGCAAATAGCCGGTGTAATCTTTTGTCTTTAAAAAATTTGTTGAGCCCCGTTTCCAGGCCTTTTTCGCCCGTAAATCTCAGGTAGGGGATAAAGGGAATACCGAAAGAAATCAGTTTTTTTTTGTTTTTAAGCTTCTCCCAAAAATTCATGGATTCCTCTGAACGAAACACCGAACTAAAATTGTGAAAAGAATGGCCAAGCTTGTATGCTGCCTTGAAAAAACGGAGGATTCCCTGTTTTTCATGCGGAAAATCAGCGATCAATTGGTCCCTTAACTCATCCGGATTATTGGTAAGGAGGTAATCAAACCCCTCTCCCTTGTATCTTCTGATCCTTTCCTGGGGTTTGGCAGCGGGATAGTCCCCTCCGATTATATCGAAGATCTTAAACACCATGCCACCCGGGAAACACTGATTAAGCCAGTGAATGGCCGTATCGAAGAGAAAATTTTTTCTTCTGAATCCTGCCAGGTATCCCCCTGGCCTGGGTTCTCTTTCCAAAACACAGACAGAATAACCCAACTTGCTCAGTAAGGCGGCAGCCGTCAGCCCCCCTACTCCGGATCCGATAACTATGACATCATAAGAAGGCTTCAGTGCCGGCATTTGCATGAGGAAAGATACGGATATCAATCAGGATTTAAGTCCTATTTGTACTGTAATAATAAAACTTCAACAATCCCTGCTCACCTGAAGGATGCCCATTAATTTTGCAGATCAATATATGATGATCACCCCTTTCTTGGACCCGAATAGTGAAAATGACCCGATTGCCACGGATAGCAGTGCCGATCGATTCAGGCGGCTGAATTGCTGTGTCATTATTCCAACCTATAACAATGCCTCCACAATCGCCGCCGTGATCAGGGATGTAAGTAAATATACAAAAGCAATCCTGGTGATCAATGACGGTTCCTACGACGGCACGGCGAAAATTGCATCTTCATTTCCATATGTCAGGGTCTGGGGTTATGAAAAAAACAGGGGCAAAGGCTGGGCAATCCGCAAGGGCTTTGAACTTGCGCGGGAATCCGGATATGATTTTGCTATCACCATCGATTCCGACGGCCAGCACTATGCCAGGGACCTATCTGCATTTCTGGACCAGCTTGAAAAGGAAAAGAAAGCAATCATCATCGGGGAAAGGGACCTGAATCAGGCCAATGTGCCGGGGAAAAGCAGTTTTGGAAATCGGTTTTCCAATTTTTGGTTTAAGGTGGAGACCGGTATCACGCTGGAAGATACTCAATCAGGATACCGATTATATCCGCTCCTACCCCTTGAAAAGATCAGGTTCAGGTCAATTAAATATGAATTTGAGGTGGAAGTGATCGTCAGGGCTGCCTGGGCGGGGGTGAAAGTATATTCCATACCCGTCTCCGTTTATTATCCTCCAAAAGAAGAAAGGGTATCCCATTTCAGGCCTTGGAAGGATACGATTCGAATCAGCTTCCTGAATAGCCTGCTTGTCCTGGAGACCTTTATCTACGTTAGGCCCCTTCGCTTCTTCAGGACAATTTTCACACCTGGTCAGGGCAGGGAATATATTAGAAAGCACCTTCTTCAGGTCAATCAGCCGGACCATATCAAAGCGATTTCAGTAGGTTTCGGGTTCTTAATGGGGATCATGCCGATCTGGGGATTCCAGTTGATCACGGCCATCGCCCTGTCCATTCTCTTCAAGCTGAATAAGGCCCTTGTCATCGTCGCAGCGCATATCAGTTTTGCTCCCTTTATTCCATTTATCATTTATTTAAGTTTTAAAGCGGGCAGCTATTGGGTGGGTGATAAGGCCCGCCAGGTAATTTATAACCGGCATATGGGCCTGTCTTCCATCAGGCACCATTTTTATCAATACCTGGCAGGGAGCCTGACCCTGGCATTACTTGCAGGCATTTCCGGAGGAATAATTACTTATTTGCTGATCAAATTGCTTAAACTGTGGCCGGCTTCCCCGAATTCCCATACCGGATGAATGGCAGCCGGATTAAATCCTGGAAGGGAGAAAGACTATGGAGCGATTATTTATTCGCATATATCAGTTCTTGCTAAAACGGCCTGTAACTTTCTGGATAAGCTTTCTGGGCAGTTTTGCATTCATCGGTTTTTTTGCCACCCGGATCCATCTCGAAGAAGACATCTCTAAAGTCCTTCCCAAAGACAAGAAGATAGAAAAGCTCAACCAGGTCTTTCAGAATTCCAGGTTCCTGGATAAGCTGGTACTGATGGTCTCCCTTAAGGATAGCATGGCCGCAGCCAGGCCTGACTCACTGGTGGAATTTGCAGACTCATTTGCCATTGCAGCAAGAAAGCAGCTTTCGCCCTATATGAAAAAGCTGAACGACCGGGTCAATGACAGCCTGACCCTGGATCTGTTTGGAACCATCTATGATCATCTGCCCATTTATCTGGAAGATAACGACTATAATAAAATTGACAGCCTGATCCGTCCTGAAAAATTGCCCGGGCTGCTTTCCTCCGATATCAAAACACTGATGTCTCCGGCCGGACTGGCTCTCAAGTCTATGATCAGCCAGGACCCTTTAGGCATCTCCTATCTCGGCCTGAAAAAATTGCAGCAACTTCAGTATGATGAAAACTACGAGCTCTATGACGACTATGTGATGACCAGGGACCATCGTTACCTTCTGATGTTCATCCTTCCTGCCTATTCCCCCAACAATACCGGGAAGAATGAAAAATTACTGAGAGGGATCGAATCCATTACGGAAAAGCTCAACCAGTCAGGATTCCCCAATGTCGAGGCGGAATATTTCGGTGCGGCTGCCGTTTCGGTTGGCAACGCGCTTCAATTGCGAAAGGACTCCTTTTACACTCAGGGGATAACCGTATTCTTTCTCATATTCTTCATCGGGCTCTATTTCCGAAAAAAAAGCGCCCCCTTCATCATCCTTATACCCGTGCTTTACGGAGCGCTCTTTGCACTTGCTGCCATTTATTTCATCAGGGGGACTATTTCGGTCATTGCATTAGGCGCGGGATCGGTCGTGCTCGGAGTCGCAGTGAATTATTCCCTGCATGTATTCAATCATTACAGGCATACAAAAAGAATCCGGGATGTACTTCAGGATCTCACGATGCCCCTTACCGTTGGAAGTTCGACCACCATCGGTGGTTTTCTCTGTCTTGAATTCCTCGAATCCGAAATGCTCAAAGACCTGGGCTTATTTGCGGCCTTCAGCCTTATTGGCGCATCTCTTTGCTCCCTGATCTTCCTCCCGCATATCATGGCAACCAGGAAGGAGCAGAAAATGCATAAGAAGCTGGAGAATTCCTGGATCGACAAAATGGCCACTTACAGGCCGGAGTACAATAAATTTCTCGTAATTCTCATCTTGCTGCTTACCGTCGTCTTTTTCCACTATGCGCAGAATGTCGGATTCGAGACCGACCTGGCCAGCATGAATTATATGCCGGAACCTTTGAAAGAAGCCCAGGACAGGCTCAACCGCATCAATACTTTTTCACTCCAATCAGTTTACCTCGTGAGTGAGGGAAGCAACCTTCAGCAGGCGCTGGAAAAAAACGAAAGGGTTTCCGGTCAGATCGAAGAGATGAAGAAAAAAGGAATCGTGAATAAATATTCAGGAGTATCTTCATTGATCGTTTCCGATTCCCTTCAGAAAAAGAAGATCGAAAAATGGAATACTTACTGGACGGTGGAGAAAAAGAAAACCCTGCTAACAGGCCTTGAAACAGAGGGAGCGAAATTGCATTTTTCTCCCCATGCATTTGATCTTTTTCGCAATCTGCTCAATGCTCAATTTCAGCCTGTGGATAAGGAGGCCTTTAATTCCTTTCGTAAAAACCTGCTGGATGATTATATTACGGAGAAACCTGGCCACGCAACCGTGGTTACCATGGTTAAGGTAGGATCCTCATCGAATAAGGATTCGGTTTACAGGCGATTCGACAACGACCCCGAAACAACCGTGCTCGACAAGCAATACCTTACCACGAAGTTCATACAAGTCATAAACAATGATTTCACCAGCATCGCCTGGATGTCCTCCATCCTGGTCTTCGGAGTTCTATTACTTACCTATGGAAGGATCGAACTGACCCTGATCTCCTTCGTGCCCATGTTCATTACATTCATCTGGATACTGGGGATCATGGGGATCTTCGGGATGCAGTTCAATATCATTAATATCATCATCAGTGCATTCATCTTTGGATTGGGCGATGATTACAGCCTCTTCATCATGGACGGACTGCTCCAGGAATATAAATCAGGAAAGAAAAACCTTTCCTCCTTCAAATCCTCGATCATACTTTCCGCGGTGACGACCATCGCCGGGCTGGGAGTGCTCATTTTTGCCAAACATCCGGCCCTGAAATCCATCGCCGTCATATCCATCGTTGGGATTGCCTGTGTGGTGATCATGTCCCAGATACTAATTCCCTTCCTATACAATCTGCTGATACGGAACCGGGTTAACAAACATCTCTTTCCCTGGACCTTTACAGGTTTGTTTAAATCCATTTTTGCCTTCGGATATTTCATCATCGGCACGGTCATTCTCAGCATCCTTGGTTTGATCCTGGTTAAACTCAATCCTTTCCGGAAGGAAAGAGGGAAATGGCTCTACCATGCCTGCATTGCGGGTTATAGCTGGTCCCTGATGTATATCATGTTTAATGTAAAGAAGAAGATCATCAACCCGGGGAAAGAGCGGTTTTCAAAGCCGGCGGTCATCATTTGCAACCACCAGTCCGAACTCGATATCCTCTGCACAGCCATGCTCCACCCCAAGCTGATCCTGTTTACAAACCAACGGGTCTGGAAATCCTCTGTTTCGGGATTTCTTGTACGCATGGCGGACTACTATCCTGTAGTTTACGGGGCGGACTCAAGCATTGAACAGGTGGCCGACCGCATCAGGCATGGTTATTCTGTTGTGGTATTTCCTGAGGGAACCCGTTCCGACGACGGGAAGATCAGGAGATTTCACAAAGGCGCATTTTATCTCGCCGAAACCCTTCAACTCGACATTCTCCCCCTGATCATCCATGGGACCCATTATACCATGTCCAAAAAAGACACCCTGCTAAAGAACGGCCGGGTTACCCTCAAATTCCTGCCGAGGATCAGCCCGTCTGATCCCTCTTACGGTGCCGGGTATGTGGAAAGGACAAAGAGGATCAGCAGTCATTTCAAAGCGGAATATGAGAAGCTAAGAGCGGCAAATGAGACTCCTGATTATTTCAGGGAGCAACTCATCTACAATTATATCTATAAGGGGCCGGTCCTGGAATGGTACATGCGCATCAAGACCAGGCTGGAAAAGAATTATAAACTCTTCCATGACCTGCTGCCAAAAAACGGCCATATCCTTGATGCCGGTTGCGGCTATGGATTCATGAGCTATATGCTGCATTTCGCAGGCCCGGATAGAACCATCACCGGCATTGATTATGATGAGGACAAAATCGAAACTGCCCGGCATAATTTCAGCCGCGACCCCCACAAACTCCATTTCCTGCATGCGGATCTCAGCAGCTTCAATTGGGAGCGCTATGACGGGATCGTGCTGGCCGATGTCCTGCATTATATGAATCGATCCGACCAAAAACAGGTGATTGAAAATTGTTTGAATAGCCTGAATGAAAACGGGGTGTTGATCATAAGGGATGGGAATGCCGAAATGAGGGCCAAACACCTGGGCACCAGACTGACCGAATTTTTTTCCACCAGGCTATTTTCATTTAACAAGACGACCCAAAGCGGCCTGTCCTTTTTAACCGGGAATTTTATTCACGAAATAGCACTTCAGCACCGGTTCGAATGCTCGGAAATTGACGAGACCCGTTACACTTCCAATATGATTTTTATAATCAAAAAGCCAACCTTCTTGGTCCATGCAGCCAATTGATATCATAATCATCGGAAGTGGCATCGGTGGATTGGTCTGCGCAAACCTGCTGGCAAAGGAGGGATATACTGTCTGCGTATTGGAAAAGAACAGGCAGACCGGGGGCTGCTTGCAAATTTTTTCCAGGGACAAGAGGATCTTTGATTCCTCCGTCCATTATATCGGCGGATTGGGAAAGGGTCAGAACCTTTATCAGATATTCCATTGGTTGGGCATCATGGATCAATTGAAGTTGGAAAAAATGGAGGAATCAGCATTCGATAAGATCCTGATCGGCAATGACCCGGTAGAATATCCCCTGGCCCAGGGATATGAGCGATTTAAAGAAAACCTGCTTCTTCATTTTCCTGATGAATCGGCAGCGATCCGGAATTATAGTGAGGCCCTGCAGTCGGTATGCGGTAAATTTCCCCTATACAATCTTCGAAGCGGGGGCCAGTATAGTGAAAAACAGGAAGTTCTTGAAATCGATGCAAAGGAATTTATCGATTCCCTGACTGCAAACCCCAAGTTGAGGTCCGTGCTGGCCGGAAACAATATTCTTTATGCCGGTGAAGGAGGCAAAACCCCTTTTTACATTCATGCCCTCGTAACCAACAGTTACATCGAAAGCTCCTGGAAATGCATCAACGGAGGTTCCCAGATCGCCAGGCTGCTCGCAAAAAATATCAGGGCCCTCGGAGGGATGGTGCTTACGGGCAAAAAAGTAACCCATATTCAAGAGGAAGGGGGGAGAATCGCTTCGGTCCGGACAGCCGATGGTGGCGACTACAAAGCACAAATTTTCATATCGGCCATCCACCCGGACCAGGCCCTGCAGATGTTACCAACAAGCCAGCTACGACCCGCATTCAGAAGACGGATGCACCAACTGGAGAATTCGGTTTCCTGTTTTTCAATCAATATCAGTTTAAAAAAGAACAGTTTCCCCTACCTGAGACATAATTGTTACTGGCACCGGGAAGGAAGGACCTGGGATATGCAGCAGTACACAAAACCGGAATGGCCTCTTGGCTATGCACTCTTTACTTCACCAGGGATCGGAACTGATCAATATGCGGAAACCTTATCCATCCTGACCTATATGAGAACGGAGGAGCTAAGCCCCTGGGCTTCCACCTTCCACACCGACCCGCCTTCTGCGGGAAGGGGTGAAAGCTATGAGCAATTCAAAGCCGGGCGCGCCGAAATTCTTTTAAAGCTGGTACAGGAAAGGTTTCCCCAATTGGAAAATGCCATACAGTCCTGCTATATCGCCACTCCCCTATCCTATCGGGATTATCTGGGGACAAGCGACGGTTCCCTTTATGGCATTGCGAAAGATTCAAAAGATCCTGTTAAAACACTGATCTCCCCCAAAACAAAATTGCCTAATTTTTATTTTACAGGTCAGAATCTCAACCTTCATGGTATATTGGGTGCAAGTATCACAGCTCTGGCAACCTGCAATGAAATCCTGGGAAATGAAAGCCTGACAGACAAAATCGCAAATGCTTAAAAAAATACTTTTATATTTTTTCGGAATACTGGTTTTCCTGCTGCTGGTTTTGTTCATTTATCTGAGCATCGTATCCCGCACCAGGCCGCCGGAGATTGAGGACAAACACAGCCTTCAGTGGCAAAGGACGGAGCCCGGCACAGGCTTTTATACCATCCAAAATGACTGGTTCAGGAAAAGCAAAAGCGGGTTATACGAACTTTATGTCGAAGGTTCTCCCTTTGAACGCGGGGTAGCCAATGGCAAACTCACTAAGGAATTGGTTCAAAGGCAGGAGGACTATTTTAATGAACAGATCCACAAAATGGTCCCCTCGGATTTTTATCTGCATTTCCTAAAATACTTTGTCGGTTGGTTCAACAGGAACCTGGACAAGAATATCATTGAGGAGTATAAGGAAGAGATCTATGGGATCTCCGGTTCTGCCTCTGATAAATACGGTTATATCGGAAACAATTACCAGCGTATCCTGAATTATCATGCGGCCCATGATATTGGCCATGCCCTACAAAGCATGGCGCTGGTAGGTTGCACTTCCTTCGGGACCTGGGATGGCCAGTCCCGGGACAGCGATATGATCATTGGCCGCAATTTCGACTTCTATGTGGGGGATGATTTTGCAAGAGACAAGATCGTTGCTTTTTTTAATCCTTCAACTGGCTATAAATTTATGACGGTAACATGGGGAGGGTTCATCGGGGCCGTTTCCGGTATGAATGAAAAAGGAATAACAGTCACTATAAATGCGGACAGGACAAAGGTCCCCACAGCATCCGCCACACCCGTTTCACTGGTCGCCAGGGAGATCCTTCAGTATGCAAGAAATATCCCGGAAGCCTATGCTATCGCAAGCAAAAGAAAGATGTTTGTCTCCGAATCTTTTTTGATCGGCTCTGCTGAGGACAACAAGGCGGTCATCATCGAAAAAACCCCTGACACCCTGGACATCTTTGATCCGCATAAAGATTTTATTCTCTGCGCCAATCATTTTCAAAGTAAAGCGCTTACCAATACCCTTTCTAATAAGCAGCAAATGGAAGAGAGCGCATCTCCCTATCGTTATGAACGTTTACAGCAGTTGCTGCAGCTCAATGGCAAGAACACGGTTCAGAAAACAGTGGATATCCTCAGAGACAGAAAGGGGCTTGACGGCCAGGATATCGGAATGGGCAATGAAAAAGCCCTTAATCAAATGATAGCCCACCATTCCATCGTTTTCGAGCCTAAAAAGCTAATAGTATGGGTTTCCACTTCCCCATGGCAACTAGGTGAATATGTGGCCTATGATCTGCGGAAAGTATTCGCACTATCCGGGATGAAGCAGGACCGGGAAATCTGCGACTCGGCGCTAAATATCGCACCTGACCCCTTCCTCAAAACCGCGGATTTTCAGCATTTCCTCAGCTACCGCAGGTTCCGACAAAGGATCTTAGATGGACTCGATATTGACCCCGATAGCCTTGTACAAAGCAATCCACAGTATTACCACGCCTACGTGCTGGCTGGGGACTATTCCTTTAAGAAAAAGAATTATTCAAAAGCCATCGAATACTATAATGAAGCGTTGAGCAAGGTCATTGCAACAAGAAAAGAAGAAGACTATTGTAAAGCACAGATAAAGATTTGCGAAAGAAATTCGACTCCATAATTCGGTAATTTTGAACCCGAACCTGAATACAAACATGAACCAAAGAGAGGAATTCTCATACAGGACAAGAGCAGAGATCAAAGCCATGCAGGAAGAGAAGCTGGTTGACCTGATCAAATACCTCGCAGCAGACTCCTCATTTTACCGTGAACATTTCAAAAAGCACCATATCGACCCCGACCGGATCCAAAAACTCGAAGACCTATCCCTCATTCCTCCCACCCATAAGGAAGACCTCCAAAAACGCAACGATGATTTTTTATGCGTGGACAGGAACAGGATCATTGAATATACTTCAACATCGGGAACACTGGGAAGTCCGGTAACCATTGCGTTGACCGAAGCCGACCTGGAAAGACTCGCTTTCAACGAATACCATTCCTTTCTTTGTGCAGAGGGCGGCCCGGGCGATATCTATCAACTGATGCTCACCCTGGACAGGCAGTTCATGGCCGGGATGGCCTACTATTCGGGAATCCGGAAATTAGGGGCCGGTATCATCCGTCTGGGCCCGGGTGTTCCTTCCCTTCAATGGGAAACGATCGGGCGTCTCAAGCCGACTGCCATCGTGGCTGTTCCATCCTTCATCCTCAAGCTGATCCAGTATGCGCGCGAAAAACAGATCGATTTGAATGCCTGCTCCGTCAGTAAAGCAATTTGCATCGGAGAAAATATCAGGCAGGCGGATTTCTCCCTCAATGTGCTTGGAAAAAAGATCACCGAGTCCTGGAATATTCAGCTATTTTCCACCTATGCTTCCACTGAAATGCAGACTGCTTTTACGGAATGCATGCATGGACGGGGCGGACACCAGAATGCCGAACTCCTCATTCTCGAAATGCTGGATGAAAACAACAAGCCCCTGTCTCCCGGAGAACCAGGTGAGGTAACCATTACCACACTGGGCGTGGAGGCCATGCCCCTGCTTCGCTACAAGACAGGAGATATCTGTGTCCTTCATGATGAGCCCTGCCCCTGCGGAAGAAATTCGGTCAGGCTATCGCCTGTAGTGGGAAGAAGAAAACAAATGATCAAGTTCAAGGGAACCACGCTCTACCCTCCCGCCCTCTTTGACCTGCTCAATGAGATGCAGGAGGTAAAAGACTATGTAATTGAAGTGCAGAGCAATGAACTGGGCATCGACGAAGTGATATTGCACTTGCTTCCATCGAATCAGGCTGAAGAATCCGATCATAAGATCAGGGCCTATCTGCAGGCTAGATTGCGTGTGAGCCCACACGTAAGATATGTTTCCAGAGAAGACCTTCAACGGATGCAATTCCCGGAGACAAGCCGAAAGCCGATAAGGTTTATAGACAGAAGAAGCTGATACGATTTCCCTCTTTATATGCTTAATCCAGGCTGATCCTGCTGAAGGCTCGGTCGAAAACTGTAATATTGGCTATTTTTAATTTATTTTTGGCTTTATTGATAAAATCATCCGGCATTCATGATATCTATTAGCGATAAATTGCTCAAACTGAACGAATTCAATGAGATCGTGTTCAAAGGAAAGGCGATCAATTTGGATCCTTCAGCATTGAAGAAAGTGGAAAAAAACCATTCCTTCCTCAAGGAATTCTCCAGGAATAAACTCATTTACGGCATCAATACCGGATTCGGGCCCATGGCCCAGTACAAAGTAAGTGAAGACAAGATGTTGCAATTGCAGTATAACCTTATCCGGAGCCATTGCTCAGGCAGCGGGCACCTGCTTTCCCCCAGGGTCATCAAGGCAATTATGGTAGCCCGCCTGAATAGCCTGATGCGGGCCTACTCTGGTGTTCATCCTGAAACCGTCGAACTCCTGAAAGAACTCATCAATAAAAATATAAGCCCCTGCATTTTCGAACACGGCGGCGTCGGCGCCAGCGGCGATCTGGTGCAACTTGCACATCTTGGACTGGGACTGATCGGGGAAGGTGAGGTCTGGTATGAAGACAGGGTTCAGCCGACTAAGGAAGTGTATGAAAGACTTGGAATAAAACCCCTTTCGATCCATATCAGGGAAGGACTTGCCGTATTAAACGGCACTTCCGCCATGACCGGAATTGGCCTGATGAATATCCTGAGGGCCAAGAAATTGCTGGAATGGGCTGTCATGCTTTCTGCCATGACCAATGAGGTAGTGGAAGCATTCGATGACCATTATTCCAACGGACTGAATATTGTCAAGTACCACAAGGGGCAGAACAAAGTGGCTGCGATGCTCCGCGAGATCCTGCAGGAAAGTAAAATGATCAGGAACCGTCATGAGCATCTCTATAATCCCAAGAAGCTGGACCAGGAAGTATTTGAGGACAAGGTGCAGGAATATTATTCATTACGCTGTGTGACCCAGGTCCTGGGACCGGTCCTGGATACCATCCTGCACTCGGAAGAAGTGGTGGTAGATGAATTGAATTCCGTCAATGACAATCCCGTGATCGATCATGAAAACAAGGACATATTCCATGGCGGCAACTTTCATGGAGATTATGTTTCCCTCGAAATGGACAAGTTGAAGATTGCCATCACCAGGCTTTCCATGCTTTCCGAAAGGCAGTTGAATTATCTGCTGAATGACAAGTTGAACCAGAAATTTCCGCCATTTGTCAATCTGGGCGTACTGGGGTTCAATTTCGGGATGCAGGGTGTTCAATTCACGGCGACTTCGACGGTTGCTGAAAACCAGACCCTTTCCTTTCCCATGTATGTGCACAGCATTCCGAACAACAATGACAACCAGGATATCGTAAGCATGGGCTGCAATGCTGCACTCATGTGCAAAAGGGTCGTTGACAATTCCTTCCAGGTGCTGGCCATCCAGACCATGACGGTCCTTCAGGCGATCGATTACCTGAATTGCGGAGAGCGTTTATCGCCCAGAACAAATGCATTGTATACAGAATTAAGGCTGATCTTTCCAAAATTTGTGGAAGATTCCGTGAAATACAAGGACATACACAGAATTATCGACTTTTTTGAAAATTCAGGGCCGGTCGTATCGGACAGGACACCCGTTCCTGCCCCTCTTACACTTCCTTAATGCCCGATCTACAGAGCTGTCAGAAAAATCCAAAATCATTGTAAAAAACTTATAGGAGCGGGATTGTAGATAAAGAGCAATTCTCATTGAACCTTAAAAAATTCACGATGAAACCGAGCAGGACCATTTTACCGCAACTTATGCGATGAATGAATAAGGGAGGTTCCATCTGGTAAACAAGAAAACTAAAAATATTCAGATGAAAATTGCATTGGTAACTGGTGGATCGAGGGGGATCGGAAGAGCAATAAGCCTCCGGCTTGCAGCGAATGGCTACCATGTGATCGTAAATTATAAGAGCAATAATGCAGAGGCAGAAAAAACCCTTTCCCTGATCCGGGACCAGGGAAATTCCTGTGAATTGCTGCCCTTCAATGTAGCGGACAGATCGGATATTAAAGATGCGCTCGGAAGCTGGATCGAAAATCATCCTGAAGATACCATTGATATTCTTGTGAACAATGCCGGCATCAAAGAGGACAACCTGATGATCTTCATGAAAGACGAACAATGGGAGGATGTTATTTCTACAAACCTGCACAGTTTTTTTTATATTACCAGACTCGTATTGCAGGGAATGCTGATGAGAAAATTCGGCAGGATAATCAATGTGGTCTCTCTTTCCGGCCTGAAGGGGCTGCCCGGTCAGACCAATTATTCGGCTGCAAAAGCCGGTGTAATCGGGGCCACCAAGGCCCTTTCCCAGGAAGTGGCAAGAAAAGGGGTTACGGTCAATGCCGTTGCTCCCGGCTTTATCAGAACCGATATGACGAAGGAGCTTAATGAAAAGGAATTAAAGAACCTGATCCCTGCGAGGAGATTCGGGACGGCGGAGGAAGTAGCCCACGCCGTAGCATTTCTGGCATCTGAAGAGGCCGGCTATATTACGGGCCATGTGCTTTCCGTTAATGGGGGGCTTTATACTTAAAAACGATTGAATGAATAGAGTGGTGATCACAGGAATGGGAATTTATTCATGCATCGGCAAGAACCAGGACGAAGTCAGGGAATCTTTGCTTCATGGGCGTTCGGGGATCGTTCTTGACCCGACTAGAAAACAATTTGGTTACCGTTCCGGCCTTGTAGGTCTCGTGGACCGTCCCAACCTAAAGGGCATGTTGGATAGGAGATCACGGATAACGCTGCCGGAACAGGGGGAATATGCCTACTTAGCTACGGTTGAAGCGCTCAGGCAATCTGAAATAGATGCCGGTTACCTGGAACGAAACGAGGCAGGAATCCTTTACGGCAATGACAGCACTGCAAAGCCTGTCATTGAATCCATCGACATCGTCAGAGAGAAAAAGGATACCATTCTGGTGGGCTCAGGAGCTGTATTTCAGACCATGAATTCCACCGTTACCATGAACCTCGCAACGATCTTTAAATTGAAAGGAGTCAATTTTACGATCAGCGCTGCATGCGCCAGCGGCTCCCATGCGATCGGGCTCGGTTATCATTTTATCAAAACAGGGTTACAGGAATTGGTGATCTGCGGTGGCGCACAGGAAATCAACCATTATTCGATGGCTACTTTTGACGCGCTTTCCGCATTTTCCGTCAAGGAATCCGATCCTGCCAGGGCTTCCCGCCCATTCGACAGGGACAGGGATGGTTTGGTTCCAAGCGGAGGCGCTGCTACTATTATTTTAGAAAGTTATGATTCCGCAATAAAAAGAGGAGCCAATATATTGGGAGAAGTGATTGGATATGGATTTTCTTCTAACGGCGGACATATTTCCAATCCTACCGTGGATGGTCCGGCCAGATCGCTTCGAATGGCGCTTAAGGATGCCGCCTTACAGCCATCTGATATTGAATATATCAATGCTCACGCCACTTCCACTCCCGCCGGAGATTCCAATGAAGCCAAGGCAATTCACGAAGTCTTTGGCGGGAGCCTTCCATGGATAAGTTCCACCAAATCGATGACTGGTCATGAATGCTGGATGGCAGGGGCAAGTGAGATCGTCTATTCAGTTTTGATGATGCAAAACGGTTTTATTGCACCCAATATCAATTTCGAAAATCCTGATGAAGATTCTGCTAAATTGAATATCGTAAAAACTTCTTTGAAAGAAGATATAAGCGTATTTTTGTCAAACTCTTTTGGGTTCGGAGGAACGAATTCCTCCCTGATAGTGAGAAAAATATAAAAACCTTATAAGAACCAGATAAGAACCAGATAAGAACCAGATAAGAACCATATAAAGCGTCTTTTTTTAACTTATGAAAAGTATGATGGGAATCGAAGAGAAAATTAACAATTTCCTGGTCGAAGAATTTGAAGTGGACCCTGCCAGGATCAGTCCTTCTGCGGACCTTAAAGAGATTCTTGAACTGGATAGCCTGGATTATATCGACCTGGTCGTGGTAATTGAAAACAATTTCGGGATAAAGGTAGATCCTGTCGATTTTGTGGATCTGGTCACTTTTCAGGACTTTTATGATTATATCACCAGCCGCCTAAACTCAAAAGAACCTGTATAATGCCAAAATGTCAACAATTATTTCGTCAACATTATGGCAAGGCAAATCCAAATCATCCCCTCTCGGTTACCGGATTTTTGTTTGGCTCCTCAGGCATGCCGGTGTAAGAGCTGCCTATTTTCTGCTTTTTTTTGTTTCTTTTTACTATTTCCTGGCCTCCTATAAATCTAGCAGGGCTCTCTGGGAATTATACAGAAGAAGGTTGTCATTCGGTTTTTTTAAGGCCCTCTTGCTCATATACAGAAATTATTACCTTTTTGGCCAGTCCCTGATTGACCGCGTCGTGGTCATGGCCGGCATTCCGAATAGATTCAGTTTTGAGTTTGATGGGGAAGAGCACCTGCGCTCCCTCGCCAGCCTCGAAAACGGAGGCATCCTGCTCAGCGCACATGTCGGGAACTGGGAGATCGCCGGGCATTTGCTCAAAAGGCTGAACACCAGGATCAACGTGGTCATGTATGACGCAGAACATGAAAAGATAAAGGACTACCTCGACTCTGTCAAAGGAGAAAAGACCATGCATGTGATTCCCATTAGGGACAATCTATCCCATGTTTTTGAGATAAGTGAAGCACTCAGAAACCATGAACTCGTCTGCATGCATGCGGACAGATTCCTTCCCGAACAAAAGACCTTCAGGGAAGATTTTTTAGGGAAGAAAGCAAAATTCCCCATGGGGCCATTCCTGCTTGCCGCTCAGTTCAGCGTGCCTGTTTCCATTACCTTCTCAATGAAAGAGAGCTCGACACATTATCATTTTTCTGCCACAAACCCAAAGAACTATGACCGGTCCTCCAAAACTGTATTCATGAAGGAATTGCTCTCGGATTTCATTCTGGAGATGGAAAAAAAAGTCAGGGCCTACCCTGCCCAATGGTACAATTATTATGATTTCTGGGCAAGTCCGGAAAAACCTTAAATGATTTCCCACAAAAATCAGAAATAGTGACTAAATTTCTGCCTGATTCTTAATGATGGAAGCAGCGCCACGATACGATATTTTATCCCTGATCCCGCAGAGACCGCCTTTTGTAGTGGTCGACCGGCTCGAATCCTGCGATCAGGGATCGGCCAGGTCCAGTTTTCTGGTAAAGAGGGAGCATATTCTTGTGGAAGATGGGGAGCTCAGCGAGGCCGGATTAGTTGAGAATATGGCACAGACCGCTGCAGCCCGGGTTGGTTGGTTAATCCAGGGAGATAATAAAATAATACATATTGGGTATATAGGAGATATAAAAAATCTCGAAATTGCAACTTTACCGAAGGTCAATGACCTGCTTGAAACCGAGATCCTTGTCAAAAATCAGATTTTTGGCATTACCGTGGTAGAAGGAAAAGTCAAGTGCCACGATAAAATCCTCGCTTCCTGTGAAATGAAAATATTTATTTCAAATAAATCTTAAATTAAAACAGCGTCATGAAATCAGTATCAATTTTCAAGAGCCGCATTCTGTTCTTATTTGTTTCATTGATGGCCAGTCAAATGCTGTCATATGGGCAATCGGCAAGAGATGTTTTCAACAACAGTGAAACCCAGATTCTGTTCCTGGGCGTAGATTTCACCAAGGCCAAATTCATTGACTTCCTGACCGAAAATCAGTTCGATCTCAGGGATAAGGTGTTTCCCGGCGTTAATGAAACGATCATTACCGAAATGAAAAAATTTACAATCAGTAACTCCTTCCATAAAAGTTTTGTAGATCATGATATGGGCCCTGTATCCAACCGAAATTCCAAGATCAATGCGGAGGACATCAAATCGACCAATACCGCCGATTTTCACAAATTCACCCCGGCGGATATCGACAAATTGATAAGCGGTTTTGATTTCGGAGAAAAGAAGGGAGTAGGATTGCTCTTCATTTGCGAAGGCGCAAGCAAGTCCCTCAAAGCGGCAGCTTTCTGGGTGACCCTGGTCGATATGCGTTCCCACCGGATCCTGATGACGGAAAGAGTAGAAGGGAAACTCAGCGGAATGGGTATGAAGGGTGCAGTTCTCGGCGCCTTTAAGAATGTACTGGAAGAAATCGACAAGCAGAAATATTCAGAGTGGAAGACCAAATACAATAATTCCTGATACAAGTATGCAGAATGGCCTCACAGAAAGGACTGAAGTGCTTGTGCGTTTCAATGAGGCCGATCCGCTTGGCATTGTATGGCATGGGCATTATGTCCGGTATTTTGAAGATGGAAGGGAAGCTTTTGGTTTAAAGTATGGAATCAGCTACCTGGATTTTTTTAAAAAGGGGTATATAGTCCCCATTGTAAGCATCGAATGCAATTACAAAAGATCCCTTAGATACGGGGATAAGCTGATCGTCGAGACCAGTTATATTCCTTGTCCGGCAGCCAAGATCAGGTTTAGTTATAAAATTTTCAATTCCGGGACCGGAGAACTGGTAGCAACCGGTTCTTCGGTTCAGGTTTTTTTGGATAAAGAGAATTCCTTGCTTCAATTGGTCAATCCGCCTTTTTTTGAAGAATGGAAAAAGACCTTCGGCCAGACATTATAAAAAATGAGGAAAGAAGTCTTTGTTGTTGCTGATAATGTCTTATCACCCATCGGCCTGAGTTCCGAAGAAAATTTCATGGCTTTAAAAAACGATCGATCCGGGATCAGGCTCCACCAGATAGATGAATTTTCCGTCGCCCCGTTTTATTCATCACTTTTCCCCCGCGAACTTCGTTTTCCCGGAACCCCTTCCGGATTTACAAGGTTTGAAGAGCTGATCGCTGCCTCAATCAGCAGAGCGCTGGAATCTGAAACGATTAGCCTGAAAGATCCGGAGACGGTGCTGATCCTCTCTACTACTAAGGGGAATATCAGCCTGATCGAAAAACAACCTATTTCAAAAGACCTGGAAGAAAGGATCGCTATTGCCCATTCCGCAGAACTGTTATCCGCTTATTTCGGTTATCATAGCAATCCCCTCATTATCTCCAATGCCTGCATATCGGGGCTTCTGGCCCTTCTGACAGGTTACAGGCTCATTCAATCCGGCAAATACATGCATGCTGTAGTAAGCGGCTGCGATATCATCACCCGCTTTATCCTTTCCGGATTTCAATCCTTCATGGCCGTCAGTCCTAACCCATGCAAGCCCTTCGATGCCGGAAGGGACGGGATCACCCTCGGCGAAGGGGCAGCCACCATCATCCTTTCTGCCGATGAGAAATTCGGCAGCAGGATCAGTCTATGCGGCGGAGCGGTTAGCAATGATGCGAATCACATTTCCGGCCCGTCAAGGACGGGAGAAGAATTGGCTGCCGCCGTTTCCATGGCACTGACCTTTTCAAATATCAGGGCGGATATGGTGGATATGATTTCCGCTCATGGAACGGCCACCATTTATAATGATGAAATGGAAGCCAGGGCAATCGCACTCAATAACCTGGAAAATGTTCCGGTAAACAGTCTTAAGGGGAATTATGGCCATACCCTCGGCGCTGCAGGTTTAATAGAATCTGTAATGACCATCCATTCCTTGCTAGAGAACCTCATGCTGCCGACAAAGAATTTCCAGAAGATCGGTGTTTCCAGGCCGGTGAGGGTAAGCCAGTATCCTGCTTCATTCCCCATGAGCGTAGCGCTGAAAACGGCATCGGGATTCGGAGGCTGCAATGCAGCCCTGGTCTTCAAAAAAAACGGTTAGCAATCGGAATTTCAAGACCCAATCCTTTAATTTGCCGCTTATTAACATCAGGAGCGATGTTATCAGCAAATTTATATTCCACAAAATCCGCAGAAGCTGCCGGATTGCTATATTTTCATAAATGAATTTTTTTACAGAAGACAAGACTAAGGCAATTGAAGCAAGGGAATCGGCACAATGGATTTCATTCGGACCTGTCCTGTTCCAGGTTGCAAGGTCTCTTCGCAATCTCGGGATCCTGGAACAAATCGAAACAGCAGGAGAAAAGGGGCTTTCACTAGATGAGATCGCGACTGGATCGGGCCTTAGCGTATATGGTGTCCGTGTACTGCTTGAATCCGGCCTGAGCATGGGCGTTGTCATAACCCAGGAAGGGCGCTATTTGCTGGCCAAGACCGGCCATTTCATCCTGCATGATCCGCTGACCAGGGTAAATATGGATTTTATCCAGGATATCTGTTATAAAGGACTATTTCACCTTGAGGAGAGCATCCGGACGGGAAAACCCGCTGGCATGAAGGAATTGGGCGAGTGGCCGACGATCTATGAAGGAGTTGCGTCCCTTCCTGAAAACCTGCAAAAAAGCTGGTTTGCATTCGATCATTTTTTTTCCGACGATGCATTTCCAAAAGTCCTTCCACTGGTCTATAAGCACTCTATCAAAAATTTATTGGACATAGGAGGTAATACGGGCAAATGGGCGATATCTTCCGCTCTCTATAAACCCGGCATGCAGATAACCATCATGGATCTGCCTGGTCCGCTTAAAAAAGCAAAGGAAGCCGCAATAAACAGGGGCCTTGAAGACCGGATTTCCTTTCACGAATCAAATGTGCTTAATGACAAGATTCCCTTCCCGAAAGGATTCGATGCAATCTGGATGAGCCAGTTCCTGGATTGTTTCTCTGAGGAACAAATTGTTTCGATACTAAACAGGTGTCATGAGGCTTTGCCGGAAGACGGGAAAGTATTTATTTTAGAACCGTTTTGGGACAGGCAAAAATTCGAGATAGCAGCTTTCTGTCTGCATCAGACCTCCATTTATTTTACGGCGATTGCCAATGGAAACAGTCAGATGTACGGAGCGGGAACCTTTATTCCGTTGATTGAAAAAGCCGGGTTTGAGATTGTAGAGCAAACTGACCAAATTGGTTTGAGTCAAACATTATTGGTTTGTAAAAAGCAATAACTTTTATGAATAAGGAAAAAACAGATGTACTGGTCATCGGTGCAGGACCCTCAGGAACGATTGCCGCATCGATCGTATATAAAGCTGGTTTTAAGGTAAAAATCGTCGAAAAACTAAAATTCCCCCGATTCGTGATCGGAGAAAGTCTCCTGCCCCGATGCATGGAAGCCCTCGAGGAAGCGGGTTTTCTCGAAGCAGTCAAAGGGATGGGATTTCAGGAAAAATTCGGCGCCAAATTCGTAATGGACGGAAAAATCTGCGATTATTTTTTTGCCGACCAGTTCACGCCCGGATGGAACTGGACCTGGCAGGTGCCAAGAGGTGAATTTGACAAGATACTGGCCGATGAATTGCAAAAGCAGGGTGTGCCGGTCAGCTATGAAACAACGGTGACGGATATCCGTTTAAATGGTTCGGATTCAGTTACGACAGTAGTCGACAGGGAGGGCAATCAATCTGAGATCGAAGCCAGGTTTCTGATCGACGGCAGCGGTTACGGAAGGGTCATTCCCCGCCTTTTCAACCTTGACAAGCAATCCGAATTGCCTCCCCGCAAGGCAGTCTTCACTCATACAAGGGACGTCAACCGCTCGATGTCGGATGAACCGAACCGGATAACCATTGTCGTTCACCAGCGCGGGATTTGGGTATGGGTCATCCCTTTTTCCAGCGGTATTACCTCCCTTGGCTTTGTAGGACTTCCTGAATTCTTCGAAAAACATACCGGGCCACTGAATGAACAACTCAGGTCCATGATCGAATCCGAACCTTATCTAAGGGAGAGGTTCAGGGATGTTGAATTCGTTTTCGACACAAAGGTCCTCCAGTCATGGTCCACCAAGACCGAGCGATTTTACGGCCCCGGCTTTGTACTCACCGGTAATGTGACGGAATTCCTTGATCCGGTATTCTCTTCAGGTGTCACGCTCGCATCAGTATCCAGCCAGCTAGCGGCCCACCTGGTGATCAGGCAGCTAAATGGCGAGCATCCGGACTGGGAAAAAGAATATACTGCCGCCATGATGCAGGGTGTCGATGTTTTCAGGTCCTATGTCAATGCATGGTATGATGGTACGCTGGAAACCATTTTTTTTGCCGACGATCCGGATCTCGAAGTGAAAAAAATGATTTGTTCTGTGCTGGCTGGTTATGTTTGGGACAGAAACAATCCATATGTAAAAAATCATGACTCGGCTCTGAGGAAACTGGCATCTATCATACAATACAGGGATAGCCATAAAAACAACAAGGCTGCAGCGAGCGTCTAACATCAAGAATTTGCCGGAAGAGGAAAATAATATCACGTGCGATTGCAAGATCAGCAACAGGGTCATTTCAAAAAATGGCGTGGACCTTTTTACCCGGCAGGATGGAAACCTGAATGATTTCCTCATCTCAGCTTATGAACATTTCCGGTTAAATTATCCGAAATTTTATAAAATGGATAATTTATGCAGGCTCGGCTTGCTGGCAGCCGAGATCCTCTTAAGGGACTCTTTCAAAAAGGAAAATTACAGGCCGGAGGAGGTGGGGATCGTGCTTGCCAATTCCCATTCAAGCCTTGATACCGATCTGAAATATTATGAGACCACCCGGGGATTTGCAAGCCCCAGCCTCTTCGTGTACACACTCCCGAATATTGTGATGGGTGAGATATGCATCAGGCATAAGTTTAAGGGGGAGAATGCCTTATTTATACAACGCAAATTCAACCCTGAATTTATTCAGGAATATGTAAGAGATCTCCTTAATAACAATATATTGCAGGCCTGTATCTGCGGCTGGGTGGATCTTTTCGCGGAAAGACACGAAGCCATTTTATATCTGATTGAAAAGGGAAGTGCAGACCTCTCCCGGGAACAGAAATTAAATCCTAAGTAAATGGATGAGCTAATCGGAAATTTGAAAAAACAGATCGTGCAACAGCTGAACCTGCAGGATATCCGTCCCGAAGACATTGGAGATGATCAACCTCTGTTCGTTGAAGGTCTGGGACTGGATTCGATCGATGCACTGGAACTGATCGTTCTTCTTCAGCAACAATACAAAATCAAATTGTCAAATCCGGAAGAAGGTCCGAAGGTTTTCTATTCCGTCAAAACGATGGCGGACTATATCCGGGCTCATCGGTCCGGCTTATCTTAAAGTATGGACGATCCAGTCTATGTTATAGGAATCGGATTGATCTCGGCGATCGGCAGTAATGTGCAGGAGACCCTGAATTCTTTTGAGCAGGGAAGGCCAGGTATGAGGCCGATCAGCCTGCTTCGAACCCGTCATGACAAGGAAATCCCCACGGCCGAAGTGCCTTTCTCCAATGAGGAATTGGCGGAGAAAGCAGGACTCGCAACCCATATCAGCCGCACTGCCTTGCTCGGGACCATCGCCGGCCGCCAGGCCATGCTGGATGCCTGGATATTCTCGGAGTCCGGGCGGTCCAACTCCTATCGAATTGGTCTGGTTTCCGCCAACACGGTTGGCGGAATGGATAAGACGGAAGATTTTTTCCGACTCTATCTGACAAATCACGGTAAGGGCAAATTGCGCAATATCGTCAACCATGAATGCGGCCGCATCACGGAAATCACTGCGGATGAACTGGGCATAAAGGATTTTGTCACCACCATAAGTACGGCATGTTCTTCCTCTGCCAATTCCATTGCCCTTGGAGCCAGGCTGATCAGAGACAATCAACTGGACCTGGTCGTCGCCGGAGGAGTTGATGCCCTATCCAGGTTCACATTGAATGGTTTTAACAGCTTAATGATCCTGGACCAGGAATTCTGCAAACCTTTCGATGAAAACAGAAAGGGGCTCAATTTGGGAGAAGGAGCCGGGTACCTCGTACTCTCATCCGAAAAAGCCTTGAAGGCCCTGGGAAAGGAGCCCTATTGCCTTCTCTCCGGTTATGCCAATGCAAATGACGCATATCACCAGACGGCATCTTCCCCGGAAGGAACAGGCTCCTGGCTGGCTATGAAAAAAGCCCTGGATAGGGCAGGACTGAATCCTGGTGATATTGATTATATCAACCTGCATGGTACGGGAACTCAAAACAACGATATAGCAGAAGGCACGGCCATAAAAAACCTTTTTGCTCCGCATTACCCGAAAATGAGCTCTACCAAATCCTTCACAGGCCATACCCTTGGCGCCTGCGGGGGAATTGAAGCTGTATTTTCAACCCTTTCAATAAGGCATGGACTCGTTTATCCCAATCTCCGGTTTCAGACTCAGATGAAGGAACTTCCTTTTGCGCCAGAGACCAGGTTCTTAAAAAACGAGCCAATCAGCCATGTGCTCTCTAATTCCTTTGGCTTTGGCGGGAACTGCACCTCACTGGTATTTTCCGGCTTATAGTCAACGAATGCTTCCGATCAGGGAGTCGAGTTGGCTGGAACTAAAGGACTCGTTGTATTCAACGGGTATTCTGTATCCGAATAGGGATTTTTTGATCCTGATAAAACCCTCAGCCCGCAGGCTCAGGTTCTTCTTCAAAAGATAGAGCAGGGCATTTCCGGCCAGGTCCTGCAATCGGATTGGAACTGCAACCGGCACTTCAAAATTGGATAGCTTTCCTATGAGGATGGTAGAATCCAATTTATAGTGAGTGAAAACCTTATCGTTCAGCATCAGGGAAATATCTGCACTGGTAATCCTTCCGGAAAAATTATTCGGATTATAGAAATCAACCTTGGCATAAACGGTGGCCTCCCCCCCACTGATCCTGGAGATATGGATTTCTTTCAGGCCTGCATATTCGGGCTGCAGGGGTCTCGCGCAGGAGGCCAAAAACAAGCAGCCGCCCAGGGTCAGCAGAATAACTTTAATTTTACAATTCATAATGCAATCTAATTCCTGGTTCCCAAACAAATCGTTAAAAATAAACCAGGTAAAATATCGTTTAATGGACACAACCCGACCTGCTTTATGAAGACCTCAGGATTGACTGGCTTGATTTCATTAATACCATTTGATCGGCAGGTTGTACAAATTCACATTAGATGAGATATTTCTACCTGCTTGCTTTGTTGCTGCTCCTGATCTTCAAGGTCTATTCCCAACCCATTCGCCTAAAGACCGGAACCCTTACCGGCAATAAAAACCTGGCAAAGGGACAATTCAAGATAAACTCACTGGCCTCCTCCCATTTTCAAAAAAAATACTATGCTGTCCTGCAGTTTGAAAAATTGCCGGAAGCTTCAGAAAAAGCCTATTTTTCATCCAAGGGGGTAATTCTCTATGATTATATCCCTGGTAAGGCCTACCTGGCCGAACTACCGGACAGCTTTTCCACCGATGACCTGAAAAGCTATTCCATAAATGGAATTTATCCACTTCCCCCCTCCTATAAACTTTCCCCCGGACTCGACTATAGCATCCAGCAACATCTTCATGAAAGCGAATCCTATGTCGCCGTCCGGTATTTCGGCTCCATATCAAAAAAGGACATCATTAATATCCTGGAGCAAAACGGCGCTGAAATAGAGACCACAAAGATCCAGCCACTACAAACCCTATTCGTCAAACCTTCCATGGTAATATTGGAAAAACTGGCTGCCCTCCCCTTTGTCTCCTTCTTAAGTCTTCAGATATTGAAAGATATTCCGCTCAACTATAACAACCATGCCATACATGCCCTCGATGCGCTCTGCGCCCCTTACGGAAGAAACTTATTGGGAAAGAATGTCACGGTGGGTGTGGGGGACAATGCTGATCCTTCTACCCATATTGATTTTGCAGGCAGATTGATTGACAGGAACCCTAACTGGTGGGCCGCACACGGAACGCATACCACCGGCACGACCGGAGGCGGAGGCATTTTGAATCCCATGTATCGCGGAATGGCTCCCATGTCTACGCTGATCAGTCAGAACTTCAGCGATATCCTGGTCAATGCTCCCATTTATATTCCGGAATACAATATGGTGCTCACCAATAACTCCTATTTTTCAGGAGCGACAGGATGCCCGGGCGAGGGGGAATACGATGCCCTGGCCAATTATGTTGACCAGCAGATAGACACATACGATTCCCTATTGCATGTTTTTGCCTCCGGAAACGATGGAGACCTAAGCTGTTCGCCTTATCCCCTGCAATACGCAACGGTTAAATCAGGCTTTCAATGCGCCAAGAATGTAATTACGGTAGGAGCCATGAACAACCTCACCTATGCCATCGCCCCCTTTTCCAGCGCAGGTCCTGTAAATGATGGTCGCCTCAAACCCGAAATAGTGGCCGGAGGGGTGAATATCATTTCCACCTATCCCCTGAATACCTATGGTCCAGACAATGGAACTAGCATGGCTTCGCCAACGGTTACAGGCACCCTCGCTCTCCTGTATGAAAGATATAAGCAACTCCATAACGGAGCCAATCCGTCCTCTGCCCTCATCAAGGCCGTGGTCTGCAACAGCGCGGATGACCTTGGCAATCCGGGCCCGGACTTTGCTTATGGATTCGGAATGCTCAATGCAAGGACGGCCGTCGAAACCATCGAGAACAATCAATACTTTAACGGAACGATTTCCCAGGGTGGCAATGCTTCCTTTACAATCAGCGGCATCCCGGCAGGAGCCCAACAGGTCAAGATCATGTTGTACTGGAATGATCCGGCCGCTGCTCCCTATGCGGCTACGGCCCTGGTGAACAATCTCAACCTTACCGTTACCTCACCCGATGGAACCCTCCACCACCCTCTGATCCTGAACCCCAACCCAAATAATGTGACTGCAAATGCGGTCGAAGGGATCGACACGCTCAACAATATCCAACAGGTCGTCGTCAACACGCCTGCAACAGGAAATTTCACCGTGCAGGTCAATGGCGCCAATATCCCCCAGGGGCCCCAGGCCTTTGTGCTGGTCTATCAGATCATCAACCCCTCTGTTAAAGTCGAATACCCTTATGGCAATGAGACCTGGGTGCCCGGTGAAACCGAATACATTCGCTGGAGTGCCTATGGTACCGGCTCCAACACTTTCAATGCGGACTATTCTTTGGACAGTGGAATGACCTGGAGAAATATTGCAACCAATATCGCCTCAACAGCCCGCTCCTATGCCTGGACCGTGCCTGATACGCCCAGCAACAAGGCCCTTGTCAGAGTGACTGCGGTCGGAACCAACTATTCCGGTACAAGCACCTATGGCTTTATCATCCTGGGACAACCCACGATCACTCTCACTAATCCCTGCCAGGGCTATGTAAACCTGCTTTGGAATACCATCGGTTCTGCAACTCAATACGAGATCATGGAATTAAACAATGATTCCATGCTTACTATCGCCACCACAAGCGATACGACCTACCTGCTCAAGGGACTGAACAGGGACAGCACCTATTATTTCACCGTCCGCGCCGATAATGGAACGAGTGCCGGCCGAAGAGGCATTGCCGTTTCAATCGTTCCCGATAGCGCCAATACCTGTGTATTCAATAACTATGATTTTTCGGTCGACTCCCTTATCGGCCCCATAACCGGACGTCAATACACTTCCACCGCCCTCAACAATTCCGAAACGATCAGCATCGAATTAAAAAACCTGGGCGGTCAAAATTCTTCACAACCGATCCCAGTCTCTTACCAGATCAATGGCGGAGCCATAATCACGGAAAATATTCCAGCGACCGTCAACAGCGGAACCACTCATGATTACTCATTCAATGCAACAGCGGATTTTTCCCAGACCGGCCCCTATATAATAAAAGCCTGGGTGAGTTATCCCGGAGATTCCCTCCACGAAAATGACACGATCACGACGACAGTAAGCAATCTGAGCAATGACACGATTTCATTGAGCCCCAGTTTCACCGAAGGTTTTGAATCCGCTGCGGCCGGGACTTATTACAACAATACCCATGGCTTCGTGGGGCTCGACCGCTGTGATTTTTACACCAGCAATTCCAATGGCAGGGTGAGAACCTTTATAGATTCCGGTTTCGCCCGTACAGGAGATCGATGCGCTACCCTTGACCAGGTCCTCTGGAGCGCAACTTCAACTGCCGACAGCCTGATCATGACCTTTAACCTTTCCAATTACAAGCCTACAGACCAGATCTGGCTCAACTTTTTTTATCGAAACCAGGGGATCGATTTCTCACTTCCCGGCAATACGGTTTGGATCAGGGGCAGTGATCAGGGTGCCTGGATCGCCGTCGATACGCTTTCAATTGCCCAGTCTTCGGTTGGTGTCTATCTTCCCTCTAGTAATATTGATGTGAAAGGTATTTTGGCTTCAGCCAGTCCCGTACAGCAGGTAAGCAGTAGTTTTCAGATCAAATTCGGGGAAGAAGGTTATTATTCAGCCAATTCGGTAATAACCGACGGAGATCTCGACAACGGTTATTCCTACGATGATATCACATTTACCAAGTCCTCCTATGATGTAGGAATGCTGGGATTGATAGCTCCCAATATCAATGGTATCTGCAATCTCAGCAATGCCGAAACAATCCAGGTAAAAGTGAAGAACTACAGTCCTGATACCTTAAATAACGTGCAGGTCTCCTATAGCATCAACGGAACAACAGTCACCGAGACCATACCTAGTATCGCCCCGAACGATACGCTTCTCTATACTTTTTCGCAAACGGTCGATCTCTCAGCCTACCAGACTTATAATCTGGGGATCTGGGTCTACTATCCACTTGATGATTACCGCAGTAATGATAGTTTATTGAACATAATTTTCAATACGACTCCGCTTATCAATACCTTCCCCTACCTGGAAGGTTTTGAAAACAACAATGGATACTGGTATACCAATGGGATCAATGACGATTGGCAATGGGGTACCCCGCAGAAGCAGATCATCAACAAAGCTGCCAATGGGACCAAGTGCTGGGTAACCAGCCTGACCGGGAATTACAGCGACAATGAAATGGGCTATCTCTATTCTCCCTGTTTCGATCTGAGCAGTCTTTCCCAACCCGTCCTTTCCTTCAGCCATATCTTCCAAACCGAAGACGATTGCGATTGCGATTACCATTGGGTAGAATACAGCACCGATGGGATCAACTGGCAAAAGCTCGGATATGTTGGAGCAGGAACGAACTGGTATGATAATTCAACAAGGCAGGCCTGGCAGATTTCAGATACGATCTGGCATGTATCGAGCTTTAATATACCCACTACGGCAAGTAAAGTACAGTTCAGGATTGTCATGTACAGTGATCCGGCCACCAATTACGAAGGAGTGGCCATTGATGATGTGCATATATTCGATAAGGATTCTGTTTACAAAGGGCCGAATCTTGACTCAGGAATTACACAAACCGTCAGCGGTACAGGTTGGATAAATTTCAATATGGGTAATTCCATTGTGGCAGCGCTTAATCCCAATGGACAGAATCTGGGAAATACGACGGTAAAAGTTTACATGCTTGACAGCGGCTCACGCAATGCAGCGGGTCAATATTACCTGGACAGAAATATCGTGATCCAGCCCGAATACCAGCCAACCGATACCGTTGGCGTGCGCTTCTATTTCACCGATGCGGAGGCCGATAGTCTGATCAATGCCAATGGTTGCAGCAACTGCACGTCCATCCACGACGCATATGAATCTGGTATAACCCAATACAGCCATGATCCCCAACACGAAGACAGCACCCTTAACGACAATACCGGAGGTGTATACCGCTTCAATCCTCCCAGATCAAATATGACCATCATACCCAATGACAATGGTTATTATGCAGAATACAAAGTGACTGGTTTTTCGGAATTCTGGATCAATGGCGGTGGCCCGAACCAGGACCAGCCTCTGGCACTGGTACTTCTTTCCTTTACTGCCAATAAGGTAAATGACTACCAGGCCCTGCTTCAATGGAATATCCTTAGCGGCACGAGCACCCGTATTTTTTATATACAGAAAAGCAGGGATAGCATCAGTTTTACGAATATCGATTCGGTCAATTGCATCGCCGGTACAACAGCCTATCAATATACTGACAGCCTCTTTAACGGCGTCAATTATTACCGGCTCCTCATCATCGATAGTTCCGGTAACTATCAATTCTCAAATATCGAGTCAGTCTCCAAAGACGACAGCGTAAGCACCATCATGGTCTATCCCAATCCGGTCATCAACCGGAGCGTCTATGTGAAGACTCCGGACAATTGCAGGTATATTCAGTTATGTGATCAGTTGGGAAGAATGATCCTGACCGAGAACGTGACCGGGGTTTACAATGAGTTCTATCTTCCAGGCCTTGCCTCCGGGATTTATTTTGTGATCGTACAAACCGATTCGCAAAGAAAGGTGGTAAAGGTCTTTATCCAGTAGGATGGCCAGGTCAATGAAAAAGCCATCCTGGGAACAGGACGGCCTCTAACGATTGCTTGCCATATGAAAAAAACTTATTTCTTAGTCGTAGTGTCTTTCTTAAGGCTGTCGACCTTAGCCTTTGTGGAGTCTACAGAAGCTTTCATAGTATCAACTTTTGCGGAAGTAGTATCCATAGCTTTCGCAGCAGACGAGTCTTTGTTTTCAGTGCTTGAACCGCCACCGCAAGATGCGAAAGCGCCGATTGCCAATACTAATAAGAACTTTTTCATGTAATCTATTTTTTTTGTTAATGAATGGTTTAGAGTTAATACCGCATACAATGAAAAGTAACCTGCATAAATGAATAAATTATAAATATTTATTTAAATAATATATTACCTGCTGCTCATTAGCAAAAAAAGCCTTTTCTTTGAATTTTTTATACCCTTCTTGGGTTACTAATCTTTAATTTCGGTATCAAATAACAGCTTAGTGTGAAAACTGGTAGCAATGAACGGCTTTTGTTAAAGGGAGTGGCGGAGAACAATCGGAAGGCAATTGAAACCATTTATTTGGATAATTTCCGGATGGTGCAAACGATGATCGTAGCTAATAATGGTTCGTCTGATGATGCGAAAGATATTTTTCAGGAGGCCATGATTGTATTGCTGGAGAAGGCCCGTTCCGGAACCTTTGAACTCAATTGCCAGATCAGCACCTATCTCTACTCGGTGGGCAGGAGGCTTTGGCTAAAAAAATTGAACCAATTGCAACGGGGACCTGTAGAGATTGAACAAGCCATCGAAGTCATTCCGGTAGAAGATGATCTTGATATATTTGAAAAGCAGGACTCCGATTTTCAGAATATGGAAAAAGCGATGTACGGTTTGGGGGAGCCCTGCCGGAGTTTGCTCGAGGCCTATTATCTTAGGAAAAAGACCATGCTTGAAATAGCAGATTCATTTGGATACACCAATGCGGACAATGCAAAAAATCAGAAATACAAATGCCTGATGAGGTTGAAGAAGCTGTTTTTTGATCATTATAAAAATGAAGATTAATGGAAGAGATCAATATGCTGGATTCGATCGAGCGCTATATACGTGGCGAAATGCTTCCTGAAGAACGTGTATTTTTTGAACACCTCAGAAAGAGCAGCCCCAGTGTGGATCAAATGGTTGTAGAGCATACTATTTTTCTCAACCGGATGAACAAATACGGCGAAAGAAAGCAATTTCAGCGGGTTCTTGAAGATGTTCACGGTAAGCTGGAACAGACGGGCGAACTATCCGAATTTCAACCAGGCCGTTTGGTCAGGATCTGGAAGAAATACCAACGCGTGGTAGCCGTTGCCGCATCCATTGCAGGCATCACGGCCCTGGCAATCAGCGGCCTGGTCTCCTATGTATCCCCTAAATCAACCGATACCAAATACCAGCAACTCAGCAGGAGGCTCGATAACCTGGATAAAAAACAAAATGCACTTTATTCGAATATCATCAACGAGATGAAGCAAAAAGAACCTGTCGATGCCAAGATGAAGCTCGGAGGTACCGGATTCATGGTGGATGTCAAGGGATATCTTTTAACGGACGCCCATATCCTCAGCAATGCGCGTGCTGTCGTGGTGCAGAATTATAAAGGGGAACAATACAAGGCCACGATCCTTCTCGCAGATGCCAATTCCGACCTGGCCATCCTGAAAATCGATGATGAGGATTTCAAGCCCTATGCCATTCTTCCCTATGGGATCAGCCGTTCCGGCGCCGATCTCGGTGAACCTATTTTCACTATGGGATATCCCCGGGATGAAATAGTCTATGGGGAAGGTTATATGAGCGCCAAAACCGGATTCGAAGGAGATACCCTGGCCTGCCAGATTGCGGTAGCTGCCAATCCAGGCAATAGCGGCGGCCCCGTGCTCAATAAAAACGGGGAGATTATCGGTGTACTGAGTGCAAGGCAGATGCAGGCCCAGGGGGTAGTATTTGCAATAAAGGCCAAATACATTTACAAGGTCATCGACTCCTTGAAGACCGATACCAGCTACTCAAGCATCAGGCTTCCTGCCAATACCCAACTCAAAGGAATGGAGAGGATCCAACAGGTCAAAAGACTGGAGGATTGTATTTTTCTTGTAAAAACCTATTAGACCTATCTGTCTAAAAACCTATTAAACCGACCATAATTTTTCAGGATATACTCCGCTTGAGATCAGTTTTTCCAGGCTGCTTTTCACTTCAGGGGCATCTTCCTTATAAGTAACTCCGAACCATTTGGAAGAGGTAAGAATCACTTCGATCTGTCCATCTCCTTCCTTGATGAACCGGTCTCCGATGATCGGGATAAAGAATTCTGCTTTCGGATTTTTAATATTTTCCTGGAGGAATTCCTTGAATATTCTTTGTGTAAAATCAAAAACCGAAGGATCGAAACACCAGAAATTCATGCTGACCTTTGCATCGGATGGAACTTCGAATTTCCGATCATTCTCTTCATAGGTTATCTTACCATCAGCATCCTGGTAGATCTTCACTCGCTCCGCGATAGAAACCAGGTGATTTCTGTTATCCACTTCACAGACTCCCCTGCTCACAGAACCATTTTCGGAAAGCGTTTTAATCAATTCGTAGCCAATGATCGAATAAAGCCCTGGATTGCAATCATGCTGGAGAAAATGATTCGCTTTAACGAAGGCATCCCTGCCGTAAAAATCGTCAGCGTTGATAACGGCAAAAGGCTCTTTTATTGCATCGCGTGCGCAAAGAACCGCATGTGCCGTTCCCCAGGGCTTAACCCTTTCGGAAAGAACCTCAATTCCGCCTGTGAATGAACTCAGATCCTGAAATACATATTCGGTCTTAACTCTTCCCTTTAATTTGGGTTCAAAGATTGCCTGGAAATCCTCCGCAAAATCCTTTCTGATAATGAAGACAGCTTTGGTGAAGCCGGATTGGATCGCATCGTAAATAGAATAATCCATGATCGTTTCCCCATGGGGGCCAAAACCTTGAACCTGTTTCATACTTCCGTAACGTGAAGCCATTCCTGCAGCCAAAATAAGCAGCGTTGAGTCCATTTTTAGTATTTTTATTCTTAGAACGAAATTATAAAAATAAGGGCAATGAATTTGGTGAAATTAAACACAATAGATAGGGAAAAATTGCCATGTAAGGAATTGGAAAAGAAAAATATTGAGGTGGAAGTGCTGAGGTTGGATAAGATCCATCACATCATCTCAGGAAACAAATGGTTCAAGTTAAAATACTATCTGGAAGAAGTTAAGAAAGGCAGTTATCATTCCGTGCTGACTTTTGGAGGAGCTTATTCAAATCATATCGTGGCGACAGCCTTCACCGGCCAGGCGATGGGCCTGGAAAGCATAGGGATCATCCGTGGGGAACATGCCAAAACACTTTCTCCTACATTGATTGAAGCTGTTAAATATGGTATGAGACTGATTTTTATCAGCAGGGAGCAATACAAAAAAAAGCATGAAATACCGGAAAAATTTAAAGAAGCCTTTATTATTCCGGAAGGTGGGGCCGGACCCCAGGGGGTCCGGGGTGCTTCTGGCATTATGGATCTCTTCCCCTCTGAATCCTACACCCACATTCTCTGTGCCGTTGGCACAGGCACTACTCTCGCTGGCCTGACTGCTGCCGCAGCACCCGGACTAAAATGCATCGGTATTTCCGTCTTAAAAGGCATGCATGGGACAAATCTGGTTTCGGATTATCATTTTGGCGGCTATGCGAAAAAAAACCAGGAACTTCTGGACTTCATGAACAGTTTTTATGCTGAAACAGGAATTCCTACTGATTTTGTCTATACTGGTAAGCTCTTTTATGCGGCCCTTGACCTGCTCAGAAAAGATTTCTTTCCCTCCGGAAGTAAGCTGCTCCTAATTCATAGCGGCGGCCTGCAGGGCAATCTTTCCCTGCCAAAGGGTATGCTGCATTATTAAAGCATCTATATTTGTCATTCTAAAATGATTGTTTTCAGATCCAACAGCAACATGACGAAATACCTGGCCATTTTTTTTATTTCTATATTATTTTGTGAATCCGCAGCGGCTCAGGAAAATTTGCCCAATTTCACTGCCTCGTTAAAATCAAACGGTAAGATCCTCATCAGTTGGAAGAACTTTTATCCTGTAGTGACCCAGATCAGCATACAGCGTTCTTTTGACAGCACGCGCAATTTCACCACCATTTTGACCGTGCCTGACCCGAGGGTACCGGAAAATGGATTTGTCGACGGCAAAGCGCCGAATTCCAGGCAGTTCTACCGGCTTTTCATTGTACAGGACAGCGGGAAATACCTGTTTACCAAATCCAAAAGAGCGGCACCGGATATGGTCAGGGCTTCGGTTGCTGGTGCGCAGGAACCAAACGATCTGAGCCTGGTCCCCAAATCTGAAAAATCCAGGATCATCGATCTGTCCAGGGGAAAGGATAGTTCACAGATCAATGCTCCGGACAAGATAAAGGGCGCTCCTATCGTGAAATACAACAAAACAATCGTCATTAAAACCATGGACAGCCTGATCGGAACCATTTATGAGTCCTCGGTTAGGCATTTCCGTGATTCTGTGATGTCAAGGACCAGGGATACTCTTGTTTTTAAAGGAACCGATACCATTCTTATCAAGCCCTATATTCCCAAAGAAGTCTATAAGATTTCGACCTTTGTTTTTGTGAACAAGGATGGAAATGTCATGGTCGCGCTGGAGGATGCAACAAAAAAGAAATACAATGTCCGTTTCCTTGAACTGGACGCTACCGAGCTATTTGAATTGAAAGAGGTCAGGCAATCCACCCTCATTGTTGATAAGACTAATTTTGTTCATGCAGGCTGGTTCCGTTATGAACTCTATGAAGATGGCAAATTAAAAGAGAAAAACAAGCTCTATATTCCGAAGGAATTTTAGACTGAAATATCAGCCTTTTCCACTGTACAATGGAATACCTCTCCGAAATGATCAACCAATCTGCTTTTCATCTCGCTCGTATCCAATGACCGGCCTAATTCTTTTTTCATAGAGCTAACCTGCTTGTTACGAATACCGCAGGGTATGATAAATTCAAAATAGTCCAGATCTGTATTTACATTAAGAGCAAATCCATGCATCGTCACCCACCTGCTGCAACGCACACCCATGGCGCATATCTTCCTTTCTTTTCCCGGTTCGCCTGCATCCAGCCAAACTCCGGTCTCCCCATTCGATCTGCCAGCCTTGATGCCATAATCGGCCAGGGCGCGGATGACCACCTCTTCCAGTTCCCGCATATAGCGCCCGATATCAGTATAGAATCTTTCAAGGTCAAGAA
This sequence comes from Chitinophagaceae bacterium, assembly GCA_003168265.1. Lineage (GTDB taxonomy): Bacteria > Bacteroidota > Bacteroidia > Chitinophagales > Chitinophagaceae > Puia. The sequence continues at coordinate 62,902 of PMSV01000009.1, forward strand.
TGGGATAGCCCACGATCTGGCCGGGGCCGTGAAAGGTAATGTCGCCACCGCGGTTGGTCCTGTAGAACCCGATTTTCCGATCGTTCAATTCCTGCTCTCCGATCAGGACATTTTCTTCATGTCCGCTTTTGCCCAAAGTGTAGACGGCAGGGTGTTCTACAAAAAGGAGGTGGTGCTGGGTACTCTGTTGTCCATCGGCTGGTAGGGATTTGATATCAAGGTTATTCTTCAAAAGTACCTCCTGATAATCCCAAGCTTCTTTATAGGGCATTAGGCCCAAATCTTTAAGTCTTACTGTTTCCATTTCATCAACATATATTTAATTTTCAGTTTGCCAGTTGGAACCTGACTGTACATTGTCATGCTCTGGCAAAATGCAGATGCCCGCATTCATGAGTTCCTTTTTTCGGAAATAAACTGCAAATTTAAACTCAAAATATCAAGTTCTTACCTTTACTAAAAACTAACCATGAATAAGAGAGATGTTGAGGCCCTGGCTGAGGAAACGGCGGATCAATCGGAAGAGCTTTATGAGCGATTGAATATCCGGGTAGACAATGGCCAGGAACCCATGCGGATCGATAAATTCCTGGTTCAGCGGATAGAGCAGGCATCCCGTACCAAGATCCAGAAAGCGATAGAAACCGGCCGCGTTCTTGTCAATGGAAAACAAGTACAACCAAACCATAAGATCAGGCCTAGGGACGAGATCGTTTTTTATTCGGATAAAGAGAAGCCCGGAGAAGAGATTACTCCTGAAAAAATGGATCTTAACCTATTTTACGAAGATGAGGAAGTGATGATCATCAATAAGCCTGTCGGATTGGTTGTGCATCCTGCAAGCGGAAATTATCATGGCACCCTCGTCAACGGAGTGGCTTATTACCTGCAGCAGCAGAATGCATCCATCAATGAAGAAACCCTCCCCCGCTTCGGCCTCGTTCACCGGATCGATAAGAATACCAGCGGACTCCTGGTACTAGCCAAAACAGAGAGAGCGGTAGCGAGCCTGGCCAAACAGTTCTTTAATCATACGGTCAAGAGGCGATATCTCGCCCTTGTATGGGGAGACCTGGCTAGTGATAGCGGAACCATCCTCGCCCATATTGGCAGACACCAGCGTTTCCGTAAATTGTTTGATGCCTATCCGGAAGGAGAACACGGCAAGGAAGCGATTACCCATTACCAGGTGCTGGAAAGATTCGGATATACCACCCTGGTCCAATGCATACTCGAGACCGGTCGCACCCATCAGATCCGGGTCCATATGCAGCATATCGGCCATCCGCTTTTCAATGACGAGACCTATGGTGGCGATAAAATCGTGAAGGGGACGGTCTTCAGTAAATACAAGCAATTTGTAGAGAATTGCTTCGCCATCTGTTCCCGTCATGCTCTTCATGCCAAAACCATCGGCTTCATTCACCCGGGTACCGGAAAGGAATTGTTGTTTGAAAGCGAGTTGCCCCAGGACATGCTGGCCCTGATCGAGAAATGGAGGAATTATGTCCTTTCAAAAACTTCATCACCCGATTGATCCATAATACATCGTGACTTTTTTCTACCAGTTCCAATCGGTATTATTGCAGATTAAACAGGCAGATGAATCCAGTTAAGACAATCATCAGGAGGATCCGCAAAACTTTCCCGCAAAATTCTAACAGGTTCTTCAAGCGGGTAAGCGGGATTATTCATGTGGGAGCCAACGAAGGACAGGAAAGTGCACTGTATGCCCGTTTTGGACTCCCGGTGATCTGGATAGAACCGAATCCGGTTGTTTTCGCAATTTTGGAAAAAAATATTCATCAACGAAAGGATCAGCGGGCAATCAAAGGACTGGTCACAGATATAGATGACAAGGAATATGAATTTCATCTTGCCAATAACAAAGGGGAATCCTCTTCCATCCTTGAAATGAATCTTCATAAGGAAGTCTGGCCCCAGGTTCACTATGAAAAGACCGTACTTCTTCGAAGCGACACTCTCCCATCCTTACTCTCGAAACACCAGGTCGATCTGAATCATTACAATATGCTAATCATGGATACCCAGGGCTCCGAGCTCATGGTACTGAAAGGAGCTGAACCGATTCTTACCCATTTTCAGCTTATTAAGACCGAGGTTCCGGATTTCGAATCCTATAAAGGATGTTGTCAATTACAGGACATCGAATCATTCCTGGTTGCTAGGGGATACAAGGAAGTATACAGGAACCAATTTGCCGCAAGGCAGGGAGGAGGCGCTTATTACGATATTATTTACCAGAAACTAAAATAAGAATGCGGATAGTTCTGCTATCGAAATGAAAAAATATTCAGGAGCAGATCAAAGTTTCCCGAAGCATCAGCTTCTAAGAAAGGCCGTTCATGCAGGCTGAGCCCCTCCTTGATATAGTATTTAAAACCGTTATCAAGTAATATCCCCAGAATCTCGTTTAATTTATGCATTTCACGGTAATAGCCATGGTATTCCACAAAAAGGTTTCTAACGTTGGATAGTTGGCTTGCACAATCTTTCACCACGGCATATTCCGCACCCTCGATGTCCAGTTTCAAAAAATCAATGGGTTCTGTAAGGAAATCCTTCAGCCTGATACAAGGGACGGTATTCTGAGGCGCTGCTCCAAGCTTGCTTTCTTCCAGTTGCACACTGCCGGACATGCCTCCTGCCGAATTAAACTGGATACTTCCATTTTCTACCCAGACAGCAGCGCGGACGACATCTGTTTCTTTAAAATTCCATGAATCCAGGTTGCTTTTTAAAAGTGAATAATTGTTTTCATCCGGTTCGAACCCGGTCACTATCGCTGACGGATATTGCGTTTTGAAAAAAAGAATGCTGGTACCGATATATGATCCGCAGTCGATGATCCTCGGCTTTTCATTTTCGGCCCGAAATTTATAAAATTCTTTTACGAAAAGTTCATCAGCAGACAGTAAAAACTCTTCAGCATCCCTAAAGGCGATAGTATATTTTTTTTGATAAACATGGTGCTTGACTTGCTGGTCCCTCCTGTGTTTGAGGATTTTTTCCTGCAACCAACTGATGTCAAATATTGCAAGGGGACGGTAAAAAGCCCGCTGGATGCGTATCCTGATGCCGGACAACAGATTGCGGAAGAAATGGCTCATGATGGCTTTAAAGATTCAAATATAGCCTGTTTGAAATAAAAGGCTGTTGACTTGGAATACTCTCATAAAGCGCGCCATTTATAATGGAGATTTGAATATTTTTACGGGATTCTTTTGAAATGTGAACTCATGGATATAGTTATCTTTTTCAATGGACTGGGCAATCAAATGTCGCAATATGCATTTTATCTCCAAAAAAAGCAGATCTCCCTGTCCACAAGATTCCTTTTTGAGAAAAAATCGGCCATAGTTCACAATGGTTTCGAATTGGAAAAGGTTTTCGGCATATCCTATCAGGATACCCGATACAACAGGTTTCTCTACTTCATTTACAGGATCGCAGCTTATAAAAAGCACAAAGCCATTACCGGGCCTATTCTTAAGCTGCTGCGTTTTTTCGGGATTGAAGTGATAGATGAGAATCGGGAATATGATTTCAACCCCGCATTCTTAAAGCCCTCAAAGGGTTTGCGCTTTTATGTCGGAGGCTGGCATGCAGAAAAATATTTTTTGGATATAAAGGACAAACTATTGCAGGACTTTCAATTCCGGGCAAAGGATCTGGATCTTCCTAATCAAAATATGCTGGAACTCATCGGATCAGTGAACAGCGTTTCGGTCCATATCAGGAGGGGTGATTTCCTCGATTCCCAGAACTACCATGTATTTGGCTCAGTCTGCACCCCGGCTTATTATCGCATGGCCATTGAAAGAATTAGGAAAATAGTCGGGAAGCCTCAGTTTTTCTTTTTCACCAACGATGTGGCCTGGGTCCGGGAAAATTTCAAGGCGGATGATTTCAGCATTGTGGACATTAATTCCGGCGAGTGGAGCTGGAGGGACATGTTTCTGATTTCAAAATGCCGGCATCATATCAATTCCAATAGTTCTTTTAGCTGGTGGTCCGCCTGGCTTGATCAAAGACCGGATAAAATTGTCATGGTCCCCGAGCGTTTTGTTGTCTACCGGGATTTCAAGGATATCTACCCGGAAAACTGGATCAGGCTATCGGGTTATTGAGCTATTTTTCAATTTGGATAGGAATAATTCCAGGCCCATTTTCTTTTCATCGTTGAAGGAATAACTGATATGGCGGCTATAATAGGCCTTCAGATCGAATGGCGCATAACTCAATTCCATTACCAATTCATCGATCCTCCCAAGCCCTTCCTTATTTGCCTCATTGAATGCTTCTATGAAATCCTCGGGAAGGGCCTTATTACTGACCCAGGCCGCGAAAACAAAGGGCAGACCGGTATGCATTTCCCATGCTTCTCCAAGATCATAAATATATTTTGTTTTCCCTCTCATTTCCAGGGCCCGGTCACCGATGACCAGGCCGGCTGTCATTTCATGGATCCGGCTTCTGTAATCTTCCGTCGTGTTTTCAATGACCGGCCCTACCTGCCAATATTCTTTTAGGAGAATACCGGCAAGTTTCACAGAAGTCCGGCTTTGATAATCCATCAATACCTTCTTCACTTCTGAAATGGGCACATCACTAAAGATGCAAACCGAAGCAACGGGACCTTTGCTTCCGATACAATAATCCGTGTAGATATGATGTTCAGGCAGAAGGGGAATGACGGCAACCGGCACGAGGCCAAGATCAATCTCATCTTCCTGCAGTTGAGCTGCCAGTTTGGAGGGGTATTGAAGGGTTAGATCCATTTGAGCCATAACAGGTGAATTCTCGATTCCGTATAACAAGGGACGGGTATTCAAATAGCTAACAGCGCCCACTCTGATTTTTCTGTCCAAGTCTATTGTTTTAATTTTGGCTGTAAAGTTAAGCGCGGCAAGACAATTCGGTAAAAGGAATCCGATTTATATCCAATATGGAATTAAACACGCTTTCAGCTATTTCCCCTATCGACGGGCGTTATTACAAGCAATTGAATTTTCTCCAGGACTATTTTTCAGAATATGCCTTGATGAAATACCGGGTGCTGGTAGAAGTGGAATATTTCATATTCCTTGGAAAGAAAAAGATCTTTTCCCTTCCGGGCAATCTGAAGAAACAATTGCTTTCTGTATATGAGAATTTCAGCATGGAAGATGCCGCTGAGATCAAGGAGATTGAAAAGACAACCAATCATGATGTCAAGGCGGTTGAATATTTTTTGAAAAAAAAGCTCAAGGAATTCGGTGCGGACCATTTGAAGGAATGGATTCATTTCGGGTTGACTTCGCAGGACATCAACAATACCTCCATCCCCCTGCTCTGGAAACATGCAGTCGAAATTGAATACCTGCCTTTCCTCCTGAACCTTAATCAACAATTGAAATTGCTTTCGGCAGATTGGATGCAGGTACCCATGCTGGCGAGGACCCATGGACAACCGGCATCGCCAACCGTTTTGGGTAAAGAATTTCTTGTATTCGTGGAAAGGATCGAGAATCAGATCGAACAATTGATCGGAATTCCGTTCAGCGCCAAATTCGGGGGTGCAACCGGTAATTTCAATGCACATCAGGTAGCCTTCCCGGACAAGGACTGGACCCGCTGGGCCAATGAATTCGTGGAAGGGGTCCTGGGGCTTCACCGGCTTCAATATACCACCCAGATCGAGCATTATGATAATCTGGCAGCCGGTTTTGATGCGCTGAAAAGGGTAAATACCATATTTATAGATTTTTGCCGGGATATCTGGACCTATATCTCTATGGATTATTTTAAGCAGAAAATAAACAATGGGGAAGTGGGCTCATCGGTCATGCCCCATAAAGTGAATCCCATCGATTTTGAAAATGCGGAAGGGAACCTGGGAGTGGCCAATGCCCTTTTTGAGCATTTTTCCGCCAAATTGCCGGTCTCCCGCCTTCAAAGAGACCTTACCGATTCTACTGTCCTGAGAAATATCGGAGTGCCCTTCGCCCATACTATACTCGCATTCAAATCCATCGAAAAAGGACTTGGAAAATTGGTCCTTAATGAGAACAGGCTCAACCAGGATCTGGAGAACAATTGGGCCGTTATAGCCGAAGCAATTCAAACCGTATTGAGAAGAGAGCAATATCCCTCCCCCTATGAAGCGCTCAAGGCCCTTACCAGGGGAAATGCATCTGTCACCAGACAATCCATGCATAAATTCATAGATGGCCTGAAGGTTTCCGCTGCCCTGAAAAAAGAATTGAAAAAGATTACCCCCCAGAATTACACAGGCATCCCTGTTGAATGAGTGCTGAGCTCCTTGCGCCACCAGGTCATCTGTCCTTTTTGCCCGATGGGCCTAAAACCGTTTTTTTCCAGCACTCTCAGAGAAGCCAGGTTTTTCTCATCCGCTTCGGCCAGAATGCAGCGGATATCGGACCTGGATCCTGCCCAGGCGATCATCCCGGAAACGGCTTCCGTCATATAGCCTTTTCTGCGAAATCCAAAAAAAGTACCATAACCGATCTCCACTTCTCCTGACTTGTTAGGGATACCCTTGAAGCCCAGTTCCGCTACGAGTAGGCGCGTATTTTTATCAATCACCAGCCAGAAACTATGGAAAAGATAATGGTCGCCTGGGGATTTGCTGACCCTGGGAAGGATCAGGTATTCCGCCCGGCATCGAACGGCATACTTCATTTTTCGAAAAGGCCGCAGCATATTCAATTCCGATTCCAGTTTACGATTACCGTAAATATAGGCGCGAAGCATGCGAGCGTTCAGGGGAACAATGCGGAGCCTTTCTGTTTCGACCATCAAGTGTCATTTTATTTATGGATCTCGCTGGTAAAATGGAACTCAATATCCGGGTTATTGTTTCTTTCCGTATTGAGATACCATTCGCTCTGAGCCAGGTACACGAGATGGCCATCCTTGTCCTCTGCAATATTTGGATGTTTAAACCGGGTAAAGTCTTCCATCTTTTTCTGGTCTTTACTGCGGATCCAGCAGGCTTTATAAAATGGAAGGCTGTTGAATTGCAGGGAAGCGCCGTATTCGTGAAGCAAACGGTATTGGATGACTTCAAACTGAAGCTCTCCAACGCAACCGATGATTTTTTTATTTCCGCCGAACTGGGTGAACAATTGAGCCACTCCTTCATCCGTCAATTGCAATAATCCTTTTTCTAATTGTTTGGATTTCATAGGGTCTTTATTTATCACCTCTTTAAAAATTTCAGGAGAAAAAGAGGGTATTCCCGTGAAATAAAATCCCTCTCCTTCGGTAAGGGTATCGCCGATCTTGAAATTGCCGGTATCAAAAAGCCCAACTACATCACCAGGAAAGGCCTCTTCGATGATATCCTTGTCCCTGGCCATAAAAGTATAGGGATTACTGAATCGGACGTCTTTATTGAGACGGACATGGTGATAATATTTGTTACGCTCAAATCGGCCGCTGCAGACCCTAAGGAAGGCTATCCTGTCCCTGTGCTTGGGGTCAAGGTTGGCATGGATCTTAAAAACAAAGCCGCTGAGCTTATCCTCCCCGGGGCATACCTCACGTTCTGAAGTGGGCCTGCATTGAGGAAGGGGGGCGATACGGATGAAAGTGTCCAGCATTTCTTTAACACCGAAATTGTTGATGGCGCTTCCAAAGAATACAGGTGCGACCCTACCCGAGACATAGTCAGAGACATCCAGTTTGCCATGGACCCCGTCCACCAGTTCCACATCCTCCCTCAATTGGAGAGCATCCCTTTCCCCTAGTTTCTCGTCAAGCAATCGATCGTTCAGATCATTGAACTGTACCACATCCCCATCATCATTTGCATTTGTATTGGCCGTGAATAGCACCAGGCTATGGTCATCCAGATTATAAACTCCCTTAAATTCCTTTCCGCTGTTGATCGGCCAGGTCATCGGATGGAGTCGGATATTCAATTCTTTTTCGATCTCTTCAAGCAGATCGAAGCGGTTCTTCCCATCCCTGTCCATTTTATTAATGAATATTATGACCGGGGTATCCCGCATGCGGCAAACTTCCATGAGCCTGCGGGTCTGAGCTTCCACTCCATTGACACTGTCGATCACCAGGATGACGCTGTCCACTGCCGTTAGCGTACGATAAGTATCCTCAGCAAAATCCTTGTGGCCCGGCGTATCCAGCAAGTTGATCAATACATTGCGGTATTCAAAACTCATGACGGAAGTGGCAACGGATATGCCACGCTGCCTTTCGATTTCCATGAAATCGCTCGTCGCGTGTTTTTTGATCTTGTTGCTTTTAACGGCTCCCGCCGTTTGTATGGCGCCCCCAAATAAGAGGAATTTCTCAGTGAGGGTAGTCTTGCCTGCATCAGGGTGAGAAATGATGGCAAATGTCCTTCTTTTTCCTATTTCGTTTGTGTACTTCATAATTTCAGAGCCGCAAATTTACACATTAACTGCTTTGGTCTGCCACTCTACCCAAATGGCTAAAATTCAGATGCTTTTCAGGAAATTTGGTTAATTTTCATTCAATGAATCAGCAATTGGTCATTTGAGCAGCTTGGGCGTTTTGTCGGCTGGTTTTGGCCTTGAAGGGTTTTATCTATACCCGCGGAGGAATGATCAAAAAAAAGCCTCTCGCTCATTTACAAATCAGGGCAGCTCGAGTAAAAGGGCCTCATAAGGTTTGAGATGCCCGTCCAGACTGGCGTGGCCATAGTTATCGATCATGATCCTGGCTTTTGAAAAATCGATCCCCGTATTGGAAGTCACCACTCTATTCCTGAAATTCAGGACAACCAACCATTTCTTTCCATTGAGTTCTCGCGTGTAGGCATAGACATCCGGGTTGGCCGGGTCCAATAATTGATAAATTCCATAAACCAGAACAGGGTTTTCCTTCCTCAACCTGACCATTTTGCGAAAATAGTTCAGGCAACTGTTTGAATCGTTCTCCTCCCGTGCAGCATTGATCTGCTTATAATCAGGATTCAGTTCTATCCAAGACTTGCCGCTGCTGAAACCGGCATTGGTACTACTATCCCATTGGAAGGGAGTACGCCCGTTGTCACGGCCGCTGAACTCAATATTTTTCAGGTATTGGACCATATCGGTTCCTATAGCTTTTTGATGCTGGTATTCATTCAGGGTTGCCTTATCCCGAAATTGTTCAAGCCTGGTGAAACCCGGATTGGTCATTCCCAGTTCATCTCCGTTATAGTAAAATGGAGTTCCCCGCATGGACAATATAAAAGTAGTCAGCATTTTCGAAGAAATTTCACGAAAAGCAGGGGAATCATTTCCGAACCTTGTCACCAACCTGGCCTGATCATGGTTGGCAAGAAAAATCGAAAGCCAGCCCTCCTTTGCAAAAGCGCTGTCCCATCTGGTGAATACCTGTTTGAACCGGAGCAGGCTATATCCTCCGGGCTTTCCCAGGTCCACCGCATCAAATGCATAAGCCATATTGAGCTCCTTTCTTCCTGAATCCACCAGCTCATGGGCATCGGCAAAATTCCTGCCTGCTCCTTCGGCCACGCTCATGACATTGTATTTGCTTAAAACCTCTTTGTACATTTCCTTCAGGTAATCATGGATATGGGGGCCCATGGAATAATAATCATTAAAATTCTTCTCATAGCCTTTCGGCCACTGCGGGAAACCTGTGTCCTTGGCGACAAATTGAAAAGCATCGAGGCGGAATCCATCGATTCCCTTTTCCGCCCAAAATTTCATGATATCGAAAACCTCCTTTCGGAGAGCCGGGTTTTCCCAGTTGAGATCCGGCTGTTTGGGTGAAAAGTAATGAAGATAATAGGCTTTGCTGCCGGAATCATACCTCCATGCATCGTGGTTTACATCAAAGAGGCTGTAACGGTAAGGAGGCTTCCCTCTTTCTGCATTCCACCAATGATAATAATTGCGGTAAGGGCTGTTTCGGGAACTCCTGCTCTGTTTGAACCATTCATGTTCGTCGCTGGAATGGTTAACCACCAGGTCCATCACAAGTTTGATTCCCCTGCGATGCATGCCGCTGACCAGGTTGTCGAAATCATCCATGGTCCCGAAATCCTTCATGATATTGCGGTAATCGCTGATATCGTAGCCATTGTCGTCGTTGGGGGAAGAATAGATCGGATTCAGCCAGACTACATCGATGCCCAGGCTCCTGATATAATCGAGCCTGGAGATGATACCTCTCAGGTCCCCGATGCCGTCCCCGTTTGCATCCTGAAAACTCCGTGGATAGATCTGGTATACGACGGCTTCCTTCCACCACTTGCGGCCGGGAATTTCTGAATCAGGAGGATGAGTTGATTGTTGATTGCAGCAACATGCGGTCGCTGCTATTGCAAATGCTGTCAGAAGATTTTTAAGGCTCATCTTAAAATACTTTTATTTACGGCAGTTCATATATCAACGCTTCATAGGGCTTCAATCGTCCATCGGTAGAAGGGTTTGGATAATTATCAATGCGGACTATGGCCTTAGTCAGGTCGATTCCTATATTGGCAGATGCCGTCTTCGTGGTAAAATTCAGCAGGACCAGCCATTTTTTCCCATTCAGCTCCCGGGTGTAGGAATAAACATCGGGATTCTCCTTATCCAATAACCGGTAACGCCCATAGACCAGGATCAGATTCTCCTTTCTTAGCTTAACCATTTTGCGGAAATAGTTCAGACAGCTATTGCTATCCATTTCCTCTGCAGCCACGTTGACCTGCTTGTAATTGGGATTGACTTTCAGCCAGGGGCTGCCGGTCGTGAATCCCGAATTGACAGAGCTATCCCATTGGAATGGAGTCCGGCTATTGTCGCGGGCGGAGATTTTCTGCGCGTTCAGGAATTCCTGCAGGTCCCCTCCCCTTTCTCTGATCTGCCTATACATATTGATGGATTCGATGTCCCGATAATCTTCGATCCTGTCGAACTTGATATTGTTCATGCCGAGTTCGTCCCCTCCGAAATAATAAGGCGTTGCACGCATAGAGAGCAAAAATGTAGTAAGCATTTTTGAAGAGAGTTCCCTCCAGTCAGGTGCATCATTACCCCATCTTGTCACCATTCTGGGCTGGTCATGGTTTCCCAGGTAAATCGTTCCCCATCCCCTGTTTTCAAAAACACTATCCCATTTGGAATAGACTTCCTTGAATTCGGCGAGTTTGTAGCCTTTCGGATCCATTGTCTTGAATTTACCAGGCAGATAGCCTATTCCAACGCCTTCAAAATGATAGAGCATATTGAGTTCATGGCGGTCCTCATCAACCAGGTCATGGGCAGTAGCCGTAGTGACCCCCATCCCTTCCGCTACCGACATGCAATCGTATTTGCTCAATACCTCATGGTTCATTTCCTGCAGATAATCATTAAGCTTGCCGCCGTTATTGTAATAGAACAATCCCCAGTCTCCATGAAAAGAAGCCGGCATGGAAGGGAAACTGGTATCTTTTGAGATGATGGGAATAACATCCATACGGAACCCGTCGATGCCCTTCCGGAACCAGTAATTCATCATGTCGAATATCTCCCTCCGGACTTTCGGGTTCTCCCAGTTAAGGTCGGGCTGCTTTTGGGAGAAATAATGCAGGTAATAGGCATTTGTGGGTGAATCGTATTTCCAGGCATCGTTATGGACATCGAAAAAACTATATCGGGCTGAGGGTTTGCCACGCTCCGCATTCCACCAATGGTAATAATCCCGGTAAGGATTGGTCCTTGAAATTCGGGATTGCCTGAACCACTCGTGTTCGCTGCTGCTGTGGTTAACAACCAGGTCCATGACCAGTTTCAGCCCTCTTTCATGCATGCCTTTCAGAAGTGAATCAAAATCATCCATGGTCCCGAATTCCTTCATGATATTCCTGTAATCGCTGATGTCATAGCCATTGTCGTCATTGGGTGAAGCATAGATGGGATTTAGCCAGATGACATCCACGCCAAGGCTCTTTATATAGTCCAGTTTGGATGCAATTCCTTTCAGGTCTCCGACCCCGTCCCCATTGGCATCTTTAAAGCTTCTCGGATAGATCTGGTACACAACGGCCTCCTTCCACCATTTGCGGCCCGCAATGCCCGTGCTGTCATTGTCCATAGAATTGTTTTGATTGTTTTTCCCGCTTTTACAGGAAGAGATGAAAAGGATGACAAGGACTGTAAAAGTCACCCTGCTTAAGATTTTGATCATTTGCATTTATTTACAGCAGGCTAAAAGTAGGAACAAAATGAGAATTCAAACCTGATCAGGTTTTAGTCTCTGCCCCGCGTTCACTATTTTTACAGCTCGTTTGAAAACCGAATATAAGTGCAATGAAGGAAAAACTGGAATTACTCGCAAAAGAACTTGAAGGCGAACTTCATTACGATGAGACCATGCGGATTTTATATGCTACAGACGCATCGGCCTACCGGGAACTGCCGCTGGCCGTTGCCATTCCGAATTCAAAAGAAGATTTACGAAAACTTATTTTATTTGCGAAAGAAAATAAAACTTCACTGATCCCGAGGACGGCTGGAACCTCGCTGGCCGGACAGGTGGTCGGAAATGGAATCATCGTCGACCTCTCCAAAAAATTTACCAGGATACTCGGGATGAATGCCGATCAGAAATGGGTTCGGGTAGAACCGGCCGTGATCAGGGATGAGCTGAACATGTTCCTTAAGCCATATGGGTTCCTTTTTGGCCCGGAAACCTCTACCGCCAACCGGGCCATGATGGGAGGAATGGTCGGAAATAATTCCTGCGGGAGCAATTCCATTGTTTATCGCAGCACCCGCGAGCATCTTTTGGAAGTGAAGGCCTTGCTCAGTGACGGAAGCGAAGCGGTTTTCAGATCAGTAGGCCTGGATGAGTTTCATCAGAAATGCGAGGCAGATAATCTCGAAGGGCATATTTACAGAAATATCCGCGGCTTGCTTGGAAACTATGAAAACCAGAAAGAGATCCGAAAACAATATCCGAAGAGCAGCGTCGAAAGAAGGAATACGGGATATGCCATCGACAAGCTCCTCGATACGGCCCCTTTTACTCCGGGAGCGGAAGATTTTAATTTTTGCGGCCTGATCGCCGGTTCCGAAGGCACACTTGCCTTACTTACGGAGATCAAATTGAATATCGTGCCCCTTCCTCTAAAAGAGACAGGACTGCTATGCGTGCACTTTAATACGGTAGATGAATCGCTTCGGGCCAATCTCATTGGACTTAAATACGGGCCCAGTGCAAGTGAGCTCATCGATCACTATATCCTGGAATGCACAAAGGGAAATATTGAACAAAGCAGGAACCGCTTTTTTGTCCAGGGCGATCCCGGCGCCATACTTGTCATCGAATATACCAGGGAGACAAGGGAGGAAATTGAGCAGATCACCCGCCAGGTCGAGGCTGAAATGCGCGCTGCGGGCCTGGGATACCATTTTCCCGTTCTGCATGGGGAAGATTGTAAAAAAATCTGGGCGCTTCGCAAGGCGGGCCTGGGTCTGCTGGGCAATATGCCGGGCAATGAGAAAGCTGTACCCGTGATCGAAGACACAGCCGTCGATGTGAATGACCTGCCTGCATATATCAGTGAATTCAATCAGATACTTGTTCGCTATGGATTACATTCCGTTCATTATGCACATGCGGGTTCCGGGGAGATCCACCTGAGACCGATTTTGAACCTGAAAACGGAAGAAGGCAACAGGATGTTCAGAAAGATCGCAGAAGAGATCTCAACCCTGGTTAAAAAATACAATGGTTCACTTAGCGGAGAGCATGGGGATGGCAGGTTACGCGGAGAGTTCATCGAGAAAATGATCGGATCTAAGAATTATGGATTGCTGAAGGAAATAAAAAATACCTGGGATCCCTCGCATATTTTCAATCCAGGTAAGATAGTGGATACGCCGCCGATGAATACCATGCTTCGCTATGAGCCGGGACAAAGGACTCCCGGCTTCAAGACCCTCTTCCGCTTTTATGATCAGGATATCCTGCAGCATGCTGAACAATGCAATGGTTCGGGGGATTGCAGAAAGACCCATCTGTCCGGGGGAACCATGTGTCCCTCCTTCATGGCTACCCGCAATGAAAAGGACAGCACCAGGGCACGTGCCAATATTCTCAGGGAATTCCTGACCCGCTCCTCAAAGGAGAACCGCTTTGACAACAGGGAAATCTATGAAGTGATGGATCTTTGCCTGAGCTGCAAGGGCTGCAAGGCTGAATGTCCTTCCAATGTAGATGTGGCCAAGCTCAAAGCTGAATTCCTTCAACAATATTATGATGCGAACGGGGTTCCTTTTCGCGCCAGGCTCATAGCCTGGTTTACCCGATCCTCCCAACTGTCCAGTATCGCTCCAGCCGCATATAATTTTATAATAGCCAATCCTATTTTCAGCGGAATCTTAAAAAAAATTGCAGGCTTCGCCAAAGAACGTTCCCTGCCCAGGTTATACAGGACCACCTTGCTGAAATGGCGCCGGAGAAATCCAGGTATAAATAGAACCAGAAAAGTTTTCTTATTCTGCGACGAGTTCACCAATTTCAATGACACGGAAATCGGCATAAAGGCCATCGAATTGCTTGAAAAGCTCGGTTATGAAGTGCTTATACCCAGGCACCTGGAAAGTTCGAGGACCTGGCTATCAAAAGGCCTGGTCAGGCAGGCAGGAAAGATCATCAATCGCAATATTGAATTGCTGGCTCCGGTCATAAGCACGGCCACTCCCCTGATCGGCATCGAGCCTTCGGCGATTTTAACCTTCAGGGATGAATATATTGATCTCGCTTCCGACCAGAATTTGGAGCGCGCAAAAAACCTTTCAAAAAATGTTTTCCTCATCGATGAATTCCTTGCCGCGGAAATCGAAAAAGGAATTATCCGGTCCGATCAGTTTACCAGGGATCCGAAATCCATTCTATTGCATGGGCATTGCCAGCAAAAAGCGCTATCCTCCCTTTCAGCCACAGTCAAAATCCTTTCCCTTCCGGAAAACTATAAAGTGAGAACCATCCCTTCCGGTTGTTGCGGCATGGCCGGATCTTTCGGTTATGAAAAAGAACATTATGAACTCTCCATGAAAATAGGCGAGCTGGTACTCTTCCCTGCCATCAGAAAGGAAGAGGAGGATATAGCTATTGCTGCGCCCGGAACAAGTTGCCGCCATCAGATCAGGGACGGCACGGGAAGGAGAGCCCTGCATCCCGTCGAATTGCTCCATGCTGCATTGGTTGATTGAAAACGCGGACTCTTTTTCTTATCTTCAATTTTTCTATTCATGGAGAACCTCCCAAATATACCCGACCGAATAAAGGAATTCAATAGGGACCGCTTGCCGGAATTTCTCGCCCTCAAATACAAATTGATGGCGGCCAATGCCTTTCGTTTTTTTCGCGGCACCTGCCATATTTTCTATGAAGACCTGGCCAGGGTTTCCGATCTTCCCAAGAGCCCCCCGAGCTGGATATGCGGCGATCTGCACCTCGAAAATTTCGGGAGCTATAAAGGCGATAACCGCCTTGTTTATTTCGACCTCAATGATTTTGACGAAGCCATCCTGGCTCCTGTGCTTTGGGAGATAGCGAGAATGGCGACAAGCATAATGGTGGGATTTGATTCGCTGAATGTCGATGCAGCCGAGGCCCGCGATGCTGCGGCTTTTTTCCTGAAAACCTATTCGGATACCCTGGCTTCGGGAAAGGCCCGCTATATTGAACCGGAAACCGCCAAAGGGATCGTCTGGACCTTTTTGGAAACCGTGGCCAACCGTAAGCAAAAAGACCTTCTGAAGAGCCGTGTCACCTTGAAAAAAGGCATCTGCCGCCTGATCATTGACGATATCCGTTTGTTTAAGATCGATAAGGATCTGAAAAAGCATTTGCTTTCTTTTTTGAATGAATGGCTGGGAAACAATAAGAAATACAAGAACGGATTTAAGATTCACGATGTGGCGTTTAGGATGGCGGGAACAGGCAGCGTAGGCGTCAGGCGTTACGCATTCCTGATCGAGAAGACGGAGGAGGGCAAATTCCTTCTTCTGGATATGAAGGAAGCCGTCAGATCCTCAATTGCCCCTTTTACGACAGTCGCCCAACCTTCCTGGAATTCGGAAGCCGAACGGGTGGTGACTGTGCAGCACAGGATGCAAAACGTATCCCCCGCCTTTCTCAGCAGTTCCCTTTTTGACAACCGGGCCTATGTATTGAAGGAATTGCAGCCAATCGCAGACAAGATCAATTTTGATGCGATTAAAAACCGCTTGAAGGACCTTAAGCGGGTTATACAGGACATGGCCTTGTTGACGGCTTCTTCTCAGTTAAGGAGCTCAGGCAGGCAGCAAAGTGCAATTGCCGACGATCTCATGGCTTTCGGCCAATCCATTGATTGGCAGAGCAGGCTGCTTGATTATGCGATGGGCTATGCAAGCCAGGTCAAAAAAGATTATGAAGAATTTGCAGCGGCTTATCATATGAACTATTTTTAGTCAATGCAGTTACCTCAGGATATCATATTGAAAATGCTGCTTTCCCTCCTGGTTGGCGGATTGCTGGGAGCCGAAAGGGAATACAGAAGCAAGTCGGCCGGGTTCAGGACGCTGACCCTGATTTGTTTTGGGGCGACGGTATTCACTGCCCTTTCGATCCAGATCGGAGGATTAGGCAATCCGGACAGGATCGCCTCCAATATCGTGACGGGTATCGGCTTTGTTGGCGCCGGTGTGATCTTCAAGGGTGATGCAGGAGTGAGCGGGATTACGACCGCCGCGCTGATCTGGGCCACCGCTGCGTTGGGTATGGGTATTGGGTCAGGTTATGAACTGGTAGCCCTCAGCGGTTGTGCGATCGTGCTGATGATGTTGTTCGTATTCAGTAGATTCGAAAAATGGATCGACAAAGTGAATCAGACCCGCAATTATAAGATCGTCTGCGATTACAAAAATGAAACCCTTAAGGTCTACGAAGATTGTATGGAAAGGCACCATCTGCGTTTCAAACAGGACCGTGAAATAAAGTCAGGCGACCAGATCACGGGCGAATGGGTCGCACATGGCACGGAAAAGAATCACCTCCAGTTCATCAATGAAATCCTGAATGAAACGACCATTCGGGAATTCTCCTATTGAACCATGAGCTAATAGAAACGCGCTTTCCAGGTCTTAAGAAAGACGGCCCCTCCTTCCAATTTTTGAATGCCTTCCTTGCCTGTTATTTGCTGGTCGCTGTCAACGCTGTCCGCAATGCCTTCCCAGGGTTCGATGCAGACAAAGTCCGCATTTTTCGCAGCCCAGATCCCCAGGTAGGGGAATTCTCCGAAATCAAGATCGAGCCCTCTGGGAGACTTATCCGTTCTGAGACTAACCATGGAAGAACTCGGGTTCTTCATCACGATGGCATCCCTTAGAAACAGCGATCTTGTCAAAGGAAGCATTGTGCTTTGCCTGAGCAAGGGTTCAGGAGTTTTGGTTATGAGCCCATCGGGGCTGATGGGCCACCTCGGTTTAGTTTCCTCCTCATTGAATTCCAGAAAATAATCTTCATATTCTGTTTGTGGCAAGAGCGGAACCCTGAATGCCGGATGTCCTCCGACAGAAAAATAGATCGGTTTGAAATCCGGGTTGCTCACTTCATAACTCACTTCCAGGACATCTGAATGAAGACGATAACCAATCCTGAACACAAAGGGAAATGGATAGGACTTTAAGGTGGTTTCATTGCTCTTCAATTGGAATTGGATTTCCGTGGACGAAAAAGGCTGGGCCTCAAATTCCATATCTCTTCCAAATCCATGGCGGCTGAGATGGTACCTGCTGCCTTCATAAAAATAACTGTCCTGTTTTAGGGTACCTACGATCGGAAACAGAACAGGCGATTTCTTCCCCCAGAAAGCAGGATCGCCATTCCATAGATAATCCAACCTGTTTACTATATGAAATATTCGTTGCAGTTCGGCTCCTTTTCCGCTGATTTCAACAGAAAGATATTCGTTTACGATGGTAAACATGTTTTGAAAATTATTGCAATTTAACAAATAGGAATGCATCCGGACAATCCCGCTCAACCAAAAATCCGGCCTTTGAAATAATGGGCCGGGTATCCAAAAAAGAACTTCGTAATTTGTGTTGATGTTTCGCCTTTTAGATATTATCGGCACCAGTTTTGGGATGGCTTTGCAGGAATTCAGGTCCAATAAGCTCAGAACCTTTCTATCACTGCTGGGAGTTACATTTGGTATTTTTTGCATCATCAGCGTACTTTCCATGATCAGCAGCATGGAAGCGGCCATTCAAAACGATCTCAAATCCCTGGGCTCCAATAATGCGATCTTCATCGACAAATGGGAATACCGCAATGACAACAACTATCCCTGGTGGAGATTCATCAAGAGACCGGTGCCCAAATACGAGGAGATGAAAATGCTGAAACAGAATGTTTCCCTCCTTTCTACTGCGACCTATATCACCAATACCAATGCCAACATGGAATATGGGGAGGATATACTGACCAATCTGAACTATTGGGGCATTACGGAAGATTTCTCCAAATCCCAACCGATCAATGTCGAATTTGGAAGGTTCCTCCAGCAAGCGGATTTCGATCATGGCAATAATTTTATCGTAATCGGAAATGTGTTGGCAGAAAAATTATTTGCCAAACCGGAAAGAGCGGTCGGCAAAATCGTTTCATTAAAGAATGGCACAAGGGCCCTCATTATCGGGGTGCTGAAGAAGCAGGGCCAGAGTTTTGTTCAGATCTGGAATTTCGACAACAGCATATTCATGCCTTATTCCTTCCTCAAACAGATGATCACCTATCAGAATGCGAACGGGATGATCTTTGTCGATGGCAGAGTAGATGTGAGCCTGGATGAACTCAAAGGAGAATTGACGGGAGCCATGCGTTCCATACGCAAATTGAGACCCACCCAGGACGACGATTATGCCCTCAATGACGTGCAATCCTTCAGTAAGCAAGTGCACCAGATATTCAGCAGCGTGACGGTTGGCGGTTGGGTCATTTCCATTCTCTCCCTAGTCGTAGGCATGTTCGGAGTAGCCAATATCATGTTTGTAACAGTTAGGGAAAGGACAAGCCAGATCGGGTTAAAAAAGGCTATTGGGGCCAAAAGGGGAACCATTATTCTGGAATTCCTGTTGGAATCTGCCTTTCTCTGTCTGATCGGAGGTCTGATCGGCCTGGTTGCAGTTCTTATACTGGCCCAGATTTTTTCTGCCCTCCTCAGCTTTAAGGTATTCGTTGCCGGGGGAACCATTGCCATGGCCATTGGAATCTGCATCTTCGTCGGCATTGCTGCCGGCATCATACCCGCAGTGATCGCTTCAAGACTTGATCCCGTGGTAGCGATAAGGGGATAAAAAAACCTGCCGTTGATTTTCCGGCAGGCTCTAAGAATAAATTTCTTTTATTCAACATGGAATGGCACCGTGTAATCTCCCCACCAAAGTGTAACTGTTCCATCCTTTCCTACACCGATGGTAAATTTTTCCGTGAAATGATCGGATTTTTTCGACTTGAGCTGGACTCTCAGGGCATCCGCATCCTTTGAATAGATCGTACCCCACTGATTCCAGGTCTTGTTGAAGATAATCGTCCAATCATCTCCATTGACCAGGCTGTACAAACTGTACTTTCCGGCGGGAAGAGTCTTTCCTTCCACCTTTACGTCCTTACTGACCTCAAAGACTGTGGCTTCGTTGGCGCCTGTTCTCCAAACCTTTCCGGGAAGAGGTTCCAGATCCTTTCCGATGGTCCTGCCTTTTACGGAAGGCTGGCTGTAATCTATCTTAATGGAAGTGCCGCTTTTCGTCGCGCCGCTGGCTGTTGCGGGAGGGCTTACCCGATTTGATTTATCAGCCTGTCCAAATGCGCTAAATGCAATAACTGCAATCGGTAAAAACAATAAACACCTTTTCATATGCTTGATTTTATTTAGAAATTTGAGCTAAACTTAATATACTATGGATTA
>PMSV01000003.1 GCA_003168265.1 Chitinophagaceae bacterium
TTCCTTTACTTTCCTGACGAAGTCTACACTGACACCTACCAGGTTGGCTATCTTCCCTATAGGGAACTCGGTATTTTGCAGAAACAACCGAATAGCATTTTCATCACCTTCTTTCCTGCCTTCTTTCCTGCCTTCTTTCCGGCCTTTTTTCAGGCCTTCTTTCCTGCCTTCTTTCAGGCCTTCTTTCAAGCCTTCTTTCAGGCCCTCTTTCAAGCCTTCCTCCCTCCTCAGTTCCGCCACTTGTTCAAAAATATCCATAGTATTTGTATTACCTGTGATCTTATCAATTTCTTCTGTAAAAATACGGTTTGTCTTGGAATTTTCAAACCGAACGTAGTTGTTTAGAAACTCCAAAATGGCCTCCATATTCGGTTTCCCAAATATCCCACGCTCATATAATTTTCTAAATACAAAGAGTTTGCCTTCCAACAATTTCGCATCAACGTCCTTTCCGCTGACCATCGCCTTCTTCGCCGCCAGCATCACTAGCGCGAAAGGATTGTCGCTGGAAGCAAGCGTTTCGTCATCATAGTCCAGGATGCACAAAGTATGGTATTGAAACTCCAGCCGCGTATTCTTGAATTCATAATTGAACCGGTCCGGCATCTGCTTTCCATCCGGGCCAGTGAAGATGGCTATTGCGGCCACAGGCTTGCGGTGCTTGAAAAAAATTCTTGTAAAATACTCCAGCATCCGAACCGCAAATCCAGCGCGGTCTTTGGCCTCAGTCTCACCTTGCACTTCGACATGAACCAGAAGCCATTCTTCCCGACCGTCCTTGCGAAAGACCTTCACAAGCTTGTCTACAAAGCGAGTATGCGAGTCCTTTTCCGGTTCGGGATAGATCTCAGCAAGTTCCTTATCAAGGAACTCAAATCCCCGGTCCATATCAAAAATCTGATCGGCATCCTTGAATACGAAGCGAAGCAGGTCGCCAAAGACTTCCTCCAAAACAGTTTTCCAAAGAATATCATTTTTCCGTCTCATAGGTATCATTTTTTACAGCGCATAATAATTTCGCCCGGCACTGGCCGCTAAGTGTTTGCCCATTCTTGATTAGTGGAAATAGATCAAGAGGACGCAAAAATAGGAGTTAGTTCAATTAGAGGCAAATACTATTTGCTCTCAAATTTGGCTAAAGGCAGTAGTTACAATTTCAGGTGGTCTTTGCAAGTTAGGTTGGGCGCTATTTGCTACTACTTAATATTTATTCACCCGGTAGCACTATTACTAATGGTAGAGAGATTTTTTGGGCGAAGGAGATCGAACAAATAGTTCAAGTAAGACATATAGTTTTGTTAATTTACATATAGATAATCGAAAATATTTCGATTATCTAGTTAATTTGTTACATTTGTATAGATGGATCTTAACCAGGCCATACTGTCTTATTCTTCACAACCTTTAACGCATCAGTTAATTTTATCCTTGCTGAAGGATTACAAAAGACCCAACGATAAAATACATTCATTGATGAGCGAGGGGCTGTTGGAACCTATCAGGAAGGGATTGTATATTGCCGGGTCTGCGGTGAAGGCCATTAAGCCCGAACCTTTTTTGTTGGCCAACCATATTTTTGGACCCAGCTATATCTCCATAGATGCCGCGCTGTCCTATTATGGATTGATCCCTGAAAGGGTTTTTGAGATATCTTCTGTAACAACAAAACCATCGCGGAAGTTCAGCACAGCCAAGGGGCTATTCACTTATAGACATCTACCCTTACCCTATTACGCTTTTGGTATTCGTCATATGAAGTTATCGGATGAACAATACATCATGATAGCCACCCAGGAAAAAGCATTGTTCGATAAACTGGTTACCAGTTCAGGAATGCTATTAAGAAACCCCAAAAATGCTTCGAGCTATTTACTTGAAGACCTGCGAATGGATGAGGATAATTTAAAGGAAATGGATACAAAGACCATGAGGACATGGCTGCCGGATGCACCCAAAAAGAATAGTTTATTGATGATTATAAAAATGATTGAGAATTTATGATAAAAGAGTGGCTAGATTCTTATAAGCCTGAGAATAAAGACGATGCGCTTCAAGCCTTGCGCGAGATTATGCAGGAAGTTGCACTCGCAGGTTTGGAACGTGCTGGTTTTTTTGAGAGAGCAGCTTTTTATGGCGGTACAGCCCTTAGAATATTTTATGGTCTGAACAGATACTCCGAAGACCTTGACTTCTCTCTCCTGGAAGTGAATCCTGAGTTTTCGCTGGATAAATATCTTGAGTCCATTCGTATAGAATTCGAGTCATTGGGCATGCAGGTATCTGTAAGAGAAAAACAAAAAAAGATTGACAGCAATATTGAATCTGCTTTTTTGAAATCAGAAACCATTTGGAAGGAGCTCGTTTTGGAGCATACTATTCCGCAAAACGGGTTGGATCAAAAAGCCAATATCAAAATCAAGTTGGAAGTGGATACTGAACCGCCGTTGGGTTTCTCGACGGAAGAGAAACTACTGCTGAAGCCCTTCACATGTTATATTAAATGTTTTGCTATCTCTGATCTTTTTGCTGGCAAAATTCACGCACTTTTATTTCGCAAATGGAAAAACAATGTGAAAGGCCGCGATTGGTTCGATATGGAATGGTATATCAAAAATGGTGTTCCCTTGCGGCTTCGACATTTTTTAGTTAGGGCGAAAGACAGCGGCAATTGGTCTAAAGAGACTATAACGGAAGCGGAATTCAGGGATTTATTAACGAAGAAAATAGATTCGGTTGATATGTATCGTGTAAAGGCTGATATCAGTCGTTTCATTCGTGATCCCAAAGTGATAGACATCTGGTCTGCTACCTATTTTCATGATCTGGTTGGCCATTTAAAATTTAGCGCTTGAAAAAACTGCTTTGAGTGAAGCCCTCAAATTATCCAGGAAAGCAAGGAGGTTTTGTTTTTCAGAATGTATTATGCTTTTTGGAAAGGTCGACCTATCACCTCCCCACTAACCAGGTAAATGATCTTCTCCTTAACAAAACTCACAGCTAGCTCCTTCCCTGTCTGAATCATCTCTGCAGGAGGTCTTCGCGCGATCAAAGTCTGCCCCGCCAGAGAAAGATAGACCAACTGCTCATTTCCCATATTCTCAAACGCAAGAACCTGTAACCGGCAATCGGCATCCTTATCCAGGTCTTCAGACACAACGAGATCCTCAGGGCGCAATCCTAACTCAATAGGCTTATCCAGATAGCTTTCCAGGGCCTTGGGGATCGATGCCCCCAATATAAACCGGCAATCCCCCGATTCGTGAGTGAAATAATACTCATCCTCTTTACTGATCCTGCCTTTAAGAAAATTCATAGATGGAGTACCGATAAAACCCGCCACGAATTTATTGGCTGGATAATTATACAGTTGCATGGGACTGTCGAGTTGCATCAGCTTGCCTTTATTTAGTACCGCAATCCTGTCGCCAAGGGTCATCGCTTCGGTCTGGTCATGGGTCACATAGATCATCGTGGCATCGATCTTTCTATGCAGTCTTTGTAATTCAATGCGCATCTGGGTTCTGAGCTTAGCGTCGAGGTTGCTAAGCGGTTCATCAAAAAGAAAGACCTTGGGCCTTCTGATAATGGCCCGGCCAATGGCAACTCTCTGCCGTTGACCCCCGGAAAGAGTTTTTGGTTTGCGCTGTAACACGTCCTCGATCTCCAGCAACTCCGCAGTCTGCATTACCCTGCTCTTAATTTCGCTCTTAGGGTAATGCTTTAGCTTAAGCCCAAAAGCCATATTATCATACACGCTCATATGGGGATAGAGTGCATAGTTCTGAAATACCATGGCAATGTCCCGGTCCTTAGGACTTAGGTCATTTATTTTTTTCCCGTCGATGCTCAGTACGCCTTCACCAATATCTTCCAGCCCCGCGATCATCCTGAGCAGCGTGGACTTGCCGCAACCCGATGGACCCACAATGACCATGAACTCCTTATCCTTAACCGTAATGGAAATATCATCAATGGCTTTCGGCTGGGCGATATTTTTTTTATTACCGGTATAGGTCTTTGAGATATGTTCCAGCTTTAGTTCTGCCATAAAATTTTATTTTGAGAAAAACTCCCTGGATATTGTTGTGATTCTGCAGGCCAGGTCCGATTCCCCGGAAGCCAGGATAAAATCCTCAGCATGGGCCGCAATCCCCGTGGTGAATACGATATCCTTGATATATAACTGATGGTTGATACCCTCAGTCAGCAAAGGATCGGCTTCCAATAGAGGTTGGGAATCCTCCAACCGCAGTATCTTAAGGGGATCATGTTCATCCAATAGTGCCCAAAAACTCCTGTAGATCCCGGCTCCCCTATTATTCTCTACTCCATGATAAACCATCAGCCATCCATCAGGGGTAAGCAAGGGCGGCGTGCCTCCTCCAATTTTCACATTGGAAGGAGAAGATTTCCTCGCCCTTAAAAAAGCTTTGTCGGCAGGTTTCCAGTGCAGGAGGTCTGGTGAAGAGGCGATATGTATCCCCGCGCCGGGATGCCAGTCCGAAGAAGGGGGAGAGGCAAAATAACATTCTCCCAAAGGCCTTGTTAATGCATGATAAGCGCCATTTATCTTCCCCTCGAATAGCAGCATGTCCTTATTCTGATGATCAAGCAGGATCCCGCGGCAGACATAATCCAGCCCGTTATCGGAAACATATAGCATGGTAGAATGCCTTTCCGCACTTACGCAACAGGTGGTCATGAAATAGCGCCCGTCAATACACGAGATTCGCGGATCTTCGATCCCATATTCCTGGCTGGTCGCTAACGGCGAAATGGCCTTATCATAATGGATATGCATGACTTCGCTGCCATCCGGACATAATTCAACCGGCAGAAGCCAGGATAGAGAGGTCAGCGCGTATACCGGGAATGCATATGCATTTATTTTAAACTTTCGCGGGTCCTGCATATTGATTTCCAATAAGGGCCACGCATCGGTCGTGAATTGGTTATCTTCTTTCCAACGGATGCAAAAGGCCTGGTCCCTAATCACCGGGTTGCAGAGCGCCTCTGCAACCCGGACCATCATTATTAAATTACCATTGGCCAGTCTGCAAAGGCCGGGGTTAAAAGCCCCCAAAACAAAGGTTTTCACCTCCAAACCTTCACGCAATGGCGAACGCGAAAGGTCTACATCATCGGGCCTGAAGATCAGTTTATCATATTTTATAGGTTTTTTCAGTTTATGGAATTTTATATTTGTTCAATGCTGTTATGAGGGCCGGATCGGTTTCTACTTTTTCGATGGTGAGTAAGGCTTCAATCGTGGATTCTCCGCCAGAATTGAGATTAACACCGGCCGGCGAAGGGGAGGATATCCCATCAAAACAAGTCCCTGTGGTAACCGAATACATATTCGTGTTGGCAACATTAGCTCCAAGGAACCACGCAGCTAAATGACCTGTCATGTCGGCATATTTTGCCAGCCCGGTCTCTCTATAGGCTTCTGCGGCGGCAAAGACCATCGGTTCGATACCATAGGCGATCTGCGCATATGCGGTATCTCCGATAACCTGGACCACCCCGCCCGTATTGACCAATGAAAACGAACACTGATAACCATTTTGCAATAACCAGGGATAAAAATTATCCACTTCCATCATTGCAACTGTATTGTATTGGGGATTGTTTAGAAAATTTCCGGCCTGCATCAGGGCATAGGCCTGCAGATTACCATAAGCGTGCCAGGTGTTCTCCCAACTCAAAAATGCACCATAGGGAAAAACTGCAGTATCCGATTGTTCCATCAGCACAATGCCGTCCGCCAGGCTCTTGATAAAGCCGCTTATGACCGGATCCGGGTTGGCATTGCAATAATTGATCAGGCCCAGGATCAGTACGGAGGACTGATCGGTTGCACTTCCGTCGGGCAGCCATGTCGGAGCGCTGATGCCGCTATAGGAAGCCGTGGTCTGAGGCAGGCCTACAAGATCTATTTTCATACGGGCGACGAGGTTACTGATCGCGGTGGTCATTTTCGCATATAGGGCAGGGTTAAGTGTTTTAACTGAAGGCGCTGCTTCGGTAAGGGCCTGGAAGGCACGCCATGACCACCAGGTTGCCGTATTGACACTCGTCACACCTGTCGTATTGATCGGCCCGGTCGGGCTAAGTAAAAAATTATAGAAATAACCATTGGCAGATTGCATCTCCAGCATGAAACTGATCAGTTTATAGAGTTTGTTCTGCGTCGCTGTATCCGATAAGAAATTGCTTGTTCTCAG
Organism: Chitinophagaceae bacterium; assembly: GCA_003168265.1. Lineage (GTDB taxonomy): Bacteria > Bacteroidota > Bacteroidia > Chitinophagales > Chitinophagaceae > Puia. Next base: position 6,228 of record PMSV01000003.1, read on the forward strand.
ATAAACCAGCATCGCCCGGGATACATCATCGACGCAGGCAAAGCCTTCACCCGTTGCAGCGACATTGGTATAACCGGGATAATTAGAATAGATATAAATGCCCGCGGCCTGAGTTCCGTCGGGAAAACTCACAGGCGTATACAAATGATCAAGATGGGCAGTATTGACCAGGGAGCTGTCCACGACGATAACGGTCTGAACCCCGGTGCCCTTTTTTGCGCAGGCCAGTAAGGAAAAAGCGGCTGCAAAGCAACAACAGATAGCTAATATGATCTTTTTATTCATGATTTTTTCAATTTGAATTCAAGAAGCAACTCATCCAGCCCAATGCTGGCAAAACAGGTAGCGGAGTCTGATACGGCATAGGGGATTATTAACCGGTTTTGGTGCAGCATGAAGCCACAGGTATAAACGACATTGGGCACATAGCCCTCCCTCTCGGATTCATCCGCTTCAAGTAGTGGTCTATCCAGCCTGCCGATGATCCGGTTGGGTTCTTGCAGGTCGAGTAATATGGCGCTGATCACATAGGTTCTCATTGGGCCCACTCCGTGGGTTAGCAGCAGCCAGCCCTCTTTAGTTTTAACAGGAGAACCGCAGTTACCTAATTGTAGCAGTTCCCAGGAATAGAGAGGCTCCATGAGCAGCTCGGCATTTTCCCAGGAGTACAGGTCATCGGAGAACATGATGGATAAATTTTCCCCGCCCTGACGTGAGATCATCACAAATTTCCCTTTCACTTTTTCAGGAAAGAGGGCCATACCCTTGTCAGCAATGCCCCCGCCATACAAGGTCCTGATGGTAAAATCATTGAAGTCCCTTGTTTCCAGTATTTGGGTCCTGATCTGTTTTCCGTTATATGCAGTATAGGTGCCATAATAAACGGATTCTCCTGCATGCTCAAATTTCACCAAACGCAGATCTTCCATGCCCATGCTTTCCGCTTTCGCGCTGGGGAAGATCACTTTTTCATTCAGGGGAATCGAAGCGGAGCCTTTTAATTCATAATTCGAATCAAGCATTTCCTGCAAGGAGGAAATCGAATCAACAACGAATTTCTGCGGGTAATCTATCCCTTTGAATGACTCGTTTGCCAGCAAAGCAGTAAATGATTCGGGTAACCAGTCGAATACGCGAGAATCAAATCCTGAGATCGTTGCAGTCCTCAGACGGAAAAATTCCTTATTATAAAGAGCATTTTCATTTTTTTGAACACAATTATAATAACCTGATGGCGGGTCCAGGATTATACTGCCATTCTCATCCACGATACCGGTCTGAAATATGATGGAGGAAATATGGCCTTCACCGGTTGCCCTCAGGCTCATAACGAACCGCAGTTCACCTGCTTTTAATCCCTGCTGGTCAGGATGCGGGACAATTGAGGGATTGAAAAGGGCCGCCGATTGGATGGAGTATTCCTTGGTAAAATAGGCCCCAAGCAATAGTTTTTTTTTCGCCGATAATTGCGAAATATTATTACCTGTTTGCTCATTTAATTTCTGAAAATGTTGTTTGAATATTGCCTGGATATTGCGATGGCGTTTGTCAAAATGCTGCATTACCCATTCCAGACATTGGTTCACTTCAATATCGTTTAGTTTTTCTACACGTGATATAAGATGTTTTATCCGATCATTGCCAGGCAGCTTAAGGAAGAGGGGGATGACCGCCCTTACCGAAGCCTTCAATTGTAAACTGTGTTTTTTCATTTTAATCTTTTAATCCTGTCGAAGCCATACTCTGTATAAAATGTTTTTGAAAGAAAAGAAAGGCAATCATCACCGGCAGCGCGAGTAATACAGCCGCTGCTATTTTAACACCTAATTGCGCATCGGCGCGACCCCCCACGGCGAAGAGGGTTACAAGCTGAGGCATCGTCATCAACTGCTCATTGCGTATCACGATCAGGGGCCACAACACTTCATTCCAGGAACCGATAAAACTGAGGATCGCAACAGTCACAAGAGTTGGTTTTATATTTGGCCATAGCACGCGAAAAATGATCCCCATTTCATTACAACCATCCAGGCGCGCTGCATCTATCAGCGCCTGGGGCAAACCCTGGAAGGCCTGCCTGAACATAAGAATGGCAAATGCGCTAACGGCGAAGGGCACGACAAGAGCTAGGTAGGTGTCCACAAGATGCAGGTTCACCATAGTTATATAATTTGGAATCAGGGTGATCTGAAAGGGAAGCGACATGGTAAAAATGATCACATAAAAAATTAGCTGCCTTCCCCTAAATCGCATTTTTGCAAGTGCATATCCCACTGTCGAGCCAGTGATCAATACGAGGGAAGTGGTTAGTGAAGCGACAAGGATACTATTGATGAGTGAACGCCCTATGGGGATCTTTTCCATCATGGACCTGAAATTTCCCCAACTGGGATGGTCAGGCCAAATCGTCATCTTCCCGATCTCATGCGAGGAGGCGAAAGCGGCCCCAATCATCCAGATAAAGGGATAGATGAATGATGTTGCCGCCACCAGCAATGCGGCGTAAACCATGAAATTCCAAAAAGAATATCTCTCCTTCATAATTCATTCCTCTTTCTCGATAAGCCTTTTCTGCAGGATCACCACCGTCATGATCAAAAAGGCATAGAAAAATCCAAGGGTCGCAGAATAGCCCATATTATAATACTGGAAGGCCTGCTTATAAATATATAAAACAGCGGACAGGGTCTGGTTCATCGGACCTCCGCCAGTCATGATATAGGGTTCGATAAAAAGGGAAAATCCGCCGATAGTGGACAGCACCACCACCAGGAAAATGGTAGGGTTGATCATCGGTAGGGTAATATGATAGAACCTTTGCCAGGGGCTCGCGCCTTCGAGTTTTGCCGCCTCATAATATTGTGGAGGCACTGTTTGAAGCCCGACAAGAAAAAGTATTACGTAAAGACCGACATTCTTCCAGGTAGCCATCACGGCGATGGAATAAATTGCGATATCCGGGTTGACCAGCCATCCGGCTTTTGGGAGTCCGATCGCTGAGAGCATGCGGTTGATCATTCCTGAATCATAACCGAATAACTGCTGCCAGAGGATGGTGACGACTACACCGGATACGATCACAGGCAGAAAGAACGAGGCCCTGAAAAAGGAGATCGCCCTGATCTTTTGGTTGAGCAGTTGTGCAAGAAATAAAGAGACTGCTATTTGCAGGGGGATATGTAATAACAAAAATTTCAGCGTATTGCCAATGGCTTTCCAGAACAGGCGGTCATGAATGAGACGGGAATAATTATCAACCCCGATGAATTGCATGGGAGAAATAATATTCCATTTATGGAAAGTGAGAAAAAAACAAAACAAGACCGGGAATACCACGAAGATCATGACAAAGACCAGGTAAGGAGATACCAGCACGTAGGGTAGAATAGTTTTTTTTATCGTAAGACCCCGGCTCATTAATAGTTAAAATTTTTGGCCATCCTGTCGGCCTGCACAGCCATTCCAAGTGATCGCAGGGCATTGTTGTCATCGATGACCCGGGCATGGTCATGCGATTGTATCCATGCCAACTGGTCGGTTAACATTGTGCTAAGCATTTGCTGATAGAGTTTTTCCTTCCCCAGATCATTTTCATAATTTAGTGTAATATGATCCTCTGCGATGAATTCTTTAAACCTTGCACTTGTCTGTTTGGGCTTATCTTGCTGAGTATGTTTGGGCATATCTTTCTGAGCATGCAGGATAGAACTTTCAGGCAGCATATCCCGCAGTTTTTTCAACTGCCCTGTTTCCAAGATCCCGTATAACTTCATTCTCACGGGTACCCATTCATACAGGCTTATTTCTCCACGCTCAAACTCAATGCGCATTTCCTGCCTGTCAAGGATTCTGGCCTGATCAAAACCATGATAAAAATTCACGACCCCATCTTCATAAAGAACCGTCGCCTGTACGCGGTCAACGATGCTTAGCGAAATATCCGGACGATGCAGTTGCAATGCGCTCACTAACTTTCCTTCACCAAGCCAGCCCTCAAAGAGATCGAAAAAGTGAACCCCATGTTCGATGAATATGCCACCGCTTTTGGTCTCATCCCAGAACCAATGGTCGGGAACGAGCTTTTCATCACTGGCATAGTTTTCAAAAAACCCGTGAAGAAAATTACCCAGGAGCCTATTATTGATAATTTTTTTTACTATGCTGAATAAGGGATTATAGCGTTGTATCAGGTTCACCACATAAAGCAAGTTCCTAGAACGGGCCAATTGCCGGAGTTCTTCGGCCTCGCTTGTTGTTAAGGCAGCGGGCTTTTCACAGATAACATGCTTGCCTGCAAGCAGTGCATTCCTGGATTGGGTGTAATGCAGCCAGGGAGGTGTCGCTATATACAAAAGGTCGATGTTATCATCGCCGATCGTTTGATCAAAATCTTCATAGACCCTTATTCCAAATGCCCCGCCCAGCTCTAAAGCTGCCTTCTTATTGATATCAGTGACTCCTGCCAATTCGATGCCCGGCACCTTTACAAAAGCGCGGGCGGCAAATTGAGCGAATCCGCCCGCCCCGATAATACCCATATGAAGGTTGGAAGATTTCATAATTGTGGTTTATTGGCGGCAAGCAGGACATTCACTGCGGATTCTGCATCTGCTATGGCCGTTGCAGGGGTCTTTTTCCCGTAAACGACACAGGCTTCATATTCCTGGGATATAATATCGAGTACCTCGACGATGACTTCACAGTTATCAACCCCCTTAACGAAGGGTAGTTGTCTTGCAAAAGGCATCATCATGGGGTTGGCCTTAAAATAATCGCTAAAGAAAGTATCAGACTCCAGATGCTGCCTTCTTGGCAATTGACCGGTGACCGATAATAATTGCAGGTCGCCTTTTTTATCGATCATCGTGCTGATAAAATCCCAGGCAGCCTGGGGATTCTTACAGGTGTTGAATACAACAATGTTTTTCGGATCTGCGTAAGTATAAACCGGGCCTTCATGATCGTCGGGAACCTGCGGCTCGAAATATCCGAATTCAAAATTGCGGTCCAGGATAGTATTGAGATAGCTGATCTCCCAGGGACCTGTCCATTTTGTGGCAATTGTCTGGGCTACAAATGGATCATCGGATGCTGAAAGGTTTTCCCTGGAAAAATATTCCTGTTGATAGAGGGTTTGCAGGAATGTAAATACTTCGATGGCATATTTATTATTAAAAGCGGCCCGATTATTCTTTACCAGCGGAGCGCCGCCTGAGGCTGCCAGATACAAGGGATAAAAATTGAAAAGACGCTGATACCAGATCTCTTTTACTTCGGTATACCCAAACCATTTCTGTGTTGAGCCAATGTGCTTGCTGTTTTTTGCAAAGCTGGCGGCAGCTTTCAGATAAGCGCTGTATGTCTTTGGAAGAGCATCAATTCTGTTTTTGGCAAAAAGATTTTTATTGTAGATGGTCATGAAAGGGTTCACCTTCCATGGCACCTGGTAGATATGCCCGTCAACGGAAGTGATCTCACGGATCACTGCGCTGTCGCAGCGTTCATGAATAAAAGAAAGAAAGCCTTTAAGCGTATCCAGGGGGATCAGTACGCCGGCTCTTGCATACATTTCTACATTACCCTGCCACATATTGGCATAGATATCCGGTGTGGTTTTGCCGACAACTGCAGCGAGGATCACTTCTTCACTGGACTGGCCTTCCGGTATGGGCTGGAGATGAATAAAAAGAGAGGGATGCTGATGGTTCCATTTCAGGGTAACCGAGTCGCAGAGATTGATTTCCCGGGGGTTATTGGAGCACCAGAAAAGCAAGGGATTTTCCTTTCCTGAATGCAGGCTGCAGGAACCTGTCAGAAGAAAAATAATCAGTACAAGCCATATTCGCGGACATGCAAACATTTGGAAATCATAAAAAACCCCTGCCGGAAAGTCTCCGTGCAGGGGTTTTTATCTATATAGATTACTGGGTAACCTGTTGCGTGTAAATCTGCATTACCTGAGTTGCCGTTAAGGCAATGTTGTAAATCATAACATCATCGAGATCACCTGTCCAATATCCACCGTACTCAATATAATTGGGAGCTGTGGAACTATAAGAATAGGCATTGTTGGTCAGATCTGTACCGATGGCCAGATCATAGGTTGGGCTGATTGGCATCATGGCTCCTCTTACATTTGGACTTGTCCAGGTCTTTGTGAGCGTACCATTGATGTAGAAGCTTTCTGTACCGACACCGTCATAAGTAACTACGAGATGATTCCAGGGACCAGCGCCAACTGTAGTGCCAATCGTCATGTTTACTCCGGCGTCCTGGTTAAAGTAGGTAGTGCCCACGGCCGTTGTATCTAACTGGTAGGTAAAGAAGGGCCTGACTGGTTGTGTCTGGAATTTCCAGCCATTCCAACGGCTTAATGAAATAATATAGCAGTTGTCAGCTCCGTCAATTCTGCCTGCTGTATCCTGACGTACCCAAACACTAAGACTGATAGCTGCCGGATTGAAAGCCGGGCTATAAGGTACATCAATATTGCCTCCGTTGCTGAAATGGTAAGCTGAGTTGGCATTACCAAAACGGTCATTAGTCAGATTTGGAACCGGACCAGGAGTTACGCCCATGGTTGTGATCAAACCTACACCACCTACCGCAGGAGGACATGCTTCAAGTGTGCCATTATGGCCATTGCCTGAAGAATCGTTTGCATTGCCGTTGAATTTCCAATAGGCAACAAGCGCAGAGGCGGCAATCGGAGTGATCAGGCCGCTTTCATAAGCAGCAATTGCAGCATTCAAATTGGCTGTCGCAGCAGTAACCTCAGTCTGTGTTGCGGAAGTGCTTGCGGATGCCAGAACTGCCTGTGCTGCGGTTAGAGCAGTCTGCAATGTGGCCTGGGAACCATTGGCATATTCCCCGGGTTGTGTTCCCTGGTGTGTGTTAGCCAGGTACCATTCTGCAGAATCAATGGATGCTGTCAGGCTTGTGGTAACGGGTGGTGTAAATGAGCTGCTTTTTTTACAAGAGTTCACTATGAGTCCTAGCGACAAACCTAGTACTATTGTTAGAGTGAAATACCTGATTTTCGATTTCATGATTTTTAAATTTTTATGAATGGTGAATAATTAAACTTTTCTAATGAAGGGCTTTGTCTATATCTCTTTCGCTTTGCGGGATGGGGAATACACTAAATGCAGGATAACTAAATCCCGAAACACCATCCCTGTTTATCCAACTTGTTACCTGATTTGCACCTATGGCTGGATTGGCCGCATATCTCATAAGGTCGAAAAAGCGATGGAATTCAAATCCTAACTCCATCCTCCTTTCATGAACAATAGCAATGCTTAATTGGCCCTGGGATACGGCTGGTACATCGGGCAGGAGCCCAGTGGGAACTGTCCCGAATCCAACTAAAGCGCTATCATATAAATAACTTTCCCTTGCCCTTTTTCTTACCTGATTGAGTGGAATGATTGCTTGCGTAATTTGACCCAACTCATTCAGCGCCTCGGCATTAAATAATAATACATCGGCATAACGGATGGCTACGTAATCACAACTGCCCTGACCGATGATTGGAGCCACAGAAAGAGGCTGTTGATTTTTTCTGTTTAAATAGCCTGTTTGCGGGGACCAGGAACTCAGATAAATTTCCCCGTTGTTCCATAGCGTACTATCTATTCCGACTGTATAATTTAATCTTGGATCGGAAATGCCTGAGTCTGTTTCTTCGAATTCAGCAACAAAATTTGGGTTAGGTGCATCACAAAAATAGCCTCCTACAACTTGTGGGGCAAACCACTGGTTTAGTGCATTGCCGACATTGGGGCTTTGATTACCCAGCATTTGCACTTCAAAAATGGATTCTCCGTTATTTTTATGCAGGCCGTCAAAATTCTGGGTATAGAGCGGCATCAAACTGTATTGACCGCTATTGATCACCAGGTTGGAATAGACCAGGGAGGAATCCCATTTTTGCTGGTATAGATACACTTTGGCCAAAAGGGCAGCAGCAGCGCCGCTTGTCGCCCTTCCAACATCAACACCGGAATAACTTGCAGGCAACTCATTCAAGGCTGCAAAAAGGTCCGGCTCAATGACCGATTCATAGATCTGGTTTACTGGAGATTGGGTGACCTGCATTTCTGCCGGTGTCAGGGGGGTAAGCACGATGGGCACAGCTCCATAAATATTCACCAGCATAAAATAATACCAGGCCCTTAAAAACCTGGCTTCCGCCAGGATCCTTGAACGAAGCGCCGTATCCATATTGATGGAGGGGACATTTGCCAAAACCAGATTGCAGTTGGTGATCCCTTCATAGAAGGTACCCCATTCGTTGGACAGGTGCGAATTTGTGGTGGTAAAGGAAAAATTATCAATGGTCGCAGCATCCTGGCTTGCAGCGGGATCACCGCTTGCGGCATCATCCGAGGCAACATCCCCGAATACCCAGAGTGGATTTGCAGTGCCGCTGGTAAAAGTCAATTCGACATAGGCTTCATTCACAGCCTCGACTGCGTTATTGGATGAGTTATAAAATTGATCGGAAGTGTACACACCCTGGATATTCTTATCCAAAAATTTTGAACAACCTATCCCTGTCAGGATACATGACCAAACCAGCGAACAGTATATTATTGATTTCTTATTCATGATCTAACATTAAAAATTAAGATTGGCCCCGATGATATAACTCTTTGCGGCGGGGTAGGTACCCCAGTCAATGCCTGATGCGACATCGTTCGGGTGTGCTTCCACATTTGTATTATTGCTGATATACATCTCCGGATCCAGGCCGGTAAATTTGGTAATGGTGAGCAAATTGGTGGCAGTCACATAAATTCTCAATCCTTTTATATGCAGGTTATCGACCGCTTTTTTAGGAATAGTATAACCGATCTGAAGATTCTTTATCCGGCAATAGGATGCACCTTCCAGGAATCTGCTGGAAGGTTCTTTTATATTATTGGGTTGGTCCAGCCAGGAAACCAGGGGCATGGTATTACTGGTTCCTTCACCGTGCCAGCGAGTATCATAAACCCTCTGGGTCAGGTTAAAAGGACGGTAAAAACCTTCGATGTCCTGGTTGACCTGCATGTATATCTTATTGCCATAACCACCCTGAAGAAGCAGGAAAAGATCAAAATTTTTATATTCAAGGGTTGAGGTAAAACCATATGTAAATTTGGGGATGGCACTTCCAAGGAATGTCCTATCGCTGGCATCGATCTTTCCATCCCCGTTGATATCCTTATATTTTACATCCCCAGGCCGTACTCCGGGTCCCTGGTAGGCGGAGGTAAAAATGTCTTCCTGATTTTGAAATATCCCCGTCATCTGGTATCCGTAGAAAGAACCGATCGGGTGACCTGTAGTGGTCAGCGTTGCATAAATTCCATTGTCAATCCTGCCACCCTGTATGGGTACCGGGAGGGACAGGACCTTGTTTTGTATCGTGGCAAGGTTTGCAGTAAAACTGTACCTTAATTGGTGATCCCGGTTATGATACTGAAGATCAAATTCAAATCCTTTGTTCTGCACACTGCCATCATTTATATTGGGCGCGGAGGCGCTGCCTCCGATCATCGGGAGGGGAACTGCTACCAGCATATTGCTGACCACTTTATCAAAATAATCGACCGACAGAGAAAGTTTGTCCTGCAGGATCGAAATGTCCATGCCGGCATCCGATTGGGTGGCGGTTTCCCATCTTAGATTGTCATTTCCCAATATAGATTCGGTCAAACCAGGGACTACGCCGGGAGTGGACCCAAGAACATAGTTGAATACATTAGGGGAGTTCAAAGCATTGCCGATTATGGAAGTCCCGGGATAAGGATTTCCTGAGGCATTCTGATTGCCTAACTGCCCATAACTCGCCCTTAATTTCATCCTCGATATCACGGGGAACATGTTGGCGAACCATTCTTCACTCATCAGATTCCATGCAGCAGCACCCGAGAAGAAATTCCCCCAGCGGGTTGCAGGAGGGAATCTGGAAGAACCATCCCTTCTACCGCTCCCGGTAAGGAAAAATTCACTGTTATAATTATAATTGGCACTGGCCAGAAAGGACATCAGTGACCACTGACCTTCGCTTTCAGTTGATATCTCCGGGCTGAGTCCATTTCCCAGGAATTCCAGGCTTGGAATCTGTGTTGGAAAATTCTTCTGGCTTTCTGAATTGGAAGTTGTTGTATTCGTTATGGCTTCCGTACCTGCTATAAAACTCAAATTATGCCGTGTGCCGAAGCCATGGTTATAATGGAACAGGTTATTCCAGACCATATTTTCATTGGTCGTCTGGGTTTCAGACAGCGTATTGGGATCATTTATTCTGCCATTGGTGCCCCAGTTCAGTGAAAAAGTCTTATCCTGGGTTTGGAACACATCTCCGCCTAAATCTGTTTTGAAAGACAGATCCTTTAATATCTTGAGTTCAACAAAGACATCTCCAAAACCCCTGAATTGTTGTTCTATATTGTCAGTATTATTGGCCAACCCTACAGGATTATAACCATCTCCAAAAAAGCCAGGATATTGAGGAAGATCGCTATACACTCCGGGAGAGGAGTAAATGGGTATCGCCGGGTCCCTGAACAATGCGTAACGTACCACGCTGCCGCCATTGCCCCCATAACCATCGCCTGAACTTCCCACGGAATTTTTATCGTAATAGGAGAAACTAAGATTGGTACCGATCTTGAGGCGATCAGTAACTGCGGAGACCAATTTAGTACGCAGGGTATATCGCTTGTACCAGGAATTTAAGATGATCCCATCCTGGTTAAAGAAATTACCGGAGACCGAATATTGTGTTTTTTCATTTCCTCCGCTTACAGACAATTCATGATCCTGCTCCGGTGCTACGCGGAATATCGCACCCACCCAGTTTGTATTTGCCATCGGAATCGAATCAGGAATGGGTGATTTTAATAAAGGATTGTTGGGAGCAAGCCCTGCATTATCGTTCATGACCATTTCATTGAATAGAGTCTTATACTCTGCCGCATTGGTCATCGGTGTCAGATAACCATGAGTCTGGACCCCCGCATACACAGAGTAATTGATTATGGGTCTCCCCGGCTTGCCACTCTTTGTGGTAATGACCACCACTCCGTTTGTTGACCTGGCTCCATATATAGCAGCGGAAGCAGCATCTTTTAATACTGTTATTGTAGCGATATCATCGGCTGCCAAAAAATTTATACCATCCTGCGTGGGAACACCATCAATGATATAAAGGGGGTCATTGTTGTTTATTGATCCAACACCCCTGATACGCATTGAAATGCCGTCCCCGGGTTGTCCTGTCACCTGGGTGATGCGTACCCCGGAGGCCTGTCCCTGAAGTGCCTGGTCCGCAAAGCCGATGGGTATTTTAGACACATCATCGGCATTTACTGTGGTAACCGCACCGGCAATGGCCGATCTTTTCTGGCTTTGGTAGCCGAGAATGACCACATCATTCAATTCCTTGTTCTCTTCGGTAATTTTCACCAGCAATTCTCTCTGTCCATCCACAGGCACTTCTACTGTTTTGAATCCGATATAGCTGAAGACCAGGATTGCATCAGGTTCTGCATTTATTGCAAAAAAACCATTGGAGTCGGTCTGCACGGTTATTCTTGTTCCTTTAACCATTACTGTTGCGCCCGCTAGCGGTTTCCCAAGCCCGTCCTTCAGTGTCCCTTTTACCGGTAATGGCTTTTGATCTTTTTTAGATGCAGGTATTCTGATGCTGACCAGAATACTGCTCTTTTCCCTGGTAAATTGCAAGCCCGTTTGATTTGTAATGATTAAAAGCAGGTCATTTAGTATTAGCCGGCCTTTTCTCAGGGTTATTTTTCTGGTGATTTCTATTTCATTTTCGTCATAGGCGAAGACGAATGAGCTCTGCTGTTCAATTAATTTAAAAACCTGCTGCAGCGTAGCATTTGAATATTTGACAGTGATGTAGACCTTATCGGATTTGATTGGATTGCCTGAATTCGCCCCGGCGCCAATTGCAACAAAAAAGCTAAATAGAAGAAAACAGATTCTATGGACCCACGCTACGGGCCTTACTGGAAAGATATACATGGCAACGTTAGTTTAGCGAAATACTTAAGGCAATGATTTTATTAGTATGCTATCTCCATTCATCTGGCTGCTCAGTCCTTCAACCAGGCAAATATTGTCTATGATTTCCTTTGCAGTGGCGTTGGTGAATTCACCGGTAAAACGCCAGTCTTTCTTATTGCTTTTATTGATCAGTATTATTCCAAAATCGGTTTTAATTTGACTAGCGATCTCTTCGAAATTATCGTGCCTGAACAGCACTTTTTGCATGGTCCTTAAAAGATCAGGTTGCGATTTCCAAATTTCCTTATGCAGGTTTTTATTATTGCTATTGTACATGGCCCTTTCATCCGGGTTTAAAATGATGGACTGCGCAGGTTGGCCCTCATCGTTTCCGGCCTCCACCTTCAGTTTGCCTTCTATCAGTTCAACTAGCAGTACCGAATCCCCAGCCTGCTTTTTGACATTGAAGACTGTCCCAAGAACTGTCGCGATAATATTTCCCTGGTACACCTTAAAAGGATGGGCAGCATCCCTGCTCACATGGAATTGTGCTTCCCCTTCCAGGTAAACCTTTCTTTCCTTAGTGCCGAATTCAGCAGGATAACGGAAAACGCTTTGCGGGGCAAGTGTGACAATCGTGCCATCGCTTAAGGTTATCACAATGGGTTTACTGCTGTCATTTGATTTTACCAGGAATTGATCGGGGTGGTTTGGAAAATAATTAGTCAGCAAATAGACAGCAACAGCAAGAAGCAAAAGAAACGGCAGCAGAAGCCTGGCGAACTTTCTTCTCCTCGTTTTCTTCCATTGCAGCGGCTTCGAAATTGAAGGGATGTTCTTTAGATCCTGGAAATTTTCATCGCCAATAGCTTTTTTCAGCTTTGATAACTCCTGGTCCCTTTCCTCCTCAGATATCGACAGGGATAGGTTCCGAAGCATCTGTTTCGCCGCCTCAAATTGCCTGGCATTTTCAGGATGTGAAAGGATCCAGCTCTCCCAAAATGCTATGTCCCGGGGATTTAACTGGAAAAAAAAATTTATAAATGATTCATCGGTAACGAAATCTTCAATCTGGTAATTTTCAGGTGATTTTCCGGTTCCATTCATGTGTATAAGTTTCAGTCGTTCAGCAATGCCTATCCCGATAGTGCATCGCAGTCAATTCTTTTTACCGGAAATTTTTCAACTATTTTCTTAAAATGATCAGATCATGATTTGAATCAAAAGCAGTTTCATGGATTCACGAAGATGTCTGATCGCTTCGTAAGCGAGATTATAGATGGTTCTTGGCGTACGTGAGGTTTGTTCAGCTATCGCCTGATAGGAAAGGTTTTCATAAAATTTTAACCTGATCACTTCCAGTTGCATTTTAGTCAGCTTTTTAAGTGCAAACCCGAGTTGTTCTTTTTTTTCTTCAGATTGCTGGAAAGCTATCAGCAATTCCTCATAGGAAGATTGAATTGCAGGAAATTCTTCCTCTATACCTTCCGAAAAAACGTGTTTGGAGAGCAGGGATAATTCGCGACTTATTTTTCTGCGTAACCAGGTAAACAGATAAGAACGGACGTTTTTAACATCTTTATTCAGTGAAGGACGTTTCTTCCAGATTTCAAGGAATAATTCCTGTATGCAGTCTTTAGTTAACTCGCGGTTAGAGGACAGACTGAAGCCATAAGAAAAAAGTGCCTGGTAATGACCCTGATATAAAGTCAAGAAAGCATCCCTATCTCCTCCAGCCATGAGCCCCCAGGTATTCACTGACATTGCTTAAAGTTCGTCAAAATAAACCAGTAGGTGGGAATAATTTGTAAAGCGATGGTTATCAAGGAGGTCGGGTCTTGAAACATAGCGGATTAGAGAGAGGTAGAATGGGCAAGAGTCGGGGTGGGAGACGCTACTGATCAAATGAGTGGTTTCCCTGTTTGAACTAAGTTTTAACCTTGAAATGAGGTACAAAAAGGATAATAGAAGGGAAGGCGACCTTAAGAAGATTTTTGATTTAATTCAATCAGTTATGTTAGCTGGTCAATACCTTTAGAAGCCAGATATTGTCAAAGTGCTGGTAAATGTAGACATACGCGATGGCAACAGCAACTGATAATAAATTGCCAAGCAGATAATAATCGTTGAAACCTTCCATGTCCTGAGTGGTTTGATCGTTATGTTTTAATCTTGTTGCGAGTTTCAGGGCGCTAAAAAATGTCAGGGCTTGCGAATAGCCATTGGAGAGTGCGATGAACAGGAACAAACGCTCCATTATCCCTTTAAAAATGGACTTGAAATCAAAGCCAATTTTGTGATAGAATAACTGAGCTATTATTGCGAAAATGAAAGCAATTAAAATCTCACTAAGCAAAAAAGCTAATATCAGAAAGATTGTTTTTGGCATATGGCATTCCTCCTATAAAATTGGCTACTAGTTTTAAGGCATTATATGAATCAATTTTCAGGCTCTTGTTCCTTTTCCACATCAGCGACCTTTCTTTATTCAAATTTAATGCCACAGCCTTGTAATCATTCAATTCGAGAAATTTTGAAACAAGGTTATAATCTTTTTCTCTATCCCAGTCATCAACGATGTCTTGCAAAGCAATAAAGAGGTTGTTTAATTCAGCTTCCTTTTTTTTGTCTTTCAAATTGAAATAGAATCTGTGTTTCGATTTTTTTAAGTTTTCCAAGTATTTTCTTGCAATTGTCAGGCCGTCGCCTAGCATGCCATAAGCAATGTCCCTGTTGATTGCTGTGTCTATCGTACCTTCTACGACTACATACCGCAATGAAAAACCGGGCGTGTTACGGAATATTTTTTCCTCCAATGAGAAGATTATGGAAAGGCTTTCGCGCAACCCTTTCATGACGCCCTGGAATTCGTCTCCCAACGTGATGGTAAGGGGTGAAAGCAACAATTCTTCATTTTCCTTGTTTATTTCAGCTACCAACTGTACAAACTGCTTCATTAATTTCCCTTTGTTAGCTTCACTGCTGCCGATTACGTCGGCCATTATTATCACTCTATCTTTTTTCATTTGTGTCAAAAATAGTGAAATAATCTGAATAATTTCACAAAAAATGAAATTATTGTAAATATGTCAAAATATGTGAAACGTGTGTATACGATGCCTGTGCTCATTTGAACTCATTCCCCATCCTCACAAAAGCCTCTGCAGCCGCAACATTCATTTCAATTCCCCTAAATGTCTCCATCATTCCATGGTTGCAATCTGAAGCCGAATAGATCCCCGGCGGGTTTTGGCTCGTATGACAGAACACGGTTTTCCGTTTCAGTTCCCTTGTTGTGGTTATATCGACATAATCAGTAGGTTTGAAACCCATTGTCTGCGAGTCCGTACAAACTTCAAAGAAATAAAGCGCGAACTTTTTCCCACTGCGCGCCCAGGTTTGAATGGTCAGCAGGCTCGCGCATTGATGGTCTTTATGTGAATCCAGTGGCCAATGAGTGAAGACAATGTCCGGTTTCTCTCCAAGGATAAGTGATTGCAATTTATACAGCCATTCATTATTCACAATGGAATCGCCGTCTATTTGTCCCGCGAAGACCGGCTTGGCCTTTAATATTTCACAGGCCGTAATCGCCTCCTTTGTCCTGATCGCCGCCGCATCTGCATGCGATTTCCCTTCGATGCCGGCCTCTCCGCTTGTAAGGTAGATGATCGTCACATCATGGCCCTCCGCAATGAAATTTGCAAGCGTTCCCCCACATCCGCTCTCAGGATCATCCGGATGCCCGCCCACACAAACGATCTTCATTTTGTATTGAATTTGCCCCATTTGGCGGGTGAATGAAGAAAGGCCGAGGGCTGCTGTCGCGGTAAGGGCATTCTTTGCGAAATCACGGCGGGATGAGGGCATGGCAATAGGTTTGGTAGTTATTGGTTGAAGACGATTTCATTAAAGGTAAGTTTTAAGAGGTATCTTTTTTTTGCGATATAAAAACGCAAGTTTACTGATAATTTATAAACCAGATGGAATAGTCGTCGAGTAGGTCATATTCGCGTGTTTTCTTGTCCACCGCCTTTAAATCCATCAGAGGAATCTGAAATTTTTTATTATCGGAAATCCTATTAACATGGGCCAACAAACCTAAGAGGTCATCATAAGAGGAACCGATCTTCTTTAAACTAAAGATATCCTTATATGAAGGCTTTGTTTTCTTAAGGTACTCATACTCGCGCTTATCCCCCGGCCCTAAAAGATAAAATTCCTCCCAATCAAAGTCTTCAATACCTGTTACATCAACCGGGAATTTGAGGTTTCCCTCCAGGTAGTCTTTATAGTAGGTCAGCGTTTCCCGGCTCCTGCTGGAATCAGTGTGGACTCCCTTAAAAAGAAGGTCGATCCTTTTAATATTCTCTTTGAATTTCCTGCTCATGACATTTGAGTTTAATCTTATGAAATCTGGCTTCTCAAAGATATATGCACCAGGGCGTAAATCATTATCTTGCGTACGACAAAATTGAGCCCAATGCCCGATTATAATCAAATGCGTATTCTCTGTCAAAATATGACTAGGATTTCAGGCACAGCGACTGATAAGTTCTTATTGCATTATGCGGCTGCACGTGACAAGGTGGACAAGGAATTTGAGACGAAGTTTTCCCGTTTCAGGGATATTGGAAGATCGATGCCCTCCGAGCGGAAGGGACTGATACTAGCGCAATATATCGGTCACAAGATTTTTCAGGAAAACGGCCTGATACATAAATATCTCAATCATTCAGCTATTAAAGAGTGCAGCGAAGAAGAGAGAAATTACTTTAAAAGCATGGCGGGTCACCCATGGAGATTTAGCTTCAGTGAGATCAGCGCTAATCCGGCCCCTGATTTTTATGAAATGGAAGATGTTTTCACCGGCGAAATTTGTCTGTTATATTCCCCTTCCACCACTAAGACCCTTTCTGAGAACACGATATTGCTTTGGTTCAACCTAATTGGCTTCAATGGATCCTGCTGGCAAAGCTATGGCCCGGTGATAGGCTATAAATCCTTTTCTCCTGATGATATTTTCTTTTATGCAACAGAGTTCGAGTCAACCATCGAATCTGGAGTTGATTTGGCGAAAGATATTGAAGACAACCCTATCCGTTATATGATTTTGGCTGCCGGCTCCCAATATCCTTTGGTACAATCCCGGGGTCATGAAATTGTGCAAGTGTTTGGCGAAGATTTTTCCGATGAATTTGAAGTGCAGGCATTGAAAAAAGAATTCAAGGTCGAATATTCCAAATCCATATTTAAACTTAGCCACAAGATATGGAGTGAGGCACCGCATTTTGCAGAAGCATATTATGAAGAAACCACAGGAATAGTTCGCCTGTTCGCTCTTACTGACCTGGGTTACGAGAAAGTGACAGGGATACTTCATGAGTATGGAATAAGGATATCGACCGAGCCTGAAATTCGCATTCACCTACCTATGCTGAATATGATCGAACTGGCGCTAAAAAGGGGTATTGTTCTCAACCAATGGGCAAAGCTATTTGAAAAGAAATGGACTGCGGAAAACGACAAGGAGATTAAAAAAATCAACCGTTTCATAGCCCTTGCCCTTCCACTAATCAATTCCGGTGCGAAGCCTGATGTGGAGGCTTTGTCAAAAGAGGCAGGAATCGATCCCGAACTTGCCATTGAAGTGCTTCGGGTGGCGATGGAGAAGATCGGGGAGATGAGAAAGTAAAAATCTCCAGCGAGCTCAAAGGTTTCTTTAGAGTTTCTTTAATATATTCCGGGATTCAACAGGGGAAGCGATGGCTCAGTCAATCAGATCTATGACATTAGAAGGAGGTTTTTTTACCTTGATTTTGGCCAGATATAATATTTATAATTAGCCAAAATGGATAGTGGGATAGGTGTTTTGGCTGAGTATGTTTAGTTGTCTCGCTTTGTTCTCATCCGGTAAATGCCGACGAACCAAGCTTAAGTTATCATTATTAATCAGCTTTATATCGGAATATACAAACTCTATAATTATAATTTTTAGCTGACATGGGAAATCTTTATTGGTAAAGGGATATCTATCGCGGTAAGCTGTAGCAATTTGAAAATATCTAAGTTTTTTATATATCAAAAAAAATTTCAAATAATGAAATAAAATTTCTAATTTTACAATACCTTAAACATATAGTCGTAATCAGTTACAGAACAATTAGAGAGTATATTGACAAAGATGAAAGCGTTGAAGATCAGTTAAATAACTGGTACACTATAGCTGAGATGGCTGATTGGGCAAATTTTAATGAAGTAAGGAAGATATTTAACTCAGTAGATGCGGTCGGAAATGACCTGTATGTGTTCAATATCAAAGGAAACAGTCATCGTTTAATAGTCAGAATTATCTTTCGAGTAAGAACCATTTACATAAAGTTTATAGGAACGCATAAGGAATATAACAAGGTTAATCTGGATGACCTTTAAAACTATCCGGATCAGTTGCCACTGAAAAGTAGCATTAAAACCATAGCCATGGCAAATCCCAAAATAAAAATTGATAGCGAAAAAAATTACGATGCAACAATGAAAAAAATTGATGCATTGATGAAAAAAGGAGAAAAAAATCTGACTGATAATGAGGCTAAACAAATCCGAACCCTGGCTCTGGCAGCCCAAGCTTATGAAAAGGGTATTTATACTATCCCTGTGCCTAAGACATTGGAAGGCCTTATTGAACTAAAGATGTATGAACGTAAACTTAAACAAAAAGAGCTGGCTAAGTTGATGAGAATCGGAGAGCCTAAGCTATCACAGATAATGAGCAGAAAACGTAAGCCGGACGTTGCATTCTTAAAAGCAGCATATGATTATTTGGGCATAGATGGAAATATTCTGCTTGAATATGCATGACACCTAACCCAGCTCCACTATTTCTCCCATCCCATCGCCCCCGGACTTACCTCAATCATCCTCAGCGCCTGGTTTATGTAAATCTCTCCCGTCATTTCCTCCAAGCTCGTATTGCTCACCTATTCATTTCACTTGAAACTCATGAAATCAACCTTCGTCAACATATACCCAAAAGCATCCTTGGTTAATCCGAATAAAAAAGGCTCCTTAATTTTCATATGAATTGTTTGAATTATAGTAAATAAAAAAAGTGGCCCCAAACTTGAAGGCCACTTTTTAATTCATTTCTCAATTCATACCAGATCAAAGCGATCCAGGTTCATCACTTTTGTCCAGGCTGCGACAAAATCATTCACAAATTTTTCTTTCGAATCCCCGGAGCCATAAACTTCGGCAATGGCCCTCAGTTCGGCATTGGAACCAAAGATCAGGTCAACTCTTGTACCAGTCCACCTGAGTTCCCCTGTCGAACGATCACGACCTTCGAAGACCTGTTTTGAATCGGAATTCGCCTTCCAGGTCGTGCCAAAATCAAGCAGATTCAGGAAGAAATCATTGCTAAGCGCTTCGGGAGATTTGGTAAACACGCCATTCGCAGAATGATCAAAATTGGTATTCAGTACACGCATTCCGCCGAGGAGAACCGTCATCTCCGGAGCAGTTAGTGTCAATAACTGCGCCTTATCGATCAATAATTCCTCTGCATTTGAGATTGATCCGCTTTTAAGGTAGTTACGGAAGGCATCCGCATTGGGTTCAAGAAGGGCAAAGGATTCCACATCCGTTTGTTCGGCAGTGGCATCGGCACGTCCAGGTGTAAAGGGAACGGTCAGATCATGACCGGCATTTTTTGCAGCTTTTTCTATTGCGGCTGAGCCTGCCAGCACGATCAGGTCTGCGAGAGAAACCTGCCTGCTGCTAGACTGTGTGGCGTTATTGAATTCTTTTTGAATGGACTCTAAGACATCCAATACACTTGACAATTGTACAGGATTATTCACTTCCCAGAATTTCTGGGGAGCCAGTCTGATACGCGCGCCATTGGCACCCCCTCTTTTATCAGATCCGCGGAAGGTAGAGGCAGCGGCCCATGCCGTAGAAACCAATTGGGCAACGCTTAGACCGCTTGCCAGGATCTTAGCCTTGAGGTCAGCGATGTCTTTATCGTCAATGAGTTTGTAAGAAAAAGCCGGAATCGGATCCTGCCAGATCAGGTCTTCCGCAGGCACTTCGGGTCCCAGGTAACGCAATTTGGGGCCCATATCCCTATGTGTCAATTTGAACCAGGCGCGGGCAAATGCATTTGCAAGTTCAGCAGGATTCTCATGAAAATGCCTGGAGACCTTCTCATAAGCTGGGTCAAACTTCAACGCTATATCAGTAGTGAGCATTGTGGGCGAATGGCGTTTGGCCGGATCATGAGCGTCCGGAACGGTACCGGCACCTGCTCTGCCTTTGGGTTTCCATTGAAAAGCTCCAGCAGGGCTTTTCGACAATTCCCAATCAAAGCCAAAGAGGTTTTCAAAAAAATTGTTGCTCCAACGCGTGGGAGTTGTAGTCCATGACCCCTCCAGGCCGCTGGTTATGGTATCGTCTCCATTTCCTTTTCCAAAACTGTTTTTCCAACCAAGACCCTGTTCCTCCAGACCTACAGCGGCAGGCTCAAAACTCACATATTTTGCAGCTTCTGCAGCGCCATGGGTTTTACCAAAACTATGACCACCCGCAATCAGGGCAACCGTCTCATAATCGTCCATTGCCATGCGTTTGAAGGTCTCACGGATATCACGGGCGGCTGCCAGCGGATCCGGTTTCCCGTTTGGTCCTTCCGGGTTCACATAAATAAGGCCCATTTGAACTGCAGCAAGCGGATTTTCCAGATCACGATCCCCGGTATAACGATTATCACCAAGCCAATTTTTTTCAGAACCCCAATAAACATCTTCCTGCGGTTCCCAGACATCCTTACGACCGCCGCCGAATCCAAAAGTCTTAAGGCCCATGGATTCCAATGCACAGTTACCTGCGAGGACCATCAGGTCAGCCCAGGAAATCTTCCTTCCGTATTTCTTTTTGATGGGCCATAATAATAAGCGGGCCTTATCCAGGTTCACATTGTCAGGCCAACTATTCAACGGAGCAAAGCGCTGAGTGCCGCTGCCTGCCCCTCCACGCCCATCATGGATGCGGTAAGTGCCTGCGCTATGCCATGCCATTCGGATGAACAGAGGACCATAATGCCCGAAATCAGCCGGCCACCAATCCTGGGAGCTAGTCATGAGATCGAATATTTCCTGTTTGAGTACCTTCAAATCAATGCTCTTGAATTCCTTTGCATAGTCGAATCCCTCCTCCATGGGGTTGGAAAGGGAAGAATGTTGACGAAGAACGTTCAGTTTTAATTGATTGGGCCACCAGTCCCTGTTCCTGGTACCCCCGCCCGCGCTTAGCCTGGGCGTAACGCCCGAGAATGGACATTTGGCCTGGGATGTGTTATTTTCCATTGTTTTAGATTGAAATAGTCATTAGAGATGCAATATAATTAAGAGCCGAAACTACAATAGGGTAAACAATAAATCTAATTGATTATTTTTATGAAAATATAGTTAATCTCGATGACCCTTACTCAGCTCGAATATATTGTGGCACTTGATTCTTTCCGGCATTTTTCTCAGGCTGCTGAAAATTGTTTTATTACTCAGCCTACTTTAAGCATGCAGATCCAGAAATTGGAAGAAGAGTTGGACATCAAGATATTCGATCGTACCAAACAACCCGTGATTCCGACCGAAATGGGAGCGGTCATCATTGCCCAGGCGCGCATTGCCCTTCGGGAAGCCCAGATGATCAAAGAGATCATCAACGATCAGAAAGATACCCTTTCGGGTGAATTGCGAATTGGTATTATCCCCACACTGGCCCCTTATCTCTTACCGCCCCTTTATAAATCGATGAAGGAGAAATATCCAAAACTTAACCTCATCATCAGGGAAGCAATTACGGAGGATGTTATCCATGAACTGAAGAACAACCGGCTGGACTGCGGCCTGGTGGTTACTCCCTTAAAAGACCCTTCTATCAGGGAAGATATTCTTTTTTATGAAGAGCTTTTTATCTATGCCTCTCCTAAAAATCCGCTGGCGGAAAAAAAATTCGTATTGGCCAGCGAAATTGACGCCAACAGGCTCTGGTTATTGGAAGAGGGCCATTGTTTCCGATCGCAGATCTTGAATCTTTGCGAATTAAGAAAGAACAGTTCAATTCAATTCAAATATGAAACGGGCAATATGGAAACGCTCAAAAGAATGGTAGATAAGAGCGATGGGATCACCATCCTGCCCGAGCTCGCCGTACGGGAAATCAGCAAGTCCAGGCTTAAATTGGTAAAGAGGATAAAACAGCCCTGTCCGGCCCGCGAAGTCAGCCTGGTGACGCATCGGAATCATCTCAAGACGAAAATGATCAGGAAGCTGAAAGATGAGATCCTGGCAATCATACCTCTGCCCATGCAGAAATTATCGAATAAAAAGGTAATGGAGATCTAATTGAAGGATTCCCGAAAGGCCAAAGGAGTTAAGTGGGTTTTTGCCTTGAACAATTTGCTGAAGGATTGAGGGTGCTCAAATCCAAGGAGGTAAGCAATTTCACTGATGGTCAGGTCTGTTGTCGAGAGTTTTTCCTTCGCTTTTTCAATCAGTTTGCCATGAATATGCTGCTGGGTATTCTGTCCGGTCAGGACTTTTAACATGCCCGTCAGATAATTCGGAGATGTATTCAATTCCCCTGCAATTTGCTGTACGCTGGGCAGTCCTTTACTGATCAGGTCCTCGTCATTGAAATAGCCGGAAAGTAACTCTTCCAGGCGGTCGAGGATCTTATGGTTTGTTATTTTTCTGGTAATGAATTGGCGCTGATAAAAACGTTCGGAGTAGGTGAGCAGCAATTCCAATTGAGCGATAATTATATTCTGACTGAAACGGTCGATATTGGAATGGTATTCCTGCTGAATATTTTCAATGATATTCGTGATGGACAATTCCTCTTTTTCCGATAAGAAAAGCGCTTCATTGACTGCATAATCAAAATAATCATATTGTTTAATTCTTTTGGCAAGTGCCGTATTCCATAGAAAATCGGGATGAATGAGCAGGATCCATCCGGACTGCTTTGAGATTTGATCCTTGCTATGTTCGATGCCGAAAACCTGGTTCGGTGCGATAAAGAACATGACCCCTTCGTCAAAATCATAATCCTGCTGGCCGTATTTGAATTTACCTTTAAGTCCCCTCTTTATGGAAATAGAATAGAAATCAAATACCCAGCTATTGAATTCACTATTTTGCCAATCCCTAACCGTATCAAGATGGATCACGCTGATAAGAGGATGTTCGGGTTTGGGGAGCCCCCTAAACTGATGGAATTCGCTGATCGTCCTGACACGGTAAGGTTGTTTATTTGGCATGGTCATATAATTTATTTCGAATTATAAATAGCCGCAAATTCAGGAGCATAATCCTTGATCTTCACCTTTCCCAGAACAGGTCTGTGTTTGTAATAATCTTCAAACAATTCCCCGCTGCGTATTGCGGCATTCATTTCCACCAGACCTGCGGCAATAACAGGGTTTATACCGAAGGATACCATCGCTTTTTCCTGTTGCTCATCTGAAATAACAATCCATTTCAAATCAGGTTTACCGATAGCAGAACCTAAGATGCTTGCGATCTCATCGCTTGAAATTTCCTCGCTGGCTACATATCGAACCTTCCTCCCTTTGAAGGGCGATTCCATTTCTTCAGCAATGGCAGCCGCTATATCGATCGGGGAAACCCAGGGTTTTTTTTGAGCCCCGCCATAATTGATAGCCATAAAACCCTGGCTCTTGATCAGCGGGATTTGGCTTAAAAGATTGTAATAAAAACCGACCGGACGCATGAATGTGATGGATATTTCAGCGGGCAATGCATTTAGAATCTGTTCTACATTATAGTGAAAGGCAAGAATCCCGTTATTTTTATCTGTGTGCCCCGATGCTGCTAAGATGCACTACGCGACGAACGCCGGTCTTGCGAATAGCCCCGGCAAAATTGTTCCCGAGTTTGGCAATGGCAGAAAACAGATCGAAATGAGGATCCATGAAATTGCCCGGCGCTTCCATGCAATAAACGATATCGGCCCCTTCAAAACCGGAGGTCAGAAAATCCAAATCCTCAATCTTTCCAATCGCTGCTTTTGCACCCAGGGCCTCAATTTCCTTTTGCTTTTCCGGCTTACTGCTGATGATCTTAACCTCATGGCCCTTTTTCATTAATTCCGGGATCAGGTGTTTATTGATATTTCCTATTGAACCTGTTAATGTGATTTTCATTGTTTGTTTTTTTGATCGAACAAAATTGGCCATTCTTCAAATAGTAATCCTAACCAAATCTCAGGTTCTTGTAGCCAAAAAGATCAATTGATAGAAAATCTTAAATCTTTGAAAATCAATACAAATTTTTTATACCCAGCCAAAAGTCAATGTTTTTAGTTAGTTATGGCTGCGTTTAAAGATCAGGCGCTAAATTCTTCCGGCCGGTCGGTTTAAAAGAATTTGTATTATTTTCGGGCATAACCAGAATACCATCTTTATGAAAAAAATCATCTTCTTCATTTCCGTCCTCGTTTTGGTCATGAGCTGTTCCAAATCTAATTCCGGGAATAATTCAGGTTCAAACAAGGATACCTCCTCTCTTTTACAGGGGAAATGGTATTTAAAGGAAGTCATTGACTATGACTTTACAGGCGTATCGATTCCGCCTGATACGACATTCATTATTCACGACGATTATTATGACTTTTCCGATGGCATCATTTCGGTCGACAGTTGGGTCAATGCTTACCTTACCTACAACACACCCAATAACGCCACGTTTTATATAAGTCAGGATTCAGAATATACCAGCGCTACTCTCTATTCTTTACATGGCAACGGCATACAACTTTCCAGTAGCGGCCTCACTGATACATTACTAATTACCCAGATCAATGACACAGGTATGGTTCTCTTCCAGGATGTAAATCCTCTTTTCCCCTACTGGAACCAGATCAGTATATTTCACAGGTAAAGAAGCTGTAATTGCACGATGGGCATTTATCAATTCATTCTATAATTCATTAAGTCTGGTCGATCAAGCTTGCTGCGCAATTTTATCCGAACTTTAGGTTCTTAACTGCTCGGGGGAGTAAAATTTGACAGCTTTTTTCAAAACTTTTACTATGCTTAAACTCAACACGGCATTTTTATTCCTGCTGATTACAGGTTCAACTGCTATCGCCCAGCCAGGAAATCCTGTCAGGATCGAAGGGATTTCTTATCCATTGTATTGGGAAAATAAACCGGTTTCCTATTCACTGGACAATGGGCTCACAATCATTTCAGGCAGTAAGACAGATATGTTTCGTGACCCGAATGTGACTTACAATACAGACAATGCTCCAAAACTTTTATTCAGGCCGGAGGGAGATTTTGTCCTTAATGCCCGCATCTCCCATGCTTTTGCCAATAAATGGGACGGAGGAGCGATCGTACTTAAACAGGATAGTTTGAATTGGATTAAATTCTGTTTTGAAAAGGATTATACAGGGGCCAAAAGAGTTGTAAGTGTGGTCACAAAAAATGTCTCCGATGATTGTAATTCAGTTGAAATACAATCCAACTATGTCTATTATAAGGTTGCGAAAGCCGGAAATGTAATCACGCTTTATTTTTCCCGGGATGGTTCGCAATATTACCTGATCCGGCACCTTCAATTTGACAATAAAAAACCCTGGCAGGTCGGGTTTCTGTCTCAGTCACCAACAGGTGATCGCTGTGAGGTCCATTTTTCGGAGATAAAATTCAAAAGCTACTCGATCAAGGATCCCTACCTTGGAGAATGAATCATCCTAACAGGGCTATTCTCCGGAAGTCCATTTTTCCAACAGAGCAAGCGTTCCGGGACTCGGGTTTGGGACTTTAGATATCCGGACAACAGGCGCAAAATAAGGCTCAATAAGGATCTTTATTTCATGATAGCCATCCTGACCCAATACACCCATCGATGGCTGGTCGCCGGTCTTAAGCTCACCGAACCATTGATTGAATTCCGCTCTTTTTTTCAAGGGAATGCCGTCGATGGACAATAACCTGTCACCAGTATGCAAACCGGCTCTTGCCCAACAACTGTTCGGATGCATAATATGGATACTGTAGACAGAATCATCGGCAGGCTTCCAGATATACATTCTTCTGTCAACCCGCTCATGGCCTTGCTCATCGATTGCCTTCCGGTATGAAATATCCAGCTTAAGTCCCATTCTGGCCAGGAATGGATTGAATTCAAGCGGTAATCCTTTTTCGATATATTGTTGAAAAAACGCTGTGATCTGTTCCTCCGCAACCGGGCAAACCTGCTTGCAACATTGCTCAATATCACCCGCCTGAAAGCCCCTTTCTCCTCCGAAACGATCAAACATCAGACGCATCACATCATCGAATGATCTTTTGTTCCCTGTTTCAGACCTGATCAGTATATCCAGCATGGTCCCGATCAATTCCCCCTGCAGATGGGTACTGGCAAAATAATCACCCGAAAACCCCTGCGGATCATTCGAAACAAGGCTCGCCACCCTAGGGGTTATTACCCTGTTTCCTGTGTCAGTATAGTATTGATTGATCAGTTCTTCCACATGAGAAAGCCGGTTGGAATCCTCCAGGGGAAGTGCGGCCCTTCGCAGGACCAGATCCGCATAGAACATCGTCAGGCCTTCGGAAAACCAAAGTAATCCGGATCTTTCCTGCACTCCATAATTCAGGTCACTGTATTCTGCAGGTCTGATATTTATAAGGTTCCAGGTGTGCAGGTACTCATGAGCTATTTCCTCATCCAGGTATTTCATAGAATGCTGAATCCAATCCTGAGGAGCGCCAATGGTTACTGAATTCAGGTGCTCAAGGGCTCCATATACCCCATCTTCGAGAAGAAATTCATATTCCTTATATGGGATGTGGCCAAATAAATCCATTTCCTGCCGGGCAATTCGCTGGATATGATTCAGGAGTAGCATACTGTCGAACCCAATGACAGCCGAATGAACCGGAAGGTAGGCAATCCGATGAAGAATCCCCTCCATACGGAAATCCCAGAAATGGAGATTACCCATGAGGATCGGGCAATCCAGCAATACCCTGGCAGATGAAGCCCTGTATGAACCTGACTTCAAAGATTTTTCCAGGCCGGTAGCAATTTGCCAGCCATTTGGCAGATCAATATTTATTGTTGAAGGGATTTCGGGATTTTCCACTATGTACATGAAAGAATGCAGATCACCAAGCAGTCCGCCATAGCTGGTCAAATACGGATGATGAGTATAACGGGTCCCGCCGGGCAAAAGCATATCATAGGATATGATTGCCTGATCACCCGGAATGGAGATCTCCCAAAGCGCGCTGTCTTTTTTGATGAAAGTTGCCGGTCCTGAATTGCAGATCACGCGGAAATTCCTGACTAGTTGCCAGTTCCGGTCATCATATTCATTGTGCGTAGCCATTGCGAGATGAAAAAGATGGCTGGAGCGATCGATCCTGATTTCAACATGATAATCCGAAGTATCTCCGGCATAAACCCTCAGCAGGTATTGAATTTGAACGGGGCTCATTCTTTTATCTATCCAGGAAACCTGCGCCAGGCTCGTATGAAAAATAAATACAAGGCTTAGGATGATCACAATCCAATGGGTTGACAATTGAACTTCAGGATTCCTGTTTTTGAGATAGTTCATCATTCGTTTGGCTCTGAATGAAGATGAGAAGCCATTATGAAAATTAACAAAAAGAGTCGATAAAGGTTAAGCAATAAGCGATTCCTAAATAGAACCATCGATAGACCGGCGATTCCGTTAAATGAATTAACTTATGGGTGGAAAGCCACCATTGTTTTTTTCAATCTAAAAATGAGCTATATGAAAGAGAATATCAAAATCCCTTCGGGTTACCAGACCCTGATGCCTTACCTGATTCTCAAAGATGCATCCGCGTTTCTGGAATTCACTGAAAATGTTTTTGGCGCTTCAATGCGAATGAAAGAAATGAGGGATACAAACAAGATTATGCATGCTGAAGTCAATATTGGAGATTCTACCATTATGTTTGCCGATGCGACGGAGAATTACCCGCCAAAGCCCGGAAGTTTTTTCATCTATGTTGCAAATGCCGATGAAACCTATCAGAAAGCTCTGAATGCCGGCGCCAAGGCCCTTTCAGTCATGGCTGACCAGGTATATGGAAGGAGCGGGGGAGTGGAAGACCCTTTTGGCAATAGCTGGTGGATCACTGCGGCAAAGGACTAATGAAACGAAGCGCTAACCCTTTTACTGCCCTATAATTTACATTTAAACACCGGCTGCCCCTTAACAGGCATCTCCGCAATAAAACAATCTCCGCTCTGCGGATATTTTTTCAATTCTCCCTCGCTCATATTTTCCCTCGCTGTCGTGATGATTAAGCAGTCCAATTCCTGACCTACAAATGCGCAGGAGCTAGTCTGAGGAACGGGCAGTTCGATTTTGTCAATCAGTTTTCCGCTTTGCGGATCCCAATGATAAACCCCAAAACCATCCCACTGCGCCACCCAGAGCATGCCTTCGCTGTCCATTGCCATTCCATCAGGAGCACCCATCTCCGGGGGTATTCTAATGGCAGTCCGATCAAATTCGATTTTTCCATCTTCTTCATTAAAAAAATAAGCGTCGATACGATGCGTGGGACTGTCGATAAAAAACATATGACGGTTGTCCGGGGACCATGCGATTCCATTGGAGATGGCCAGTCCCTCTAATTTTGGCTCAGGCCTGCACCTGGGATCCAGGCAATAAAGAGTCCCCGTTCCAGGCAGATGGCTGAGATGCATAGTTCCTGCCCAGATCCTTCCACGAGAATCAGCGGTTCCATCGTTGAAACGATGCGTATCCAATTCAGGGTCCACTTCGTATAAAAATTCCAATTGACCCGAATCCGGATGGAATTTGAAAATCTTTCGATTCAGTGTAATGATAAGATGTCCATAAGCTGACTCGATCACCATCGAGGTCCGCCCTTCGAAACAATAAGATATGGCCTGTCCGTCGCTGAACCTGTATTCATAAAGAATGCCCTTTTCGATATCCACCCAAAAACAGGAATTGCGTCCTGCGTGCCATAAAGGACCCTCACCTAAAATGCATTGTGAAGGATAAAATGATCTTGATGAAATCGGCATGTGCGATAGTTTAATGATGACTAATAACTAAAAGCCAACCTTTACCTTTCTCGACCGGTATCAATTGTCCGGGTTGAAATAAGCGGCCCGGCTGAAAATTTGCGATTTCCTCTGCCCGGATTTCCGCTCTCGCCGGATCAATACCCAATTGTTTCCAGTCGATATCGAGCTTCACATTTACATCCAGTGGCTCCCAGCTTGCGAGCGCCACAAGGGCCGACCCTTCTTTTTTATAGACTGTCGCCAGCACTTTTTCATGATCGGTACGCACCGGGCAATGCCTGCTCCAATATCCGATCATCTGCGTACCCTTCATTCCAAATTCATCCCAAAATCTCCAGATCGGTCTCGGATCTGCATCCTCCGTCCATGGATAACGGTTGGTCATCCCATAGATCATCCCCCTCCATGGATTACCCCCATCCTGCAGCATTTCTCCCATCAGCCCAAAGGGAATCCCACTCACTTCAGTAAGGAAAAAATCAGGATCATTGTTCTTATAATCAAAATATTCCCCGAACCAAAGCCGGTTCAGATAGGGGAAATGCTCCATGTAGAGGTTCGCACTGTTATTGAATCCGTCATTGCGGTTGAATTGATTGGCCGAATGGAGATCAATGATGCCTGGGTGGCCGCCCAGGGTGAGTACCCGCTTGATCCTTTTCATGGTGGTCCTGTCAAACGCCACGTCATCCAAATAAATACCATCAATGCCCAGGTTTTGTACCAGCCAGTTCATTCCCTCCACATAATAATTATGCCACCTGCTGATCCCGCTATTGATCAGGGCAGCGTCCTTGATTTCCGGAACAAACCAGGCGGCGATATAATCGCTGCCAACATGTTCCTGAAGCCAGCTAAAACCTCCGCCCTTTCCAGGCGTATAAATTTCACTTCCCAGGCTTCTGAGGGCGAAAAGCTCATAAGCGTGATCGGATAGCTCCCTGACCGTATTGTAGATCTTCACTTTTAAACCCTTACTATGCGCTTCGTCAATATAGGCCTTCATTTTCCGGTATTCGATGAAGGGATAATTGATCCATGGATTTATGAGCGTGGCATGATGGATATTTACTACTGTTGCGCCTGCTGCTTTTACCGTATCCAGGTTTTCATATTTGTGGTAAAATCTAGTGCTCCATTGAAATTCAGTATTGACCGGATGAAAGGGCGTGATGAGCAAATTGAAATCATAATGCAGGCTATCTCCCTTTTTCATTGTTCGCGCCCCGCTATAACAAATAACCAAAACCTTATTTCCTTCCTGGTTGATCCTTATTCCGCCCTTGTTTCCATTTCCCCAGGAAGAAGGGAGGACCAGGGGTTTTTGGAGATAGAAATTGGTATTAAGAGGCCGGACATATTTTTCATCCCTGAGTGAGAATTGCATGCCCGCATTGACATCACCAAGCCATGCTCCGTCCTGGTTTTTATGAGAAACGTCCCAATTCCATTCAAAGGTTTGTGGGCGGATGCCCCCTTTTTGGCCGAGCCCCATCATGTATCTCGCGCTGCTATCTGTATAAGGTATTTCCAGGTAAATATCCTTTAGATCGAGGTCCTGCCTGGCAATGATCCGCAGCTTGTAAACAACGAAGCCATCGAATTCAATGGTACCACGGACCTCCATTTCAAGTTTGCCACCCTGGTTTTCAGAAGTCCATGATACGGTTCCTGGATCCCTTCTCGTGAATACGAGTCCATCCGGCTTCCATTCAATCTTTTTACCATCTGCATCCAGGGTGACCAACCTGATCGGATCAGCCAAAACAGATTTCGGGCTTTTACTGAATCCCGTCATTTCTTCATTGAAAAAAGTTTGAATGGCATTTGGGAGCCCATCTTCTCCAAGTTCCATCTTCCTGCCAAGCAGGCCGATCTGCTTTTGATCACTGACCTCAAGAGCGGTATAAGGCGCAATCACCGTATTAGCCTGGGCCATGGTCGAATTCAACCATTGCAAACGGCTTTGCAGGCTGGGCTCGGCGGCGGCTCCATTCTCAAATACAGTATCCCGAATCGTGATTTCAATTGGAACCTTATCCTCCTTAATTCCATCGCCTTTGGCAGAAACAGATACGGTTCCTGAATATTTTCCAGCCGGTAGATCTTTAGGAATATCGAGTCCGCACCAAAGCGCTTGAACATGCCCTGCCTCCACATTCACTTCCTTATCAAAGGGTTTTCCGCTATAATCCACTCCGTGCAGGTTAATGCAATTCATTTGCCCGGCAGGGATAAGGCCGCCTTCCGGGCTCTTCAGATCTTCAAAACGCAGACTGAGGCCCTGCAGGTTTTCTAATGCATATATACCCAATTGGTAGCAGTAATAAGCCCCCCTTACGGTAGCACCACTAAATCGATTCCTATTTCCGCCCACTATCCAACGATAGGGCAGGCGATTATTCATCCTTATAGGATAGGCACGGTCTTCCGGAAAAACGAGAAAGGATTTTCCCTTTGATTTCAAAACAAGAGATTGGGTCTCGGCTCCGGTAGCAACGACTTCCATCGGATAAAAGCTATTGAACTCGTTGATGGACTGAAACTCGATAACCCTGCAATTAACAGTCATAGTTCTGGAAACAGACCGGGTCCATTCATCTTCAAGAACCGGTATCGGACGCAGATAGACCCCTCTGGGATAATTGCTCCGGCCTTCATTTTTGTATGGGAGATAGTAAATATGATAAAGACCAGCGCCCGATACCGGTTCGAAATAGATCTCGGCGCTTTCATTGCCGATGAGGCCGGTCAACTGATGCCGGATGAGCCGGCCCGTTTTCGCATCCTGGATAATGATCCTTTTTTTATCCATGCTATCCATATTCAGCCTCCATTCCAAAATTACTTTGGCTATAGGTCCGCTTCCCCTGAAATCAATGATCGCTCTGTGATTGCCCAGCGAATCCGGATCCCAGTCGTCATGAACAGAGTGATAGGGGATGGTTTGTGAATAGGAGTTAAGGGTTGCGAAAATGCAAAGCAGGATTGGTAATCCGTTAATCTTCATGTGTAAGGTCTTTTGCCAAAGAATTTCACTAATACTTACTCTTTGTAAATCTAAAGAACTTCTTAATCGCCGGTTACAAGAATTATTATTTCGGTAATTTAGAAGGCATGAATTATATACCCAATAACACCATCAGACAGGTATTGCTGCTGCTCATTATTGTTGTGCTGGGTCTCATCCTTTTTTTTCAGCTCCAATCCTTTATTCCGGCTTTTCTCGGTTCATATACCCTATATGTGCTATTAAAAAAATGGATGTTTATCCTGACCGGGAGGTATAAATGGAGAAAATCCATGACTGCAGCCTTGCTTATGCTGCTCTCCTTTATCGTAATCCTGATCCCGATAGCCCTGCTCGTAAACATGCTTGGAGAAAAAATAAACCTCGCCATTCAGCATGGTGCCGCTGTGATGGCTACCATTCAGCATTATATTCATGGCATCGAAACAAGGTACAAGATCACCTTAATTTCAACCAGGAATATTGAACAGATCACGACTATTGGCACCCAAACCCTCCCGAGGATCGTTGGGGCCACTTTCAATAGCATAACTACTATTGCCATCATGTATTTCATCCTTTATTTCATGCTCGTTGAAGGGCGCAGGATGGAAGCGGCCCTGCATGAATGGATTCCCCTCAAGGATGAGAATACATTGCTGCTTCGCCGGGAAACCAATAACCTGGTCTATTCCAATGCCGTTGGGATCCCGCTCATTGCACTTTTGCAGGGGCTTTTGGGATTGATCGCCTACCTGGTCCTTGGAGTCAATGAACCCATATTCTGGTTTGTTGTAACCTGTCTGGCTTCGATGGTGCCCGTAGTGGGGGCCACCCTTGCCTATGTGCCGGTAGCCATTCTTTTTTTCGCGAGCGGCATGAATTTACGCGGAGTCATCATGCTTGCTTACGGCTTCGGTATCATCAGCACTATCGACAGTGTGTTCCGTTTCTGGCTTCAAAAAAAGATCGGAGATGTACATCCGCTGATCACGGGCTTTGGAGTGATCATCGGTCTGAACCTGTTTGGGTTTATCGGCCTCATATTCGGACCCATCCTGATTTCCATATTCCTTTTGTTGATAAAGATTTATATCAATGAATTCAGTCCCGGAAAGAACTGAAATTTAACATTATCGTATGGTAATACCTGGTAAAACTCCCGCCTAATGGCCCTCCGGAGAGGTAAAAACAGTTAGTTTTACGCAAAAAAATATCCCTCAATACTTGCATAATCAACTTTTGTATAATATTTTAGATGTTGTCGCGTTTACGATACGGCCCTACCGAAAACCCTTTAAAAGCATGAAGCAATTCTTTAATCCGTCATTGCCCATCTTACTATGCCTGTTTGCCATAATTGCAGTTCCTGCATCCGCAAACAATTACCATCATAAGATACCCGGCTGCAACAAGATCAAATCCGGAGCACTCAGCATGAAGGCTTTCAGCAAGGAATTTGAGGAAACAGCCGACTCCCTTTATAATGAGATCGAGCTGAAAGAGGCCGGTCTTTCCCTGCAGGCATTCGAATATGCGCTCCGTGGGTACAATTATCTTCAGCAACATCATCTTTTAGGCAAGTCCAATGTGCTCTCAATCTGCGATTTCAGCCAGTCATCCAGAAATAAACGCATGTATGTGGTGGACCTGGATCAAAAGAAGATCCTGATCAATACCTATGTTGCGCATGGCAGAAAGTCCGGCTCTGAATTCGCAAAATCATTTTCGAACAGCATGCAATCCCATAAGAGCAGCCTCGGTTTCTATGTCACAGATAAAAGCTATTATGGAGAACATGGATTGGCGCTTAAGATCCGCGGATTGGAACAAGGTATCAATAATCATGCTTTCGCCCGCAATATTGTAGTGCATGGCAGCGATTATGTGGGTTCAGATTTTATAAAAATGAACAAGTTCAATGGCCGGAGCTTTGGTTGCCCCGCTGTCCCGGCTTCAGAAATCGACGATTTGATCGAAATGATCAAGGACGGTACCTGCTTATTCATATACCATCCGACAAAAAAATACTTAGCAAAATCGAAGATACTTAACGGCTAGCTTGGACGTAAACTTCAGATGGTTTGAAGGTGAAAAAGCTCAATTTAGGTTCGTACCCTATGATTGGGCTTTTCTTTTTATCATATTTGCGACTTCAAGAATTATATCGTCTTGCAGTTACTCTATATAATAGAAAATGCCCGTCCGAAGACAGGCATTTAATAATTTGAGATCAACCTGGCAGAACTACCTGCCGGTATCTTTGTACAGACGATAGTACAGCGCCTTTCTCAAAGAAATCCAGGCCTGTTTTAAATCAGCATCAGCTTGTGCTTTATGGCCTCCGAAATCGTCCGGAGCATCATGCAAATGCCTTCTTGCATCTTCGATGTCATGCATCGATTTGGCGATGTTGGGATGATTCCTTTCTTCATCTTGCATGAGTCGCATCTCGTTGGGGGCCGGAGGCCTGTTACCGATAATTACATCGAGGTCAACGAATGCTCTTTGTGCGAAAATGAAAGAAGAGCAAAGCAGGAATGCCGACAAGAACAGAACTTTTTTCATAAAGAATTGTTTAGTGAAAAATTGTTTAATCTATGACAAGTATAACCATCATTGGGTTTAAAAGCAAGAAAACGATTTAATTATTTTCTCTCAAAACAGCCAGGCAACCCATTGAGCGAGTATGCCTAAAAAGAATCCTGCATAAATATCCCATTCGCTGTGATCGGACACTATCAATCTGGCCGTGCAAATCATTCCTGCGGCCAGAATAGCCAGCGATAAAATAAGGCCGGAGCTAAATCCATCGGCAATGGAAAGGAGCAGGAAAAAAGCAGCCAGCCCGCCTGCACCGAGCGCATGCATGCTTATTTTAAAATAGATATTGGCAAACCAGCCGGCGCAAACTGCCAGAAAAGAACCCAGCAAAAAATGAATGGCGACAGCCGGACTGTCTTGCAGGTTCCGGTAGACATTCCATGCCCACCAATAGAATATCATGACAAGTGCATAGGGGATGATCCGTTCCCTGGCGCTCTTCATTTGAAGTGATTGCAGGCCAAGCTTTAGTTTCCAAAGGAGGAAAATGGAGAAAAGAGGAAGCAGGGTGGTGGAGAAAAAGACCGTGATAAAGCGTAATGACTTCATCTGATGACTAAATCCGGCAAATGCAAGTGGATGAACAAAAAGCAGGAACCATATGACATAACTGGTAATAAAAAGCGGATGAAAGATTATTGATATGACCTGGGCCAATATATAAATTGGGGTATTCCGATGCTTATGTTCGATGGAAGAAGCCATATTCATGATCTGCTCTTTAAAGTTCTTTCCTTAGCCTGGCAACCGCAATATTGAGCTGCTCCCTGTATTTGGCGACCGTCCTACGGGCGATATTATATCCTTTTTCCTGAAGAAGTTCTGTCAGGCGTTCATCGCTTAGCGGCTTTTTTTTGCTTTCCCCTTCGATCAGGTCACTCAGTATTTTTTTGACTTCACGGGTCGACACTTCCTCGCCGCTTTCCGTGCTAAGGGATTCGCTGAAGAAAAATTTGAGCCGGTAGGTGCCGAATTCGGTCTGCACGAATTTGCTGTTTGCTACCCGGCTGACCGTTGAAATATCCAGGCTCGTTCTTTCGGCAATATCTTTCAGGATCATTGGCCGCAGGGTCGTTTCATCGCCTGTAAGGAAAAACTCCCGCTGGTAATCCATGATGGTATGCATGGTATTGTACAGTGTCTGCTGCCGCTGCTTAATGGCATCGATAAACCATTTGGCCGCATCTATTTTCTGTTTGATAAAAAGGACGGCTTCTTTTTGACGCTTGTCCTTTTTTGTTCCCCGATCGTATTCTTTGAGCATGTCCTTATATCCTTCACTTATCCGAAGGTCCGGAGCATTCTTCGTATTCAGGCTCAGCTCAAGTTTGCCGGCGGTATTGGTAATGAAAAAATCAGGGACGACATAATTTTCACCCTTATTGGTATCGGCAACATTGCCGCCCGGTTTGGGATTTAGTCTGATTATCTGGTTGATGATATCCTTCAAATGTTCATCCGTCAAATCGAGACCACGCTGGATCTTGTCATAATGCTTCTTGGTAAACTCATCGAAATATTTGCTTAAGACTTCGATCGCCAGTTCGACGGATAGAGGCCCGTTTCTTTTCCTTTTCAATTGGAGCAAGAGGCATTCCTGCAGATCACGGGCTCCTACTCCGGCAGGATCGAATGCCTGGATTTGCTGGATCAGCCCTTCCAACTCCTGTTCATTGGTTTCGATATTCTGCCTGAAAGCCAGGTCGTCCACCATGGAAAGGGTCTCGCGACGCAGGTAACCGTCGTCGTCAATGCTGCCCACGATATGTTCTGCGATTTTTTGCCTCCGCTCATCCATCTTGAGCATGCCCAACTGATCTATCAGCAATTCATGAAAGGAGGTCTGGACCCGGTGCGGAGTGATTCGGTTTTCTTCTGCATCCGGATAATTATCATCTCTAAGCTTATAATCTGCCACATCGTCGTCATATTCGTTTACATATTCGCTGATGTCCAGGTTATCATATTCTTCCTCGCTGCCTTCGGTGTCGAATTCCTCTTCCGTGGATTCGAATTCGTCTTTCATATCTTCCCCGGTGCCCTCCTCATGGTCATCTTCACTCACTTCCAGCGCAGGGTTTTCTTCTAATTCTTCCTTTATCCGCTCTTCAAGATTGGCTGTAGGAACCTGCAGCAATTTCATTAACTGAATTTGCTGAGGTGATAGTTTCTGAAGTAATTTCTGCTGTAATGATTGACTTAATGCCATCTTCCAGGGGTTTTGTTCTTTGGAATTTATTTTAAAAATTCCGCGGAACCACAAAAATCAAGCCGTAAATTTACAGTAAATGAAATTAAAAGAATTTGAAACAAAAAATTAGTTTTTGGATAATACCACTTTTAACTGTTTTTATAATAGCCTCCCATGGCCAGTCTTTACTATTGAATCCAAAGTTCTCTGGCATTGGAAAGAGCGATTCATTTTTGAAAATTGAAAAAACTCAAACGACTCCGTTATTTAGCCTGTTAAAATCCCAGGCAGAGCCTGGGCCCAATACTGTGAAAACTGGGGTCAATGCTCTATCCTATATCCATGGCCTCGGATTTTTTTGCCTCAAGGAGTATCATTTAGAGAAAACAACCCACCTCCCGCTGCGTTTCCGCCTGGGCTCATTGGATTACTGCAATAAACTCGAAGGAAAGAACGGGTTACACTGAAGCAAATTGTTTGGCCAACGCTTTTTTAACAGCAGCCACAAGCACGGCCCCACGCTGTTTTATCTGATCTTCTGTCCATCCAAGACCTATCGCCGTAGAGATGCAGCGGCTCATGATGGCATCGCTGGCAGCAAATGATGTGGTTTTGAGTTTTTGAAGAGCTTCTTTCTGTGGATTATTCAGGTTATTCAGGGAATCTATATGCTTCAGGTGGTCCCATTTGCGCAAATAATGCCAATTATTGTCGAACCAGTAGAAATTGCCAGCCAGGTTGCCCTGGCCTTTGAGTTCTGAAACCACTTCCCTGCAAAGTTCATCTGTTGGAAGGAACCAACTCAAAAAGGTGCAGCTATCGCCTGAAGGATCCGGAATGTGTCGAAAGCCGATCTCAGGAACCTGGGAAAGTATTTCCTTCAACAAGGAATGATTTCTTTTTTGTATTTCCAGGAAACGATCCAGTTTTCGGATCTGGGCCAGTCCGACGGCCGCATGCAGTTCGGAGATCCGGAAATTATACCCGATAAAAGGGTGAAGGTCTGCTCCCCGGTCGATCCCAAGGTGATCATGGCCATGGTCGCCATAGCCATCGCATTTAATGAAAATTTCCTTGTCATTGGTCAATATGGCCCCCCCTTCCGCACAGGTAACGGTCTTAACAAAATCAAAGGAGAATGTCCCGGCATGTCCGATCGTTCCCAGATGCCTTCCTTTATAAGAAGCGCCGATGCTTTGACAGGCATCTTCCAGAAGGAGCAGCCCGTGTTCCCGGCAAATATCAAGCAGGGAATCCAGTTCTGCCATAGCCCCGCACATATGAACGGGCATGATGCACTTGGTTTTGGGACCGATCGCTGCGCGAACTGCCCGGGGGTTTAATGTAAGCGTTTCGTCAATATCCACGAACACTGGAATTGCACCCACACTTAGCACGGCTTCAAAACTTGCTACAAAAGTGAATGTCGGCATAATCACTTCATCCCCGGCACCGATTCCAAGCGCTGCCAGAGCAGTCGTCAATGCGGCTGTTCCACTTGAAACAAGCTGGGCATAGCTGCTGCCGGTTCTCTGACAAATCGCAGCTTCCAGCTCTTTGGATTTCCAAATGCCCTTTCTTTGACCGTCAAAACCGTAACGCATGAGAATACCGGTTTGGAGAACATCATTGATCTCTTTTCTTTCTTCTTCTCCAAAAAATTCAAAACCTGGCATAATGGATAATTTTTTAGGGTGTAAAGTTAACGGTTCCGGCTTTTGGAAGAGTTGATCACCCTACCTGAGGCCCTGGTCCTTCATTTTTAACACCCCCTTCATAAATTCTTCGATTTGGCGCTCGACCCCATTTACATCATGGGATTTGATATAGGAGCCGATCACATGGGTTCCTGCGTCGGGCATGGCCTGCTTTCTTTTCAGGCTGTCCGGGGTGCCGAGTTGATCAAACATGGTCAACATGGCAGAAACCTTTACAACACTGTCCTGCACTGTTTCATTCTTATAAAAATATAGCATGTCGACCGGCTGCTTAACTCTTTGAAAGGTTTCCTTGTTCATGGTGCTCTCCAGCATTTCTTCAAGGGCAGCCGCTCCTTCGACCCGGTAACTCCAGTACCAATATTGCTTATAAAGAGGCCGGTTGTCTTTGGACCGCACAAAATCCGATCCCAGCACCAGGTGGGCGATCTGAACTCCCCAATGATTATTCAAAAGCCAGGCATTGGGATCGTTTATAGCGATATTCGGAGACATCATGATCAGGGCATATACATCATCGGGATAAAGTGCAGCCAATTGAAGTTCATTGGTGCCTCCGGTGGAAGTGCCCATCAGGATCACTTTTTTTCCAAGTTGTTTTCCGATAGCCAAAGCCTCCTTGGCCGATTCCCAATATTCATCGGCTGTTAAATTGATCAGTTGGTCCGTAGTATCAATCCCATGTTCGGCCAGCCTGGAGAGATAGAGATTGCACCCGAATTTTCTGGCGATATCCCTGTGAACAGGATCACCCTCTGCCTGTGAAGCCGAAAATCCGTGAAGGTAAACGATGGCGTATTCGGTCTTTTCTTTCAGGGAATCATTCGCCCAGACAATCCTGGCCTCATTATCCGTTTTGATCCTATGCAGGGCTTCTCCTCGGTTTATATAATCCACCAGGGAATCTGCGGCGGCAGGGACAACCGGCATTTCGATCCGATAAAGGGGCTTTACCGGGGCCGGTCCCAAAAGATAAACCGTAATCAGCAATACAGGAATTGCCCAGAGCCATTTCTTCTTCATGGATTAAATTTACAGTCAATTTAGAGAATATTTTATTACTTAATAGTGATGTTTCCACAAACTGGAAAATACCTGATCATTGCCGGAACCCTCATTTTACTTGCGGGTTTGCTGATCTATTTTTTTTCCGACAAATTGCATTGGATCGGAAGATTGCCAGGTGATATCCGGGTGGAAAGAGGAAATTTCAGATTCTATTTTCCGCTTACGACAATGATCCTTCTGAGCCTGGTCCTATCCATACTCATCCGCCTTTTCCGGAAGATTTGAAATATTTTCTTCCCCGGTACGGCAGATTGAATATATTTCCGATATTCATTGCTTCTTTAAAATCACCTAAGCCATGAAGCCCGAAAGCACGCAGCGATTTCAAGCCCTGGACGTATTCCGGGGCATGACCATTTGTTTTATGATCATCGTTAATACGCCGGGAAGCGGGCTGTATTCTTATGCGCCTCTGAATCATGCCACCTGGCATGGTTTCACGCCAACCGATCTGGTCTTCCCCTCTTTTCTTTTTGCAGTAGGCAACGCCATGAGCTTTGTAATGGCCAAATGGTCCGCAATGAGCCAGTCCCAGGTTCTATGGAAAATCTTTAAGAGGACATTCATTATTTTTTTGTGCGGATACCTCTTATACTGGTTTCCCTTTATTGCCCTGAATAAGGAAGGACATATCATATTATCCCCTATCTCGGATACCCGAATTCTTGGTGTATTGCAACGCATTGCCCTCTGTTATTGTATTGGCTCCCTGCTGATCTACTATTTCAAGCCCAGGGCCTCGGTCATTATCTGCATAATCATCCTGTTGGCCTACTGGCCGATCATGTATTTATTTGGAAACCCCGCAGATCCCCTGAGCCTTACGGGGAATGCCGGGCTCAGGC
The DNA here is from genome assembly GCA_003168265.1 of Chitinophagaceae bacterium. Lineage (GTDB taxonomy): Bacteria > Bacteroidota > Bacteroidia > Chitinophagales > Chitinophagaceae > Puia. The sequence continues at coordinate 46,823 of PMSV01000003.1, forward strand.
TGGACAAATGGCTGATGGGAGAGTACCATATGTACCATGGAGAAGGCATTGCTTTTGACCCGGAAGGATGGATCAGCACTCTCCCGGCAGTAGGCAATGTAGTTGCAGGTTATGTAGCAGGGCAGTTCATCCAGAAAAAAGGCAAAACCTTTGAAGGGCTTGCAAAGCTCCTGTTAGCCGGTTTCGGACTGCTGGTCATCGCCTATTTCTGGGATCTCAGCTTCCCGATCAATAAGAAACTATGGACCAGTTCTTTCGTCCTTTATACTGTTGGACTCGATTGCATTATTATTTCTGTAGTCATCTATGTGATCGATTTTTTGAACATTAAAGGGTGGACTCGCTTTTTTGAGATCTTCGGAAAAAACCCCCTCTTTATATACCTGCTTTCCGAAGTCGGAGCCGAAACGCTATATGTTCTTCATGCAGGGCCACAGATGCCGGTGCATACCTGGCTATATCAAAATATATTCAGCCATGCCGGCCTTTATTTTGGTTCCTTGCTTTTTGCCGTCAGTTTCATGCTTTGTTGCTGGCTGGTCGGCTACTTTTTAGACAAAAGAAAGATCTATATCCGTGTATAAGCTATCTATGCGCACGCTCCATCAACATTGAATTAAGTTTGTCCCAACTCTTTGGCCTACGGTTGTTTTGACCTACCTTTGCAGCTTCAAATTTTGGGCTATTGCAGATTTGAGCGGATACAAGCAGAGCCCCTGATAATCGAGCATTTTTATGGATATACGGAACATAGCAATTATAGCCCATGTCGATCACGGAAAGACCACGCTGGTGGACAAAATCCTTCATACGACCAAGGTCTTCCGGGAGAACCAGGAAACAGGTGATTTGATAATGGACAGCAACGAACTGGAAAGGGAAAGAGGGATCACTATTTTCAGCAAAAACGCTGCTGTTGAATATAAAGGTGTGAAAATCAATGTGATAGATACTCCTGGTCACTCAGATTTCGGCGGGGAAGTGGAAAGGGTACTAAAAATGGCTGACGGGGTCCTGCTGCTGGTGGATGCATTCGAAGGTCCCATGCCCCAGACCCGTTTCGTTCTGCAAAAAGCCCTTCAACTGCATCTAAGACCCATCGTGGTCATTAATAAGGTAGATAAACCCAATTGCCGTCCCGAAGAAGTGCATGATGCGGTTTTCGAACTGTTTTTTAATCTGGATGCCACTGAAGAACAATTGGATTTCCCCACATTTTATGGATCCGGAAAGAACGGATGGTTCAACAGCAAGAATGAACCTTTTGAGGACATCACCCCTTTGCTGGATGGCATACTTCAATATGTTCCTGCGCCGAAGGTCTCTGAAGGAACCTTGCAAATGCAGATCACTTCCCTGGACTATTCTTCCTTTCTGGGGAGGATTGCTGTGGGTAAGGTCGCTCGCGGTGTTATAAAGGAGAATCAACAGATCACCCTGATGCAAACCGACGGAACGAACAAAAAAATGAAGGTTAAAGAGCTCTATACCTTTATGGGAATGGGTAAGGCCAAGGCCCAGGAAGTGAAAGCCGGAGATATTTGTGCCGTGGTCGGTTTGGAAAATTTCAATATCGGAGACACTATCGCAGATTCTGAAAATCCGGAAGCCCTGCCGGTTATCAGTGTGGACGAACCAACAATGAGCATGCTTTTCAGCATCAATACCTCGCCATTTTTTGGAAAGGACGGAAAATTCGTTACCAGCCGTCAATTGAGGGACCGGTTGATGAAGGAAACCGAAAGAAATCTCGCCCTCCGGGTGGAAGATACTGGAAATGCCGATAGCTTCCTGGTCTATGGACGAGGGATCTTACATCTTGGCATTCTTGTCGAAACCATACGCAGGGAAGGATTTGAGCTTACGGTTGGACAGCCGACTGTACTTATAAAGGAAATAGACGGGAAAAATAACGAACCTTATGAAGTTCTGGTCGTGGATGTGCCCGCTGAATATAGTGGAAAGGTTATCGATATGGTTACACAGCGCAAGGGGGAATTACAGGTAATGGAAACCAAGGGTCAGATCCAGCATCTCGAATTTGAGATCCCCTCCAGGGGCCTGATTGGTTTAAGAAGCAACATGTTGACAAATACGGCGGGCGAAGCCGTCATGGCCCACCGCTTTCTGGAATACAAACCCTGGAAAGGATCCATTCCCGGGCGCAATAATGGTGTGCTGCTTTCAAAAAACCAGGAAAAGACAACCGCCTATTCCATCGATAAATTGCAGGATCGTGGCTCCTTTTTTGTCGATCCGGGCGAAGAAGTTTATACCGGACAGATCATTGCAGAGCATATCAAACCAGGAGACCTTGTGGTGAATGCGACTGAAGGAAAGAAACTGACGAATATGCGGGCCAGCGGCAGTGATGATTCTGTGCGCATCGTTCCGAAAATCCAGATGACTCTCGAAGAGTGCATGGAATATATACAGCAGGATGAATGCATCGAAGTCACTCCAAAAGTGATCCGCCTGCGTAAGGTCATTCTTAATGAAGAAGACCGTAAGCGCATGCAGAAAAGAATGACGGCTGAGGTATAACCCCCGGCCTGAAGCCGATATTCTCTAAAGCCAGGAAAGCCTTAATTTTACTTCTTAGAACTGTATTACAATGTTCAAGAACCATAGGTGGATCTGTGCTTGGCTGTTTTGTTTCCTATTACTTTCAGGCAACCGTTCCTTGGGGCAATGTTCTATTTGTACACGAACTGCCCAGCAACAGGGTGAAAGGCCTGCCCGCGCACTCAATGCGGGAATTCTCTATCTGGCTTTTATTCCTCTGGGAATCATCGGTTTCATCGGCTATCGCTGGTGGAGAAATAACCGTCTGGCTGAATGAAGTTGGATCGAACTTTATTATCGGATTTTTATTATTGAATTTTAATAGAGCCAACTATCAGATTCGAACTGACGACCCTTTCATTACGAATGAAATGCTCTACCAAACTGAGCTAAGTTGGCGATGGGGAACAAAAATAAGCAATCAATCCACCAGGTCAAAATCTATGGATGACGGATTATTTTTAAGCCCGGATCATCGAATAAATCTTAATAGTATTACTTTTGTATTAAAGTTTAAACTTTAAAAAATACGAAATGAAACGAATCTTTCTTAACTCCGCCATTATCCTGGCTTCCGGCCTGCTCATCATGTCTTTTAATAAAGCAGACCTTAACCGCAAAGCGGCTACCACCTGGGTTGTCGATAAAGTCCATACAAATGTTCTTTTCTCTGTTTCCCACCTGGTGGTTTCGGATGTAGAAGGTAAATTCAAAGATTTTGATGGTACGGTTGAAAGCGACAACCCCGATTTTTCTGATGCAGTGATCCATTTCATCGTCAATACGGCTTCCGTCAGCACGGACAACGATATGCGTGATAATCACCTCAAATCCGATGATTTCTTCAATGCTGCCAAATTCCCCCAGATGAAATTTGAAAGTACTTCCTTCAAGCCCCTGGGTGGAGGCAAGTATAAACTGGATGGCAACCTGACTATTCGCGATGTGACCAAACCTGTCAGTTTTGATGTGACTTTTGGAGGGATTGCAAATTCCATGGGGGCAACACATGCGGGCTTTAAAGCAAAGACCACGATCAATCGTTTCGATTATAACCTGAAATTCAGTGCAACCACGGAATCCGGAGGAATGGTCGTAGGTAAGGATGTAGATATCACAATCAATCTTGACGTTAAGAAATCATAAGCGGCTAAAATATTCTACTCTGGTCGAGGTTGCCTCCTGGCAGCCTCGATTATTATCTTTCCGGTCTGTTAAGAATGTTTCTCCTGTGCGTTGTATTTCTTCTCGATTTCCTTTGCTTTGACAAAATCCAGCACCACACCGTTAATGCAATAGCGGAGCCCGGTGGGAGGAGGGCCATCATGGAATACATGCCCTAAATGCGATTTGCAACGGCCGCACATTACTTCCGTTCGTCCCATCCCTAAACTATTGTCATCAGCATAAATAATGCTGGTTTTGCTGATCGGTTCGTAGAAACTGGGCCATCCGCAGCCACTGTCAAATTTGGTGTCGCTTCTAAATAGCGCGTTACCACAGACAGCGCAATAATAAGTGCCGATCTCATGGGAGCTTTCGAATTTGCTGGTCCAGGGCAGCTCTGTACCCTTTAGCCTGGCCACATCGTAAATATCGCCTGGCAGTATTTTCTTCCATTCCGAATTGCTGACATTGACCTTGGAAGCTTCTGAATGGGAATAATAAGGATTCTCTGATTTTTTCGTGCTATCCATATTGTTGTTTTTTTGGCTCGTAGAGGATTGCGACTGTGAATAAGTGCAATGCTGAAGGGTCAAACAAAATAAAATGATTACGGTTGATTTGATTATGCTTTTCATATCTCTTTTTATATAACAAATTTACGTGAAAGCGGTTCGAACGGATTGTCCGCCTTGCGACATATAAGATTTTTTAACAGATCGAAGAGGAATTCTTACTCGTGGTTTTGGGTAGGTTTTGGATATTCTCTAAAAATACGGGTGGATATTTGCACATTCGGCAATTTTAATTAGGTTTGTTAACTATCCATCGCAACCTACTAACATGTTCAATCTCATCTTATTTGGACCTCCGGGCAGCGGAAAAGGCACTCAATCTGAAAAGCTTACTTCCAGGTATGGATTAAAGCATTTGAGCACCGGAGACCTGTTGCGTAGCGAGATCGCCGGAGAGACCCCCCTGGGCCTTGCAGTAAAGAACCTGATGGCGGAAGGAAAACTGGTTCCGGATGAAATTGTTATCGAAATGATCAATTCGGCCCTGGACAACCATCCCCGTGTAAATGGTTTTTTATTCGATGGATTTCCAAGGACCACGGGGCAGGCAGAAGCCCTCGATAAACTTCTGTCTCAGAAAGGAACGAAGATTTCCCTGGTCCTTGCCTTACAGGTCAGCCAGCAGGAATTAGTCAAAAGACTGCTGAATCGGGGACGCACTTCGGACAGGATCGACGATGTGAGCGAGGAAATCATTGCCGCACGCATTGTAGAATATGAAAAAAAGACTTCAGCCGTATCAGAACACTATAAAAAATATGGCAAAGTGGAATATGTCCATGGTGAAGGCAGCATCGAGGATATTTTTGAGCTGCTCTGCGATGTGATCGACAAGAAGATGGTAGCCTGATCAACGGATTTCTCCCGGCACGACTTCAATGATAGTTTTTCGGCCTCCCCTTAAGACCGATAAGGCCGTTTTCCTGCTAACTAATTCTTCGGTCAATTGCCTGTGCAGATCATCGACCGTGCCGATGGCCTTTTCATTGAACCCGACGATGATATCTCCTGTCCTGATCTGGTTATTGTCAAGGGGCTGATCAGGGAAAACCTCCGAAACATAAACCCCTGTCTTTTTTTCCAACCTGTTTGCTGCTACGATCCTTTCAGTGAGGTTCACTATTTGTCCTGCAATACCCAGATAGGCCCTTTTAACCTTTCCATACATGATGATTTTCCCCGCTATATATTTGGCCAGGTTAGAAGATACTGCGAAACAAAGCCCTTGCGCAGATGCAATGGTCGCGGTATTCACACCGATCACCTCTCCATTCGAATTTACAAGCGGCCCTCCGGAATTTCCAGGGTTCAGGGAAGCATCCGTCTGTATAACATCATCGATCATCCTTCCATTATTTGCTCTCAGCGTTCTTCCCAGGGCGCTCACGACACCTGCAGTAACCGTATGCTGAAGCCCCAACGGATTTCCTATTGCAACTGCGATCTGGCCTGCCTGCAAAAGATCTGAGTCCGCAAAACTCAAACCCTTTAAGCCAGGCTCATCTATCTTCAAAACGGCGATATCGGTGGAAGGGTCGGCCCCCACTAATTCCGCCCTGATCAAGGTGCCGTCGGACAGAGCAATCCTGATATCTGCTGAGTCTTCAATCACATGGTTATTTGTCACCACAAATCCATCACTTGAAATAATGAATCCGGAGCCTGAACTTCCCGGAGAAATACCCCGCTGATTAATCGTCCGGCTCTTGGTCATCTTTTGAACCTGCACATGTACAACAGACTCTGCTACTCTGGAAACGACCCCGGTAATTGTGTTTGAATAAGCATCAAGGAGCTCCGCATCCTTCCGGGGAGAATAATCAACAAATGAATAAGCATTTTGCATAATCCATAAAGGAATCAAATTGCTTACCAGCATGGAGGATATGACAGGCTGACACCTTATTCAATGCTTTTTCAGCCTCGCCAGTTTCAGGTTGGCGTCAGGGTCCTTAAAAAAATCCTTTTTGCAGTCCGTAGAACAAAACCCAAGCACAAAACCCTTGTAATGGGCGGTATCTTCGATGCCGGCCGTGAGCGGCATCATGCAGGAAGGATCCAGTATATTATCGACCTGGTCCGGACGGTATTTGGAAACCAGTTTTGCATTGTTTCTATGTACGTTGTTCATGTCCTCACCCGGCTTGTTTTGACAGGAGATAAGCATAACCATAAATAACCCGAATTTGACCGGAGACATCCGACCCATGTTCAGAATTTGAGCGTGAAGTTAGAAATTAAACAGAATAACCCGTATTTCATTGGATAACAGCGGTTCACACTTATCGATTTTAGGGTAGTATATCATTTTAAATTAATTATATTGTTATTAATTAAAATGCAATCCCTTACTAAAGCAGTTTGACATTATTGAGTATGAAAAACATTTTTATCATTTTATTGTTTTTGGCTGCGGTGCTGCAAACTAACGGCCAGCGGATTTATGAACAGTATACAAAACTAAATGATAGTCTGCGGTATGGTTATGGAAAGAACGATTTCTTACCATATGGCAGCAGGGGCTATACCCTTATTTTGCCTGGTACAACCAATAGCACAAGTGGAATGATATTAATGCTGGATGATAATAAAATTAATCTTCAGGACAGCTCTCAAAAACAATACATCTGTATTCAATCGGAAGCAAATGCCAAAGACTTTGCAGTTTTATATATTTCAACAGGCATTCCTGTTGATTTTTATTTTTCAGAAAGCTCAGTTTTTTTTGTTGATTCAGTATTAAGTAATGTTTTTGTAAAGTATGGTTTGCCCAACAAAAATATTTTTCTCCTTGGCGCAATGGTGTCCGGGTACAGGGCTTTAAAGTATATTGAGTTTTGCAAAAATGGGAAATCAAAATTTAACCCTGACATTAAAGGTGTAGTTTTAAGTGAATCTTCGATAGACCTCGTGAGGCAATGGTATGAATGTCAAAAACAGGTAAGGGATCATCTTTCTGATATTGCTTTCTTTGAAGGAAATTTTATCACTTATCTTTTCAAATCAAACCTTAAAGAAACTCCTGTTACTGATATTGATAAATACATTGAAGCCTCACCATATAGCTATTTTGACACTAAAATGAAGAAATCGGTGTTGTTTAAAGATTTGGCGATCCGTGCCTATACATATGCAGATCTGGATTATTGGTTTTCTGCCCCTGGACAAGGTGTCTATGACAGCAATTATCCCGACATGTCCGGGTTTATTAATGAACAAAAATTAGCCGGTAACAAAAAATCAGAACTTATTGTGTTTTCCGGCAATCCGGCAGACAAGCACAAAACTGAAATGCGAAAGCAATCAAGCACCTGGGACCTGGTGGACAAAAAAGAACTGATGAACTGGATTACAAATCAAGCGAAATAAATATTCTAAAATTCAAACTGACTCACTAACGATTTTAGGTAGCTGGATTAATAAAAAGGCTTATGAGTATTGAAGATATTGTTAAACTGGCAGATTAGTATTGTTTTTCATTTACGTCTCATCATATTTATTTAAATAACATTGAAACTGCTATGAGTGATTCTTTTTTGGCAATAAAAATCTAAGAAATCTTCATCGGGATTTTGGTTATTTTTTTGTTGGATTAATTATTGCATTTTGTGTTTCAGGAATTATGCTAAATCATCGTACTACATGGAATCCTGTGAGATATAAATATGATTTTAAACAGGTGCAAACTAATTTCCATCTCCCAAAAGAATCGGTTACTATTGATAGCGTAAAGTCTTTCAATAAAATAAATAATATTGATAACTTTAACGATTACGATTTGCGCGGTGATTCTACATTAGTAGTTTTTTATAAAATGGCAGACGCCACTATTAATCTAACCAACGGCAGAGCAGAGATAAACATTTGGAGAAAAAGACCCACCTTATCACAATTGTATTCTCTTCATTCTGTTTTCCAAGATGATAATTGGTACAAATGGTATTCAGATTTATTTGCCTTAGGTCTAATATTTATTGCAACAACGGGAATGTTTTTGATGAGGGGTAAAAATAGTTTTCGTAAACGTGGATGGCTGTTTGCATTTACGGGAATTATAGTCCCAATTATAGCGCTATTATTATTTTATTGATTACTAAATTCAAACTGACCTACTATCCGATTTTAACTGCAAATGGCATTTTCGGCATGGTTGAATTAATTTTGAATTATGAACGAGGCGTTGAATAGAGATTATATTTTAAGTCAATTGATGTTCCATCGGTCTCAATTGGCGGATTTTGTCGTCCAGCAAATAGGGCAATTCGGATCCTATGTACGCAACGAAGCAACTGAATGAAGCGATATCGATATCCTGGTTGATATCCAAAAAGAGAAAAGACCTTCAACAACTTTCTTTCACTAAATTATTATTTAGAAGAGCTTTTTGGAATAAAAATGGAATTGGTAATAAAACAGTCTCTCAGCCCCTTCATTGGCCCCCTTATTCTAAAAATGGTAGAGTATGCAGCTATCACAGATTGATTTTCTCAGGCAAATCCGGAAGGAATCCATCTATTTGATGAAAGAATCCAATGCGAACAGTTTTGATGATTTCATGCTGAATGACAGGCTCATTCGGGCTGTATGCAAGAGCCTGGAGATCATAGGCGAGGCCAGCTCAAAGATTCCCCGGATTTCAAAGCAAAATACCCCTTTGTCCATTGGCGCGAAATGAGTTATATCCGAAACAAAATCATCCATCATTATTTTGGAGTGGACAATGATATTGTTTGGGATACCGTTAAAACTTATATCCCCCGCTGCATGATAGTATTGAGGTCATAATCAAAAATGGAGTGGAATCAGATACTATCGCTAAATAAAAATGATTCTCCGAATTTGAGAAGGAAGTTATCTATTAAACTGAATAACCTTTGTTTCCACCAGGTGGAGTGCATCGCCCTTATTGATTTCACTGCTTTTTTTCATTTCACCTATTTTTGTCTTTCTTTTCTCATCAACGATTGACATGATATGCAAAAACTTGAAAGCTATGTTTGCGGGCTGTGGGTTCGGGGCGCAGACGATGGGCAATTGCTCAGCCATGCCATAACCGGCGAACCGATTGCAATGGCCTCTACGAAAGGACTGGATTTTGGCTCCCTATTGGATTATGGCCGCCACAAAGGAAATCCCGCATTGCGGAAAATGACCTTTCATGAAAGGGGGAACATGCTGAAGGCCCTGGCCTTTCATCTAAAGGCTAACCTGGAGGAGTTCTACCGGATCAGTTACCAGACCGGGGCGACCCGTGCCGATAGCTGGATTGATATCGAAGGAGGGATCGGCAATCTTTTTTCTTATGCCTCCCTGCGAAGGAAATTTCCGGATGAACCCTTTTGTATGGACGGGGACCCGATCAATCTGAGCAAGGGCAACTCATTCATGGCCCAACACCTGCTTCTGCCCAAGACAGGGGTTGCGATTCACATCAACGCATTCAATTTTCCCGTTTGGGGCATGTTGGAAAAAATTGCTGTCAACCTTCTCGCAGGTGTTCCGGCGGTAGTCAAACCGGCAACCATCACCTCGTATCTGACCGAAGCCGTCGTGAAATCCATCATCAGTTCAGGCATATTACCCGAGGGAGCACTCCAATTGATCTGTGGAAGCGCAGGCGATCTTTTGAATCATGTGAGCGCGCAGGATGTGGTCACTTTTACGGGTTCCGCTTCAACGGGTTTGGTTTTGAAATCCCACGCCAGGGTCCTTTCAGAGAATGTCCCCTTCAATATGGAAGCCGATTCCCTGAACTGCATCGTGCTCGGAGAGGATGTGAATCCCGGAATGCCTGAATGGGATGTTTTCATAAAGGAAGTCCGAAAGGAAATGACGGTGAAGGCGGGCCAGAAATGTACGGCAATCAGAAGGATCTTTGTTCCCGAAAATAAGATGGAAGAGATATCAAAGGCAATCAGTAAGGCACTCTCTCAGACCCTGATCGGAAATCCGCTTAATGAAAAGGTCAGGATGGGATCGCTGGCCGGACAATCTCAAAGGGAGGAAGTGAGGGGCCAGGTCCGGAAATTGCTCGCCAGTTCGCAAATCATTTATGGTAGCCTTGACAGCGTCGAGACAGTTGATGCCGATGCGGTCCTTGGCGCTTTTATCAGCCCGCTTCTTTTGTTGAATGAAAATCCATTCGTTTCAAGGGAGCCCCATGAAGTTGAAGCATTTGGACCCGTTTCGACCATCATGTCATATAGAACAACTGAAGATGCGATGGAACTCTCAAGAAAAGGAAGGGGATCGCTCTGCAGCACCATCGTATCGGCTGATGCCCGCCTGATGAGGAAATATGTCCTGGAAACAGGAACCCATCACGGTAGAATACTGATCCTGAACCGGGAATGTGCGGCTGAGTCAACTGGACACGGATCTCCCCTGCCAGCCCTCGTGCATGGAGGCCCGGGCAGGGCGGGAGGAGGAGAGGAAATGGGTGGTATCCGCGGGATAAAGCACTATATGCAAAGGGTGGCCGTGCAGGGTTCACCAGGTTCTATCACCGCTGTTTCCGGGCAATACCAGCAATATGCACCTGGCAAGACTATTCCGGATGCCGGACATCTATTCAAAAAATATTTTGAAGAGCTCGAAGTGGGAGATCAATTGATCACGGAAAAAAGACTCATAACCCGGGAAGACATCGAAAAATTTGCTGACTTAAGCAGGGACCATTTCTATGCCCACCTTTTCAATACCGAATTCAGTGATACCATGTTTGAAAGACAGGTGGCGCACGGATACTTTATCATGAGCGCCGCAGCCGGACTATTTGTCTATAGCTATGACAAAAATCCGGTTCTCCTCAATTATGGCATCGATGAACTGCGATTTACAAAACCCGTTTATCCCGGTTCCGAGATCCATGTCTGCATTACTTGTAAAGAGAAATTGCCTGTAGACAGGAGGAAGATCGAGAAGCCTGAGGATTTCAAAAGGGGTGATGATATGGATAAAGGGATTGTCAAATGGCTGGTTGAAATTTTTGACGAAAGCTCCGAATTGGTCGGGCTGGCAACCATTCTCACCATGGTAAAGAAGAAAAACCAGAGTCCTTCATGATTTTAGATGGAATTATAGGAGCCGGCTTCTATCAGGCCTTATCGCCTTCATTGCCATGGAACACCTGTTTTTCTTCTGGATGGAGTTGTTTGCCTGGGAGACTGTGGCAAAAAAGGTATTTAAAGGTTCAATGCCTGATGAATTGTTTCACCCAACTCGTAAAATGGCGGCCAACCAAGGTCTTTACAATGGATTTCTATCTGCAGGATTGATATGGTCCCTCTTTATACAGAATCCTGCCTGGAAAAATCATGTAGCCTTATTCTTTCTGATTTGTATCCTGATTGCCGGTTTATATGGAGCCTATTCAGTCAGTAAGAAAATATTCCTGGTACAGGGTCTGCCTGCATTGATTACGATCCTTGTTTTATGCGTGACGAGGATGGGCTGATTCGTTAAATTAATCGTAATGAAAGCGGCATTGTAGGATATAACATTTCTGGTCTACTCCTTTTTTGCCTTCGACCTTATAAACAAGTCTATGTTCGCCAGAAATTCGTCTTGACCAATAACCCTTCAAATCATATTTGAGCGGCTCTGGTTTTCCTGTGCCTTGAAATGGAGTTTTTTTGATTTCGTTCAGCAGGTCTTTTATTTTTCCAACGATAGAACTATCTGTTTCTATCCAATATTGAAAATCTTCCCATCCATTTTCCGTAAAATCAAAATTCACAGGTCGAGTTTTATAGTTTGTATTTACGGGTCTTGCCATTCTTTAATTGATCAATTGATTCATGGAGCCTTTGCCTGTTTGCGGAAGTTGAAAGCAAATGACCGGTCTCATTGAGGGAGTTATACTCTTTCATCGATAAGATTACAACAGCTTCTTCTTCAGCTCTTGAAACAACAATCACATCTGAAGATTGTGAAACTTCATCCAAATACTTTTTAATATTGTTTCTCAATTGAGTTATGGTTACTGCTTGCATAATATTTATTTTATGTACGCTCAAATGTACAAAATATTGTACGGTATTTCAAATAAGATTAAACAATTTGAATTAAATACCCTGCCTGCATCGATCGCGATCCTCGATTTATGATTGCCCCGGATGGTCTAATTCCCGGCATTTCCCTGGACAATCAGATGCCCCTTATCCGGAGAAAAGCTCTTGATGAGCTCCATATTCAATTTTTGTCCCTCCAACCGGCATCTTATGGTTTCTGTATGAGGACTCTGGATAAAGCGCAATTCCAGTTCAAGAGTTTTGTCTTCCTTCCATCCATAGGAACCTGCGATCTCAAAAGGTGGCAGATGCTGTAAATTGCCTTGCGCGGTTTCCACAAGATAGGGCCCATGCATTGTTGTTCTTCCGTAGACCCAATTCCCAGATCCGAATTTCAAATCATAATCGGCGGTATCTGTTTTTATAGTCAGGGTACAAATACCTTTTTCGAAATGAAAGATGGCGGACTTCATTTTTTTTGAATTGGAATCCAGCAAAAACACTTTATCATTGAGGGTCGCCTCCATGGACTCCAAATCTGATTTTTTTTCAGGATCCAAAGAAAGTGACGCCAATTTTTCTTTGAGTTTTGTATCCAAACCTGGGTCTGCCGGCAGACTGCCCTTTTGAAATGCAGGCAACAAATATTTCCATACCAGGTTTAGCTCGTCCTGCATATTACCCGTTTCTGAAGTGATGGCAATGACAGCGTCCTCGTCAGGCATGACTATGATATATTGACCAAATGCCCCGTCTCCACGAAAGGCATTATGACGGCACCTCCACATTTGGTAGCAATAACCCTGCTCCCAGTCGCTGGAATCCCTTTTAGCCTGTGAATAGGCTGGATGCTGAATGATCTTCAAAGTGCTGGCCTGCTCAACCCATTCGGAAGGAAGGATCTGCTTGCCCTTCCATTGCCCTTTTTGTAAGAACAATTCACCGAATTTGGCCATGTCTTCCGTTTTCAACCTCAGGCCCCAACCTCCGGTATTTATTCCATGAGGGTCTGTTTCCCAATCAATGCCATTGATGCCAAGCGGATCGAAAAGGCGGGGTCCTAAATAGTCAAGGACAGTCTTCCCTGTGACTTTTTGCACTATGGCCGAGAGCATATAGGTGCCCATAGAATTATAAAGAAAGGTCGTTCCTGGCTCATGAACGATCGGCGTAGCAAGAAATTCCCTGATCCAATTTGCTTTTGCAGGAATGACGGTCGTAGGATCCGGCTCCATCCCATCAGACATCATAAGGACATCTTTAACCGTTAGCCCGGCGAGCCAGGGGGAAACCGTGGCCGGTAATTGATCCGGGAAAAAGGAGATCACTTTATCGGAGAGATTGAGCAAATGCTCACTCCAAGAAAATCCTATTGCTGTCGCCGTGAAGCTCTTGCTGCAGGAATAAAGGGTATGACTCAGCCCCGCCCGATAAGGATTCCACCAGCCTTCGGCCACCACTTTCCCATGCCGAAGGATCATGATGCTGTGGAATTCATTTTTTGACAGGGCCGCCGCATTCAAAAAATCCAAAATGCCCTGGGAAGAAACTCCTTCCTTTTCAGGAAGGCTTCTCGTTAGGTTTTCAGGAAGTTTATCTGATTGGGCCTGCCCCCGTTCCTGTGCAAAGGCCAGGACGGAATTAATCAGCAGAATGGTTAATAAATATCGCACTGTATTGGTATTAGGTTGAAAGAATTATGAATTTACCTGATTATTCAATCGCCATAAAATGCAGTTTTTAACAACCAGTTACGCGTTAGTACCAGCCACCCTGTAAAAACCGCTGAAACCCGCTATGGATAAGCACTTAGGATATTTACGAAAACGAAATTCCGGTACGGAATTTGCGCTATAATGATCAAGCTTGACTTTTATTAAATATTAAAAATCCGTTACCATGAAAACAGTATTACACAATTCAGCCACAAAAGCTACAAAAGGAGTCTCCAACGCCATTGCATTTATCGTTGCACTGTCTCTGGCCCTTTCACTTGGAAGCCTGGTTTTGTTCGTGCAGAATTAATAAGCGAAATCATTTTGCAGGAAATTTTGCAGGAATCTTTATCGATTCATTGCAAGCATATTGCCCAGCGTACGCGCTGTTCGGGTAAGATTGCTACCTGTATTCATTAATGCAGTAGCCATATCCGTGGGCTCATTGCCGATGGCCAGCAAAACATCAAAATAGTTAGATAGGCTTTCCTGTGCGGATAGCGGAACTCTTCCTGCCATTGCAGTGACGGGCAATCCCAATTTCTTAGCGCGGACAGCCACCGCAAAGGGCGCTTTGCCTGCAAGGGTTTGTTCATCGAGGCTTCCTTCGCCAGTTATTACCAGATCGGCCTTTTTCAACTCCTGGTCGAAACCGGTATAATCGAGGAATTTTCCTGCACCGTCCACCAGCCTGGCCCCAAGAAATGAGGCTAATCCGGCCGCGACTCCGCCGGCAGCCCCTCCGTATTTGATTTCGCTCATGCGGATTCCTTTATGCCGAAAACTGATCTCATCGAATTTTTCGAGGCAGGCTTCAAGCCTGGCCACGGCTGCCGCGTCTGCGCCTTTTTGGGGACCAAAGACCCTTGCTGCTCCCTGATCACCTAATAGTTTGTTATCGACATCACATAATATGTCCATATTAACCGTTTCCAGCGCCGCACTGTCAAGGGCTTCCAACCTAATTAAATCCTCCGGCAGATCTGCCAATTCCTTTCCGCCCTTATCCAGGAACCGAAGACCCAATTCCCTAAGGGCACCGCTGGCTCCGTCTGTTGAGCAACTGCCTCCAATGCAAAGCAGGATTTTTTTTGCTCCCTGCTTCAAGGCATCCCGGATCAAAACACCAAGTCCTTCAGTGGAAAAATGAAGCGGATTCAATTCTTCAGGTTTCATCAGTTTTAGTCCGCAGACTTCCGACATCTCTATTATGGCAATGCAATCCTTGCTGATTTGAATGGAAACATCCAGCTCCCTGCCCATGGGGTCACTTGCCTTCACGGCAATAATCTTTGCTCCAAGATGCATTGATAAAAGGCTGCCCGTTCCATCGCCCCCATCGCCCACCGGGAAAAGAGTTGCCGAAAAATCAAGCTTGCTTTGAGATAAACCCATGTAAATGCATTGGGCTGCTTCTGTAGCGCTCAGAGAATTTTTAAAAGCGTTAGGGGCAATTAGCAGGTGCATGATCAGAATTTAATGAAGCAGCCATAAAGACAACAGCCAGACAAGGCCGAATACAACAGTCCCCATAAATAAGGTAGCAAGAGAATAGAACTTGAACATTGGACGGGTATCCAGGTCCGAGAAGCGGGCGATCACCCAAAAATAGGCATCATTGGCATGTGAGAGGATCATTGAGCCCGCTCCCATTGATAAAACGCATAACAAGCGGCCATGATCCGAATCGAGGTGAAGGGCAGGCAACAAGGGATTGACCAGGGAAGCGGCCGTAATGATAGCTACCGTGGAGGATCCCTGTGCCGTCTTTAACAGCGAAGTGATGAGGAAGGGAAATAGAATGCCCATGCGTTCGAGAGGCAGGCTCCCGCTGAATGCCTCCCCCAAATGCATCGCCCCCAGAATTGCGCCGAAGGAACCGCCTGCACCGATGATGACCAGGATGCCCCCGGATTTTTCGGCTCCTTCTGAAAGCACCTTTTTTATATTAGTCAGGTCCTTTCTACGGTAACTTAAAATAGCCAGAAGGATGCCGATGGAAAGGGCTGCGAGAGGATCCCCCATTACTCTTATCGAATTAGCCCAAGGGCTATCTGAATTTTTTTCAAGAGTCATAAAGGAACGGATGGCCATCAGTAAAACCGGGACGAGGATCGGCAGGAGTGCCATTAGTAAAGAAACATGTTGCTGTCCCGGCACTTCCCAATCATGGCCAGGCATCTTAGATTCCTTCATCCTGGTCTTTCTGCCGGCATAAACTGCCCAGAAATAACCCGTAAGAGAAGCAGGTATAGCGAGTAAAAGCCCCACCAGTAAGATCTCACCGAAGTCAACATGCAATAAGGAAGCTGCGGCGGAAGCTCCGGGATGCGGAGGTATAAGACAATGCACACTAAGCAGCCCCGTCGCAAGTGATACGCTGGTAATATAGGGAGAGATTCCTGATTTTTCATAGATGGATTTATTCAGATTGCTTAAGATGATAAATCCGGAATCACAGAATATGGGCATTCCAACCACGAGTCCGATAATATTCATAGAAAGAACAATGAATTTTCTTCCGATCTTTCGAACAATGAAACCGGCAAGGACGGCAATGCTTCCATTATGTTCCAAAAGAGAACCAAGGGTAGTCCCGAGAACGATAAGTATTCCCAGGGATTTCATGATATTCCCAAATCCGTCGCGGATATGGCCGATTAGGTCATCAGCAGACATGCCCATCGCAATGCCAAGAATACAACTGATACTTAATAGCGCGAAAAATGCCGGCAGGCGCAGGCCGGCTGTCAAAAAAACGATCAGCGCGATAGCGACAAATAACCAGGATAACAGATAGGGGAAAGAATGCATTCAATTCCTGTTGATTGAACAATTTAAAGAAAATCTATAATGCAAAAAGGCCCGATCGGGCCTTTTTAATCTTATCGAACAGTATCTTAGTCTTTCTTTATCCTTTTCTGAATCTCCCAATGCTTGTTGGAATCGCTTTTGAGCACAATTTTCTGATCGGCATTTTCGAGGATAATTACATAATAGGGTTGATGATGATCAGAAACCTGGTAGAGATCGGTGATCCAATAATCGGAATAATTAGACTTAACGGAATTCTTCAGGTCCTGTGGAAGTATATCGGAAAGAACAGGATGTGCAATTGCCATAAAACTGGCGTCATCGGAATAATAAGCAAAGAACCGGGTGCCAGCCATGAGGAAGCTCACTAAATAATAGTCAGGTTCTTTGTCCCAACTGATTTGGCGGGCATTGATATAATGCGCGCTGAAATTTTCCTGAAGATCAGCAGGAACGGAAGGGTCATTTGGTTTTTTTGCAAATAAAGTCGTGGCGGTCAGGAAACAGGCGGCCAGGATCAGGGTGATTTTCTTTTTCATGATTATTTTATGATTGTTGTTTTAAACCTTTAACGACACAAAAATAATCAGGGAATTCAGGATTTAGGGTCAAATGAGACGAGCGCCGGAATAGTTGCGACGAAAGGCATAGTTTGGAAAGAAAAACCCTTTTTCAATCTATTGAAAAAGGCCTTAGAATAATAAATAATAAGGAAACCCCTATTAACGATAATGATAATAATGCGGATGATAACAACGACGGCAATAACAGCCGCTCAATGCAACCGATATTGTCAACAGGGCAATTGAGAAGGCCAGGAGCTTACGTTTCATGATTTTAAGTTTTTGATGATGGATATAAGAATCAAAAACTCAACCTTAAGTTTACTAAGGAAATGTGACTTAATGTAAAGCATCCGTTAATACTTACAGGCTCGCTGCCGCAGCCATCAGCTTATCGGCTTCTGTCTGCTGAAAATTGGTAACGGCTCCGTCATTGCAATTCAACACATACCAGGTACCCTGTCTTTTGACATCCACCCGTTTAATGGAATAATCCTTGTACTTGGCCATATCTCCATTATTACCACTCTTCAATGCGGCCAGACCTTTCTGAAAATATTTCAGTTGGTCTGCACTGCCGAACTTAAATGTGGTCATGATGACATCGTCCAGATAATGCTGGTCACGGAAGAGCAATACATAACTGGTGTCCGAATCCCTTGTTACCCGCTGCAGGGTAATTGGCCAGGTGCCTTCCCTAAGTTCCACCAGGTTGCTGACAGAATTGTTGACGATTTTGAACTGCGCCCTGGAAAGAAGGGGCAATAGCAATGCAATAAATAAGACTTTTTTCATGTCGGATTTTTTAATTTTTGGCTTTAGTTTAGAAACGGGTAAAGTTTGTTCAGACGTCAGGTATTATAAGGTTTACAAATTTCGGATGGAATTTATGAGGATATCCGCCTCGGCTTGTTTAAAATTGGTCAGTCCCCACTTATACCTTAACAGATAGCAATGATCTTTCCTGGTCGAATCAGTTCTTTTGATGGAATAGTCCTTGAATTTGGCGATATCCCCGCTATGCCCTGTTTTTAGTGCGGAAAGAGCCTGGCCAAGATATTTGACTTGCTGGATATTGGCAAGCGGAAGGGTATCCAGAACCACCCCTGTTAAGACTTGTTGGTCTCTGAACTCAAGAAAATATTCCTGTTGGGGGTTTTCACGGTCATACGCCAGGCTGATTGGCCATTCTCCGGACCTGACCTCAACGATCCTTTCAGAGAATGGAAAATTAGTACTAGCCAAGGGAAAGCCGACAAAACAAAGAATGAGTTTTTTCATACAATGGTTGGTTTTCCAATATAAAAACATAAATGAATATATGCAAGACCGGGACTCATATATCATGGACTTTAACGGCTGAATCTCTCGTTATTATCTAGATGAATTGTTAAAAAAACCTTTTTTATTACCTGCCAACTGCATTAATTTTATTTTGAAAAGGTTTGTGCAATGGACCCCCACTTCAAGAAAGTTACTTCTGCAGGTTTGCTGATTGCCTTAGGCATAATTTATGGGGATATCGGAACCTCCCCCCTTTATACTTTTCAGACCATCATCTCTGATGGAGGAAAGGTTGATAATGAACTGATATTCGGAGCCCTTTCCTGCGTTTTCTGGACACTCACCCTGCAGACCACGTTCAAATATGTAGTGATCACGCTGAATGCGGATAACCATGGCGAAGGAGGCGTTTTTTCCCTCTATGCGCTGGTGCGACGATATGGAAAGAACCTCGTCTACCCTGCCATTATCGGAGCCGGGACCTTACTGGCTGATGGCATCATCACTCCTCCCATTTCAGTCACTTCGGCCATCGAAGGACTTACCATGGTTAAGGGCTTTGAGAAGATCATCGTTCCCGGAAATCATCTCGTGATGGAAATCGTTCTCGTAATTCTCCTGCTCCTATTCCTATTCCAACGATTTGGAACAAAGGTTGTGGGAGGCTCTTTCGGACCGATCATGCTAATCTGGTTTACCATGCTTGGAGTATTGGGTACCGGCCAGATTTTGCATAACCCGGTTATTTTCAAGGCACTCAATCCGATTTACGGGTTCAGGTTATTGACCCATCATCCTCGTGGATTTTGGCTGCTCGGTGCGGTTTTCCTCTGTACGACCGGGGCCGAGGCTCTTTATTCGGATCTGGGGCATTGCGGGAAAAGCAATATCCGCGTTAGCTGGGTCTTTGTAAAGACCACACTTGTGCTCAATTACCTGGGACAAGGAGCATGGGCACTTGCCCATGCCAAGGATAACCTGAATGGCATCAATCCTTTTTTTGCGATCGTTCCGGACTGGTTCCTGCTTCCCTGTATATTGATTGCCACGCTGGCTTCCATCATTGCAAGCCAATCCCTGATCAGCGGTTCCTTCACCCTGATCAGTGAAGCCATCAGCCTGGGATTCTGGCCGAGGATCAAGACCAAGTACCCAACCGATATCAGGGGGCAGATCTATATTCCAAGCATCAACTGGATCCTTTTTATCGGCTGCGTGCTTGTAGTGCTTTATTTCAGGACAAGCGAAGCGATGACGGCCGCCTATGGCTTTTCTATTACTGTAGCCATGCTCATGACGACCCTGCTCATGTACTATTTCCTCCGCTATGTCAAACATTATCCGATATGGCTCGTGACGACCATCCTCGTTGTATTCTTATGCGTTGAGACAAGCTTTTTTGTCGCTAATGCAGTGAAGCTCCTGAAACGGCTCTTCTTCCTGGTATTTGAATTCGGACTGATCACTACAATGTATATATGGTACAATGCCAGGAAGATCACTTTGAAGATGCTCCATTTTGTGCCCATAAAGGATTATTTGCCTTCCATTGAGAAACTAATCGAAGACGAGGCTGTTCCCCGTTATGCCACCCATGTAGTTTACCTCACCAAAATGCAAAGCCATAGCCAGGTGGAAAAAAGGATCATGGACTCCATTTTCGCCAACCCCGTCAAAAAAGCCGATGTCTACTGGCTGATCAATTTCAACCGCCCCGATGATCCCTATACGGCAGAATATGATGTGGAGGAGATCGTAAAAGACAAGATTATTCGTGTGGATTTTTCTCTGGGATTCAGGATACAGCCGAGGATCGGGATCATGCTTAAGAAAGTCGCCGAAGAAATGATTAGTAAAAAGGAAATAGCTATCAACAGCCATTTCTCCTATATCAATACTCATGGCCTGAAGGATTTTAAATTCATCATATTGGAAAGATTTCTTTCCTATGACAATGTATTTTCCAACAGAGAGAGCTTTATATTGAACAGTTATTTTTCCCTGCTAAAATTCGCCCGCTCCGACAGTGAGGCTTACGGGATCGATATCGATCAGGCGGTATTCGAACATGTGCCGCTGGTCGTTACGCCGATCACCACCCTTGTTTTGAAAAGAAGCTCTTATAAAGTGGATAAGAAGGAAGATTTTTTATAGGATCTGGTTGAATTCCAGCCTTTCTCCGTCGGGACCGGTTATGTTGAAGTACTTGCAGCCATTTTTCCAGAAAGGGAGGAACACGGGCGCTTTTTCAATTAAACGGAAACCTCCGTCTTTTAGCTCGCGGTAAGCCTGGTCAATATCGTCCATGTCAAAGACGAAATGGTCGATATGCCCGTTGCCCCTTTGCCTTATCTCATTTTAAGGCTGGATCAGGGAATTGATATAATTCGAGAATCACTTCTCCCTTTTTATAATGGATGACTTTACCTTTCCTCCTTCGTGATCGAAAAGGGAATCCATAACTCCTTTGAACCCTAGCTTTTCATAGAATTACCTGGACCGGACGAGATCGGTTACCGGCATGCCAATATGTTGTAACTGTTCAAATCTGAATTTTATGGTTGTTTTGTAGGCCTAAGAAAAGGGGAAGTTTCAAGGAATAAGCGAAAATTATCGGGATTAAATATAATGTCATTATGCTCCCGTTTGCTATGTATGAAAATAGTCTTGTTTGCGATTAATGTCTTCCCGTTGAGCTCATCTTCCTCAGTTTGTATCATCGGAACCTGCTCCTGTTCTAAATCCTTGATCATTCCAATTGACACTTCGTCCGTACCCCCTTTGTTGGTGTACATATTAATAAAGCGATGATTGGTGTCCATTTTCATCCAGGCCATGAACTTGTCCTTTTCCGAATACAGTGCATCGAATAACTCAACTTCCTGAACCTGTACGCCTCCATTTTGAAGGATATAGGCAATTACCCGATAGGCCCCGCTATGGCCTGCCAGCAGAACATTGCCCGCACCGCATTGCCGGGGAATCCTCTTGTTTCTCACCAGGGCGGAAAGGACATCATTCACCAATTCGCTGAATTGTCCTGATTGCTCGAGTTTTCCTCCATAGGAATCTGCCGCATTTTTAGCCGCTTCTGCAAGGACCAGGACCGCATTCTTGTGTGAAGCGATGAACTGGGAATCCAGATGATAATATCGAAGGGCAGTATCTATATTGTTGTGCCAGCCGTGAAACCAAAAGATGAGATCGGCCCTTCCGTTTTCGGCATGGAATCCTGCCGGAACCACCAATAATACCGAACTGTCAGTGTAATGATTTTGAAAATCAAAGAATTGCTGGTCGTTAGTATAGCCGTTAATCCGGTTCAGTTCAGGAAAGCAAGTATGCGCGGAGGAGATACGGTAAATCGTTGCCGGATTGTTTGGCTCCTGCCCATTTGAAAGCGCGGAGACCATCATCAAAACAATGATTGGGACTATTGATCGCCAACGGGATCGTCGTACTGCCATGGTTCAATGGTTTAGCGAAGCCATTTTTTTCTGAAGCAGGGTAAAGGACTTGTAAGGGCCCTTGGTCACAAACATATTAGCGATCCAGGCCGGGATACTCCCACCAGGGTTCCAGTCCAGTATATATTCGATACGAATCCGGGAAGCTCCGATCAGGGTGGCCACCCATTCGGCCCTTAGGAAAGGGACGCGGACGAGATGGTCCTTGTCTTTATATTTGCCAGCAAGGTTGCAGGAGGAAACGAATAGCTTTTTTCCTAACGAATCAAGCCTGGCCTTGATCCGGCTGTAAAAATCCCGGTTCTCAAGGGGCCAGGGGGCAGTGACTTCCGAATAATAGGTCAGCTCCCCGTCGCCTTTTTTCTCAACGAGATTACTGGATTTGCTGGCGTATACCCAATCCTTGTAATGGTCCACATCGAGTAATATGGAACGCAATTGTTCCAGGGTCCCATGCACTTCCATATTCACTTTCAATTCATTGAATTTGGAATCAGAGGCTTCCCGGGTATAAATGAAAATGCTGTCCTCATCCTTTTTTAACTCCCAGGGTGATTGGGCGCGAACCGGTAATCGGGCCAGGCAGCATCCGGAAAGCAGGACCAAAAGGATAAGATTATTATTCATAATTGCAAGTAATATAGATTATGCCCGTTTACCCGCAAATAACGCAAATGGGTGAAAAATTAGTTCTTTAAAAGGAGATTGTTTGTCCACATTCGAAAAATTTAGTTTCTGTTTAACGATGCTTTATTTTTGTTCTTTTTTTCTATGATCCACGAAATACAAAACGGGCATGTCAGGGTCGAAACGCATAATTCCGTTACGACTATCGAATTTTATCATCCACAGAGCAATTCTTTACCGGGCAGGTTGCTTGAGGAATTAACCACAGAGATCCATGGAGCCGGAAATAATTCAGATACTAAGGTGATTTTACTGAGGTCCGCCGGAACCAGGGCTTTCTGCGCGGGGGCTTCTTTTGATGAATTGGCCCTTATTGGAAATAAGGACGAGGGACAGCATTTTTTCAGCGGGTTCGCACACCTGATCAATGCCATGCGAAAATGCCCGAAATTCATCGTGGCCAGGGTCCATGGAAGATGCGTAGGGGGAGGAGTGGGGCTGGTCGCTGCCGCCGACTATGCCATTGCCGTAGAGGGGTCGGATGTGAAACTGAGTGAACTGGCCATCGGAATTGGCCCCTTTGTGGTAGGACCTGTAGTGGAAAGAAAGATCGGATTTTCGGCTTTCACTCAACTGTCGATTGACGCCAATCTTTGGAGGAACGCAGATTGGGCCAGGAAAAAAGGGCTTTATGCAGAATTGCATCCTGATATCACAGGAATGGACGAATCGATCCAGCGTCTGACAGAGACACTGGCCCATAGTAGCCCGGAAGCAATGGTGGAAATGAAGAAAATATTCTGGCAGGGCACGGAGCATTGGGACAAATTGCTTGCAGAAAGGGCAGCCATCAGCGGCAGACTCATCACGACTGATTTTTCAAGAAAGGCAGTCCAAAAGGCTAAGAGTAAATAGATTCAGGCTAAATATCATCGTATTGATAGAGGGAATCGATTGGTGAACCTGCATTCATCAGGAAAACCGGCTTGATAATGCCGTCCTTCAAACCGTAAACCCAGCCGTGCAAATGGGGCCTTTGCTCGTGATTCCAAGCCTTCTGAATAATAGAGGTTTTCGACAGGTGCAGGACCTGCTCCCTTACATTCAGTTCAGTCAGGCGATCAGCTCTTTTTTCCAGATCCCCGATAGCTTCCAGTTCTTCCCGGTGGAGACGGTAAACATCTTTAATATGCCTGAGCCACATATTCAGGACCTGCTTATAGTCATGATTGGTCATGGCTGCGCGAATTCCACCACATCCATAATGACCGCAAATGATCACATGTTTTACGCGCAGGTGGACAACGGCAAATTCGAGAACGCTGAGCAGATTGACATCGGTATGTATAACGAGGTTCGCGATATTGCGGTGAACAAAGATCTCACCTGGCTGAGTTCCCGTGATCTCATTGGCGGGAACCCGGCTGTCGCTGCAACCTATCCAAAGGAATTCGGGACTCTGCAAATGGGCAAGCTTTTCAAAATATTCCGGGTCCAGCCTAAGCTGTCCGGCTGCCCATTCCTTATTGTCATTTAAAAGTTTATAAATTGATTCCAAAGTCAGAATTTAAATATTCAAACCGCCGCAGGCGCTTATCACCTGGCCGGTAACATAAGAACTCAGATCACTGGCCAGATAGAGGGCGGTATTGGCAATTTCTTCCACCTGCCCGAAGCGGCCCAGCGGAATATTTTCCAGGAAGGCTTTCGCGGCATCTCCCTCATTCAAATAATGGGTCATATCGGTCTCGATAAATCCGGGTGCAATGGCATTGCATCTTACATTACGGCTTCCCAGCTCCTGTGCGATCGATTTTGTGAATCCGATGATACCTGCTTTAGAAGCGGCATAACTGCTCTGGCCTGCATTTCCCTTGATCCCGACGATTGAACTCATATTGATGATACTGCCATTACGCGCTTTCATCATCGGGCGGATGACCTGCCTGGTAATATTATAGACACTCTTTAAATTGGTATTGATCACATCGTCCCATTGATCCGGAGTCAAACGCAACAAAAGATTGTCTTTTGAGATCCCGGCATTATTGACGCAGATATCGACTGTTCCAAAATGTTTGACCACTTCATTGATAAAGGTTTCGCAATCCTGATAAATGGAGGCATTGCTCTTCCATGCCCTGGCTTCAATCCCGAATTCCTTGAGGCGTTTTTCCAGGGATTGTGCTTTTTCCTCACTGCTGAGGTAGGTGAAGGCAATGGCTGCCCCGTGTTCCGCCAGTTTCATTGCAATGGCTTCACCGATGCCTCTGCTGGCTCCGGTTACTACAGCAATCTTGTTTTCTAGCAATTTCATCTGAATATATTAAGCTTTTCTGATTGCCAAATATAACCTCGCATATTCATTTCCCCTTGTGCGACAAAATACTCATGTTCGTTTTCCGTTACTGAAATTTAATTGTTTTCTCTGCCCGCCAGATACAACCTTTCCCTTTCGATGATTTCCCTTTTTGGCGGCAAAATGAACCGTCCCGGTTTTACATTCTGAAGGTTTGCAGGGTTTTGCTTTTTGCTGCAATATAGATAAAGAATTGCGATGGCATCATTCGGCCATCAAAGAAGGCCGCTCTGTGATCTCATGATATTTTATGACCCCTTTTGCAAAATAGTGAATGACCATGCTTTTCCGGGTAAGGACCGGATTTCTTACTGCCAGGCCTCCGTGAATGAGATTGGCATGCCAGATCAGTAAATCCCCTTTCCGGGCAATAAAGACCTTTCTCTCCAGTTGCTTTTCTGCTATTAAATGTTCGATGGCATCCTCATAATCGGTATAGTCTTTTTTGCCCAGGGTAAGGAGGCTTCCCCCCTCATTAAAATCATGGTTGAGCAGGTAGGGAAGACGGTGGCTTCCCGGATAATAAAATAGAGGTCCATTATCAGGATTGGTATCCTCCAGCGCAATCCAGGCTGCAATCAAATAGCCCAATGGATAGGTCGTCATATGAATGCTGTCCGAATGAGCTCTTTGCTGACTTCCCCGAAGGAAATTCAGGGTTTGGAATGGGGATACTTCCCGGTCCAGGATAAAGGATAACAGACCTGTAATGGCCCTATTCTTTGTCAGGCCATCGATCAGATCCGAATGCCGGTTAGCTTCCAAATATTTGTGATCGTGAGTGAGCGGAAGCCGTCCCTTATTGATGAGGTTCTCTATCTCTATGTTTATTTGGCTAACCTGCGCTTCATCGAGAAATTTCGGGATGATCAGATAACCATTAGAAGACCAGGTTAAAAGTTGCTGCCGGATTTCTGAAGAGAATTCTATGAATCCGGGTTTTTGGGGAGCCAGTATTCCCGAATCACCGCGATCGAGCCATGCTCCCGGTTCCTGGTCGGGAAAATCCCTGCTTGATATGGAAGCGGTTAAGGATTTGTTGATCCGGTATTTTTCATAGGCGGATCTATTGTGTAAAAGGCGATTGTAATGAAACAGGTTATAAGCCCAATGAATGAATTTGAATTTTTTTAGACGGCCGGTCAATGACATAAGCGGGTTTTTCAACATGAAGTTCGTCAAATTCTATAAGTTATAATTGGTTATGTTGTATTTAGCTCCATAGTTTTGCCTCCTGCATATGAGCTTAGTATGAAACAAATGAAAAAGGCGGTTCGTTTTAGCAGTCTTTGGCTACCAGGGTTCATCCTTTTGGAAATACTTTGCCTGACCTACCTTCTTAAATTCAAACAACTGGCTTCCCTTGTCTCCCTGGTCTATTTTTTATGCGGCATTGCTATTTCGGCCTCTATCATTTTTCTTCCCCCCCTTTCTTTCAATAAGAAAGGTTCGGCCTTTCGATCACCCTTCAATCGATGGGTGGTCGGATTATTCCTGATTGGAGGTTCTGTTGTTATTTGTTATATCGCCTTGCAGGTGCTCAATGAAAACCCGATCGACTATCATAATGCCGACATGCTGCCAGTTATCCAAACCATGGGGAGTCGCTTTGTTCATGGTCATTGGGACCAGGTCTATGACAATATCCCCGAGATCTGGAATGGGAGCGTACCGGTCTATCTGCCTGCGATGTGGCTTCCCTTCACGCCTCTTGTATGGTTTCACCTCGATATCAGATGGATTACAATAGCGGTACTCGTTTTTTTGTTCGCATTCAGCCTCTATTTCACAGCGATCAGGAGCAGGTCCGCAATTCCACTGCTGATTTCCATTTTGCTTTTGTTTGCCTGGATCCTGTTTGAAAACGATACCCATGGGTTTTTGAGTTTTTCGGAGGAGGGGGTCGTAGTTATCTATTATTTTTTCGTGGTCTTCGCCCTTGCATCAAAGAACATCTATGCGATTAGTATTGGTATTTGCCTTTGTCTGCTAAGCAGGTACGCCCTTATTGGCTGGGTTCCCGCTTATTTTATCTATCTGCTGCTGAAAGGGAGATTCAGAAATGTACTTGTTCTCAGTGGGGTAAACCTCCTTGGGCTGTTTTTATTGCTGATCATTCCCTTTGGTTGGAATAATTTCATCAGGCTGCTTAAGTTGCCTGCTTCCTATATCTCATTCTCCAAAAGGGTTTGGCAGGACAGCCCGGACACATTCAGGGATTATCTCGGATTTGCACGTTATTTTATCCCGGCCAGAATGGAAGCCTTGCATTTATTACTAATCGTCATGAGTTTCATTGTCCCGCTCTTGTTTGTCCTGGTCTGCCATTTTATGAGCAGGAAATGGGAATTATCCAATATTCCGATCGCGGCTTTGAAAATTTCCATCGTGATCTTCTATAATTTAATGATGGTCCCCTATCTCTATTTGTTTTTTACTTCTTCCTTTGTAAGCATAGCGATCGGTATTTTATACCTGCGATCGGGTGTGGGGGAAAGGACTCAGGCCAGAAAGGAATGATGTTGAATGAGCAATAAAATGATCTCATCGATATATGACCGGCCATTGGAAAGCCTGGGTACCTTGTGCTGGCCGCCCAATTTTCCTTTACTGCGCAGCCATTCACTGAAAATGCCCTTGGGCAGGATCTTAACAGAAGGCATTCGCAATGCAATATCCTTATGCCTCTTGGCTTCATAATCGCTGTTTATATTCTTTAAAGCCGAATCCAATTCATATATAAAACGATGCAGATTTTCAGGCTCTTTTTCGAATTCAATCAGCCATTCATGCGACCCATTGCTGTGATCGCTGAAATAGACCGGCGCAGCCGTATAATCATTGACGATAGCCCCTGTTTTTTCGCTGGCAATTGAAATGGCCTTGTCGGTATTGTCGACGATGACTTCCTCGCCGAAGGCATTCATGAAATGCTTTAACCTTCCGCTTACTTTGATCCGGTAGGGATCTCTTGTCACAAACTGGATGGTATCGCCCAGCAAATAGCGCCAGAGCCCCCCATTGGTATTGATAACCAATGCATAATTCTTACCAATTTCAACATCCTTCAATCCGATGGTTTCGGGGGAATCCTTCCCGTATTCTTCCACCGGCATGAATTCCATGAAGATACCATGGTCCAGGAAAAGCAGCATTCCATCGTCCATCGGGTTGGACTGGGCGGCAAAAAAGCCTTCGCTTGCATTATACATTTCGAGGAAATTGATATTACGGCCCATCAAACGAGAAAATTGTTCCCTGTAGGGTACAAAAGACACCCCCCCATGGATATAGAGTTCTATGGAAGGCCAGACATCAGTCAGGCAGGTTTTTCCAGTGATCTCCAGAATGCGTTTGATCAGCACCAGGGTCCAGGTAGGCACCCCTGAAATTGAAGTCACATTTTCAATGATTGTGCTCTGAGCGAGCTTTTCAATCTTATCCTCCCACTCGTCCAGTAAGGCGATATTCAGTTCTGGTGTTCTGATCCAAGTAGACCAAAAAGGGGAGTTCTGTAACAGGAGCGCACTGAGATCTCCATAATGGGCATCTTCGTTGAGCTGGTTAATGGTATGGCTGCCACCGATTACCAGGCCTTTACCTGTAAGAAGGTCGGATTCCGGATTGAACATGTAATACATGGTCAGCACGTCCTTGGCCCCCTTATAATGACAATCTTCCAGGCTTTCCTTGCTTACCGGAATGAATTTGCTTTTATCGCTGGTGGTGCCGCTGCTCTTCGCGAACCAGTTGATCGGGGTATTCCAAAGCACATTCTGCTCGCCGTTCATGATCCGCTGGATATAGGGCTTCAGGTCATCGTATTCGTGGATGGGAACCCTTTTTTTGAATTCCTTTATGGAGAAAATTTTTGAAAAATCATATTTCCGTCCGAATTCTGTGTATTGGGCTGATGTGACCAAATGCTGAAGTACTTCCCGCTGTATATCAACTGGATTTTGCACCCATTGCTCCATTTGCCAGAGCCTGAGACGTGCCAACCGGGATATTGCGGGGCTAAGTAATTTCATCTGAATATCTGATGTTTTCTCTGCTTGCCAGACGGAATCTCGCCTATTCATTCGCCCGCATTAATTGCGGTAAAATGCTCCTTCCTGGTTTCATCTACAGCAAAATAGGGAATCATTACCACATAAAAAAGAAGGGATCAGCGGGACCTGGATTCCCGGTGAATGCGGATGAGCCATATCAGGGATTGGATGCACGATCTCCCCGTGCTTCCTCGTGCAGGTAATCTTTACGTTTCAACTCAAAGTTTCTGCCTAAATAGAGGCGGCGAACCTGGGCATCATTAGCCAGTTCTTCAGCCGTACCGTGTTTGAAGATCTTCCCTTCAATCAGCAGGTAGGCACGGTCGCAAATGGAGAGGGTTTCGTTGACATTGTGATCGGTGATCAAGATGCCGATATTCTTGTATTTTAATTTGGCTACAACGGTTTGGATATCTTCCACAGCGATGGGATCGACACCTGCAAAGGGCTCATCTAAGAGGATGAATTTCGGATCCACGGCCAGTGCGCGGGCGATTTCGGTTCTTCTGCGCTCGCCTCCGCTAAGGGAATCGCCATTGTTTTTACGCACTTGATTCAGGCCGAACTCTTCTAACAAGCCCTCTAATTTTTCTTTTTGCTCCTTTTTGGGAATCTTCCTCATTTCCAGTATTGCCCTGATATTGTCTTCCACGCTCAGTTTCCTGAAAACAGAGGCTTCCTGTGGCAGGTAGCCGATCCCCATCTGTGCCCTCTTGTACATGGGCAGCCGCGTGATATCGGTATCATTCAGGCATACATAACCCTCATCCGGTTTGATCAGACCCACAACCATATAAAAAGTAGTTGTCTTTCCCGCTCCATTTGGTCCAAGCAAGCCAACGATCTCGCCCTGTTTCACGTTTACCGAAACATGGTTGACCACAGTGCGGCTGCTATAGGTCTTAACCAGGTCCTTTGTGTGAATCTTCAGGCTCAATGAAAAAATTTTCGCAAAAATAGATGAACAAAACCGAATCTGGCGAAACTAATGGTTCGCATATAATTGTTTAACACGAATTTGCGTTCTTTGTGCTATTATTTAAGTTTGCAGTTTGTGCTTATAAGCCGTGTTGTTTCTATACCGCACAAACCGTTGATCAACATCATTTTAAAAACCATGAAGGTTATTGACCATATCAGACAGGTGAAAAGCACCGTGGTTTCCTTTGAGATTCTTCCTCCGCTTAAAGGTAAAACCATCAATTCCATCTATGACCATTTGAACCCCATGATGGAGTTCAAACCAGCTTTCATCAATGTCACCTACCACCGGAGTGAGACCATGTTTAAGAAACAGGCGGACAGCAGTTTTCTCAAGGTGGAGGTTCGCAAGCGACCGGGTACGGTCGGAATATGTGCTGCCATCATGAACCATTACCGGGTGGATGCTGTACCGCACCTGATATGCGGAGGCTTTGCCAAAAGGGAGACCGAGGATGCGCTGATAGATCTGAATTTTCTAGGAATTGACAATGTTTTGGTTTTGAGGGGCGATGCCGCAAAAAATGAATCCTCCTTTGAACCGGAACCTGATGGTCATGCCTATGCAATTGACTTGTTGAAGCAGGTCGTTAACCTGAATCATGGAATATATATCGAAGAGGATATCAAGAACGGAAGCAAGACTGATTTCTGCATCGGAGTAGCCGGGTACCCCGAAAAACATTTTGAAGCTCCCAACATGGATACCGATCTCATGCATCTGAAGGCGAAAGTGAATGCAGGGGCTGAATACATCACGACGCAAATGTTCTTCGACAACCAGAAATTCTTCGAATTTGTCAAATCGTGCCGCTCAGCCGGCATTGAAGTGCCGATAATCCCAGGCCTGAAGCCGATTACCAGCAAAAAGCAATTGAGTATACTTCCAAAAATTTTTCATGTGGATATTCCAACGGATCTCTGCAATGAAATCCTGAAATGCCGGACCGATGCTGAAGTGGAAGTGGTGGGGACCGAGTGGCTGATCCAGCAGAGTAAGGAATTGAAGAAAAACGCTATTCCTGTCCTCCATTATTATACACTGGGAAAACCACATGTGATCTGTAACGCGGTGAAAGAAATCTTCTAAGACAGGGCCCTTTTATTTTGGCAATTTGCTTACAACCGCTTCGTTAATTTTGACAGGATATTTTAATTTCAGTTGAGCAATCCACTGATCTTCCATAAAATTCTGAAAATCGTTGATCACAAAACCACGGGCTTCCAGGTAACTGCGAGGAGATTTTTCAGGGTAGGTCTTAATGACATAAGTGAAACTCACAGTGTTGTCTGGAACGGTCTGTGTCATAGAGCTAAACTGGCCGGCTTCGAGCTTATTATCTGATTTTGGTAACTGCGCTTGTTCGAATCTGCCTGAATCTGCCTGTATTGAACCATGCAGGCTATCTGCGATATTCCTCCAGTTGGAGAAGTTGCCAGTTAAAAGGCTCTTAAGATTATCGGCTGACTTTTCATTGTTACAGGTGAACAGGATGGCATCTGCGCCCGGCTGCCACCAGTATTTATCTTTATGCTCATTATAATATTTCTTAAGGCCCGCACTGTCCAAAGATGCTTTGTCCCAAATCTTTTTTTGCATGACCTCAAAAAGCAGGTTTCCCTCCTTAAATTCTTTCAGTTGATAGGCAAATTCGTTATTATAGGATTCCAAATTCTCCCTGTAATAAGTAAAGGCCCTTGTCTCGATGAATTTTTCCAGTCCTTCAGGTACGGATCTGCGCCCGCGCATGGCGGAGAGATTTCTGGTATTTTTGGCATAATCGATCCATTGCTTTACGGTAAACTCCTTATTTCCCATCGTGAACAGAACAGTCTTTTCATTCAGGCCCGGAAAAGGAGGGGCCGCCTTATGTTGTAATATGCTATCGGTATATATGGAAAACTGGTCCATATTCACCGGGCTGCGCTTGAAATGGGTCTGCGCATAGATCATTTTAAGGAACTTATTGGTCGCCACACTTATCCGGCTATCCGTACTCACCCGGGTCTTCAATTCCGTCAAAGCTTCTTTTGTCCTGGGCGGGACGGGTTTTCTTGCAATTCTTTTTATGATATGATAACCAAAACTGGTAAGTACGGGTTTGCTGATCTCCCCATCCTGGCTTAGAGCAAATGCTGCTGATTCGAAGGCAGAATCAAATTTTCCTACTCCGAAATCAGCAAGCTCGCCTCCGGTTTGATAGGAGAGGTTGTCACCGCTGTACTTCTTTGCTAATTCCGCGAATTTGGCCCCATTCATCAGGGCGGTATATATGGAGTCTGCTTTCTGTTTGGCTATTGCTTTTACGGAATCAGATGCTCCCGGAGGAATCGGGATCAGGATCTGGGCGGCTTTTATTTTTCCAATGGCATCTCTTTGCGCCAGATTTTCAAAGACGTGAAATCCGCTCCTGCTGCGGTATATAGCGGAATATTGTCCGGCAGGCACAGCGTAGGCGAGGTTTTCCAGCTCATAGGGAAGGCTGAATACGGTTATCCAACCGATTTTACCTCCGTCGTTGCGGGAAGAATTATCTTCAGAATATTCAGCAGCCACTGGCCCGAATTCCCTCCCTTTTTTCAGGGCGTCGAAAGCTTCAGTGACCTTTTGATAGGCCTTGAAGGTATCGGCGGGACTGGCATTCGGCGGAGCGGCAATATAGATATGAGCCAGCAGGATATCCTTCGTGCTTCTTTCATAAGCCTCATTCACGAGGCTGTCGATGCAATGTTCATCTGTCATATAGCCATCGGCTACCTGGTTCTTAAAATTCTTTAGTTCTGTCTTTTGGGAAGCGACGGTATCCATTCTCAGGTCATATGCAGCCTGCACTTTCAGTTTGTACCGTATATATAAATTCAGGTAATCCCTGTAGGACTTATCGGTGGGGTTTGCTTCGGTATTGTTCTTCGAGTATGCTTTAAGGAATTCGTCCTTACTGACTTTATTTTCCCCATAGGTAAACAAAGTTTGTGCGTCAAGCGGTGAATCTAAAAAAAACATCAGGAAAATCAGGGTCAGCAGGCAGGCATTGAGTTGTCTCATGTCAGTTTTATTTTTCCTTCTTCAGCTTTAGGTCTATGATATGGTCGAATTGCTGATAATTTAACTTTTTCGCAATAATGCGCTTGTTCTTATCCAACAGAAAGAGAGTGGGTGTTTGGTAAACATCGTATAACTGTTTGTAACCCGGCCTGTTGGCTGCTTCGTCAGCGTCGGCTTTGTCTTTGGGCTGGTAAACGTTTATCCAATCTTTCAAATTGTGGTCCCTGATAAATTTCCTCCAGTTATCCTGTCCTCCATCCACCATTACCCCGTATATCTTCACGCCTTCATTTTTCCATTTCGCTTCATAGATGGAGTCCAGTTCCGGCACTTCTTCTTTACAGTGGCTGCAAGTCGGGTCCCAAAAACAGACTAAGATGAATTTGGCTTCAATCCCTAAAAGAGGGACGGGTTTGCCCGAACTGTCCACCATGTCAAGGTTAGCGGCCGACTGGCCGATCTGGTTAGCCATCAGACTATAAGCCCGGTCATTGATGATCTTCCGGTATTTTTCGGTAAAGAAATCTGCCTCTCCCGTATTGATGAATTTTTCGAAAATATGGAGGAAGACGGCGTCCTGCCCCATGTATTCCGGATTTATGTATTTCTGCACGAAATGAACCATCAGATACCGATACATTTCCTTGGCAGTGCGGGAATAAAGCAGCATCCAGTCCACCTCCCGTATAATGGAATCGGGTACGGGCGAAACGGTTTCCTTGAAATACTTATCCAGTTTATTATCAAAGAACGGAGTCCTCACCAGCCTGTCATCCATAAAGGAAACCCCATCCCAATAATGTGTTTTATAGTACCTGTAGGCATACATGGTATCGTATTTGCCTCCGGGTTGTTGGGAAGCCGGGGGAACCACCGGTTCTTTCATTGCGCTCAGTAAGGCAGAAAGAAAGGAATCAGGGTTTTTGGTAATGACATCATTGCGGTAATTCTGTATTTCCTGGTTCATAGCCAAGATCTTTTCGCGGATCTTAAGCGAATCAGATCTGTTATGAGCCGTTAAATATTCTTTCTGAATATTGCCGATGGACTGGCCATATTTTGCCATCGTTCGCGTATATGTGAAAAATGCCGAATTTAACGGGGACCCTTCGAATTTCAGGTTTTGTTCGATATTATTTGTATCGGCCGTCATGGAAAAATGCTGTTCCTTATCGATCAGCAGTTCAAAAAGTATCTCTTTCCTGGGGGAAACAACGAAATAAATCCCGCCAGGCAAATTATCCTTTCCGCTGAAAGTGGTAGTGCTGTTCTCATCCAGGTTGGCCGAATCTGCAATTGCCTTTACCTTACCATAATAATAGGCCAGGTAAACCTGGCTATGGGTATAAGGCTTCAGTGTTAATTTTATCCTATAACCCGCCTGATCCTGGGCTGACAACGAGGCCGAAATAAATAACAAAAAAATGAATCCGATTTTGCCGGAGCGCATATCCTATTTTATTTTAACGAAGTTAATTGGTTTCAAACTATGAGACAAAGTACGGGGATTCAAGATCTGCTTCTTAGGCAAACAGTCATCTTGGTGCGGCCCAAGAACGTAAAACCTGTAAGGCTTAGTATTCTATATTTACATCGTGAAAAGAAAGAATAAGAACATAACGCTGGAAAATCTCCTGGTGGAGGAATATGCGGCAGAAGGCAAGTCCCTGGCACATTCTGAAGGCAAGGTAATTTTTATCGAACAGGCCGTGCCCGGTGACCGCGTTGACGTGAGGCTCATACGGAACAAAAAGGACTGGGCCGATGGCCATATATTGCGCTTTAATGAATTTTCTGCTCAACGGGTAGATCCTTTTTGCAGTCATTTTGGGGTTTGCGGAGGCTGTCAGTGGCAAATGCTTCCCTACGAATTGCAGCTTAAGTATAAACAAAAACAGGTCGAAGACAATTTGCGCAGGATCGGAAAAATTGAATTACCCGGGATATCTCCGATCATCGGCGCCAGGCAGGAGGATACTACAGGCTACCGAAACAAGATTGAATATACTTTCAGCAACAGGCGTTTTCTTTTGACAGAAGAGTTCAGAGATGCCGGTATCACTCCCTATCAGGATGTGGCCGGTTTTCATGCTAAAGGCATTTTCGACAAGATCATTGATATCAGGACCTGTTATTTACAGGAGGAGCCATCAAACCAAATCCGAATTGCTATCAAAGAATTCGCTATCCGCAATCAGTTTTCCTTTTATGACATAAAAGCCCATAAAGGATTTTTAAGGAACCTGCAGTTGAGGATCTGTAAAACAGGCGAGATCATGGTAAATATCGTGTTTGGTTACGAGGATCAGCCAAAAAGAACCTCCCTGCTAGACTTTCTCCAGAAAGAACTCCCAGCTATTACGACCCTGCTCTATACCATCAACGAAAAATGGAATGACAGCCTTCATGGTTTGACTCCTGAAATCTATAGCGGACCCGGTTTTGTTATTGAAAAATTGGGAGATTTCAGATTCAAGATCGGCCCCAAATCCTTTTTTCAAACCAATACAGGGCAGGCGGAAGTCCTTTATGATGTCACTAAAACCTTTGCCGGGCTGAGTGGAAAGGAAACGGTTTATGACCTTTACTGCGGAACAGGGAGCATTGGCATTTATGCCAGCCGGGAAGCCGGAAAAATAATCGGGGTGGAATCCATTGGGGAAACTGTTGAGGACGCCAGGGAAAATGCCCGAATCAACCAAATCGGCCATGCCCATTTCTTCGAAGGCGATGTGATCGATATCTGTAATGAGAAATTCTTTTCGGAACATGGCCGACCCGATGTGATCATTACAGATCCTCCGAGAGCCGGTATGCATGAAAAATTAGTTAAAATGCTGCTGCAACTGGAATCCCCGGTCATTGTTTATGTAAGCTGCAACCCAGCCACCCAGGCCAGGGACTTGAAGCTTTTAGACGAAAAATACAGGGTCACCGGGGTACAGCCTGTCGATATGTTTCCCCATACGCAGCATATCGAAAATGTGGTCCGGCTCGTCCTGAAAAATGCAGTCAACTGAAAATCAATGAATACTTAGTCTGAATCAAAAACGTAATTTGCAGGCACACAATAACGTACTATGACAGAATTTCGCCCGGGCGGTTTTCAGATGATCCCGCCGGTTATAAAGAACCTGATTATTGCTAATGTCCTCGTATTCTTCGCGCAGAATGTTTTTGAACACAATCCGTATTTCGATTTTGACAACCTTTTTGCCCTCCATGATATTCATTCCGAATATTTCAGGCCCCATCAGCTAATTACTCATCTGTTCATGCATGGCGGGATTGGTCATATTTTTTTCAACATGTTTGCGCTTTGGATGTTCGGGAGCATATTGGAAAATGTCTGGGGTGGAAAGAGGTTCCTGACTTATTATATACTTTGCGGACTTGGTTCCGCGGTGCTTCACCTCGCTGTCCTTTATTATACAAATGGACATATGCTCCATGCCCTACAGGCGCTTAATCCTGCCTCACCGGATTTTCAGCAGGATGAGATCAATTTTATCACCAAATACGGGGGCTCTTATGGCAGCATTTCTCCGGTTGATATTGCCGCAGCCCGGGTAAATGAAGCCACTCTCGGAGCATCTGGCGCGGTATTCGGCTGCCTGGCAGCTTTTGGCTATCTTTTCCCCAATAGCCTGATCTACTTGTATTTCTTCTTCCCCATCAAAGCAAAATGGTTCGTGCTTTTCTATGCAGCCATGGAGCTCTACCTCGGAGTCCAGAATTCAGCCGGGGATAATGTTGCCCACTGGGCCCATCTTGGGGGAGCACTGGTCGGAATCCTGTTGGTTATTTACTGGAACAGAACTAACCGCCGAAATTTCTATTGAACTGCTGGCGGCTTTAAAAGTTAATTATAAACTATTACTTGATTTGGGCCGTTAAAGCCCTGTTTTTTTGTAATTTCACGGTTGAAGCACAATTGAAGCAATATGCAGCCAATGCAGGAAAGCTACCGCAGGAAAATCGGCCTTGGTGACGATGGCAATTCCCTGATACATTTAATCGTTCTCAATGCGGTTCTATTCGCTACACTTCTTTTTATCTTCACGATTTACAAACTTGGTTCTTCCCCGAATTATATTGAAAATTATTATAAGGACATTTTTAACTGGTTTGTTTTATCAGCTGATAAAATGAAATTGGGAAGCCGACCCTGGACCATTCTGACCTATATGTTCTGCGACGATAAGATCTTCCGCTTCATCGCGAATATGATCTGGCTTTGGGGTTTTGGTTATATCCTTCAGGAACTTACAGGCACCCGGCATATTATTCCTATTTACCTTTACGGAGGTTTTGCCGGAGCGTTTTTGTTTTTATCCTTTTTTATG
Organism: Chitinophagaceae bacterium; assembly: GCA_003168265.1. Taxonomy (GTDB): domain Bacteria; phylum Bacteroidota; class Bacteroidia; order Chitinophagales; family Chitinophagaceae; genus Puia. The sequence goes on from PMSV01000003.1 coordinate 84,393, forward strand.
ATCTTTCCGCATTTCGAGCCCGCAGGAAATGATGCCTTTCTGGTGGGATCCACTCCCCCAGTCATGGCCGTTGCCATTGCGACTACCACCATTGCTCCGAATTATCGCATATTTCCACTTATCAACGGAGGTATTCCCTTATGGGTCCTTACCCTGGCCTTCGTCCTGATCAATGTGGCCGGTATTTCTCATGGGAATGCAGGTATTTATGTAGCGGAGATCGGTGCCGCAGGAGTGGGTTATATTTTTATCAGCCTGGTCCGTAAGGGCAGGGACCCCGGTCTTTGGATCAACCAGTTTTTTGATTGGGTTTCGGGCCTCTTTGATCCGGCGAACAAATTTGAAAAAGACAAGAACCCCAGAGAACGCTTTTATTATAATGTTTCAGGGACACAGCCTTACAGGAAGATTCCGAATATCACCCAAAAGCGCATCGACGAGATCCTGGATAAAATCAATCAACAAGGCTTCCGTTTACTGACTGAAGAGGAAAAAGAAATCCTCAAAAGAGCAGCAGACAAGGAAGATTTGTAACTTACGCGAGAGCATGCCCACACTGCGAAATTTCACCAAGCGGTTCATCGTATTTTCAAATTTTTTCATTTGCCTGCTTTTCCTGCTGGCATGCTGCAATCCTTTTCTTCATCCGGCCAGGTGGTGGTTTATTTCATTGTTGGGAATTGTTTTTCCCTTTCTTTTATTGGGGGTCTTCTGTTTTTTTATTTTCTGGCTGTTTTTCTCCTCCCGCAAATGGGCCCTGATTTCCCTGCTCACTTTGTTAATTGGCTGGAAGGACATACATGCATTGTTAGGATTTCATATCGGGGCGGCTTTCAAAAATGAGAAAGCCGCCGGAAGCATTCGGATACTGACCTGGAATGTTCATGAATGGGATGAATTCAGTTCACCCAAATCCAATCTGGATCACTGGGAGAAAATGACCGAATTTTTAAAAGAGCAAAATGCGGACATAATGTGCTTTCAGGAATTTTTTGAGTGCCATAATGCAAGGATCCTTCCGGATAATATTGAATATATATGTAAAGAACTGAATTACCCGTATTACTATTTTTCCCAGGACTACCACCATTATAGCTGGGTATATGAAACGGGCGTCATTATCTTTTCCAGGTTTCCTATCAAGGATACTTTGCAGGTAAAGTTCAGGAAGGAGAGCAATATCAGAGCTACTGAGAGCCTGATCGCCGCAGACCTTGATATAAATGGAAAACCCCTGCGGATCTTCACGACCCATCTTCAGTCCGTCTTATTTCATAACCGGGACTACCACAATATCGATATCATCCGAAATGCAGACGACAGCATGCTGATGGCTTCCAAATCGATCATTAAGAAATTGAGAAAGGCTTATGGCTTCAGGGGGGAACAGGCTGACCTGGTCAGGAGCGCAATTGACAGTTGTCAGGTCCCACATATTATATGCGGTGATTTCAACGACCTACCTGGCTCCTATACCTATTCGACGATCCGGGGAAATATGCAGGATGCTTTTACAAGCAAAGGCTTTGGGATCGGTCGCACTTATGTCAATCTCTCGCCGACCTTAAGAATTGACTATATTTTGTGCTCCCCCGAAACTCAAGTGCTTCAATGTTTGAATTTCAAACCTCCGTATTCGGACCATCATCCTGTAATTGCGGATATCCGGCTTCCGGATGGGGGTATATGAATTTGTTTGAATTTCAAACCTCCAATTCCGGATTGGGGAAATGAATTTGTGGAAATCGGGAGGCGTTAATTAAGCAATATTCTACTTAAAAAAGGTTTTTGCGATTTTTGAATTTCAAACCTCCGCTTCGGTTTAGTGCCATCACCCAGTTATTGCGGATATCCGGCTTCCGGATGGGGGGAAATAACTCTCCTATACCAGTTTCGATAAAATGAATATCTTTACAAAGTGGCTTATTTATCTTACCGTATTTGTCAAAACTGTTGGCCCGGCGCTATTCCTCTTTGCAGGAGGTAACGTAATTTTAACGGCCCGGAAAAATGCACCATCTCCAGCCAGGAACAACTACCATAAAATCAACCATGAGCGAGCTTACAATTTATAATACCTATTCGAGGCAGAAGGAATTATTTGTTCCCCTGACCCAGGACCATGTGGGCATGTACGTTTGCGGACCAACGGTCAGCGGAGAGAGCCATCTGGGCCATGCCAGGCCTTTTATCACTTTTGATGTCATCTACCGTTATCTGCTTCATTTGGGATACAAGGTGCGCTATGTCCGAAATATCACAGATGCGGGGCATTTTGAAGAGGAGGGAAGGGAGGCTGAGGATAAGATCTCAAAAAAGGCTGTGATCGAAAAACTTGAGCCTATGGAATTGGTTCAGAAATACACCAATCTTTTTCATTGGGCAATGCTTCAGTTTAATAACCTCGAGCCGAGTATCGAACCCACGGCAACCGGCCATATCGTAGAGCAGATCGAAATGATCAAAAAAATTATGGAAGATGGATATGCTTATGAAACCAATGGTTCGGTTTATTTCGATGTCAAAAAATATGCGGACAAATATCCATACGGGAAATTGAGCGGCAGGGTTCTGGATGATTTGATTGAAACAACCCGTGACCTGGAAAACCAGGAAGAAAAAAGAAACAAACAGGATTTTGCGCTTTGGAAATCTGCTCCCCCCGAACATATCATGCGGTGGAGCAGTCCCTGGGGAGAAGGATTTCCCGGATGGCATATCGAGTGCTCCGCAATGAGCACAAAATACCTCGGCGATCGGTTCGATATCCATGGGGGCGGCATGGATCTCATATTCCCCCATCATGAAAGCGAGATCGCGCAAAGCACCGTTTGTAATCATGAGATGCCAGCCCATTATTGGGTTCACAACAATATGATCACGATCAATGGCAAGAAAATGGGAAAGAGCTATAATAATGTTATCCGCCTGACCGAATTGTTCAGTGGCCGAAACCCGCTGCTGACCCAGGCCTATTCTTCGATGACTATCCGCTTTTTCATTCTTCAAACCCATTACCGAAGTACCCTGGATTTCAGCAATGAAGCCCTGCAGGCTGCGGAAAAAGGATTGCACAGGCTTTGGTGCGCTTACTTGGATCTGAAGAACCTGGTCTACGAGCCTTCCAAAAAAAGAGAAGAGGCATTGGAGCGGCAATTTTATGATTCCTGCCGGGAAATGGATGATTTCATGAATGATGATTTCAATACGGCTAAGGTGCTGGCCAACCTTTTCACCCTGGTAAATCCTATCAATTCATTTAAGAGCGGGGACCTCGAAAAGAGCACGATTTCGCAGGAATGCCTGGATTTTACAAAGACCTATTTCCGAAACTATATAGAGCATATTTTAGGCCTGAGGGATGAAAATGATCCGCAAAATGACCGCCTGAAGGGAGTCATGGAGCTGCTGATGGATATTCGAAGGGATGCAAGGGGGAAAAAGGATTTTGTCACTTCGGATAAGATCCGAAATCAGCTAGCAAGACTTGGCATACTTGTTAAAGATGAAAAAGATGGAAAAGTTAGCTATAATTTTGAATAATTAATTTCATTTTCAATCGTTTAGGAGACAACCTGGTCCGAGGTTTATCGGTACAAGTGTTGGGAAGCCCGATCCGGAGAAACCAAATTGCAAGTAAATGGAAAAGCGTCTGAAAAAACTGCAAATCGAAAAGAAAATATTATTTATTTCCTGTTGTATTGCCTTTGCCCAGATTGCTTGTGTAAAGAACATGTCTACGCAGCCTCTCACGCCATCGACCAGCACCATTGGGCAGATCATTCAACAGGGAACAAATCTGAGCATTTTGGACAGTGCGATGTCTAAATCAGGATTATTGGCTACGCTTGACAGCACCAATTCAGGCGGAGCGCCCTTCACGCTTTTTGCCCCGGTCAACACGGCTTTCATGAATGCCGGGATATATGATTCAAATATCGCTAAGGATTCGGTTTCCTATCTCAGAAGATTGATGGCCTACCATCTATATGCTGGTAATGCCAATACCGTGGCAGACTGGTATGGCCTGATCGGGAACATGCGAAACTACCCTATCCAGTCAGCTAGCGGGGATTATTTTTACCTCACTATTGATTCAACAGGTTTCTATGTAAATGGATATGCGGTTACTCAAACTGATGTAATTGCGAAAAATGGAGTGATCCAGGCTCTTTCCGGGGTTTTGATTCCACCTAACGGCAGTATTTACCAGACCCTTGTTAGCCTCAGCACTTCATCCGATACTTCTCTTAGCTTTATTGTTGCAGCCATACAGCGTGCAAGCCAGGGATTCAACCAGATAAATTTAACTTCCTTACTATCCAGTAGTGGCCAATATATTGACAGCACCTATACTTTTTTTGCGCCGACCAATGCCGCATTTATGGCAATTGGAGATTCCTCGATCGCTGCAATTCAACAAATTCCAATTGATTCTCTCAACAGGCTTTTGTTGACTAATATAATACCTGGCCAGGTATTTTCCAGCGATTTTCCCCTGGACAGTGTGCGCTTTTCCTATGCAGGGGATTCCCTGTTTTTCAGCACCATATTAGGGAATACGATAACAAGTGTAGGTGATTCTAGTATTTCGGCTTCCATCATCCAGACAAATATTCTGGCCACCAATGGTCTGATTCATATCGTCAACCAGATTCTTTATCCCTATTCTCCGTTTTAATAGCGCAGGTGATCTCCCGCTTTCCGGGCGGCCCCATTAATTTTTCCACCTTAAAACCGGCTCCGCTCATAGCTCTGCGGACATCTCCTTTTGCGGAATAGGTCATCAATATACCACCAAGATATAAATGCCTTTCGATTTTCTCAAAGATCCCCGGGGTCCAGAGTGCGGGTTGCGAAGCGGGGCCGAAAGCATCGTAATAAATCAGGTGGAAATTATCTTCGAAGGCATAGTCATTAAAGTCGATAAGGAGCTTTCTCAGGAAAAAATGGGGGCTAATTGCTGCAGCTTCCCACTCATGCATTAGGAGGAATTTGTCCTGCAGATCCATTCTTTTCAATTGTCCGCAATAATTGAGTCTGGCAGCCATTTCAAGAGAAAGGGGGAATTGCTCCACTGTTTCATAGTAGATATCCAAGCCGAGCTTTTCGGCTTCGATCAGGGTCAATAAGGTATTCAATCCGGTCCCAAAACCCATTTCAAAAACCCTAATCCTCTTTAATCCGCTTTCTGATAGCTTCAATAATCCAGGCCTGATAAAAACATGCATCGACTCCTGGATAGCGCCAAACCTGGAATGGTAGGTCTGGTGACTGCCAGCCAATTCAATACTGTGTGACCCATCTTCAGTAAGGATAATATCTCTTTCCATCCCGCAAAACCTCAAATTATCAATAAAATTGAAAAAGCTGCAAATAGAACTGACCGACCGCTATCAGCGAAATTTCAAAAAATGGCTCCGGACATTAGCTGTTCGCTATTATTTTGCTTTCAGCGACCCATTCGAGGATGTCCCCCGGTTGGCAGTCTAAAGCTTTGCAGATTGCCTCCAGAGTACTAAAGCGGACAGCTTTCGCCTTACCTGTTTTTAATATCGAAAGGTTAGCCAAGGTTAGATCCACTTTAACGGAAAGTTCATTTAGTGACATCTTTCTCCTGGCCATCATGACGTCTAAATTTACTACTATCGCCATGGTTTATACAGTTAATTCATTTTCAGATTGAATTTCTACTCCTCTCTTAAACATTTGAGCGAGTATATACACTATGCCGGCGAGGAAAATGGAATCTCCGGATATGTATGTTGCCACAAGACCATAACTCTTTTCGAGTATGCCAACATGTATGTCGTAGGCCATAGCAACCAGCCAGACTAACAAAATCGAATAGCTTATCCTTTGCATTAATTTTACTACATCAGCATTAAATGGCCTGGCAATATTTAATTTGCTTAACAGACTTGTCATTAAAAAAGCAATATAGGCTTGTATTATGTACCATATTACTTTATAGCCCACCACGAAGGTATACTGCAGCAAACTGTGCCGCCTGTAAGCATACAGGTCCAATCCTTTGTAAAGATCTTTTGCAGCCAGTGCATTTCCTATACTTACAAACCAGGAAATGATGATGGCTCCGGCAATAGTCGCTAAACCTATAAATACAATCCATGCAAGAATATGTATCACTGTAAGGAAATTCTCTGCTTTTGATTTCATCTTAAAAGTTTTAGTTTTTTTCTGTTTGCCAGATGGAACCTCGCTTATTCGAGCTCGGTTTTCATCCGATTTCAATACAAATATAGATAAATAATTATCAAATTACAATAATAATATATCGTTATTAAATAAATACTTATTATTGTAATATGAATAAGACGCAGATTTACTCTTTATTCTTGGGGTTTGCCTATAGTTAATTTTAGTCCGGAATTTCCGGAACATTAATAATTTTAAAGATTTCTATAAGCAACAATATTCCCGCATGCCATCCGACTATATCAACCATCTTTCTAAGGACAAGGTTCTGAAAAAACTGCTCAAGAGCCAAAAGGTATTCCGACTGAAAAAGCGAAAGGATGTTCACCTGCATCTCTGCGGATCTATCATGAGCCAGCAATTGTCTACTAAGGTCGCCGATATCATTCATGCAAGATTTCTCGGCCTCTATGAAAACAGGGTTCCAAAACCAGATGAAATCTTAGCTACTCCCTTTGAAGCCCTTAGAGCAATTGGCCTTTCCAATGCCAAGACTCAATATATCCTGAATGTCGCCCGTTTTGCCATGGAAAAAGGCCTGGATCACAGGCATCTCAGCAAACTCTCAGAAGAGGAAATCATTGTTTATTTGACTGGCATTAAAGGCGTGGGACGCTGGACTTCCGAAATGTTATTGATGTTTACGCTTGGAAGGGAGGATGTTTTCCCGGCAGATGACCTCGGTATCCAAAAAGCCATGATCAGCCTCTATGGGCTTGACTCCAAAAACAAGAAAAAACTCCGTGAACGAATGCAAAAGATCTCTGCCAACTGGAGCCCCTACCGGACATATGCCTGCCTGCATCTCTGGCGTTGGAAGGACAAAACCTAATTCGATAACCCATTGTCCCTGGTCATAATTGTTCCCGTGACTTTGCCGATCACATACCAGCTAAAATCCTGACCGGCTTCCAGACCGGTCCCGAAAATGATCTTGTCCTTTGTATTGATCCTCACTTTCTTATCTGTATAGAATTTCTGGGTATTTTTGTCCCACCAAAGCTCATCGCAATGAAGGGTATCTCCTTTGAGAATATTTCTGACAACTACGCTGTCCTTCAGGAATACTTTCTGTTCCAATTCTCTGTATTTGCCATAATGCGCATCCAATTTGCTTTCAATTTTCAATGAATCGTTGTAAAAATCCACGTGGAGGGTTTTAGGAAATTCAACATAGGTGGAATCGGTGATATGCCTGAGCATATAGGGGGCAGTAAGGAGTGCCTTTACTCTTGCATCATTGCTATAATAGCTCAGGATATGAGTGCCCTCCTCAGTACTGGTCTGCTTTTTACCGACTGTGGGAATATCCTTTAAATTATTGGTGCAGGCTGATATGAAAAATAGCCAGCAGCCTGACAAGGCAAGGGCAATAACGCGAATTAGTTTATCGATTGAAGACACTGATGGCATATAGGCCCTTGTAGATTAGATAAGGATTTGCAAATATCTTGTTTTTAAGGTAGCGCATAAAATAACTGCTGTCCCCTCCGCTTAAAAGCACGTTAAAGTTCCCGTATTTCTCAGCATAGGCATCGATGGTTCCATCAATCTCCTTCGCCATGCCGATGATGACCCCGCTTAGTATATTGGTTCGGGTATCATATCCGACCAAAGGAAAATTCCAATCCGCCTTTACGAGCGGCAATCTGGCCGTGAATTCATGAAGCGATTTGAATCGCATTTCCATGCCCGGAGAAATGCCCCCACCCAGGAATTCATTGTATTTGTTTACAAAATTGTAAGTGACGGCCGAACCAAGCCCGATGACAAGATTGTTTTTCCCGGGAAACAGATCCACTGCGGCTGCTACCAGGGCTAAACGGTCGGCGCCGATCGTATCCGGTTTGCCTACCGGAGTCGTAACTGGAAATTTGGACAGATGATCTAATTTATGGAAGCTGGTCTTTTCCCGGAGAATTTCTTCCGTGCTTATTTGGTGATTGATCACCGAAGACAGGATCGAATAATCCGCATGATTTTGATCCGCGAGTTCCCGGATGGTTTGCGGGTCATCGTTCTCCAGGACGATTTCCCTGATAAATTTTCCATCCGAAAAAACTCCGCATTTTAACCGTGTATTACCGAAATCCAAACACAAGGTAGTGGGCATCTGAAGAATTTTGTAATTCGATTCATTCCTCGAACTGAAAGGAGGAAAGGTTTTTAAAATGCCCGTTAAGCTTAACACGCTTTTTCAACTTCTCCATTTCTGCGATCACGGGCAATACCCGGGTCAGGTGTCTTTTCAGGAATTCCTGGCGTTGCTCTTCAAGTGGCAGTTTCAGCAGTTCATATTCTTCATCCAGGGACAGGCCGGCATGATGGGCGATATCATATGCAGTTAACTTATCATCCGCCATCTGAAAATCCTTGGTGATCTTGAGAAGCTTATGCAATTCCCTCAGAGCAATCACCACCTTAATCATCAGATCGCGGTTCCCGCTGCCTGTATTCAGATCCTGGTGTTTCACAATGGCCCCGCTATACAATTTATCCGGAACCGTGCGGATTGTTTCCAGGATTCTGAAAACATTGATTCCTTCGGTACGGATATCCATTTCCCCATTTTCCTGCTTATTCACGATTTCGAGGATTCGCACCAGGGTGCCCATTTCCTGCACTTCATTGTTGATGACACAAGGAATGCCAAAAGCCTTATTTTCCAACTGGCACTCATTTATCAGTTGAATATAACGGGGTTCAAATATATGAAGGTTGAGATTTTCACCAGGGTAAACCACAATGCTCAATGGAAATATCGCAATGAAATTCGTCATGGCCGAATTTTGTAATAAACCTGCAATCTACTACATTGTCCATTAAAAAGTTCCGGTGAAGGGATTGGCATAAATTTGCGGTTTCTTATCTAAAAAATTATTGTTTACAACAGGGAAAAATATTATCCTAAGCAGGACGGATAACATTGGAGATGTGTTACTCACGCTGCCCATGGCGGCCGTCCTAAAAAATAATCTGGAAGACTGCCGGATCGGCTTCCTGGGAAAATCCTATACCAGGCCCCTTATAGAAGCATGCGGGCATGTGGATGAATTCATAGACATTGAAAATTTCCTGAGTCAGGACCATGCACTGATCTGCGGTAAATCAACGGATTCCATCATCCACGTATTTCCCGTGAAAGCCATCGCTCGTCATGCCCGAAATATCGGTATACCGGAACGCATAGGTACGACAAACCGGATTTATCACTGGTTGAACTGCAACCGCCTGGTCCGGCTAGGCCGAAAGAACTCCCTGTTGCATGAGGCCCAATTGAACCTGAAACTACTGGCTCCCTTGGGCATACAAGATGACTATTCGCTTGAAGAGATTGGAAAACTATTTGGGCTAAAGCGATTCGTCGAATTGCCTGATGAATTCAAAAGCCTGCCTGACCGGAGCAGATATAACCTCATCCTGCATCCCAAATCACAGGGGAGCGCCAGGGAATGGGGGATCGATCATTTTATTCAATTGATCTTATCCCTGGACCCAAAGCAATATAATCTCTTTGTTTCCGGAACTGAAAAGGAAAGGGAATCATTAGGGCCATTGATCCAGGCAGGTAAAGGTAGAATAACTGACCTCACCGGGAGAATGAACCTGGCCCAATTCATTTCCTTCATCAATCTCTGTGACGGTCTGGTGGCCGCCAGTACAGGCCCATTGCATATCTCCGCCGCCCTTGGCAAGGATGCATTCGGCATTTACCCGCCCATCAGGCCCATGCACCCCGGCAGATGGGCCCCGCTAGGTCCCGGCGCCCGTGTTTTCGTGATAGAGAAAAATTGTAATAATTGCTCGGACAAACAAATGCCATGCGCATGCATGCAAGCCGTCCCTCCTGATTGGATCAGGCAATCCATCGAAGAGGCAGCAGAAAAAAAAATGCAAATCGACCCTATTTGACCTTGTAGAACATTTTCAGACAAAAAAGGACCCTTCTCATGTAGGAATATTTCTTAACGAAAAGGAGGGATTTCATATGCCTGAAAAAAAAGAACATCCTTAGAAAATCATTCCTCAAGGAAAAGTCCCGGTAGCATTTCATCATGGATTTTAGAATTTCCTTTTCCTCCTTCATTTCGGGATGGCAGGAAGTATAAAAAATCTCAACCCTTTCCCTGATCTGGCTGATTTCCCTTCGGTTTCTTTCCTTCAGGCTTTCCTGCCGGTCCTTCCGGCTCCTTCCTCCCACGGCTCCGAAAACATTTGACGAATGCTGCCGGTAAAAAACAAGGGGCCGGTTCACATAAACAACGCTTCCTTTCAATGTTGCCTGAAAAGCGAGCCACCAGTCATGAGGGATGCAGCTAAGAAAAGGCCGGGCAGAGTCATAAAGCGATTTTCTGAAAAGGAGTGCATGACCATAGAGCCTGCAAAAAGCGGCTACCTGGATACAGTTTTCGATATTGGCATAATGTACTTTTTCGGATATAAGACCTTTTCTTTCTTCCAGTGTCTCATTGCAGATATAGGAATCACAGTAGGCCATCGGATGATCGCCAATAGCCTCCATCTCAGCCTGGATCTTTTCAGGGTGCCATCGATCGTCCTGATCGCAAAGCGCAATGAACTCACCTTTTGCCAGGGAGCAACCCAGATCGAAATTCCGGATATAACCCAGGTTGGATAGATTGGCCTGGATACGGATATTCGGGTATCTGGCGGCATATTCTTCCAGAATGGAAACCGTTGCGTCTCTGCTTCCATCGTCCACACAGATGATCTCCCAATTGGGATAAGTCTGGGCAATAACAGAATCCAACTGATCGGAAAGATATTTCTCACCATTATAGGTCGCCAGTACGACGGAAACGAGTGGCAATGAGATTTGAACTGCAGGCATTATCTTTTCCCTGAATTCTTCCAGGACAGAAAAGACGGTCTTTGGCTGAATACCCGAAATATCTGCCGTCACCGCCGTATAATGCAGGGACCAGTCTCCATGCCTTTTCCTCCATTTGTTAAATACTTCGGGGTAGATCGTACGGACCCCATTCAGGCCGGCCCTTTCATATTCTGTGAACCGGAGATAATTGTCTCCATTGGTAACGATAACTGTAGGTTTGTGCAAAGAAGCGGATAGATGTGCGGCCATGGTATTATTTGAGACTACCGCCAAAGAGTTACTCAGCAAATTGACCGTTTCCAGCATCGATACCCTTCCAGCAAACTGCAATGCACCGGTAGCCTGACAAATTTCTGCCCCCATGCTCTCTTCGGCCGCCCCTCCAGAAATCACGAGCTTCCATTCAGGATGCCGCTGCTTGACCAAATGGATAAAGTCTATCCAATTCGGTGCCGGCCAGCGCCTGCTATTGGTAGCAGCTCCGATAAAACATAAAATATATTCACCATCCACCAGTCTTTTTTCCTGAAAGGGCAGGTCGGGGTAATCTATCTGGTAATTTAAATCACAGCTCCAATTAGCGAAAAACCTGTTGAATAAGAACTCATGAATAAATGGATCCTCCGGCTGATAAAGGGATGTATAGAGCGAATCTGATAAACTATTCCATGAATGATGCCTGAATGTATTTTGAGAACCGATTCGGCTGGCCGCTCCCGTTGCTAGTGCGCAAAGATCATCGAGAAGCAGGGGACGCGTGCAAGAGGGGCATATCACTGCATCGAATCCTTTCTCATTTAATCCTTCCCAGATACCGAGGCGGTAATCTTCTTCCGCCAAATATTTTTTCTTATCAACAAACTGCACTTCATCCACCTGGTCCCGGTCAAAAGCCTCGAACAATTCTTTCCAGGCCTGGTTAGCCAAAAGATGAACAGAATAACCTTTCCATTTTTCCGAGGCCTTATAGGCTCCGAGAAAATTCCTGAAAAGCAGGTAATCCCCGATATCGTCCAAACGGATGACCAGTAATTTTTTTTCTGTATGACTAACTGAAGCTGCAGATGGCAGTTTTCTTTTCCAATCATCGAAAGTTTTTAAAAGCCTTCTCTCGCTTTTAAAGGATTGGAAGCGCCGGATGAGAAGGGAAAGAAATCTTGACATGGTGAATTGAGAATTCAAAGATAGGTTTGGAGCAACAATATAATTTTGTTATTTCGCTCTTTACCTCAATATTCATTTCTTTTACATCTGATTTAAAGAAACCGCACCAGGGGTTCCCGGGAAGAGCCTGTGGAGTATCTCTCGTTAGAGAGTTCGATGAAGCAGGAAGCTACTGTAATATTGCATAACATTGCAATTTGCATGCACAACCAAATCTATAAAATCAGAAAAGGAGATTTCCGCTCTTTGGCCCGGGCAATTTCTGTGGCAGAGAACGGGAATCTTGACTTCCTGAAAGAACTGGCTGAGACTCCACTCTCCGATGCGAAAATTATCGGCATCACCGGTCCGCCTGGTGCGGGAAAAAGCACTTTGACCGATGCCCTCATCGAACTTTTGAGAAAAGAGGACAAAAAGATCGCCGTCTTATGCGTAGACCCTTCTTCACCATTTAGCGGAGGAGCCTTGCTTGGAGACCGGGTGCGCATGAGCCGATGGTATACCGATGAAGGAGTGTTCATCCGTTCATTTTCTTCCCGTGGCTCATTCGGGGGTCTTCATCCCCGCATGATCGAAATCACAGAATTGATGCGGGTTGCCCCATTTGATTATATCATCGTGGAAACCGTTGGAGTCGGGCAAAGCGAGGTGGAAATTGCCTTCCTGGCAGATACCACACTAGTAGTGCTTGTTCCCGAGTCGGGGGACGAGATCCAGGTGATGAAGGCCGGCCTGATGGAAATTGCCGATATTTTCGTCCTTAATAAGGCCGACCGGCCGGAAGCGGATTTCTTTCTGGCCGATCTACATCAACTCGATAGAAAAATCCGGATCTTGAAAACCGTGGCAACTGAGAAAAAAGGTATAAAAGAACTCCTCGAAGCCATACGGGCGGACTTGCTCACAAACAGGGAAGGCAAGTCAAAAAAGCTTGCTGAAAAGGCGGTTCAATTAATAGTTCAGGAGAAAATGAGAAAAATTAACAGGAAGGAAATCGAAGAACTAATCCGGGAAGCAATGAAAGAACCGGGATTCAACCTGTTTCAATTCGTCAAATCCTATATCCAGGCTCACCTTCCCATATAACTATCCACCGGCATCCTGTTTGTGATCGAGCGGGCCAGTGTCATTTCGTCCGCATATTCCAGTTCTCCACCAAAGGCGATGCCACGGGCAATTGTAGTAATCTTCACCGGCACACCCTGCAGTTTCTTTTGTATATAGTAGATAGTGGTATCTCCCTGAATATTCGGGCTCAAGGCAAAAAGCATCTCGCTGATCTGTTCTTTACCCACCCGATAGATCAGGCCTTCGATATTTAATTGTTCCGGACCGATTCCATCCAGGGGTGAAATCACTCCACCAAGTACATGGTAAACCCCATTGTATTGCTGTGTTGATTCAATGGCAATCACATCCCGCAGGTTCTCAACCACACAGACCAGATCCTGCTTTCTCATTGAATTGGAACAGATGGAACAAATATCCGCATCCGATACATTGAAACAGCGCTGGCAGAATTTGATTTCTTTACGCATTTTGGAAATCTTCTCGCCAAAATCCCGGACCCTGTCCGGGCTTTGTTTAAGCAAATGAAGCACCATACGCAAGGCTGTTTTTTTACCTATTCCGGGCAGACTGGCAAATTCATTGACCGCATTTTCTATAAGTGAAGAGGAGAACTGCATGATGAGGCAAATATAAGCCGGAAACGGGCCTGAACGGACACTACAGGTTGAATTCATATTCATTTTCCCAATTGGCCTTGACGGTAAATACCCGCTTCCTATTCCTCATGGGGATGATAACCGGACTGACTTTTTCAGGTTGCCTGTGTTTTCCGAAAAACTCACCCGGATCCCAGACCCCGTTCCCATTATCGTCATAAAGAATACGCAGATCATAATCGCCTGGCGGGAATAATTGTTTCTCAAACTGGATCCCCTTCAATGGATAGGAAAATTTAATTTCCTTATTCTGGACAAACTGGAGGACGGGATGTTTCGAGATATCCAGGTTCTTGAAGCGCAGGAGCAGTGATCCATAATCCGATTCTTTTTTTGTCCTGATCTTAATGGTATCGTCCTTCAGAAGCCTTCTGTCAGATGAGTCTTCTCCGAAACTCTTTTCCAAAATCAGGATATAGGGAGAATCCAGGGCCCATTTTGTGCTGATGGTCAATTTGGTATTGGTAGAATCCTTGACAAGTAGGTAAGATTTTATAGGCTGGAAACCTCCGTCAAGGAAATGCACCTTGGTTGAATCAAAAACCTTCAGGCCATTCTTAAACTGTATTATCAGGTTTCCCAGCAAGTCCAACTGACCATTTTGAAGATTCACCGAAAGAACCAGCCTCTTTTCCTTATCCTCCTTCTTGGCTTCTTTCTTGGGCTGGATGCCCGTACTTGAGGTTGTCGATTTTTTCCCCACCTTTTCCTCCGAATAGGCAAATAATGTCACAGGTAAATTCCCCGACCCGACATTAATCGGGTGGTCATTAAAAGCGAAAAGGTCGGATTTTGATAAATATTTCCGGGAGCCGCTTTGGTCTTCCAATGCATAAATATTGTAAGTGCCAGGAGCCAGAAACCTGAAATGGAATTGACCAAGTGAATCCAACCGCGTTACATAGCGGGGCAGATCCTTTGCAACGGCTGAATCATCCAGGCTTTTATGCAGTATGACGATCAGAGTGGTGTCAATCTTACCCGTTTCGGCGACAAATACCTGACCACTCAAATCCATAGAGTCCAGATAGCTGCCAGTGGAAAATACATAACTGAAATGTTTGAGTATATTTCCTTCATTGATGTCCTTTATGGTATTGCCGAAATCGATAAAGTAAGTAGTATTATCTACCAGGGTATCCTTCAATTTAATTGTAACTGTCCTCAGATGATGATCTACAATTGGATTGCGTTTGGGAGGAGGGGAGATAATGATGTTTTGAAGAGCATTGTTTAGATCGACAAATTCATCGAAAGTGAAAGTAATGAACTTGCTCTTGAAATGAAGCGCCGAATCCTTTGGAACCACCGTTATCAATCTTGGGGGAATAGTGTCCTTTGGCCCTCCGGAAGGAGGAATGATATTGGCACATCCGTAAAGGCTCAGAAATTGTTTGAAGATCAGCGCAGCGATTAAAAGAAAAGATAAATTTTTAAGCGATCTCATTTTTTATGATTCCTCGGCCAATATCTGCAAACTTAGCGGCTTTGAAGTATTCCGGCTGCTAATTATATGATAATTCATCAGGATTCAATATCATCTTCTTCGGGTTCATGCATGGCAATTGCCATATTATTCGTTTTTACAAAATTGCACCAATGGCAATCCTCTTTACCGCAACCCGTATAGAATTCCCGGTTCCTTATTTTTTGCCATGTCTCCACAATCTGCAGGGTAACGGTCTCTATATCTGCAGAAAAGATCTCAACCTTTTTTTTCCGGTATTCTTTTTTCTTATCCGGCTCAATAAAATCAAATTCAGCGCTTACAGCCTTCCAGTCTTTCTGTTTATAATGATCGACCAGGATCTTGTAAAATACGGCCTGACGCCAATAAGCCCCTCCCTGTGGATTCTTGTCATCCGGGCCCTTCAGCTTAATAGTCGCATTTTCGGGATCACCAGTCTTATAATCCACCACATTTACCTCCCTGCCATTGAATTCCAGCTTATCCAGTTTTCCTTTTATTGGAACTTCATTTATTACAATATTGCGGATACTGATTTCCGGAATAGCAATCTTAATCCAGGAATGCAGATATTTATCATAATAATTTCCCAATATCTCAAAACCATATTCAAGTCTTCGTTCAAATGCTTCCCTGGTAAAACTTTCCCTGTGACGATGCATATACCAGTTGAAGTCCTGGATCATTATTTCCTTGGAAGGAAATGCCTGTCGGGAATCTGCCTTCATCTTCAGAAATAGCTGTTGAAGCGCGTAGTGCACGGCGGAGCCGAATTCTGAAGCCTCGTTCTTCGGAGAGGGAATCCGTATCAGGTTCCTGAAATAAAATTCCAGCGGACAGTTCAGATAATTATTCAGGGCGGTCACACTCAACACGAATTTATCCAATATGCGGCTGATCAAATCCTCCTCAGCCCTCCCGATCTCAGGCTTCAGATCTCTGAACTGCATGGCCTCGAATTCCATCAGGACTTCTTTGCCAATGGCGATCTTCTCCACTTTAATATCCTGTTTTTCCCTGATTTCTTCTAAAAACCGGGAAGGTTCCATTTCTCTTCCATCATTTCTGAACCGGGCATAGGACATAAATAAATGTCTTTCGGCCCTTGTAATTGCCACATAGAATAACCTCCTCAGTTCCTCTTCATCAGCAGCACCTGTGGTCTGTGCCACTACCGTATCCGGGAAGGAATAGCCCGGATGAGGAGTTCTTTTTTTCTCCCAAAAACCGGCATTGCAGCCTGCAAAAAATACATATTCGAATTCAAGGCCCTTTGCTCCATGGGTAGTAAGAAGGTTAACAGAATCCTCACTGCCGGAAATCTCCACGAGGGGCACCCTCAGGCCATGTTCCTCCATCAGTCTTACCATATGGATGAATGAAGCGGCATCCAGCATCGGGTCCCGGGCCGTTTCAGATTTTACAAAATCGAAAAACCCGGTCAGTACTTGCAGAAGCCAGATCTTCTCAGAGCTTTCCATGATGAGGTTTAGAATACCAGTCCGCTTCACGATGCTATCTACAAGTGATTGCAAGGTCAGATTAGGTAATTCCCCTATCAAATGTTCCAGGGTTTCACAAGCCTGCTTCAATGCCCCGGGTATGGACTGATCGAACAAATCACGTTGAGGCAAATGGGCCCTTTCATTCAGAAGCCTTCGCATGGAGGTCCTTTCTTCCGAAAACTGTTTGTCCGCTACTTCCACGCTCAGTTTGGCAATTTCTATAGGTTCGATATGGAAAAAATCAAAATGCAGGATCTCGAATAAGAGCTCGTCCCCGCCATAGGGAATATCATGTTCGGCCGCCAAATATTCCAGGATGAATAATATCTTCCTCACAAGCGGAACCTCCAGCAAATTCAGATCCCTCTTACTGTAAACCGCAATTCCCTTCGATGATAAATATTTCCGCAATTGTTCCCCGTATTGATGTTCCTTATAAATTACAGCAATCTTTCCCGTCCTGACCCCCTCATCGATCAATCCCCCGACCCTTATTGTGATATCAGCCATCTCCTCGCGCTGGCTACCGTATTCCATTATATGCGGAGAATGTTTCAGGTCTTTTACCTGCGCATTTGAAGAAATTAGATTCTTTGTAAGGTTCATCTCCGGTAAGCTATGAATCAGACGGGAGGCATTGTTGTCGATCAGGGCCTTTGCAATATCCAGGATCGGTTGTGTCGAGCGGTAATTGTCCTCCAGCACGATAGTTGCCAATTCCGGGTACCTTTTCAGGAAGGCTTCCATATTCCTGATATTAGCACCTTGGAAACGATAGATGCTCTGATCGTCATCGCCGACTACAAAGACATTCGGGTTTTCCCAATAGTTAATGAGAAGCTCCACCAGCCTGTCCTGCGCCCCGCTAGTATCCTGGTACTCATCGACCAGGATATACTGATAACGTTCCTGGTATCCGGCCAGCAATGCCTTGTTTTCATCGAAGGCCTTCAAGACCCAATTGATCATGTCCTCAAAATCGTATCGACCCCTTTTCTGTAAAAGCCGCTGGTAATTATCAAATTCATTTACGGCAGCTTTGAGCTTTAAAACCTTCCCCTTGGCTTCCTCGATCCAATCCAGCCTCAGATCCCCTTTCTTAAATTGCTTATAAGACTTCTTAGCGCGGAACTCTTCCCGCTCCGGCAGGCTTTCTATATATTCATCAATTTTCCTGATAAGGAAAGCAGCGCTAAACCCCTCTTTTTTCATAGTGGAAAATAACTCCTGAAGTGGCTTCATTTCATAATAAACATCCCCCCTGTAGCGCTTAAGCAGATGGTTCCCGGGGAAGGCGTCGATCAACTCTTTGAGTATTTCTATCCTCTCCAACTCCGAAAGTGCATCCAGGTTGGTCTTCTCGAAAAGGGACAGGTTCTCCTGGATGATTTCGTTGCAAAATCCATGGTAGGTGTAAATACCGACCTTATAGGCCTCGGTTCCAATAAAGGAGAGCAGCCGGCGGCGCATCGCCACCACCCCTGCCTCTGTGTAGGTAAGGCAAAGAATGTTCTCCGGCATTGCATCCGTATCGAGGAGTATTTTCCCGATCCGGGCCGCCAGGATCTGGGTCTTGCCCGTCCCGGGCCCCGCTATGACCATCACAGGGCCCTCGATCTTATCCACGGCCTCTTGTTGCCTGGCATTCAGCCTTCCATATTCCTCAAGGAATTTTTGATTGGTTCTTAATCTGGTAAAAGACATCGGCCAAATATACGTTTTAAGCTCCTGGTCAGGATGGGCCCAAATTCGAAAAATTGGAAAAATTCTTTTTTCGGGAATATTTTTCTGATGGAATCTGCGTTATTAGCGATACAAATCCAATCAATGAAAACCAACAATGCTTTCAAAGTCTTTATCTTGGAAGATGATACCTGGTATGGCTCCATGTTGCAACATTATCTGTCTCTTAACCCTGAATATATTGTAAAAAGATTTGAATCACCCGGTGAATTTTTCACCCATCTGCACGAAGTCCCCGATGTCATTACGCTCGATTTCTCCCTGCCGGACTGCGATGGAGGAGAAGTACTCAAAAGGATCAAACAGCATAACCCGGATCTTCGCGTGATCGTGATATCCGGCCAGGAGGATGTCTCAACGGCTATTAACCTTCTTAAAAATGGCGCGTTTGATTATATTGTCAAGGACGATGACACAAAGGACAGGCTCTGGAACAGCATTAAAAACCTTCGGGAGATCAGCTCTCTCAAACAGGAAGTTGAGACCCTTAAAACACAGGTTGGAAAGAAGTACGATTTCTCCCAAATGATCATTGGCAAAAGCGATGCAATCGAAAGAGTATTCGCACTGATCGAAAAAGCCTCCAAAACAAATATAACCGTCTCAATTACAGGAGAAACAGGGTCAGGAAAGGAAATGGTGGCCAAAGCCATTCATTATAATTCAGACAGGCATAAACAACCCTTTGTAGCAGTAAATGTCGCGGCCATTCCCAGGGACTTGCTCGAAAGCGAGCTTTTCGGCCATGAAAAAGGCTCCTTCACCGGCGCTGTAGCCCGTCGAATCGGAAAATTCGAAGAAGCTGATAAGGGAACACTTTTCCTGGATGAAATTGGGGAGCTCGACATCAATCTGCAGGCAAAACTTCTCCGTGTGCTCCAGGAACGTGAAATTACGAGGGTCGGAAGCAATACACTCACTCCCATCAACGTGCGCATTGTCGTGGCCACGCATCGCAATCTGCTTGAAGAAGTGAAAAACAAGAACTTCAGGGAGGACCTTTATTATCGCCTGATCGGTCTCCCAATACAAATACCTTCTCTGAGGGAAAGGGAAAATGATATTATCATCCTTGCGAAGCATTTTGTAGACGGTTTCTGCAAGGAGAATAAACTGGAAAAAAAGAATATCAGTTCCGATGCGCAGCAAAAACTCCTGGATTATTCCTTCCCAGGCAATGTGCGTGAACTCAAATCCATTATGGAACTTGCTTCCGTCCTTTCTGATGATAGCGATATCCAGGCCGCACATATTAATATGAATACCACTTCCAGCATCAGCAGCCTCCTCAATAAGGAATTAACACTAAAAGAATTAGAAACGCAGGTCATTCAGCATTACCTGGATAAATATGATCGCGACGTGCTCCTTGTCGCTAAAAAACTCGATGTGGGGAAATCCACTTTATACAGGATGATCCAGGCCGGCGAACTCAAAATAAAATAACCTCCAATCTATTTAATGGAAGGGAAATGCGACAATAAGAATCTGAAGAATAAAAGGATATTATTGGCTGAGGACGTTAAACTCAATCAATATCTGGCTCAAAAACTGCTGGAATCCTGGGGTTGTGAAGTAATTCTAGCCAATAACGGTAAAGAAGCACTTTCAATGATCCTGTCCCGTGAAGTCGATTGTGTATTGATGGATGTGCAAATGCCTGAACTGGACGGAGTGGCCGCCACGGAACAAATCCGCAAACTTTCCGACTTGCAGAAGGCGAACATACCCATCATTGCTTTAACCGCGAATACACTTGGCGCTGATCTCGAAAAATACCTGAAGGCAGGCATGAATGATTGCATCGCAAAACCGGTAGACGAAGAAAAATTATATAAGGCACTTGAAAAAAACCTATTGACAATCAAAGAACCAACAGAAATGGAAAAAAAAATGCAGGTTTCTAAAGAAGCGCAAGGCAAAATATATGACCTTTCCATGATCATTTCGGTTTCAGGAGGTAGCAGTGAATTCATTCAAAAAATGGTATCTCTGTTCATAGAGACAGTTCCGGTAAATGTCCAGGACCTGAAGCGTTTTGCGGCTGATAAAGACTGGGAACAAACTGCCAAAATAGCTCATAAGCTCAAATCGACTATCGACTCCATGGGTATCCGCTCACTTCACCAATGCATTCGGGAAATAGAAAGTTATGCTAAACAAAAAGCGGAACTCGATGGCATTCCAGCCAAGATTGAAGTTGTGGAAGCAGTAATCGGTCAATGTGTACTTCAGCTAAGGGAAGAGATAGAAGAATCAGAGGACTAAGGTTAGATCCGCGAGTTAACCGGGCATCCGGGAAATATATTTTTCGATCTGCTTTATCTGGTCCACCAATTGGGAAGTCGTAGGCTTCAAGCCCTTTGCTTTTCGGAAAAATTCTTTTGCCGCCCGGAACTCACGTTTGGTCATCATGATCGAACACAATTGCAAATACGCAGCGGCCTGGTTCTCCTTATCCGGAAGACCCTTCCTCAAAGCCTGCCTTATATAGCTCTCTCCCTGGCGCAGGTCATTTTTCTGCATCTGCAGCATCCCCATCTGTAAAAGGCTCGCTCCTTCCGCTTCCGACATCGGCATTCCCAGGTCCAATCCCTTCTTCATATTTTTTTCCGCGCCATCATAATCCTGTTTCATCATTGCAAGGTTGCCTTTCAGCGTATAATAAACGGAGCGGATCGGTTTATAAAGCAGGCCCGGAAATTTAATCGAATTAAGTATCTTTTCAGCTCCTTCGATATTCCCGCTCTCCATAGATTCCTGAATGAGCCGCAGAGGTCCAAAAAAGAAATGTCCAAAGACCAGTATCAATGCGACCAGATAGGGCAAAAATGCCGGCCAAAATCCCGAGAAAATATTGGTAACCACGGCTATAATAAGGAAGAGACCTGCGACCTGCAGACGGTACTTAATGAGAAGAGCATAGAATTTCATAACAGTCCCGATTAGGGAGTGCAAATATAACGTTATGCCTTCAAATCATTACATTTGTGCGCCTCCGGCCTCGTAGTACAATGGATAGTATAAGAGCCTCCGAAGCTCCAGATACAGGTTCGATTCCTGTCGAGGCTACTTCACCGGAAAGGTGCAATTTTTTGCCGCCTTTCCGGTTTTTTATTTCGCTAAAACTATCGCCCAGCGTGTATATCAACCGAACTGCTTCGTTCAATCTAGTGGTTCGATATTGAAATCCGTCAAAAACGAGCTTTTCGGGATATATCGAACCAATGATTTGACGTTTCTGTGCAACTGTCCCCTCTTCATCAAAGTATCCAACCTGGATAGATTGCTGACCGTCTGATCTAACAACCCATCAATATTTCTTTCTGCCTGGGAAGAACCCGCCAGTTTTGCTTCCAGTATGGTAATTTTGTTGGTACAATCCAACTTCAATTCCCGGTAATCTTCCGGGTCAAGTTTCTGATCGGCGACCAACTCTCTTGCATTTCTTAGCCGGATACCCAGGTCGTCTATTTGCGAAATGATTTGCTTTCTATCACTTTGTTGGCTGCGGGTTTGTTCGTTGTAAGATTCTTTTAGTGTGACAACATATATGTCACTCATGCCCGGCTTAGGTACATATTTTCTTAGCTCCCGCACAAAAAGACTATTGGCATTTTCCGTCCTAAACCTGCAACCACAGGAAGAAACACAGTGATAATAATAGTAATGATTGTAGCGGCCTTTTGATGCACTACCGGTTAACATCCGGCCACATTTGGGACAAATAAGAAAACCACGCAACGGCATCTGTTCATCTACTGTTATCTGTGTAGCGGGTCTCTCCTTTCTTTTTCTTCCCAACAAAACATCCTGCACTTCATAAAAAAGTGCTTCGGATATAATGGCTTCGTGTTGGCCTTGTACTGCGGTTGATTCTTCGTCTTTGTAAGAAGTAACAGGAATTTTTCCGCAATAAACCGGATTGCGGATAGCATTCCAGAAGTTACTGCGGCTGCATATTAATCCCCGGTTGTTCGCCTCTTTTCTTATCTGGTCAGCAGCGAAATGACCGTTCGCTAATTCCTGGAATGCCCACTTAATAATGGAGGCTTCCGGTTCTTTTGGCGCAATGTATTTGCGGCCATGGTCATCAGTTTTGTTGATATATCCTACCGGAGCTGTTCCCATCCAGCGACCTTCTTTCTTTGCCCGGCGCATACCAAAGAATACATTTAATGCCCTGCGGTCGTTCTCTACTTCAGGAGCAGCCAGATAAAATGCCAACATCATTTTATTTTCGGGAATGGATAAATCCAGAGGCTGTTCGACTGCCTGCGGTTCTATGCCGAGTTTGCGAAGGGTATTAATCATCTGGTATGCATCACCAGCGTTGCGGCTAAACCTATCCCATTTGGTGAAAAGCAAAAGCTCTGATTTTCCCCGCCTTTTCTTTAAATCCAACAACAGTTCATTCCACTTTGGGCGATTAAATGTCTTGGCAGAATGATCTTCGTAAATCACTCTCCGCACTTGAAGCCCATTGATCTGGCAATACTTCTGTAAAGTTTCTTCCTGGTTTCTTTGGGAATAGCCTTTATCTGCCTGTTCATCGGTACTTACCCGGATATATAAATCTGCTGTTTTCATCCGCATCAATTTTTATTTGATTTTGGCAAGACGAAGAATCCACTTCATCTTTTCAAGTATTGAGCTACGGCAATATCTGCCAGTTTTCGCAAGAAAGCCAGTATTATTTTGGCCTGCTCCAATGTTACTTCCACACCCTGCTGGCGCAATATTTCCACTACCTTTTCAGGTTGAATCTTCTCCATCTTACACCCTCCACATTTATTCATTACCTCACACACCCTGGTGTAAACTATTCGATTACTCCACTAATATACGAATTTTGCTATGCTAAAATAATATTTTGGCGTAACTTTATTAGAAATTTACCTTTTTGTCAATCAAATGAGGCAGGGAGTAATTTTACTTAATTTGACTGCAATTGATTCACTTTATTGTTTAAAATATTTTTGCGCCAAATCAGGCTAAACAAGGACAAATGGATAGAGGCAACAGAGAATATAAAGTCACCTATAAAACCTACTTTAATGAGCGGTTGAAGAAGAGCCAGTTTCATACAAAGCTTATGCACCCTTTGTATGTTCAGGTAATTTTTTACCGTATACCCATTATTTTCAAGAGCTATTATTTTGACCTCTTTTCAAAACCGAAATATGCCATACGGGTTGCGGGTCAGGTTTTTACGCCAGATATAAAAGAAGTGATCCAGAAAGAGGAAACGCTTATAACATTTATCATTGAAAACAACCGAGCTGATTTTTCATTGGAACAGTTCAAAAAGGAATATGCTTTTTACTGCCGCGATCTACTGGATTTAATGGAAGATGGGTTCCAGGATTATTTATTTACTTTTTTGCACGATGAAGGCTTGTCTTCTTTAGCTGATACTATTAAGAAAGGAGCCTTAGATTGTAAGTCATACGATATTGTACAGGATATGAAAAGAGTATTTACTGAAAAGGTGTATAAGAAACTAATTGAGCATTCATTTTATTATGCTCCACCCTATTTACCATTATATGCATTTGCGGAAAAGCCAAAGCGTACACCTCTTACCTGCTTTACGGTGATGGAGTGGGAGCAGCCGGGAACGAAAGATGAATTTACAGACTTCTTTAAAAAGCATTTCCCCGAACATCGTATAGAGGATTGCATCCAGGAAATACAGAAAAGGATAAACAAAGATTAATTTTTAAAAAGAAAAAAAGAGAAAAAAGAAAGCCTTCTTTCAACGGCCGGGCGTCAGCAAGACACCAAAAGGAAGCGGAATAAATGAGAGCATTTGTGGACAGGTTCTGTGTTTATGCCGACTCTTTTGGTTCGAGGGAGGCAGCCGTTATCTTTGCTTCGTTTTTTCGATCTTTTAATCCCTTAGGTTTTCTTCTTTGTAATAGCTATACCATTACGAATTCTAAATTTCCCTTTGGTTGCTACATCAGTCAGTTTGATTTTATAGTACTTGCAAAGCATCACCAACGTCCCAAATCTACAATGAGGACAAAGCCCTTGCTCGATTTTACTGAGCCTACTGGGAGAAATTTTTATTGCTTTTGCTACGGTGTTCAACGCTGCGTTACTGTTCATCCGCAAGGCATACAGATTATCCCCGATAATATGCAGAAAATCGTCCAGTTTCTTTTCAAAAGCCTTTGATGGAGAATTATCTTTTTTCATCGTATATAACAAAAAGTTTAAAAGGGATTTAGGTGTTTACAACGCTGTTACGATGAAGCTTGGCTTTTCCAACATCCGATAATATTTCATGGATGCATCTCACCTTTTCCGTGAGGCATAAGAGATCGTCATTGCTAATTTTATAATCTTCTTTATACCGGGTGTCTATATATGCTTTTTGCAGAAGGTTAAAAAACCGCTTGTCTTCTTCTGTTTTTTGCGGGAAAATATCAGGTAGTTGATAAGATACCAGCCCTGCATAACGCAGTAGCCTGTCAATACTGTGGGTATTGGCATGGTAACCTGTACCCACTTTCAACAAAGTACGCAAAGCCTGCTCTGCCGATTGATGCAACATGAAGGCTGCCATGGAGTGTTGTTTTCTGATTCTATACAGTTCCGACCCGGCCAGGAACTCTTTCGCCTTTGTTAACCCTTCCGTCAAACACTTTTCAATTGTAATAATTGCAGCATCATGATTAGCAATTTGTGAAAGAGGTAAATTGTAATTACCGGAATTATAGATGACTACCGCCGATTGCTGTACGTTTATTGCAAATGGATTCCCTTCTCTCAGCCATTCTTCAAAAGTGCTTTTTTGTAATACGAGGGTAGTTACTGGTATAAATGCTTTGCAATGGCTTTCTATCTTATCCTGCCACTCATGCAGTTCCTTATTGGCGAGACTCTCCATCAGGATCAACAGAAAATAATCCGCCATATGCTGTGAAGCGGGAGCCGATTGTTGAAATATGCTTTCGCTTCTTCTCCGATATAAAGAAGCACCCAACAAAAAGATCATCTCTGGATTAGCCGCTTTTACTATTATATCAACCAAGCGCTGCTGATTTGACAAATAGGCATCCTTGCTAAAATGGTATATCGTAAACGGGTTCATCTGTAGTTTTTTATTTTTTATTGGTCAGATGGAATTCGCTGCGCACTTATTTTAAATAAACAGGACAGCCCATTTCATATCTCCTCCTTTTTTGATAGTTTACGCCGCGGCTTTCTGAACCATTTCTTGAAAAAGTAGGTATGATGTTTATCCCGCCAGTCTGCATATAAGTCTATCAACTTCATTTTGCCGTTTGTGGGAAATAGTGAACCCAATGCATCCATTTCTTTAAACATTTGCCTAATGTCTTCTTCGCTGTAGTGATGCTGACCATATCCGTGAGCGATAAAGTAATTAACCAGGTGTTCTTTAGCCTGGTCTCTTCTTTCCCGCTTCCAGCTACCGCAGGATAAATTGTCGGCAAAATCTCTGATGATGTCTTCCGGTATTTTATCCACTAATCTGCACAGCAGCAGGAATTGATAAGGAAGAATGAACTTGAATTCGGCGTGGCGTTCATATTCTCCGGTTTGCCATTTTAGGGCAGACTTGGGTTTTCTGATTCTTTCCCTTTTGTTGGGGGTGGTTGCGGTCTTTTTCCGGTAATCCCTTTTAAAGTGGAGAATGTATTGTTAGACCAACCACCAGGCACAAAAAAGAGACGTGGGTTAGTCCTTATCGATTCTGAGGGTTACGACACCCTGATCTCGAATAAGAACGCCCACGCCTTGACCTTAAATATAATAAGGAAAACGTGAGCGATTTACCCTATCCTCCCGAGATCGATGAAGAGTCGTAATTTCAGAATCGGGAATAAAGCAAATTCGCTTTAGATATTTTATGCAGCGGGTTATCTATGAAGAATTGAAATTCATAATGTTGACTTTATTGATAATAAATATACCCAAATGTATATACTTTCTATCCTTTTTATCATATTTTAGTACCTTTTTTTTATACTTTCTTACATTTCCTTTCTAAAGCAAGGGAAATGACCAAGTTAGGGGAGTATTTAGCTGTTAAATCTGTCAATAAATCTGAGGTTGCCAGAAGAACCGGCTTAAGCAAAGCAAGAGTCAATCAATTGACTTTAAATTCTACTACCAAACTGAGGGCTGATGAGCTTTACCTTATTGCCATGGCAATTGATGTGGATCCAGGTGAACTATTAGAGTTTGTGTGCAGTGAATTGAAGTTGAAAAAGCAGAAGTAGCTATATGCTGAATAAAGTTTATTAAAGTAATAGTTTATAAGAATATCACAATATACAAATGGCCATCAAAAAATCTGAACTCTATTCCACCATCTGGGCAAGCTGCGACAAACTTCGGGGAGGCATGGACGCCAGCCAGTACAAAGATTATGTGCTGGTAATGCTGTTCCTCAAATATGTTTCCGATAAATATGCCGGTAAGAAAAATGCAGTAATTACTGTTCCTGAAGGTTCCTCTTTTCAGGATATGATAAAGCTGAAAGGCAAAAAAGATATTGGCGATAAAATCAATAAACATATCATCAAGCCAATTGCTATTGAAAATGGCTTGTCAGGCATTATTGACGTAACAGATTTTGATGATGATGAAAAATTAGGGAAGGGTAATGAAAAAGTGGATAAGCTTTCGGATTTGGTAGCCATCTTTGAAAACCCGAATTTAGATTTCACTAAAAACAGAGCTGATGGTGACGATATTCTCGGCGATGCGTATGAATATCTCATGCGCCACTTTGCAACACAATCCGGGAAAAGCAAAGGGCAATTTTATACTCCGGCTGAAGTAAGCCGGATACTGTCAAAAATTATTGGCATTACGGAAAAAAATTCCACTCCGCAAACCTCGGCGTATGACCCCACTTGTGGCAGTGGAAGTTTGCTTTTGAAAATTGCCGATGAAGCGGGTAAAAGCATTTCTCTTTTCGGTCAGGAAAAAGATGTGGCCACCGCAGGTTTGGCTAAAATGAATATGATTCTGCACAACAACCCCACCGCAGAAATAGCAAAAGGACAAAGTACACTATCTAACCCTGCCTGGGTTTTGAACAATAATCTAAAGCAGTTTGACTACGCCGTTTCTAACCCGCCATTTTCCAGTAAAAACTGGATGGACGGGTTTAAGCCGCATGATGATTTATACAACCGGTTTACAGGTTATGGTGTGCCGCCACCAAAGAATGGCGACTATGCTTTCCTGTTGCACATCATCCGCTCTTTAAAAGCAAAAGGCAAAGGGGCGGTTATATTACCGCATGGGGTGTTGTTCCGCGGTAATGCTGAAGCAGAAATTAGAACCAGCATCATCCGAAAAGGATATATCAAAGGAATTATTGGGTTGCCGCCCAATTTATTTTACGGCACCGGCATACCCGCTTGCATTATTGTAATTGATAAAGAAAATACCGAAAGTCGTAAAGGCATTTTTATGATTGATGCCGGAACTGGCTTTGTAAAAGACGGCAACAAAAACCGTTTACGGGAGCAGGACATCCATAAAATTGTGGATGTATTCAACAAACAGATACCGGTTGACAAATACAGCCGCATGGTACCGCTTGCGGAAATTGAAGCCAACGAATTCAACCTTAATATTCCCCGTTATATTGACAGCCAGGAGGCAGAAGACATACAGGATATAGAAGCCCACCTGCTGGGTGATTTATCTAATGCAGATATTGAAGCCCTGCAACCGTATTGGGATGTATATCCTTCCCTGAAAAAAGAATTATTTGCCACCAGCAAGCGCAGTAATAAATACAGTATGCTGAAAACGGAAAATAAATTCATCCGCACTACTATTTTCAGCAACGCAGAATTTATCAGCTATGCCAAAAGCATTGATAGTTTATTTAACCGCTGGAAGCAAAAAAACATACCGCTGCTGCAGGCAATAAAAACTGGCGACAAGCCAAAGAAAATCATTCATCAGTTATCAGAAGATTTGCTGGCAGCTTTTGCCGGTAAAAAACTAATTGACAATTACTCTATTTACCAGCACCTGATGACTTACTGGAATGATATTGCCATGCAGGATGATGTGTATATACTGGTAACAGATGGTTGGAAAGCAGGCAACGAAATTGAAACAGACAAAAAGAAAAAAGAATGGGAAGGCAAACTCATTCCCAAACAAATCATCACCAATAAATACTTTCCCAAAGAAAAAAAGCAACTGCAAGAATTGGAAGCCAGCCGTGATACTATAACGAGGCAGTTGGAAGAATTGGAAGAAGAACACAGCGGCGAAGACGGCTTATTGGCAGAAGCGCTGAATGATAAAGGCAAACCCACCAAGGCGCTCATTCAAAAGAGAATAAAGCAAATAGAAAAAGAGGAAACCGCTGAAATGCTTACAATGGCTGCCGAACCCGAAGCGCCTTATGGCGAACCGGAAGAAGATGAACTAACTGTATTGAAGAAGTATTTGAGGCTAACAGAAGAAGAAAGCATTGCCGTTAAAAAAATAAAAGATGCAGAAACCGCTTTGGAAAAACAGGTGCTGACGCAATACCCCAAGCTAAGCACCGCAGAAATAAAAATATTGGTGGTAGAAAATAAATGGATGAACAGCCTGCAAATGGAAGTGCAGAACGAAATGGACCGGATCAGCCACCGCCTGGCACAGCGCATAAAAGAACTGGCAGAACGCTACGAAACGACCCTGCCGCAATTAGCTTACGAAACAGAAGATTTAACTGCCAAAGTAAATACTCACCTTAAAAAAATGGGATTTACATGGAAGTAAAGAAAGGATATAAGCAGACTGAGATTGGAGTGATTCCTAGTGATTGGGAAGTAAAAAGATTAGGAGAGCTTGGAAAGTTTTCCAAAGGGCAGGGAATTAGAAAAGACGAAGCGCAGTCTGGTAATATTCCCTGCATACGATATGGTGAAATATACACCAAGCATGATAATGTCATTAAAGAGTTCTATTCATTTATTTCTCCTTCAGTAGCAAAAACAGCAAAGAAAATTAAGCAAGGCGATATATTGTTTGCTGGCTCTGGTGAAACAAAAGAAGAAATCGGCAAGTGTGTCGCTAATCTCATAAGTGAAGAAGCTTATGCTGGTGGCGATATTGTAATTCTATCTCCATTTAATGCAGACTCCTTACTATTGGGTTATTTACTGAACTCTCCGCCGATTGTAAAACAAAAATCTTCCAAAGGACAAGGCGATGCTGTTGTTCATATTTCGGCAAAGGGTTTAAAAGGCGTGGTTATTTCTTTACCGAAAACCAAATCAGAACAATCAGCTATTGCAGCAGTGCTTAGCGAAACTGATAGTTTGATTACTAGCCTTGAAAAACTAATTGCCAAAAAAGAGGCGATTAAGAAAGGAACCATGCAGGCATTGCTTACCGGCAAAAAAAGATTGCCGGGGTTTAATAGCAAATGGCAAAAGAAAAAAATAAAAAGGCTCTTTAAATTTCTTTCAACAGCTAACAACTCTCGTTCTGAATTATCTGATGAAGGAGAAATCGGCTACATACATTATGGAGACATTCATACAAAATGGAGCGAGTTTTTAGATGTTTCAACAGAAAGTATTCCGTTTATAAAAAAATACAAGATTAAAGATGTTCCATTTTTAGAGAATGGGGATTTACTTATTGCAGATGCTTCTGAAGATTATGAAGGACTTTGTGCCTGTATTGAATTAAAGAATGTTAACCATCGTGAAATTGTAGGCGGCTTGCATACGCTGTTGTTGAGAGGAAACAAAGATGAAATTGCTGATGGATTTAAAGGTTATCTGCTGCATTTAAAAGGTTTCAAAGAAGCAGTTATCAGAGCTGCGACCGGTATTTCAGTCTATGGCGTTTCTAAAAAAAATCTTGGTGAGATAGAAATAATAATTCCTGATACTAATGAGCAATCTTCAATTGCTGCTGTAATTTCCGATATGACTACAGAAATAAAACAACTTGAAGAGAAATTGCAGAAGTATAAAGTGATTAAGCAAGGCATGATGCAAAACTTACTCACCGGAAAAATAAGGTTAGTATGAATTCCATTGGTCAAATAGAACGGGCTACACAAAACCGGGTAGTGCAGTTGTTTAAAACACAATTACAGTACCGCTATTTGGGTAATTGGGAAGAAAGGGGCGGTAGCAATATTGAAGAAGATTTGTTGCGCAGCTACTTGCTTCAACACTATGATGCAACTTTGGTGGACAAAGCCATTTATGAACTTACAAAAACTGCCGGCGACCAGAGCAAAACCCTCTACGAGGTAAACAAAGCGGTATATGGCTTATTACGTTACGGCGTAAAAATTAAACCAGAAGCCGGAGCCAATACCGAAACCATTGAACTGATTAACTGGAAAGAATGGGTTAAAAATGATTTTTCCGTTGCGGAAGAAGTAACCGTAAAAGGCGAAAACACCAAACGTCCCGATATTGTTTTATACATCAATGGAATTGCCATTAGTGTTTTGGAATTAAAACGCAGCACCATCTCTATTTCAGAAGGTATCCGTCAGAATTTGGATAACCAGTCTCCAAAATTTATTGAACGTTTTTTTACAACCGTTCAGTTAGTAATGGCAGGCAATGATACCGAAGGGTTGAAATACGGCTGTATTGAAACCAAAGAGAAATATTACCTGCAATGGAAAGAGGACAGTGAAGAAGAAAATGTATTAAATAAAGGCGTCGTGCATTTATGCAACAAGCAACACCTGCTTGAAATGGTTTATGACTTTATTGTATTTGACAGAGGACAGAAAAAATATTGCAGGCACAACCAGTACTTCGGTTGCAAAGCCGCACAGGAACATATACGTAAAAGAGAAGGCGGCATCATCTGGCATACACAAGGCAGCGGAAAAAGCCTTACGATGGTCTGGCTCACCCGCTGGATAAAAGAAAATATTACCGGCAGCCGTGTTTTGATTATTACTGACCGGGAGGAACTAGACGGACAGATTGAGAAAGTATATAACGGTGTAGGTGAAAAAATTGTACGCACCACCAGCGGAAAAGACTTGATTGAAAAACTCAATGCCACTACGCCCTGGTTGTTGTGTTCTCTTATTCACAAGTTTGGCAGAAAGGAAGAAGGTGATGTGGAGGAATATGTGCAGCAGATACGACAAAGCTTGCCATCAGATTTTAAAGCTAAAGGGGATATTTATGTGTTTGTGGACGAGTGTCACCGAACCCAAAGCGGCAAGCTCCACACAGCCATGAAAAAGATTTTACCAAATGCTTTATTTATTGGCTTTACCGGCACTCCATTGTTGAAAAAAGATAAGGAAAGCAGCATGGAAGTATTTGGCAAGTATATTCATACCTACAAGTTTGATGAAGCGGTAAAAGATAAGGTGGTGCTTGACCTCAGATATGAAGCCCGTAATGTTGATCAACAAATCAATTCTCAGGAAGGCATTGACAGGTGGTTTAATGCAAAGACAAAAGGACTGAGTGATTTTGCAATCACTGAATTAAAAAAACGCTGGGGAACGCTGCAAAAAGTATTAAGTAGTCGTACCAGGATAGCAAGAATTGTAGCAGATATATTGCTGGATATGGAGGAAAGGGAAAGGCTGCAAAACGGCCGGGGCAATGCCATATTAGTGGCGGGCAGTATTTTCCAGGCATGCAGGTATTATGAACTCTTCCAGGAAGCTGGCTTTACCAAATGTGCGATCATTACTTCATACAATCCATCCATTTCAGATATAAAAGGCGAAACCGTGGTGGAAGAAGCTGACACAGAAAATGTTTTCAAGTACGACACCTACCTAAAAATGCTCAATGGCAAAAAACCGGAGGATTTTGAAGAGGAAGTAAAGAAAAAATTTGTGGATGAACCGGCGCAAATGAAGCTGCTGATTGTGGTGGATAAACTGCTTACCGGTTTCGATGCACCTCCGGCCACTTACCTATACATTGACAGCAGTATGCAGGACCACGGTTTGTTTCAGGCAATATGCAGAGTAAACCGTTTGGATGGTGATGATAAGGAATACGGCTATATCGTTGACTATAAGGATTTGTTTAAGAGAATGGAAAAAGCAGTGGATGATTATACTTCCGGCGCTTTCGATGGCTATGAACAGGAAGATGTACAGGGCTTAATGAATGACCGCTTGCAAAAAGGAAAAGAAAGATTAGATGAATGTTTGGAAAGCATCAAGGCTTTGGTAGAATCTATCAGTAATGTAAAAGATTCATTTACCTGCATCCGCTATTTCTGCGGCAACCCTGAAAATGCAGATGACCTGAAAGAAACAGAGCAAAAGCGGATTGCTTTATACAAACATACTGTTGCATTGATAAGGGCTTACGCCAATATTGCCAATGAAATGGAAGAAGCAGGTTATTCCAAAACAGAAATCGAACAAATAAAAGATGATGTAAAGTTTTTTGAAAATCTACGGCAGGAAATAAAAATTGCCAGTCGGGATTATATTGACCTGAAACAGTATGAACCTGCAATGCGGCATTTGATTGATACTTACATCAGTGCGGGAGAAAGTAAAGTGGTTTCAGCTTTCGACGATTTCACCTTGTTGGAACTGATTGTTGAGAGCGGCCTTGAAAAGGCAACAGAAAATTTACCTGATGGCATCCGAAGGAATAAAGAAGCAATGGCAGAAACCATTGAAAACAATATCCGCCGGTTGATTATAGATGAAATGCCTACCAATCCAAAGTATTATGAAAAAATGTCTGTATTGCTGGGTGAGTTAATACAATCAAGAAAAGAAGAAGCAAAAGAATACAAGAAGTATTTGGACAAGCTAGTTGACCTAATAAAAAGAGTAATTAAGCCAGAAACGTCAAAAGATTATCCCAAAACATTGAACACAAAAGCCAAAAGGGCTTTGTTTGATAACCTGAAGCGCAATGAACAATTAGCCCTGGAAATTGATGCAGCTATTATCGCGGTTAAAAAAGATGATTGGCGGGGTAATAAGCAAAAGGAAAGAGAAATAAAAATTGCAATTGTTGAACTGATAGAAGATGAAGCATTGGCAGCAACAATTTTTGATATTGTGGAAAAGCAAACACAGGACTATTGAAATGAGGCAAATAACTGTAAGCAATATTGAAATTGATGTGGAAAAGAAGGCGATAAAAAATCTTCACTTGGGCGTGTACCCACCCAACGGCAGGGTACGCATTGCTGCACCATTGAGAGTAAATGATGAATCAATACGTTTATTTGCTATTTCAAAACTAAGCTGGATAAAAAAACAGCAACGCAGTTTTGCAGCACAGGAAAGAGAGACAGAGAGGGAGTTTATTTCAGGCGAAAGCCATTACTTCAATGGCAGGCGTTATTTAATGAATATTATTCCCACCACTGGTAAAGCAACAGTTGTATTGCGGTATAAGTATATTGACCTATATGTAAAGCCCGGCAGCAGCCGAAAACATAAAGCATCAGTAGTTGCAAAATTTTACAGGAATTATCTGAACGAACAAATACCTCCTTTGCTTGCGAAGTGGGAAAAGAAAATGAAGGTGAAAGTTAATGAATATTGGATAAAGCAGATGAAGACTAAATGGGGTACTTGCAATATTGAGGTTAAACGAATTTGGGTAAATCTTGAATTGGCTAAAAAACCTTTACCGTGTTTGGAATACATTGTGGTGCATGAAATGGTTCACTTGTTAGAGAGACATCATAACGACACGTTTGTAGCTTACATAGATAAATTCTTACCTCGATGGAAAACACTGAAAAGTGAGCTAAATAAATCACCTGTTAGCCACGTTGATTGGGAGTATTGATTCAAAACCATATTCCGCGGGAAAACAGAAAGAAAATAATGATTTCCAAATCCTCTCTGGAAGCGCCGTACAGGTGATGGAAGTTGCAAAAAGTAAAATAAACCAAAGCCAATGCAAGAAAAAAAGAAAATACGGGCAGTATTCAAAGAAGAACTACAAAATCTTTTGTTGTCTTTAAATGAAATTGAACCTATTAATAATGGAGAGAGAATGTGTATTGTCTGTTCTAAAGTTATCACCTTGGAAAATATTCAATTGCTAATTCCTCGTTCTGGAAATAGTATCGAATATGTATGCGACAGTCCAACTTGCGTTGAAGCATACAATCGCAAAAAAGAGACTAAACCATGAATAAATTAGTTGAAACAATTCTTATTTACATTCCCTTATCTCTACTTCTAATTTTAGCAGGTATTTTTTTAGGCGGAGAAGTATGGGCAAAAGGAAAAACTGTATTAGGTGACATTCTGAAATTTTTTGGATGGGCTGGAAAAAGTGTAAGAAAATTAAGTGTAAAAAGCGAATATGAAGGAACAATTAATTCAATTATTCAGGATTATAATAAAAACTTTGAAAGCCCGATTCTACACTCTTGCAAAATAGAATGGGTCACTTCTGGCAATCAGCAAAATATATTAAAAGAAAATGAGGCGATAATATGTTTAAGTTTTGACAAAAAAGACCATAACCTTAACTTTTATAATGCTATTTTGAATTTTGTTCAAACCGCTGTAATTGCGAAAGCAAAAGACTACTTAGCCAAGCATTCCTCAAAGGCAATTGATCTTCTTACTACCCATATTATTCTTAGGAATAACAGAAAGGAGGTTCTTACAACATTTAGAAAAAAGCTGCTTGATTTTGACGATGCAACAAAACGAGAGTTTGAAGAACTTGCTCCAACAAACGATAGAGGGTTATTCTTGCATATTCTACTGCCTGAATTTCACTATTATGGAGAACTTATTGATACTCTTCCTCCAAATTCGGAGTATAATACTGAGGCAAATGGATTGCTGCATTGGTTTAAAGAATTGGCAACAAGGGAATTTGATGAAAGAACAAATCTTAAGTATGTAACAAAGAATTTAAAGGTTGGGGTTATACTTGTTGGAAAAGATGAAACTTGGGATACACAAGGTGCAGCAGCTTATACCAAATGGGCCGATTATTATTCAACCGAAAATTATAATTCTGTTTATGTTCTGGCTAGGGGAAGTAATGGTTATGAGAGGGCAACAATCGTAACAAAAATTCTGACGCATTCAAAGGGGTTTGACCAGATAAATAAAAATCCGAAAATAAAATGTGTTTCAGTAGATGGCAAAGAATACGTTGTAACCTGTTACTCATTACGACCAAACAAAGCAACTATAGCATACTTGGCTTGGGAAAATTTGAAGGAGTGTTACACGGAAAGCAAAGTTGTTCCAGCAATTGTTGATAGTGTTCAAAAGGAAAATATCGTTGTCAATGCTTTCGGATTAAAATTTGAAATGCCCAATAGTTTGCTTTCTGAAATTGAAATTTCCGATGCGAGAAGGATTTTTAAATCGGAAGATGAACTATATCTGAATATAACTGAGTTTGATAGTGACAGACAGCATCTAGTTCTTAGTAATCAGGGCACAGTTTCCGATCCTAAACATTATGTAGATGCCATTTTAAAAAGTAATAAGGTTTATTCTTGTTTTGTTGAAAAAATACAGACAGATAGATACGGTTGGCAACATGGTTTGAAAGTGTCAAATCCTGAATTAAAATCGTGGATATACATTCCTAAGTCCAATCTAACTGCAAGCCGATTTTTAGACCTAAATACAAAGTATCCTAAAGGAACTGAACTTAATGTGGTCATAGAAAAATATAATTCAAGTGCTGCAAATTTTGTCGGTTCGTTGGAATTGTTAGTAAATCCTTGGGAGACAGATTTAGCCAAACGATTGCAAGCAGGAGATTCGATGACTGTAGTAGTTAAACAGATTAATGAGTTTTCGGTTATATGCGAAATAGAAGAAGGCTTAGAGTGTGGTTTTGCACGTCAGGAAATTTCTTGGAAACCGGAAGATTGTAACACTTCTAAGTTTAAGGTTGACGACGAAGTAGATGTTAAAATCCTATCAGTTGATATTGATAGAAGAAGGATTGATGTTTCAATTAAGCGATTGAATAAAACTCCTGAACTTGAATATTACGATGCTAATTTCAACAAAATCGCAGATGTGGAAATAGCATGGGTGGTACCAGATAAGGGCATTGCTGTTAGATATCCAGGAAGCAAAAATACTGGATTCATTCATTGGTTTGAAATAGTTTGGGGTTCTGTTGGAAGATTTGAATTACTATATAAGCCCGGAGATAAAATAAAGGCACTTGTTTCAGAATTTGACGCTGAAAAAAATACTGTTAAATTCAGCATTAAAAGAAGATATATTCATCAATTTGAAAACTGGTCAGCAGTAATTGATGAAAACGATCCCATAGAAGGCAAAGTGATTGGCTATTTTGAAAATAGTGTGCAGATTGAGCTATCGAAGAATGGATATACAGTGCAAGCATTTATCCTAAGAAAACATATTTCTAATTATGCGTTTATTGAAAAGGATGATTTGACATTTTATTTACCAATAGGTGAATATTTCCATTTTTATATTTTAGAAATAAATGAAGACAGGAAAACTGTTTCTTTAACAAGAACGGAATATTTGGAGGCACAAGAAGCACCGGAATATGGTGATAAGGTTGGAGTTGTGTATGTTAAAGAAAACAGCCATAAGGGATATTTTTATTCTAATGAATTAGAAGGCTGGACAAATGTCCCAGAGAAAAATATCCATCTTGGTTCGAGAATAGAAGTCATTTCTGTTTCACACTCTACAGGGGAGTATGAAATAATTTAATATTCATTTACCCCCTTTGGAAGCCTTCAGGAAATACGCAGGGGCATCCAGGCATAGGAAGAAGAAACAAAAGGCATGATTGAAAAAATTATCGAATAAATGAGCCTTCCCGTAAATATCGAACAAATCCTAAACGGCCAAACGGTTGAATGGGAACGTATTGAATGTAAGCAGGGCTGGAATCCTGAAGATGTAATACATACCATTGGCGCTTTTGCAAACGATATCAACAATTGGGGAGGTGGTTATATTTTTATTGGTGTAGCAGAAAAGGATGGTATAGCCCAATTGCCTCCTGTTGGCTTACATGCAGGAAGCCTTGACGGGATTCAAAAAGAACTTTTAAACCTGGGCCATAAAATACAACCCTATTATGCCTCGGTTTATCAACCCTATATATTTGCCGGTAAACATATTTTAGTCATATGGGTTCCCGGCGGCGATAACCGACCTTATAAAGTCCCGTCAACATTAGGGGCTAAAGGGCAACACAGGTATTATGTAAGGCGTGGCTCAAGTTCTGTAATAGCTAACCAGCAGGAAGAGCTTTTATTGCTTGAAATGGCAAAACGAATTCCTTTTGATGACCGGGTTAATCATCATTCAAAAATAGAGGACTTAAGCTTTGGGTTGATCAGATCTTTTCTTGAAGAAATAAAAAGTGACTTGGCAAAAGAAGCCGCCCACATGCCGTTAAGTGAATTGGCACAACAAATGCGCATTGCCGGTGGACCGCCTGAAGCCCTGTTGCCATTGAATGTGGGGCTGTTGTTTTTTTCTGAAAAGCCGAATAAATTCTTCCCAGGTGCTAAAACAGATATTGTTATTCACCAGGACAAGTCAGGCACTGTGTTCTCGGAAAAAATACTTACCGGGCCTATTCAGCAGCAGTTGAGAAATGCGCTGTCATTTATTCAAACCAATGTCATCAAAGAAAAAGTCATTAAAGTATCTGCAAGGGTTGAAGCAGAAAGAGTGTACAATTTTCCATTAGCTGCCGTAGAGGAAGTAATAGCCAATGCTTTTTATCACCGGAGCTATGAGCAGGACAGTCCCATAGAAATAAATTGTTTTCCTGATCGAATTGAGGTGCTAAGTTTTCCGGGCCCGTTGCCTCCTGTTACAAAGGCTATTCTTAAAAAAGAAAAAAGAATTGTGGCGAGGAAATACCGTAATCGCAGGGTGGGTGATTTTTTAAAAGAACTGAGGCTTACCGAAGGAAGAGCAACCGGTTTTCCCACCATTTATAATAGTATGCAGCAAAACGGTTCGCCCAAGCCGATATTTGACACGGATGATGAGTACACTTACTTTTTAGCTGTATTACCTGTACATCCTGCATTTATAGTAAATGCTGAAGAGCCTACGGAAAAAGAACTTCAGGTTTTATTGTATTGTATAAAACCCAAAAAGCGGACAGCCATTTTGAAAAAAATCGGGCTGAGCAATCATGCAAAAAATTACCAGAAGTATATAGTGCCGTTGATTGAAAAGGGTTGGCTGGCTTATACCCTACCGGATATCCCTACCAGCCCTAACCAGCAATATGTAACCACCGAGAAAGGGAGGCAGGTATTAGGATAGCAGCTTGTGCACAAACGAGTGTACAAGCAGTGGGTAAGCTAAGAGATTAAACTTGAACTGAATTATTGGAAAAATTGGTTACTTATTAACTTATACACCAGCGAGTGTATAAGCAGTGTACAAGTAAAAAAATAAAATTGCCATAGATTAAAATACACCTTAATGCCTATACCAGATTATCAAACCATCATGCTCCCACTTTTGCAATTATTAGCGGATAAAAAGGAGTATTTATTTAAAGACATAGTAACCCTTTTGGGAAAACAGTTCAGATTAACAGACCAGGAGTTAAGCGAATTATTACCCAGTGGTCAATCATTGCTATTTGCCAACCGAGTTGGATGGGCCAGAACTTATTTGAAAAAAGCGGGTTTGTTAGATGCTCCCAAAAGAGGAATGGTCAGCATTACCGAACGAGGTTTAAACGTTCTAAAAAAGAAACCAAAGAAAGTAGACAATAACTTGTTGAAGCAGTTTCCTGAATTCCTGGAATTTCAGAACATTAAAAAAGAGGGCGTTGAAATCTCCGGGCATTCTGATAATGCACAAACTGAGAAGCAAACACCGGAAGAAACAATAGACCTGGCTTATCAAAATATCCGCCAGTCATTAGCGCAGGAATTGATTGATACTGTTCGCCGCCTCAGTCCGACGTTCTTTGAGCGCCTGGTAGTAGAATTATTGGTAAAAATGGGATATGGAGGTTCCATAAAAGATGCAGGAAGAGCTATTGGCAAAACTGGTGATGAGGGTATAGACGGAACCATAAAAGAAGATAAATTAGGGCTGGACATCATTTACATTCAGGCAAAGCTATGGCAGGCTGGCAACATTGTCGGCAGACCGGAATTACACAAATTTGTTGGAGCACTGGCCGGACAGGGTGCAAAGAAAGGTATTTTTATTACTACTTTTTCCTTTTCGAAAGATGCACTCAATTATGCTCCTAAAAATGAAACCAAGATAGTGCTGATAGATGGCGTTCAGTTAGCGCAGTTGATGATTGATTATAATCTTGGTGTGTCTGTACAGAGGGCCTATGAAATTAAGAGACTCGATAATGATTATTTTGAGGAAGCGTAAGCACTTTTGTCATAAAGGGCTCAAACAATAGTATTTGTCAGCAAGGAAATGTTATGGATCAAGTTATTTTATCTCGAAAAGAGTTATATGAATTGGTTTGGAAAGAATCTATGTTGTCTCTTTCAAAGCGGTTTGACATATCAGATGTAGGACTCCGAAAGATTTGCCTTAGAATGGAAATACCCGTTCCGCCCGCAGGTTATTGGGCAAAAGTTCAATTTGGAAAGAAGGTTAAGCAAGCCAGACTTTCCGCACAGCATAAAGGAGAAGAAACTGTTCAACTGCAATTTAGAGATGAAAATAGTGCTACTTCAAAAAGCAATTCAGCCAGATCAACCAAAATTTTTGAAGTAGAAAATGACAGTAAACTTATCCTTCAGGTTCCTGAGAAATTGGTAAAGCCGGACCCACTTGTTTTGTCATCAAAAGGTATTCTTTCTAAACAGAAACCAGATACTTACAACTACATAGGAACTGTTTCCAGCAGCTATGAGGCGCTGGATGTCAGGGTCGCTCAGGATAATATAGAACGAGCACTCATCTTCTTTGATACATTAATCAAGAGTCTTAAAGCCCGGGGACATTCTGTAGAAATCAAAAATCGGAAGACTTTGGCGATTGTTAAAGGACATGATTTTGAAATGTTTCTCCGGGAAAAGATGAGAAAAGAATCTGTGCAAGATGGAAACTGGAACAGACAGGTGTTTTATCCAAAAGGGATATTTGCTTTGCAGATTGGGGGATGGTATGGACGAGAATATAAAGATGGAAGTTTGAAATTGGAGGAACAATTGGCAAAAATTATTGCTGGCCTTGAATTGTCTGCCGAGCAACGTACTCAACAGCAGTTAGAATTTGAAAAAGCCGCAGCGGAACGTAAAGAGCGGGAGCGGCTTGCGAAAGAACTGGAAGAAAGAAAGCAGCAAGACCTTCTAAATTTCAGAAAATTATTGACCGACTCAGAAAGATGGCATAAGGCTGAAAACCTACGCAGGTATATACAAGAGCTGGAAAATAGGGCAGAAAAAAATCAATCGCTATCTGCCGAAAACTTTGAATGGATAGAATGGGCAAAACGAAAGGCAGATTGGTATGACCCATTTATAGAAAGCCCAGACGAACTTTTAACGGATGTTAATCGAAACACGTTAGAGCTTCCAAAAAGACCCTATGGTTATGGGTGGGATTATTAGTTGTAGTTGAATGCTCATTAAAAACAAAAACTATTGTCAGCGTTAAGCATTGATAGAAAATTACAGCTATTCCGCTCCCTTTTCAAAGGTCGGGAGGATGTATTTGCAACCCGTTGGGAAATACCCGCCAAATCTCCAGGAGGGGAAGGAAAGAGTGGTTATATGCCTGCTTATTTGTATGACCCTTACCGATATAAGGCGCATAAAATGAAAGGAGGGACTTTTCAATCATACACTGACAAAAAGTATTTGCCGTTTACAGATGACCAGCTTATAAAACATTTGAACGGTGAGCAGCTTATAGGAGTATATCCCTTACTGCTAAACAATACATCATGGTTTATTGCTGCGGATTTTGATGAACAGAAGTGGATAGAAGATAGCAGAAAATTTCTGCAATGCTGCAAAGCCAAAAATATACCTGCATACCTGGAGCGTTCCCGTTCGAGTAAGGGTGGACACGTATGGGTGTTTTTCAGCCAGGCATATGCTGCTTTA
Source organism: Chitinophagaceae bacterium (assembly GCA_003168265.1). Lineage (GTDB taxonomy): Bacteria > Bacteroidota > Bacteroidia > Chitinophagales > Chitinophagaceae > Puia. Next base: position 126,117 of record PMSV01000003.1, read on the forward strand.
AAGAGTAGAAAGATATTCCTATCACTCCTTACTGAGTTAGGAGTGATTTCTGTATTTGATAAAAATTCAAGCTTTGATAGGTTGTTCCCCAACCAGGATACGCTTTCGGGGAAAGGACTTGGCAATCTTATCGCATTGCCACTACATAAGCTTGCGTTAGATGAAGGAAACAGTTGCTTCATTGATCCGGAAACACTCATGCCATTTCCAGACCAATGGCATTTTCTTTCGGGTATTGAAAGAACGGACATAAATATATTGGAGGAAATATATAACGCTGTTTTAGTTGACGGCAACAGCAAAGCAAAAAACATTGCGCCCGTAAACACCGGTGAACTAACTGCATCATTAGACAATGCTTTAAGATTCACCCGATCAGCAATACCGCTTACGCTTATCAATTTCCTTAAAGAAGAATTGAATTTCATGAACTCAGCATTTATTATAAAAAAGAAAGCTGGGAGAAATACATTTGGAACAGAACGTTATTTCCGGTTTATAGAAGAGACTGAAGACGAAGTTATTTTACCGAGAGGCTTTGCAGGTAAAGCATTAAGATTTTGTAAGGATACCGGTATTGCGTACAGCTTTAAGGATGGCAGGCAAAAGAAGGAATCGACTTCATTTAAGTTTCAGGCAATGTTAAGATACTACCAGATACCTGCTCTTGAAGCAACGAGCAAAAAAGAGATGGGAGTGATTGTTGCGCCACCAGGATCAGGGAAAACAGTAATCGGATTAAAGATCATTGCTGAGAAGCAACAACCTGCATTAATAGTGGTTCACCGGAAACAGTTGATGGAACAATGGATCGAAAGAATCGAGGCTTTCCTGGGAATTCCGCAACATGAAATAGGGAAAATAGGAAAGGGAAAGTTAAAGACAGGTAAACACATCACCGTTGCTACTATTCAAAGTCTGACTAAAGAAGTTGAAAAAGACGAAGCATTAAAAAATGCATTCGGAACAATGCTGATTGATGAATGTCACCACATTCCTGCTGAAAGCTACAGAAAAACAGTTCACCAGTTCAATAGCTATTATTTATATGGATTGACTGCCACCCCTTTTCGGAAATACAATGACGGCAAACTGATTTTTATTCACCTCGGGGAAATAATTGCTGAAATTACAGCACAACAAACCGGCAGACATAAGCAGGCTTCTGTCGTTATAAGAAATACGGAGCTGGATGTTCCATTCAACTCCAAAACAGACAGATTTGAAACATTGTCAAAGATACTGGTACATGATTCTTCCAGAAATAAACTGATTTTGAATGACATTACTAACGAGTTGAATAGCGGTAAAAAAGTAGTTATACTTACAGAACGAAAAGAACATATTGATTCGCTGCACCAATATCTCAAACAATCATATGAGGTCATAACATTAAATGGCGATGATTCCGAAGCAAGCCGGACTACAAAATGGAAAATATTGAACGCAGGAAATTATCAGGCTGTTATTACAACAGGGCAGTTTTTCGGCGAAGGAACCGACCTTCAAATCGCTTCTTGTTTGTTTCTCGTATATCCTTTTTCGTTTGAAGGGAAATTAATACAGTATATCGGTAGAGTGCAGCGTTCGGAAATTACACCAGTAATATATGACTATCGTGATGTTAAGATTGATTATCTGAATAAAATGTTTTTAAAAAGAAACGTTTATTACAGAAAACTGGAAAAGCAGGCGAATTTGTTTGATGACCCTGTTGAAGAGATTATCCCTTCTGAAAGAAATACTGCTGTAACGATTGACCGGAAAGTAAATGTTGCGATAGAGTCATTAGAGTTTAGGTATGGCAGCATTGCTTTTACATACCAAGCCTCGGAATTAAATTTTCAAATTGAATTTGAAATTGAGCATGATGACATCCGTCCTGAATTCGAAGTGTTAAAGCCATATTTTATCAAGGCGCTGAAATCAAAGTATATTAATGTAGCTATCTATGCAGAAACAGAAAATGGACAATTGATATCTCAATTAGCAAGTTCGGAAGATATTAAAAAGATAGACCGGCAAATTATTGAAGGCGTTCGCTTTCAATTTGTCACCAAACCTTTGTTTGTGCGTGCAAACCAGGATAAGATAAATGATATAGATCAGCAGCTTCAGGCAAATCATCCTTTATATGAATCAGGGGAAGAACTCCTGGAAGACATGCTTAAACATTCCCAATTCAAACATCACAGGCATTTGCGATACCTTGCCGATAATCATGCAGGTCACTTAGTAAAAATTCGGTTTGTGCTACAGCCGTTTTCTTTTGTATTCCTGTTAGAAGGAGAGGGACAATTTCACATAATCCTGGAAACGCTTGATACGGAAGAAGCCAGCTATCTATGGCATCTCCCAAAAAGAATTTCCGATTTGCCATTAAGGCTAAAAGAAATAGACCATTACCTGGATACGATCCGGAAGAAAGGACGACAGGAATTTCTAACGGCTCCCCCAGAAAATTTTAGCCGCGTTCTCCACGATTATTCAGATGAACAGAAGGGATTTGTTGTTTGGAAAGACCTGCTTAGCGAAAGATTGATTTAGTTGTAACTTACCGCAAATTAGCCGGGAGATGACCGGGGCCGCCTGAATAGAATTGGAATTCAAAAAAAATGGGCTGAGATTTTCGCCCTGCCCATTGATCCCGCCCTTATTTTCTTCCGGCTGCTTTTTCTAAACTTTGCGCCTCTGTTTTCAGCCGCTCTGCCTTTTGCAGGCGTTCAAAATTGAGTCGGTATTCTTCTTCCGTTTCAAGAACTTTCTCCCTAAAATCAGGATGTGCCTTATATAGACTATCCAACTGGTCAAGGTAAAGCTGAAGGCTTTTATGAGCAGTATCCAACCGCAAATGCCGGTACTTCGTATCGCTGGCGACGAATCCATCTAGCTTAGTGCTAGTAACATACCACCTGGAACATACCAGGCATAACGCCATAAATAACCCGACAGAAATCCGTATCAATTTTGGTATGTGATGATGATGCACGACAGTATTTACTGGTGGTTGTTTCAATAGATCTGTTGCCAATTCAAGCCGGTTTGAAAACTGTACCAATTTATCTGGCATCAATGAAGCCTCCTTTATATCAGAACGTAGCCCATCAACACTACTCAATACTTTTTGCAACAGTTCAGTATTAGCAGGTATATCTTTTACTTTTTCTTCAATAGCCGCAATCTTTTTATCCTGCCCTTCCACTTTTCGAGAAGTCACTTCCATAAATGCGGCACTGGTGCTATTATTATATTCATTCATGATTTTTTAATTTTGAGTTCATAAATATGCCTATCGGCTAAGCTGCTGAGATTGTTTTTTCCTTTTCTTACGCAATGCCTCCTGTGTTAATTCGTACGGCGTTGGCTCCTGATTTTGTTCGCTCTTCATCAGAATGTCAATTGCTTTTTCAACGTCTTTAGCAATATCCTGGGTAAGGTCTTTTCCGCTTTCCTGCAAGGAATTGGACTTTCCAATTGGAGATGTCGGACGTTTTTCACTCAAAGAGAGCTTTTTAAATTGCAATTTGTTCTCTGCATTTTGCCGCTGTTCCTGTACTTGTCTTTGTTGTAAAGCCAGTATCTTTTCCAATCCTGAAAGTGCGAACCTCCTGTCCACCTGACTTCCTTTGAAAGAAATATTTTCCAGTTTAAAACTTACTCCTTGCTTCTCCTGTGTTTTGCCTTTGTATTTATATTGTGTTTCGATGCCCAGTTTCAGCAGGCGAATTTCCAGTTCTTCCATCGTTCGGCAGTGTGGGAGGTTTTCCGAAATAGCAATATAGATTTTGTATTTGTTGGCTTCAGAGTGGTTAAGCGCTTCAAGATTAGTAAGCCGGAGATTTTTCTCGATAGCCGGAACAAGCTTATACTCCTGGGTAAGACGTTGGGCTATTTTCTTTCCCCTTAACCCTACCCAGCTATCACTGATAGCCTCTCCTTCGTTGTTGACCATGTTGGCAACAATATGCAGATGTAGGTGCGCTTTATCCGTATGCTTGCTGATGGCATATTGAGTATTCACAATGCCTAATTCCTTTAGATACCTTATTGCGATCTCCTTCATTATTTCATCCGATGGCTTTTCTCCCGGGTAAAAACTAAGGATGGAGTGAAAGCAGGCCTGTTTTTTATCTGGCCTTAATTGTTGCTGGGTTAGGAAATCTTCCACCATTAGTTTGTAATCATGACCTCTTACTCCTTCAGCAACCAGCAATTCAGCGCCGGGTTTATTGCTGATATAGCGGCAGGTATGATAAAAAGAATTAGCTGGAACTGGTTTACTGATCATGGCTTTAATTTTTTAAGCAGTTCATCAATCAGGTTCCTGTAATGCTCGAAATATTGCATCGCTTCATATAATCCTTCTCGATGACAAATTTTAGCAACCTGGTTAATATTCACCGACATGCCAATCAACTGCCTGACGGTTTGTACTTCGTCGGCGGTAAGCCGGGAAATTATCCTCCCCTGAATTGCCGTTTGCCGGATATAAACCGAGGCATTTACACCTGCCTGAACCGCCTTTTCCCGTATAATAAAATATTCATGGCGGGTAAATCGCACGCAGGCCCGTATTTCTTTTTTAATGGCTTTAGGCGGTCTTCCGGCCTTTTTCTGTTTCTTGCTCACTGTTTCCATACATCCTCATTTTAAATTGTTTGCTGTATTTCCTTTTGCGACCAACGGGAGTAAAAGGCGAGCGTGGTTGGCGAACCGGGTTTTTGTTCGACAACAACACCGCTCGCCTTAAAAAACCTTTGAAAAGTCTTCATATCTACGGGCAGTTTTCAACCCGACCTTCCCGTTGTATTCTCTTCTATCTTCAGCCTATAGTGTCTGTACATTATCGTAAAGCATCACTGTTGAAAACTTTGGGGCTATTAACCCCATGCTTGCGGATATTGTCTTTTAAATCCAGCCATAGCCTTATGGAATAATCCGCCAGTTCATATATTTCTTCGGCTGTTAGTTGATGTGGGTTTGAAACTGCTGGAATGGGTTTTTCTTTTTCCTCTTTGGAAATATGAGAGAATATATTGGGAGCGTATCCTTCAGCCACTTCCAGAGATTTCCCAATTCCTATGCTGTTTCCGTACAATTTTATCTGTTTCCCCGTACTTAAAGTCAGGGTTCTTCTTTTAAACTCTGCCATGATTAATAGTTTTAAAGTGAATAATTGAAGTGTCTGCATGTGTTTTGATTGCAGGCAAGGGATGTTTTCCCGGCTTGGTGGAGGGCGGGGCGGGAATATTTGTCGGAAGACAAATAGATGCTGGTGAAGGAAAAGAACAGCTAGAGAAAATAATCTTTCCCTGAAATCTTTAGCGAATTCCCAAACGGACAATAACTTTTTCATCCTGCTTCACATTTACCTTGCTCACAAAAAAGTCCTGCAGCCTCCAAAAAGGCAGCAGGACATTGGCAATCAGGCTATCATAGCAGCCAGTCGCCTTAAATCATCCATAAAATGGTTCGAAAACTGTTCGAGAGGGACTACCAAACCGGAATTAGAGTCTAAAAAAAGGGGAGATGAAAATTCTTCTTGCTGGTAAAGCCTTGATTGTTCTGAGATTGACGAAAAAACTGAGTTCATTTTACAGGTTCGATAAGTTACTGCTGTTCCCTCTCTCATTTCTAATGCCGACACAATTTTAAAAATTATCGAGAAAGTTGGAAAGATGATGCCGAATTGAGGTGGCTTAGTTTCCACGGACAAAGAATTCCAATAAATTTACAAAGTTTACGGAAAGCAATCAATTTGGCAATAGGTTCTGAGTGACTCTAATCTATTCACATTGAATTGTGCTATTCCGCAAAAACTCGATAAATGACTAGCAATAAATAAATTTGCTGAATACTGTAAATAGTTCTAATAAGAAAAATGGTTTGAAGTCTTAAATCATCATTCAAATTTCAGAATCTTTTTTCAATCACTAAATCACTTTCGGTATTTATCAAGAACCCGAACAATGCAATTCCTGACTCAAATTTCTATAATTAATCATTTGAAATCAAAGGTAGTTACCTGGATGTGGGTGAAAAGACGGTTATCCCTCTCAAATTTGATTATTTACTGAGCAGGTAATATCCTGTAATTCCAAAACTCAGGCTATGCGCCGATGCATCCTGGGTAGATCCCGGGGTTAGGTAATTGGCCAAACCAAAATCGAATGTCCCTCTTATCCATATCTGATCAGTAACCTCATAAGCTGCCATTAGGTCGGCTCCTATATCCACTCTTTTCAGGTCATCATTGTTGGCATTGTTTCCGAAATTGATTTTTATTTTTCCGGTAGTATTTTCGTCTGTATAATGACCGCCAACCCCAATACCAAAATAAGGCCCTAGCCCAAACTTCCACTTGGAATCGGTCCCACTCGACTTATAAATGACGTTAAGAGGGATTTTAATAAATGATACATGTATGGTTGCTTTAGTGTCATAGATAGTCGGCATATAACCTTCGTACGAAAAAAGCAACCTGCCACCAACAGAAAAATTTGGGTTTGGAGGTGAGTATTCTACAAAACCTCCTAACTGAAATCCCGGAAGTGGTGTGCCATGCGGATCTCCTCCGGGGTCTTTCACAATCGCTCCCGACAAATTAAAGCCTGCTTCCGGACCATATTGTAGCTGCTGGGCTTCCAGGAAGGAAACAGACTTGATAAAGAGGGCGCACAAAAAAAATATATTTCTCATGATCCTGATTTTTGATCTTTCATCTATCGTGTATCAACAAGGTTTCAGACATGTACTTCTTTACTCATCAAATTTTGGAAAATAGAAATCCCGCTATATCAAGGTCATCAGATTCTATGACTTGCACGCTGGTCCCTCTTATTTCACTTAAACTGCCGGTAAGAAGCATTTTAATTATCGAATAATTTTCTCTTGTATTCAGCTTGACGTTTTCTATGTCATTAGTAAATTAGGACTATTTTTTCTTTTTAAAAAAAATGGTTATTTGCATTACTCACATCATTGGCCCATTGAAAATTTATGAAAAAAAATCTGGTTGAGCAAAAGACGAATTCAGTAAATGTTTATTTAGGCTCCGACTTCATTGTATCGGAGATTTTTTTCGTGAGTTAAAGAAATGTTGACGCAATTCCTACTACCTGATTTTTGCCTGCAGGATTTTGCAGAACAGGTATAGCCCCTCAATTCTTCAGGATTCAACGTGAATTTATTTTTTGCCTTTGGTGATGTCACCAGAGACAAATCTTATTATTTGTAGAAAATCAGTCCCGAAGATGTTCGAACTGCGGCTACAGAAGTCTACAAAGAGTTTGCGCAACTGCCGAATTTTCCACGAACTACGAATATTTTAAAATGGTGGTTGTCCTACGGGTTGTCCTTGAAATACAATATTTATTCAATATTTTTTTTCAATAATTTCTTACCTCAAGATAAGAAAGTGCCAATCTAAGGTGCAGGTTTCTTAGTTGGCAATTTGCCCAAAAGATGACTGAGGAATTAGGCCTGCTCACTTCATTTTTTCATTTGCTCATTGACCTTGCTAATTGCCTCTTTTAGTTTTGGAATATCATTGAGGATTACCTGCCATACAAGCTTTGCATCAACCCCGAAATATTTATGAATCAGGATATGTCGCATACCTATAATTTGTTTCCATTCTATGTCTGAAAAAAGTGATTTGGTTGATAGCGAAATCTGATTGGCTGATTCTCCAATAATTTCGATTTGCTTAATTGAAGCAAATCTCATCATAGAATTTTCAATAAAATCTTCTAAGCTGACTTTGACCGTGTAGGATTCGATCTCAGATATTGCATTTAGTATGTGGGCAACACGTTCCTTATCGCCGATTTTTCCCCTGATTTTTGGTTTTCAGGCTTTAAGTTTTAAGCGTTGAATGAGGATTGAAGAACTGAAGAATCAAAAATGAGCATTTTATCCTGATTAATATAGGGTAATATCCTTTTTGAAACCCCTTGGGAGGACACCAAATCAACTCGCCTATTTAATTTCTTTTCCAGGTCAAGTTTCATTTGCACAAAATTGAGTCCGATGTGCCGGGAATAGTCAAGATCAACCAGAATATCCACATCACTCTCTATGTCGGCCTCCTTTCTGGAATAGGAACCGAACAGATAAGCTTTTAGAACCGGTTTACCTATAAAATAGTCGCGAATGATCTGTATGTCATTATTATTCAAATACATATGACGAAGTTAATTCTTTTTTGCAGGATTAACTACTATGGCGATCCTCATTTTTTAAGACTGGCCGATAAGTGAAAGTTTTCTATTATTACTCCTACTATCATAGTTGTTAATTGTAGTGAGCCTTTATTGGATATTCCAATAAGGGGTCTTACCTATTTATTCCGCATAAGAAACTAAAAATCAGTATCAAATCTAACCAGTAGTCCAAAATCGGTCTCGAACCTGTTCGAACTGCGTCTACTCGTGTCTACTTTACAAATATGCCTGTGGCTACTCCACCGTCAGCACTAGTAGGCAGAATTACCGGGCTACCATTTTTCCAATATTTCGCGATTGATTCATTTGGTCCATCATTTTCATATCCGGCTACATACACATCATTTCCGAAAACAAAAATGGACGCCGCATATGCTTGAGTAGTGCCATCGGTCAAATTTACGGGAATGCCGTTTTTCCAGTATTTCGCAACATTTTGGTTTCCATCATTTTCAAAACCTGCTACATAGACATCATTCCCAGCGACAAAAATGGATGTTGCTTGTGCAGAATTAGGGCTTTGAGACAAAATCACTGGGTTGCCGTTTTTCCAGTATTCTGCAATGCTATAAGTACCATTCCATACAAAACCCGCTACATATACATCGTTCCCTGAAACAATAATGGACGAGGTGGTGGAGAATACAGACGTGTTTAGGATCACGTTATTACCATTTTTCCAGTAATGCGCAGTTTCACTCCCGGCAACGTATATATCATTTCCCGAAACATAAATGGACGTGCCACCTTCGGGTCTCGTAGTATCGTCTGGCAGAATTACAAGGTTACCATTTTTCCAATACTCTGGTATATTTCGGTTTCTAATCTCCCAACCCGTCACGTACACGTCATTTTCACTACCGGAAACAAAAATGGAACTAGTCCAAGCCAGGGTAGTCCCATCAGTCAGGTCTACAAGGCTATCATTTTTCCAATATGCCGCGTAAGTATAGTTTCCATAACCACTATCCAGGACCCCTGAATTTACAATACCTGCTACATATACATCATTCCCCGAAATAGAAATGGAAGATGCATATGCGCCCATGGAAAGATAGATTCGGAAACCGTTTTTCCAATATAAAGCCCCACCTCCATCACCACCAGATACATAAACATCCGGACCCAGGTTCTGAAATGCGATGCTATTTGTACTCTTTTTACAAGAATAACCCGATGCCAGAAATATGATAAGCAGAAGGAATTGAGAGTATTTCATAATAGATTGGTTTATATGAATTAAACTAAGGAAAGAAGATCATATCATCAAATCACAGTAATTTTCCCAATCGCCCGGGTTGTTTACCTAAAGCTCATGGAACATGTTTTGATTAAAGCCAATCCAGGAATTTAATATTCGTTATAATTTAAGGGTATGATCGTTGTCGTTTATAGGGGGAAAATTATTCTACTCACAAGTAGGTCATTGAGTAATTTCAAAAATAAATGCTATGCATACGCTGGATGTGCCGAAGTATTTCTGCTCTTGGGACCATTATAATTGAATGGATCTGTAATTGGAAAATGGGCAGCGGTCGATCCATTAAGTAGACCTATTTATTATCTAAAAGCCTATCAAAATGAGCATATCATTCGCAGCTATTAGCACCACAAAATTAGAGATATTTGGAATAAATTGCTTTGAAAAAAACAATTTTTTTGAGTTCATCCAATCAATTATTTTGTTGACAATTAATTGATTAACAAATCAGAAAAAGCAAAAGGCAATAACAAAGTGAAACGATTATCCGCAGCAAGGCCAGATAAATCACAAGGAATTATTTATGATCAACTGGTAATGCTCACTGGCTATTTTCCTATTAAATCTTATCCAAAGCAATTTCGGCGGATAAGATTTTATGATGCCGAACAAAATAGAACGTCATCTTTCTATCTAATAACTTTACACTTACTGCTGCTGAGATTGCGATGTTGTATAAGTATCGATGGAAAATTGAACTGTTCTTCAAATGGATAAAGCAACATTTAAAAGTAAAAGCATATTGGGGTTATAGCATAAAAAGAATGATTTTAACTGGCTAACTGATTTTAATTTTCTGACAAATCGTCAAAAACCTGCGTTATGAATCTCTTAAATAAAATCAGATGGCTATTTACCTATGTGGGCTTTATAATATTGAAAAAAGCATTAGGTCATCGCCTTCAATATAATGATAGCAAAGAGTACCTGAGAAAACTTCCCAGGAATATAGATGTTGTCAATCGTGTTGATTTTATTCATAGTGAGTGTGATAAGAAAAATGTCCTCCACATCGGTTTTGTTGATCATCCTTTCACGGAAGAACGCATTAACGATAACACACTTTTACACCTTCAGCTGAAGAAGTCGGCTGCTAATATCTGGGGCCTGGACAATAATACTGAAGCCATTGAAAAATACATTTCAATGACCGGTGATAGGCAGGTAGGTTTTGGTGACCTAATGCAACTGTCGGGTGCAAAAAATATTGATTTCTCTGTTGATATTGTATTAGTAAGCGAAGTTTTAGAACATTTAAGAAACCCGCATAAGGCGGTAAAGAATATTTATCACAGTTTTCCGGTAGGAACAATTTTTATAATTACTTTGCCTAATTATACCTCATTAGATTCATTTGCCGCAAGCTTACATAATAAGGAACTGACACATGCAGATCATTTTTGGTATTTCTCCCCATATACTTTCTTAAGAATGTTTCCAGATGAACAATTTAATTTGATCAAGCTGATGTTCGGAATGTATTTTAAGAAGTCAAAAAAAATTAATTTTATTTTAAAACGGTTCCCTTTCACTGGAGATTGCATCATTGGTGTATTTCAAAAAAAATAATTCTTTTTCGAAACCTGTCGTGATCTATGAATATTTAAAATGGTGGTTAAAGTTTAAACGTATTCAATTGTAAGCTCCTGTCCTTAATCTGCCATCAATTTTTTTAAAGCATCCACAAACGCTTTCAATTGCCCTTCGGTTTGAATGTCTGTTAAATTTCCTTCCAGGTCAAATTTCCCTTTTCCACCATGAATTAACAAGGCTGTTTCATTTGTGAATTTTGCCATTACAGTTTTCATTATCAGTTGCAGTTGTTCGTGCCCCTTTTCACCCCCTGCGGCAGCCGTTATAAGCCCCATAGGCTTGTCGGTAAAAACAGTCGTTGCAATACACCATTCTATTGCGTTTTTTAATAGGCTTGGGATGCTATACACATATTCTGGTGTGCAAATAATTATTGCGTCTGCGCTCGTAATTGCTTTTCTAAATTCGACAACCGCCTTAGGCGGATTGTCTGCCGAGAGCTCAGGATCAAAATGAGGGAGGGATTTTAGATCTTTGAGAATTGTTAATTGGAAATCATTCTTTGTGAGACCTGCGATATGTTCAGCAATTTTTAGATTTGAAGAATTTGCGCTTGCGCTTCCAATGATGGCTGATACGTTTTTCATTTTAGTTAGTTAGGCCGGCAACCGGACCACAAATTCGGTAAATTCCCCCTCTGTCCTATTTACTTTTATTTCCCCATTATGTGCTTTTACAATATCATAGCTCAGGCTGAGCCCCAACCCCGTTCCCTGACCTGGTGGCTTGGTAGTAAAAAATGGATGAAAGATTTTATCAACTACATTTTGAGGAATGCCGTTTCCGTTGTCTTTAACTGTGATGAAGACCATATTATCCATCTTATTTGTGCTGATTGAAACGGCTGGTTCATAACCTGCACCTTCCGACTTCTTTTTTTCTCCCACTGCATAGAATGCATTATTGTATAAATTAAGCAGGACCCTTCCTATGTCTTCAGGAACGATATTTATTTTGCCAATGGAATTGTCAAATTCAGTATTGATCAAGGCATTGAATTCTTTGTCTTTTGCCCGAAGTCCATGATAGGAAAGGCGGAGGTACTCATCGGCTAAGGCATTGATATCTGTAGGGTCTTTTGCATTTTTACTTGACCTTGAGTGCTGAAGCATGCCTTTCACAATCGCATCCGCACGTTTACCATGATGATTAATTTTTTCAAGGTTTTGCTTAATATCGTTTGCAATTTCTTTGACTTGAAGTGTATTTCCCTTATCAACTTCTTCGACCATTTCATTGATCAACTCATTGCTTAATTCTGAGAAATTATTCACGAAGTTCAATGGGTTTTGTATCTCGTGTGCAATGCCGGCGGTGAGTTGGCCAAGTGAAGCCATTTTTTCAGCATGGATAAGCTGGGCCTGTGTTGTTCTCAGTTCTTTTAATGTGCTTTCCAGCTTCTGTTTCTGATCTTCGAGTATGCTATTCGCTTTTTGTTTTTGCCTGTTGTTTCGGTAGAGTATGATGGCTGCAACAATCAGAGTAAAAAGGCCGCCGAAGAGCACATTAAGTATTAACTGGGTATGTGCCTCCTGTTTTGCTTCTTCTATTTGCTGTTGGCGAACCGCTTCATCGAACCTTAGCGTCTGCATCTCCCTTGCTTTTTCCTGGCTGAAAAGGCTGTCCCTTGCCGCAATTCCCGCTGATTGATATACAAATGCGCTGTCGATATTATGAGCCGATTGATAATATTGTGTCAGGAATTTGCAGGATTCCATCACTTCATCTGTGAATCCTGCCTTTTTCGCAATGCTAAGGCAAAGTTTTGCATAATAGAGACATGAATCTTTTTTACCTGCACTTTGGAATATTTTCGACATACCCAGATAGGTTTCACAAAAATCATCTTCATCATTTGCATCCTTCAGATAGGGGAAGTCTGAGCGGTAATATTTTAAAGCCGTATCCGGTTTCCCCAATTTAGAATATATATTCCCGAAGTTATTTAATGCAACCCCTGTCAGGTCTATATATTTGGATTGAAGGCTAAGGGCATAGGACTGGCTGGTAAAATAAATTGCCGAGTCAAGAATATTTAATTTTTCATAGCTATCTCCCAGATTGAGCTGCATTATGGCGATATTTCGGGTGTGATTGAGACTTTTGTCAATAGGCAAAGCCATAAGATTATAACGGATGTCCTGCCGATAGTCGCCTTGAGCGGAATATACGATACCAATATTACTCAGTTCCGTTGTAATGGAGCTTTCGTCCTGAATGGCTTCAGATTTTTTTAATGACTCAAGCAAATATTCCAGCGCTTTTGGATAATTGCCGGTTGTGATGAATATGAGCCCGGTCATGTTGAGACATTCAATTTCCCCAGCGGTAAAGCGGTTTTTCTTCGATAGCAAAAGCCCCTGCTGGGCGAGCAACAGTGCGGTGTCCGGATTCGAATTCTCAAACTGATAACTGAGCTGAACGATCAATTGCACCCGGCTCGTATCCTTCTTTTCGGTTTTGAGCAGAATTTTGAGGCTGTCGATAGTTTTATTTTGCGCTTTAGTGAAGGCGTATAGCATGACAAAAAGGAAGAATAATCCGAGTTTTTTCAAAACCTTGATTTGGGAAGGGAATTTAAAGAAATTACATCAAACTAAGGTTTATAGGTTTTATCCAACCAGGCAACAATTTCTTCCCAGCTTTCAAGGGGGATTTTTGCATGCGTGGCATCCTTCATTATCAAGAAACTCTTTTTATTGCCGGGTATTAAATCGTAGAATTCCTTCACTTTATCTATTGAGAATAATTCATCTTTATCGCCAACACCCACTAATACCGGTACATTTAGATCTTTAGGCAACCTTAGTTTTTTCACATCCATCATGGTAAGAAACCTGAGCGTATAACGGTAGTTGAACAAGGTGTCCTGCGATACCGTCATGCCCTCGCGGTAATATTCAACGGCCTGGTAAGAAGGGCGAAAAATGGAGCTAGCCAGAATTTTGGCTTGCCTGAAAAGCGGAATGGGTTTATTTAACCCCTTCCTGCCTTCATAAGCCCCTGAAAGTAATACTAGCCCTGAAATGTCATTCGGGTCAGCATCTGCTGCACATATGGCAGAAGCTACGCCAAGGCTATGACCCAAAACAATTACTTTTTTATAACCAAGCCCCTTGACATATTTTACCGCTTCGGCCAGATCGGAAATCCAACGGTCCTTACCGGGGGTGTCTCCCCGGTTGCCGTCTGAAAGACCATGTCCTCTATAATCAAGGCCAAAGACAGTATATCCGCCTTTTGAAATGGGGACTCCAGCCATAGAGTAGGGCCCGCTGTAAGCCGTAAAGCCGTGAAAAATTAAAACCGCAATATCCTTTTTAGCCTCTTCAATCGTGTCAGGGTTCCATCTCCTAAGAAAGAGCGTTACTCCATCTGATGTAGTAAATTGGTTATGCGGACCTGTATATTCCTGCCTCATCTCTGCGGCCTGAGCCGGTGTTATTCCCTTATTATTTATTCTCGAGTGTGTTGGGAGGTAGGCCAGGACCAACCCAAAAATAACTATTGCAGCAAGCAGACAAAATAAAGTGTAAAGAACTTTTTTGACTATTTTTCTCATGGAAGTTCATTTTATGCAATGTGCAATTTTAAAATTACAACCAAGAGCCCAATTTACCTTCGTTTTGTTTTTTAACAGGACTATTCAATGATCAGTTTAGTAGTTTGCACCAATTTGTTGTCTCCCCAAATTGTGACATAATAGATTCCTTTGGGAGTTGATCCTAGAATCAAGGATACCTGACTTTTAACATTGGAATAGTTATTCTGCCATTCCTCCTGACCCAACTGGTTATTCAGTTTTACCGTTAACTGCTGATAAGGCTGACTGGTAGTGAGTGTAATCACCTGCCCAGTTTTTGCCGGATTGGGATAAAGCTTTACTGTACCTGCATTACTGATATCAAATTGCACTAACCTGATTTCAGAATAAATGATCTTCCCGGTTTGATCCGTTTGTTGCAATCTGTAAAAATTTATTCCATTTAAAGGATTGGGATCTATGAACTGATAGGATTCGACATTTTGTGAATCGGTTGTCGCCATATTTACTGATCCGATACTTGTGAAATTGGTTCCATTACCACTTTTCTCTATGATGAAATTTCCATTGTTTATTTCTCCTGTTGTCTGCCACTGAAGTTTGACGGAAGTATTGTAACCGGATGCAGAAAAATTTATAAGGTCAATTGGCAAACCCGTCAGGGGTTGAATAGTAAAGGCAACATTCCCTGAACCAGTAAAAGTTGTGATGCCATCATTTCCGGTTGCAGTCGCGGTTGCTGAATTCGTGATATTCATCCCGACAGTACCGGATACCTTTACTTCATATTGCAGAATGGCTGTCGGGTTTCCAGCAGTGGCGTAGGTGGTCAGGATGCCGCTGCCATAAGTTTGGTCGCTGCTGTTTGCTGTAGCAGGAGTGGAGAAGGGAAAACTGTTTCCACTTCCGTCCGGAATGGCTACCCCATTCAGCGTGGTGCTTCCTGGAACATAGGTTACTCCGGCAGGTAGCGTATCAGCCAGCATGAAATTACCTGCATTGACATTTCCTGTATTTTTAACAACAATCGTGTATCGAAGAATATCCCCGGAGGAAATAAGGACCGGCGGTGCGGAAATCTGGGTGACATCGTAAACTGATTTTGTCACATTCAGATTTGGAGCCAGATCCGGGAAATAACAACTGGCCAGGTCTCCAGCATTCCACCCGGCATTATTGGTCAAGATCACTGTAGAATTATTGGCCAGATCGTAGTTCGCATATACAGGGCTTGTACCTCCTGTAATAGTGAGGGCGGCAGGGGTCATGGGGTCGAAGGCAATGGCGGTTGGTGCAAAGGACAGAGCGTTCAGTACTGCAATCTGCGTGAAGGTCGCAGTATTGGCTACCTCATCGGTCACGATGGTGAAAAGCTGTTTAGCGGCGGTAACCAGGTAACACACTCCGTGTGCATCGAAACAGAGATCCCCACCTTGTGTTGTATTTACATAAGGTGATCCGGAAGTCAGAATAGGTGAATATGATTTAGCTACCGGAGAATCCAGATTGGTGAAATCAATGCTGAAAAATCCCGTATTTCCGGCTGTCGGCAAACTACTCAGGAAGTTTTGCGACATATAATAGCATAGATGAGATGAAGGTTTATAGCCACTGCAAAGCAGTTGGGAGGTGACGTTACTTAGATTAGAAGGGAAGGTTACAAAGGTTGGCGCGTTTCCAAATAAGTAAATGGCAGCCACATTGTTGGCATCAGTTACAAAATTGATATTTTGATTTAGCGGATCGATGGCAATCGGACCTCCTTTATTAATAGTATTGGATCCTGTAAAATAGCTTAGACTTTCGAGGGAGCTTCCGGTCCAGGTATTGGTCGTGTAATTATAACTCTGCACACCATCCGAAGAACCTGAATAATTCCAACCGGCCCCATATACCGTACTGCAGTTCTGGGAAATTGATGGAACCGAATACATAATTCCTGCACTCAGGATCAGGATAATGATTAATAAACGCTTCATTAGGATCGATTTTTTGTTTCGGAATTATTATATCATACCAAGGGCCAAATCTTAAAATATTGAAATACAGATTAAATGAGGCAGGAAATAAATAGATCTTGTCCCAAATAGGGAATAGAGAATTAAAATTGGAAAGCCTAAGCTCAATTGAAACACTGCTAATGTAATTGGGTAGAAAGCTATTACCCTAATACACAGGGTAAGAGTGTTTTGATGTCAGGGCAAGAAGTACAAAAGCGGGGCCTTATATCAAAGCGCCTGTTTTATAGGCCGTAATAATGTCTAAACAAATAGTGCAAGGGCCGTACAATCTTTCTGATTTTACAAATAGGGAAAAAGCACTGGGCATAGAAAGTGTAGTTCTTCAAAAAATAAGATAATGCAAAATTCAATCTGAAATTATAGATGAGATCAAACTTATATTCTCAGCCCTATTTCTTTTGTGGTTCCGGAAAGAGGCGTTGTTTTTCGTCGTATAATATAATTTTTCCATTTTTTACCAATACATCGTCGGTATAGTAAATGGAATCGGTCTTGCCGGTTTTGTCAGTCATTAATTCCGTATACCACAAGGTAACCCAGGTGTCCTTTTTATCCGGATAATAAACCGTCATCCAGGAATCAAAATTTTTGGAAACTGAGGCTGAGGCATTTCGCATGCCGGCAATGATTGGCTCTAAACTATCCCTGCTGCCTCTAAAGTGAAATTTATCGCCAACAAATTCGGCAGTGTCGGCAAAGTAAGCAATGCAACCTTTTATATCACCATCAACATATTTTTTGAGACAATTTAATACAAGGACGGCATTGTTTTCGTCTCCGGCTTGCCAGTTCACTGAGTACTTTGCGGTAAATGGATATGTTAACTTTTCCTTTCCTGCCGTGCTGTCGTTTTTTATTTCTGACGAATTGCTTTGGTTGCAGGCTGAAAGGATTAATAAGAGTACAAGAAAAACAGAAGAATATTTCATGTTAGTTTTTTGGAATATGAGTAAGAGTTATTTGGCGAAAGCCTGATAAATTTAATATTTTTTTAGTTCTTATTTCGGTTCGATATATTTTTTGAAGCTTTTCTTTTCAACATTTGGATGGTGATACACTTCCATGGTTTTATTGATTTTCCAGGCTATATTCTTGTTTAAGTTCTTGCATTAAAATGGACCCTTGTGCCAGAATAGAATCAGCATATTGAATGTTTCTGCGCATAAACCTGGAACGCACTAATTCTACGTATTCATTAAATGTTTTCTTGTCATAACTCAAAAGCGGAGGCTTTGTATTTATAAAACTATCAATCCTTGTTCTTTCTTTTTTTGCGTAAAAGGATTGGGCAATATTATTGGCGATTTCATTATATTTAAAATCAAATATCTGTGCCCTGAGCTTACGTACTTCAGAATAAACATTGCTTTGCATATTTTCTGTTTCATTAAGCAACCTGCAGAATCGGTCATATTTACTAATATCCAAGGCAATATCTTTTTTAAAATATCGCAAAGAGCCTGTATTTTTCATTTGTTGAAAGGTAGCATCATCAGGAACAAAAATGCGAAGAGCGCCTCCGAATAAGCCATACCAATAAAGTTTACCTGATGGGATGTTTTGAGGATCGGAATGACTGAGTAAAATCATCAGGGTATCAACGTTAGTAGCTGCAAAACTGTAGTAAGACAAATACGAACTTAACTGTGCACTATCTGCTTCCAGATCTTTTGCTATAGAACCTGCGAAAGTATTTGCATGCTCATGTTCCGTAAAATTCTCCCGGATATTCTCTGCGAAAAACCCCATGGTCACTGCGAGAAATATCATTAAGAATTCCAAAAAATATTCTTTGAAGCTTTTCTTTTCTACGTTCGGATGGTGGTGGACTTCCATATTTATATTTAAAGGCCGTGTTTTTATGAATTTAGGGTAAAAAATGATCTGTGTAAATTTTCAAGGAATGATAATAATTTGAAGATACTTAAAAAATGAGGGCATCCGGATTCATTCTAAAGGATTGGATAGCTTTGGACTTATTACTTTATCATGAAAATTGCTGAATTGGTCAGTATTTGCCTCTATTTCATAAAGACCTGTTAGATTGGTATATCAATTTTACCTAAATTGAACACAAACCAACTACTTATGAGATTTCTTCAATCCCTGATTGCATCATTGTGCATTATCATTCTTTCCTGTTCACTTTATGCAAAAACCCCAGTTAATCCTCCCCGTGACACTACGGATATCTCCGCCTACAAGCCTTATATCGACAATAATCTGGACAAGCATCTAAAGGAATTCATTGAATTCGTTTCGATACCGAGCCTGTCTTCCATCGCTTCACATAAGGGCGATGTGCGTCGTTGCGCCGAATGGCTGAAAGCAAAAATTCAATCCATCGGCATTCCCGATGCCCAGGTATTGGAAACCGAAGGCAATCCTGTGGTCTATGCCAATTGGAACCAGGCGAAAGGCAAACCGACAGTCCTGATCTATGGACATTACGACGTTCAGCCGGTACAGGAATCCATGTGGACAAACCCTCCTTTCAGTCCTAAAGAAGAAAATGGCCGGATTTATGGGCGGGGCGCTGCTGATGATAAGGGGGGAGTTGCCATTGCTATCTGGGCCATCGAAGCCTTGCTTCAAAAGGACGGCAAGCTTCCGGTAAATATCAAATTCCTGTTTGAAGGTGAGGAGGAGATCGGAAGCACTCATTTGGGGAATTTTGTAGAGACACATAAGGATATCTTAAGAGCTGAGTATGCATATAATGTGGATGCCTTTCAGAAAAGCGATGACCAGCCGGAAATGGTCATGAGTGTCCGTGGCGGGGCTACAATGGAATTTACCCTGAAAACTGCGAATAGAGATCTTCATTCGGGTGTTTATGGAGGCAAAGCGCCTAATGCCGCCCAGATTCTTGCACAATTGATAGCGACTTTTCATAATTCTGACGGTAAGGTAGCTGTCGAAGGTTTCTATGATAAGGTGCTTCCCATCACCGAGGAAGAAAAAGCCATGGCTGCACATTCGGACTATGACGAGAAAAAAGAACTCTCCGATTATGGAGTGGCTGCCTATACCGGTGAAAAGGGATATAGTTCCGTTGAAAGAGTTTGGTACAGACCTACCCTTGATGTTACAGGAGTTTGGAGCGGATATACCGCCGATGACGGATTCCTGAATATTGTGCCAGGCTCAGCTCATTGCCGGCTGATGTGCCGACTGGTAGCAAATCAAAATACAAATGAGATCCTTGATCTAATCAAAAAACATATCGCATCGCATCTTCCCGAAGGGGTGATCCTCACCTATAAGGATTTAGGAGGGGCTTCTATTGGTCCTGCCATTTTTTCAACCAATACTCCCGCCTTCAGGGCCGCTTTCAGGGTACTCACCATTTTATATGGAAAAGAGCCCATGCTTATGGGAACAGGAGGCAGCAACGGAGCCATGAGTGTGATGATGGATAAATTGGGCCAACAAACCTATTCCTTTGGATTCATACAGGAAGATGAGAACTATCATTCACACAATGAATTCATACGCATCTCCGATTTGAAAAAGGGCCAGTATGCTTTTTGCATGTTGCTGAAATATATTGCTGCTGGTCAGAAATGAGAATGCAGTTTAATCTGGTCAGATCCGGAGCAATGGGAGCCGGGGGATTTGAAATCAGTATCACGAAAATTTTTCATAGCCTATTCAAGTGCCCGCCTTCGCAACCTCATGCTTGATCTGAAAGAGCTGATTAGAGTGAAAAAAGAAAAAACATTTATAAATGCGGAATTCATTGATTGCGTAAAGAAATATTTATCTATAGGGGATTTTCAAAAAACATTCGATGAGTATATCATTCAGAGTAAAAGTATTAGCTGGGATAACCAAAAGCTCCTGCCATTTTTCGCCATTGAGAATGGAACGGAAGGCCCCACAATCTCTATAAAGCAGGCTGATCTTTTCCTGGCTCATTATCAATGCAAATGAATAATAGGATAACAAGAAAGGAATTTGTCAATTTGCTGGCGGTCATGCCATTGCTATTTCCCAAATCCAAATTGAGTAAAATGGAAATTCAAAATATCGACGCCTTTCCGGCAAAAGAGGAATTCGAAATAAAGGGTACTTATCTCAACGCGGCCTATACTCATCCGATGAGCAGGGGAAGCGCCAACCAAATAAAAACCTTTTTGAATGAGCGTCTGATGAATGGAAAAAACCCAGTTGGCTATGATGCCTTTGAAAGAGATTCCGAGATAGAAAAATTCGCAAGGCTTATCAACGCGGAGCCCGACGAAATAGCCTGGATTCCAAGCACCATGTTTGGGGAAAATTTCATAGTGGAAGGACTCTCACTGCCCGGTTCAAAACAAAGAGTAGTCACGGATGCCTTCCATTTTAATGGTTCCTTGCATTTATATAACCAATTGCAGAAGCAGGGGCTTGATGTTTTTATTGTTAAGCCAGAAAATAATCATATCGATATGAATGATCTGGATTCGGCGATTAAACCGGGAACCAGGTTGGTCTCCATTTCCCTGGTCTCTGCCACAACCGGCTTTCTGCACGACTTAAAAAAGGTCTGTGAGCTGGCCCATAGCCGCGGAGCTCTGGTTTACGCCGACATCATCCAGGCTGCAGGCGCGATACCCATTGATGTCAAGGTTTCAGATGTCGATTTCTGTGCCTGCTCCACCTACAAATGGCTGATGGGAGATTTCGGGATTGGTTTCTTATATGTAAATAAACAGGCTCTGCATCATCTTAAAAGGACCGTCATAGGTTATCGGCAAATCTTGAATTCCGAAAACCATTTTCTCCCCTTTGATTCGATAAGCGAAAAACTCTTCGATTCTGAATCTAAAGAGGATGTCCCTGGCCATTTCGAAGTGGGGACTTTTGCGAATACAGGCATTTCTGCCCTTAGATATTCGCTTGATTATTTGAACAGGGTAGGAGTGGTAAATATTCAAAAATACAGGCGGCCCATGATCGATCGCCTGAAACAACAATTACCCGACGATAGATTCATCCTTCTCACCCCAATAAATACAGATTCTCCCATTGTGAGTTTTGCTTTTAAAGATGCAGAGAAAGTTTTAAAACCTCATTTGGAAGGGTCAGGTATCAGTATTTCGCTTTACGATCATATGATCCGGATTTCTCCTTCCTTTTACAATGATATGGATGATATTGATAAACTTATTCATGTACTAAGATCTGTATCATAATCGAACAGGGTTGTTTAAAAATGAACAGCTGCCATTCCCTCTTACTATTCCAATAGATTGAGAATCAAAATTCTGCGACTGCGGCATTCCCTTTGTTCGGCAGAACTACCGGTTGATATTTAAAAACATCAGCATGATAAAGAATTATTTCCTCATTGCCATCAAACATTTGCGGAAACAAAAACTGTTCTCGCTCATCAATATTCTGGGCCTGACAGTTGGTATCAGTTCCTGCATGCTGATATTTCTTTTTATCATGCATGAAACCAGTTACGATGATTTCAATCGCAATGGAAAATACATTTACCGGGTCATGCGGGTCGGGAACTTCAATGGAGTAAGCGCGGCAATTCCCTATGTATCGCCTATGTATGGACCTACCCTTCAGCATGATTATGCCGGGGATATCCAGAAATCCGTTCGGGTGGATGTTGATAATGACCTTGTCACTTACCATAATGTTTCATTCAATGAGAAGAAAATCATTCTCACAGATAGCAACTTCTTCAATTTTTTTGATTACCCTCTTCTTAGGGGAGATCCTGCGACCGTTCTGAGTGAGCCCCTGAGCATTGTTATGACCGAGTCTACGGCTAAAAAGTATTTTGGCAATGAAGATCCAATAGGTAAGGTGGTGGATTTTAACAAGGACCTTCACCTCAAAGTCACCGGAATTGCCAAGGATATTCCAACAAATTCTCATATAGATTTTGATATGGCGGTACCGCTTTCGAACTGGAGGAATGCCTTCTGGATGAATCAATGGCCTTCCAATAATTTGTTCGCCTATGTTCAATTGAATCCTAAGACCGATCCTCAAAACCTGATAAAGCGTTTTCCTCCCTTCATGGATAGATATTTAGGGAAGTTTTACAGGGATAACGGTTTCAAAATGGATCTGACGATCCATCCTTTAAGAGGGATCTATTTCGAGGATGCACTGCCCTTTGAATCCGGCCGTCATGGAAGCCTTAAGATGGTTTATATATTCATGAGCATTGCCGTCCTGATCCTTATTATTGCCTGTATCAATTTCATAAATCTGTCCACTGCAAGGGCTTCCGACCGGTCAAAAGAGGTCGGGATGAGAAAGGTGCTGGGCGCGATGAGCAATAATCTCAGAAGCCAGTTCATCATGGAGTCCATCCTTATGGCCGCACTTGCCACTTTTCTTGCGGTTATCGCCGTTCAACTGCTCCTGCCTGCCTATACAAGTTTCTTGGGTCATGCATTGCCTGTTTTCTGGGCCAAATGGTGGTTTTACGCATTTGTTATTGCTGTCATTGTTATCGTAGGCCTTTTGGCAGGAAGTTATCCCGCCGTCCTTCTATCCCGTTTTTCTCCTATAGAATCGCTGAAAGGAAAATTCATATCCGGGCGGGAAGGGGCTTTTTTCAGGAAAGCCCTGGTCGTATTCCAGTTCTCCATCTCGGTCATACTTATTTTTTCTGTGGCCATTGTATTGAACCAGATGCGCTATGTCCGGAATACGGATCTTGGATTTGATAAGGAACAATCGATGATGGTGCGTATTGACAATGGGCTCATTTATGATAACAGGGTCCGGTTTAAAGAACTGCTGCTGCAGAATCCTTCGGTTGCCAGCGTATCACTCATGTCAGGTGAACCTGGCGGCTTCTTTGACAATTATGGTTTTGATGCTCAGGCCAAGCCCGGGGAAAGAATGATGTTTAATACGGAATTCGCTGATTTTGACTATGCAAAGACTCTTGGATTGAAGATCATCGCTGGTAGAGACCTTTCCGGCCAATACCCGACTGATACCATGCGATCGGTTCTCATCAACCGGGTTGCCGCTGTGAAAATGGGATATGCTCCGGAGCAGGCCATCGGCAAATGGGTAAAAAATCTTACTCAGGATAGTCTCCCGAGGATCATTGTGGGGGTAGTGGAAGACTTCCATTTCTCCTCACTCAAGGATCTTATAGCGCCTCTCGTCATATCACCCAAAATTGATGACCGTCGCTTGGTCCTGGTCAAATTGCGGAGCGGCATAGACCTTCCCGGGACCATCGATCAGATCAGTAAAATCTATAAGGCCAATGCACCTGATTATCCCTTTGAATATAAATTCCTGGACGATACCTTCAACAATCTCTATAAATCCGAAGCCACTCAGGAAAGCCTGCTCGGCCTCTTTGCCGGTATTGCCATCTTCGTTGCCTGCCTGGGGCTTTTTGGCCTCGCTTCCTATACAGCCGTCAAGAGAACCAAGGAGATCGGGGTTAGAAAAGTGTTGGGATCATCAGTTGAAAATATTGTCCTTCTTCTTTCACAGGACTTGCTCAAACCAGTGATCCTGGGCTCATTTATCGCTCTTCCGCTTGGATACCTGATGATGGAGCAGTGGCTCCAGGGTTTTGCCTATCGGATCAGAGTAGAGTGGTGGCTGTTCGGCCTTGCTGCAGTGGCAGGCATACTCATAGCGCTTATCACTGTCGGCTTCCAGGCCCTGAAAGCCGCGATAGCAAGTCCGGTAAAAAGCCTAAGATCAGAATAAGTTCCAAATTTTTTTTCATTAAAATGGAAAACCCCATTTTTGAGGAAATATTCTTTTATGGGAAGGAAATTAATATCCTCTGGATCGAGTTTTGAATTGGAAGTCGGCTATTCCCGGGCAGTAGTGGATGGAAATTGGATCTTTGTTTCAGGCACTACTGGTTTTGATTATTCTAAAATGACCATTTCAGACAACATTGAAGAACAGACAGAACAAACATTTATCAATATCCAGTCTGCCTTAGAACAGGCCGGTTCCTCCATGGCCGATATAGTAAGGGTCATGTATATCCTGCCTGAAGGGAATGATTTCCCCAAATGCTGCCCCATAATCAGGAAATACCTCGGTAAGGTGAGACCTGCAGCTACAATGATCAGCGCTGGGTTAAGCGATCCCCGTATGCGGATAGAAATTCAGGTAACTGCTCTTAAAGGACAATAAATGAAAACTGCGGAGATTATTGACGATCTGATCGTGCTTGCATTTTTTCTTTATTTTACTCTGTTGGTAAGTGGAATATTGAAGCTTAAGGCAGACAGGCAGGAAAGATTCGATGCGCTCATGAAAAGGTGGGGTAACCTTTTAAGAGTAATTGCTTACGCGGGCACGGCTATATTCCTGCTCTTGATTATTTTGCAAATAATTGCTTCAAGACGGCCCTAGATCAGACTGGCTGGTATCGACATATAAAACCCCATTTTCCTTCCCGGCTCAATTCAATTAAACTCCCAAAGAGAATATCTCTCTCCTGGCCCGTGAAAACTTCCATTCCCAAATTATTATTGAAATGCTTGAAATCCCTTCCTTTAGCTTTTGCTTCCTTGACAAATCGCCGGTGCCTTTCCAATCTTTCCAGCATTCTTTTGTTTAAACTGGCCAGGTTTAGACTTGCAAGCCGACTGCTTGCCTCACTTGCCAGTTTTTCGTCGATCTCGACTCCAATGCTGCTTCTTTCGGAAGCCATGGCAGCTATCAGGCTGGTTCCTGTACCCATAAAAGGATCCAGGACCAGATCTCCTTTAACGGAAAACATATTGATCAACCGGCAAGGAATTTCAAAGGGGAAGGCCGCACTACGGGGCCGGATATCCTTTATTCCCAGGTCCTGGCGGGTGCCCTTCAGATCCCAGAGATCGGAGAACCAGCAATTGCGCTCCTCCCAGAAATAAGCGCTTTCCCTCCTGTGTTTTTTTTCCGCCGCGCTAGTAAATTTTCTCTTGCCGGCTTTTCTGAAAATCAGAATATACTCGTGTTCTAAAGTCATATATGCTCCCGCGGGTAGCATACCCGAACCCATAAACTTATTCGGGGCATTCGTTTGCTTTCTCCATATGATATTGGGCAGATTCACGAAGCCCAGCTTAAGAAAGGAAGTGATGATCCTGGAATGATTGGAATAAAGGGCGAATTCACCCCCAAAGCTTCTTGCAGCATCTCCGATATTGATGCAGGCTGTACCCCCGGGGATCAGGACCCTTTCGACTTCTTTCCAGGCCCGGTCAAGTACTTCATGCATGGATTCGAAAGCCAGTTTCCCTTGCATTGATTTCAGTGACTTGCCTATGGATTTGTTTTGACTACTCATTTGTTCGTCCCACATTTCGATCATGGGGTAGGGAGGGGAAGTCACTACTAACTGGACTGATTGATCATCCAGCGAGATCTCCTTCGCCGTATTTGAAACGAATATTTTGTGAGAAGTATTATCCATCAAAGCCTCAAGAAACCCTGACGAAATAAATCAGGAGTATGACAAAAATGAACAAATCCGTCCATAAAGCCAGTTTTTCATTTGCGGAAACAGGCTTTTTGACCAAATGCTGGATTCCGGCAAGACCATAATAAATCCCGCTGGCGAAGGCGCTTATGATCCTCCAGCCCGGCAAAAAAAAAGATACAATTCCAATTAGTCCGAAACAAAGATTTGCAAATCCTAGTTCCCTTACAATCGGCTCCACTTCAACCTGGTCAATATGAAAAATTTCCTTAGCGGTAAAAGCGGGTTTGAGAGTTTGCCTGATTCCTGCCATAAACAATCTTATACCCACTGCAAAGAAGATAAACCATTTGCAGAAGACTGACAGATCCAATGGCATTCCTTTTATGAAATGCTCCAGCGTCCATCCGGTAAAGGGAAGAACGATACTAAGTAAAAGGACGATTACTGCATAAGGTTTGTTGAGACCGCTTAAGTTTTGGAGATCGTGATCGTTCATTTCGCTTTTAAGTTTTCCTAAATTAGTCTTTAAGCCTCATTTTTAAACCCAATCCGCTTAATTTCTTTAACATTGTCCTGTGATCGCGGGATGTGTGAGAAGGGGAACCTGTTTCTCCAAAGAAATCAATTCGGATGAAACCCTTTCTGGACGGTGATTTTTTACTTCAGAGCGAATCGGCAAAGCAACTCTATCATGATTTTGCGGCCAGCATGCCCATTATCGATTACCATTGCCATCTTTCTCCAAGGGAAATCGCGGAGGACAGGATATTTGAGAATCTGACCCAGGCCTGGCTGCAAGGGGACCACTATAAATGGAGGGCTATGCGAATCCAGGGTGTGAATGAGGAATTCATTACCGGAAATGCTTCGGATCAGGAAAAATTCTTGCGCTGGGCCGAAACGGTTCCTTACTGTCTCCGAAATCCTTTATACCACTGGACACATCTAGAGTTGCAACGTTATTTTGGTATTGACAGGCTGCTTAGCCCGGAGTCTGCAACGGACATTTACAGACATGCAACTGAAAAATTAAATTCCCGCGAATACAGTGTCCGAAACCTGTTACGCAGGATGAATGTGAAAATGGTTTGTACGACAGATGATCCCACAGATTCATTAGAATACCACCAGAAGATAGGGGAATCGGGATTTGAAATTCCGGTTCTTCCGGCATTTCGACCTGATGCAGCCATGAATTCTGAAAACCCGACCCTCTTCAGGAACTATGTTTTAAAACTCATAAAGGTCACCGGCTATTCGATTAAAAACTTTGAAGATTATGTGCTTGCACTAAGAACAAGGCATGATTTTTTTCATCATCAGGGCTGCCGGCTGTCCGATCATGGGCTCGAAGAAATCTATGCCGAGGATTTTACAGAATCGGAAATTAAATCATCTTTTCTTTTTCTTTTGTCGGGTAAGGATCTCGATCAGAACCACCGGAGGAAATTCAAATCGGCCCTTCTGAAAATATTTGCATATTGGGATCATGAAAGAGGTTGGGTCCAGCAATTTCATCTAGGCGGCATGCGAAACAATAATTCCCGCTTATATCATAAGCTGGGTGCGGATACCGGTTCTGATTCCATTGGCGATTATGCGCAGGCAAGGAGCCTTTCTAAATTCCTCGATGGCCTGGATAGGGAAAATAAACTGGCCAGGACTATTATCTACAATCTCAACCCTGCTGACAATGCCGTGATGGCTGCCATGATCGGAAATTTTTGCGATGGATCAGTGCCCGGAAAAATACAATGGGGCTCAGCCTGGTGGTTTCTTGATCAAAAGGATGGGATGATCAGCCAACTGAATAGCCTTTCCAATATGGGATTGCTTAGCCGTTTTGTTGGGATGCTTACGGATTCCAGGAGCTTTCTATCCTATCCCAGGCATGAATATTTCAGAAGAATTCTATGCGACCTTTTTGGAACGGAAATAAATAATGGGGAAATCCCGAACGATCCTGCCTGGGTTGGAAAGATCATACAGGATATCTGTTTTCACAATGCAAAAAATTATTTCGACTGGCCATACTCCATCACTGAAGGATAAGCAAAACGCGCTTATGAAAAAAATCTGCTGTTTCGGGGAATTACTGCTTCGAATTTCTCCTGCTCCTGAGCGCGCCTGGATTCGGGACGCTGCCTTGTCGGCCTTTATAGGTGGATCCGAACTGAATGTGGCCAATGCCCTGGCGCAATGGGGAAGGCCAGTTAAATACCTGAGCGCTATTGCTGACAATTCCATAACAGGGGATATCCTGACTGAGCTTTCAGAAGCTGGAATCGATGTTTCTGAAATGCATTTTTCTGGTGATCGCCTTGGCCTCTATTTTCTTACTCAGGGGGCCGATCTAAAACATACCAGTGTCATCTACGACCGTGCCCATTCTTCTTTTTCCGGTTTATCGCCCGGGGAACTGGATTGGAAGCACCTGTTTCGCGATGTGGATTGGTTTCATTTCAGCGCGATAAGCCCGGCCCTGAATGATAATAGTGCAGCAGTTTGCCTTGAAGCAGTGGAGCAGGCTAAGGCAATGGAGATTCCGGTTTCGATCGATCTTAATTACCGTTCCAGGCTTTGGCAAAACCGGGATCCCATTTCTATCATGCCAAATCTCGCAGCCCATTGCGATCTCATCATGGGAAATATATGGAGCATGGTCAGCTTGCTTGGCATAGAATCAGTACAGATAACTGACAAGGATCTCAGTAAATCCGTCTGCACTCATTATGCTCAAGGATCAGCAATTCGCATCATGAAGCAATTCCCTAAATGCAAGACAGTGGCTTTCACCTTCCGCTTTGATGAAGCAGGGGGTATCAGGTATTTTGGAACCATGCACAAGAAGGACTTTCATTATAGTTCACCTGAATTCAGGACAGATCAGATAATCGACCGGGTGGGGAGCGGGGACTGTTTCATGGCCGGGCTTATTTTCGGCCTCAGTCAATCCTGGCCGGGTCAGCAGGTTATCGATTTTTCGGCAGCCGCCGCTTTTGGAAAACTCGGCGAAAGGGGAGATTTCACCAGGCAAACTAAGGAATCGATATTTTCTTCTTTGGAAAAATTCAGAGAATGAATACGAATCCACCTAAAGCCTCCGGGAATTTCCGCTGGGTTATTTGTTCCCTTGTGTTTTTTGCAACCACCATCAATTATCTGGACCGGACCGTGATCAGTCTGCTAAAGCCTACGCTGGAAAGGGAATTGCATTGGTCGGAAATAGATTATTCAAATATTGTGACGGCATTCCAGCTATGTTATGCCAGCGGTTTGCTATTTGCAGGCCGCTTCATTGACCGCATCGGGACAAAGCTGGGCTACGCTTTGTCGCTGATCGTTTGGAGCCTCTCTGCTATGGCCCATGCATTGGCAAAAAATACGCTGGGTTTTATTGCGGCCCGTGCCAGCCTTGGAATCGGAGAGTCGGGTAATTTTCCTTCGGCTATTAAAGTCATTTCCGAATGGTTTCCCCAAAAAGAAAGGGCCCTCGCTACCGGCATATTCAATTCGGGTACTGCACTCGGCGCCATCATCGCCCCTCTCACGGTTCCCTTTATCGCAAAAAGCCTCGGATGGCAATGGGCATTTATCGCGACAGGGGCCATCGGATTTTTATGGCTGATATGCTGGTTCTGGATCTATGAATTGCCGTCAAGACATAAAAGACTGGGTAAGGCAGAATTTGACTATATCCACCAGGGCGAATCGGTAGAAAACCCTATTTCCGACCAAGCTTCGGACCAGACAAGAGATTTATCTTGGGGCCGTTTGCTGAAATTCCGCCAAACATGGGCTTTTGTACTCGGTAAATTCTTTACAGATCCTATCTGGTGGTTTTATCTTTTTTGGCTTCCTGCATATCTGAAAGCGCAATTTGGCCTGGAAGGGACAGGAATCTCCGGGTTGATCGCCAGCGTTTACATAATTTCCACTTTCGGCAGTGTTTTCGGCGGTTGGCTACCCCTATTTTTGATCCAGCGGGGATGGCCGGTTTTCAAGGCGCGAAAAACTTCCATGTTTTGCTATGCTATATGCGCCCTTCCAGCCTTATTTGCCCAAAGGCTTGGTGAGAATAGTCCCTGGAAGGTAGTACTCATCATCGGAATGGTTACCGCTGCACACCAGGCATGGTCGGCGAATATATTTACAACGGTATCTGATATGTTTCCTAAAAAGGCCGTGGCATCCGTTACGGGGCTCGGCGGAATGGCAGGGGCATTCGGTGGAATGCTAATCGCTCAGGTTGTCGGCCAATTATTCGACCACTTCAAAAAATTGGGGAACCTGCAACATGGCTATTCCATTATGTTCATTGTTTGCGGCTCGGCCTACCTGGTAGCCTGGCTGATCATGCATGCCCTAACGCCCAGGATGAAAAGGGTCAGCCTCTAAAACAATCTTCATCTAGAACAATTTTCTCCAGGGAAGCCGGTCCCTGGAAATCTTTCCTAAAAGATTGAATCCGATCGCAGCCGCAAAGCAAATGAAAAACAAAGTCCCGAGAAGGAATGGAAACCCTTTTTGGGTAATCAGCAGGCTTCCGAAAGTGGGGGCTGCAATCTGGGCAATGCTCCAGGCAATCGTGTACATGGCTGCATAACGTCCCCTGTTATCTTCGTGGGTTCGGCTAATCCAGAAAGAATTCAAAAAGGGCATCGACATAATCTCCCCGATGGTGATCAGGACAACACAGGCTGCAGCGGCTATGTAAATATGTGGCACGAAGTTCAATAAAGCAAAAGCCGATCCCACTATAAATACGCCCAGGCTGATAAAATAAGTATGCGGCCTGGTTCCTTCGATGGAATAAATCAGTATCATTTCAAAACATACGATCAATAGGCCATTTATGGCCATCAGGCTGCCGATCAGCATTTCATTGAATTGCCATTGGGTTTTAAAATAGAGAGAGATCATCGTGAACAACTCAAAAAAACAGGCCCCGTACAGGATGACAAGGCAGATAAATGCCAGGTATTTTTTATCCTGATAAGGCCCTTTCACCGGAACCTTCTTTTCAGGACCTCGGGAACGTGAACCGCTTTTCACAAAAGGAAGCAATTTAAGAAGCAGAATAGCAGATAAAATATTGGTGCTTCCATCTACCCAAAAAAGAAGGCGATAATTGAAGGTGGCCAGGAACCCTCCAAGCGCACTTCCAAATGCCCAACCCAGGTTGATGGCCAGCCGATTCAGTGAAAAGGAGCGAGTCCTGTTTTCTATGGCACTATAATAAGCGATGGCCGTGGAGTTTGCCGGCCGGAAAGATTCGTTGCAGACGCTTAATACAAAGATTCCAATAGAAAGCGTTTCAAAGGTTTTCAGGTATCCCACAACGATAAAAAAAATGCCTCCCAGGATCAGGGATGCGACTTGTAATGGATAGAAGCCCCAGTCATCGATGATCTTTCCGCCGAGTAAAGCCCCCACCACAGCTCCCGCCCCAAATAAGGCGACGATAAAACCGGATTGCTGAATGGTAAAATGAAGCTTTGTATTGCAATAAACGGTTAAGAAAGCTACGACCATCGTGCCGCTTCGGTTCACCAGCATGACCAGGGAAAGATACCAGGTTCTTTTGGACAAGCCCGTGTAGGCATTCTTGTATAAATCCCAGGTTGCGGAGAGCATATGTAAAAATAGGGAATGGACGAAATGGGGGATTTGAATATTTTATGTGCAGCGGGATCTATGGTTGGACGGTTGGAGGAAGATTCTGACCTCAAATGGAAATGAGTGATAATTTTTGAGATGATGGACTTAAGATCGCTTAATACTCTTTAAGTTGAGCAATCAAAACCTCTCAGGAGATAATCGCAGAGCAAGAGTGGAGCCCGAGTGCGTCGGAGACAGGTGGTTATCAGAATGTAATGTGCCGGACGATTTTAATTACAAATCATTTCTTGTCATCTATAGTAGTGTCTCAGTTTGAAATTATTTTGTCTTAGCAGCTTTATATCTATCATAAAATACTCCTGTGCCTTTGGCATCTAATCTTCCAATAATCGTATTTACAGAACTGCTACTTAAATCAATTTTAGGTCTTAAATGAACATGCTCTCTTGCGCCAACCGGAATATCTTTAATCTTGTCCTGATCTAATTTAGCAATTTTCAAAAGTAACATTGCCATCGATTCTAGGCCTTCAGGGTCACCGTGAATCATAACATCATACCAGTTCTGTACATTACCATTAAATTCTTCTCGATTTTGGATCAAGAATATATCAAGGTTGCCAGTAATCATTGATTTGTATTTTTTCATTTATTTAAGGGAAGCTTCCTATTTTCAAACTGAGACACTACCTCATCTATCAATTCTTTCGGTAATCCATACTTTGCAACAATTTTCCTGGCTTCTTCAGTTTTTTTACAAAAAAAGGGTCATCTCCATGCTCTTTCAAGTTGGGATTAACCACTATTTTGGGGTTCCGTGGTTTGCTAATTTTCGCTACTTCTTTTTTCATATTAAATCTTCTTTTCTTCAACTGTAAATTTAGCATTTTTTCTTTGTACTATCCCCTTTTGGCCCTACACTATTAAAAGTATATTCCAAAGAATTCTCTGTTGCTTCAATTTAGTATTGTTTTGTATTCATATAGTTCTCCAGTAAATTTTAAAGTTGAAAAGTTGATGTAACTGGTAAAAAAAAGCACCAGCTTTATGAATGTTCTCTTTAAAAACTGATGCCATAGGAGTTGCAGAAGCGACTCAAAACAAAATTAAGAGAGTACCTCAATTTTGGGCATTAATTCTTATCCACTTTGTAAAACTTATTTTCCTTAAGCAGTTAAACCTTTTGCAGAAATTGAGTGAGAAACAGAAAAATAAAATTAAGGCAAGGTAGTACTGAGCATTAAAAGTTTTTAATCTCCTATTGCAATTTCTCTTTTTCTTAAACGAATGTTAAGAATCCCTTCACCACATCCGCACAACAATTGCTTAACACGAAAGCAACCCTAATGATTCTATCTTCCGTATAGCAAAGAAATTTCATTGATTCCTTCTTTACCTCTCGCCTGAGAGATTGATGTCCTGCCTGGAATTTGGCGTAGGATGCAATTGATGTCGATATCATTCCCGGCGAAACCATTTTGGATTTGATTATTCGGTAAACTCTAATATCAGTTACTTATCATTAGTACTACCCTTTACTGTCCTGTGCAGAACTGTCTATAATCCAAAATATAACCTAATCCTTAACTATGCGCAATTTTATACGCATCCGGATATTACTGTGTTCAATTTTTTGCCAATCATTGCACTCCCAGGTTTTCGGGCAATCCATGCAAAATCCGACATTCACTGACTTTTTCAACAAACAAATCATCTACCTGCATAGGGCGGCTCCCATTCTTTCGGTATCCCTTAAGGAGAAGGACTATGAGAATATCAGGAATTTTGCGGACAATTGGACCAATTCCGAAACTCCTGGGCAGGAGTTGATTTTCGGCATAAGAACCCTACTGCAAATTCAGAAAAACCAGTTTTCGGTCGATGATCTTCCGTGTAATTTCCTGTATCTGCTGATGCAATATGTAAGGGAAATGCAACAAGTAGAAAATAATCCGGACAAATTTCAATATAAGGTAAGACTTACGCAGGACATCCCTTATACCTGGTATGATGCCAGTAAGGATGTCAGAGATTTAATGGAAATCATCAGGGCATGGTCAAATAATTTACTAAACCTGCCGGAAATGAATTTGCCGCAAACAGAAAAATTCCTTTGTGATGTGTTTGCCGGCAAGATCGCTGATCCTAAGAAGGAACTGTTTTCCAATCCTAAGGAATATGCTGACATGATCAAGTTTGATCAAATGGTTCAGTACGGCGCCCGCCTAAATAATGATGCCTATTTCTTTAACCAGCGCAATGGCAAGACAGGAACTGCTGCGATTATGTGTGGAGTATGGATACCTACCGGCCATCTAGCTTTATTGGGGACCCATCCCAGTGTAGGTCTGCAATTGGGGGAAAGAAACAAATTGAATGAGTACGATTTCATCTGGAGCTTCCGGTTCCCGTCTACAACGCCCGGCACTTACAAGGTTGTCAGACTGGATACTTCATTTAATAGCAATTATTATGACGGAGGATATGTTGGTTTTGATTATACCAGATATGTCATTCATAAAAAACGCTTTGAATTGGGATTGACTTCTGCAATAGGTTATGATTATTTCAGCGTTGCAAATGGATTCGGTACCAGCCCTCCGACTACAAGCGCTAGTATCTTACCTATTGATGTAGGATCATTTAATTTCAGCAATGGGATTCGTTTCAAATATTTTTTTAGTTCGAGGTCCTTTATAGGCATCTATGCAAAATACAACCTGATCAATTATTGTAATAGCGGAGGCACGGATCTCAGCGGTCAGGCATTTACCATCGAACTTGTATACGGAAGTCATTGAAAAATTTTATTATGAAAAAATCAAGACATATACAATTGGTACTCATTACCGCTGCACTGTCTGCTTGCAATCGCCAATTTATTCCGCCTGCCGGGCCTGGTCATGAGATTTCGGATTCAACCCTGACCGCAGGAAATCCTTTGAATGATAGCGTCAGTTGTCTTATTTGTTGTCAGAATAATCAGAATTTATGGAATTATTCCTTCAACCCGTTTGGGAACAATTCTTTCGGTATAATCGGGAGATATTATTACGATCCGGAAAAACGCTACAAGAGTATCATTACAATGAAGGGCACTAATATGGTAGTTCAGGGGGGCTGGGGCAAGACCGCTACTGCAATCAGCGTCAGTTCTTAATATTTAAATTAATCCAGCATGAAGCGGATAGAGACCCATCCAAGAAATAACTGGCAGTCCGTAGTAGAGCAGCTTGGCTTTGGTTTTCACACTACCAATGTCCCTTATTGGGATGAGAGCGCTTTTTATCAATTTACCCTTCAGGAAGTGCTGGATATTGAGACCGCAACGGAAGAACTTTGGAGAATCTGCCTCCTGGCGGTGCAATATGCGATTGACGCCCAACTATTGAAGGAAAGATTCGGTATTCCTTCAGAATTCATTCCACTAATTGAAAGATCCTGGAAGGAAGACCATCCTTCCCTATTCGGTCGATTTGATCTATGTTATCGGGATGGATTGATCAAAATGCTTGAGTTCAATGCGGATACCCCCACCAGCCTTTATGAAGCCGGCATTGTGCAATGGTTCTGGCTGCAGGATTTCGATCCATCCAAAGATCAGTTTAACAGCATACATGAAAAACTAATCGATTATCTGAACTATCTCAGAACCTATCTTTACCCGGGAGCACTTCATTTCAGTTGCGTAAAGGGGACCCTTGAAGACCTTACCAATACTGAATATTTGAGGGATTGCGCAATTCAGGCAGGGATCGCCACGAAACTGATATTCATAGACGATATCGGATGGGATTTAAATAACAAGCAATTGGTAGATACGGAGAATAAGCCTATCAAAAGCCTTTTTAAATTGTATCCATGGGAATGGATGATCAGGGAAGAATTCGGAATGCATTTGCTCATCGAATCAAGCCGCCCTTTGTTTATTGAACCGGCCTGGAAAATGATCCTCTCCAATAAAGCCATCCTGCCACTGCTTTGGGAATTATTCCCTGGGCATCCTCACCTGCTAGCGGCTTATATGGAAGATCATTCAATGTCCGGCTTTGTAAAAAAGCCAATCCTCTCTCGGGAAGGCTCGAATATATCCATGGTTTCCGGAGGGGAAACCCTGGCATTTACAGAAGGCCCATATGGCGATGAAAAATGCATCTACCAGGAGCTATTCCAACTACCTGAATACGTTGGCAAATACCCACTGATCGGATCCTGGGTCATTGGACAGAAACCGGCAGGCATGGGTATCCGGGAATCCGATGGATTGATCACGGATAACAGTAGTCGCTTTTTGCCCCATCTCATAGAATAAAAAGGGGTGCACCTTATTAAGATGCACCCCATGCAAAAGAGATATAGCTGTTCTTCTTTTTATGATACGAATGGGATATGATTGCTTCTGTCGGCAAATCTTTTGGAAGCCGACTTCCTGCCTTTTTCAATCCTCCATAGATCAACTAGTTTGATCGAAGATTTTTTTGTCAGATCAACATCCTGAGCTATTGTTTCTTTAACTTCAGCAACGAACTGTTGCATTTCATGGTTGTCCATTTCTACTAGTTTGGACATAAGATTTCCTTTCATATTAATTCTCCTTTTTTTAAGATTAGTTAATAAAATTCAATTTCCAATGCGCGGAAATTACGCGGGCAATCAGGTCAGCTATTCCAGAAAGAAGACTATTTGAAGATCATTATATCGATCTTACTGCTTGCAAGGACAAAATTAAACCCATTTTTCGAGGGGTTCAAACAAGCTTTGATTCGATTCTGTGACGTTAAAGATGGGCAATTGCTTTGTTTTATATTGATTTGCATTGTATTAGTGGTAGGTTTGTTATGATAACCAAGGGCTGTTTTGATTGTTTTATGCGAGACTCAACAAGATGATGAATATGTTGTTAGATCAGCAAATATTTCATCATGCAGATTCCCGATCAGATTACCATTGCAAGCAAGACATCTCATCCCCTCACTGTAAACAGGCTAGGCTACGGAACCATGCGGCTTACGGGTCCGGGCATTTATGGGGAACCTCCAAATAGAGAGGAGGCGCTGGAGATCTTACGCCAGACTGCCTCGGAAGGGATCAATTTTTTGGATACGGCAGACTATTACGGAGAAGATGTGACCAACCGGCTTATCCAGGAAGCTCTGTTTCCCTATCCCAAGGACCTTGTCATTTGTACAAAAGTGGGAGGGGCCCGTAAACCGGACAAGAGCTGGGTCCCCTTCAATAAACCGGATGAGTTAAGAATTTCCATTGAGAATAACCTGCGCACCCTGAAGATCGATCAGGTTACTCTCGTACATTTCAGGGTCCTGCACAGTACCATAAAGGCTTTCGAGGAATCAATGGAAGCCATGTTCCGTATGCAGGAGGAAGGCCTGATCCTGCATGTCGGAGTAAGCAATGTATCCCCGGAAGAATTGAGGAAAGCCATGTC
This sequence comes from Chitinophagaceae bacterium, assembly GCA_003168265.1. GTDB lineage: Bacteria > Bacteroidota > Bacteroidia > Chitinophagales > Chitinophagaceae > Puia. Next base: position 163,249 of record PMSV01000003.1, read on the forward strand.
CATGGGCAATATTGCGACTGTGGAAAATATGTATGGCCATGCGCAAAGAACCGATTTGAACAGCCCGCATGGTTTTAGCAGGGGAGGTCAGGAAGTGTTGGAGATCTGTGAGAAAAATGAAATGCCGATGATCCCTTATTTTTCCCTGCTGAATTCCCTGCCAAAAAAGGATGATCGGATCGCCCGGATCTCCGCGAAATATCAGGCTACCGAAGCACAGGTGAATTTAGCCTGGTTATTGCACAGGTCGCCGTGGATACTTCCTATACCCGGCACTTCCCAGTTAAAGCATTTCAAAGAAAACCTTGGATCAAGGCAGATTCAATTGAGTGAAGAGGATATGTCCTTTTTGGATTGATCTAATGTCTTATAACTGCATCGCTAATCACCCTCCGATAGGAGGGCCTCATGAGAGTTATCCAAAGCGGAGTTTTTTAAGGGGGTATTGCTTTTATTCATTTCATTGATCAGTTCCGCAACCAGGGAGGTCCAACCTGTTTGATGACTGGCTCCAAGGCCGTTTCCGTTGTTTCCATGAAAATATTCAAAGAACTGGAGCAGGTCATCATTCGTTCGCTGCTGGTAAAACCAGTTTTGCTTTCCATAGATAGGTCTTCGGCCATGAGCATCTTTCAGAAAAAGACTGATCAGACGTCTGGTCAGTTCGTCGGCTACCTGGTTTAAATTCAGCAGATTGCCTGAACCAACGGGGCATTCCACCTGAAGGTCATCGCCATAAAATTCGGCGTATTTGCGGATCGATTGAATGATGATATAATTGACGGGCATCCAGACTGGGCCCCTCCAGTTTGAATTGCCACCGAACAAATCGGAAGTGGAATCACCGGGATCATACTGAATGGTATAATTATGACCTCCAATATTGATGGTGTAGGGATATTTCTCATGCAGCTTGGACAGGGCGCGGATTCCTCCTGGCGAAAGGAATTGATCTTCATCCAATAACCTTTCCAGCAGATAAAGCAATTTTTTACGGGGCACCAGGGAGAGCAGCAATCGCTGGCCGTCTATTTTCTCCTCGTTGGGCCAGTATTTGGTATTCTTCATCCGGTAACTTTCAAACCAGGAGACCCTTTTTTTGAAATCACCTAATTTATCCATTTTCTTCTTATCGATAGTCGAAACCGCAAAGAGCGATGTGAGCCCAACTATCGAAAATATCCGCAACTGAACTGGCTTTCCTTTGGCGATTGATAGCGTATCATAGAAGAATTTATCTTCCTCATTCCACATGCCCTGTTCATTCAGGGCTTCTGCGATTAATACGAATTGTTCAAAGAATTTAGTGGCGGTATCTTCAAAAGCCTCGTCCCTGACAGCGATTTCCAGCGCCATATCCATCATATTCAGACAGTACATGCCCATCCAACTCGTTCCATCGGCCTGCTCCAGTTCCATGTCATTTCCGGGGCGGTGGCTTCTGTTAAAAACGCCGATATTATCCAGGCCCAGAAACCCTCCTTCGAACATATTGTTGCCGTTGGCATCCTTTCGATTGATCCACCAGGTAAAATTGATCAGCAGTTTTTGAAAGATCTTTTTAAGGAATACAATATCCCCCTTCCCGGTCCTGTTTTTTTCGATCTGATATACCTGCAAAGCGGCCCAGGCCTGTACGGGAGGATTCACATCGCTGAAATTCCATTCATAGGCCGGAAGCTGGCCATCGGGCTTCATATACCATTCCCTCATGATGAGCAGGAGCTGGTGTTTGGCAAATACAGGATCCACAAGGGCCATGGCAATGGATTGAAAAGCAAGGTCCCAGGCTGCATACCAGGGATATTCCCATTTGTCCGGCATGGCTATGATATCCTGGTTCTTGAGGTGCTTCCATTCATGGTTGCGGCCATATAAACGGGAAGCCTGCAGGTTGCTGATGCCATCCGAAAAATTCAACCAGCGTTCCACATCGTAATGGTAGTACTGTTTGCTCCAAAGCAGGCCCGCAAGCGACTGGCGTTGGATCTGAGCAAGTTCAGGTTTGATTTTATAAGGGAAGACCGCCGAATAAAAATTATCCGCTTCGGCTTTTCGCTCTTCAAAAATATGATGGGATCCGGGTGGAAAGGGGTTATCCATGATCTTGTTGCTGAGCCTGAGGTAAATTGTTTTGCTGCCGCCCCCATCGATCCTGTGCCTGTAGACAGGAGAGAATTTGGTACCAGATTTTTTCTGCCTTAGCAGCTCCGTATTTTTTTTATTGATGATCGCATCATGAAATGCATCTTTCACGAAGGGGTTTGCATTGGTCAGACCTTCCAATTTTTCCAGATTGCTGTCATTTTCAGTAAACAGCGCATCTGCGGGGTGTTGAAAATAGAGATAGTAAGTGCCCAGGCGGCTGTCCACCGCACGCACGGAGTTCCTGTCACGCGTATGTATGGAAGGTTTCTTCTTCAGGGGATCCTGGCTCCAGCGGTTTCGGAACCAAAGCGTAGGCAGGACAGTGATTTCAGCCGCCTTATGATACCTGTTATGAATATCTACCTTAATGAAAATATCCTTAGAATTCTGCTTTGCATAGGTGATATAGATATCGAAATATTCCTGGTTGTTGAAAATACCCGTATCCAGGATTTCATATTCCGGCTCGTTGCGATTCCTCTTGCGATTGGTTTCCAGTAATTCTTTGTAAGGGTATTCCTGCTGGGGATATTTGTAGAGGTATTGCATGTAGTAGTGGGTGGGAAGATTGTCCAGATAATAGTAGAGTTCCTTCACATCCTCTCCATGATTGCCCTCATAGTTGCCCAGTCCGAAAAGCCTTTCCTTCAGCACCGGGTCTTTTCCATTCCAAAAAGCCACTGCAAAACAAAGGGTCTGGAAAAAATCACAGATGCCCCCAATTCCGTCTTCCCCCCATTTATAAGCACGGAAATAGGAATGCTCATAAGGAAAATAACCCCAGGCATCCCCGTTCTGGCTGTAATCCTCCCTGACAGTTCCCCATTGCCTTTCGCTTAAATAGGGGCCCCATTGTTCGAGGGGCACTTTTTTCGCGGCATTTACTGAAAGTCTCTGGTGCTCTGCTGTCATATAATATATTGGTCCATTGAATTTACAGCAAGCAATTTATATGAATGAAGTTAGGCCGTTTTGCGTTATATTTGTTGTTTCCTCCAGGCGATTGCCAGCGGGAGGGGACAATTTACCAATTTCAAAAATTTGAACTTCATAGAATTCGGACTCGACCAAAGACTCGTTGAAGGTATTGAGTCAAGCGGTTACGAGACAGCCACACCCATTCAGGAACAGGTCATCCCCCTCATTCTTTCAGGAAAGGACCTTATTGCCTCCGCCCAAACAGGAACCGGAAAAACGGCCGCTTTCCTGCTCCCGATTATCAACCGGTTAATGACAACGAGAACTGAAGAACATATCAACGCATTGATCGTAGTGCCAACCAGGGAACTGGCGATCCAGATCTCTGAACATATCGACGGGTTTACTTATTTTACTCCGCTTAGTTCGATCGCCGTATACGGAGGATCAGACGGATTCAGTTTCAGCAATGAAAAGCAGGCCCTTTCCAGGGGAGCTGATATTGTTGTATGCACCCCTGGCCGGATGATCGCTCATCTTAATATGGGTTATGTGAAACTCGATGGGTTGCAATTCCTGATCCTGGATGAAGCGGACCGCATGCTGGACATGGGTTTTTATGAGGATATCATGAAGATCATTTCCTTCCTGCCTGCCCAAAGGCAGAACCTGATGTTCTCCGCCACCATGCCGCCGAAGATCCGCATCCTGGCAAAAAAGATATTGCATGATCCGGCTGAAATCAATATCGCCCTCTCGAAGCCCCCGGACAAAATAATCCAGGAAGTCTTCATCGTGTATGAAAGCCAGAAACTACCTGTTGTTAAATGGATACTTCGCAAGCACAATTTTCAAACCGTGCTGATATTTGGTTCAAAAAAGCAATCTGTAAAGGACCTTACCCGCGAATTGAAACGCAGCAATTTCTCCGTACGTGAAATTCATTCCGACCTGGAACAGCAGGAAAGAGAACAGGTGCTTCTTGATTTCAAGAACAGAAAGATCAATATACTTGTCGCGACCGATATTCTCTCCAGAGGTATCGATATTGACAATATCGACCTGGTTATCAATTTCGATGTTCCTCACGACGGGGAAGATTACGTACATCGGATCGGCCGCACGGCCCGAGCGGAAAACGAAGGCATGGCTTTTACGCTGGTCAGTGAAAAAGAGCAGGGGAAATTAGCTTCCATAGAAGAATTATTGGGCAAACCGGTTCCCAAAGGAAAAGTTCCGCCTGAGCTGGGGGCTGTACCTGCTTATCAGCCAAAAAGAAAGAACAATAACGGAAAGCGCCGTTTCTCTCATCCAAATCATCATTCCGGCAGATAATCCCTCTTAGAATACGAGTCCCATTACAAGGCAAATCAAAACGATGACCGGGGAAGGTAGTTTGGAATAAGCCAGTAATAGCCAGGTAGTGACCAGGATCAGCAAGGCCACAAAAAAATCGGTCCAGCCCTGGACCGGGATATCCTTCATTATATAAAAGGCAGCGGCGATCATGATCCCGACAACGACAGCATTGATGCCTTCGAGCGCCCTGTAAACCATTGCATACTTTTTGATATTATGCCAGATCGGGAAAAAGAAGAGGACCAGTAATGCGCTTGGCAAAAAGATCGCAACCGAGCCGACAATGCAGCCCACCAATTGCATCGTAGGCCCCCTGTCCTTGATTGCGACCCCTCCCATGAAACTGGCCACAGAAAATACGGGTCCGGGGATGGCCCGAACCATGGCCGCTCCTGTGAAAAAATCATCTTGACTGATCTTGAGAATATTCGGATTCCTTTTCATCAGTTTCTGAGATTGGGGCCTGGCAACGAATTGTTCGTACATCATCGGAATGAGGACCTGTCCTCCTCCAAAGACCAGGCTTCCGGTACGGTAAATATTTTCAAAGAGATTGATGGGCCCGCGAACATGCCAATTCTCCTTTCTGGCCGTTTCACTGAGCACGCCCGCTGTGATGAAGACGATGGCAAAAAGCCAGATATTCCACCACTTGATCTTGTAATTTGGCTCATCTCTTTGTGGAATACGTTTGCTGCTCAGATTGGTGATGATTCCACCCAAGACGATCAATAGGGGAAAGATCCATGGCATTTTGAACAGTAAATAGGTGGCAAATGCACTCACCACCATAATGATTCTTGTAATTGTATTTCGAACAGACAGATTGAAAGCCGTTGTGGCCGCATAGAAAAGAAAGCCGACCGTCATCGGGCCCATGAAACGGATAAGGTTATTGTGGATCCCCGTTTTATTGAAATGGTCCAGGAAAAAGGACAAGCCCCCCATGAGTATGCAGGCGGGTAATATCCAGATGATCAGGGTCAAAACAGCAAGTGGAATGCCGCCTCGTTTATAACCAATCAGGGTAAGGACCTGGGTGGAAGAAGCGCCTGGCAGCATCTGGCAGAAGGCATTGTAATCCATCAGCTCTTCTTCTGAAACATAGGGGGTTCTTCGTACGAAGGTTTTGATCATCATGCCCAGATGCCCCTGAGGACCGCCAAATGCAGTGATACTGTGAATGAAAACTGCCCTCAGAAAGGGAATGTGGCGAAGCAATACCATCAGAAGAGTATAAAACTGCCGGTTAAATGGTACAATTTATATTTTCTTTAAAAGATTATCAAAATCAATCGGAGAAGACAAAAATAAGAGGGTATATCTCTTTATTTTTAAACCATCCTGTCTTTAATAAACTTTTCAACGAGGAACGAAACTTGATCCTTGACGGCCTTCTAATTCAGGTTGACTTTTTGCGTATCGATATTCCTCGGTACACGGCAATACCTTAAGACATGATCCGTTTTTTTGAAAAGATAGCGCAAATGAAGGAGTTTTTAGTCACGGAAATTTGAAGCAGCTGGAGTTTCCTATGAAAATCGGATCTACTAATCCATTTATGACAAGTCGAAAAATTTCAGAGAAACTTGCGCAATTGAGGATAATCGTTTCAAGTCAGCCACTTCATAAAGATAGCCCCATGAAATTTTTAAATAATTCTGGATAAGACAGAATCCAGGAACTGATCAACCGGCTGAAGTCGAGCGGGAGCACTCAAGACCCGGAATTGGATCGTATTGATGGCTTATTGGATAAAGTAATGCAGATGAATAGCGGGCTTCATTCAGAAATTTTAAAGGATAGCCAGGAGCACAATGAAGTTTTTTCAATTACCGGAACTGGTTCGAAGCCTTCAGGCCTTTCACTTTTGGCCAGAAAAAAGAATTGGTTTGCGTGATCGATTAGCTTAATGGAGGAAGGGAAATTGAGATAAGGATCGATTCAGGAATGATTTTGAGGGAAGGGGGTTGATCAGGGAGCGAATGGGTCAAATTATTATGCGACATACCAAACTACGCGTCTTTCAACATACTACAAAGTGATATTCCTCTATTCCAGTCCCATCCGAAAACTCTTGATTCTGGTGTTCTTTACCGTTATAAGAGCATTTAATCTTAGAATAATGGGTTCTAATAATTTTATCCGATATTCATGTTATTCCTTTATTCGCCAATGCATTGCAGCTTTTTCCTTGTTCTATGTGAAGAAATTCGCAACATTTTATACTGAAGAAATATATTTGCAACTTAAAGATTGATCTGATATAAATATTTAGTACTGACAACTTGAATAAGCAACATATTGACAAATTAGATTCTGTACGTGGAATTGCGATTTTACTTGTACTATCCTACCATACATTATTATATAAACTTCCGCATTATGAAGTAAATGAATATTTAAAGAATGGTTTTTTGGTTCGGACAGACCTAAAATCAGTTATCCTTAATTTTAATCCAATTGGGCAAGGATGGATGGGAGTTGAATTATTTCTAGTGATTAGCGGTTTTCTCATACACTTCATCTTTCTTCAAAATCAAAATAATTTCAGTTGGCCAGAGTTTTTTAGCAAAAGGTTTTGGCGAATATATCCCCCTTATTTGTTAGTACTCATCTCATTCTTCATACTTGGTATCGCTATCACTTTTTATGGATTCAAAAACCTTCTTTCCCATATTTTATTAACTCATAATTTCTTTGACTCAACTTTTTTTACAATTAATCCAAGTTTTTGGAGCATCGCATTAGAAGCACAACTATATCTTATATATCCATTTTTTTTATTTTTAGTAAGATATCACGGTATTAAAAAAACTTTAGCTATTATTTTTTTATTCAACATAGTTCTTACTATTATTGGTCTATTATTACAAATAAAATCTTTTTCTTATGGCACATTTGTACTAAAGTTTTGGATTGTTTGGTGTGTTGGGGCATATTTAGCTGACAGTTTTTATAATAGAAGGAAAATTTTTCAAAAACCTTTATTTTGGTTTATTGGTCTTTATGTATTATGTTTTTTATTCAAACTTTATTATCTAACCAATTATTTTATTCTTTTGCCAATTACTTTTTCGTGTGTAGCGCTAATAGAAACATTTTTATACAACGAATTTCTTGAAAAATATTTACTTTGGAAATCATTGAATAATTCCCTTTCATTTATTGGATTAATAAGCTACAGTATCTATTTGATACACCAGCCTCTACTTAATAATTTGTTTTGCATTTACACACTAAAAACACACCATTCTTATTTTAATTTCTTAATTAGTATTTTATTTGTTTATTTAAATATTTTCCTAGTTTCCTATTCTTTGTATGTATTAGTTGAATCTAAGAGCATTTTGTATGGAAAAAATCTTAGAAAAAAGAAAAGGTATTTTTTATAGAAGTTATCAATGGTGGACAAGGTCAGAGAAAGGATCAATGTCGGAACAATTTCGAGGGAAAGGATTTGATTAAGCAGTTTCGTGAAAGGAGACAGAAAATTCTATATTTTGCATTAGATTTTATAATACCAAGTCTACACTCCGAATGAAAAAATCATTTTTTTTGATGGGAGTTCTTTTTTTTGCCTTGCTGGCCACAACCCCTGCATCTTCACAACAAAAAAATATACATTCCAGGATAGATGCTGCTGCCGATAAGCTGGAACCCCAGACGATTGCCTGGAGAAGGAATATTCACCAGCACCCTGAACTCAGTAACAGGGAATTCAGGACTTCTAAATTGATTGCTGCCCATCTCCGGTCCCTTGGAATCGAAGTGAAAGAAGGAGTGGCTAAGACCGGGGTAGTGGGAATTCTAAAAGGCGGTAAACCCGGCCCGGTGATCGCTTTAAGAGCAGACATGGATGCGCTCCCGGTAACTGAAAGAGTGAATTTGCCCTTTGCTTCAAAGGACTCCACTATTTATAATGGACAAATGGTCGGCGTCATGCATGCATGTGGCCATGACAGCCATGTGGCGATACTCATGACCGTTGCAGAAATACTCAGTTCGGTAAAACCCGAACTTAAAGGAACGGTTAAATTCATATTCCAGCCTGCTGAAGAGGGGGCTCCGCATGGTGAAGAAGGAGGTGCGGAGCTGATGATAAAGGAGGGTGTGTTGGATAATCCAAAGGTAGACGTGATCTTTGGATTGCATATCAATTCTCAGATCGAGGTCGGTAAAATTACCTATCGTCCCGGAGGTACTATGGCCGGAGTAAATGATCTTAGAATTACAGTCAAGGGAAGATCGGCACATGGAGCCGCACCCTGGTTATCCATCGATCCCATTGTGGTTTCGGCGGAAATCATCAATAGCCTTCAAACCATTGTCAGCCGTAATGTGAATATTACTGAAAACCCAGCAGTAGTTACAATTGGCGCGATCAACGGAGGAAATCGGTCCAATATCATTCCAGAAAAAGTGGTGATGGATGGAACCATAAGAACGCTCAGTGACAAGGATGAAAAATTGGTGATCGAAAGAGTGAAAGAAATTGCTACTAAGACGGCGGAAGCTGCAGGAGCCACTGCAGAAGTGATCATTCCTTTCAGTTCCCATTATCCGGTAACCTACAATAACCCGGAACTGACTGAAAAGATGGTACCATCTCTTCGGACGGCTGCAGGTTCTTCCAATGTCATGCTCAGACCTCCTGTAACGGTTGCAGAGGATTTTTCCTTTTTTGAACAAAAAGTACCGGGCTTGTTTTTCTTTCTGGGCGGAATGCCAAAGGGTCAGGACCCTTTAACGGCGCCTTCTCACCATACTCCGGATTTTTATATTGATGAGAGCGGATTCAAGTTAGGAGTAAGGGCTATGTGCTACCTGGTGGTTGATTATATGGAGGGAAATTCAGTAAGATAAATCTATATTACTGATAATCATATTGTTGAAAAATTACCCTTACCATAAAGAAAAAAGTAAAGTCATAGTAACCTGGGATGCCTGAAATTGCTAAAATATGGCTATTCTGAGGAGCTCCGGGCATCAAAATCTCTCTATCAAATCGGCCTGATTTTTGGCTGTTGCGAATCTAATCTTTTAGCGGCATTTTTTTAAGTAAATCATTGTAATTCAATTGTGAATCAAAAAGTTTTGCAAGTCAAAAACCACTATATTTGCTGCTTGAATAAATGGACCTCCCTGCCCTTCAATTCTGGTGCGGGGTTGGCTGTTTTTTTCAATAAGAAGCCGGAACCTAAATAACACTGAAATATTCTGTGAAAATAGATAGGTGCTTAATCGCGAAAAATTATTTAATATGAATGGGTGTAAGGAGTAATTCCAAAAATACTTCCTTATACCTTTTTCATTTATAGGAAAGAACAAACTGTGACCAGCACAAAAAAGCTATGTGACTGAGGGGGCGAAGCTATGCCGCGACCTGTACAAGTATGAAATCTAAGGAATCCAAAAAATGGCATGTGGTGTACACCAAGCCCAGATGGGAGAAGAAAGTGCATAAGCTATTCGAAGAGAAGGCAATAGAAAGCTATTGCCCCCTGAACAAGGTGAGAAAAAAATGGAGCGACCGATACAAAACCGTGTTGGAACCTTTATTCAAATCCTATGTTTTTGTGAAAATAGCGGAGGAAGAGAAAACAGCCGTGAGGATGGTGGGAGGAGTTGTTAATTTTGTGTACTGGCTTGGCAAACCGGCTATTGTCCGGGAAGAAGAAATAACCCTCATCAAGAGATTTCTCAACGAATATGAAAACGTTCAGGCCCAGCCCCTCGAAATAAAAGAAAATTCAAAAGTGCGGATAGAACAGGGCGCTTTTATAAACCAGGAGGGTACAGTGATTAGAGTGCTTCACAACAAAGTACAGCTCATCATTGAAACCATTGGCTATTCCCTGGTTGCTGTTGTTGATAAATCGAACATTACAATAGCATCAAGGTTCTAAATTTGTAAGAATAATCATGCAGCAACGCCCATTCATGATAAGACAAGTTTTCCTCTTTTTATTGATTGCCGGACTGTTCATCCAATTCTTTTGTTCCTGCGGAACTACCAGACCTTATACCTATATGCAGGGCAGTTTTGATACTGCAACATTGAGCAAATTGCAGGTGGCCGACCCAATTATTCAAAAAGGTGATCTTTTGAGCATAATCGTTTATAGCGATAATCCTGAAGCAACTAAAATTTACAATCAATCCCTGATTGTTTCGTCTTCATCTGGTTCAAGCATTGGCGGCTCCACGGATGCTGGGGTGGGAGGGAGCCCGGGATTGTCTGGCGGAGGTTCTATTACGGCTCCCGGCTATCTGGTAGATGAAAATGGAGATATAAGGTTTCAGGGCCTTGGCATTTTGCACATAGAAGGGATGACCATCGCGGATGTGAAAAAATTATTGGATTCAAAACTTAAGGACACACTACTGACCAACCCATACTACAATATCAGGTTCCTGAATTATAGGTTCACCATGCTCGGAGAGATTACCCGTCCCGGTATTTTTACCATTCCAAGCGGCCATATCAATCTACTCGAAGCATTTGCGTTAGGGGGTGATCTGACTTTTTATGCCCGAAGGGATAATATCCTTATAATCAGGGAAATAAATGGGAAAAGGGAATTTGTTCGGTTGGATGTTACCAGGCCTGATATTATGGCCTCGCCTTATTTTTATCTTCAACAGAACGATATGGTAATTGTTGAGCAGAACAAAAAGAAATCCATAGCGAACGATCAGTTAACAACCCGCAATATCGGAATTGCCACATCAATAATTTCGACAATTGCTATTTTATACAGTATTCTGAGGTAAGATCATTAAAAGAAATCTATGGCAGAATCAACCAATGGTAACATTCCAGTTAACGGTACTCACCTGAACGAGAAGAGGCAGGACAGTTCATGGACACTTGGACCCCGGGAGTTCGTTCTGAAGTATTTTAAATACCTGCCCTGGGTGATGATATCCTGTGCCCTGGCTCTGATTTTTGCCTATGTGAAGATCAGGTATACGACTCCCATCTATCATGTTCAGTCAACCATGCTTATCCGCCAGGAGAGTAACAATGCGAAAGATGATAAATTCAGTGAATTGCTCACCGGAGGAAGCCAGATCAACCTGGTAAATGAGATTCAGCTATTAAAATCTTCCCCGGTCATTGCCCGTGTAGTCAATGACTTAAACCTACAAACCCATTATTACGGTACGGGAAAGATCAGATCTACCCTGCTTTACCCCGAGAGCCCCTTTTTTACTAAGATTCTTTCTGTTTCCGATTCATTAAAAGGGTTGAGTATTACCCTCACCTTGATCAGTGATACCCAGTTTCTGATTGGAGCATCTAAAACTCCAATTTCTTTCGGCGAAAAATTTGAAACTGGTGGCAATACATGCATTATTTACCGGAATGAAAACTATGATATCCATTCCGGGAACAGCAGGGTATTCCGTATAACCTGGGAGCTAGCTTCCCATGTGGCATCTGGCCTGGGCAAAAGCATAAAAGTAGCTTCGGGCACTGACCAATCAACCATACTTACACTTTCCTTTGAAGGGGAAAATTCAAACCTGGGTAAGGACGTTTTAAATATGCTCATGTCGGTTTACGATTCGCTGATTGTCGAAGACAAGAGCCGGATATCCCAGAATTCCCTGAATTTTATCGATAATAGCCTGGGTGACTTAAGGATTCAACTCGATACAACCGAGAATAAATTGAGGGGATACATGATTAAAAATGATGTATTCAATCCAGACGAGCAGTCGAAAAGAGCTTTTGATAATATTTCAGATGCAACAAAAAGCGTGATGGCCTTTGACACAAAAGTCATGCTCATTGGTTATCTCGAAAAATACCTTAGCGATACAAAAAATGTTTACAAACAGGTTCCCACTAATCTCGGCCTGGAAGATCCGCTTTTGTTAAAACAGGTAACCGAATACAATTCATTGCAAATAAGCCGGGAATCCAGCCTGAAGACCACTCCTGAAAGTAATCCTTATATCCAGAATATGAATGTTGCATTAAACAGGATCCGCAATGACATGCTGGAAAACCTTTCCAATTTAAAAAATGCGACAAATCTGGCTAAAGGCAGGATAGAGTCCCAAAATTCCGAAACCCAGAGTCAGCTTAAATCCATACCAGGGAAGGCCATGGGCCTGACCAATATACAGCGTGGGCAAAAAATCCTGGAGGACCTTTATTCCTTTCTCTTACAGAAAAAGTTTGAGAATGCCATTTCTTCTGCGGCGACCATTTCGAATTCAAAAGTGATCGAACCGGCTGCTTCGGCAACCAACCCTGTTTCTCCGGATAAGAAAGCCATTTACTCCATCTATATAATTTTTGGACTGGCCATCCCCGTTGGTATTATCGCACTGTTTGAGTTGTTACGCGATAAGATTCAAAACAGGGTGGACGTAGAAAAAAGGACAAATGCGCCGATCATCGGTGAGATCGGACATTCTGATGATTCATTAACCTTAGTAGTCAAGAAGAACAGCCGTCGTTTCATATCTGAACAATTTCGAATTATCCGAAGCAATCTTCAGTATATCATCGGGAAAAAGGAGAAGCCGGTGATCATGGTGACTTCTTCTTTCAGCGGTGAGGGTAAATCCTTCATTAGTACGAATGTCGGAGCTGTCATGTCGCTGGCAGGTAAAAAAACCGTGATCATGGAATTCGATATAAGAAAACCGAAAATCGTGGCTTCGCTGGAACTCAAGCGTAAAATGGGGATTACCAATTATATCATAGGTAGGGCAAAATTCCAGGAACTGATCCTGCCAGTCGAAGGCATGGATAATCTTTTTGTAATTCCCTGCGGACCAATACCTCCAAACCCATCCGAGCTTCTTCTGGACGAAAAATTGAATGAATTGATGAAAGAAGCGCTGGATTTTTTCGATGTGATCATCATGGATACTGCCCCTGTAGGCCTGGTAAGCGATGCAGTCAATCTGGGCCGTTTTGCCGACTGTACTCTTTATATTATCAGGCAGGGTCATACCTTCAGAAAGCAGCTCCGGTTAATTGATGAGATCTATACGGAGAGGAAACTTCCAGGTATATCGCTGCTTTTGAACGATGTGAAGGCTGAAGGTGGTTATTATAGTGGTTATTATGGAGGATACGGTTATTATGGAGGATACAGTTATGGATTTGAATCGGGCTATTTTGAGTCCGAACCTAATAAAAGGAAAAGCCCGTCTATAGCCAGGCAATTAAGAAGGGTATGGAAAAAGTGGTTTGCATAATGATCAGTTTATTGCCATTTTACTCGTCTATTTAGTCAGAATGAATACTTTGGAGACTGAAAATTTAATAGAACACTGGGACATCGTAATTGGACAGAAGAGCTCTCTTTTTGAACTACATCTTGGAGAAGTATGGAGATACAGAGACCTGCTTTTGATGCTCGTAAAGAGAGATTTTGTAGCGACATATAAACAAACCATATTGGGCCCTGTATGGTTCTTTATCCAGCCTTTATTGACGACAATTACCTATGTCATCATTTTCGGCAATATCGCAAAAATTTCAACAGATGGCCTGCCGATGATGTTATTTTATCTTTGTGGCATCACACTGTGGAATTATTTTTCTGAATGTTTAAATAAGACGGCTACAGTTTTTAAAGACAATGCTACCATTTTCGGCAAGGTGTATTTTCCACGGCTTATTATGCCATTGTCGATCGTAGTATCCAATTTGGTAAGGCTCGGCATTCAGTTTATTCTGTTTCTCCTGATCTGGGGCTGGTATTTGTATAAAGGTGCAAATGTGCACCCGAATTTCTATATACTGTTGTCGCCCTATATCATCCTGTTGCTGGCGATAATCGCATTAGGGACAGGTATGATTATTAGCGCCATGACTACAAAATACCGTGACCTGGTATTTCTGCTAACATTTGGCATACAGCTAATGATGTATGCAACTCCGGTGATTTATCCAATGAGTGTGTTAAGCAAAAAATATGCATTGCTAATCAAGGCCAATCCTTTGTCATCCCTTTTGGAAACATTCCGGTATTCCTTTACCGGCTCGGGCCAGTTCAGTTGGATATCCCTTGGTTACAGTACTGTATTTGCTGTTATTTTACTGTTCATTGGTACCGTCATATTTAACCGTGTTGAAAAGGATTTCATGGATACCGTATAATCCTAAAATTAATGAACGAAATATGCAATGAGCGATGTAGTTATTAAGGTAGAGAATTTATCAAAGCAATATCGTTTAGGGGAAGTGGGAACTGGGACCCTAAGCCATGACCTAAACCGCTGGTGGGCAAAGATTCGGGGTAAGGATGATCCTTTTTTGAAAATGGGCGAAACCAATGACCGCGAGCAAAAGGGAGCTACTGATTATGTTTGGGCCTTGCGCGATATTGATTTCGAAGTGATACATGGAGAAGTGCTTGGCATTATAGGTAAAAATGGAGCAGGCAAGTCGACCCTTTTGAAAATACTATCGAAAACAACGAGCCCTACAATTGGCAAGATAAAAGCAAAAGGCAGGATTGCCAGCCTTTTGGAAGTAGGTACCGGGTTCCATCCGGAGATGACTGGGAGGGAAAATATATTTCTTAATGGGGCTATTTTGGGCATGACCAGGAAAGAAATTAAAGCAAAATTTGACGAGATCTTGGATTTTTCAGGAGTTGAAAGATACGTTGATACGCCTGTAAAGCGCTACAGCAGCGGGATGTATGTGCGACTGGCATTTGCAGTTGCGGCTCATCTGGAACCTGAAATATTAATAGTTGATGAGGTCCTGGCTGTCGGAGATGCAGAATTCCAGAAAAAATGCCTAGGCAAAATGAAAGATGTAAGTGTAAAGGAAGGCAGAACCGTGCTTTTTGTCAGTCACAATATGACAGCTATTAAAAGCCTTTGTTCACAAGTGATGTTGTTAAAAAATGGGGAGTTGTCCTTGATCGGAAATACCGATCAGGTCATGAATAATTACCAGTTATTGTTTTCTCCATCCTCAAGAGCGGAATTTGATCCTGACAGTAAAGTGACAGGTAATGAAAATATTCGATTGGATTCTGTAGAGCTTGAAAATAATGAGGAGGTTGGAAGATTTTGTATTAATGAACCGTTGACATTAAAGCTAAGCCTGACTAACCGGAAGGTGTTCTCGCCAATCAATGTGAATATTTTTTTTAATCACCTCGATGGTACAAATATATTTGCTACTTGTTCTACGAAAAGGCAATTTGACATTGGGCCCATGAATCTAAAGTGCAGGATACCTGCAAATTTCCTGAACGATAATATTTACAGCTTGAGCATAATGGTTGTAACTGAGTCAAATTCAATTTTGGATGTCAATGAGGCATTGGTTATTGAGGGCTTCGAACCTCCTAGAGAAGCTGGGTGGTTAGGCAAATTCCCAGGATATGTAAGGCCAAAATTTGAGTGGCAAGACTATTAATATGTTAGTTGTATGAACTTTACTGATGATGCATTAAAGACTATCCTCTCCTCACTTCCTAACAATTATAATGATAATTGGGATGATATCAGGTTCGGAAAACAGCAAAAAAGCACACAAAACTTTTTGAAATCTAAAATTCAGAAACAGCTCAGAAAAAAAGGATATTACCACATCACAGCGATCCAGCATTTGCTTTCAAATGCGTTGCAATTATACGAGTTTGAATATTTGTATGATCATTTGGAATTAATTGAAGATAAGAAGCTCTTATTGCAAGTACTTGCATATAGAATTTTAGGGTACAGAAAAGTCAAGTTGCCTCTTAACACTAGGGACTATAGGGAGAAATTAAAATTTGTAGAAAGCCTGGCGGATAAATCGGATTCCATTAACCCAAATTTTTTGCATTATTTCCTATTTAAAATGGACCTAAGGAAGATTGGCTATCCTATTCAATTTTATTTTACAGTTGGTGGGGTGATGACCGGTTTTATAGTTAAGCAATATGAGTATAATAAGAATGGAATATTGATCAAGGCTGTAAAAGACGATGTTGTAATTGATGGAGGAGGCTGTTGGGGGGATACGGCACTTTTTTTTGCCAATGAAGTTGGTGCAGGCGGAAAGGTCTTTAGTTTTGAATTTATTCCTAATAATATTAAAATATTTGAGAAAAATATTTCTTTAAATGAGGATTTAAAAGCAAGCGTAGAATTGGTCAGGTCGCCTCTATGGAATAATTCCACCACTAAAATCCATTTTAAAGATTTTGGACCTGGAAGCACTGTAAGTTTGAATGGTTTTTCTGGTTCTGATGGTGAATGTATTACGGTATCCATCGATGACATAGTGGCAAAAAGAGCTATTAACCGTATTGATTTTATCAAACTTGACATCGAAGGCGCCGAGACCAGCGCATTACAGGGGGCTTCGCAAACTATAAAGAAATTTAAGCCTAAGTTAGCGGTAGCCCTATATCATGATCCTTCAGATTTTAAGCAAATTCCCCAGTTTCTGAAAAATTTAGTTCCTGAATATAAATTTTATTTTTCGCATGCAACGATACATGGAGAAGAAAGTATGTTGTTTGCCAAAGCAGATTAAATGATCAATGTCACAAAAACTTTCCTACCTCCAATTGATGACTATGTTTCAACTCTAAAAAGAGCCTGGGATAAGGCCTGGATCACTAATAACGGGGAATTGGCCCTTGAATTGGAAGAGAAATTAAAATCCTATTTGGGAGTCCGCAATCTTCTGTTTTGTGGAAACGGAACAATTGTGCTGCAAATGGCCTTGAAGGCATTTGATATCACAGGAGAGGTGATCACAACGCCTTTTTCTTATGTGGCAACCACCACAGCCATCCTGTGGGAAAATTGCAAGCCGGTCTTTGTGGATATTAATAAAAGTAATTTCTGTATAGATCCATCAAAAATAGAAGCGGCGATCACGACTAAAACTCAGGCTATTTTGGCTACTCATGTATATGGGTATCCATGTGATGTAACCGAAATTGAAAGAATTGCAAGAAAGCATCAACTGAAAGTCATATATGATGGAGCGCATGCATTTGGTACAAAAATCAATGGCAGATCCCTTTTGGATTATGGTGATATCAGCACATGCAGTTTTCATGCGACCAAATTATTCCATACAGTTGAGGGTGGTTGCATATTAACGCCCGATGATGAACTGCTCAAAAAGCTTTTTTTGTACAAGCATTTTGGACATATTGGGGATGAATATTTTTCCATTGGCATCAATGGGAAGAACTCGGAATTTCATGCTGCCATGGGCATTTGCAACCTGAATTATATTGGTGATATATTGGCGAAAAGAAAGAAAAGCTGGACCAATTATGCAAATGCTTTACGAAATGCCAGTTATGAGATTTTGAATATTCCTGAAACGATCGAATATAATTACGCCTATTTCCCTTTTGTATTCGAATCTGAGAAAGAGCTATTGAGCAAAATGAATGTTTTTCAAAGAAAAGGCATTAAACCCAGAAGATATTTTTATCCTTCCTTAAACAGACTACCCTATTTCCTTGGTGAACCCTGTCCCAATTCCGAATCAATTGCCCAAAGAGTCGTTTGCCTTCCGCTATTTCATGATATAACTGAACTGGAGCAGGATACGATCGTATCTGTTTTATTGGAAGGATAAAGGACAACACAACCTGATCGATTTCTTTGCTTTTAACAAATTTTATTTGATGCTATTAACCAAAAAAAGATTGCTTTTTTTAGGCGGATCGGATATTCAAATTCCGGCAATAAGAAAAGCCCAGGAAATGGGGGCATATGTGATGACTTGTGACTATCTTCCCGATAACCCAGGCCATAAAATAGCTGACGCTTATTATGATGTGAGCACTACGGATAAAGAAAAAGTGCTAGAACTGTCAAAATCTCTGAAAATTGACGGGATTTCTGCCTACGCGGCAGATCCTGCAGCCCTGACGGCTGCCTATGTTTCTGAGAAACTTGGTCTCCCCGGAAATTCTTTCGATTCCATTTTAAAGATTTCAGATAAGACAATATTCCGCAAATTACAGGTGGAATTGGGAATCAGGTGTCCGAAAATAATTGAATCTGCTGATCACTCAGAAATTATCGAAGAGGTAGGAAAATTCAGACACGGAGCGATAATTAAACCGGTTGACACTTCAGGGAGCAAAGGGATTTACCGGATAACTGCTGATGAAAAGACAGAGGACCTCAAAACAAAAATCGAAGATGCTCTATCCTATTCAAGGGTGAAAAGAATTGTGGTTGAAGAATATATATTGAGAAAGGGATTTCTCATGTCAGGTGATTTTCTGATCAATAATGGAAGGATCGATTTTTATTGTTTTGGAGATGTTCATTTCAATGATACGATAACCGGGTTGGTGCCAAGGTCAATTTCCCTTCCGGCGACCAATAACGATCCGAATATTTTTTCAAAGGCAATTAATGATCTCCAAAAAATGATTGATAGATTAAATATTCATACCGGGGTGTTTAATTGCGATATCATCGAGGATCAAGATGGACAACCCGTGATCATTGATATCGGAGCGAGGAATGGAGGAAATCTTTTCAACGATATAATTTCTTTACATAAAGGAATTGACCTGATCGGGTTATCGATGATGCAAACGCTGGGTCTGC
Source organism: Chitinophagaceae bacterium (assembly GCA_003168265.1). Taxonomy (GTDB): domain Bacteria; phylum Bacteroidota; class Bacteroidia; order Chitinophagales; family Chitinophagaceae; genus Puia. The sequence continues at coordinate 182,251 of PMSV01000003.1, forward strand.
CCCTGAAAATTGAAATGGACGATAAGATATACGGATATTATGCTCACAATGTGCTACACTCAACCAAAGATGGGATATTTGAAGGAATCGAGTTTGACCCGGAAATACGGGATCTCATTTTTTATAAGAATATTACAGTCACTAAGGGCGATCGAATCCATCGTTTCGTAAATTCAGGCTATCGGATCGGTTTGATACTTCTTAAGTTCGAAGATTATTCCCAGATGCATAGAATCCTGGGAAATATTTATGATTATGTTTTCGTTAATGTGAGTGGTTTCTAATAAAACAAAATCAAAAAATGATCGTAAAATCCATGACCGAACTGATTGGGAATACACCTTTGCTTAGAATCGAGCTCCCTGAATTCAAAAAGGTCAATTTTCATGTTAAACTGGAAAGCTTCAACCCTACCGGGAGTATCAAGGATCGGGCTTGCATATCCAATATTAATTCGGCACTGGAAGCGGGTAAACTTGAAAAATCAAAAACAATACTAGATGCAAGCAGCGGAAATATGGCATGTGCGCTTGCATTTTTTGGAAAAATTATGGGCTTTAAAGTAAAGGTGGTATGCAATACCAAGCTTACTGACGACAAAAAAAATTTTATTAAATATTTTGGAGCTGAATTGGATGTGATGGGAGAAAAGACAATTGAAGGTAATCAATACTGTAAGCAACTTGCTGAGACTCCTGAAGGGACGGAAAAATATTGTTTTCTTGACCAATTACACAATCCATCAAATCCCCGGGCGTCTTATGAAACCCTTGGCCCGGAGATACACAGAGACCTTCCAGATATCACCGCTGTTATTGGTTCCATGGGTTCGGGAGGTAGCATGTGCGGGGTGGCTCGCTATTTCAGGGAATTCAAGAAGGACACAAAAATCTATACTTCACAAGCTGCTTCCGGAACGAAAATTCCTGGAACAGGCTCCTTTGTTGATGGAGAATACATTACACCATTCATTAAGGAGCTGATGGAAAATTATCAGGATTCCTTTCTTGTCAGCCAGCAACAGGCAGAGGAAAGAACTAAACAATTGGCCATATCCGGAGTATATGCAGGATTCCAGGCCGGAGGCGTTCTTGAAGCCGCCTACCAGGCTATAGAAAAATACCAATTGTTAGGAGATATCGTCATGATTATCGGAGATGCCGGCTGGAAAAATATGGATAAATTAAAAGCCATAATATAGAGCAAATGTTTGAGCGTAACATCCTAACCGGCTATGGAAAATCCCACGCAAGCTTCGGCGAACTACTACAGGGCAGGCTACCTACAGGCAAAGACTTTCTCGTAACACTCCCGATTGATTTATGGTCAATTTGTAATCTTACAGCCGTCAGAAGGACAGGCCCGCTGGTCATCAACTGCGAATACTATAAATCAAAAAAAGTGGCTGAAATGCTCCTCGATAAATTGGGGATCCTGGATAGTTACGAGATCACTATATCCTTTAGCCGGAATATTCCAGTTGGGAAAGGGCTAAGTTCAAGTACTGCTGACATGCTTTCTACTATCAGGGCCCTTCAGGAAATCTTTGGCTTCCTTTTAAGAGAAAAGACGATATCTGAAATCTTTACATCCATTGAGCCTCATGACGGGCTAATGTTCAAATCCTGCGTGGTTTATGATCACCGCAAAGGGGAACTAATCATGGAATTGCTATATATCCCGGAATTCTGGGTCGTCGCCATAGATTTTGGCGGTGTGGTGGATACGGTGAGTTATAACAAGAACCTGCTCTTTACGGATTCCATCACCAGGCAATATGAGGAGCTGTTGCTCAAGCTTGAAAATTCTTTTAATCTGATGGATGATAAAATGATCGCAGAATGCGCATCTGAATCGACTTATATCCATCTGAGCATGCACAATAACGCCGAGCGCTTAAAAGTGTTTGAGGAGTGTAAACAATTCAATCCGATGGGGGTAATCAATACGCATAGTGGTACCTGCCTGGGATTGCTTTTTTCAAAAAAAATTGAAAAAGCAGAAATAATGAAGATTGCAGATTCAGTCAACAGTCATTTTCAATATCCTGTTTTTGTAACCAGCACCTTAAAACTCTTAATTTAAATTATATTATGTTGCAATGGAAAGGAAAAGTATTAAAAGATTCATTTGGTAATACAATATCCGGGGAATGGCCAAATCTCATAGATTCAAACAATAATAAATTGGAAATCGATGAAAATGGAATATTGGGGAGAAAAATTGAAAATACCATTTCTTATGAATTTCATCAGAAACATACAAAGGGGGCGTTTTTAAGAAAATTTGAAAAACAAAAATACCATCAGATCAACTGGGAAACGCCTTATTATAAAAAGATATTTGACAAATATCTTGCAAATGTTGATCCAACAGAAAAAATTGCCATTGATTTTGGTTGTGGAGACGGGCGATTCACAGAATATCTTTTGTTGAAAGGATTTCAAAAAATTGTTTGTGTTGATTTCGACTATAAATTATTGGTTTCATTATCAGAATTCGCAAAAGAAAACAGTTACGAAGATAATTTACTTTTAATTCATTCAGCCATTGAGGACCTGCAACTGGTCCAGGGTTCCTTTGACCTGATATTAAGCATCAGGGTATTATATTACCTGAACGAAAAGTATGAGGAAGGTATAAAATTATTTTACGATTTACTGAAACAAGGCGGCCAATTAATTACCAGTGATCCGGATATGGAAGGCTTTATTTTACGTACAATGATCTTCGACTCTTTAGCCTACTCGTTGGATTCATTTGAAAAAAGACGGTTTAAGGAAGTGCAGAAGGATACAAATATGTGGTTCAGGATGTTTGATGAAAAGGAGATTGCGCAAATATTCAGCGAAAGCGGATTTATCATAGAAGAGCGTCATGGAATTAGTATGTTTCATAATCTTTTGCGGGTTCTTCAATTAAGGGGAATGATATCGGAACAGGAAATAGAACAAAATGAGAAAAGAATTATTTCAATGTTCAATTATTTCGATGAGAATGGACGGTTATTTAAGGACCTAGTATGGAATTTGAGAAAACCTTAGGATCCCTAGAGAGACTATTTTAAGAGACAACTATTTATGGAGATACTAGAAGGGGTAGATGTAAATAATAGTGACGGATTGCCCTTATTGAGTGTATGCATCATGACGTTTAACCATGAAAAGTTCATCGCCCAGACTCTTGACAGTGTCCTTTCACAAAAAGCAAGATTTGAGTTTGAAATTATCCTAGGAGAGGACGAGTCTTCCGATGGTACAAGGAAGATTTGCATTGAATACGCAAATAAATTTCCCGGTAAAATTCATTTAGTTTTAAGGGAAAGGAAGGATGTAATTTATATTGATGGTAACGCTACGGGAAGATTCAACTTTATTGAAAATCTAAAATTATGCCGGGGAAGATATATTGCTTTGTTGGACGGAGATGATTATTGGATTGACGAAAATAAACTGCAAAAGCAGGTAGATTTCCTTGAAATCAATTCAAAGTATTCAGGCTGTTCGGCAAATGCTTTAGAAAATCAAGGCTCCGAATTCAAGCAGTCAGAGCTTTATAAAGATTGTTATAGTTTTGAAGATCTGCTTTCTGGAAATTCAATATATACTTGTTCGGCAGTATTTAGAAATACATTTACGATTCCCGACTGGTTCTCAAAATGCAAAATGGGTGATTGGGCATTATGGCTATTAATAACTCAAAATGGACCTATCTATAATTTTAGAGAGACTATGGCTGTTTACAGAATGCACAATAACAGTATTTGGTTTTCAAAGGGGAAAGAAAAAAACCTGAAGGATATCATTGCAACCTATGATTTTTTTTTAAATGAATTTGATCCAAAACTAAAAAAAAAGTTAAGGACTGCTTCAAAACCTTATTATTATAACCTACTTAACCTGCTAAGAGATAAGCGCAATTCTCAGATATTTTCTTGGACTTTCAAAAGCTTTTTTAAATTCTACGATTTAAAGTTATTGAAACCCTCAATCCTTTATTGTGCGAACATTTTAAGTCGGCAACATGAGGCAAAAATTGTGGATACAAGATAATGAAGGTCAAAGTTTTGATCGTAGCATTCTCGGACAGTATTCATACGGCCAGGTGGATGTCACAACTGCATCCTGATGAATACGAAATTTTTTTTTATTCAGCAGTACCCTTTCGCCCATTACATGAAGGCATCGGGAATCTAAATTTAGCAGCCTGGTATGTCACGGGTTTAAAAGGAGCTGCCCAAATCCACTTAGGAGGTATTTTCTGGTTTTACAGAGTGGTGATAAAAGTAATAGGGCAATCATTGGCAAAAAAGTTAATTCGCGGATCAGCTTTGAAGTATCTGCATAATTGCGGCTTGCGAAAACTTATAAAACAAGTGAAACCTACTGTGCTGCATTCCATGGAAACCCAAAAGGCAGGATACCTGGTCAGCGGAGCAGTCGGCAATGGAAAAAAATTCAAATGGATTCATTCAACATGGGGAGTTGATCTCCATTATTATCTGCAGTTCCCGGAACACAGAGCGCAAATAAAAAAGTTATTATCCCAGGTGGATCTGCTTGTTGTCGAAGGGGATCGTGATTCCGCCATGGCAGCAGAAAACGGATACCGGGGTATGATCGAAATAATTCCTTCCGTGGGGGGCTCCCTGGATTTTGAATTGATAAATAAGACAAATCGGGATCCTGGACCGGTTTCAAGAAAACTGATCCTGCTGAAAGGCTATCAGGGGGAAGAGCGTTTGGCGATAAATGCCCTCAAGGCTTTGAGGAAAATAAAAGGGTTATTGGCAGGATTTGAGGTTATCATATATAGTTGTAATAATCAGTTATTGCCGATGGTTGAGGAAATAATCAATCAAGGGGAATTTTCAGTGAGAGTGGCCTCCGAATTCAGTTATACGGAATTTCTGGCCATGGTCGCGAGCGCCCGCATCAGCATTACCAATAACCTTAGCGACGGAGTGCCGAATACCATGCTGGAAGCAATGGCGCTGGGAGCATTTCCCATACAATCCAACACTGCCATAACACAAGGATGGATAGAGGATGGAGTCAATGGACTATTGACCGATCCGACCAATATCGACCAGATCGCATCCGCGATCTCCAGGGCTCTTAAAGATGACAAATTGGTTTCGGAAGCTGCCATTATAAACCGAAGTCTCGTTGAGGAAAAATTAAACAGCGATGCTATCGACCCGATAATCCGGCGATTGTATCGACCTGATTGAAGCAAACAAACCCATATAATGCCAATGAATAGCAATGCTTTCAAAGACAAAACTTTACTCATAACCGGGGGAACCGGTTCCTTCGGCAATGCTGTTTTGAAGAAATTCCTAAACATGGGATTAAAGGAGATAAGGGTTTTCAGCAGGGATGAAAAAAAGCAGGATGATATGCGATTGGAATACAAGAACGATTCCATCAAATATTATATCGGTGATGTAAGGGAATTCAGCAGCATCAATAGCGCTACGCTTGGAGTTGACTATATTTTTCATGCTGCCGCATTAAAGCAGGTTCCTTCCTGCGAATTCTATCCGATGGAAGCGGTACGTACAAATATTCTCGGGGCAGAGAATCTATTGCAGTCGGCATGGCAAAACAATGTCCAAAAAGTCGTAGTGCTGAGTACGGATAAGGCGGTCTATCCCATCAATGTGATGGGTCTTTCCAAATCGATGATGGAAAAGCTAATGATTGCCAAGTCAAGACAGCTAAACGATTCCGGCAGGATTTTCTGCGCTACCCGCTATGGAAATGTCATGGCTTCAAGAGGGTCCGTCATTCCCCTTTTCATTAAACAGATCAGGGAAGACAAGCCGATCACTATTACAGAACCCAGCATGACCCGTTTCATGATGTCACTGGACCAGTCCGTGGAACTGGTAGAGTACGCTTTCTCCAATGCAAGGCCAGGGGATATCTTCGTGCAAAAAGCCCCGGCGAGTACGGTACTGGATGTTGCAGAAGCCTTGAAATCGATCTTTAATTCTTCAGTGGAAATAAAAATCATCGGGATACGTCACGGAGAAAAGATTTATGAAACATTATGCACCAGAGAGGAAATGGCCAAGGCAGAGGACCTTGGGAATTATTATAGGATACCCTCAGATGGCCGAGACCTTAATTATTCAAAATATTTTTCGGAAGGTGAATCCACAGTCATCAGAGCGGAGGACTATAATTCCAATAACACGACAAGACTGAACCTTGAACAAACAAAACAATTGTTGCTCAAACTGGACTATGTTCTAAATGAATTAAAGGCATAACATGAAAGTTGTCGTTACCGGAACCGGTGGATTTATTGGAAAGAACCTCATGGTCCATCTCAGACAAAATAAGGAGGATGAACTGATCGGGTTAACCAGGGATTGCTCTGCGCTGGACTGGCAATCGGCCTTAAAGGATGCAGACCGGATCTACCACCTGGCCGGAGTCAATCGTCCGGAATCTGAAGAAGATTTCCTGAAAGACAATGCCGGTCTGACTGCTTTTATCGTGGATGAATTGGAAAAGGGTAGAAAGCCCTATCAATTGCTTTATTCTTCCTCTGCCCAGGCAGAACTTGACAATCCTTATGGGAAAAGCAAGAAAAAGGGAGAAGAATATATCAAAAGCAATGTCAGGAATGGCGCTGCTTTTGTTTACAGATTGCCTGGTGTTTTTGGCAAATGGTGCAGGCCAAATTATAATTCGGTTGTAGCTACTTTTTGTCATAACCTGGCTACTGGCCTTCCCATAAGGATCAGCGATCCTTCGCATCAATTGAAGCTGGTATATATAGATGATGTGGTAAGGGAATTCATAACCCGGATGGACCAGCCATTTGAAGCAGGCCGGTTCACAGAAGCCCACATTGATTCAATTTACCAAACCAATCTCGGGGAACTGGCCCGGATAATTGGGTCATTTCCGGAGAATCGTAAGACACTTTTTGTTCCGGATCTGGGCAATGGACTTGAAAAAGCCCTCTATTCAACCTGGTTGAGCTATCTGCCCGCCGACCGGTTTTCCTACGACCTGGAATTGAAGACAGATACCCGTGGGTCTCTTTTTGAGTTGCTAAAAACCCGCAACGCAGGTCAGATCTTCATATCTACGACCAGACCAGGCATTACCCGCGGCAACCATTTCCACCATTCGAAAACCGAAAAATTCGTTGTGATCCAGGGAGAGGGACTAATACAGTTACGTTCAGTGCTTGGAAAAGAGATCATCGAATACAAAGTCAACGGAGCACTGCCTAAAGTGGTTGATATCCCGCCTGGCTTTACTCATAATATTACGAATACCGGGGAAGATCTCATGGTCACTTTGTTCTGGGCTAATGAGGTTTTCGATCCCCAGCGCCCCGACACGATATTTGAAAAAGTCTAAACAGCCAGCATGAAAAAATTGAAGGTCCTCACCGTAGTAGGAACAAGACCGGAAATCATCCGGCTTTCCCGCGTAATGGCCAGGCTGGACGAAAGCCCTTCCATCGACCATACCCTTGTACATACGGGTCAGAATTACGATTATGAACTGAACCAGATCTTTTTTGAGGACCTGTCTATCCGCAAACCTGATCATTTTCTTGGTGCGGCCGGAAAAAATGCAAGTGAGACAATCGGCCAGATTTTTATAAGGATCGAAGAGGTACTGGAAAAGGAAAAACCGGATGCCTTCCTGGTTTTGGGTGATACCAATAGCTGCCTCTGCACAATACCAGCTAAGAAGAAGCATATTCCCATATTTCATATGGAGGCAGGCAACCGCTGTTTCGACCAACGCGTGCCCGAAGAGACCAACCGAAAGATCGTGGATCATATCAGCGATATTAACCTGACCTATTCTGATATCGCAAGAGAATACCTTCTTAGGGAAGGGCTGCCACCTGATAGGATCATCAAGACCGGCAGCCCCATGTTTGAAGTGTTGAACCATTATTTACCTAAGATCAGGCAATCGGAAATCCTTAATCAACTCGGCCTGGTCCAGCATCAATATTTTGTAGTCAGTTGTCATCGCGAAGAAAATGTGAACGACCCCGTCAATTTCAAAGGGCTGATCGAAACCCTGAATGCGATAGCCGAAGAATTTAAATTTCCGGTGATCGTTTCTACTCATCCGAGGACAAAAAAGGTCATAGATGATCAGCAGAATAAGGTTCATACGGAAATCCGTTTCCTGAAACCCTTTGGTTTCAGCGACTATAACGCCCTTCAGCTCCATGCGAAGGCCGTGCTTTCCGACAGCGGCACCATTTCGGAAGAGTCGTCGATCCTGAATTTTCCGGCCCTGAATATCAGGCAGGCGCATGAACGCCCCGAAGCTATGGAAGAAGCCGCCGTGCCAATGGTCGGCCTGAAACCGGAAAGAGTGCTGCAGGGCCTGAAAATGATCACTGCCCAACAACCCGGAGAAAGGGCATTTCGCATGGTCTCCGATTACAGCATGCCCAATGTATCGGACAAGGTCGAAAGGATCATCCTGAGCTATGTGGACTATGTGAACCGAGTGGTCTGGCAAAAACCGGCTTAAAGAATGATCAAGATCTATCCCGAAATAGATTTGCTTATTAAATGTGATCGTTGCGGCAAGGAATTCCAAGCCACTTCCTTCCACCTCACGGGAATGCATATTCTGTCTTCTGGAACATGCCCTGAATGTGGTGCATACGAATTGTTCAAGGAAATGCCGACCAGCGCCGGCCTAATCTATGCGACGGTGATCCGGGGCAGCGACGGGAACAGGGTTGATGATATGCCATTCCAGAACTGGTATATCTCAAGTTTGAGCATCGCATTTAGAAATAAGAACAGAGAGAATGTAGAAATAAAGAAAACAATAAATTCAAAGGCCAGGAAACAAAAACTGCTTTTGCTGAATACGGTCGACTCCACCTATGGACATTCGGTATTCAATCTGTTTAACCTGGATTATTATAGATTAAAAAAAGAATACCATCTTATCCTCCTGGTTCAAACTGAATTGCTTTGGATGGTGCCCGAAGGAGTTGACGAGGTCTGGGAGGTTCGCATTCCTTTTTCCAAAGCCGGTTCCTGGTCCGAATCGCTGAGTGCTGAAGTCGATAAGGAAATGAGACGTTTTGAAGAAGCTTTTCTTTGCATGGCTTTTCCTCAGCCTTCTGACGAGGGAGTGCGGATCGAAGACTATACCCGTATAAGGCCCTTCCCCCTGAATGAGTGGGACCAGCGTCTTCAAAAGCCGACAATCACCTTTATCTGGAGAACGGACAGGTTCTGGAAACCTGTGTTGCCTAAGATCCTGGATAACCGTTATACGCGCAAACTATTTCCCCGGACCATAAAAGGTATCAGAGGCAGCCTCCAGTTCAAATGGATTTTGAAATTCGCAAGTGAACTCAGGAAAAAGGCGCCGGGGATGGATTTTGCAGTTGCGGGCATGGATACTGACAAACGAAAGCTGCCTGAATGGATCAAGGACTTCCGGCACAGTGTACATAGCGATGAAATGGCTCGCAAACTCTGTGAGCGCTATGCCGAAAGCCATCTCGTGATCGGCTGCAATGGCTCCTCTCTCGTTTTGCCGAGCTGCCATGCCGGGGCGGTGATGAATATCGTTCCGCATCATGGATGGTCGGTCTCGGTCGGAAGCTTTGTCTTCCGCTACACTTCTATCGCTGACACTTTTTACCGCTATTGCCTGGTCCATTCGGAAACCTCGATAGAGCGTATGGTTAAGATCGCCGTTCAGATACTTAGAGACAGGTCCATGATCGAGTTGATCGCAGGCAAGCCATGGAACGATCATGATGCTGGCCTGCCTGCCGGAGAATGGGCGAGGTTCAGGAAAGGAATATTTGAAAATACCAGACTGTTCAGGGAAGGAGAGGGTTTGATAAGTATTGCATCGAACAAATGAAGAAAAAAATTCAATACTTCTTAAGGAATCCATTGCAGGTTCCCATTGTGCTGATCACGAAACTTCCTTATTTCAAATTCATACGCGAAACACTGGACTATCAAAACCCTGTGAGTTTCGAATTCTGGTTCAAACAAAAAGTATTGGGTTTCGGCGGTAATAAAAGAGCTTACTGGCCTGTTCACTGGACAAGCCAGGTATATGATGTGCAGAATATCCTGGTCGGCGTGGATGCCTATCCCGGCATCATGAAAGGTTGCTATATCCAGGGCAAAGGGGGCATCATCATCGGGGATTATACCCAAATCGCTCCCAATGTCGTCATCGTCAGTGCCAACCATGATGTTTATGACAGCCGCAGGCATTTGCCGGCCAAGGTGAAGATTGGAAAGTATTGCTGGATCGGAGCTGGGGCCAAGATCATGCCCGGGGTCGAATTGGGCGACTGGACGGTTGTAGGTGCTGGTGCGGTGGTTACCAAATCCTTTCCGGAAGGTTATTGTGTTTTAGGCGGTGTGCCTGCCAGGCTAATCAAGTCTCTTGAAAAGGAAAAATGCATTCCTTTCTTCAATAAGATAGGCTACAATGGTTATATCCGGTCAGACCAGTTTGAAAATTTCAGGAAGAGCTATTTAAAAATATGAGGATCGCAATTGTGGACTATGGGGTGGGAAATCTGACATCCATTCAGAACATGATGAAAAAAGCAGGGAATGAAGCGATCATCAGCAGAGACGCTCAGGAGATAGATGAAGCAGGAAAAATAGTTCTGCCGGGCATGGGTCATTTCGACAATTGCATGCAAAAATTCAATGCTTCCGGTCTGCGGCCGATCATTGAAAAAGCGGTTTTTGAATTCAGGAAGCCCGTCTTAGGGATTTGTGTGGGACTGCAGATGTTCATGCAGGCCAGTGAGGAAGGAACAGAACCGGGGCTTGGATGGATTGCGGGGAACTGCATTCGGTTCCGGCAGGAAAAGATGCTGCCAGGCCAAAAAATTCCCCATATGGGCTGGCAGAATGTAACTGGCCTAAAGGAGTCCCGCCTGCTCCAAGACCTGGTAGAACCCAGATTTTATTTCGCCCATTCCTTCCATGTGAATGCGGATGATCCGCATGACGAATTGCTGGTTGCCGAATATGGCTATTCTTTTGCCGCCGCACTGGAGAAAGACAATATTTTAGGCGTGCAATTCCACCCGGAAAAAAGCCACCGATTCGGGATGCAGTTATTGAAAAATTTCGCCGAAAATTATTGATGCGTCGGGTCAGAGTCATTCCTGTTTTATTGCTGCATAAAGGCGGATTGGTGAAATCCGTTAAATTTAAAAATTACCGCTATGTGGGTGATCCAATCAATGCGGTAAAAATTTTTAATGAAAAGGAAATAGATGAAATTGTGGTTCTCGATATTGATGCAACAAGGGAAAAACGCCCGGTCAATATGCAGCAGGTGAAGGAAATTGCCGGCGAAGCTTTTATACCGCTGGCATACGGTGGGGGTATCAGCAGGATAGAGGAAATAATGGATCTCTTTTATATTGGCGTAGAAAAAGTCATTCTGAATGACCAGGCCTACCGAAACCCAGACCTGATCACCGAGACTGCAAAGCTGGTTGGTAGCCAAAGTGTCGTGGTTTCGATCGATGTGAAGAAGAACCTGTTTGGGAAAAACCTGGTCTATGTAGACAATGGCGGAGAAAATACGAAACTGGACCCGATACTATATGCCAAAAAAATGCAGGATGCAGGAGCCGGTGAAATTTTTCTGAATTCTATCGACCGGGATGGCACTTATGCAGGGTTCGATCTTGATCTGGTCGAAAAAATGAGTGGCGAATTAAGTATTCCTCTAATCTCCTGTGGGGGTGCGTCCGGTATGGAGGATTTCAGTGAAGCCGTCAATAGGGGGGCTTCAGCAGTTGCGGCGGGAAGTTTCTTCGTGTTTCAAAGGCCACACCAGGCCGTACTGATCAGTTATCCTTCACAAAAGGAGTTAAAGCAGAAATTGTTTGAAAAAATCTGATAAGAGGAGTTTATGGTTTTAAGCAAAACGGATCCGAAATACAGGCTTTGTCAGACCACGGTCATGGACAATATTGCGGATCCGGACATCCGTTTTGATGAGAAGGGCATCTGCAATTATTATTATGAATACCAGCAGGCGGCCAGTCAATTACCACAGGGGGAAAAGGCCAGAGAAGAACTCGCCAGGATCGTCGATAAGATCAAAAAAGACGGGAAAGGGAAACATTATGATTGCCTAATTGGCTTGAGCGGCGGCGTAGACAGCACTTATGTAGCCTTACTCGCCAGGCAGTTCGGCTTACGCCCCCTGGCAGTTCATCTCGACAATGGCTGGGATTCCGAACTTGCCGTAAAAAACGTAGAAAACATTATCACCAAACTCGGTTTTGATCTTTATACCCTTGTCGTAAACTGGGAGGAATTTAAGGATATACAACTATCCTACCTCAAAGCCTCTGTAGTGGATATTGAAGTGGTTTCCGACCATGCGATATTCGCAACCATGCACCGGCTGGCTAAACAACATGATACGGGCTATATCATCAGCGGCACCAATGTGGTGACGGAATACATAATGCCTCCCTCCTGGATCTTCCAGAAGATGGATTATGCCAACCTGAAGGATATCCATGGCCGTTATGGCCGCGTGAGACTAAAGACTTATCCGACCTTCGACTTTAAGAAATATGTTTATTATTCGGCCATTCTCAGGCTGAATGCAATTTCAATACTCAACTATGTCCCGTACAACAAGGCCGAAGTGAAGGAAATCATTAAGAAAGAACTGGACTGGAGGGATTATGGCGGCAAACATTACGAATCAGTCTTCACAAAATTTTACCAGGCCTATATCCTTCCTGAAAAATTCCACATCGATAAGCGCAAGGCCCATCTCTCCACCCTGATCTGTTCCGGGCAACTGGGCCGTGAAGAAGCTCTTAAAGCGCTGGATGGGCCCATCTATCCTCCTTCCGAATTGAAAACGGACATGGAATATGTAAGGAAAAAATTCGGGCTCACTGAAAAAGAATTCCAGGAGATCATGGACCTGCCCATACGCAAACACAGCGATTTTAAAACTGACAAGAAGCTCAAACAGGCTTATATGAACCTGCTGATCAAAACAGCGCCGATAAGAAGAAAAGTCAAAGACAAATTATTCAGATGACCAAACCCATTCAATTCGCCATCATCGGCTGCGGGAGAATTGCCCAAAGGCATGCCGAACATATCCATAACCAGGGAAAACTCCTCGCTGTTTGTGATATTGTGGAGGAAAAAGCAAGATCACTTGCTAACAAATATGGAGCCAAAGCTTATTCCAATATTGACGAATTGCTCCTAAATGAGAAGCCGGACCTGGTTTCCATCTGTACGCCAAACGGCCTTCACGCATTGCACAGCATCAAGGCCCTTAAAGCCGGTTTTCATGTACTTTGTGAAAAGCCGATGGCCTTGTCCGTACAGGATTGCGGAGAAATGATCAATGCAGCGGAGCGAGCCAGCCGCAGGCTCTTTATCGTGAAACAGAATCGCTTCAATCCCCCTGTAGCCGAAGTGAAAAAGATCATCGAGGAGGGAAGGTTGGGAAAACTCTATAGCGTCCAGCTCAATTGTTTTTGGAACCGGAACAATGAATATTATCAAAATTCCTGGAAGGGTACAAAGGCGCTGGATGGAGGAACCCTATTCACACAGTTCAGCCATTTCATCGACCTGCTCTATTGGATGATTGGGGATGTCAAGGAAGTCCATGGATGGCTTTCCAATTACCACCATGAAGGGATCATCGAATTTGAGGATACGGGTGTCGTCAGCCTGAAATTCTATAATGATGTGATCGGCACAATCAATTATACGGTCAACAGTTTCCAAAAAAATATGGAGGGCTCCCTTACTATTTTCGCAGAGAAGGGGGTTGTGAAGATCGGAGGTCAATACCTGAACGAACTCGAATACCAGAGCATCGATCAGTTTAAGATTGAAAACCTGCCTCCCGGTAATCCCCCGAACAATTATGGCCAGTACCTTGGTTCGATGAGTAACCATGATAAGGTCTATCAGAATGTAGTTGAAGTCCTGATGGGAACCGGCACCATCGCCACCAATGGGTTCGAAGGGCTAAAGACTGTTGAGATAATCGACAAGATCTATACCAAGGCCGTTCGCATTTAATGTCATGAAACCAAAAATGCTTCAGGCGGGGATCGCCGAAGATGTCCAATTTGCTGAAGGAGTCATCATCGTTCAGCCGGTCAATATCTATGGCTGCTCGATCGGAAAGAATTCTTTTATTGGCCCCTTTGTAGAGATCCAGCGGGATGTGAGGATCGGCAACTACTGCAAGATCCAGTCCCATAGTTTTGTTTGCGAACTTGTAGAGATCGGTGACCATTGCTTTATCGGCCATGGTGTCATGTTCATCAATGATCTATTTTCCGGAGGTGGCCCTGCAGGAGGAGATAAAACCAAATGGAAGCCGACCCGCATTGGAAACCATGTTTCCATCGGATCGAACGCAACCATATTGCCGGTCAATATCTGTGATGAAGTCATCATAGGCGCCGGTTCTGTAGTCACTAGGGATATTAAGGAAAGTGGAACCTATGCGGGAAATCCTGCAAGAAAACTAAAATGAGTGCTTTAAGAAATAAAACCATATTGGTGATTTCCCCCCAGCTATGGGGAAAAATGTTTCTTTCCAAGCACCATTATACGATTGAGCTCGCAAAACGTGGTAATAGAGTTTATTTTCTAAATCCGCCTGAAGAAACAGAGGGACGCAAACTGAAGAAAGATATTGAGATCACCCCTTCTGAAACCATACCCAATCTTTATTTTATTCAGCACCGACTGTTCTTTCCTTACAACATTAAATTCCATGCGCAGCACCTTTATCAATGGCTCATGGGATTTCATATTCGTAAATTGCTGAAAGCGCTTCCTGAGCTCGATATTGTCTGGTCCTTCGATCTCGGCAACCTTTATCCCTTAAAACTATTCGGGAAAAAGCCTTATAAAATATTTCATCCTGTTGACGAGCCCCTTGACGCCGAGGCCATCAATTCGGCTCTGGGATCTGCCATCATATTATCACTTACCCCGGAAATTCTGGAAAAATATAAAGAATTGCCTGCTCCCCGTCATTTCATCAACCATGGATTGCCGGCGGCATTTCTGAAAGAATATCCGAACGGCGAGATTCATAAAAAGATCAGGGTCGGAATCTCCGGAAACTTTTTGAGGCCCGATCTGGATCGGGACACGATCATTAAAATAATAGAGGCAAATCCTGATCTCGAATTTCATTTTTATGGCAGCTATAAACAATCCCAATCCAATATCGGAGGAGGGGAGGACCCAGAAACGATTCAATTCATCGAAAGGCTCGCAGGAAACCCCCATGTGGTCTTGCATGGAGCACTACCTACTCCAGAATTGGCCGCAGCCTTGTTTGGAATGGACTGCTTCCTGATCTGTTATGATATCAAAAAGGACCAGAGCAAGGGAACCAATTACCATAAGATCATGGAATACCTGAGTACGGGAAAAACCATCGTCTCAAACAATGTGACCACTTACCAGGGCATGCCCGATCTTTTGCGCATGCCCGAATCCAGGGAAAACAATGCGCTGCTTCCTGCCTTGTTCAGGGAAACCGTCCAAAACCTGTCTTTTTACAATAGCCCGGAACTCCGGGAAAAAAGAAAAGCATTCGCCAGGGAAAACAGTTATCCAAGGCAGTTAGATAAAATTGAAGCGCTGCTTCCCTAAAAACTTAAACATTTCATGAGTAAATTGTATGTGCAATACGGATGCGGTCTCTCTGCCCCGGAACAATGGGTCAATTTCGATGTCTCTCCGACTTTGAGAATTCAAAAAACTCCCTTGATAGGCAAAATATTAAATAATAGGCTCAATACTCAATTCCCGCCCAATGTCCGTTATGGCGACATCATCAAAGGCCTTCCGGTCGCCGATAATTCCTGTGATGGCGTTTATTGTTCCCATACCCTCGAACATCTTTCACTTCAGGACTTCAGACATGCGCTTCAGAACACCTATCGGATACTCAAGCCCGGCGGCATTTTCCGCTGCGTGGTGCCGGACCTGGAATCGGCAGCACGTGATTATATCAGCTCCCTTGATAAAGGAGATGACAAAGCTAGTCTCCAATTCATTGGATCCACTCTGTTAGGGATCGAGAGCAGGCCAAGAGGCTTCAAAGGATTACTCTCCTCTTTTTTGGGAAATTCCCATCATCTTTGGATGTGGGATAAGAAGTCCCTGGCAGAAGAACTGAAGGCTGCTGGCTTTCGTGAGGTACGCGCCTGTCAATTCAACGACAGCCGGGACGAGATGTTCAAATGGGTGGAAGACAAAGGGAGATTTGGAAACGCTGCCGCCATTGAATCAGAAAAATAATTTACCTAACTAAATAATCGATTCATGAAAGTGCTTTTACTGGCCGGAGGATTTGGAACCCGTCTCAGCGAAGAGACCGATACAAGACCCAAACCAATGGCCGAGATCGGCGGAAAACCGATTCTCTGGCATATCATGAAGAGCTATTCCCATTATGGCTTCAATGATTTTGTGATCCTGCTCGGATACAAGGGCTATTATATCAAGGAATATTTCGCGAATTATTTTCTTCACCAAAGCGATGTGACCATTGATCTCAGCACCAATCGCATGGAGGTCCATAACAATAGTTCCGAACCCTGGAAGGTGACGTTGCTGGACACAGGCCTGCATACCATGACGGGGGGACGAATCAAAAGAGCGAAGGAATATATCGGCAATCAGACCTTCATGCTGACCTATGGAGATGGGGTTTCAAATATCGACCTTCAGAAACTGCTTTCCTTTCACAAGTCACATAAAAAGTCGGTTACAATGACTGCCGTACAGCCCGAGGGGCGCTTCGGAGCGCTTGACATCGATACCAATGATAAGGTCCATTCCTTTATGGAGAAACCCAAGGGAGATGGATCCTGGATCAACGGCGGATTCTTTATCTGCGAACCGAATGTCATGGACAGGCTTCCGGGCGATGCGACAGTTTTTGAAAGAGAGCCACTTGAAAACCTCGCAGCCGACGGAGAACTCTACACTTTCAAACACGAGGGATTTTGGAAATGCATGGATACCCTGCGTGATAAGATCCAGCTCAATGAACTCTGGGAAAAAGAACATGCTCCCTGGAAGATCTGGTAATTCCCGCCGGCGATAATCACTTGTGAATAATTCCTATGTTCAATAATACATTCAAAGACAAAAAAATCATTGTAACCGGGAATACCGGATTCAAGGGTTCCTGGCTGGCCGCATGGCTGCATGAAATGGGGGCAAAGGTCACGGGAATATCCAAAGACATTCCTACCCAACCCTCTCTTTTCGGCGAACTCGAACTCGAAAAAAAAATTGACCATCATTTCGCCAATATCTGCGACCTGGAAAAGATGAAGGATATCTTCATCCGGACCGAGCCGGATTTTGTATTTCATCTTGCAGCACAACCTATCGTCTCGGCCTCCTATAGCGATCCGATCGAGACCTTCCAGACAAATACACTGGGGACTGCAAATATTCTCGAAGCCCTCCGACAACTCAGAAAACCCTGTCATGCAGTGATGATCACCAGCGATAAATGCTACGACAATGTCGAATGGATCTGGGGCTACCGGGAGCAGGATGTATTGGGAGGAAAGGACCCCTATAGCGCTTCGAAGGGAGCTGCAGAGCTTGTCATCAAGTCCTATTTTCATTCCTTTTTTAATAAGCCGGATTCTCCCATTCGTCTGGTGTCCGTAAGGGCGGGCAATGTGATCGGGGGAGGGGATTGGGCACTCAATCGCATTGTGCCGGATTGCATGAGGGCCTGGAGCCTTCATGAAAAAGTGAGGATCAGGAATCCTCAATCGACCCGTCCCTGGCAGCATGTGCTGGAACCCCTGAGCGGTTATCTAAGGGCGGCACAGGTGCTGAGTGAAAAAGCAAATATTCATGGCGAACCCTTCAATTTCGGGCCCAATGCAGATCAAAACCATACCGTACTCGAATTACTCAAGGCAGTCAGCGGGCACTGGCATTTCAGAAGCCATGAAGAACCCTTTGCGATAGAGGCCAATTCCGCATTCCATGAAGCCGGACTGCTCAAGCTCAATTGTGACAAGGCACTCTTTTATTTAAAGTGGAAGCCGGCGCTTGATTTTTCACAGACTGCCGAATTCACCGGTTCCTGGTACGATCATTATTATAATGGATACCATAAGAATATTTTTCAATATACGATTGCCCAGATAGAAACTTATTCCGAACTGGCTGCCAAAAAGGGAATTGAATGGACCAAATAGAAGGGATCCTTCTCACACCGCTGAAAATCATAGAAGGCAGGGATGGCAATGTCCTCCATGCCCTCAAAAGACAGGAGGAATCCTTTGTCGATTTTGGCGAAGCCTATTTTTCTACGGTGAACCATGGCGCTGTCAAGGGCTGGAAAAAACACAGGCGCATGACCCTCAACCTCGTCGTTCCTTTGGGAGCGATTTGGTTCGTCCTGTATGACGACCGTGCCCAAAGTCCTACTTATAAAATTGTGCAGGAACTCATGCTCTCTCCGGAAGCCAGGGAAAGTTATCAACGTCTCACCGTACCTCCCGGAGTCTGGATGTCATTCAAAGGAATGGGAGAGAGGTTGAATCTGCTGCTCAATATCGCGAGCATCCCCCATGATCCTACGGAAGCCGAAAATCTGCATATCGGAAACGATCTGATTCCATACGATTGGAAATAATGAAGAAGAGCATACTGGTCACGGGAGGCCTTGGTTTTGTGGGAGGCAGGCTGAGCCGCTATCTTTCGGAAGAATTTTCTGTACTGGCTTCATCACGTACAACACCAACTGCCGGGCTTTTAAAGGCTCATGGAAATGTTCAGCCGATCCTTCATGAAAAGCTGCTCTTAAGAGAAGAGTTTCCGAATGATATTCAAACCGTCATCCATCTCGCCGCCTTAAATGAAATCGATTCTGTTAAATATCCTTCCGAAGCGATTAGTGTAAATATCGATGAGACAAGGATCATCTTAGAAAACGCAATAGCGGCAGGGACCGAAAAATTCATCTTTTTTTCTACAGCTCATGTCTATGCCAGCCCGCTCCGGGGAATAATCGAAGAGGAGAATCTGCCCCTTCCTATTCATCCTTACGCGATCACCCATAAGGCGGCCGAAGATTTTGTGCTGGCCGCAGGCCTCCAGAAAAAAATTAAAACAATTATTCTGCGCCTGTCTAATTCCTTTGGCGCCCCGGTGAGTCCGGATGTAAACAGGTGGACCTTACTGGCGAATGATCTTTGCAGGCAGGCTGTAGAAAAAGGCAGGCTAAAGCTCCTCTCCAACGGCTGCCAGTACCGGGATTTTGTATGCCTCTCCGATGTGGAAAGAACTCTATCAGCAATAGTAAGTGCAGGCCCGGAACATTTCAATAGACTTATTTATAACCTGGGTGCAGGAAAATCGATGAGAGTTAAAGAGATGGCCGAATTGATCGCCTCCAGCTTCAAGACCATGACCGGCAAGGATCTGGCCATAGAATTTCCTGCAGGGGCGACAGAGAGCAAGGAGCATGAATTGGTTTTTGATATAAGCAGGTTGATTTCTGAGGGCATTCAAATAAAAAACGATTTTAAAGAAGAAATAAAACAGTTGTTGGATTTCTGTTTCGAATACTTCCATCCCATTGATTGATGTCCTTGTCATATCCCATGCCTGTTTCACTTCGATCAACCGCAATGTTTACCATTTACTGGTGAAAGATGGATACCGGCTCGAAATGGTGGTACCGGAATCCTTAAGATTTCCATCGGGTGTAAGAGAAGCGCAGCCAGCCATGCCGGAGGATCCGCCAATCCATTTTCTTAATCTGATTGGAGATAATCCAAGGACCTATTCTTTTGAAGGCCTGGACGAATTGTTAAAAGAAAAAAAACCTTCTATCGTGCTTTTGGACAATGATCCGGTCAGCCGGCTCGCAATTTTTGCCGGAGAATGGTGCCATAAGAACGAGGCCCTTCTATTTTGCATCTCCTGCGAAAACCTTCCTCTGGGGATCCTTCCTTCTATCCGGCGCAGAGGTTTGAAATCCCTTCCTGCGATAATGCTCAAAAGATGGATGCTCTCGAAAACAAAAAATACTGTGGACGGCATTTTCACGATCAACCGCGATGGCCAGAAGATATTTCAAGAGGAGGGATATAGATGGGTCCGGTACATGCCCCTTGGTTTCGATCCTGCTTATTTCTTTCCCGATGCCGATAATCGCCTCAGGATCCGAAACGAGCTCGGCCTGAAAAATACCATTATCGCGTATTTCGGCAGGCTTACTACCGAAAAAGGAATTCATATACTGATCAGGGCCCTGGCAGGTTTAAAGAATCTGCCATGGGAGTTAATGATGGACGCTTTCGACGAATTCGGATCCGATTATAGCCAACAGGTAAAAAAAGAATTAGAAGAAGCTGATATAATGGATCGTGTCGTTTATATCAGCCCCAGCCATTTCGAGATCGCAGCTTATATGAATGCAGCCGATCTCGTCGTAGTCCCTTCAGTCTCCGTACCGAACTGGAAGGAGCAGTACGGTAGGGTCGCGGCCGAAGCCATGGCCTGCGGTAAAACCGTGATCGCCTCGGACAGCGGTTCCCTGCCGGAATTGTTGAATAGTCATGGCATCCTCTTTCCGGAAGGAAATGTAGAAGTTTTAAGAGAGATACTAAAGAAAAAAATCCCGGCTGCCCTGAATGAAGAACCGAACTCCCGGCTCATTGCGGACTATGCAACAAAGGAGCTCAGCATCTGTAAACAAAAGCTAGTGCTGAAAAATGGATTTGAAACCCTCAAAAAGCAAAAGACAGGATGAAGATTCTCCTGGTAGGAAGTAATTTCAACTCAGCCATAGAAAGATATTATCTCAGATACCTGGAGCAGCTCGGCGCCAGTGTCAGCCTCTATCCTGCGCCGGATATTGTTTTCAATTACCATTCAAAAAATCTCTTAAATAAAACCCTCTTCAAGACCGGCCTGAACAAAGGTTATAAACCGGTAAACAGGGAATTGCTGAAAAAGGTCGCCGAATTCAATCCTGATTTTATCTGGATCTTTAAGGGCATGGAAATCTATCCGGAAACACTCGGATTTCTAAAAAGAGATTTCCGCCTCGCCAACTATAACCCGGATCATCCTTTCGTTATTACGAGCAAGGGAAGCGGAAACAACAATGTCACCCGGAGCGTGGGCCTATATGACCTGCATTTCTGCTATCACACGGGGCTGAAAAAGCAAATAGAGGATGTTTACAATCTTCCTGCAGTCTTCCTCCCTTTCGCCTATGACACAGAGGACCTGGCAAATGGAGAGATCGATGAAGGGGATGAAGAAATTCTCAGGGTATGTTTTCAGGGCAATGGGGATATTTTTCGCGCCGAAAAAATAAAAAAGCTCACTGATGCCGGTATTCCGGTCGATATCTATGGCGTTTTCTGGGATAAGACTTCTGTCATGAAAAATCCCCTTGTAAAAGTTTTCGGGATCGCGCCCCGCCCACTGTTCTGGAAACTCAATCGCCAATATAGGATCCAACTTAATCTATTCCGTGAATACAATAACGGTTCTCACAATATGAGGACCTTTGAAATACCCGCAGCAGGGGGTATACAACTGGCCCCTTATAGCAGGGAACAGGAACTTTTCTTTGAAGCCGGTAAAGAAATTTTCTTTTTCAGAAACGATGAAGAGATGATCCAACAGGCAAAAGACATTATCGGCATGAGCAAATCCGGAGCGCTTGAAATTCGTGAAGCAGCCAGGAGACGCTCGGTTGGCTCTGATTATACTTTCCGGAACCGGGCCCAAACTGTATTTAAGACATTTGAAAATTTTCCGGGACGAGTAAGACAATGAGGTTAAAAAATATCGTCATGGCAGTTTATAGCCATCCGGAATCCTATCCACCGACACTAAATGCCATAAACGAACTATCCGTTCATACTGACCATATTTTTATTCTGAGTAGAAATATTCAAAACAAAAGCGAGTGGAATTATCCTCCCCAGGCTGAATTGATCCTCAGCGGGCCATTGAAAGGAATCCGGGAAACCGAAGCTTCCGGCTTTCTTTGGAAAATCGGTTCCTTCCTAAGGTTCACACTTGATTTTTTTAAAATTGTGCGATGCAACCGCCCCGAATGGGTCATCTGTTATGATCCGATTCCGCTCATGGCCTATCGCCTGGGAAGTTTCTTCCTTTCAAGAAAACCCCGGCTCTGGTACCATAATCACGATGTGTCCGAGATCTCGATGATGGGGCGTTTCTCTATTGGAAGGCTGGCAGTAAGAAACGAACAAAACTATTTTAACCGGATAGATCTTTTCTCCCTACCGAGCGAGCAGCGAAAAAGCTATTTCCCTCTTGAGAAACTAAAGGGCCAATTATTCCTCATTCCCAATTACCCTTCAAAGAACAGGGGGATTGAAATGAAGGCGAGCAGACCGGATCCTCAAAAAGAACTGAAGCTCTTGTTCCAGGGCCATGTGGGGGAGGGCCACGGCTTTGAAGAGATCATCGGAATTCTTCCTTACCATCCGGACATAAAACTAACCATAATCGGAACAGCCGACCTGAAGTACACTGCCGGACTGCAAAAGCTGGCCGGGGAAAGAGGAGTCGCTAACCGGCTCGAAATCCTTAAAGCCGTCCCTTACCGTGAACTCGTAGGGATTACGGGCAGGCATCATCTGGGCATCGCAATCCATAAACCAGTGAATATTATGTACAGTACCGGCGCACTCGCATCCAATAAGATCTATGAATATGCAGCAGCGGGTCTGCCCATCCTGTATTTCGATATACCGGCCTATAGGGAATATTTATCACGCTTTGAATGGGCATTCGGCAATGACCTGTCCGAAAAAGCGCTGAACGAACAAATAAGCTATATCCGTGTCCATTTTAATTATCTTTCTGAAAAGGCATTGGAAGACTTCAGAACCAGCCTGAATTTTGAACATGTTTTTCAACCGGTGATGGTTTGGCTCTTAGAAGAGTCTGATATCCGGCAGAACTAGTTAAAACCGATGAAGGTCTCCATTTCCGTGCCCGGTCGTTTCCATGCTTTCAACCTGGTCATGCAATTGCAAAACGGGAAAATATCAACCGAATTATATACCAGTTACCCGGCCTTCAAGGTTCGGGAATACGGGATCCATGCTGCTTCTGTCCATAGTATATTGAGTAAAGAATTGCTCTATCGTTTCCACCAGAAGATCTACGGTTATAACCATGACAGTCTTTTCATCAATAACTGGTTCGATTGGATGGTATCTATGCGTGTCAATCCTGACAGGGATTTGTTCGTGATATGGAGTGGATTCGGTCTGAAGACTATGAGAAGGATCAGGAAATCCAATCCGAAGGCAGTACTCATCATCGAACGCGGCTCAACTCATATCGGCTTCCAGCAGGAGATCCTGAGGCATGCTTACCGGCGTTTTCCCGAACTGAGGCCCGCGCTTCCCAGCCATGGCATCATCGACAAGGAATTGAAAGAATACGAGGAAGCGGATTATATTTCCGTTCCCACTGATTTTGTGAAAAAGACCTTTGTCGATAAAAAGATCCCGGAAGATAAATTGCTGGTCACGCCTTATGGCGTAGATCTCTCATCGTTTACTCCCGGAAAATCAAGCCGGGAGACTAGTAAGATCGAGATCCTGTTTACAGGCCATTTCTGTGTTCGTAAGGGAGCAGGCACTTTCCTGGATATTATGGATTTGTTAAAAGAGGATTCAGGCTTCCATTTTACCATCGTGGGTAACCTTGAATCCGGTTTGAAGGAGCGGCTGCGGCCCTTCATTGAAAAAGGCATTTTAAATTACCGGGATCATGTTCCGCAGGCGCAACTGAACGAGATTTATCAATCGGCGGATATTTTTCTATTTCCCTCTTATGAAGAGGGAATGGCAATGGTATTGCTGCAGGCCATGGCCTGCGGGCTAGCCGTAATTGCAAGCCCTAATTCAGGTGCAGCTATGGCCATAAAACACGGAGAAAATGGATATTTGGCAGAACCGGAATCCAGAGAAGATATACTCCAAATACTTTTGGGATTGCGTGCAGACAAAAATCTGCTGAACCTGATCGGACATCGTGCAAGGCAATCTGTTGAAAGCGGATTTGGCTGGGAAGACTACGGAAATAAGATCATCAATAAATACAGGGACCTGATTCATGAATAGCAAGCTGAACTACCTGCTGCATTCCATCACCCATGCCGGCGAGAAAAAAATCTGCCCTTTTTGTGGCTCAGAAGAAAACAGGATCGCCGATCGCAAATACATTATAACCACCCTGGTCGAATGCTCGCGCTGTCATTTGTATTTCAGGCATCCTTCCGACGGCAAGGATTTCAATAAGAAATTCTACCAGGAAGAATATGAGGAAAGAGGCATCACCACCGATTTGCCCGATCCTGCTCAAATGCAGAAATTGAAAGCCGATAATTTCAGGAATTCTGAAAAGAACTACCAGGAAAAGATCGACCTTATTCATGCAGTGGTGAAAGACTTTGAGCCTATCCGTATAGTCGATTACGGCAGTTCCTGGGGATATGCAAGCTTTCAGTTCCGCAATGCGGATATGAGCGTTCAGTCACTGGAGATTTCCGCAAGCCGCGCCAAATTCGGAAATGAGAACCTGGGACTGAATATCCTGACGGATGAAAACAGTCTGCGGCCCGGAAATGATGTATTTTTTAGTTCCCATGTCATCGAACACCATCCCGATATCAGGACAATGACAGAACTGGCAAAAAAATTGCTGGTTCCCGAAGGTTTTTATATTGCCTTTTGTCCCAACGCATCAGATGCCTTCAGAAAACTCAGGCCCGAATCCTTTCATAAGTTATGGGGGCTCGTGCATCCCAATTATCTTTCCGATAAATTCTTTGCCTATTTGTTTTCCGACAATCCTTATTTCATCGGCAGTAATCCCTATGATCTGGAAGCATTGCGCAATTGGGATAAAGGTTCCCAGGTCATCGGCAATCTCCAAGGGGTGGAAATATTCATAATCAGCCGGCCCAATATGAAAAAATACTAACCTCCCAAACAACAATAACCTTTATGGACGCATTGGTTAGACTCATTGGATTTCCTGCTACCCTGATACACAACGATACATTGGTCCTTGACAGGTGGAACTGGATCAAAAAGCGATTGCCCAGGAAAAAAGGGGAGGAGCGGCCGAGCCTACTGGATGTCGGTTGTGGCAGCGGCGCCTTTACGATTGGTTCAGCACTCCGGGGTTACAAGTCCCATGGATTAAGTTGGGATAGAAGAAATAACGATACGGCGGAAAACAGAGCCCGGATCTGTGGAGCGAAGACTGCAACTTTCTCCATCTGCGATGTAAGAGGGCTGGATAAAGAAAAAGATCTTTATGGCCGTTTTGATTACATTATTTGCGCAGAGAACATAGAACATATCATCAATGACAAAAAACTGATGACTGACATGAACAGATGCCTGGGTCCCGGGGGGCGGCTTTTGTTGACAACCCCCAATATCGACTTTATTCCGATACATGGGGAAGGGAAAAGTATCGCCCAACCTCCTGTGGAAGATGGGGGTCATGTCATCGCCGGTTATTCTGCCGCCGATTTGAAAGCGCTCTGCGATGCAAGCGGCTTTGACGTGCAGGAAATCAGCTTTTGCAGCGGTTACCTGAGCCAGAAAATTACGGGGATCATGCGCCGGATCAGCCGCGGGGCCGGGTTCTATCTTGCCTGGGCACTGGTCCTGCCATTGCGGATCCTTCCTCCAATATTTGACCGCTATATTAAGTACACGGGCTATTCCATTTGCCTGGTGGCAGTAAAGAAATAATATTCATAAGTAATAGGGTTCATGAATTCATTAATCAGAAAATTACCCCTGTTCAAAGGGAAGGAAAGGCTGGTGAGGCTATTCCTAAGAGATAGTCTGGCGCAAAAAAAAGATATCTGGATAAAGGGCAAATACAATTGCGAATACCTACTACCCAATATCATTGAGAGCATTGGTTTTCAGATTTATATCAATGGGATCTATGAGCAGGAGACCTCGGATTTTCTGGCCAGGCAGATCCCTGAGAATGGTATTTTTCTTGACCTGGGGGCTAATATCGGTTCGATCACCATACCTCTTCAGTGGAAAAGAAAGGATATAAATGCTATCTGTGTTGAGGCGGCACCCTGGATTTTTACCTACCTTCAGAAGAACCTGGCGAGGAATCATCTTAACCAGGTAAAAGCCATTAATAAAGTGCTCTTTTATTCGGACGGGGAGGAAGTTAACTTCTATTCCTCCGATATCAAATTCGGTACTGGCTCCCTATCTCCTGTTTTTACCGACAAAGTGGTTAAGGTAAAGACGGTCATGGTGGACAGCCTTATCGAAGAATTGAAAATCCCCAAAGTGGATTTGATCAAGATCGATGTGGAAGGATATGAGTACCATGTATTCAGGGGGGCCACCAAGACCCTTTCCGGCCCGGATGCGCCCGATGTATTGTTTGAATTTGTGGATTGGGCCGAAGGAAAGGCGAAGGGAATTCAAGCAGGGGATGCCCAGAAAATGCTTCGTGCGCTGGGTTACCGGATTTATGCCTGCAACTATAAAATGGATGAATTCAGCCCCCTGAACGAAGTATTGACCAAGGGGTTTTATATGTTATATGCATCGAAAAAAGATCTGAAACAGTCAAACCGATGAAAGCTTTTCTGGCACTCTCCTTATTGGTCTCTTTTATTATTTTTTTCACGTTCGTAGAATTTAGTTTTTGGGAAAGCGTCTCGCTGGCTTTTTCCATTTATTACCTGCTTAGTTTTCTTGACAACCTGGGAAAAAAGATCTGTGTCATGGACCTGGCCGTGATCATGGCATCAATCACTTGTCTGGCTGTGCCTGTCTTGTTTTACCATGTTTACACGAGGGACAATCCCCTTGCCCGTCTCTGGGTTAAATACATGCTTGTTCCTTCGGATGAATATTTTCAGTTTGCTACTCCGGCAGTCATAGCGCTGTCTACCGGGCTTCGATTACGCCTGAGGAAAGGAACGGAGGCTAGCAGGAATCCAAAAATCTATATTGAAAGGGTAAAAAAAGTACTGTCTGAAAAATCCTCCCTGGGCCTGATCCTGATCGCGACCGGTGTTGTCTCCGGTGTATTGGACTTTCTTACTCCCAAGAGTCTGCAGCAGGTCTTTTACCTGATGGAGCATCTCACTTTTGTTGGGGTATTCTATGTGATCTATTCCCCCAACAGATACAAAAGAATCATCGTTCCTTCCGTCATATTGCTCATGATTGCACAATCCCTTGCCACCGGCATGTTCGGGGACATGATCTTCATGCTGGGCTGCGCTGCGGTGCTCATCCTTATCGGATCTGAAGCCAGTTTTCTCCGAAAGTTTCTCATTTCAATTGTCGGGGTTTATATTATCCTGATTATTCAGTCGGTAAAGCCGGATTATCGAAAGAAAACCTGGCTGGAGAACGGGGAGTCCGGTGCAGATATTCCCTATTATATTCAACTGGTTACCGACAGGATTGGCAATCCTTCTAAGATGTTTGATCCTGACAATTCATTTTATATGGCTACCCGGATGAACCAGGGCTGGCTCGTGGCCATGACCATGTATAAGGTTCCGAACCAATTTGATTTTGCAAATGGGGAGACCATCTGGCAGTCCGTGGCTGCGGCTATTGTTCCCCGCTTTCTCTGGCCCGATAAACCTGAGGCGGGAGGCGTGGCCAATATCCATCGATTCTGGGGATGGGAGATCAAGGGCTATAGCATCAATATCGGACCGCTTGGCGAAGCCTATGCCAATTTTGATGTCCTAGGTGGAATTCTTTTTATGTTTGTCTACGGCTTTTTTTTCAATTTTATGCTCTCCCAGATCCTGAGGATGGCGGAGAAAAGGCCCACCCTTATTCTGTGGATACCCTTCCTTTTCTTTTACGCGATCGGAGTGGAGACTGACTTGCTCACGACCATGGGATCGCTGGTGAAAGGGATCATTTTTACCTACGTTATATTCAGGGCATTTCGTACTGCCTTCAGGATTGATCTCTGATGAAGAACATTTCCTATTTTTTTCGTCATCACAATGAGCAATATTTCAGTATTGAAAAGCTTTTCCGGGAGATCGGCGAAAAAATCAAGAATTCTTATCCTGATGAATTCCGGGTCAGCATGGTGGAACTTCCCTTTACCAGTAAGATCAGGACCCTTCTGCCCAATATCCTTTTTGCAGGGAAAAACCAGTCAGAGATCAACCACATAACGGGAGACATTCATTATGGGCTGCTTGGCTTTACCAGTAAAAACCTGAATATTCTCACGATTCACGACTGTGTAATTCTTCACCGATATCCGGCGGGTACCCTCAAACACAAGATCCTCAAATGGCTTTGGTACGATTTGCCGGTCAAAAAGGCGGACGCGGTGACCGTAATTTCCGAAAATACCAGGGAGGAACTGGTTCGATTCACAGGCTGCAGCAGGAACAAGATAACCGTGATCGGTAATTTCGTGGATCCCCACCTGCGCTGTTCCAGCTATGAATTCAATGAAAAATGCCCCCGGCTTCTCTTCATAGGCACTACCCCAAACAAGAACCTGGAAAAATTCATAGATGCCATTGAAGGGGTTCACTGTCTGCTGGAAGTCATTGGGAGCCTGAATGAGGTTCAACTGAACAAACTAAAAACAAAACAGATCAATTACCTGCAATGCCGGAACATTTCTAATAACGAACTATCTGAAAAATACGTGGCATGCGATATTGTAACCTTTCCTTCCACCTATGAAGGATTCGGACTGCCAATACTGGAAGGTCAGGTGGTAGGGAGGCCCGTTCTGACCAGCAATCTCTCGCCGATGCGGGAAGTGGCCGGCAAGGGTGCCTGTCTCGTCGATGCATCCGATACTCAATCGATCAGAAATGGCTTAATGAAAATAATCTCTGATTCTCAATACCGAAAGAGCCTGATCAGCGAGGGCTTTGAAAATGTGCGCCTTTATTCTCTTGATAATATTGCCGGTCAATATGCAGGTCTATATAGGAAACTATTAAAAAAATAAAACCATGTGCGGCATTACCGGACATATTTTTTTTAAAGAAGGGCAGGCCGAACGCGATACTGTTCAGCGGATGACCGATGCCGTCGGTCATAGAGGCCCCGATGCGGATGGGTTTTTTGTAGAGGGACAGGCCGCATTGGGTCACAGAAGGTTATCCATCATTGACCTAAGTGCCGCAGCCAACCAGCCTTTCACGGATCGTTCAGGCAGATATGTCATGGTTTACAATGGGGAGATCTACAATTTCCGCCAGGTAAAGGAGCAACTAACCGAGTATCCCTTCCTGACAAATGGCGATACCGAAATGCTTATCGCCGCCTATGCCGCCTGGGGTCCCGGCTGCCTGAGCCGGACCAGGGGGATGTTTGCCTTTGCGATCTGGGACAGGGAGAAAAAAGAGATCTTTTTATGTAGGGACAGGCTTGGCGTCAAACCACTATATTACTACTATGACGGCCGGCAATTGCTCTTTTCATCAGAAGTTCGATCCATTCTCGCCAGTGGCCTAGTAAAAAGAAAACTCAACCGTTCGGCCTTAATCGACTATTTCAATTACCAGTCCGTCAGCTCCCCCACAACCATCATTGAAGGGGTGGACCAATTGGAAGCGGGAACCTGGATCCGCATTGGCCGCAGCGGGATCGAGAAAAAACTCTATTGGGACATCACCCAAACTAAAACTGATTTTGAATTCTCGGACCTGGGCAGGACCCGGTCCCGGATCAGAGAGCTTATGTTGCAATCTGTTCAAAGAAGGCTTGTGAGTGATGTTCCTGTAGGCGCATTTCTCTCCGGCGGTATTGATTCAAGCGCCATTGTCGGGCTGATGGCGGAGGCTGGCCCGGCCCGGCCCAATACCTTCAATATTTCATTCAATGAGCAGGAATATGATGAATCCTCTTACGCGAAAATCGTAGCCAGGAAATTCAATACAAATCATGTTTCTATCCTGCTCAAGCCAACAGTATTACTAGATGAACTTACCCATGCCCTGGATTCCATCGACAGCCCCTCGGGTGATGGGATCAATACTTATGTTGTTTCAAAGGCAATCCGGGAAAAAGGGATAACCGTCGCCCTTTCGGGTGTCGGCGGAGACGAACTCTTTGCAGGATATCCCATATTCAACCAATACCTGGAGCTCGCAAAAATGCAGTGGTTCTGGTCCTTGCCGGCGTCTTTCAGAAAAGGAATTTCCAAGCTCATGCATCTCGGCATTCATTCGGGAAAATGGGATCGGGTGAGACAATTGCTTTCATCCGAAGGTTTTTCCATTGAGCAATCCTATTCCGTGTTCAGGCAAATTCTTTCCCCTGAACTGATCAATCTGTTATTGGACAAAAGATCCCCTGTAAAACATGCCACCCTGGTAGAACAGGAACTGATCCGTAGAAAGGAGAACCTAAGACGCATGCCCCTGTTGAGTCAAATGTCCGCCGCTGAATTCCTGGGATACACCCAGCAGACCCTTCTTAAGGATACGGACCAGATGAGCATGGCGTCATCTCTTGAAGTGAGAGAGCCCTATTTTGATCAGGACCTGGTTGAATTCGTGCTTGCCGTGCCTGACCGTTTCAAAAAACCGACCTATCCCAAGAGCCTGCTGGTTGAATCGCTGAAACCGCTGCTGCCGGATGAGGTCGTCTTCCGGAAGAAAAAGGGTTTTTTATTTCCCTGGAATCTCTGGATGAAAAACGAACTCCGTTCTTTCTGTGAGGAACAAATAAGTATTGTATCTTCTTTAAAAATAGTGGATCCGGCCGCTCTTGAAAATCACTGGAGACGATTTCTTACAAGTGATACCAGCGTCCGGTGGACGGAATTATGGATATTTGTCGTTCTTGGATACTGGATCAGGAAGAACGAGATAGAATGTGATTGAAGAATGGGAAAAAAAAAGATCCTTCTGTTTACCGATTGGTATGAACCCGGCTATAAAGCGGGGGGCCCCATACAGTCCATTAAAAATTTCGTTCAGGCAGCCGGAGATTGCTTCGAGATCTATATTGTCACTTCAGACAGGGATCTGGGAGAAAAATTTCCTTATTCTGAAATGGAAACCGGGAAATGGATCAGGAAGAATGATCAGTTGATGATCTATTATCTTTTTCCAGCCAAACTGACCATCAGTAAGATTTTAGGATTGACGGGACTGATCAGACCCGACCTCGTTTATCTGAACAGCATGTATTCACTGCGCTTCACCATCCTTCCCCTACTTGCTTTTAGAATGAAAAATACCGGCGCCCGGATTATCCTCGCTCCCCGCGGCATGTTACAGGAGGGGGCAATGCATTTTAAGACTCAAAAAAAAAAATTTTTCATTGGCTTGCTGAAATTCATGGGAATCGCTTCAAAAATCCATTTCCATGCCACCGATGACCAGGAGAGGATGGATGTTTTACATTATTTTCCAGCCAATGCAGGAATTTCCGTGGTTCCCAATTTTCCCAAGTCTTCCTCCGGGCCCTTTAAGACGACCCTCAAAGAGCAAGGAACAGTCCTCTGCATCTTCATTTCACGGATCGCACCAAAGAAAAACCTTCTCTATCTTCTGGAATTATTGGACGCTCTGCCTGAAAGGATCAATCTGCGGCTGGATATTTACGGAGAATCGGAAGACGAGGCCTATTTCGAAAAATGCCGGCAGGTCATCAGTAAATTTCCTCAGCATATAAGTGTAAATTTCAAGGGATCGGTTCCAAATGAAGAAGCACATGCGGTGCTCGAAGCAAACCACTTGTTTGTCCTGCCTACGAAGGGCGAGAATTTCGGACATGCCATTTATGAATCCCTGCTTGCCGGACGTCCGGTGCTGATCAGTGACCGAACTCCCTGGAAGGGAATGCAGGCCAAAAAAGCAGGATGGGATATACCCCTGGAAAAACCCGTGGAGTTCCTTAAAGCCATTCAGGAAATGGCTGAATTCGATCAACAGGAATTTGATGATTGGTGCCTTCATGCATGGGAATATGCCAGGCAATACAGGGATTCCCTAACTAATTTAAAAGAAGACTATTTAAAACTTTTCAGTTAGATGTATATTCTTGGAATAAATGCCTACCATGCTGACTCATCAGCGGCTATATTTAAAGACGGGATCATGATCGCAGCCATCGAGGAAGAGCGTTTCAGGAGGGTCAAACATTGGGCAGGATTTCCCACAATGGCCATCGAATTTTGCCTGAGAGAAGCCGGTATCAGTCTCGCTCAAATCGACCATATCGCCATAGGAAGGGATCCCTATGCAAAACTGGCTCGAAAGATATTTTATCTTTTGAAAAACCCGGGCGGAGGATGGAGGGCGGTCAGAGATAGGATGAAGAATGCAAAAAAAATTTCCTCCCTGGAAATGGAATTCGTCGCGATCGATCCCTCTATCGATAAACAATTGTTGAAACAAAAAATACACCAGGTCGAACATCATCGAAGCCATCTGGCATCAGCTTTTTTTGCTTCTCCTTTCGAAGAAGCGGCCTTACTCTCCATCGATGGTTCCGGAGACTTCACCACCACCATGATCGCCACGGGAAAGGGCAATCAGATAAAGATATTGGACTCCGTTGATTTCCCTCATAGTGTCGGACTTTTCTATACGGCATTCACACAGTTATTGGGATTTCCTCATTATGGAGACGAGTACAAAGTAATGGGCCTTGCCCCCTATGGCAAACCGCAATATGTCGACAAGCTCAGGAATGTTTTATTATTTAAGGACAATGGATTGTTTGAACTGAACCTGGGCTATTTCAGATCCGCAAAAAGCGGCATCATTTCTTACGGGGATGACCATATTCCGGTTGTTGCTTCGCTTTATTCCGACCAAATGGTTAAACAATTCGGCCCGGCCAGGAAAAAGGATGAACCTTTGAGCGACCATCATAAGGATATGGCGGCCTCCGTCCAGCTAATCACGGAAGAGCTGATTTTTCATATTCTCTCCCATTTGCAAAAAAGAACGGGTTTGGAAAATATCTGTATTGCGGGGGGAGTGGCGCAAAATTCCGTGGCCAATGGGAAACTAACGCGGCAGACGGATTTCAAGAATGTCTATATTCCTTCAGCCGGCCATGATGCAGGCATTTCCATGGGAGCAGCCCTCTTCATAAATAATCAAATATTATATCACCCGAGAACGAAACCAATTATGACCGCTTATACGGGAAGCCGGTATTCCAATGAAGAAATTGAAGTTTTCCTAAAATCGAGGGAGATTCAATACCGGCGCTACGATGAGGATTCTCTTTATGTCTGCGTCGTGGAAAGGCTGATTAGTGGTGGCGTAGTTGGATGGTTCAACGGGAGGGCTGAATTCGGTCCAAGGGCTCTGGGAGGTCGGTCGATCCTGGCCGATCCCAGAAGACAGGACGCTAAAGACCTGCTTAATTCAAAGATCAAACGCCGGGAGAGTTTCCGGCCCTTTGCCCCCTCGATATTAAAAGAATATGTCGGTGAATATTTTGAAGTGACCGATGAAGTTCCCTTCATGGAAAAAGTATTTCCGATCAGGCCGGAAAAAAGGGCCGGCATACCGGCTGTCACGCATGTGGATGGTACAGGCAGGCTCCAAAGCGTTGACCGGGAGACCACTCCTAGGTATTACCGCCTGATCGACGAATTCCGGCAAAAGACCGGGGTGCCTATTTTATTAAATACCTCATTCAACGAAAACGAGCCCATTGTCAATACTCCGGCAGAAGCGCTGGACTGTTATTTGCGGACGAATATGGATATGCTGGTTTTGGAAAATTGCGTGATAAGCCGATAAACTTTGAAAATTTCTATCATTACGGCCACCTTTAATAGTGCTTCCACAGTCAGTGATACCCTTTGTTGTATCCGTGACCAGGATTATCAGGATATAGAGCACATCATTGTGGATGGTAAATCTTCGGATGGCACGCTGGAAATTGTCGGAGAATTTCCGCATGTTTCTAAAATCATCTCTGAAAAGGACCGTGGAATCTATGATGCAATGAACAAGGGAATAAGGGCGGCAAGCGGCGATATCATCGGCATCCTGAATTCAGACGATATTTATATGCATGCGGAAGTGCTAACTATCGTTGCAAACGTATTTTCTGATCCTAAAGTGAAAACCAGCTATGCCGATCTTCAATACGTACAGGTTAATAACCTCAATAAAGTAGTGAGGACCTGGAAAGCCGGCAAATTCAGTAAGAGGAATTTTTATTTCGGATGGATGCCTCCCCATCCTACTTTTTTTGTTCGCCGGGATGTCTATGATAAGGTCGGCCTTTTTCATTTAGGGCTCAGGTCCGCTTCCGACTATGAAATGATGTTGCGCATACTGATAAAGCACGAAATTTCCACTCATTATATTCCCGAGACATTGGTCAGGATGCGCGCAGGTGGGATGAGCAATGCATCATTCCGAAACCGGATCACCGCCAACCGGGAAGACAGGTTGGCATGGAAGCTCAATGAATTGGAACCTCATTTCTTCACCCTGTTCGCCAAGCCAATAAGAAAAATATCTCAATTCTTAATCAGATAAATCATGCCGAAAACAGCTTTAATAACAGGAGTAACGGGACAGGACGGAGCCTACCTAAGCGAATTGCTCCTTAACAAGGGATACGAAGTTCATGGAGTGAAAAGGAGGAGTTCTCTGTTTAATACGGACAGGATCGACCATTTGTACCAGGACCCCCATGAAAAAAATGTACAATTCAGGCTTCATTATGGAGACCTGACCGATTCAACCAATCTCATTCGCCTGGTTCAGGAAATACAGCCGGACGAAATATATAATCTAGCGGCGATGAGCCATGTGCATGTAAGTTTTGAAACACCTGAATACACAGCCAATGCCGATGGGATCGGGACCCTTCGCTTGCTTGAAGCCATACGCCTGCTGGGATTGACCAGTAAGACGAAATTCTACCAGGCCAGCACATCTGAACTCTATGGCCTGGTCCAGGCTGTTCCGCAAAATGAAACGACGCCATTTTATCCCCGCTCACCCTATGCCGTAGCCAAACTCTATGCGTATTGGATCACGGTCAATTACCGGGAGGCTTATAAGATGTTTGCTACCAACGGCATCCTGTTCAACCATGAATCTCCGCTAAGAGGGGAAACCTTTGTGACCAGGAAGATAACCCGGGGAGTTGCCAAA
This sequence comes from Chitinophagaceae bacterium, assembly GCA_003168265.1. Taxonomy (GTDB): domain Bacteria; phylum Bacteroidota; class Bacteroidia; order Chitinophagales; family Chitinophagaceae; genus Puia. The sequence continues at coordinate 217,506 of PMSV01000003.1, forward strand.
ATCGCGCTCGGCCTTCAAAACAAGATCTTTCTTGGCAACCTCGACGCCAAAAGAGACTGGGGCCATGCAAAAGACTATGTGGAAGCCATGTGGCAGATCCTTCAGCAAAAGGAGGCTGAAGATTTTGTTGTAGCCACCGGGATCACCACGACCGTCCGCGACTTTGTCAGGATGGCATTTGCTGAAGTCGGCCTTGAAATCGAATTCAGGGGCAAACAGGAAAAGGAAGTAGCAGTAGTAACCAAATCAAATTATCCGGAAATCACTGTAGCCGCAGGCGCCGAAGTGGTGACCGTGGATGAAAAATATTACCGGCCAACCGAAGTTGACCTGCTGATCGGTGATGCGACAAAAGCCCGCCAAAAACTGGGATGGGAACCCAAATACGATCTGAATATGCTTGTAAAGGAGATGGTGGCAGCCGATCTGGAAATATTTGAAAGGGAAAAACTGCTGAAATCATCCGGGTTTTATGTGAAAAATCAATATGAATAAGGACGAAAAAATATATATAGCGGGTCACCGGGGAATGGTTGGATCCGCGCTTACGCGCAGGTTAAAAAAGGAAGGTTTCCAAAATTTTATAGAAAAAACATCTTCCGAATTGGACCTGAGAAATCAGGAAGCAGTCCATGAACTGTTCCGTAAGGAAAGGCCGGATTATGTTTTTCTCGCGGCAGCCAGGGTCGGAGGAATCGTTGCCAACAATACCTACCGTGCGGATTTTCTCTATGATAACCTGATGATGCAAAACAATATCATTCATGCGTCGGCGGAGAATAAGGTCAAAAAACTGCTTTTTCTGGGATCTTCATGCATCTATCCCAGGATGGCACCTCAACCGCTAAAGGAGGAATACCTGCTGACAGGTCTGCTGGAACAGACCAATGAACCCTATGCAATTGCCAAGATCGCAGGGATCAAATTATGTGATGCCTACAGGTCCCAGCATGGATGCGATTTTATCTCTGTCATGCCTACCAATCTTTATGGGCCCAATGATAATTATGACCTGAACAATTCCCATGTCCTGCCGGCACTGATGCGAAAGATCCATGAAGCCAGGATAAACCAGGATCCTTCTGTTACCATTTGGGGAACGGGTACTCCCAAAAGAGAATTCCTGCATGCCGATGATCTTGCCGATGCCTGTTATTTCCTTATGGAAAATTTCAGTGAAGCCGGCCTTGTCAATATCGGCGTAGGTGAGGATATCTCAATAAATGAACTGGCTGAACTCGTGAAAAGGATCATAGGATACGAGGGAGCGCTGCAACATGATACCAGCAAACCGGACGGAACACCCCGGAAACTGATGGATACATCTAAATTACATGCCATGGGGTGGAAGGCGAAAATCGGGCTGGAAGAAGGAATCCGGGAAGTTTACCATCAACATTTCGGTTAGTAAAATCAGATATGCTGTCATTTTTGCATAAAAAAGACAATCCTTCAGTCGACTTCAGTGATCTGAAGGCGGACATGCATTCCCACCTGATACCCGGAGTGGATGACGGATCACCCGATCTGGAAACATCAATTAGTCTGATTAAAGATCTGTCAGAAATGGGATATAAGAAATTAATTACTACTCCGCATATTATGTGGGATATGTACAAGAATACCCCGGAAATCATCCGGCCCAGGCATGAAATGCTACAGAATGCCCTCCGGTCAAATGGCATTCCTGTTGAATTGGAAGTGGCCGCGGAATACCTGATTGACGATCATTTCGAGAAGAGCCTGGAAAGTGATGATGAATTGCTCTGTTTCAACGGGAATCTTATCCTGGTCGAATTTTCTTTTGTACAGGAACCCGTTGAATTAAAATCCGTACTATTCAAACTCCAGATAAAAGGCCTTCAGCCGGTTATTGCCCATCCGGAACGCTATCTTTATTTTGGCGCAAATAAACAATGGTATTCGGAAATCAAGGCCCTGGGATGCCTTTTTCAGCTCAATATTCTTTCTCTAAGCGGGTTCTACGGTAAAGCCCCTGTTGAACTGGCCCAATACCTGATCAAACAGCAATATTATAACCTCATCGGCACAGATCTTCACAATAGCCGTCATATTGACCTTCTGCGCGCCAGCTCCCCCTATCTTCCCGTCATCAAAAAACTCATCCATTCGGGATCCATTCTCAATCACCAGCTTTGACCCAACTCTACCTCCTAAAGGTTTAATCTTTTATGTAAATTTGTTAAACAAAATCATAAGGCAATTGTTAAAATTGTATGGATGCATTTACCATAAAAGATGTTGAAAATCTTTCCGGCATCAAGGCCCATACAATTCGGATCTGGGAACAACGCTATTCATTTATCAAACCCCAGCGCACCCAAACCAATATCAGGTATTATAGCGGGATCGAGTTAAAGCGGATCCTCAATATCGCTTTGTTGTCCAAATACGGGTATAAGATCTCCCATATCAATAGGATGAGCGAGGAGGACATGAAAAAATCCATCTATTTGCTTGAGGACAACCAGGCTCAGCAGGACAGGGTCATCAACGACCTGATCCAATCCACCGTGTCGGTTGACATGGATAAATTTGAAGGCATTCTGGATAGCTTTATTCTGGCAAGGGGAATTGACAAGACCATAACCCAAATCATTTTTCCCTTTTTAGAGCGGATCGGAATTTTATGGATGAGCAACAATATCAGCCCCGGAGAAGAACATCTGATCAGCAATATAATAAGGCAAAAGCTAATCGTCGGAATAGAAGGCGTGGCAAGCCATCTCAGTAAGAACAAAATGGTCATCCTCTTTCTGCCTGAAGGCGAATTCCATGAGTTGGGCCTGCTCTTTATATCCTACCTAATGAAGCGCAATGGAGTAAAGATCCTCTACATGGGAGCCGACGTGCCGTTGAAGGATATGCTCCAGATCTGCCACAAAAAAAAGCCGGACTTTTTGTATTCCCATATCACCTGTGACTTCAAACTGGAGAGATATTTTTCCGGGTTGCAGGCCGGTTTTCCTGAACTCAACCTAGTTATTTCGGGCAGACTTTCCACAAAATTCAAGGGGAAAAAATGGGTACATGTCAAAAAGTCCTTACCGGAAGTCATGGAATTTGTCACTAGTTTGTAAACTTTTGTTTCCTTTTTCTCGTATCTAGAATGTATCCCAATCCCAAGTATTTGAAAACCTGTGAGTTAAATTAGGGTCTCCTTTTTTTTGATGGATGGTCTTTAATGTCCCCTGTCTTTGTTTAATTTGGAATACTAATTGTTAAACAGCTTATATGTCAACTTTAGAATTCAATCAATTACTGGTCAATAATGCGGAGTTTCTTAAACCCTTCGCAATTACGCTTACCAGGGATTCTGAAGCAGCCAAGGACCTGTTTCAGGAAACCCTATACCGCGCCTTAGCAAATAAGGATAAGTATAATGTAGGGACGAACATCAAAGCCTGGTTATACACCATAATGCGGAATATATTTATAAATAATTACCGCAGGAAGGCAAAGCAGAATACGATATTTGATTCCTCGCCCAATGAGTTCTTATTAAACCTGAACCAGGTATCGGTAGGCAGCACGGCAGAAAGCAATCTGCGTATCAAAGATATTCAGCAGGCAATTCACAATCTTCCGGAAATATTCAGGAACCCCTTCCTCCTATATTTCGACGGATTCAAATACCATGAAATCGCCGACATGCTCACAGAGCCCCTGGGTACCATCAAGAGCAGGATCCATTTTGCTCGCAAATTGCTTAAATCGCAAATCGAGTAGAATTTCGTCAGTCTGAAGAACTAATTATTTACCTTAACATTTTTGACCTGGCCTAGTGATTCCAACCTATACCAATAGTTCATGGAGCAAAATTTGATCCTGGTAAATGAATACGACGAACCGACCGGTGTGATGGAAAAAATGGAAGTCCATCGCAAAGCCCTCTTGCACCGGGCCTTTAGCGTATTTATTTTCAATTCCAGCTTCGAAATGCTGCTTCAGCGGCGGGCAATGGGAAAATACCATAGTGAGGGACTTTGGACAAATGCCTGCTGTAGTCACCCAAGACCAGGGGAGGAAATCGGGCTTTGCGCTAAACGAAGACTCCTGGAGGAATTGGGGATCTTGTCAGACCTGAAAGAGATTTTTCAATTCACCTACCGCCATTGTTTTGAAAACGGCCTTACGGAATACGAATACGATCATGTTTTCTTAGGTAAACATGAGGGACCGATCTACCCCGATGAATCCGAAGTCATGGATTACGCGTTTAAAAACATGGAAGAGATCAAAAAGGAACTCGATGAAAAACCCGAAATATTCAGCGCCTGGTTTCGGATCGCCTTTCCCTTATTGGTCAATTGGATGAGGGATCGGGAGGCCAAGTCATGAATTATGTTATTTATTGTTTTCTCAGTTCTTTTCAGGAACCCGCTTCATATGACTCCGATCACCAGGAAAACCGTTCCGGCCGCCGTAAGCGCAATCGCCGCATACCATAGTATTTTTTTACGGGTCAGGATGGCGATGGCGGATATCGCGATCGCTATTTGAAAGATAGTGACTGCCTTAGAAAGGGTCACATGCCTGGATAAATGATTCTCTGAACTTTTGGTATCCTCTTCGGCGATGCTTTTAATTTCATTTTTCTCCTGATCATACCTCTGAATATCCTTATTTTCTTCTACGGGCTTATTGGAGAGATTATGCAGTATTTTATCCGTTGAGGATGCGATTTCGAATTTAATGCCCTTTGCCTGATAATAGGCCCACTGGTCAGAAGCCTTGATCTGGTCGATCATCGCTTCATTGACATGGTGTCCGCTTAATAAACCTGCGATAGCAGCCAGAACGGCCATAACGGCCGTAGACAATGCAACATAGAGGACCCATGCCTCTCTTTCTTCTTCCTTTTTCTTTTCCGCCTTTTCATTAATGGCTTCCTGCAAATGTTCTGTAGGGATCTCTATTTCTTCCATTTTGTCAGTTTTAATGGCCCAAAGTTTCGGTAAATTTTCATTTTTTTGAACAGAACTGCAAGACAAAAGCTAAGAATTTTATTTTCAGGGTATTAGGTATTTGATTTTCCACACCCTGTTGATATATATTATTATTTCCCCTCGATTATTCTCAGAAACTTTGAAGCCAGCGGTATTGTATCACTCGGATTTTATTATTATTTTGGCCGTATCCCCATCCTATTGAAAAACTTGCTTATTTAAAATTACTAAAACAATGGATGGCGCGGGTAAAACGTGCACCATTTCTTAATTGAAGCTTACTATCATGCAAACCACTTTGCTCTTCTCAACAGGACGAAGTCTTTCAAATTATTTAAGGAAGGTTATTATTCTGTTTGGCGCGGCGGCTCTAACTTTATTATTTATTTCCAGGAATCAGGAACCGTCTGTTGCCCATAGGTCACGGGCCCTCTCCAAGGCACCCGCTTATACCAGCCTGATCAACCAAATGTATTCCAAAAGGAATAAGATGGCCTCCGGGGCCAGTAATCCGATCGATACTTCATCCCTGAAGCAGACCGATTGGTATCGCAGCGTTAAAAACTTTATAGAAGAACGATCCTATTACCTCGTTGCCGGCCAGGAGAAAAAGCAATACCGAAGTGTGAACATTACTCAAAACCTGAGGGCCAATTATCAAAGCACAGGTTTCGAATTGTCGCCGATTCCGGCAAGTGGAAAGGATAAGAAACAGGACGATGATTGGCAATTAAGCATATCCGTTAAAGGACTCTATGGAGATGGCTATTTGCTTGGAACCGCCCTGCCCGGAAAAGCCTCTCCCAATTCTTCAGACAATCAGCTCGAATATCAGTTCAATGAAGGTTGGTCAGTTCAGTATAAGAATGATCCGAAGGGAATCCGGCAAAATTTCATCATTCAGAAAAAACCCTCCGCTAATACTGACAGACTGATTGTGCAGATGAAGACGAATAAGGGTTGGGTAGTTGACAAAGCCCACGATAAGGAACTTCATTTCGCAAAAAGAAATGCAAATGGAGCTTTGGAAACCAAGATCATTTACAATGACCTCAAGGCATGGGATGCCAAAGGGCAGGCGCTTATTTGCCGGATGGAGGTTTCAAAACAAAATAATTTTGAACTCATAACAGATGTAAAAAATGCAAATTATCCAATAACAATCGACCCCCTGAGTTCCATCCCATCAGCCACGCTGACCGGGGCATCCACAAGCAGCCTTTTCGGGGGTGCTATCGCCAGTGCAGGTGATATCAATGGGGACGGATATAGCGATGTCATTGTAGGCGCTCCTGAAACCGATGGATTGACAGGGGAAGTGTTTATATTTCTCGGAAGCATTTCCGGCCTTTCGACGACGGCGGCAGCCACGATTTCCGGCCCTTCAGCTGGTAGTGATTTTGGTGTAAGTGTAGCCAGTGCAGGGGACATAAACGGGGATGGGTACAGCGATGTAGTTGTCGGCGCACCAGGGACTTCGACTAATACCGGCTCGGTCTATATTTTTGAAGGAACTGCAACGGGAATTGCGACCAATGCGACCCCTACAGCCATATTGACCGGGGTTTCAACCGGCAATTATTTCGGGATCAGCGTTGCAGGGGCAGGGGATGTCAACGGCGACGGCTATTCGGATATTATCGTAGGAGCATATGCGGCCGGAGGTACGGGCGCAGCTTATATATACCAAGGAAGCAGCACGGCCATTGCTTCAGGCGCGAGCCCTAATGCTACACTCAGCGGTGCGGCCATCGGCGATGCATTTGGCATCAGCGTTGCCAGCGCTGGTGATGTGAATAGCGATGGATACAGCGATGTGATTGTCGGGGCCTACGGCCATGCTACGGGTACGGGTGCCGCCTATATATATGAAGGAAGCAGCACGGGCATAGCAAATGGGGCTAGCCCCTCAGCCACCCTCAACGGACCCGCCACTGGCGCTGAATTCGGAGGAAGTGTGGCCAGTGCAGGGGATGTGAATGGAGATGGCTACAGCGATGTGATCGTCGGGGCCTCGGGAGTTTCGACCAATACCGGAGCAGCTTTTATATATGAGGGAAGTTCATCCGGGATCGCAAGCGGAGCAAGCCCTTCGACCACACTTTCCGGAATCAACACCGGTGACCGCTTCGGATTCAGTGTTGCAGGAGCCGGAGACATGAATGGCGACGCATTTGCCGATGTGATCGTCGGTGCGATTGGCGTTAGCTCCAGTACGGGAGCAGCTTATGTCTTCGAAGGCAGTCTGACTGGGACCTCTGCAACAGCGGCCCTCACAGTAAAGGGTACAGCCACAGGTGATAATTTTGGTTTTGCCGTAGCCAGTGCAGGGGATATGAATGGAGATGGGTTAAGCGATGCAATAGTCGGAGGACCGGACAATACTTCTTCTACGGGTTTGGTAAATGTATTCCAGGGAAGATCGGATTTTTCAGTTAACCCTGCCAATGTAACCTTTACGGGACAGAATGCAGGTGACCGTTTAGGGCTCAGCGTAACCAGCGCGGGAGATATCAACGGAGATGGCTATAGTGATGTGGTAGTGGGAGCCATCGGTTACAATAATATTACCGGCGCAGCTTATGTGTTTTACGGAAGCAAGACTGGCCTAACCTTATCCAGTCCAACTATCCTTACCATTCCCTTTACAGGGAATCAGGAGAATTTTGGATGGGATGTGGCCGGGTCCGATATCAATGGTGATGGATATAGCGATGTGATCGTAGGAGCCTATGCTCAAAATTCATCTGCAGGTGAAGTATATATCTACCTGGGCAGTGCCAGTGGATTAAACACAACAGTGGCAAGTACGCTGAACGGCAAGAATTCTTTCGATGAATTCGGTTATTCAGTCGCCAATGCGGGGGATGTGAACGGTGATGGTTATGGCGATATTATAATAGGAGCCCCTGGCGTTTCCATTCCAAATTCCAATAATGGAGCAGCCTATATTTATCTCGGGAGCGCAACCGGCATACCTACCAATGGTGCAGCCGATACCCTCTATGGACCTGCAGCTTTTGCAGCATTCGGGATTTGTGTTTCCACGGCTGGTGATGTGAATGGGGACGGATACAGCGATGTGATCGTTGGCACCAATGGCCCGGATAATGCCTATGTATTTTATGGCAGCACCACCGGCATTGCGAACAACCAAACACCCAACGTCACTTTAAACGGAAATTATGGAAATGGAACCGGGGGGACTTTCGGTATTAGCGTAGCGACTGCGGGCGATGTGAACGGTGACGGGTTTAGCGATGTCATTGTCGGTGCAAATACCGGAGCAGGAAACGGAAATGGCGCGGGTTCAGCGGCCATATTCCTGGGTAGCGCCGGCGGCCTATCCAATACAGCCTCAGTCGTCCTTGACGGTGTAAATCCCGGAGATTTATTCGGTTCCGCGGTATCTACTGCAGGAGATGTCAACGGTGATGGCTATTCTGACGTGATTGTTCGGGCTACCAATGGGACCAATATAGACGGACCTACCGGAGCAGTTTATCTTTATCTTGGAAGTCCTTCGGGATTAAGTTCCACTATTGCGGCAACCTTCACGGATGCCACTTCCGGAGCCTCATATGCATCGACTGAAGTGCCTCGCCGGGCGCTTGCAGGTGCCGGTGATGTCAACGGCGATGGATACAGCGATCTGCTTGTCGGGGTTTATGAAGATGCCAGTTTGGGCGTCAAGACGGGTAAATTATATGTATATTATGGAAACCTGGCGGTCGGGCACAACGGATCAAATGTGCTGAAGCTCTATGAAACAGACCTTACAAACCCGATCGCAGCCGATAATCTGACACAGGAATTCTTTGGTCTTGGCCTCTATGTTCAGTCGCCCTTTGGTTCTGTGAAAGGAAAACTGGTTTGGGAAACCGAGCAAAATGGAACGCCTTTCCAGGGCAACCCAATTACCAATAATGTTGTCACGACGGGCGGACAAACTGTTTTTGCACAAATCCCGGCCGGAGGTATAGAATTCAAGAACCTGGTTGAAAAATCTGATGGCAAAACCACCAAGGTCAGAACGAGGATTCGATATGCTCCAACCGCAGTGACCTTCGGACAGGTATTTAGTCCTTGGATCTATTCACAGGTCTACCTGCTTCAGGGAAATTTGGGTGTCGTGCCCCTTCAATTGCTCAGCCTTACTGCACAGACAGAAATGCCAAATATCGTCCTGAACTGGAAGGTGGCCGGTGATGTAAACCTTAGCGGATACACAGTGGAACATAGTCTTGATGGGACTAACTTCGATTCGCTCGGATTTGTAACTTCCAATCAAAGCGCCAATACCTCCACTTATTCCTTCACCCATTACCATCCTTCCGAAGGCATTCATTATTATCGCCTGAAGGAATTGACTATTGAGGGTTCCTTTACGAATAGCCAGAATGTTTGGGCAACGATCAATGGCAATACCGTATTCAGCGTTTATCCCAACCCGGCAACTGATCATATAGTGATATCCTATACGGGTCAGAATGGTGGCTATGCTCGCATCACCAATGCAGCCGGTCTGCTTATAGGTTTGTACAAACTGAATAGAAGCAGCGGCCAGACCACAATACCGGTTAACAATTTTGCAAGAGGAAATTATTTTGTAGATATACCGGGAAGCGGGTTTGCGCCTGTGCAGGTCAGCATGCCATAGTGCATTGAAATAATTTGCATAAAAGCCTGTCAGGAAAGACTGACAGGCTTTTTACATTGGCTCCTGCTGCCTTTCCTTTTCAAAATGGGCAATGATGAGTTTTGCCTTGGATTGCCCCACGGCTTCCGACAAGGCTTCATCTGTCAATAACTTGATCTTACTTACGGAATGAAATCTCTTAAGCAAAATATCCATGGTCGATTTACCGATGCCTTTGATGGATTCCAATTCATTGGCAAAAGTTCCCTGACTCCTTTTCTTTCTATGGAACTGGATTCCGAAACGATGCACTTCATCCCTTATGCGTCGGATGAGCATCAATCCCATGCTTTGGTAGGGTAGTTTGATGGATTCAGAATCCCCGGGAAAAAAAATCTCCTCTTCATTTTTAGCAAGCCCGATGACCGTGATCTTTCCTGTTATGCCCAGTACTTCCATGCTCTCCATGGCTGCGCTCAACTGCCCCTTGCCACCGTCAATTATGACCAGTTGAGGCAAGGATTGCCCCTCATCCAATAATCTCCTGTATCTCCTGAAAACTACCTCCTTCATCGTGGCAAAATCATTGATGCCCTGAACGGTTTTGACATTGAAATGGCGGTAATCCTTCTTGCTCTCTTTTCCATTCCGAAAACAGACCATGGCCGATACAGGAAAGCTTCCCTGGAAATTGGAATTGTCAAAGCACTCTATATGAACCGGCAGTTCCCTCAACTGCAATTCGCCTTCCAATTCCTTCAATACCTGGGTTTGGGCGTCTGAAGAAGCGGTTTCCAGATTCAGGGCCTTCTTTTTCTTCCATTCCTCCCTGAAATAGGCTGCATTCTTTTCGGAAAGTTCCAGCAATTTTTTCTTGTCTCCCCCCCTTGGTACGGTTAACTTAATCCCCTCCTGGGGATACGAGAGATCAAATGGAACGATGATCTCGGTTGCCTGGCTTTTAAAAGTTTCCCGGATGATGGCGATTGACTGGGAAAGGACTATTTCAGGCGGCTCCTCCAATTTGTTTTCGATGCGGACCGTATGCGTTTGAACGATTGTCCCGTTTTCCACCATCAGGTAATTGACATATGCGATTTCCTCCTCGCTGGCAATGGTAAACACATCCGCATGAGTTACATGCCTGCTCACGATGACCGATCTGGACTGGTAGCTTTCCAGGTATTCAATTTTTTTTCTGAGTATTTCCGCTTTTTCGAATTTCAAGTGAGCGGCCGTCTCCTTCATGTCCTTCTTGAATTGCTGAATGAGCGGGCTCAGGTTTCCCTTCAGCATGTTTTTGACCTGATCCAGACCCTCATGGTAATCTGCGGCGCTTTGCAGACCTTCACAGGGCCCTTTGCAATTGCCCAAATGGTATTCCAGGCAGACCTTAAATTTTTTTTTGTTGATATTGGATTCCGTCAGGTTCAATTTACAGGTCCTGAGCGGGATATTTGTGCGAATGAATTGGATCAATTCCCGGACCCTTGCGACGGAAGTAAAAGGACCCAGGTATTCCGAACCATCCAGGATCTCTTTTCTGGTTAGAAAGACTCTCGGGAAAGGCTCTTTTTTTATGACAATGAAAGGATAGCTCTTGTCATCTTTCAGGTTGATATTGTAGCGGGGCTGGTATTCCTTGATCAGAGAATTTTCAAGGAAAAAAGCATCCTGCTCTGAATTGACGATCGTGAATTCGATGCGTGCAATGCGTTGAACCAGTTCATGGGTCTTGTAGGTGGTAAAGGTCTTCAGAAAATAAGAACTCACCCGCTTGCGCAAATCCTTTGCCTTTCCCACATAGATCAGCTCGTTTTCTGCATCGAAATATTTGTAGATGCCAGGTTGATGTGGAATGGACGTGGCGATCTGCTGAAATTCCTGCTGGGTCATGGTTTTAATTTTCGGAACCCCATACCAGTTTTTCCACTTTCGTTCTTTCAGGAAAATGGGCTATTCTTTTACTGGCGATGACCTGACAACTGGTCCTGGTTCTCCAAAGCATTTTTTTGAGGATCAGGGTGTCTCCGGCATGCTCCACTTTTTCCATATAAACGCTGCTGATCCTGTTTGTGCCTTTTTGCTGATTAAAAATTACATCCACTCTTTGCAAGGAAGAGGTGGAATCCCTTGCCTCATAGTTGAAATTTATGGTATTGGTGGTTTCATCCAGAAAAGTGGATTCGAAATAGGCTTCTTCAAAACCTGGCAGTTCAAGTTCCTTGCATAGGAATTGCCTGGAAAAAATATCGAAAACTGCAGTCGTGACATAGGAACTGTCGGTCTTGTCACCCACCGTCACCAATTTCTCAAATCCTATTGGTAAAGAGTCCGCATTGTGAATTTCATCAAGCAGGTAACCATTTACCGGAATATAATGATGGGCCTCCGCTGGGGCTGGTTTTGTCGCAGGGCTATGGCTGCTGTTCTTACAAGCTGCGTATAATACAAATCCGAATAAAAAAAATTGCCTGAGAGTCATGAGTCAAATGAAATTAAGATCCTGTAAATGAGGGGCGCCCAAATTTAAGATTTAAGTAGAATCTGCTGATTAGTTTACCAGATTGTCTTACTGAGGCCCAGTTTGACCCCGACTCCTTTAAGGTTCTCATTGATGGGATAATCGCTGGAATAGGTAGAGAATATTTGGTACCTGAACTGGGGCCCGATTTGCCAACGGACCTTACCTACGTTATAAGATACAAAGGCTTCGATAGCTCCATTTGCATTCCATCTTCTGAAAAGGGAGGGTTCCTGTGTATAATTTGTATAGTCTGAAGTGAGCAAATAGGAATTCCGGTTCAATAGATAGGTCGGCTGTATGGTGGCAGCGATATTGAACTGCAGTTTTTCATTTCCGATCACACGCAATTCAAATCCTAGTGGTATTGACAATTGAAAATATTGGTTTTCCAGGTTAACGGTCGCATCTCCTCCAATCGTTCCGATATTAGTATAAGAAGTGATCAAATTGCCCGGATAGCCATTATAAGAATTCAAAGCAATACTAGCTGATTGAGGATTCGAAGCATAGGCTTCAATCGTGTATTTGCTGTAATTGAATTGAAAACCTGCCTTAAAGCTCAGGTTACGGGTAAACCTATAGAGCAGGCTGGTTCCGATCTCAAATCCAAGCGCAGGCTTATTGTTAGTGTAGAAATTGGGATTGGAAAAAGGCGAAGTCGCTGCAATGGGCCCGTTCTGCACATTGGTTTTGAGATTGGCAATAGCTTCACCAGAAAGACTGCGATAGGTAACAATGGGGGAAGCGTAAAATTCAAAATATTTTCTGTTCAACTTGTGAGTTGAAACCAGATTATATGGAGCTTGCGTATTGAGAAGGTCCATTTGACTGCGGTCCAGGCCTTGTGCGGCAGAACCGCTTTTTACCTGGTCAGCAGGTTTCTGAACACCTACGGTTTGTGACTGCTCTTCAGGGGACCATGATTTTTCTAAAGTGGATGGCTCAGTCCTGCCCTGGTAAAAATTCCGACGCCATTTAAAGGCAAAATTATAATCCTCTCCGTTTTCTGTTTCCTGTGAATTGACATTTGCCAGGGTGAGGGATTCTTCATTGGTTTTCAAATTCTGCAGAAAGCTTAGCACTCCTTCTGAGGATGCTGCACTTATGTCGCTGTCTTCCGTTCTCATCTCCTCCGGAACGATAGACTTCAATTCCATGAACCCTGTAGTATTTGGAAGATCGCCGGTCTTTCCGGACTTAAAAATGCTCGTGCTTTTGGCAGAAGCTATTATTGAATTTTCAGGAACAGGAGACTGTTCTGCTAAAGAGGCTATTTTTTTGAAATTATTGGGAGGGCCAGGTATAAACAGGAACTCCCTGGCGGCTATGAAAAGGAACCCGCTTATCAGGGTGAACATACCTGCAATAAACCATTTTCTCCTGGTATGTAATGAAGCATTGATGTTCTTCCAAACCTTATCGGAAGGATACATTTTATAATGGTCCGCCTTTTGTCGAATCAACCCCTCAAATTCATCATTGTAAAATTTCCTTTCCATTTCAATACTCGTTTTAGGGTATATTCTTCAATGGGATTAAATTTATCGGATAGCAGTCAGCCAATCTGGTTTTTCTTTCGGTTTTTGAATGATCTTCTTTCTGATCAGCACTTCTTCCAGCATTTGCTTTGCTCTTGTGTACTGGGAACGACTAGTGCTTTCTTCAATATCCAGCATTTCCCCAATTTCCTTGTGGGAATAACCTTCAATTGCGTACAAGTTAAGAACGGTCCGGTAACCGATCGGAAGCAGGCGGATGCATTCGACAACCTGCTTAGCCTGAACGATGGAGGGAACGCTTTCTTCCCTGACCTGAATACTGGTAGCATAAATCAGGTCCACACTCTCATGAAACCTCTTGTTCTTCTTAAGGTGGTTGATGCAGGTATGCACTACGATCCTCCGAACCCATCCCTCAAAAGCTCCCTTGTTCTGAAAAGTGTGTATTTGGGAAAATATTTTAATAAATCCTTCCTGAAGCATATCCTCCGCATCTTCCCGGTTATGTGCATATCGATAACAGACAGCCAGCATCTTAGGGCTAAACCGGTTAAACAGTTCCCTCTGGGCAGCAGCCTGGTTCTTTAGGCAACCCTGAAAAATGGCTTCCTCGGTCATTATCGACTTTTAGTTGCCTCTAATTTAGACAATTTGTATCAGTTAAAGCTGCTTTGTTCGTAAAAAAGATTTGTCAATAGGCTTAGAAGCGCTTGAATGGATAAACACAAATGGAGAAAGGGGGCCATGCAAACCCGGATTTTCTTAGCTCACCAGTACCGTCCCGGTCATTTCTCCGGGAATGGGAAGTCCCATCAAGGTCAGGATACTGGGCGCAATATCTCCCAATTTGCCTGATTTGAGATTTCCATGCCAGTCCCTATCAATAACGAACAAGGGGACAAGGTTCAGGGTATGGGCAGTATTTGGGGAGCCATCTTCATTTATCATATAGTCGGCATTGCCATGGTCAGCCGTAAGGAATACCACATAATCGCTTTTCAGGGCAGCTGTGACCACCCTTTCCACGCATTTGTCGACGGTCTCGACAGCTTTTATGGCAGCCGCGAAAATACCGGTATGACCTACCATGTCCGCATTGGCGAAGTTCAGACAGATAAAATCCGCTGTCTTATTTTCGATTTCGGGGATGATGGCATCCGTCACTTCGGGGGCGCTCATTTCGGGCTTGAGATCATAGGTAGCCACTTTCTGCGAAGGGATCATTATCCTGCACTCTCCCTCAAAAGGTTTTTCCCTGCCTCCGCTAAAAAAGAAGGTAACATGAGGGTATTTTTCCGTTTCTGCAATTCTGATCTGTTTCAATCCTGCATTAGCAATAACCTCCCCAATAGTATTCTTCAAATCATCATTCTCGAAAATAACATGGACGTTCTGGAAGCTATGATCATACTGGGTCATGGTCGTATAGTCCAGGGAAAGCTTCTTCATACCCTGCTCAGGAATATCGAATTGGGTAAGCACTTGAGTGATCTCCCTGCATCGGTCGGTCCTGAAATTGAAGCAGATCACCACATCCCCGTCCTGTATACGGGCCAGGGGATTGCCGTCCTCACCAGTGATAACGGTTGGTTTGATGAATTCATCAGTTATATTTTCAGCATAAGAACTTTCGATGGCCAAAGCAGCGCTCTTGTTTTGGTTCCCTTCACCCTTTACCAGGGCATCATAGGCCAGTTTAACCCTTTCCCATCGCTTGTCCCTGTCCATAGCATAATAGCGGCCGCTGACAGTTGCGATTTTACCCACTTGCCTGTTCATATGATCTTCCAGATCCCGGATAAAACCCAGGCCGCTTTTCGGATCGGTGTCCCTTCCATCGGTAAAGGCATGAACAAAGACCTTTTCGAGACCTTCATTTTTACATAGATCGATGATGGCTTTCACGTGATTGATATGGGAATGAACGCCACCATCGCTAACCAGGCCCAGCAAATGAAGTGTTTTGCCTTTTGTTTTGGCATGACGGATGGAGTCAAGTAAGACCTGATTTTTCGCGAATGAGCCGTCCCAGACGGCAACATTGATGCGCTGCAGTTCCTGGTAAACGATACGACCAGCTCCCAGGTTCAGGTGACCTACTTCGGAATTGCCCATTTGTCCATCGGGCAGACCCACCACTTCTCCGCAGGTAACCAGGGTAGTATGAGGATAATTATTGTATAAAGAACTGACAAAGGGGGTCTTGGAATGCCGGATCGCATCTGCGGAAGGCAATTTACCCAGGCCCCAGCCATCCATAATGATAAGCATTGCTCTTTTGACCGGCATGATTTATGACTTTTGTTATTTTCCGAGCCGCAAAAATACGGACAATGGGCTGTTTATTGCCATTTTTCGATCAGGAATCAGTTTGGCATATTTTTGGGATAGTATAAGTCATGAAAAACCAATTTTGATATGAATAACTATAAAGGTTCAGTGTTTACCCTCTGTACACTGCTCCTTCTTTCCTTCAGATCTGACCAAAAATCCACTTTAAAAGAGATTTCAGGTTCAAACGACACAGAAATTGCCCGTTCAATAAGTACTACCTCAATTGGAAATGGTATGGACGAGGTAGCAACCGCAATCCGCTCCGGCAATGTCACTCAATTATCTTCCTATCTTGATAACCAGGTCGATATTACATTACCCGACAAAAGCGACACTTACAGCAAAGCCCAGGCCGTCATGGTCATCCGTGACTTTTTCGCTAATAACGGAGTCCTAAACTTCACGGTAAGCCACAAAGGCGTAAATGGGGAAGCTGAATTCTGCATCGGGACGCTCAAAACAAATAACGGAGATTACAAGACCATCCTCTTCATGAAACAGAAAGGAGAAAGGAAATGGCTTCAGGAACTGCAATTTCATCAGGGGGAATAGTTGAAGCCTAAGATCAACTGATCCTGATTGTTTACCATTTGTCTTGAAACAGGGAAGAATAGCTATTCCGTCCTCAAACTTTTCACAGGATTGGCAACCGCCGCTTTGATCGCCTGCAAACTGATCGTTGCAAATGCGATGACTACAGCAATCACTCCCGCAATCGCAAGAACCCACCAACTGATATTGATTCGATAAGCAAAATCCTGAAGCCATCGGTTCATGATCAACCAGGTAAGGGGAATAGCAACCATAAATGCGATTAACACCAGTTTCAGGAAGTCTTTTGCCAACAGAACCAGCAGCCTTCTAATGGAAGCTCCCATCACTTTACGTATGCCGATCTCCTTTCTTCTCTGCAGGACATTATATGCCGATAGCCCGGAAAGCCCAAAACAGGCGATAAGAATGGCCAGAATTGCAAATACCGAGAAAATGTTCCCAAATAACTCATCTGATTTATATTGCTTATCAAAAGCATCATCCAAAAAGGTATAATTGAAAGGGTCAGCGGGGAAGTACCTCTCCCATAACTTCTCAATAGAAACGACTGTCTTGCGTATATTGTCTTTTCCCAGTTTCACCGAATAAAATTCTCTCTGGCCGGGCCTTAATATTATAGCCATCGGTTGAATCTTTTTTTGAAGACCTTCATGATGGTAATCAGCGACAATACCTACTATCGTCAATGAATCTCTAAAGGTTATTTTTTGATTCAGCGCCTTTTCTGCACTCTCAAAACCTAACTGTTTTATGGCCTCTTCGTTCAGGATAACAGCGTTTTTATCCGATGGAAAATCTTTCGAGAAATTTCTGCCTGCTATCAATCTAATTTCATAGGAGGGAATAAAATCATAATCAATACCCAGAAGATAAAGCGTAACTTCCTTATTGTTTGGTCCAACTCTTTTGGTGGCTCTAGTCCAATAAATTTCATTCCCCATTACAGAAGATGATGCCGTAATGTTTCTGACATTAGGATTTTTCATTATTTCCTGTTTAAATGGCTGGATGATATTTGTGTAAGCGGAATCTTTCAGAGAGGAAGCACCTTCAAGAACCAGGGTCTGGCTGATGTTGGAACCAAGTTTTTGGTTTTGCATGTAACTGATCTGCTGGTAAACAATCATCGTTCCGGCAACCATAATAACTGATGTGATGAATTGTGTTACGATGAGGGCTTTCCTCAGAATTACCCCGCTGCTTGAATTTCTGAATATCCCTTTCAATACTTTCACCGGTTGAAATCCAGATAAAACAAAGGCAGGATATATACCGGCCATAAAGCTTCCTGCGAAAAATAAAATTAAAAAACCTGACCAATAACTGAGGGGGAGGTAAAACCCCGGTGAAGAATATCCTCCGATTAAATGTTTAAATGCCGGAGTAAGAAGATAGGCTGCCAAAAATGCAATCACAAGGGCAATCAGATTCATTATAAAGCTCTCTGCCAGGAATTGACCTACCAGATCAGATCGAAGCGCTCCAAGCACTTTGCGAACGCCCACTTCCCTTGCCCTTTCGAGAGAACGAGCTGTTGCAAGATTGATATAATTGATCCAGGCAATAAGGATGATAAGGATCCCGATCAAAAGCAGGAAGGAAACAGCCTGCCCGTCGCCGTTCACTTCCGCCTCCTGGCTAAAGTTTGAATGTAAGTGAATATCGGTCAGAGGTATAAGATGCAATTGTGCTTTTATGTTATTTGTTTTATTCCATTCGCGATTATTTATGTGCATATCACAGAACGCTGGCAGTTTAGCTTCCATTTTCTTCAAATCAGATCCCGGCTTAAGTTTGATATAGGTATAAAAATCATACCAGCCCCAGCTTGTTTCTGTTGAATTTTGGGTATCTCCCCTTGCACGGTTTATTTCCCCCATCGTCGAATAGGAAACCAGATAATCGATAATCAAGTGAGAGTTGGGGGGATAATCTTTAAATACACCCATTATCAGATATGAACGAACAAATTCAGGATCTTTCGAGACAAGTTTCCTCCCAACCGGATCTTCGTTACCGAAATATTTCTTCGCGAAGGATTCCGAAACGATCATTTTATCCGGTGCATTCAGTGCTCCTTCCGGATTTCCCTTAGTCAATCTCAGGTCCAGGATATTTATAGCAGAGGGGTCTGCATAATATCCCTTCTTTTCATTGAATTTTACATCCGTTTGATCATTCGAAAGCAAGAGCTCAGCATCAATCAGCCTGCAAAAATCTTCTACCTCCGGAAACTCATTTTTTAATGCCGGGCCAATGGCTGGAAAAACTGTCGCAGACTTCCAGGCAAGCTTGCCCTGCTCATATTCATCAAGCCTCAGTCTGACAATATTCCTCGCCTGGTTGTTGAACTTGTCATAGCTTCTCTCATTGGAGACATATTGAACAATCAACAGACAGCAAGTCACACCGATTGCAAGTCCGAAAATATTCAGCAAAGAATATCCCCGGCGTTTTACAAGGCTACGCAAAGCGATTTTGAAGTTATTTCTGAACATGGCCCACCCTTTAATGTTAGTTTTCCGGAAAGCATATAGACCTAAATGTAAAATCTTCAAAAGACCTGCCACCAACTAAGTGCCGGGATAGAAAGGCATTGATTTACAATATAAATTTTGAAAGTTAATTAAGTCATAGGTCATTTTTGATACAGAAGGTGTACGATTTCGATACACTATGATCAATTGCAAACAGAATCTTTAAAACCGTACAAGTTTTGGAACCAGTCTTCTTTGACCCATCTCTGAACTTTGCTTTAAAATCATATCCAGAGAATATTTTAGTAGCCTTTCCAATATTTTTCTGAATAGTCTGAAATTTGAAGTATATACTAAAAATATATACCTTTGAATTTCAAAGGAATTATATGAAAACTCTGTCATTGAAGCTGGATGATAAAGTTTACGAGGAAACTGAAAAGGTTCTCTCTAAAATGAAACTTCCCCGCAACCGCTATATCAACGAAGCCCTACACCTATATAATCAATTTCAAAAGCGTAAACTTATCAAATCTCAGTTAAAAAAGGAATCCAAATTAGTTGCAGAAGACTCCCTTCAGGTTTTATCTGAATTTGAAATGCTTTATGGAAATAAAGATTAAACAATTTGACATTTGGCTTGCAGATTTAAATCCTTCAGTCGGTACGGAACCCGGCAAAACGAGACCTGTAGTAATTATCCAGACTGACTTGCTCAATGAAGAGCACTTATCTACTATTATTTGCCCGGTGACAACCAACGTAAAACCTGACATCGAATTGCTGCGTGTTCACCTCTTTAAGAATCAATTACCCAAACTAAGTGATATCCTGATTGACCAGATACGTGCGATTGATAAACGCCGATTGATTAATCGATTAGGTGGATTGACAAAGGATCAAATAGAAAAACTAAAAGATAATATTCGGATCGTGCTTGACCTGTAATCATTCCCAAAAAGATTAAATAAAATGAAAGCGATTTCTGTATCAAATGCAGCCTATATCGAGGGCCTTAAACCCGAAGTGGTCTTCAATGACTATAAAAAGCTGGTTGTTGATTTCAGCAAATTTTTAAAGACACATAGTCACCCTCAATACAATAAATACAAAAAGTTAGAAAACTTTAAGAAATTTAAAATCGAAAAGGATTACCATGCCCGTCTAAGGTTTCAATTTGAAACCTTATAGCTACGCTTGCCTTTGATTTTCTTCTTACAAGTTAATTTTTTTTCTTATCCCTTTCTTATTCATTTAATCCCTTTCCGTCTAGAATTTTCCGAATGCATTTATCGATCCTGGCCTCACAGGTTTTGGATTGTTTTGCTTGAGAAAAATAAAGATTATAGGCCCTTTGTCGGCCCGGCGTCAATACAATGAAGGCTTCTTTCAATGCAGGGTTTTTATCCAATCTTTTCTGAAACTCTTTTGCTATTTTAAATCCCTTATCCTTCCCAGGCTTGATTTTCACGCCGGCTTTTTCCACTTCTATAGCCTCATAAATGTAGGATTTTAATGTAGGTTCCAATTCTTTGATTTCCTGAACACTAGTAAAGCGGATTATCCGAACCACCTGCGTATTATCTCCTGGTTTTGTTAGAATGCCGCGGTCATCAATTAACAATGCTCCTTTGAAGAAACTAAGCACACAAGATTCTTTTAATCCGCCAATGACAACAATGTTCTTAGTATGGTATGTATAGCAGGGGACACCCCACTTCAACTCTTCAGTCAGCATACAGTCCAGAATGATCCTTCGCAATTGCTTCAACTCCTCCTGCCATTTATCCGAACTTTCTAAAAATGCATCAACCTTGGAATCCATTCCATTTGCTTATTAATAAATAATTTATAATTCCCCGATCATTTCTCTATCTCATTGAGCAATGAATCCTCCAGTATCCCGTCTATCTTTACAACATAACTGATCTTTTCATAGGGAATTGTCTTAGATAATACATATTGTTCGATCTTCCATCCACTCCTTCTTTTTCTATACCCCTGAATCCCTGCATATCTTCATCGGGTTTCTTAATAATTTATCAAACCATGCAAAATCTGAGAATGACAAAATAAAGTGGAGGCGCTTTTTTCATAGCACAATCGGTTTAATGAACCTAAATTACTGAACTAATAAAATAGGGAAAATTTTTAGTGCAATCGATTAATTATCAGCAGAAAACTAAGTAGTGGCCTAAAATCAGCATCAATGAAGTTCGAACCGCGGCTATAGAAGTCTACAAAGTGTTTGCGCAACTGCTGAATTTTCCGCGATCTATGAATATTTTAAAATGGCGGTTGACCAGCTTCGCGAAGTTGTATCTAAGGTGATAAGATCTGCAAATAAGCATACTTGACTTCTAATTGGGTAACTCCAATGCAGTATTTATGGTGGACTATTAATTAACGTGTATATGTTTTATTTGAACTGCATTTTTTTTCTTCAATTGGTCAGCTACAATCTCATATAAACCTATATAATTCCTATTTTCTTCTTCTTCGGTTTTCCAAATTGTCTTGCCATATTTATTCCAATCTGGGTCTTCCCGTAGGTCCTTAATCTTTTTGAAAAGACTTGTCTCCCAAAAGTCGGGATTAAAAACTGCTGAATTGATCTGGAAAAAATTCCAGTCTTGAAGATTATCTAAGAATTGCAATCGTTCATCTTCATTGTCTTGTGACTCAAAATATATAACGTTACACTTTTCATAATACCACTTTTCCTCATATTTCACAGCTTTTACAATGTAAGCATAAGTCTGAGGAATATTGTCGAAATAACTAGTGTCTTGAAAGGATTTATTGTTGATAATATTTACGTTATTGTCCTGTTTATTTAAAATCAATTGCTTAAAACTTTGTTTTGAAACCTTATCAATAAAAAAAGCAACAAACTTGGTCTTATCGTCATTGATAAGCATCTGGTAAAGATGATTTAAGTTAATATTACTGTCATTTGCAGGAATAATACTTGAAATGAATAATTTGTCAAAAGATTGAGGGTAATATTTCTTTCTGATTACTTCTAAACGTTCTTGCCCCAGCCTTCTTTCATTTTTAATTGTTGGACTGTTTAGAGCAATTTTAAAAACAACATTGTCTAAGGCTTGGGACAGTGAATTATTAATTGTGCAACTCAAGCTGCTATCTCTACAAGCAAACTCAAAACCTGGATTATTCCAATTGCCAATGTATGAGGTATCAATCAATAATGAATTTGTTAAATAATCATAAAGTTGTATGACAAGTTTTGCATAACTCATTTTATTTTCTTTGTAAAACTCTATACGTGGAAAATTTAATAGAATTAGGCAGAACG
>PMSV01000007.1 GCA_003168265.1 Chitinophagaceae bacterium
TTAACCATTATCAATAAAAACATCATGAACAAGCATCTATTGTTATCGTTAAACATCCGGGTCTTTCTTGCATGCAACAAAGGGACCACATTGCCAACCTATACAGTTCCTGCATCAGCCAATATCACCGTAACTTCCTTTAACCATACCGAAGACACGGTGAATGTGGGAGACACCATTTATCTTACGGCAGCCGGGACCATTTTTGATACATTATACATCTATGGTTATTATAGTATCAGTTCGACAGCCCCTGGTTCCCCCGTTTACAGTGTCGGCAGTTCTTCCTCTCCCATCAGGGTTCCGGCGGTATTGCAATCCGGCAATGTCAATGGATTGAATTCCTGGACAGCAACCATCGCTCTGACTAATCTTACCACCACAGCGAATACAAAACTGAAGATTACTGGCAATTTCATTTACCAACTCAGCCTGAGCAGCCAGGGAACAAATACGGCACTAAGCATCGCCGACGCCGGTCAGACGAATAAGACGATTTTTGTACAATAATTAAGGACTAACCTAGTCCAGGGAGCTGGCCGGTTGACAGCCGGCTTTCTTTTTTTAAGCCTATTGACTTGATGCCTTAATGGCATATATCCTTCTGGCCTTCCGCATGAGTTCAATGAATTCTTTCTGTGCCGGATCTTTGCTGCTATAGGAATCACTGCCTAATGAAATGGCCCCACTCCAATCCGCTCGGCCAACAAATGAGGAATTTTTCAGAATTTGACCACACCAAGCCACCGAAATAGCAAAGCGACAGGGGTCTGGAATTGACGACAATTTGAATAGCTTTCCCTTAATTTCATAATCCGATACTATCGAAAGGGTGTCACCTGGCTGGTTATAATGCAGCTCAACTATTCCTGGGCTTGCCCCCAACAACTGTTTTCGGACTGAATCGGGCGTAGGCGTGATTTCCACAATGGCCATTATCGAGCTTCCGGACCCCACTTCCCCGGCCCTGATGTGGTCGGCTGAATCCCGGATCGCATTCAAATTATTTTCAAACCCGATTACCCGATAACTTTTTACCAGGTTGGAGTCTAATTGAATGGTGAAATATGCGCTATCAGCCACATTATACACAACAGAAGCAAATTCCCGCATCAGTGCTTTTTCAACATTTTTTTCATCATCTACATAAGATAGATTCCCGCTTCCCCTTTCGACCAATATATTAAGCTTCTCCTCTTTTTTATTATCCATGCCGATTCCTAGACAGCTTAGATAGATCCCCCAGCGTTTATGCATCATGATCATTTTCTCCATCTCTTCTTCGGTTATCAGGCCGCTGTTAAAATCTCCATCAGTAATCAGGATTACCCGGTTATTACCTCCCTGGATAAACTGATTTTCTGCGATAGTATAAGCATTGCGAAGGGCTATATCTCCCGGAATATTGCCACCGGCCTTCAACTGATCTATCGCTTTTAAAATAGGTTTTTTCATGCTACCTGGCGTAGGAGGAAGTAAGACAGAAGTTGATCGGCCAAAAGCAACAATGGAAATTGTATCCTTTTCTCTCAAATTGCCAGCCAGGAATTTCAGTGCTGATTTCAATAGGGGGAGCTTGTTGGGCAGATCCATGGAACCTGTAGCATCTATAAGAAAGACCAGGTTTGTGGGAGGAACTTTATCAAAATCATTCTTTCTGGCATTGGCATGAAGCAGAAGCAACTGATTGTCTCTATTCCAGGGGCATTGAGTAAGATATGAAACGAATTGAAAACTGCTATCAGGAGGAGGTAATTGATAATCCAGGTTAAAATAATTTAAGAGCTCTTCGATGCGAATCGCATCCGGAGGAACCATTGTACCCAGGTTGATATAACGTTGCAAATTATTAAAAGAGACCTTTCCCGGGTTCAAAGCAAAGGAGGTCTGAGGATAAAGGCGGGTTTCCAGAAAATGGTTTTCCACTAGGGAATGTGATGTCCCCCCAGTTTTAGAAAATGGCATTCCCGATCCTGAGCCGGATGCTGAATAAGCATCCTTTCCGGAAGCCAAATCCAGTAGAAGGTCCAGGTTCAATGTCAGGCAACTGAGCCTGCGTTTATCAGTTCCGTGGTTTTTATCTGTCGTGTTGAGGATGATATACTGATATTGCCCCGCTTCCAGTCCCATTGAAAGTGGTTTGAAACCATCTGCCGAAACAGTCACCGAATCAGCGCCGGCACTGATCAGTATCTCGAATACCCCTGAACTGTCCGAATAATAGAGATAGTTGCTTGAATGTAAAAGGATTCTGGCATTAACCAGAGCATTGTTGCTTTCATCCTTCACTTCACCTCTTAAATAATATTGCTGTCCATTCGCCAGGTTAAAACCCAGCAGAAAGAATGTCAGTAAACAGCAAGTTTGGATGGTCGAAATCCAGTTCATTTTGGTTCTTCTGATCATGTTAAAACGCAAAATTTAGAATAGCAACTCTGATAAATAATATCCGATCTGCTAATCAGGCTGCATCAGCGATAGTCGGAGCTTATCGGTTTCTTAAGAATTACTCGACCAACTTGTATATTTCAGGGATATTGCGGCCAAGTCCATTGTAATCAAGACCATAGCCCAGCAGAAATTTGTTTGGGACAGAAAACCCCAGATAATCCACAGAAATTGGATAAATAGAAGCCTCAGGCTTTTGTAAAAGGGCTGCAATTTTAAGGGAAGCGGGCTGCTGGTGATGGAGCTGGGGCAGAAACTCATTTAATGTCCTACCCGTATCCACGATATCTTCGATTATCACCACATGCCTGCCGAAAACCTCCGTATCCAATCCAATTGCCGTAATCACCTGACCGGAGGATTTGGTTCCTTTGTAAGAAGCAAGTTTGATAAAACAGATCTCCGCTGCTATCGAAAGCTCCTTGAAAAGGTCTGCTGCAAAAATAAAAGAACCATTGAGAATTGCAATAAACAGAGGCTTTTTCCCCAAATAATCTTTACTAAGGTCTTGCGCTAATGTTCTTATCCGTTCCCTGATCGTTTCCCCTGAAATATAAGGTTCAAAAGACTTATCGTGCACATATATTATGGGCATAGAAAATCGACATAAAATCAATGAATCAGCGCAAATATATCCTTTCAGAACAAAAATATATCAATGTGGCTTCGCCAATTTAGAATTCAATCTGGCTGGAGCATGATCTTATCCCCTGGCACAGGCTGTGAGCCTGGAGATAACTTATTGATTTCAAGCATGCTGTCAAAACGAATTCCTTCTTTCTGGCAAATTTGATACAAGGATTCGCCAGGTTGTACCACATGGAATTCATGATCGCACAGTTTTCTCTTTCGTTGAAGGAACAGTAGCTGATCAATTTCAAGGACATTCTCAGTCTTCATATCATTGAAATCAGTCAGCCGGCTCAGTGGAATGTGATATTGATCAGCAACAGCCAGAAGTGAAGTGCCCGAATGAACATAAATGACTTTGGTGTTATTGATCACGAATTCGCCTTCAGGATATTGAGGCGGCGGCATCCGGACAGAAGCGGTCCCCCTCTGTTTCACTGTCTCCGAAGTTCCGGCATGAGGCAAGTCACGGCCCTGAGTCCCTTCAATCGAGATCTCGCCGGAGTATTTGATCTTCCCCATTGCGATCAATGTATATTGCTGTAGATTATAATCTTCAATCAGCTTGATCAAAATCTGGGGGTAGTGCACATTTGTAGCATAACCCGCCTTTTTTAAGCCATAAGCCCAGGACGCATAATCCATGGGATCAAATTTGAAAAGAAATGCATATCTGGGGCTGGATTTCAGAAAATCTGTATGATCCCGGTAGGAGTCCTCAGGTTTTTCATAGCTGCGAAAACATTCTCCTCTTTCATCATCGTCATGATAAACGACAGATCCATTCCAGGAGTTTTTGCATTTGATCCCAAAATGATTGTTGGACTTTTTTACGAGTTCGCTGGTACCTGCCTCTGTTTCATGTATTCCCTGGGCGAGAATAATGGCAGAGGGTATACCGCTACGTTGCATTTCAGCAATGGCGAGATCCTTGTATGTGGCAATATAAATCTCGATGTCAGAAGAGTCTTGACCAGACGATCTTAAAAAAACCAGGCAGGCTATGGGTACTAAAACAAAAGGAAACCATCTCTTCATATCAAATCTATTTTTTCCTTATAATTAACAATCCATCCCGAATTGTGAGCATGAGTTTTTCTACGGAAGGGTCCTTGCTGACAAATTCGTTGAAAGCGTGGATGGCTTGTGCATTTTCCCCTTTTATTTGATCTTCCAATACTTCTCCGTGAAAAAAAACATTGTCGGCAATGATCAATCCTCCTGGTCTGACCTGGGGTAAAACCATATGGTAATAATTTATATAATTTGTCTTATCCGCGTCTATAAAAACCAGGTCCCAGGTTTCTCTAAGGGTTGGAATGATTTCTAACGCGTTTCCATGGTGTAAAAGTATCCGGTTCCCTGCGTTCGCACGTGAGAAATTGGTCCTTGCAACAGCCGCCTCCTCTTCCCTGACTTCAAGCGTATGCAGCATACCACCCTCCTCTAATCCACGGGATAGATAAAGGGCGCTATAACCAACAAAGCTGCCGATCTCCAGAATGCGTTTAGGTCTTAACAGTAAACTTATTAATGCAAGAAACTCTCCCTGCAAATGACCGCTCAGCATGTGGGAATGGGGATGATTCTCGTAGGTATGACTGGCGATGCTGCGAAGCAAATCTTCCTCAACGGAGCTATGTTCCTCCGCATAGGATTGAGCCCTTGGATCTATCAATTCCATTTCCTGATTTTCTTGAAACAAAGATAAGGAAGAAAAAAACCGGGTTAAAGGGATGCTGACATATCGGTATTCTTGTCTGAGATGGCCCATAGTCCTGAAAAAGTCAGAACACCGTTGATCAGCAACAGTTCATATCCAATCTGGTAACCACCAAACCATTCGGAAGATTGATGACTAAGAACATAGCATAAAGCGGGGGTAAATAGGCAGATCGCCGTAATTGACCAGTTATCCGGCAATTTGCGGCGGGTGAATACGCCAAAAGAAAACAATCCCAGCAAGGGTCCATAAGTGTACCCTGCGAGGTCAAGAATATTGTTGATAATGGATTTGCTATTGAGGTCCTTGAAGAACAGGATTAGCATAAAAAACAAAACTGCCATGCAAATATGGACCGTCATCCTGAGCTTCCTACGCTTTTTTTCACCCAGGTTCTTTCTTCGGTTAAGGCCCAATATATCGATGCAAAAAGACGAGGTAAGGGCTGTTAAAGCCCCGTCTGCACTGGGAAATAAAGCAGATATCAACCCGATTATAAAAATTACGCCTACTGCTCGCGGCATCGCATTGAGAGCGATCATGGGAAACAGATCATCGCCAATGATATTGTGGCCATTGAATATCAAAGAATGTCCAAGATAGGAACCCTGATTATTCAGTGCATATAGGTAGAGCAGGCCCCCCAGAAGTAAAAAAAGAAAATTGACAACAAGCAGAGTCATGCAAAAAGTCAGCATATTTTTTTGTGAATCCTTCAGGTTCCTGACACTGATATTTTTCTGCATCATCTCCTGGTCCAAACCAGTCATTCCAATTGTAATGAACATGCCTCCAACGATCTGTTTGAGAAAGAATCCTTTACTTTTTACATCAGTGTTTAGAAAATGCAGATAACCATGATCCCCAAGTGTCTTAATGCTGGAACCCAGATTCAAACCTAACCGCTGCATGATATAAAAAATGCATACTATCAAACCAATTAGCATGAAACTGGTTTGCAGAGTATCCGTATAAACGATGGTCTTAACACCTCCTTCAAGAGTATAAAGAAGGATCATTAATAGGATAACCGAAACCGTTAACACAAATGGAACTCCTATCTGATCAAGTATGAATACCTGCAATACATTAATTACCAGATAAAGTCGGGCAGTAGCGCCGATACTTCGGGAAATGATGAAAAAAAGCGCCCCTGTCTTATAGGCAGTCTGACCGAAACGGCTCTGGAGGTAATTATAAATAGAAGTGAGTTGAAGCCGGTAATAGAGGGGAAGCAGAATGAAAGCAACGGCAAAATATCCGATCCAGTATCCGATAACCACCTGGAAATACCCGAATGCCTTAAAGGAAGTTCCGTTAAAATCTCCGACTGTTCCGGGTACCGAAACAAAAGTCACACCCGACAAAGAGGTTCCGATCATCCCGAATGCCACTAACATCCAGTTTGAGTTGCGATTTCCGATAAAAAAAGAATCGTTATTGGAATGGCGGGAAGTATAATAAGCAACTGTAAGCAGGAGGAAAAAATATCCAAGCACAAAAGAAAATAAAAGTCCGGCAGACATGAACTTAAAGGGATTTAATAATGTGGGAAATTAGGCAAACCCGTTGTAATTATTCAATTTTAAACTCTCAACCTGCCATTCATGCCTATTCATTCAGTCGCCGTCTTTTGCGGTTCCAGTGATGGTCACAATCCTGTATTCCGCGAACAGGCCACCGAATTGGGGAAATTACTGGCCCTGAACCAACTCAAATGTGTATATGGAGGGGGCTCCCGAGGCTTGATGGGGCGTGTGGCGGATAGCCTGCTTGAAAATAAGGGTCATATTCTTGGGATCATGCCTGAACTGCTTAAAGAAAGAGAACATCAACATCAGGGTCTCACCGAACTGACAATAGTGCCGGATATGCATGTCCGAAAAAAAATGATGTATGAAAAATCAGATGCGGCGATTATTCTTCCCGGTGGTTTTGGTACCCTCGACGAGCTCTTTGAAATGCTAACCTGGAATCAGTTAAAAATCCATAATAAAAAAATTTATATATTGAACAGCGCAGGTTATTATGATTTTCTTCGTGAACAGCTTTTAAAAATGTGGAACGAAGGATTCCTTTATGAAAACCCGGGCCAAAGGATCGGTTTCTTCAACACGGTCGCTGAAATAATACATCAACTCACGCAGAAGGATTCGTAAATCCACTCTTTAGACCTAAGCTCTTTTATTATGCAAATAGAAATCGAAGCCTGCCTTAAATACGGGAATGGGCTCATTATAATAAGTTCTGTAAGGAGAGCCCGGATTAGACAACGCATCGAACATGACTGAAATATAGAAACCGCTGTGTCCGATAAAACGCCGACCATAACCTATACCCAGCAAAAGGCTTGACGCTCCCTGGTTAATTGTAGTAGTTGGTCCATTCGGCATGGGAGTTATCGAAGTGGTTGTCCAGTTATATTCCGGTTCAGCGACCAGGAAAAGAAAAGGCAACGGATAAAACCGGGCAAAAGCACCGGGTCCATAAGTGGAGATCCTGGTTCGGGTATCCGGATTATAAAATCCGGTAGGATCCGCAGACTGGGAGGTGTAATTGTAATTGATAAGGACACCAACATCGAACCAGCGGTTAAGGGAGTAACCGACTTCTGGAGCGACACCAATATTAAATACATCCCCGTCATATCCCAGGTTCAGGCTGCCTCCCAGAAAAAGATGACTCAACTTAAACCCTGATCCTTCGTCCGTATTTTCATCGGAATAGGAATTAAAATCAGGGGGCCTGTGTTGGGCTAGGCCATTCATTGAAAAAAGCAAGAAGCAAATCAGCGCTAAAGAAATCGCCTTTGACATGCGAATTTTTTTGCAAACATAGTGTTTAGAAAGAAACATAGAACTGTCTTATTTATAAAGATTTGTTAGCAATAATAAAATGACTTTAAAACATGCTATTGATCAAAGGAAAATGGCTACCCCGACCGGCTAAGGAATAATCCCTGTGTCACTCCGCTCCAATCCCAGGTAAATACGGTGTTTCCCCTAAAAGGTTATATGAAAGAAGGCAATTACCGAATTGTTAACAAGATTTCAGCAGCTCAGGCCTTCTTCGGTTATTGCTTAAAATCAGGACAGAGGAACTGCCTGCGGTCTCCGCTGAAATCACTATAGTAACCATAATTTATCAGGGCAAATTCCCAGGCACCATTGCCGTTATTATAGTTGGCCAATGATGAAGCGGTAACATCATAAGTAAACATGAGGCGGATATTCTTATATACAAAACCGATCATGGGAAAATAAGCATCCCCATACCGGCAGTAAATTCCTCCAATGACCGATTGATCTCCATCAGGAGTTAACCGGTACTGCAAATTAATTCCCAATACCGTTTCTGAAGCGCCTGCCTGGTTAGTATAATAGCCCATCACATTCAAAATGACGTCCTCGCTGGTCTTGAAACTGCCGTTCAGAAAACCTGTGTATCGCAAAGGCAACCGGCTATCGAAGCCAAGCGGGTCCGTGCTAAAAAAAGATTCCCGGGGATGATTCAGGTGCCAAATGGAGAATCCGCCATTCAGATACATATTTTTATTGGGAAAATATGCATAGTTAAGTCCTGCCTGGATGTCTAGAAAATTTATATTCGGTTGGTCGATGACTACGCTCGTAGGAAGGGACTGATCGAAAAAACTACCATCGAACTGATCCGGAAATTTCAGGTTGGAGCTATTGATCCGTTTATTGACATAACCTGCATTGAAGCCGGCGGTAAGCAGGCTGGAATAGCCCAGCATCTGGTGATAAGCAGCAGACCCATATACCTCAGTGGAAGTTAGATTACCGGCACCGGCCTGATCACGCAAAATGGCGCCGCCTAATCCCAGCCAGCCGTTCTCAATCCGGTTTCGAAAGACCTGTGCATCACCCCAGACGCTCATAGTCTGGTAGGGCTCGGACATTATTGAAGACCATTGGTTTCGATAATTGGCCCCGATTCGATAATCCCCATCGGGGATAAATCCTGTATTGGCTGGATTGGTGATCAGCGGGGCATTGAACCACTGAGAAAAATGCAGATCCTGGGAATGACTTTGCAAACCCGGAAATAGAATGAATAGAACAACTAAAGTCCTCAGATATGTTTTCATAACCATAACCTCCTTTCTTTCATTATTATGAAAAACATTTTACCTAATTAAGGTGATGTCCCCTTTCTTGAATCCTTTTTTTCCGTCAGAGAAAACCACTTCAACAATATAAGCATATACGTCCATCGGTTGCGGCACTCCCTTGAAAGTACCATCCCATCCAATATTTTGATTATTGCTCTCGAATACAAGTTGCCCCCATCGGTTATATATTTTGAAATCCATCTGGCTGATGCCGAAGCCCACGACTTTAACAATACTGTTCTCGCCAAACCTTCCCGGCGTAAAAGCATTGGGGACGTCAAACAAAGGATTAACAACGGTCTCCACGGACATGCATGCAGTATCGGGACAACCATTCTGGTTGATCGCTACCAGGCAGGCATTGAAAGTGCCGGTAGAATTATACTGGTGAATGACAGTATCCATGTTAGTGCGCACAGCCGTGTCTCCGTCACCGAATATCCACTTGAAAAGGATTGCCCCGATCGAAGAATTCGAAAATACGTTAGGTGTATTGGCTACCGGCGGAACCGGAGTCGTAGTGAAAGAAGCCGTAGGTCTATTGCTCACCGTGATTGTAGTCTGTGTCGAATCAATGATATTGCATGTATTGGAATCGATCGCAACCAGCTTAACTGTGTATGTACCGACATTGTCATATAAATGTGTCGGACTCACATCTGTCGATGTGGTACCATCTCCAAAACTCCATAAAAACTGTTCACCTGCCAGTGAAGTATTGTTGAAATAGGCATTGTAAGGAACGCAACCAATAGCAGGCGTCAGGAACTGCGCCTTGACCAAAGGTGAAACTGAAAGCAATTGTGTAGCCGAATCAGGATAATTGCAATAATCCGTGTCCTCCAGGGTGAGGCTAACATCATAGGTGCCGGCTGTAGCATAGGAATGACTTACATTTTGTGTGCCGGTCGGTAAGGTTGGAGATCCATCCCCGAAATTCCACAGAAATGCGGTATCTGAGAACGGCTTGCCTGCAGCAGGTGTCGATGTATTGTCAAAGACATAAGAAAGAGATTCGCAAGGAAGTTGTTTGAGCGCAACAAAACTAAGCAGTGCCCTGTCATTCCTGCCCAGGATATGCATATAGGCCGTATCGGCAATATTGCAGGTGGAGGAATCGATAGCGATCAAACGAACAGTATAAAGACCTGTATTGGAATAAGTGTGAAAAACCTGGTAGCTGGTAGTCGTAGTATCGGGGGTTCCATCCCCAAAACTCCAAACATAGGTTTTTGCATTTTGTATGGTGTCTTCGAAAGTTACCCCTAATGGAACACATCCCATGCTGTCATAACGGCCATTGATCAGGGATTTGATATTGGCTGCGACACCGGCAAAATTGAAAGATATCTTTACTACTGCCTCATTACATCCTCCCTGATTCGCGTCTCCGTTCTTGGTAGCCCAGGCATCCGGAGTTGCAGGCCAGATAATGCCGGGATCGGTATCACAGTTCGCACAAATCGCCTGATAGATCACGCCATTTTGGTCATAACGGCTGGTACCTCCGTCCACATGTTCACTTAGAGACTTTCCCGGGATATCCTGCTGTCCGAAAAAAGTTCCATACAACAAGCTTGTTGCATCCCGTTTGATGACGATAAAATAGAAATCCCTCCCATCGGTATGCGGTTTTACGGCGTCCGGTGTAAAGCTCATACCGGTAGTCCCGGCCAAATTATAAGGATCCGGGACGATGGGGGCATAAAATGAACCCCAACCTGAAACATAAACATTCTGACAGCGGTCCACCAGGAATGCCACAGGAGAGATATTTGGTTGTTTGGCATTAACCGATCCGAAAGTAGTGGAATATATAACTGCCGATAAGTCAGGTTGTAGCTTTTCAACGAATTGTTTGGATCCGGGATTGCTCCAGGCAGCATTCACTACCGGCCAGGAACCCGAAGTGGTCCCCATCACATAAGGATAACCAAGTTTATCGAATTTGACTCCGTAGATCGGGTTATTCCCGCTGGTACCTAAATAGGTTGAATTTATAAGTTTACTGCCATCCGAAGATATGATCGAAACAAAACCATCGATATTTCCCTGAAATCTGCTTTGAACCGAGCCCGCCCCAATTCCCGGAAAATCCTGACTGAGGGTAGCTCCGCCAATATAAAGATTCCCTGTCAGGGGGTTGACGTCCATGACGAATGCTACATCCTCATCCGAGCCTCCCAAAAAAGAGGCCCAAAGTAAGCTGGTGCAGGTAGGCGAAATCTTAATCACTGCGGCGTCCTGCCCCCCTCCATGCTGAGTTGCCGGCCCCCCTTTGAAATTCGGCTGAAACACACCGGTAGTTACCGGAAAATCCGCAGATTGCGTACAAGTAGCAACATAGATATTATTCGCCCCATCTAAAATAACTTCTCCCCTGGACCAGTCTCCGTAGTTTAGAATAAGGGATTCTGTACCTAATTTTCCGTTCAATCCTCCCGTTTCATCCTGGTCGTCAATATTGACTCCATCATCGGCTGTACCGCCAATCTTCAAAGAGCCGATGATCGCCGTACCCCCTGCATTGAATTTGGTTACATAGATATCCCGTCCTCCGCAAGGGCCAACTTTGACAGTCACAGGAAAATCTATAGAAGAGGTTCTGCCATATACGATCAGGTTGCCCTGATTATCGGCGATCATGCTGTGAGGATAATCGTTACCGCTTCCCCCTAGATAGGTTCCAAAAACCCTTCCGCCTCCTCTAGGATCAAGTTTCAAAATGCCAACATCCCAGGGGATTGGTGAAAGGCCTCCTGCAAAATTGACTTGAAACGCGCCTGTTGTTACCGGGTAACCATTGTCTAGTACGATTCCTCCCATAAAAGCGCTGCCATCCGGTCCAAAGGTTGCTGTGAATCCCCAGTTATCAGCATGGCTACCTGAAAAACTCGCAAAATTCAAAGTTGGATCAATAATAATGGTCGAGTTTGGCGAGCGGTTCCCCAGTTTGAACCGGATAATATGGTCAGAAGCCTTGAAAAAACTGCATTCTATATCCTTTCTGCCCTGATCGTTCAATTCATAGGAATGAGGGACCATTTCTTTGACATCTCCGACGGAAGTATGTATGGTCAGTTCATTTTTTTTTATGCTCAGACTTCCTGCTCCTTCATAATTGAGTAGGATTTGGTCCGGATTCGCGCCCGGATGAATGATCAGGTTATATTTCAGCACCCCATTATCAGTAAAATAACGCAGGTCGATATTGGGATAAATATTCTTATAGGTAATTCCCTGATAGATCTTGCATTCCGTGGCCCATTTCGATCGGTCATTGCCGATGTAATAATTATTGTAAGTCGGGAGAGCCTTATCCGGCAGGATTTCTGCATTTTCGTCCGCATTCAAAAAACTTACCCGATATGCATGGGAGTGAAGAACGAGCGAAGAAGCCCTGGAAGTTTTTCTTTGCTGGCTAAACCCGCCATGGTGGAATTGCCCGTCCTGGCGCATATCATCCGGATTATGGAGCAAAACCGTGAACCCATTTCGATGGAGAAAAAAGGATCCTGTCCCGATATTTGCTTTGAATCGAACCTTCTCATCCCATTGCCCTTTGTTTTCAACGAATTCCAGATTTGAATATCCTGTGCTCTGTGAGAAAGTTTTCAATGCGGTCAGAATCAACAGAATGAATATCAGTGATCGCTGTATCAATATATCTTTTTTACAAATTAATTAATTCCTGGTTATTGTTCTATTTCGTTATAGTTAAATCGTGTTTTATGATATCCGGCTCCAAACCGTTTTGCCCGAAAGTTGATCTAAAAGGCTTTTCAGATTTGAATGAGAGGGAGAGTCCAGATCCGGATCTTCCTGAAGCAATTTCCAA
The DNA here is from genome assembly GCA_003168265.1 of Chitinophagaceae bacterium. GTDB lineage: Bacteria > Bacteroidota > Bacteroidia > Chitinophagales > Chitinophagaceae > Puia. Next base: position 12,775 of record PMSV01000007.1, read on the forward strand.
GCCATCTGCCCTGACAAATCCAGCAATTGCTTATCCTTAACAATATCGGCAAGCTTAAAATCCAACAGCCCGCTTTGTCTGGTTCCTGCGATGTCTCCCGGTCCTCTGATCTCCAGATCTTTTTCTGCGATTCTGAACCCATCGTTGGTTTGACACATGATATTTAACCGCTCACGCGCCTCTTTGTTCAATTGTGAACCAGTCAGCAGGATACAATAACTTTTTTCCGTTCCCCTTCCAACCCTTCCGCGCAATTGGTGCAACTGAGAAAGACCGAATTTTTCCGCGCTCTCAATGACCATCACGGTTGCATTAGGAATGTTTACTCCAACTTCGATTACCGTCGTAGAAACCATGATCTGGGTATCCTGTTTCACAAAACGCTCCATATTCGTCTTTTTCGTTTCGTTTGGCTGCCTTCCATGAACCATGCTAATCCAGAATTTAGGCTCCGGAAACCAGGCTTTTAGGTTTTCATAGCCCTTCATCAAATTCTCATAATCCAGGGTCTCGGATTCTTCGATGAGTGGGAAAATAATATAAACCTGCCGACCTTTTTCAATTTCGGAGCGAAGAAATCCCATGACCTGCGCCCTCTTATTTTCATAACGATGGACTGTGATGATGGGTTGCCTGCCAGGGGGGAGCTCATCCATGATGCTGGTATCAAGATCACCATATGCGGTCATAGCCAGCGTTCTGGGTATCGGAGTAGCAGTCATTACCAATACATGAGGAGGGATCTTTGATTTACCCCACAATTTTGCACGTTGTGCCACTCCAAAGCGGTGCTGTTCATCGATCACAGCCAATCCCAGGTTCCTGAATTGTACGGAATCCTCGATCAGGGAATGGGTGCCGATCAGAATATCCAAATTACCTTCTGCCGCTCTCTCTTCTATTGAACGCTTCAATTTGGCTTTCGTGGAACCTGTTAGGATATCCATCCTGACCGGCATTTCTTTCAAAAGCTGGTTGATTGCTTCGAAATGTTGACGTGCGAGGATCTCCGTAGGGGCCATCAGGCAGGCCTGAAAACCATTATCAACTGCCAGCAGCATCGATAGAAGCGCCACAATTGTCTTGCCACTGCCTACATCACCTTGTAGAAGACGGTTCATTTGACTGCCACTGCCCATATCTTTTCTTAGCTCCTTTAGAACCCGTTTTTGAGCGCCTGTCAATTCGAAAGGAAGATGACTGGAATAAAACAGGTTAAATAATTCACCTACACGACCAAATACCACTCCCGTAGAAGACCTGTGTCTCCTGGACTTGATTAAACCCATACGGATTTGAGCAATAAACAGCTCATCAAACTTCAGTCTTTCCAAGGCGTGGCTGTATTCTATCAAAGAGGCCGGGAAATGAATTGATTTGAATGCCTGAAAACGGTTCATTAGTTTTTGTTCATTGATCAGGTAGGGAGGTAATATCTCCGCTATGTCTTTTTCGCTCAGCATGTTCAGAAGGGAAAGGCTCAATTTGCCCAACTGTCTGCCTCCCATTCCTTTTAAACTCAATTTTTCAGTGCTTGGATAGACCGGTTCCAAAAAACTCCGTCTCTGGGTCGAATCATCCACGATGGCTTCGATTTCGGGGTGAGTGATCTGCGGCTTTCCCTGGTAAAATCCTATTCGTCCGAAGACAAAATAAGTCTTTCCTGGCTGAAGCATTTTTGAGACCCAATTTAACCCCTGAAACCAAATCAATTCCAGCGTCCCGGTTGAATCCTGAATTGTAGCTGCAAGCCTTTTAGCATTTTTCTCACCGAGGTTGTGCATGGAGATAATCCTTCCGATAATCTGTATATACTCGGTTTGCGGATTTATATCCCGAATTAGGCTTACCTCTGTCCTGTCAATATGGCGATAGGGGTAATGCTCAAGCAGCCCCCGAAAGGTAAATATTCCCAATTCCTTTTTCAATAATTCCGCTCTTTGAGGCCCGACTCCCTTGAGGTATAAAATGGGGCTGCTCAGTAGGTCTGCCACGATGTTGTTCTGCTTGTTTGGGTAAAATTATGGAAATCCTTGTGTAAAGGTCAGAGGCTTCTTTGCCCGGGCATTCGGATAGTGCTGCTGGTTCTGGTAAGTTTCTCCAATTCATTTGAACAGCCAAATATTTGACTTAAATTAGTCCGCAGATACCGGCAGATCTTTCCTTATTTTAAGCAAAAAACGCAGGACTATGCTAAACCTATTCCATGAGCTATTTTGAAAAGAGAACCTTCCTATCCGATCTTGCGGACAGGACCGAACTCATCAATGCCGCAACCGGCAAATTCCTGCAGTTACCGGAAACAGCTCTACGACATAAGCCCTCTGATTCCGGATGGAATATTTCAGAAATTTATCATCACCTCAACCTCGTGAATGGTCCATGTATTTCAGAAATTTTGAAAAAAATCACCACTCCCCAAGAAAAGGAAAGCGATATCCTTAATACAAGCTGGGTAGCAGATTGGATCTATGAAAAAGTCAAGCCAAAGGAAAATGGCGAATTATTCCGGATGGAAACCCTAAAATGCCTGCGGCTTTTTCCTGAAGACGGCCATCCCCAAAAACCGATCAAAGATTTCTTAGAACTCCAGGATACCCTGCACGATATACTGAATCATTCTTCCGCCCGTGACCTGCAGAAACTCAAAATCCCCTTTTTCTTCGTGAAGACCTTCCATTTCAGATTATGCGATACCTTAAGGCTTCTTGTGGCTCACAACGAACGGCATATGATGCAGGCGAGAAAAGTATATTCGGAAATTCCCGCATTTCAGAATGGGTAGAGTACCGTTCCTTTCTTTTTTGTAAGCTCGATTTGCATTTGCTTCAGGTGCGAATGCACTTCCTGGAAATGTTTGATCTCTTCACTACTGGAATTGGGTTTTTTCAGGTCCTCTTCATTCAATAGCATAAGTCTTTTGATCTTTTTCAGTTTCAGGTAAACCAACACGGCTTCCACATCTTCTTTATATTGTTCAGTGGAGTTTCTTGAATAGATTTCTTCCGCTGAATTATCACTTTGCATCACTTTTTTTCTGAAATTTTCATAATTAAGCTTCCATATCTCCCTGTTGATGCTATGGGCCCGGTCTTCGTCATACCATCGATGACTGAGCTCATAGGGGTGGTTGGTTGATTCAATCACCAGTTTGACTATTTCAGAATCGTCAGAATAAGCGAAATCGGAGATGCCGGGGTAATTCCCGGACATGGATTGAACTCTATAAAGATTGAGGATTTCCGGAACCTTCTTGTTCTTAAACATTTCCTCATCCATCTCTTCCTCGAAAATATAGTCTGCCACTGTCTTGCCATCGGACCAGTTCATAGGTCCGAAACTAAGCAACACTCTTACAAGGGCCCGCTCCTGAAGCTGATCCTGAAAAAGTATCTGGAAGGTTTCATCCTCCAGGTTATCCTGCCCCTTTTCTTCGGTTTGTTGCTGAACAATGGTGGCTATCCTGGACGGTTTCCTGGATTCCTCCTTTGAAATTTTATCTCTGATATGGCGGTTTACGAGGGTATGCAAACCGGCTTCCCCGATACCCAGAATTTCTGCGCACCGATGAATATAATCCTGTTGCTTGGTGAAATCCTCCGCCTTGTTCAGTTTGGAAATGGTCTCGGCCAGTTGATTGACGACTGCGGCTTTGTGTGTGGAGTCTTCCCCGGCTTCCTTTAGTGAAACTTCCAATTGAAATAGAATGAAATCTTTTTTGTTTTCCCGGATAAAATTCCGGAAAGCAAGGGCTCCTACCTTATTTACATAGCTGTCCGGATCCTCCTTATCTGGTATCAGCACCAGTTTCACATCTAGACCTTCCTCAATTGCCATATCCAGCCCGCGTAAAGCCGCTTTGACACCTGCTGCATCTCCATCATAAAGAATAATCAGCCTGTTCGTGTATTTTTTTATTAGCCTGAGCTGATCCTGGGTCAGAGACGTTCCGCCACTGGCCACCACATTCTCTATGCCTGCCTGATGCAGGGATACGACATCGGTATAACCCTCGACCAGTAAACATTCATCGTTCTGATCGATGGCCTGACGCGCAAAATAGGTGCCATAGAGAATCTTACTTTTCTGGTAGATCTCGTTTTCCGGGGTATTGATATATTTCGGAGCCCGGTCGTTTTTTTTAATGATGCGGGCTCCAAAACCGATGATCTTTCCAGTTTGGTTATGTACTGGGAAAATGACCCTGCCACGATAATTGTCAACAAGGGCTTCCTCCCTTTTCAACACAAGGCCGCTTTTTATAAGGTAATCCGGATTGTACTGGCTGGCAAGGGCAGTTTTTGCAAATGCATCGCGTTGTTCCAGGCAATACCCTAAACCAAATTTTTTTATTGTTTCTTCCCTGAAACCTCGCTCCTTCAAATATTCCAGGCCTGCCATCTTTCCCTCATCATCAGTAAAAAGCAAATCGCTGAAATAATTTCCCGCGAATTGATTAATGATATAAAGGCTATCTGAAACCTGCTGTTGTAATCGCTGTTCGGGGCTGGTTTCTGTTTCTTCGATCTCAATATTGTATTTGTTGGCCAGCCAGCGAAGGGTCTCGACATAGGAATATTTCTCATGCTCCATCAGGAAACTGATCGCATTCCCGCTGCGTCCGCATCCGAAGCACTTGTAAATCTCTTTGACAGGCGATACGGTGAAAGAAGGAGTCTTTTCGTTATGAAAGGGGCAAAGCCCAAGATAATTGGTTCCTCTTTTTTTAAGTTTAACGAATTCACCCACGATATCAACGATATCGATGCGGTTCAGAATTTGTTGTATCGTTTCCCTTGAAATCAATTTTGACGGCTGGCAGTTGATATATGCGGCAAAAATAATGCTTTTTAATCCGCCCGATCCTTTTTGGGAAATGCAGGGGCGGCTGATGCGTGGGCTTATTTTCGGTTACCCCTTAGAGTAATTTTCTTTTTTACTCTCTTTATAATGCATCCTGAAGTTGCTATCTCGTCTGCAGAATGGAAAGAGCTGGACGTTATTCGTAATTCGAGTAGAAAACCAAGTATTTTTACTGAAAATAAAATAATAGTTTAGACGCTTTATAGTACCAACATTTTTTTGTGAAAACCGGATTATACCTTTTAGCAAACGAGCTTATTACGAATATTGCCATTGTTTTCTGCTTTGCTCCCTTTCTATTGGTGCTGCGAAAGAAACTATTATACCAGAAGACCTACCTCTTGATCGGGATTTATTGGCTGCTTACCGGTCTGCTCAATCAATACCGCTTTATCAGCCATGCAACTAATAATCATTTGCAGGCTCAATTGATGTTTGTCAGGAACCTGATCGGCATTCATTTCGTATTTGTCATTTTTTTAATTAGTTCCAAATTCACGAAAAGAAAGGGATTATTTTATTCCATGCTTGGATTTATTCTTTTTGAAGCCCTCATATTGATATGGAATGGTTTTGAAAATGGCCCCAACCTGTTGATCATTGGGATGGGCTCTTTTCTAATAATCATCCATTGCATTTTCGGGCTAGTGGGTTACCTGAAAGAAATACAACATAGCACCTTTGAAAATACCATGGCATTTACATATGCTTCTTTTTTGTTTGCCTATAGCGGATCCACCCTGATCTGCCTGCTTAATTTGTTCAACGTTTCAAATTCGACAGACCCGGATGAATTTTTCCTTTATTATGTTGGGATTCTATTGTCCTCCCTGTTATCCTGTTTCGGGTTATGGCAATATGCGGAAATACCCTCGTTTTATAAAAGTAAAAAATAAAGCCTGCTTGGGTGGGGCTATCTTCTTTTTGCATAATTTTCCATTCATTTCTTTACTTAACACACATTTAATATGATACGGATTGCCTTCTGTCATTGGAAAAAATCAGTTTTTGCCTTTTTTAGTATAGGTCTTCTGCCTCTATTCTTGTATGCGCAACAGGGAGATCCCAAAGCAACGGAAGTTTACAGTCCAGTGCCGCCTGTTGTGACTCCTGGTAAAGTCAACAGTGACCCGCCTTCAGATGCCATCGTATTGTTTGACGGAAAAAACCTGGACCTATGGCGCTCTGTCCGGGATACTACCCAGCCTGCCAAATGGATAGTGGCGGACGGCATCCTCACTGTAGAGAAGACCGCTGGAAATATTGAAACCAAACAATCCTTTACAGATTACCAGCTACATATTGAATACCGGATTCCATCCAATATTACCGGAGAAGGGCAGGCCAGAGGCAATAGTGGTGTATTTTTAGCATCCACAGGTCCAGGCGACGCCGGTTATGAATTACAGGTATTGGATAACTTTAATAATTCGACCTATGTCAATGGACAGGCAGGAAGCATTTATAAACAGGGTATTCCACTGGCCAATGCCTGTCGCAAACCAGGTGAGTGGCAGAGCTATGATGTCATCTGGACAGCCCCCCGTTTCAATGAAGATGGGAGCGTTAAAAGTCCGGCTTATGTAACGGTATTTCACAATAGCGTACTTGTACAAAATCATTTTGAATTGAAAGGACAAACCCTTTATATCGGGCAACCCTTTTATAAGAAACACGGAGCCTGTCCGATCAAATTGCAAGCGCATGGAGATAAAAGCGATCCCCTCAGTTTCCGTAATATCTGGGTGAGAACACTTTAAATCAATTAACGCTTCAATTCAGGCAAATACTCCAATATTTAATACCAATCTAGTTATCAAATAGATGGTTTGGTATTGAAATTGAGAAGAAAGCTGTCATTTTAGCCCTTTTTTCATGCTTTTTATTCCTTTTTTCGTACTTTTGCAAACTCTTTAAAAAGCGTTCATGGGTAGAAGGGATTTTGAAATACCATTTGTTGGGTTGAAGCCCGGAATCCACGAATTTAGCTACCAGGTTACAGACAAGTTCTTTGAGGCCTATCAACAACAGGATTTTCAGCACTGTGAAGCAAAAGTGAAATTGACTTTGGATAAGAAAAACGGTTTTATGTTGATGCATTTTGAAGTCGGTGGTACACTGAATATCCAATGCGACCGTTGTGGAAATATGCTCCCAATCGAACTTTGGGATGAATTTCGCATCCTGGTAAAACTCGTGGATGATCCTGAGATCATGAATGAACAGGAAGAAGATCCGGATGTCTATTATTTATCCAAAGGAGAAAGTCACCTTCACCTGTCTGATTGGATTTATGAATTCATAAACCTGAGCATACCCAATCAGCGAATGTGCAGAGAGGAGAATATGGGAGGAAGATATTGTAACAAAGAGGTGCTGGCCATGTTGAAAAAACTGGATTTTAAAACCAATAAGACGCAAAACAATCTCTGGAAAGGATTGGAGAAATTTAAAGACCTGGACAAAAAATAAATTAAAACAAATAAAGACAAACTTAAAGTAATATGCCAAACCCGAAACGGCGCCATTCAGCGCAGCGTGGCGCCAAAAGAAGGACGCACTACAAAGCAGAAAAAGTTACACTGAGCAAGGACAGTTCGACAGGTGAAATTCATGTTCGTCACAGAGCCCATGTCAGCGAAGGAAAACTAGTCTACAAAGGAAAAGTCGTTGCCGAAAAATCTCCCATCAACTAATTGGGAACGGGCCCGGGGCCTTGCTGATTTTTCCATAAATTACGGTCCCAGATCACTTTATTTAGTTGTCGCAGATGAATATAGGCTTAGACATGATGGGGGGCGATTTTGCCCCGTTGGAAACCGTAAAAGGCCTGCAATCCTATCTGGCTGAATATTCCTCTCCGGCATTTTTGTTTTTATTAGGGCACGAAATCCAGCTAAAAAAGATACTTTCAGAATACCGGATCCCTGCCGATTCCTACCAGATTGTACATGCTCCCGAAGTTATTGGCATGCAGGAACACCCGACAAAAGCACTTAAGGAAAAACAGCAGTCTTCAATCGCCGTCGGCTTTCATATGCTGGCAACCGGCAAAATAGATGCGCTGATCAGCGCAGGCAATACCGGGGCAATGATGGTAGGAGCGCTTTTCAGCATAAAGACACTTGAAGGAGTGCACCGGCCAACTATTGCAACCATCATCCCGAAGGAAAATGGGAAAACAGGAATGCTGCTCGATGTAGGTCTGAATGCGGATTGCAAGCCGGAAAATCTCAATCAGTTTGCCTTACTAGGGGCGCTCTATGCAAAAAACATCCTGGGAATCGAATCACCCCGGGTTGGTCTCATAAATATTGGCGAAGAGGAAGGAAAAGGAAATGTGTTGGCGCAGGCAGCCTACCCTCTTTTGAAGGAAAACAAGCAAATCCAATTTATTGGAAATGTGGAAGGAAGGGACTTGTTATTGGATAAGGCCGATGTCATGGTATGTGAAGGCTTTACCGGAAATATCATCCTGAAATTGGCGGAGTCCATTTACGAAGTCACCCGGCATAAAAACATCAATAACGAATTCTTTGAACGCTTCAATTTTGAAAACTATGGAGGCACGCCGGTCCTTGGGGTTGCCAAGCCTGTCATTATTGGGCATGGAATCTCACAGGCTAAAGCCTTCAAGAACATGATCATCGTGGCTCAAAAGATCATCGAAACCGATCTGCTCACTAAAATGAAAACGGCATTTGAATCCTAACCTACCCTGCAAATAGAACTGTTCTCGGGAACCGATCCACAACTACCTCAATCTTAAACAAAATGCTACCAGCTCGTAAGCCGGATTCTGTTTCTAAACCATCATTTATCTGGTCCGGTCATTACTGACGGGATCTGGCTGCCTACCCGCCAACTCAAGCGGGCCGCTTTCAAACGTTGGCTTATTTGGCATTACAGCATGCAAGGTTTACCCGCAAAACCTGTTACCAGGAATTGCCGTGAGCTCTTACCTCACGTTTTCACCCTCATTCCTTCCGAAGAAAGAACAGTTATTTTCTGTGGCACTATCTGTTGATGTGAACATCACCCGGCGCTTAACCGGTGCATTGCCCTGTGCTGTCCGGACTTTCCTTTCCTGCTAAAACAGGAACGATGGTTCGGCTGGTAGCGATGCAAATATAAAACTTAAATAGTGATCAGGCATCCTACCCGGGATGAAGGCAGCGAAACTTCAGTATTTCAGATAAACCTCCGTCGCTCCATAGCCATAGGATGGATTGTATTGATTCACAAAGCTTCTCACCTCCTTTTTCAGACGAAGCGCTTCGTGAATTTCGTCCCTTAGCTTACCTGACCCGACTCCATGAATGAACACTATTTGCGGAAGATGATGCAAAAGAGCAAGTTCATAGAATTTTTCAAATTCCTTCAATTGAAGCATGAGCATCTCAAAAGCGCTTAATTTTTCCCAATCACTTGTGATCTTCTCAATGTGCAGGTCCACCACGGAACGGGCAGGCGGCAAATTTTGCCTGCTTCTTGAGGCATCATAAATCCTGAAATTAGGTGACAATTTAGCCTGAATATCCGGCTTGACCTCTTCTACCCGGTCCGGGTAAACATCCATTAGCTTATATGAAAAATTCGCTTCTCCTTTCTTTCTAACCTCTTCTGTCTTTGAAAAGACCTGCTTGGCCTTCAACTTCAGTTTTGTTTCAAAAAAATCGGCCTTGCGTTTATCTGGCTTTATCAATGCAAATTCAAAACTGAATACCGGGCTATCATTCAGTTTCTCAAAAGGAATATCATGAAGGTAAAAATCCTTAAAAGAAAAGACTTCGTTTTGGATTCCGAATTCCTCCCCGGTCAGAAAATCCACTCTGTAGTCGAAGTTCAATCCACTTTCCAGGCGATTGACCAGGTGAATTTTCAATGTTTCGACGAATTCATCTCCAAATTCGTCCTGTGACCAAACTGGCAAAAAAGACAACCAAACACCGTCAGAAACCTGGGAAACAGCCTGCTTTTTCTCACTCCTTATATCCTCCACATAGACTTTCTGCTTTTGAGGGACTTTTTTTTCTGTGAACCGTTTGAAATAGGGGAAATCCAACTGATCGATATATGCCGGAAAACTTACCCCACGGATTTCCACCATCACCATCTTGGAATTGATGATATCGACAATTTCACCTTCTTCATTGGAATGCAGAACCAGAACTGTATCCCCAATCTGAAATTTCATTTTACAAAATTACTATTCGTCTGATCAGGATGCAAAAGGAAAAGGGCTCATGAGGAGCCCTTTTTTTATTATCATCATTGATTGAATCAATCATTTATTTGCGGACTTTTTGCCTTGTGGGCCGAACGTAGCCTCAACTCCGCAGCCTTCCGCTGTATCTCACCGCTCAGATACTTGGCTTTCACAAAGCCAAGGATTTCCTGAGAAGTGTAGGCGTTCCGGTTATTCGGGCCTACACCTGAATTATATTTGGAATGTCTGAGATTTTGAGTATTTGCTTCCAGGGTATTTTTGTTCGCGTCATGAATGCCGCCTGAATTTGGGTTATAATTGGTGATTACACCACTGGAGAAGCTGGCCGGCAACTGACCCGTCGTATAAAAGATATTGTTCTGCATATTGACATCTCCAAGTACATTTTGCGGGTCTGCGACAAACACCAGGTAATAGTAACCATTCAGATTAGTTGGCACAAGGTAGTTACGGTAAATTTCAGGAGTTCCAAAAGCATCTTCCGCCATATCTGTTCCCGAAGGAATGTCAACATTGATGGCGCAGGCATCATTGCCCTGACAAACATAACCCCCGGCGGTAACACTGTCCGTGACCTCATCATGGAAGATAATACCATAATCATTTGCATTGAATGCATTGTAATACAGGTAATAATAGCTCCAGTTGCTTGATGGGTTAACATCCGATTGGCCAATATTATAGATATCAAGTAAAATTTTCCTGGCAGTCGGGTCATTGGTCGGATTATCAGTCGGATCGTTGATGGTAGAATAATCTGAAAAAACCCAGGCCGCAATATCCGTTGTAGCCGTCGTTGTGGTTGGGATTGTATCAGTAGTAGTGGTGCCATTGGATGCCATATAATACACATTGCCACCAGATAAATAGGTATTGACCAGCTCATTGTAGTCGATCCAGTAGAAACCGGTCTCCCCCCAGCTAGTGCCCCAGGAATTCACCACATGAAAAGCTCCGCTTGCCCCCATATTGTCATCATAACCGACAATGCATTGGGCATGAAGGCCTACAGGGCTCGGGAATGTTGCTGTAGTGAGCACACCACCGGTGTAATTTTCAAATTCATTGCTAACCTGGATGGCCATAACAATAGGCGTATTATTTGCCAATTGCTGTTTGATAGCCTGTACGGTCGCAGACACGGTTCGGTAGAAAGCGATCTCATGGTTCGCTGCTTCGGTATTCCAGGAGGCCTGTAATTGGCTCTGAGAACAATTGGTAATATTTGGATCCCAGGGAACCGTAGCCTCTGTGGCTATACCATTGGATACCAAAATATCCATGGCACTAGTGATCTGAGTACCGCTTTGACAATCTGCGCCTTTTTCATTATCAGGGATTTCCAGAAATAAATCCTTGGCGCTCAACTCATAGGATGTATTATTGACCTGCCCGCTATTGTAAGCGTTGGCAACCGCTTCGGAGATTGTTTTGGCATAATAGCCTGTCGACCAACCTACACAGGTTTCGGTTTGTCCCTGATCCCCAACCGGCGGACAATATGGAGTAAGGTCCACTTTGGAAGGCAAATTCGTGGAACCCACAAGCGCGGCAGTATTGATAGCCTGCGGAACAGTGGAAGGATTGTCTAATCCCGTCAAACCAGTTCCATGCGTCGTGGTAGTGGTGCTATTATTTTTGGGAGATGATTTTTTACAGGATGGGATCAGAAAGAACAAGGTTGCTGCAAGAATGAATAACCTGCAATTGGATGACTTTTTCATGACTCTTTTATTTAGTAGTGTACGTTAATCTTCTTAAGGAAAAGCCGGGAATTTCTGTTTAAACCGCCCTAAAAGTAAAATCATTCCAAAGGGTCCGAAATAATCAATATGTAGTATTTATCGAAAAGTAATAATTGATAGAAAAATAATTTGCAGAATTGATCATTTGTCGATCTTTCAAAAAGAAAGACGAATGTAAGCATTAAAAGATGGATTGCACAATAGTCCTGGTTTAAAGCTTGGAAATGGCTGATATATCCTATAGCTAAATAGGTCGGGGCAGCTTAAGAAAGCTATTAAGCGATGGCACGGTTTTCCCTGGCAACACGAAGATTGCCGTTGATGCGAATTTTTTTGCCCGTCAGGACTTCATTCATGAAAAAGAAATAGGTCTTTTTGGAAATAAACTGCCTGATTTTCCTTTTGGCTATGACACGGCTGCGATGTTTGGATTTGATCAGAGATATCGCTTTAAAAGGTACAGGTAAAGAGAGTATATAATCTCCGCCTGCGATTCGTATGGATTCGAAAGTTCTCCAGAATTCATCATAATTTTTTTGGAAACCATTTTCACCGATGGTGGCATTTCCAACCCGGTTACAGAGACTGACCCCAACCAAGGTTCGGATTCCCAGGGAAATGGCCATGCCTTCCAGAGCAGAAATCAGCAGCACCGGGAGGGCATTATCACTATAGGCCTTCGAAGCATCTGAAATCTTATCCAGGCTTTCGCGGACACCCTGTATTCTCGTGACATAGATGACCTGGTCATCAACAATGCCAAAAAAGACCCCGTTGCAAAAGGTAAATGAAATTGTATAAAGCGGAGATTCATTGACATGGAAAATCAAAGAAAGACACCCTTCTTCTTCGAAAGGATAGGCATCAGCTAATTTGATCTCATATCTATCGGAACCTCTTGTTTCAGACCAGATAACAAGACCATTTCTGAATATCTGTCTCAAAATATGATAAGGGAAATTCTTCTTGAAAAATTCATAGTGATTGATAAGAATTTTCTGTCTCTTTTCTGTATCAAGCGAAGTCGAAAGATATTTATAGAGATAGAGATAATAGGTCCTTCTTGCGATAAACCCGAGATCGCCAAAAGACTTCAGAATCTTATTCAATCGGTGATGGCCCGGTACATATAAGATTATTCTCAAAGCCCTTAATACGTAGGAGAAAAGCAGGCTTAGTGATTTCTCACGCCGTCTGTTAATGACAAACCGGACATGTTGTATCAAAGAGTACAAAGAGTACAAAGCAAAGCGTTTTACAAGAATTAGGAAATTGGACTTCAACATTTTAAACGGAGCTTTTGAAATATTATTATTTCAATTGTCAAGATTGTTCAAGCTTAAGAAAAAACTATATTTGCAACCCATTGCCCGATAGTATAACGGTAGTACGTCAGATTCTGGATCTGAATGTCTTGGTTCGAGCCCAGGTCGGGTAACAGTCATATTTATAATGCGTTATAATTCAAACTATTATAACGCATTTTTATTTTTCAAAGAAATAATTAACCTTAAAATATGCCTAACTTTGCCGTTTCGAAGGGAATCATCTCATGTCAAGTCTTCGTCCTGTGAACATTTATGAATCTTCTGCGACCTGTGAGCCTTCCTGTTTAATACGGGATTCTCTCTCTTTAAAGTTTTTTCTTCCGGTATTTAAAAAGCGCAATATTTGCAGCCTGAAAAAAATGGCCCGGCCATATTCAAACTATTTAAACTTAACACAAATCGGCTCGCCTTTATGTCCTCCTCACATCTAAAGAAGATATCTGCTGCAGGATTAATCATAACTCTCGGCATCATCTATGGCGACATCGGAACATCTCCACTCTACACTTTTCAAACAATCCTTCATGAAGGAGGAAAAATCAGCGAGGAACTGGTATTCGGGGCTATATCCTGCATATTCTGGACCTTGACCTTGCAAACAACTTTTAAATACGTATTCATTACCCTTCAGGCAGACAATAAAGGTGAAGGAGGAGTATTCTCCCTTTATGCACTGGTCAGGCGATATGGAAAGAAACTGGTATATCCGGCGATCATTGGTGCAGGCACATTACTCGCTGATGGGATAATCACCCCTCCTATTTCTGTCACTTCAGCTATAGAAGGATTGAACCAGGTGAAGGGACTCGGTGATGTGATTGTTCCGGGGAATAACCTGGTGGTGGAAATCGTGATGGTTATCCTGCTGCTTCTTTTTGTTTTCCAGCGATTCGGTACCAAGATCGTTGGAGGATCATTCGGCCCCATAATGTTGGTCTGGTTTTCCATGCTCGGTATTTTAGGAGTCAATCAGATTGTCCATTATCCGCATATTCTCAAAGCCCTGAGTCCTCATTACGGGATCAGGTTGCTTACACTTCATCCCAAAGGATTCTGGCTGCTCGGCGCCGTATTCCTTTGTACAACGGGGGCAGAAGCTCTCTATTCAGACCTGGGACATTGCGGCAAGAGAAATATCCAGATAAGCTGGCTTTTTGTAAAGTCCACCTTGCTCCTGAATTATCTTGGACAGGGCGCCTGGGTCCTTCTCCAACATACTGATGGCATCGGTACCGCGAATCCTTTTTTCGCCATCGTCCCCCATTGGTTTCTCATACCTAGTGTATTCATTGCCACAGCGGCTTCCATTATAGCCAGCCAGGCCCTGATCAGCGGATCCTTCACCTTAATCAACGAAGCCATCAGTCTGAATTTCTGGCCAAAAGTCACAGTCAAATTCCCCACAGATGTGAGAGGGCAGATATATATTCCAAGCATCAACTGGGTGCTTTGTCTTGGCTGTTTTCTAGTCGTACTTTATTTCAGGACCTCTGAAGCCATGACGGCTGCATATGGCTTTTCAATCACGATCGCAATGCTCATGACTACCATACTCATGTATTATTTCCTGCGTTATGTTAAGCACCTGCCTGTTGCTTTAGTAGTGACCATACTCGTCGTATTCCTGACCGTTGAATCCTCTTTCTTTGTTGCCAATGCGGTCAAGATCGTAAAGAGACTTTTCTTCCTTGTTTTTGAATTCGGGCTCATTTTCACTATGTATATCTGGTACAATGCACGTAAGATCAATAACCGTTTCTTAAGCTTTATCAATCTCATCGAATATATCCCTTTACTGGAAAGCCTTAGTGTTGATAACAGGGTACCCAAATTTTCCTCTCATCTCATTTACCTGACAAAGGCCAACCGGCCTACCCATATAGAACAGAAAATAATTTATTCCATCTTCAGTCATAATCCCAAGCGGGCCGATGTGTACTGGTTTGTTCATATTGAGCGAACAGATGAACCTTATACACTGGAATATGGGGTAGAGGAATTGAAAAATGACAAGGTCATCAGAGTCGAATTCCGGCTTGGCTTCCGTGTCCAACCTAGGATCGGCATGCTATTCCGAAAAGTTGTTGAAGAAATGGTATCCAACAAAGAACTTGATATCGCATCCCGTTATCCATCACTTAAAAAACACAATATCGCTGACGATTTCCGTTTTATAATACTGGAAAAATTCCTTTCCTATGACAATGAATTCTCAGTTCGTGATGGCTTTATTTTGAACAGCTATTTTGGCATCAAGCGCCTGGCCTTAAGTGATGACAAAGCGTTCGGATTGGACTCCAGCGAAACCGTCATCGAAAAACTGCCCCTGGTCGTAGTACCTGCTTCGCAAATCGGCCTTCACCGCGCCTATTACCGGCTTCACGAAAGCTAAACACATGAACTGATTATAAATAGGAAAAGGCAGACGAACCCTGCCTTTCCTGATTAACGTTTAAGCGGCTATTGTTTAACCTTTTTTGAATCGACTTCCCAGTTACCGCCATCAACCGATTCCAGTTTCAGAATATGCTCTGCATTTTCCAGGATGATATGATAAGTAGTCAGGCCATTCATACTGACTTCAAAGAGTTCGGTGATCCAGTAACCGGCATAATTGGTTTTCAGGCTCATGTCAAGAGAAAGTGGCAGCTTACAGGAAAGAATATTCCGGGCCAGGGCCATTAATTCTCCATCCTTCGAATAATAGGCAAAAAGGAATTCGTCATTCAGTTTGAAAGTTACCAATTGGTAATCATGATTTTTTTCCCAGTTGACCTGGGTGGCGCCGGAGAATTCCTTTTTGAAAGAAGCTGAAGCCTTTCCACTATCCGGGCCTTCAGAAGCAAAACCGGAACTCATGGTGAAAATTAATAAAGCGGTGATTAAAATACTCGGTTTCATATGTTTAATTTTTTAGGTGATTGTTTATCCATCATCAAATTGACATAACAAAGATATGGATTAATACATGTACTATGCAATACAAAGTACAGTAGAATGCCTAAATCTAATAGGAACGGTCTTAATCAATGATAAAAGTGTGGACCTAAGGAAAAAAAGATTAATTAGTTTTAAATCGCTTATCCTTAATGCTTGTTATATTGCCTTTAGTTATACCAGATGAGATATATATTCCTTTTAGCGCCATTTCTGGCCGGAACATTTCTGTTTTCTTGTAACCCAGGCCGAAAGTCAGCTAAGGAGCTTACCAGGCCCGCTATCCCGCCCTCATCCATTAAATTGCCTGACTCCCTACCAACTCTGCCCAACAGTGAGATCAACCTCGTATTAAAAATCTATGCTCCGCCGATTCTAAGGATAGCAGATTCCATGGTTCCCAAAGAATTCAATTCGGATAATTGGCCCAATTATTCACAGCCTAGCTGTGATTTTCGGTATAAATACCATTTCCTAAGATCTGTTCTGAAAATGTCTTGCACTAATAATCAGATAAACGTCCAGTTTACTGGCAATTACCAGCTTACAGGGAGCAAATGTCTGTGCACAATGGAAAAGCCAGTATCGCCCTGGATTTCAGGAAGTTGCGGATATGGCAAAGAACCTTTGAGAAAGGTTGGGATCAGTATCAGTTCTCAGATAATAATACTCCCGAATTTCAAGCTGAAAACGGTGACGCATTTGGACAATATCCAGTCCTACGACAAATGTGTGGTTTCCATGTTCTCCAGCGATGTTACCAATTTGGTGTCCGACAGCGTGCGTTCCTCAGTCAACGCTTTTTGTACCGCAATGGATGCTGCCATCAATGGAATGGATTATACCAAGACCCTGCTCCAATTTTACCAGCAATACAAAACAATGGCAATTAGCAATTACGGCTATGTCTCATTGAACCCTTCCCTGATTCGTCTTGGAAATCTGAATTTCTCAAAGGATACTTTCTACCTCTCTGCAGGAACTGTTTGTCGGCCGGAATTTTCATCTGATAGCCAAAGGACTATTACAAATCCGGGATTTCCTTACCTGAACCTAAGTGAAAGGAACAATGCCTCAATCATCTACCTGAACTTCAGCTATGGATTTGATTTTCTTTCCCGCATGCTCAATGATTCTCTTAAAAACAAGACTTTTTATGTAAATGGGAGGACTATCGTGATCAAACAGGCTTCTTTAAAAGGCATTGGTGGTCATAGGGTTGAAATAAAAATTGAATTCGCTGGCAGCAATCGGGGAAAGCTCTATTTGCGAGGCTCACCTGTTTATGATTCTGCATCTCAAACACTGACCGTACCGGATTTAGCCTATTCGATTGAAGATGAAGATCTCGTGTTAAAAATTGCCAAAACAATATCCCGCAACAAAATCAAAAAAGGCCTTTCCGGAAAAACCTACCTTGACATAGGAGCCCTGATAAAAAGCAATATCCCTGCGTTGAATGCAAGGTTAAACTCCGAACTTTTCAACCACTTTTATTCCTCCGGTAAGATCAATAATATCAAAGTGCTGGGCATACTCGCACAGAATGACCAAATCCGAATACAGGTCTATGCCAATGTCAACCTGGCTTTATCAGCCACAGGTATGCCTTAAGATCCCAGTCACATAGCAACCTTTAACAATTCATTTGCGTATTCAAAACACTGACTGGGGTAGTTTGCGCTTCCATACTCGAACCTAACAACTTGATCGCAGGAAATCACGAAATAAGCGCAATTATTGCTGGCTGCCGTCAGAATGAAAGAAGCA
The DNA here is from genome assembly GCA_003168265.1 of Chitinophagaceae bacterium. Lineage (GTDB taxonomy): Bacteria > Bacteroidota > Bacteroidia > Chitinophagales > Chitinophagaceae > Puia. Next base: position 30,648 of record PMSV01000007.1, read on the forward strand.
GCCAAAAAGAGTTGTATCAACTGCTTAAGGATTTTGCCATGAAAGTGTGTTACCGCTATCAAAATTTATCAGAAGAAGCGGAAGAGATCATGAATGAAGGATTTTTAAAACTGTTTAAAAATATAGGACAATTCGACGAAAAAAGGCATGCCAACATCGAAATTGCGCTTAAAGGGTGGTTTAAGAAAATACTTGTAAATACCTGTATCGACCATTATCGGAAAAATGCATCCAGGGTGAGCAATAAGATTATTACCCAGGAAACGGAAAATATTGCCGGTCATGGGGAAAACGGATTGGATCTGCTCTCTTACAAGGAAATCATGTCAGCAATCAGAACACTCTCTCCCGCCTATCGGACGGTATTTAACCTGTTCGTCATAGAAGGCATGACACATGAAGAGATTGCGGCCCGTTTGGGCATTTCGGTGGGAGCCTCAAAATCTAACCTTTCCAAAGCTAGAGACAATCTTAGAAAACTCCTTTTAAAAAAAACTGACCAGACCAAATATGTTCAACCTTTCTGACAAAGAGTTGGATCGCCTAAGCCGGGAAGCCGCTGATAAATTCGAGGTGAAGCCTTCAGTTTCATCCTGGGAAGCCCTGGAAAAAAAGCTGGACCTGGAATTTGGCAACGCTCCGGCACCAGGTTCAGCCCTTGCCCCTTCCCGAGGCTTGTTCTATCCGCTTGCATATTCCACCGCTCTGGTCCTGTTGATCGGCGGCGCGTATTTTTTTCTTAGATCAGGCAAATTAAATCACTCGGAAATCGGAAAAAATTTTACACTTTCTTCTCAAAATAAAGACAACTCAAGCCCTGCTCAGATAAAAACCTCACAATCTGCCAATCAAACGGGAGTTGTAAGTATTGAACCTGGAAAGTCCGTTCACTCTGACGGTCAAGAAATCTCAAGCCCCCCACAAACAAAGGCTTCTAAACTGCCCTCAATAAATAAGATCCGATCTTTTTCTGAGAATAGGTTGAATCAGAACCTGACCGAAAACGAAACAAGGAATTCCGGCTCCGGTCTATCGAAGGAAAATGTGCCGAAAGGATCAGCAAACCGTTTAAGGAATTCATCTTTCAAAACAAGGCTCCCAGGCAATTCAGTAACGGGAGGTTCAGAAAATGCAGGAAGCATGTCCTCTGCTAGCCTGAACCATAGCAGAAGAAACCTGTCAAATCCAAATAAGCCTGGAGCCGGCGAGAACCCGGACAACCTCCAACACGGCATTGCAAAGGGGAATCAAAGCATGGATAATAAAGGCGACTATCCATATGACCCTGCACCAATAAGAAGAGAGAATTTGTTCATCCATGCCGGGCCGGCAGGTTTAAGCCCGGTCATCCATTTAAATCCTATCCGTGTCAGCGACTCTTTATTGCTTGCAGAAGCAATGAAACAGCATGTGAAACCTTCCTCTCCGCATCAATCCCTTGTTTTCTCGCGTCCTCTTGAAATAGGCATTACCGTTGCCCCGGAAATTTCCAAGGCCAAAATAAATTATATTGGGACACCTCTGGGAGTCAATTTCGGCATGACGCTGGATTATCATGTACTGGGAGGGTTTTCCCTGAATTCAGGGCTGACTTATGCAAAAAAATTCTATCAGGCCGCCGGAAAAGATTTTCACCCCAATGATCAAATCTATGTTCCGCAAAATACGACGATCGGATCAGTAAAAGGTTCATTGAAAATGATTGATCTGCCTTTAAACATAAGATATGATTTCAGGTCTGATGAAAAGACCTTTTTATTTATCAGCGCTGGCTTATCTTCCTACCTGATCCAGAGACAGGAATACAATTATGTTTGTATCAATAACCCTTCCAACACAGGAAACCCTCCCCCTAACATACCTTACTATAACCATGAAAACGATGATGTAAATAAATCCGAGATCAATTGGTTTTCTGTGCTGAACCTCTCGGCTGGTTTTGAAACCAGCTTGAGTAATAGCCTTTCCTTTCAGATGAATCCTTATTTCAAGATTCCACTCCGGGGAGTCGGCGCCGGTGATGTATCTTTAAGCAGTTATGGTATTGCCATAGCGCTAAAATATTCCCCGGTCTTGAAAAAATCGAGGCGTTGATTGCATGAATTCATTTGCTAAGTTCAAACCAGACCTGCCTGGGATCATTCCAATCCCCATTGTAATTAATGGTCAGCTCTTCACCGGACTTAATATGACGAACCGAATGTATGGCAATCGTTTGATTTTCGTAGTCCATTTGGTATTCGCAATTCGAAACCGGGGAATGATTGTAAACCGAAATATAACCCAGCGCCACACAGCATTTGCCTCCCGTAGCGCCCCATTCAAATATATATTCATGCATCAGGGTTTGGTCCAGCAATACCCGATCATCCTGACTCATAACAATGACAGGAGAGACTTCAAGAGTTTCTCCACTGGCAATATCCTCTGAACTGAATACCCCCCTTCCTTTTCCCTGGACATCCGAAATATATAAACTACTTAATAGCATGAATAGGGACAAAATAGGAAAATCATTTGATCCGGCCAGAAAACTGCATCCCGTTATAAAAATATTTCGAAATTAGGCCGATTGGTTTATTATCAAGTCTTAACTAAAATGAATAGGATGGGGACTATATCCTAAATTTGGCGCATGGAGCTGGAATTTGAAAATCATTTGATGCTCGAACAATTTCTGATGATCGTCGAAAGTAATGACATTCCAAGAATCAGGGAATTTCTCGATGACCAGAATATCAGCGATGTGGCCAAACTGATCGACGAATATCCGGAATATGAACAGCAGATCATCGATAACCTAACCATAGTGCGGTCCGCCAGCACTTTTAAGATCCTGGACCTCCCTACCCAGAAAAGGGTCATGCGCGACCTTCCTCCTTCGAAGATCGCCGAACTATTGAATGTATTGCCCCCTGATGACCGAACAGATTTTTTCGAGGGGCTTCCGAGCAGCATCGTTCGCGAGTTGATCAAACTATTGACTCCGGAAGAAAGAAAGATCACTCTATCGCTTTTCGGATACCCTGAAAACAGCGTAGGCAGGCTGATGACCCCCGATTACGTTTATGTATTTGAAAACAATACCGTAGCCGAAGTCCTGGAGATCATCCGTAAAGTGGGAAAAAACAGCGAGACCATTGATGTTATCTATGTAATAAATGAAAAAGGCGAATTATTGGACGATATCCGTATCCGTGAATTTATCCTGAACCATCCCTCTAAAAAAGTGAGCGATCTGATGGATGAACGCAGGGTCATTGCCCTGAATGCCTATGACGATCAGGAAAAAGCTTATGAAGCCTTCAAGATGAATAACCGGGTGGCCCTTCCTGTGGTCAGCAACAGCAATAAATTACTGGGCATCGTGACAATTGACGATGTACTCTGGGTGGCCACTGAAGAATTCAGTGAGGATATCCAAAAGATCGGCGGTACGGAAGCCCTTGAAGAACCTTACCTGACCATTCCCTTTCGCAGGCTCATTCGTAAAAGGGTCGGCTGGCTGATCATTCTTTTCCTGAGCGAAATGCTTACAGCTACAGCTCTTGCCTATTTTAATGATGAGATCGCAAAGGCAACGGTACTCGTATTATTCATGCCCCTGATCGCTTCCAGCGGAGGGAATAGCGGTTCTCAGGCTTCCACTCTGATCATTCAGGCTATGGCAGTCGGGGAAGTCTCCCTGATGGATTGGTGGAGAGTCATGAGAAGGGAGATCGGTTCGGGATTTGTACTCGGGTCGGTACTCGGGATCATCGGTTTTTTCAGAATCTTCGTCTGGCATGTTTTAATGGCGCATGGCGTTTTTAAGGACATTTATGGTCCTCACTGGTTTCTTGTAGGCCTGAGTGTGGGAATATCGCTAGTTGGTGTTGTTCTATGGGGAACCCTGTCGGGTTCTATGTTACCGATCGTATTAAAAAAATTAGGAGCCGATCCGGCAGTTTCCAGCGCGCCTTTCGTTGCAACCCTGGTCGATGTGACCGGACTCATCATTTACTTCTCAGTATCCCTGATCGTCATGCAGGGAGTCATGTTGTAATATTTCTGCCGCAAATTACCTTGATACCGAAGCCAATGCAGGCTTCTGTACGCTGCTTTTTTCAGCAGCCGGGGTTTTTGAACTGCCTGATGAGCCATTGACAATGTAGAAAACAGCAGAACAAATAAAAATGGAAAAAAATAAGGCAACCATATACATTCCAATGCAGAAAAGAAAAGATTGCCAGCCACCAATTGTTGAAAATGTTTTGGCTTTCATGGGGTTTAGATTTCTAAAGGTTACGGATTCAAGATGCTCTTCACTTTTCATTAACGAAAAAAAAAATGAAGTAGTATCTTTTGCGCTCCTTCTAAACTAAATCAATATTAATGATGATGCAAGAGAACAAATACTCGATCAAAAACTGGCCAAAAGATGATAGGCCCAGGGAAAAATTACTAAGTAAAAGCCCGGCAATGCTGAGTGATTCCGAATTGCTTTCCATTTTGATAGGTCATGGAACCAGGGAAAAAACGGCCGTCGACCTCGCAAAAGAAGTCCTGCAAATAGGGCGCAACAACCTATCCGAAATAGGCAAATTGGGAATCAGAGACTTAATGAAAATCAAGGGGATCGGGGAAGCCAAGGCCATCACCCTGATGGCGGCAATGGAGCTTGGAAGAAGAAGGCAGGCCGGTAATTTCCTTGAAAAACCCATGGTCCGCGACAGCAAACAGATCGCCACCTACCTTCAGGGTCTTCTTCGCGACCATAAACAGGAGGTTTTCGCTGTGGTCTTTCTCAACCGTTCCAATAAGATCAATCATTTTGAGATCATCAGCCAGGGTGGTATAACGGGAACGGTCGCCGACCCTAGGATCATCCTTAGAAAAGCCCTTGAAGAAAATGCAGTTAGCATCATTCTATGCCATAACCATCCTTCCGGGAACCTGAAGCCCAGCCGGGCGGACGAGGACCTAACCAGTAAGATCAAGGAAGCCGCCAGCTATTTCGATATCCGGGTGCTGGATCATATCATTGTCAGCGAAGAAGGCTATTATAGTTTTGCAGATGAAGGAATGATCTGAATAACTAGGCCTTTGCCGTTGGACCACCAAAATTCAGGGGAATCTGGACCTCCTCCAGCTCCTGAATTTTTCCGTTTGCTGCCTCGAATCGGGTGATATTTTCCGATAGCGCTTTCATAAAACGTTTGGCGTGTTGAGGAGTAAAAATGATCCTTGACTTCACCTTGCTTTTGGGTGTGCCAGGCATAACATTCACAAAGTCGATCACGAATTCCGCGTGGCTGTGGGTAATGATCGCCAGATTGGCGTATTCGCCTTCGGCCACCGTTTCCGAAAGCTCGATATTCAGTTGATTGGGTGCTTGTTGTTGCTCTGCCATGGGCTCAAATATACGCAACTTGCATCAAAAGTCCTGTTGCAAATGCCCGCTAAAAGAAGTGGCCCTGCATTTTGATTCCCCTTGGACATTAACTTTGCGCCATGCAAATTTTAGACGGCCAAATGGCTTCCCAGGCTATCAGGGATGCACTCAAAATGGAAGTAGCACAGCTTATCGCAGAAGGAAAGAAAATCCCCCACCTTGCCGCAGTGCTCGTTGGCAATCATGGAGCCAGCGAAACCTATGTGGGGGCAAAAGTGAAAGCCTGTGCTGAAATCGGCTACCGCTCCACTCTTATCAGATTTGAAGAAGACATCAGTGAGAATAAATTGCTGAATGAAATAGAAAATCTCAACAATGATCCAGGTGTCGACGGCATACTCGTCCAATTGCCCCTTCCTAAACAGGTCTCTGATGAAAAAGTGATCAATGCCATCCAGGTATCCAAAGATGTGGATGGATTCCATCCCATTAGCATTGGCCGCATGGTGCAGGGTCAGCCCTCATTTATTCCCGCAACCCCGCATGGCATCATGCTTTTACTGGAACATTATAAAATAGATACCAGGGGCATGCATGCTGTAGTGATCGGGAGAAGCAATATTGTGGGACGGCCCATTAGCATCTTGCTCAGCAGCAACAGCCAGCCGGGTAATTGCACCGTAACAATTTGTCATTCTCATACCCATAATCTGAAAGAAATATGCCTTCAGGCAGACCTCATAGTAGCGGCCCTGGGCAAACCCGAATTTCTTCGGGCAGATATGGTAAAAGAAGGAGTCATTATCATCGATGTAGGGATAACCAGGGTGCCCGACCCTTCCAAAAAAAGTGGCTTTGCCATTAAAGGCGATGTGAAATTCGACGAAGTGAGTCCTAAATGCAGCTATATCACCCCTGTTCCGCGCGGCGTAGGTCCCATGACCATTGCAGCGCTTATGAAAAACACACTGAAGGCCTGCCAGGAAAATAATTGATTCTGGTAAATCCTCAACCTTATTTTCCCACTATTCTCAACTCCGTCCTGCGATTTTTAGCACGACTGGCTTCAGTCCCATTATCTGATACCGGCCTGGTGTCCCCGAATCCCTTAAATGTCAAACGCTGAGGGTTGATGCCATTAGAAACCAGCCATCCAACTACAGCTCTGGCCCGGCTTTCTGAGAGTTTCTGATTATCAGCAGTCTTACCCATATTGTCTGTATGTCCGCTGATTTCGATCCTTACAACAGGATTTTCTTTTAAAAGTGAAACCACCTCATTGAGTTCCACATAGGACTCTGCACGGATATCCGATTTATTGATATCGAAGAAAATATTCTTCAATATTATTCGCGCATCGGCTTCGATAGGCTGTAGGGGAATATCTATCAGGTAGGTTGAATCCGGCAGTTTTTCTTTGAATGGAAAATTTTCTGAATAGAACAGATAGCCCCTTCGGTTAACTTTGAAGGCATAATTTTTACCTAGCGGCAAGGTAATAAAATAATTCCCCAGTTCATCCGTCTGCACCTGACTGATCACAAGCCTGGTCGAAAGATTCGTCAGGGATAGAGAGGAAGGCAGTCCCTTTCCGGTCTTGAGGTCATATACCCTTCCCCTGATCCATAAAGTCCGCGAGGGCCTGAGGTCCTCCCTTAAACTAAACTGATAGAGATCAAGTCCTCCCCGGCTATCTGACCGGTCGCTTGCATAATAAGCGGTTTTTCCATCGGCGGTCACGACGATGCTTCCCTCGTTGTCAATTGTATTGACAGGATATCCCAGATTCACCGGCCTGGTCCAGTTCCCTGCAGAATCTTTTCTTGAAACAAAAAGATCATCGCCGCCATAGCCTGGATGGCCATTGGAAGTGAAATAAAGGCTCTCGTTATCAGCATGAATAAAGGGGGCACTCTCATCACCAACTGTATTGATCAGAGGCCCCAGGTTCTCCGGTTCACCCCACTGGCCATTCCTCTGAAGATGACTCACATAAATATCCTTTCCACCATAACCCCCGGGCCGGTTACTGGTAAAATACAGGTCTTTTTTATCCGGCGACAGAGAGGGAGCGGATTCCCAGAATTCAGTATTCACGCGGTTTCCCAGATTCACCGGCGAACTCCACCCCTCTTTTTCCAGGAAGGAAATATAAATATCACAACTCCCATAACCCTCGGGGAAATTGCAACCTGTAAAGACCAGCCATTGTCCGTCCTGTGAAATATTCTGTGCCCCCTCGTTCATATTGGTATTTATATTTCCTTCCAGGCTGCGGGCCTTGCTCCAATGACCATCCACCTTATTCGACTCAAAAAAATCTTCATTGTTGTCATTGACCCGTCGCGTAAATATCAGCTTATCCCCTTCGATGGCAAGAGAAGGATAATATTCCGACTCAGCCGAGTTCACACTGTCACCCAGATTCTCCGGTAAAAATTCATAATTCCGGGGATGGCCCTTTTCATAATCCAATGCAAACTCATAACAGCTCTTGCGATAATTGCCGGCTTTTTGAGCTCCCTCCTTTAAATTGGGAATGGTCAGAAATAGGTTCACTGCATCTAAAGCTTCATTGAAATGACCCAGCCCTGCAAGATCGATCGAATAAGGAAGGCAGAATTCCATAAAATAAGCGCTGTCTATCTTTCTTGCTTTTTCATAGTTCTCAACGGCGGCCGGATATTGCTTCAGTTCACCATAAATACCAGCCATGGAAAGCCATGCATCCGCAAATCCGGGTTGTTGCCTGATCGCCTCCTGCAGCAATGCAATTGCCTCCTTATATTGACTGGCATGTGCCGCCTCCAATGCACTTGAATAGATTTTAGCTGCTTTAGGAGATACATTTTCCGGATTGTATTGAGCTTCTGAGTGAAGAAAAGGGATGAACAACAGGATATAGAACAGCCATTTCATAAATGGAAATTACAAACGATTCCGGAAAGCTCATAGTGCCAGGCCCGATTTAAGAGGAATTTACAAGGAGTCCGACCGCCCACTTAAGGCACATGAATGTATTTGTGGAGCTGTAATGAAAACCTCCACTTTGGATTCGCCTTAATATAGTCGATGATCAGAGGAGTCATTTGTGCCGATTTGCTCCATTCAGGTTGAAGAAACAATTTGCAAGGAGCTGAAACATGAGCAGCATTTTCTTCGGCCCAGGCAAAATCAGTTTTATTATAAACGACCACTTTTAGTTCATTCGCCGCTTCAAAAATTTCCTGCAAGGGCTTTTTGAATTTTTTTGGAGAAAAACAAACCCAATCCCATTGTCCGCTCAAAGGATGGGTCCCGGAAGTCTCGATATGAGTTCTAAATCCTGCAGATTTCAAAGACATGGTGAGTTCGCCGCAATGATGCATTAGCGGTTCTCCACCGGTAACTACTGCGATTTGCTCCCTTAATTCCCTCCCTTCACTTTTCGGATCACCCATGCCGCCAATCTTCCCCTCCCGCCCAGATTCCCGGATAGCCTGTTTCAAAATCTCTGAAACCGTGAGTACAGGATGATGGTCCCCATCCCAACTTTCCTTTACATCGCACCATGTACAGCCTACATCGCAGCCCCCAAGTCTGATAAAAAAAGCTGCCCTTCCGCTGTGATACCCTTCTCCCTGCAGGGTAAAAAAACTTTCCACAACGGGGAGGCCCGCTTTGTTTTGACCAGTGATCATTTCCATAGACCGCAAATTTCCTTATTTTTTGGCTAACCAGGACAGGTGAATTAATTTGGTAAACCCGGTGAGCAAGATTACGGGAGCCTTTCCCTCTGTCTTCATTTTGGGAATCCGTATTTTTATCTCTGAATCAATTTACTATGACCATGAAGGCCATGATATTTGCAGCCGGGCTCGGAACCCGGTTTAAACCCTGGACAGATCAGCACCCCAAGGCCCTTGTTCCTATCAATGGAAAACCCCTTCTCCAAAGAAATGTGGAATACCTTAAACGTTATGGGATCACCCAACTTATCGTCAATGTTCACCATTTTGCCGGTCAGGTATTGGAAGCCATAGAAGAAAACAAAGGATGGGGCAGTCAGATCATGATCAGTGATGAAACTACCGGACTCCTGGAAACCGGGGGAGCCCTTGTTAAAGCCTCCTGGTACCTGGACAGTAATCCTTTTGCGGTGATCAATGCCGATATATTAACCGACCTCTCCCTGGACCTGATGATCCGACAGCACCTTCAACTCAAACCCCTGGCCACCCTAGCCGTCACTTCACGCCCAAGTTCCAGGTGCTTTCTATTCAATGAACAAAATCAGCTCTGCGGTTGGAAAAATAAATCGAAGGGGGAAGAAAGGATCAGCCGCAAGGATCAGGAAACACTAGTAGAAAAGTCGTTCAGCGGAGTGCACCTCATAGATCCGAGGATCTTTGACCTCATCCTGCAAAGAGGAAAATTCTCTATTGTCGAAACCTATCTGGAACTTTCTGCTGCGGAACCCATACATTCTTTCGATCACAGCGGCTCTTTATTTATAGATGTGGGTAAACCAGAAGCCATTGCCGAAGCAGAAGGATTATTCAAATATTAATTTTCCCCGACCGGTCCATTGAAATGAAATTCCACGGAATTTTGCAGATTATGATCAGGCCGATAATAAAAGTGATTCCTTTCCTCCTGCTATTTTATGAAACTATCCTCAATGCGCAAAAGCTTCCTGGTCCTGAACCCAAAACCGAGCGCGTATTACTTCCCAATGGATGGTCACTCAGTCCGATAGGCAAACAATTGCTCCTGGGTGACCTTCCACTCAATATAGCGGTCAGCAATTCTAAAAAACTCCTGGCCATCACCAACAATGGAGAAAGTACACAGTCCCTGCAGCTTTTTGATCCCGGGAAAGAACACAGGCTGGATAGCGTCGATATCCCCAAATCCTGGCTGGGCCTGAAGTTCAGCGCCGACGAAAAATTCCTGTATGCTTCCGGCGGCAATGACAACAGGATCCTGGTATATGCCATAGTCGTAGGCAAATTGATTCTCCGGGATAGCATTCTGCTGGGAGAAAAATGGCCTGTAAAAATATCTCCTGCAGGCATTGAGCTCGATGATCGGAGGCAAATCCTTTATGTGGTTACAAAAGAAAATAATTCCCTCTATCTGGTCGATCTCAAAACAAAAAAGATCATCGGCCAATACCCGTTGCCGGCTGAAGCCTATACCTGTCTGCTTTCCCGCAATGGTGAAGAGCTCTATATCTCCGGTTGGGGCTGCTCCCAATTGCTGATATTCAATACGGAAAAGAAGACTTTTTCAGAGCCTGTTACCGTTGGCAGTAATCCCAATGACATGGTCCTGACCCGCAATGGTCGCCGTATCTATATTGCGAATTCAAATGACAACTCTGTCTCTGTTATCGATCTGCAAAAAAGAAAATCAATAGAAACGCTGAATGCAGCTTTATATCCCAATGCACCGGCCGGCTCGACTACTAATGGCGTGGCCCTAAGCGAAAATGAAAGAAATCTCTATGTGGCTAATGCGGACAACAATTGTCTCGCCGTTTTCGATGTTAGTCAACCAGGCAACAGTCATTCCAGGGGGTTCATCCCGGTAGGCTGGTATCCGACCGCTGTAAAATGTATTAATGGAAGGGTCTTCGTAGCAAATGGCAAGGGACTCAGCTCCCTTCCCAATCCTCAGGGTCCCAGCCCCTATCGGCCCCGGCAACAAGTCAATTACCGCAAGGGAGATAAAAGAAAACCAGCCAAGGTTCAATATATCGGCGGGCTATTTCGTGGAACCTTAAGCATTTTCCCGGAACCAAATGACCAGGACCTGGCTCGCTTTTCCAGGATGGTCTATGAGAACTGTCCCTACACAAAGGAAAAGGAACAAAAATCCGATGGTCAGCCGGGAAACCCCATACCCATGCAAGTGGGCGCTCCATCACCCATTCAATACGTGTTCTATATCGTCAAAGAAAACAGAACCTATGACCAGGTACTTGGAGATATTCCCGAAGGCAATGGTGATACCAGCCTCGTATTATTTGGAGAACATGTTACACCCAACCTTCATGCCCTTGCCACGGAATTTGTACTGCTGGATAATTTCTATTGCGATGCGGAAGTCAGCGCAGATGGACATAATTGGAGTTTAGGAGCCTATGCGGACGATTACCTGGAAAAAACATGGCCTACCAGTTATGGAGGCCGGGGCGGCTCCTATGACGGAGAGGGCAATAGGTCAATCGCCAACAATAAAAATGGATTTATCTGGGACTATTGCAGCCGGGCAGGTGTCAGTTACAGATCCTATGGTGAATTCGCAGACGATTACAAACCCAATATACCGGTTCTTAAAAACCACATCTGTCCCTATTATACTGGCTTTGATCTCAGAGTCCCTGATACAACGCGATATCAGCAATGGAAAAGAGATTTCGATTCCCTGATCAAAGCCAATGCCTTACCGCGATTCAACACCGTCCGTTTCGGCAATGACCATACCGAAGGGCTTCGCAAAGGAAGTCCTACGCCCTTTGCACATGTGGCGGACAATGATCTTGCCGTAGGGAAATTTGTCGAATGGCTGAGCCATAGCCCGATCTGGGAAAAAAGTGTTGTCTTTATCATCGAAGACGATGCCCAAAATGGTCCCGATCACGTAGATGCACACCGTACGACCGCCTATGTTGCCGGAGGCTATGTAAAGCGGCATTTTATAGATCACACCCTCTATTCCACCACCTCCATGGAACGCACAATGGAGCTGATATTGGGTCTGCCGCCAATGAGCCAGTACGATGCCGCCGCCACTCCAATGTGGAATTGTTTTGGAGAAAATCCGGATCCAGCTCCTTTCAGGTCAAGCCCTTCAAACATTGACCTGTTGGAAAAAAACACAGCATGGAACGAATGGGTCAAAAAATCCGATCATCTTGATTTCACCCGGGAAGACAGGGTACCGGAAGCGCTATTCAATGAAATTTTATGGAAAGGGGTCCGTGGACCCGGGTCCGAAGTCCCGGCTCCACGGAGAGCAGCCTTCGTAAGATCTAATCCCCAGAAACAGGACCTGGATTAAGACGACTGACTCGGTAAAAGGAATTCAATAGAATAGTAAAACCCCGGCTTTCGCCGGGGCTTCTTCGATTTTCAGGAATCAGATCAACTTCTACCTTCTCCATCCTCTGCCTTCATGACCCCTGAAATTTTCCCTCCTATAACCATAGGACCTGACTGGAAATTTATTGTATCCATAACCATATCCATATCCATATGCTGGGCCAGTTACCACTACACCGGGGGCATAGCCCCCATAATATGCCTGTGGATAGGTTTGCTGATAAACTATCGGAGGAGCAGGAGCATAAATCCTCACATGAGGGATAGGAGGTAAAGGCAAGCGAATATCGCCACGAAAACGCACCTGAGAATAAGCAGAACTTGCAAAGAGTGTTCCAACTGCAAACAGTAATAAGGGTAATAGACGTTTCATAAATTTCAATTTTAAGTGATTTAATCTCAGAGCTTTTTATCATCGCTCTTTGTATATTAGAACCCTTAGGGTTTAAATAATTTAATCCGTCATAGCCAAGTTTTTGTTAATAGAAAGCGGCTCTGAATATTAAAAACCAGGGGGGAATCGATTAGAAAGTGAAGTGAAGTGATATAAAAAAACAAGGGGCCAGGATAAAAATCCAGCCCCGTTTTTAAAATCCAATATCCTATGAAAAACCGATGTAAAAATAATGAAACAATTCTATTTACCAACACTTCGTCATTTATATTTTGAACTTTCTTTAATGCGCGGGGAATCAGCGTTTTTTGCATGGAATTGGCTAGAAAAGAAAAAGGCGCCGGATTCGGCGCCTGATAAAAAATCTTTCGTTTTTTATTAATAGGACCAAAGGTCCTGTTCGTAGTTGAATATCTTTTCTTTCACCTTATCACCTTCCAACAATTCCAGGATGGGGTCCTTGATATATTCCATGATCTGTTTATCTCCAGGATTATCAATTGTGGATTTAATGACGCGGCTCGAAAACATCCGGCTTTCAAACAATTCTTCCCAGCTCATGCGTGCACCATAATTCTTTCCGTTATAAGCTTCGTATTTAGCCAGCATGGGACGAAGATCCGGATAATATACCCAGAAAATGGGAGTGACGGCACGGAAAGATCCATCTGAATTTGTGATCGTTTTCAGTGGAGCGATCCCGAGAATCCTGGAATAAAGACGGGAAGTTTGTTTGTCAAATACCCATTCTTCCTTGATCCAGTAACGTTCTACGGACTCCTGATCAAATTCCTGAACGATCGTTGTATCTTTCATGATGCCCTTGGAACCATCGGGGTCCTTATTAAAATCTGGAATTTGTCTGGTTACAGGCTTACCGACTATGGATTCTGCGATCTGCCTAAAAGTCATCGGGGTAGTAAATCGGTCATCCATATTGGCATCAAAAGCAGTGATTTCCCCGCTTTTGATCGCGTTCAGCAATATACTGATGAACCGCTGGTTGCCATTGTCCTCAGTCGCCGCATATGCAAAAGGAAGGTTCATTTTTTCATGTACGTTTATTTCTCTCCAAACACGTTGACGGTAAACAGCATCATCTTCCCGAATATGCTCGTAAGCCAGCGGGGTGCGGTCTTTGATCAGAAGACGTTCAACTGCTGCATCGTTTCGCAATGACTTGCGGGGAGTATCCAGCTTGATATCCGCCTCCACAACAGTAGCCGGTTTGGCCGTGGTGTCTTTAGGGGTCACAGCCTGGGTATTTGCACTGCTTTTGGCCGTAGTGGTCTTTTTTGTTGTCCTTTTCTTCTTCGTACGCTGAGGAGTAGTCGTCTGCGCATCCACGTTACCGAAGACCAGCCCCGCCACTACTGCCAACAGGCCCAATTTTACGATACAGTTTTTCATTAGAGAAAAATTTAAAATATTATTATTTCAGGCTAAAATAAGTAGAGGGGATCTGCCTATGTCTTCCATCAGGTCCAACCACATTGATCTCATCAAAATATACCTGTGTACCGGGAGTAGCCTTATTGATGAGGTCGGCAGCCTGACCCGTCCACCTGTTTCCTTCATTCGTTGCTTGTTTGTATTGTCCTCCATAAGCTCCTCCAATTACGCCCACTTTATAACTTAAAACTTTAAAAGGCGCTTCAAATTCGCAATTGACCAGTTTGGCGATCAGGCCACTCATGACCTTGAAATCGGCAGAGGGCATGGAACCACTTTGTTTGAGACCGATAAATGCAGCCGGATCGGGCAAATATTTTACCCGGAATTTCTTACCCGTCGTCTTGCCATCAATGGTAACATTGATGGTTTGTTCTCCTGGCGTCTTCGGATAGGCTTCAAAAGAAGATCCGGAAACACGTTTGATTATGCCGCCGTCAGATAAGGTGGCATTGATTTTTTCACTTCCTGAACCACCGGATATCGTAATGGGGTTCGGTTGTTCGCCCATAATATAAAGCACATTCATCTTATCTGCAGAAACAGCTACACCCGAAGGAGTACCCACCGTATAACTGAAGGTTTCAGTTTTGGTTTGATCCTTTCCATCCTGATCCTTATAGGTCACATTGATGGAAACCCTTTGCTGACCGCTGCCCCCGGCAGTCAGGTCAAATTGTGCTTTTCCTTCTTCGTCAACTTCCTTTGACTGTCCGTTGAAACTGATCTTCGGATGTGCCTGGGAACTGAATGCTCCTACGCCGGCATAGATGGACAATTTATCACCGGGCATAACGTAGGAAGCGGTACCACCGAAAATGACCCCTGTTTTATCATAGCGGATTTTCACAGCACCGATCTGGTCCGCGCAATAAGTGAGTACGTCGTTTTCAGTATTTTTTACATCATTCTGGAATTTACCCAGGATGGTCAAAGCTGCGATAGCCGGGGTCATATGGAAATAGGCATCGGTCCAGCTCAGTTTTTCCGAGTTGCCTTCTTCTGATTTGGGTTTATCGATATTCATGGGGAGCTTAGCGGCAAATTCCCTGGAAATGGAAGTGTCCGCGCCTAGAATTGCTTTTCTATAAGCTTCTAATTTCTGATGCAGTTCTTCCCCTTTTCCCATATTGCCCATAAGCCGGATAGCTGCATCCAGATCGTCAATTTTATAGGAACCATTTTCAGGATTGAAATGGGCCTGGTGGATCAACTGGGTTTTCAGGTCTTCAATATAATCATAGGTTTCCTTTGAAAGATTGGTCACATTGTCGGCAATCGGTTTCCATAGTTCCGCTTTCAGTTTGGTACCAGGATCGGCCAACTTGGCATTTATATCTGCCACGATTCCGACGTTCTCCGTTTCCAGTGTTTCGTTGGATTTTTTTATGCTGCTGTTTACAACTTTAAAGGCGTTCAAAATCTCGGCAGATACATTCAGGGCCAACATTGCGGTCAGCACCAAATACATCATGTTTATCATCTTTTGCCGAGGCTCTTTTGGTAAAGACATGGATCAGTAATTTATGGTATTAATAATGGGTCATCATAGTTGCAACGGCCGGGTTATCTGCCTTGCATTGCGCTTAGCATATTTCCATATACCTGGTTCAGGTTACCCAGGTTCTTGGCCAACTGAGCGATTTGTTCCTTTGTTTTCTGAGCGTCGGCTACACTTCCCTGCATGGTTTCAGAAGCCTGTACCAGGTTGCCATAGAAGGCGTTCATAGCTTTCAGGTGGTTATTCGTATCCTGAAGTTCCAATTCATAGATAGCATTCAGAGAACCCAGATTCTTGGTCAGGGTCTGAACCTGCGTATGGAATTGTTTGGTGCTGTCCGCAGCGCTATTAAAATGGCCGATCGTAGCTGTAGCACTCTGATAAGCATTCTTCATGTTATCAAGGGCGGTTACGGCTTCTTTGGTCTTACTTGTATATTCAGAAGTGGCGGCAACTGCGCCGGATACATCGCTGATCTTATCTACGGTCGTACCGAATTTCTTAAAACCTTCGCTAAGACGGCCCAGATTGGCGGGAGTGATCTCGGCCTCCTGAAGCATCTTGTCGAATTTGTCCAGGGCAGGATTACCGGAAGTGCCTGCTAATTTGGGTAGAGCTTCGGCTATGGCATGCATTTCGGAACCCGGAGGGGGGAGGAATGCATAAACCATGAAGATCAGTGCTTCTGTGAGCAGACCGGCGGTCAGAAAGAAATCCGCCCATTTCTGGTGTGTAATCTTTTGCCAGGCACCAAAAATTACTACTGCCGCACCAACGCAAACGATCACATTAACAAGTCTTTCGGTAGATTTAGAAACTCCAGCCATAATTTTAAGTTTTTTTTGTTTTTAATAGGTTTTCAGGGGGGTGATCGGGGAAATAAAAAAGTTCGTCTTCGATTTTATTTGAAACGGTAAATCAAAAACGAACTTTCTGTAAAAAAATTTTATAGGCAATGAATTATTGGTTTAATAGATCGTTAGTGCCGGCCCAGATTCGGTGAAAGATCCACAACACAGCGGAATCCGATATAGGACTTGGCCGTATCCTGGTATTCATAAGTGCGGGTACTGGTCTGGAGGAAATAGCCTACATCCTTCCAGCTACCGCCCCGAACCACCTTTCTCTTCATACGGGGAGGATCGGTTTTCTGGGCATTGTAACGAACATCCGGGTTCATGTCATGCATGAAATTATAAGCTCCTTCATAAAATACCGAAGAAGTCCATTCTGCCACATTTCCTGCCATGCAGTAAAGGCCGAAATCATTAGGCCAGTAAGCATCTGCACGGGCAGTGTAAAAAGCTCCGTCTTCAGGGTAATTTCCGCGACCAGGTTTGAAATTGGCAAGCAAACATCCTTTTTTGTTTCTCAGGTAATAATTGCCCCAGGGGAACATGGATTGTGAACGTCCGCCCCTTGCAGCATATTCCCATTCTGCTTCTGTCGGGAGACGGAAATTGGATTCCGTGGCTTTATGTTGCCTGTCAAGGGCCGCATTAAGGTATTGGGTCCGCCAGTCACAAAATGCCGTAGCCTGGTTCCAGTTAACACCCACCACCGGGTAGTTTCCAAAAGCGGGATGAGAGAAATAACGTTGAGTCATCGGTTCATTATAGGAATAGCTGAAATCACGGATCCAGACAAGCGTGTCGGGATAGGCCGGTACATCATTCCTCACGATGAAGGCGGAACGGGGTTTGCCTTCATTGGATTTCTTAGCAGCTTCCTTCAGGTCGAAATTCTCAGAATGATAAATTATTTTACTGGGATCAATTTCTTTTTTACCAAAAACCCTGTTTTCGGGGGTAAGTATCAACTGATCGATTTTTTCGACCGTTGTTTTATCGCCCCATTTGATCGTGGTTGCTTTTTTCCAGTCGATCTGGAATTTGCCGTCCACATCCTTACCGTATTGGAGCATGGTAGCTGCGATGGAATCTCTAACCCAGTACACAAACTGTCGGTATTCATTGTTAGTGATTTCAGTTGCGTCCATCCAGAAACCGCTAATTGAAACTTCTCTGTTGCGTGCAGTAAACGCGTAGTTTACATCCTCATCGCTCGGGCCCATGTGGAACATGCCTGGTGGAATATAGACCATGCCGGGCGGCTTGGTCATATTGTATTTACTTGAAGGAGCTACACCGTGAAGCTGTCCGTCATCGAAGCTTTTTGAGGATTTGCTCCCTTTGCCACATCCGGCAACCACAAACGTCAGGAGCGCAATGGCTGAGAGGAGGGTCAGGTTTTTCATTTTCATATTATTAAAGGGTATTCGGCAAAAAAAGGTTTTTCGCAACATCGAAATACAATTTTAAAATTATTTTTTTAAAAGTCAAAGCTTTCCTACCAGTAAATCTGAAAACGAACGCTATTGGCATATTATTGCTTATCTGAATATTATTCTATTAAAACTCATACAGCAATAAAATCTTAGCCAAATTCCGTTAATCTTGAACGTAATTCTCCTAGTTCCGACATGGGTTTCTGACAGGTATAATTCTTACAAAGGTAGATCTGGGGTCTTTCATGTATAGGTTTACCGACGGTAAGAGGAAGATGATTCATTTCCCTGGTTACGGATTGAAAAATACGATAGGGTATAAAGATATGTAAAAATTCCGCTCTCAACTCATCAATTTCTCTTCCAGTCATCAAAATTTCCGGCACACCTTCTGTCAGGGCCTGGATACCAATTACCCATACGCCAAACGACAAAGGATACTGGCTTATTATGCGACCCATCGATAAAAAAATGTTAATTGCCGATTCTCTCCAATTGGGAATATTGAAAATCAATGAAAGATAAATTAAGTTCAGGAACATTTGGGAATTGCCTGAAGCTGTAGCGCCATCGAATACTTCTATTTTCCTCATAATCAGATCCTGCTGGGATTTCGCAGTATAGAAAAAATACCCTGTTTCCTCATCCATATAATCTTCAAAGACCTTTTCACAAAGTTCCCTGGCAATAAATAGATACTGCTCATCTCCGGTGATCTCCTGTAACTGAATCAATGCCTGGATCATGCAAGCGTAATCATCCAGAAAGGCCACCTGATTTTTATTGGGGGAAACAGGCCCGTGATACAACTGGTTACCTTTTTTAAAATATTTTAATAAGAACTCCATATTCCGTACCGCCAGTTCCCGGTATTCAGGTTTTCCAAGTGCTGCATAGGCCTTGCTCAAAGCAATATTCATCAAAGCATTCCAGTTCAGTATTAATTTATTGTCCAGGTCCGGGTGCGGCCTCCGGCCTCGGATCTCCAGCAATTTCTTTTGTGACTCCATGACCATGCTTTCAAACGAAATTTCATCCAAACTCCGTTCTTTGGCGAATTCTGAAATTGAATTCCTGCGATGGAGAATATTCTTTCCCTCCCAATTTCCCTGATCACTGACTCCATAAAAACTGCAGAACAATGCAGCATCTGGCCCAAGTGCCTCATCAAGTTCCTTCCTGGTCCAAACATAGAATTTCCCCTCCTCCCCTTCGCTGTCCGCATCCAGTGAACTATAAAATCCCCCTTCGGCAGATGATAATTCATTCTGTATAAATCGGATTGTTTCTTTGATTACCGATTGGTAGGTCTTTTTGCCAGTCAACTGAAAAGCCTCACTGTAAACACTGATCAACAGCGCATTATCATAAAGCATTTTTTCAAAGTGGGGCAAAAACCATCGCTCATCCGTTGAATAACGTGAAAATCCTCCGGCCAAATGATCATAAATTCCTCCTTCAGCCATCCTGTCCAGGCTAAGACAGGCCTGCTTTAATGCGGTTTCGTCCCTCCTGAAGTGATAATGCCTGAGCAGGAATTGAATAATAAAAGGCTGGGGAAATTTCGGGGCGTTACCAAATCCTCCCCATTCCGTATCTGCTGAAACCATGATTTTATGGAATATATCATCAAGAGTCGGTTTTTGAAAAAAAGCCTTTTCATTCTCACCTGCGTAGCCGTTTCCAAAGACTCCTGTCTTACGCATATGTGAAACAAGGTTTTCTGCCTGATTCTCCGTTACGTCCCTGTTTTTCGTAAAATTTTCATGAATAGACTCAAGAACCTGCTTCCAGGAAGGGCGGTTATGATAGGGACCGGGTGGAAAATATGTTCCTCCGAAAAAAGGCTTTGCTTCAGGAGTCAGAAAAACATTGAGAGGCCATCCACCGCTGCCAGTCATGGCCTGAACTGCATCCATGTAAATATGATCCAGATCCGGCCTTTCTTCCCTGTCCACTTTGATATTAATAAAATATTCATTCATCAGGGAGGCTGTCTGCTCATCTTCAAAGCTTTCCCGCTCCATTACATGACACCAATGGCAGGCTGCATAACCGATACTTAAGAGAATAGGCTTGTTCTGTTTTTTTGCATTTTCAAGCGCTTCTTCTCCCCAGGGATACCAGTCAACAGGATTATTGGAATGCTGAAGCAGGTAGGGGCTGATCTCATGGGACAACCTGTTTGGGGATTTACTCATGGAATTCTCAACAAGATGAAGCTGATTCAGTTCAAAAATGGGGGAAATTTCAAGAGAAAAAATACACAAATAAAACCGGGGCTAACTGGTTTTTTGAATTCGGAACGAATCCATTATTTCGATTACTTCTTCTTAATCGCTTCCGCCAGGTATTTCTCCAATGCGGAAACCATGGAGGGCGCCTGCGGCAGCGGAGCCTTTATTTCCAGGCTCAGGCCAGCTTCCTCTACGGCCCTGGAAGTATTGTTCCCGAATGCTCCGATCTTGGTGCCGTTTTGCTTGTATTTGGGAAAATTATCGAACAGGCTTCTCACTCCGCTCGGTGTGAAAAAACAGATGATATCATATTCGCTCTTGACCATTACCTCCTTGATATCATTACTGATTGTCCGGTACATGAAGGGAGTAACGAATTCGCAATTATTGTTTTTCAGCCAGTTTACGATTTCATTGTCCTGCTGATTTTCCGAACAGGGATAAAGAAACTTCTCGTTTTCCTTGTGTTTGTTAATGACATCAAGCATGCTCTTATTCGTGCCATCAGCGCCGTAAAAGACCTTTCTTTTCCTGTAGAGGATGAATTTTTGCAGATAGAGGGCAACAGACTCGGTAATGCAGAAATATTTCGTGTCCTGGGAAACACTCACTTTTAATTCTTCGCAAATCCTGAAAAAATGATCGATCGCATGCCTGCTTGTAAAAATCACAGCAGTGTAATGCGCAATATCGATTTTCTGTTTCCTGAAGTCTTTGGCTGAAATCGCTTCCAGGCGGATAAAGGGATGAAAGGATAGCCTCACCTGATATTTTTTTTCTAGTTCAAAATAAGGAGACTTATCGCTTTCCGGCCTTGGTTGAGTAATTAAGATATTTTTTGCGGTATTGGCCACGTAAGCCGCAACAGCATTTTTTTCTCCGTTTTTAACCATATTAGCTACAGCAATGGTTTTGCAAAATTAATAAGCTTTCTCTAAAAATGCCAATACCACTTTGTAAATGAGAAGCAAGGGCGTTAATTCGAAGGCGCAAAGGTAGATAAAATAATGAACAACGGTCAACTTTATTTCAGCCCTTATGGTTCCGAAGCAGGCGATAAAACGGTACAAAAGAAGAACCACCAGCATTCCCTGAGACAATGTAATGGCTACTTCCACTGCGACAGGCGAAGAAAAGGTGAGAATGGGTAAAAGAAAAACTAAGCCAATTCCGAGGATCTTATTCGTAAGAAATACAACAAATATGTAGTTGTCCGCCGCCTTTTCGAGATTAAATACCCATCCGCAGATTTTAAAAATCAGGAATTTGGACAAATAAATGACAAGTAAAGCCAGGGTACAATAAAACAGCAGTAGCCAGAAACCCGTATTTGGAGCGAAATGATAGTAACGGAACAGCATACAGGCATAAAGGCCACCGGAAAGGATAAATAACCAATTCAGGAGCAGGGACGGAAGCGGGCTTTGCAAAGCCTGTTCCCTGATCTGTTGTTGGCGCATGCTCGCCCGGAAAAACAAAGCCAGCAAATTGTTCAGGTATTTGGAAAAGAACAAACGAATGGCCCCGAAATAAAATAGGAGGCCCATAATCAGGTAAAAGAGTCCATCTCTGCTATCAGATCTGTGCAGCTCCATTTCAAAAGACTGCCATTTCCCGTAAAACCGGAATCCTGGATCTGAAGCAAGCATCTTTCGCATTCGGGTCCTCCCGGAAGGCAAATTCTCACTATTAAGTAACTGCTGTAGCATATTATCGGACAGTTTCGCCCTTGCATTCTCATTGCTATCCGTCTTCAATAATCCTGTATTATTAGACCCGGAGACTGTATCCCTGTTCAAAGAATCTCTCTTTAGGGTCATCCTCCGGGAAAGGCTATCCCTTTTTTTAAATGGGCTATCTTTTCTGATAAATGGCCTCTTCAACGGCCTGAATAAGTCTGAATCCGGCTTCACCGCTAACACTTTTATGGGCTGCCCGATACGGACAGTATCCGAATCCGTTCCTGTTTGTGCATTCACGGCAATCACCTTAATAACCAGCAAAAAAAACAGGGGAAAAAATTTCGTCACGCGTTGAAATGTTGGATTTGCAAAAGTATCACAGGGAAATCATTGTGTAAAATCAGATTGTCTCTGATCCACCCGGGTAGAGGTCAAAAAAAGTTGACATATCCCAGGTGAATCTTTGCTTCCTTGAAGCTAAAAGCATTGTCATCCTGCCTGCCCAGGGCATAGGATATATTGAAAATTCCTGCCTTGGTTTCAAAAGCCATGCCAAGGCCAATTCCCATATATGTGCTGTTTGACGTAAAATCCGGCACATTGTTTTTCGCCCAACCATAATCCAGAAATGTAAAAAGAAAAGAATTCATGCCGATCAGGTAACGATATTCCAGGGTTCCCACTGCATATTGTGTCGCATAGATGCTTTGTTCATCAAAACCTCTTAGAAGACGGTAACCGCCTATCAGGAACAATTCGTTGAGAAAATTATTGGGGCTTTGGTAGAGTCCCCCATTGAAGCCCAGTTTTAGGGTCGTGGTGCGTCCCAACTGAAAATAATGGGCTCCCGATAAATTAAGCCGGACTTCATATGAATTCAATTTGATCGAGTCGTATAAAGTGGTAAAATTGAAACTTGAATCATTCGGATCGATCAATTGATTGATCACATTGTTTTGTTTTATTGTCTTGGTCCCAATCGTACCTGTGAAGGAAAACTCATTTCCTCTCCGGGGATTGAATTTGTAATTGGTGTTATTGAATTGATAGGTCAGTCCGATGGCGATAGAACTATAATCAATAACAGGAGGCAATTCATGTGTCGAAATGATTTGTGTGGTATCCAGGGTCAGCAAATTGGAACTGGCTAATTTCAAAAACACCGTGGTTGTCTGGAAGATAGAATTGGAATAGGTCGCGCCTATCATAAAATTGATATTGATATAGGTCGAATCCTGTTTTAATAAATTGAAATCGGTGGTTAGCCCGAAAGGCGAATTAAACAAATAAGGTTGCTGAAAATTAATATCCAGTTTAGGAGTGCCCGGCTGGATCTGCTGCCAGTCCAAACCGATGCTTTCTCCATTTCCAAATGGGTTCTTCAGGTTGATGGTCGCTTGTCCGGTAACCAGCAATTTGGATGAAGTGTTAGTCCCATTCGTAGTGGTCGAAGGCAAAAAACCGATCAGGGCATCGATCTGATTGCTTTTGCGTTGTTTTAAATAGAGGTCCAATACAGAACCCGTACCCAGTAAGGTCAATTTCCAGGGATTTTCTTCCTTCAGAAAACTAATCTCCTGAATTTGCTTATCGATTGCCTCAAGTTTGTCTTTCTTGTAAATACTGCCTTCCGGAAGATTCAGGTAATGCTGCATGAATTGGGGGCTTATTTTAGCGCTCCCGAAAACACGGATACTATCTATATGATATAGGGGGCCTTTGTCAACCTTAAGGGCGCCGCTCAACTCCCCTTCCCGGATTAAAATGCTATCTATAAAAATTTTTGCAAAAGGATAGCCATTATTCTCCATATAGCCTAGAAGTCTTGTTTGCCAGCTTTGTAATTGCTGGTAATTCAGCGTTTTCCCCTCATAGTTCCGGGAATTCCAGCCTGAAGCCTCCAGCCAGGGCCGGTCATCCTTCTTGGTCCTGATATGCGCCCATTTGAAAACATCACCTGTATACAAATGGATCTCTGCCTTTGACGAATCGCTCCGGACACTATCCATTGAGGCGGTGATATAACCCTTAGCCTTTAGCAGGACAGGGATCCCTGCAATATAATCCAAACAGGCATTGCGATCCTTAAAAACTGTTTGCCAGGAAAAGGTCTTATTTAAAAAAGACGTATCCTTATCAACAGGTATGATCTTAAGTGAATATTGGGCGGTCGTCTGCTTAAAAGCGAGCGTCAGTAGAAACAAACTATATAACCTTAATTTTGTCATCTCAAAGCAGAAAGCGAGAGTAACCTGGATCCATCCGGTTGCCGCTTAAATTTTAAATTGAATGAATGAAAATGGCGGGAATTTATATACATATCCCTTTTTGCAAACAGGCCTGCCATTATTGCAATTTTCATTTTTCCACATCCATGCGGTATAAAAACGATTTAATATCCGCTTTATTGAAAGAACTTGAACTTCGTAGGAATTATCTGGAACCTTTGCCGGTTAATTCAGTTTATTTTGGCGGAGGGACTCCTTCATTATTGGAAATCAATGACTTAACCAGAATTTTAAATCGAATTCATTCTCTTTTCCACCTCCTTCCGGATACAGAGATCACACTTGAAGCCAACCCGGATGATCTAAATGGACAGAAATTAAGGGATTTGAAATCCTCTGGCATCAACCGCCTCAGTATTGGAGTTCAAAGTTTTCGTGACGAGGACCTGACGAGGATGCACAGGGTCCACCGTGCGGATCAGGCGCTCGATTCCATAAAAAATGCCAGGATTCAAGGCTTTGAAAACATCAGCACCGATCTTATCTATGGGATTCCCGGAATGGATTTGGCAGACTGGACCTCAAATATGAAAATAGCCATTGACCTGGACATCCCTCATCTTTCCTGCTATGCGCTAACAGTAGAACCAAATACCCTTCTCCATAAAAGAATCAGGGAAAAAAAAGAGCCCGATATCGAACCTTCAGACCAGGCTGACCAATTCCTGCATATGGTGGATTTCCTGGTGGCATCAGGCTATCAGCACTATGAAATATCTAATTTTTCAAAACCCGGAAAACGAAGCCTTCATAATTCTTCATATTGGCAGGGGCAACCCTATCTGGGACTCGGACCATCAGCGCATTCCTATAATGGGAAACAAAGGTCCTGGAATATTGCCAGCAATTCCCTTTATATCGACTCCATTCAATCCGGTGAGCTGCCCCGGGAAACTGAACAAATCGATCAATTGAAAAAACTTAATGAAACAATCATGCTTTCCTTACGCACACAGGAAGGAGTTGATCTGGAACTTCTGGAAACCAATTTCGGTTCAAAAACAAGGACCAGGCTGCTGGAAAAATCCAGAGTATGGTTCCAAAATGCCAGGCTTCAGCATTCAGAAGAAAAATTATTTCTTACAAAGGAAGGAAAATTATTGGCCGATGGAATAACGGCAGATCTGTTTTTTGAAGAAGATGAAAGTTAAGAATTCTTATGCAAGTTGTCCTGCTTATTGCTTCTCCCGTTTATGGCAATTATTCTGTTTCGGGCGTAACGGTAAACCTCCCGGATCGATATGCATCCTACCATCATCAGGATAGCCGTAAAACCAAAACCATTGTACGAAAGAGGCATCATAACCGGAGATTTTATACCTCTTAGACCAACAATTGTTCAATTTGTTTGAAACCGGGCCGCACTTTAACATTTTCCCAAAGTATCCGGTAAATCGCTTCCACAATCGGAATCTCTGCTCCAAATTGCTTGTTCAGCAGAAAAATGCATTTGCTGGCATTATATCCCTCAGCAACCATGCTGAGTTCCAGGGTTGCCGTCTTGACAGAATATCCCTTCCCGATCATGTTCCCAAAAGTCCTGTTACGGCTATGCAGAGAATAGCAGGTCACCAGCAAATCACCCAGATATACAGAGGCTGCATAATTTAGGCTCCTGAACAGGCTCCCTTCCTGATCATGCCGGTGAATACCCGCTCCATCGGGGTTCACGCCGGCCTTTCTTAAAAAGCCCGCCATTTCATCGGCACAATTTGCTATATAAACGCTCAGGAAATTGTCCCCATATTCTAATCCATGGGCCATACCCGCTCCCAATGCATAAATATTCTTCATGATAGCAGCAAACTGGACCCCATAAATATCCCCATTGACCACAGTTGAAATATAAGGAGTCGAAAAATAGGAAGCGATTTGCTGGACATGTTTATCGTCTTGCCCGGAAAATGTCAGATACGATAGTTTTTCGGCTGCCACTTCCTCCGCGTGGCAGGGACCCATTACCGTAAAATACCTATCGAGACCCAGTCCAAAATACTTTTTGAGATAATCATTCAGGAGCATATTGTCCTCGGGAAGCAGCCCCTTGACCGCAGAGATCACCTTCTTACCAGAAAAAATATCCTCTGGGAGTTTAGAGAAATTCTCAATGATATAGGCCGAAGGAACAGCGACTACCAGGCAATCCGAATTTGAAATCACCTCATGCAGGTTGCTAGAAAGCGTCAATAAATGCCCGTCGAAATAGACCGAAGAAATATAATTGGGATTATGGTGTCTGGTCTTCAAATGTGTAATAGTGGCTTCATCACGGACCCACCAATTAATAGGAGCTTGATTATCTGTCAAAATTTTTGCCAGCGCAGTTCCCCAACTGCCGCTTCCGATTACGCCGAATTGCAAGGCTTGATTCATGTGAAAGCCACTATGGATAGACAATGGAAGGGCAAAAGTACGCCTCCTTTAGCAATAAGGAGAAATACGGAGAGGACATTGACTTGAAATGAGCTTATTTCTTTGTTTCAAATAATTTGTCTTTTGGCACAACATTGACTTTAGTTCCATCGCTCAGGATCTTACTCACTACATTATAGGGTCCTGTAATCACCTGATCCCCTTCTTTCACGCCACTAAGGGTTTCAATATAATTGATATCCTGTATTCCGGTTTTCACTTTAAACTTCTTCACCTTACCATCAGACTGCAGAAGGTAGACCACTTCTTCCAGGTCATCGGAGCTGGATTTGGCTGCAGTGCTGTTATCCGGGTTATCGTAATTATTATTATTATTATTATTATTATTATTGTCCCCGCCAGTGTTGTCTGTGCCGCTGCTATTGTTATTTTTCCCCACGTTCCCGGTTTTTTTATCGCGTGTCGTCACCGAATTGATCGGAACCGCAAGGACATTTTGATGGGTGCTGGTTTGAATATCCGCACTGGCGCTCATTCCCGGCCGGAAAGGGAAATTCTTCGGACGCCTGCTGTCATAGAGATCTTTGTAGGAATCGGGAGTCAGGCGGATATGCACTTTGTAATTAGTGACATCATTTGTTGAAACCGTGCTTGTAGAGGTGGAACTGGATGCCACACTGCTTGCAATCTGTGTCACGACCCCGATAAATTTCCTGTTATTATATGCGTCCACTTCAATACTTGCAGTATCGCCCAGATGAACTTTTGGGATATCATTTTCGCCCACATCCACGATAGCCTCGATCCGGCTCATATCAGCTACCCGCATCATCTCGGTACCCGCCATCATGGAATTACCCACCACGCGTTCCCCTTTTTTAATACTCAGGGAAGAAATCACCCCGCTCATTGGAGCGGCAACAGTCGTGCGGCTCAGATTCTTGGCCGCAATCGAGAGATTGGCTCTGGCACTAACGGCGCCAGCCTGGTTCCCAACGATACTTTGTATTGCAGCATTGTAATTAGCCTGTGCAGATAGATAGGTGCCTTCAGCCTGGTCAAATTCCGATTGGGAAATCACTTTATCCGTAAGCAATTGTTTCTCACGGTCATAATTCTTTTTCGCCTGATCCATAGTCGCTTTTAGGCCTGGCAATTGGGCCTGGCTATTCGAAGTCACAGCCTCCTGCTGATTCAGTTGAGCTGCGGCCTGCTCCCTCTGGGTCGTATAAATGTCCGCATAGATCTTAGCCAGTTCCTGTCCCTTTTTTACGCTGTCTCCTTCCTGAACCGTCAATTCCACGACCTCACCTGAAATATCCGGACTGATCTTCACTTCCACTTCCGGATAAATTTTTCCGCTGGCGGTAACAATTTCGGTAATCGTTTTCTTAACCACTTTCTCGGCCGAGACTTTAATGCCTTGGTCCTTTCCGAAAACACCGGCCTTGCTAAGAACAATGAGAATAAGGATCAACGCCACCAGACTAATAATGATCCAGAGAAGTTTTTTGCTCATCTTGTAGAGGTTATAGTAAGTTATAATTTGATGCCCATTCCCTTATAAAACTCCAGCACTTTCATCTTAAAAACATAATCGAACTGGGAGGAAATCAAGTCGACCTTTGCTTTGAAAAAATTATTCTGATTGGTCAACAGGTCGATCGTATTGAGCATCCCGATATTGTATCTTTTCTGTGCAAAATCAAAACTGCGGGTCGCCGCTTCTAATGCCTTCCTGCTCGCTTCCATCTTTTGAAGGGCTGCTACGGCCAGTTCATAAGCCTGGTAAATATTCTGCTTCAGTGTCAGGTTATCCTGCTGCTGCTGAAGCTGATAATTTTTATAATTCCATTTTGATCTTTCATAAGCGTATTTCAAGGTCCCGCCGTTCAGAATGGGAACATTAACACCCAGGCTAATACCTTGCCGGAAATTCTGATCCAGTTGGGAAAAATAAGGCGTATGGGTATACAGATAGTTCGGATAAGGTGCTACTACCTTCTGGTTCGTTCCCGCCACCAATCCGACCGTATCGAATAATATGCCGTTACTGGAAGTAGTATAAGTCTGATTGGTATAGGTAGTGTAGAATTGTCCTCCCAGGCTAAAGGTCGGATACATTGATGCTTTACTGGCGTCAATGTATTTGGAAGCCGCCTGCAACTGCAATGCATCTGCCTTTTGCAGAGGCTGGTTCTTCAATGCCAGGGCATAAACAAAAGAAGGCTCTAGTTCAGCAATTGGCTCAACCGGGATACGCTCGACGTTGGGTGTATCAATGATGAAAGGCACCGCAGCATCCAGGCTCATATAGGCTTTGAGCGTCAGAATATTCTGGTTTACGCCGGAGATTGCTGTTATGTAAGTGGAGCTGTCCGTGGCCAATTGGGATTCTATTTCCGCCGCATTCAATTCAGGAAGGGCGCCTGCATTGACCTGTTTCCGGGTGATATCAAGCTGTGATTTCGAGAGCTGCACTTGCAATCTTGCCGCATCCGCAGTCTGTATGGCAAGCAAAGCCTGTAAATAGGCATTTGCTACATTCAGGGAAACATCATTTCGTATTTTGTCTGTGGTTGCATTTTGAGCCAGGTAGGCAAACCTGCTCCCTTCTATATTCTTTTTTACACTATTGAAATTGAAAAAATTCCAGTTCGCCTGAAGAAAATACTGGTTTGACCAAAGATTTGCGGTAATCAGGGCAAATGTTGCCGGGTCCTGGGCTTCCCCTGCACTAAAACCCAAATTCGCTCCGAAACCGACAGTTGGCAATTGTGAAAACAGGTATTGTTTCATCGTAATTTCAGCCAACCTCGCCTGTACATCCTGTTGTTTGACGGATATATTATTTGAGACCGCATAATCGACACAGCGTCTCAAGTCCCATTTTCCCTGCGCATGGCAAAGGATTAGGTTAAGCAGGGCCAGTGTCAGTAGAATTAATTTTTTCATAGCTGGGGCAAATTTAATATAGTTGTCCAAGCGTCGGCCGGTTTTTTGATAAGTGGTCGTCCACTAAAATAAGGAATCGACCTGCATTCCCTTCATAAAAATGGTTAAAATTGCCTTGGTAAGCCCCTTTCTGTAAGAGCGGGATAGGCCAGAGAGTTAATTCCTTAGATCAATTCAATCAAATGGTAGTTTTTTAACCATCCATGCCAGATCAGACTTTCTCCCTCTTTTTCATAAAGCGCTTAGCCAAAAAATAAATCAGCAGAAAGCTCAGAAAAACAATGGTCCCGATCAAAGCATATTTTGGAAAGGAAATACCGATAGTGACCCAGACAAATACATAGGTTATCACAAAAATTAATGGAATCCATGGATAATATTTCATGGTATAAATGCCCGTATTATCCAGGTGCTTCGTCCTTTTCCGGAATATAAAAATGGTCGCTGCAGAAGTGGCCATTCCAATCGAATCCAGAAAAATCGAAAAACTAAGGATCTTTTCAAAAGTATCGGCAAAAAACAGCACCACGACACAGATCGCTGCAAAAACAGTCAGGCTCACTGTCAAAACATCCCTTTTTTGATCTTTTTTCTTAAAAGAGACGGGCAGCATTCCGTCTTCGCTCATAGCAAACATGACACGAGGATTACTCAGCAGCATCACATTTACATAGGCCAGCACGGCAACGAATAATAACACCGATGCGATGTTCTTCCCCGTAATTCCGAACATCTTCTCCGCCACGATAGAAGCGATGCCTTTGGCCCCTTTCAGGTCCTGAAAGCCAATAAGAAGGTAATAGGAAAGGCTTACGGACAGATAGAGCAGGATGATCACCATAATTCCCCAAAAAACTCCCCTCGGAATATTCTTTCTTGGATTCTCGATCTCTTCTCCGAAATTGATCGTTTGCTGATAACCCCCATAAGTAAAGGAAGCAGCTTTCATTGCAATTCCGAAAGAAAGCAGCAATTGTATATTTGCCGAACTACCCCGGAAAAAGAAATGATTGCCCGGATGATACAAATGCGGCATAAAGATGGCGGCGACGATCATCGCAATCATCCCCAGCTTGATCAACATCAGAAAATTCAAGACCCTTGTACTTATCCGAAGGCCCAGCATATTGATCCCATAAAAGCCCACAATAGCTCCTATCGAAAGCATGGATTTAACGAGGGAGGAAGGCTCAGACTTAAAAATTACCTGTGAAATATATTCGCTTCCGATCAGGGCCACTCCGGCGAGGGCGGAAGCATTGGAGATCAGTATTACGCAATTGATCGCAAATGCGATCGAAGGATGATAGGCATAAGAAAATATTCTGTAAAATCCACCGGTAACTGGGTAGCGGCTGCCGATCTCGGCGAAGGTCAGACCACCGCAAAAAGCAATGATGCCCCCTGCAATCCATGCCCCGAAATAGACCGCTGGGGAAACAGCGGCCGAAGCCGCATCTGCGGGGGTCCGGAAAATACCGAGTCCTATCACCAGCCCGATCACGATCATCGTCAGGTCGAAAAGATTCAGTTTTGGTCCTTTAGTCAAGCAGCTTTCTCTTGTTTAGGAATAAAGGATTCAAGATAAGGAAATAATCTATAGTACCTTTATTATCCAAAGTGAAACCTACGCAACGCATGAAGCAGCACTTTTTGGTCCTATTATTAAGTATTGGATCCCTTAGGCTATTTTCCCAGGCGCCTCCTGCCGCAGACTCTTCCGATTCCAAAACCTTGAAAGAAATCGTGATCAAAGCTTATGAACAAAACAGGACCCTTTCTGAGGTAGCCGCACCCGTTGTAATTACGGGCCCATCCCAACTCAACCGCTTCAGCAATATGAGCATCCTGCCTGCCCTTAATATCAATCCGGGTGTCAGCATGGAAGAACGATCCCCGGGAAGTTACCGGCTCAATATCCGAGGCAGCTCACTCAGGTCACCCTTCGGCGTCCGTGATGTAAAAATCTATCTGGATGATATTCCGCTTACTGATCCCAGTGGTAATACTTATCTGAATCAAATCAGTTTCTATAATGTCCAATCAGCAGAAATCATCAAGGGACCAGCGGGAAGCCTATATGGGGCCAGCCTTGGGGGAGCCATGCTGATCCATACCCAACCCAGGCAATTTGACCAGGGCATAGACCTCGATTATTCATTGGGCAGTTACGTGACTAACAACCTTCACGCTGACATTCGCTTCGGATCAGATGACAGGCAGAATGATTTGGGGTTTACCCATCAATCCAGCAATGGGTATCGTCAACAAACCCAAATGCATCGCGACATCGGAACCTGGGCCACCACCCTCAAGTCTTCGGACAAACAGGAACTAAAAGCCTATTTTTCCTATGGAAGTCTCTATTACCAAACCCCTGGCGGTCTCACTAAGGCCCAATACGATTCCAATGCTACTCAAGCCAGGCCAGGGTCGATAGCTGCTCAGGCTGCCATCTTCCAGAAAAATTTTCTAATTGGTTTTACCAATATCTATCATATAACAGATAAATGGCAAAATTCCACCACGGTATACGGAACCTATACTGACTTCATCAATCCGGGTCTAAGGGTCTATGAATATAGGAAGGAGCCGCATTTCGGAGGACGCTCGGAATTCCAGTATAAGGACCAATTCGGTGAACTCCAATTTCAATTCAATGCAGGAGTCGAATACCAGAAAGGTTTTTTCAATACCAGGGACTATGGAAACAAGCAGGGAGTGGCTGACTCCCTCGAAACCGACAACAATATCAACCTCTGGCAATACATGATCTTTTCCCAGGTCGATCTCAGGTATAAGGGCTGGGTACTGACCCTGGGCGGAAGCCTCAATAAATCCTCAGTTGAGTTCATCAACCTCTACACCCTGCCAGCTTCTCCTTCCACGATACAAACCCGGACCTTCGAAAACAAGCTTCCTCCCCATATTGGTCTTTTAAGAAAACTCACTGAAACACTATCCGCCTATATCAATATCGCTCGCGGTTTCTCCACGCCGACCACCGCCGAAATGTTAAGTTCCGATGGAATGTTCGGCACCAATCTCCAGCCCGAAGATGGCATGGACTATGAATTAGGTTTCAGAGGCTCCCTGCTGCATGACAGGTTATATTTCGACTTCAGTGGCTTTCTTTCCCACCTGCACAATACCATCGTGCAACGCATTGACACAAACGGAGTCTACTATTACGTCAATGCAGGATCCACAAAACAAAACGGGATTGAAGTCTATATCTCCTACCAGCTAGTCGAACAGTCCATCGGACCCATCAATAGCGCCAAGCTCTTTTTGAGTTATGCCTATCATGATTTTCATTATAGCAGTTTCGAACAGCTTAATGCCGATTATTCCGGAAACAAAATGCCGGGAGTAGCCCCTCATACGGTCGTCGCTGGGCTTGACCTTTATTTTCTTCAGAATTTTTATTTCAACGCAACTTACAATTATAGCGCTTCCATCGATCTTAATGATGCCAATACAGTTATCGCCTCCCCATTTCAATTATTCGGAGCCCGTATAGGATACAGGAAACCCCTCTCTAAAAAATTTCGAATGGAATTTTTTGCCGGTGCCGACAATCTCTTCAATGTCAAATACAGCCTTGGAAATGATTTCAATGCCGCAGCCGGCCGATATTATAATGCGGCCCCCGGAAGGAATTTATATGCGGGGATTATTCTTAAAGACCTGTTCATAAAATCAACGCCTCATTCTTAAGGAACTGTGTAAAACTTCTTTTGGAGAAAAATAATTCTCTGCTATTTTTGTTATGGTTTTGGTTCACCGGCCTCAGGCCGGTGATTAAAAGGGAAGTCCGGTGAAATTCCGGCGCTATCCCCGTAGCTGTGAGCTCTTTAGTGGTTGGAGAAAAATTCAACCATACTGTCCGGTCTCTACACCACTGTCCCCAAGAAGGGATGGGAAGGTACCGGCCAGCGAGCAAGCCAGAAGACCTGCCAGATCCTTTCTCAACATTCATCAGCTTTCGGGTGAAAAGCATGGAATGTAAAATGCCAAAGGCAATTTATATTTCACCAGTTTTGTTTTTCCGAAGGTTCATTCATTAACCGCTTTCAAAAAGAAAGCATCAAAAAATTAAGAATGAGCAAGTTTTTTTTTCTGGCTGCAGTCCTAATCCTTTCGGCCTCCCTTTCAAAAGCCCAAACCGACACAGTTAAAGAAACTAAAAAACTAGATGAAGTCGTCATCACGGCTTCAAAAGTGAATCTCAAGCAATCCCAGACCGGTAAAGTAATCATTGTCATCTCCAAAGAAGAAATCGAAAAAAGCGAGGCCAAAAGCCTGGGACAATTACTTAATGAACAAGCGGGAGTCATCATCGGCGGAGCCCTCAACGATGCAGGCACCAATCAGAGTATTTATATACGCGGAGCTACATCCGGTCGCGTCCTCGTATTGATTGATGGCATACCGGTTTACGATCCTTCCATCACGGACAATTCATTTGATCTCAATCTCATGCCGATCGACGGGATCGAACGCATCGAGATATGTAAAGGCGCCCAATCCACTCTCTATGGTTCAGATGCCATCGCAGGCGTGATCAATATTATCACGACCAGGACCGATCCCCAAAAACCACTCAATCTCAAAGCAAACCTTGCGGGAGGAAGTTATGGAACGATCCGTGGCGGAGCTCAATTGTATGGAAAAATTGCCGACGACCTCGTCTACAATGTCCGCTATAACAAATATAAGACGGACGGCTTTCCAATGGCCTATGACAGTACGGGAAAGGGGCATTTCAGCAATGACGGCTACAATGGTGATGCACTTGCTGCCAGCCTGACCTGGAAGGCGCTAAGCCATCTGCAGATCAAAGGATTTGCAGAGTATAACAGATACATCACCAATCTTCCCGCAGGCGCCTTTACAGATGCCCAGGATTATACCAATACAAGCAAGAACATCCTGCTCGGAGGCAGCGCCACCTATCAACTTCGGGGGACCAGTCTCCATGCCAATTACCAATATGCCACTTATGATCGTCAACTGCTTGAAGACAGCGTCGATGGACAATCCTATTATACCGACCATTATTTTGGAAAGACCCAGTTCCTTGAATTGTTTGCAAGCAGCAAGCTGGGAAATGGATTCACCTGGCTCAATGGAGCCGATTACCGCTTCGCATCCATGAATGAACAAAGCAATTATGGAAATTTCAATGACACTTCCCTCAAACAGGGATCAGTCTATAGTTCCGTATTCTATTCGCAAAAATCGGGCTTCAATGCCGAACTGGGAGGGAGATTCAATGCTAACTCCCGCTACGGGACCAACTTCACCTATACATTCAATCCCTCCTTTGTCTTCAATAATACCTGGAAATTCTATGCAAGCATATCATCCGGATTCAAAGCTCCGACCCTCTATGAACTCTATTCTTCCTATGGAGACAAAAACCTCCAGCCTGAAACTGCCTTGAACTATGAAGCAGGTCTTCAGTATTCTGATAAAAGTTTCAGCACCAGGGCCACTTTCTTCTACAGGAAAATCCATGATGGCCTTGACTTCAATTACGTTACCTATCTCTATTACAATTACACAGAACAAAATGCCGATGGCATTGAATGGGAAAACAAATGGCAAATCACCAAAACCTTCAGCATCACTGCCAACTATACCTTTACGCATATCAATGAGCAAACCCAGAGTCATATCACCTATGACGATACGACCTATGCTTATGCGCTGCGGATACCCACACATGCCATCAATGCAAGCCTCGGTTGGAAACCGGTCAAAAACCTCTTCATCAGCATCAGCGCCCATTATGAAAGCAAACGTTACGACCTGGGAGGATACGATGCCAGTTTCAATCCCTTGCCAGATGTGACATTAAAAAGCTTTGTCATCTTCAATGCCTATGGCGAATACTATTTGAAATCCTGGTTGAAATTGTTCGCCGATGCAAAGAACCTGTTCAATACCCAGTTCTTCACGATCTATGGCTATAATTCCATTCCCTTCATGGTCAATGCAGGCGCTTCCATCAGCCTTTAAAATCAAACAAATGATTATACATCCATCTCATCCTAGAACCGGAGTCCTGATCGGGATCAGTCTTCTAGTTGCCGCTTTCAGGATCATTTGCAATTTCAGTCCTTCACTCAACGACCTGGCAAACTTTTCACCGCTGGCCGCCATCCCTCTTTTTGCGGCGGCCTATTTCAAGGGCTTCTGGAAACCCTTCGCATTCACGATGGCTGTGATGTTTATCAGTGATCAGGTCCTATTCACTACCGTCTATAAAAATTATGGCAATGGTTTTCTCTATCATGGTTGGTTTTGGGTCTATGGGTCCTTCGGACTTATCTGCATACTGGGAAAATTGATTATCCGGGAAGACAAATGGGGGGGCATATTAATCACCATGGTTCTTTCAGTACTGATCCACTGGATCGTATCGGATATTGGAGTCTGGAATCATAGTCCTATCTATTCCCAGCACATGGCCGGCTATCTCAGTTGTCTTGCGGCCGCCATACCATTCGAAATACGCTTGCTATTAGCCACCCTGATCTATGGCGGCCTATTATTCGGATCATTCCAATGGCTGAAAATGAAATTTCCAATACTTCAATCAAAATCATGAAAGCCTGTTCCTTTCTCCCTGCGGCCACGAGGATGATCTACGATATGGGTCTCCAGGACCTGCTCCATGGAGTAACATTTGAATGCCCGGCACCCGAGGAGAAGGCCAGGGTCGTTCGCTGCCTTCTGGAAGGAAAATCCTATTCCAGTCAGGAAATAGATAAGATCTTCTCCCATTCCAAGGCAAGCGGCAAGAGCCTTTACTATGTCGATGATGAACTCTTACAAAGGATCGCTCCCGATATCGTTTTTACCCAGGATATCTGTGAGGTCTGCCAGATAGATACAGAGGCGACCGCAAAGGCCGTCTATAAACTGAAAAATCCTCCCCTCCTCATCTCCCTGAATCCCCAAAACCTTGACGATGTTTACCAATCAGCCCTGACCATTGCCCGGGTCCTTAACCATGAAGATGCAGCCTATGGCTATCTTTCCGGCTTGCAAAAGCGGACTCAACGAATCCTGGACAGACTTCGGGAAAACCACATGCCCTTGAAAAGGGCATCCCTTTTCGAATGGATCGACCCCATTTACAATTGCGGGCATTGGATCCCCTTCCAGATCGGTCAGGCGGGAGCCGTAGATCTGCTCGGCAATCCTGGTGGTGACTCCATCGTCATCGATTTTGAAAAGGTTAGCAAATACAATCCCCAGATCCTTATCATAGCGCCCTGCGGATTTGAGACCCGGCGAACCCTCGAAGAGATGGAAATCCTTAGGCAAAAGGCGGGCTGGGAGGAACTCCAGGCCGTTCAGGACAAAAAAGTCTATATAATGGATTATGAACTGTTTACCCAACCCAGCCCTTCCACTCTGGTAGATGGCATTGAACTGCTCTCGGCCCTCATTCATCCCCAGATCTTTGAAATTCCCATGCACCTGAAACACAAATTCCAGGACTTTTTCAAAATCAAGGCCCATGTGCAAACATGATGAAATGGCTTGCCCCCGATGCGAAATACCCTTTGAATGCCGGATTGGCGATATTTCCAATTGTCAATGCACGGGCATTGCCTTTAGTATAGAAGAAAAAGCATTTATCGAAGACCGTTACCAGGGATGTCTATGCCGTGAATGTCTTCTGGAACTCAAGCAGCGCCACATTCTTTTCATCGAAAAATACTTTTACCATGGATGAACAACACAGGCCTCGGGCTTACATGAATTGGAGTGGAGGAAAAGATTCAGCGCTCTGCCTATTCAAGGCGATCCAAAATGAACAGTTTGAAATCACCCATCTTCTCACCTCGATCAACTCTGTTCACAATCGTATCTCCATGCATGGTGTGCGCCGGGAATTGCTCTACCAACAAGTGCATGAAATTGGTCTTCCTCTACTCACTATCGAAGTCCCTGAGCAGCCCAATATGCAGGAATATGAACAGGCAATGTTTCAAAAAGTCGAAGCACTCAAAGATATCGGCTGCACCCACGCCATCTTCGGTGATATTTTCCTCGAAGACCTCAGGCAATACCGGGAAAATAAATTAAAGGAGGCCGGCATTGTATGCAATTTTCCACTTTGGAAACAATCTACACGTGAACTTGTTTATGAGTTTCTGCGCCTCGGTTTTAAGACCATAATCGTCTGCGTCAATGAACAATTCCTTGGCTCATCCTTTTGCGGCCGGATCATCGATGAAAATTTCCTTAGTGACCTGCCGGATAATGTTGATCCTTGCGGAGAAAACGGGGAATTCCACAGCTTTGTCTATCAAGCTCCCCTATTCAAAAACCCCATCTCAATCAATAAAGGCGAAATCGTTTACAGAAAATATGCCGCTCCTAAAAACGCCGACGACGACCAGCATTCCTGTGCGGGAACAGCAGACTACGGGTTTTATTTCTGTGATATCCTGCCAGTGTGAAAGGTAGTCCTCCCGACCCTGCTTCTTATATTTGCATAAACCAACGGTATGCATATATCCCTGAATGAGCTACTCACCGTCACCTTCACGCTATTTGCGGTGATAGATATCATCGGATCTGTCCCCCTGCTCGTATCCCTCAAAACCAGTTTAGGCAGTATTAATGCCCGGAAAGCCACGTTAATATCCGGTGGCCTTATGATCGTTTTCCTATTCTTCGGCCAGCCATTTCTCAACATACTCGGTGTAGACGTACATTCCTTTGCAGTCGGCGGTTCCATCCTTATTTTTATCCTTGGCCTCGAAATGGTGCTCGGCATGGAGTTCTTCAAAAGTGATAAAAACGCCCGCGCCAGCACAGCCGTTCCCATCGCTTTTCCGCTGATAGCCGGCTCCGGAACACTCACAACGATAATGTCCTTAAAGGCTAATTATGAAGAACTTACCGTCCTCATCGCCATCCTGATCAACTTAGTGATAATTTACATAGTTTTGCGCTCCCTGAACCTGATCGAGACCCTCATCGGTCCGGCCGGAATGATCGCCGTCAGAAAGTTTTTCGGTGTGATTTTACTCGCCATCGCGGTTAAAATCTTCAGCGCAAATGTCGGCGGCCTGATCAAGTAGCGAGAAAGGCATTTTATTGGTCCCGTAGTTCAATGGATAGAATAGAAGTTTCCTAAACTTTTGATACAGGTTCGATTCCTGTCGGGACTACCAAACCGGAATTAGAGTCTAAAAAAAGGGGAGATGAAAATTCTTCTTGCTGGTAAAGCCTTGATTGTTCTGAGATTGACGAAAAAACTGAGTTCATTTTACAGGTTCGATATGTGTTATTTTGAAAATCATAAGACACACCTTCAGGAAAAATTAAGTTTTGAAGGCCCTGCTTGATCTCAAAACTGCCAGAAGTCCACATCACATTGAGTTTAGAGCTTAATTTCACAGAGTAATGGACAAAATTATCAAGGTTCGATAATTTTAATTCGGTCTTTTTTAGTTCGTTATTAATATGACTTATTTCCTCATTAAACTTTGCTGTGATACGCTTATAAACTTCATCATCCTCAATTTTGCCTAATGCATACCTCTCCTGAACTTTAAAAAGGTTATCCTGGGCTTCATGTAGTTTAGTCCTAAGCAATATTTTCGTAACCTCACTATCCTTATTCAATGCCTTAAAAGTCAACGAAAGTTGCAACTTTAATGGTTCAATATATTTTTCAGGTATAGTATAGTTAGACAGATATTCATTGAAAGAGGAGTGCATTATATCAGCGTTTCTATTATGTCTACACCCTCTTTTATTGCACTTGTAGTAGATGGCCTTTTTGTTTACAACAGAATAACCAACGCAAGTAGTTCCGCAATAGTCACATTTCACGAACCTTTTTAAAGGGAATATGTCATCATTATTCTTTTTCACAAACGTTTTTGCCTGGTCAAAACCAATATTATTTGCTTTTAGAAATACTTCTTCACTAATAAGCGGTTCATGCCTTCCTTTCACAATCTCATTCCCAAGTAACCTATTTTTAATATACCCGCAATAAAAAGGATTCCGGAATATATCGAATAACCTTTTCTCATTTATAAAATGACCGAACGATTTACACCGCATCGAGATTTCATAATTTGTCAATCCCTGCTCAACTTTTAATAAAAAGGCTTTGCGGATAATTTCACCTACATTATTAATAACTAATTTTTGCTCACCCAATTCTTTAG
This sequence comes from Chitinophagaceae bacterium, assembly GCA_003168265.1. GTDB lineage: Bacteria > Bacteroidota > Bacteroidia > Chitinophagales > Chitinophagaceae > Puia. Next base: position 70,493 of record PMSV01000007.1, read on the forward strand.
CGTGGACATATCCGATTGGAGCCTTACCCATCCAATACCCATTTAGCAATTTCTCCTTCGACCCAGCCACACATTTTTCTTTACGCAATTCATTATCATACTGTCCGAATAAAAATTGTATGTTTTGCTGAAATGTTCCGCTGGAAGTTTTTGTATCAGTTGGCTGTGTACATGCAATAATATGCACTCCCATCTTTCTTAATTCATCTGCAACCGAAATAGCAGCCCCTCCCGTTCGAGAAAATCTATCAATACTATAAACGATAATATAATTGATTTTCTCAGTTGAGCTTCTTACAAATGACAGCATTCTTTGAAACTCTTTCCTGGCATCACTTTTAGCGCTTTCATATTTGCGCCCAAACTCCCCTAATACGTTATAGCCATTTTTGTCTGCATATTGTTTGCAATATTTTAATTGTATTTCCAAGCTATCATTGTTTTCAGCTTGTTCCTTTGTGGAAACACGCGTATAAATAACAACGTTTTTCTTGTTATTATCATGCGAATCGGCGTTGGCTTTATAAAGGCTTTTTATTAATTCGATATTACTCATAAATACAAGTTGCTCTGAAATTAAAAAATTGATACGCAAGGATTGAAAATTGATACAGGACATTGATCACCGAAACACCTTCTTCATCGGAGATATTTTGAAAACCTTCAAATTGCTTTAATTGTGATAAGGTTATTATTGACATAATTGTAGGATTAAAGGCGAACACTTATTGTTTTATAATCAACTGAAAATATTGTTTCGATAAATTTACATATGGCGTCTTCATTTGGCTCAATAATTATAGGTTCATCTTCTGATTCAATGATAATGCTTGTATTCCGACTATTTTGTAAAAATTTTAATGCTGTTGTTTCTTTGGGCTTTAGCATTTTCGTATTTATCACATAACTCAAAAATTCTCCATTCGCTAAAAATTCTTTCATCAGAAGTTGAAGATCAATTGTTACGAATTTTGAATACTTACTTAGTTTCATTTTTCTCTCGAAATCTTCTGGCCTTGCCACACTAAACTGACCGTCTTTCGTTATTACAAAGAATGAGTGTTTACGATTAAATAACGGATATAGAACAGCTTTTTCAAACTCCAACATTGCATAAAATTTGTCTTTTTTCGAGAATAACCTATTAGCTGCGATTTGAATGATGCCATTACTAAAATTCAATTCTTTCAATTCTTTAATCAATAATATCCAAATAAACTCGTAAAAATTAAATTTATCCCAACCCGGTCTCTTCTTTTTTTGGCCCGAATCCTCGGATGAAACCAAGCCTTCAGAAATCCAATATCTTAATTGCCTCACAGATTTTTCTTGATCCTGACTTGTAACCTTCTTTATGTCTTTTATTCCAAAATATTTACTCTTCAATTCCAAATGAACTCTCTCTTCTTCAACTGTCAGCTTTCCTCCTTTCATAAATATTTTGTTATTTGTAAATTTACAAATAAAAATTTAAAATGACAACATTTGTCATTTTTAGGTCAAAAAAATACAAATAATTAATAAAATGAGCTTAAAATATTGCAAACTATATCAGCAGTTTCTATTTTGTAAAATATGAAAAAAATGATTTTTTACGTCCCAATCAATCTCGATCTTAAACAATTAATTTTCAAGCATTTAATATTGAGTAAAGAGTTGAAGGTAACTGAAGGAAAGATAGCCTTCATATGCCATTCGCTATTCAGTTCTATAATCATGCACAGAAGTGAGATCGAGGATAGTGATAATCCTTATGTCCCTTTATGTTCTAAAATTCTTGATTTAGCCGTTCATGACTATTCAAAGTCGCTTCAGTTTCTTCTGGAAACTGGTATTATTGAATCAGATAACTCTTATCTCGCGGGAGATAAATGCAAGGGATATTGTTTTAAAAACCCATACCGTGATAGAGAATTTAAAAAAGTCTATATAGAAGATTTTAGGCTGAAAAAAGGCCTAAAAAGATTGAAGGACCATTATCAAAGGGAGAACAAAAGGATGATGAGAGGTTATGGCTTCTTGGAAAAACCTTGGAGGACAAATAAATTGAAGATTGATGCTAAGGGGGCCTACCGTTGGATTGATGAGAACATTACAAAAGATGTCCACAATTCCATTCTTAAACGCTCTGTCGATTCATTGTGGGGCAGGGAATATAGGCTTAGATTTTCTGGGGATGGGCACCGCCACTATAGTTTGCTTACAAACCTCAAAAGAGAGTTAAGGAATTTTTTGACATATGACGGGAAGGAAATGGTAAGTATAGACATTAAAAATTGTCAACCTTTTTTGGTTTTGGCACTCTTCAAAGAATCGTTCTGGGAGAATAGGGATGATATGTTGTCAAATAACCAATGCCTTAAAAGGCTAAACCCTCAAATTTTTGCCCAAATCACAGATAATGTTATCGATGGTATCACAGGTAATATTATTGATGCTATCATTATGTTGTTAAAAAGCTCTGTAAGTCGTTATGGCAAAGAGGCTTCGTTGAAAAAATACGAGGATTTAGTAGTAAAGGGCAAATTATATGAGCACATTCAGGAACATTTTTGTCAAATTTATCCTGATAGATTTGACAATAGGGACAATACTAAAAGAGAGTTTTTGAGGCTCATGAATGTTGACCCTAAGGTAGAAAATCAGCCATTCTACAAACCTTGTCAAACATTTGATCAGCATTTCCCGGAAGTATATCAATTATTTCGGCTGATTAAGTCTACCAATTACACCATCCTGCCGATCATTCTGCAGAGAATTGAAAGCTACCTACTGATAGACGTTATTTGTAAGCGTATAAGCGATTTAGAGCCCCAAATTCCGATTTTCACCATCCACGACAGCATTTTGACCACCAGGGGAAATGAAGGCTTTATAGAAGATATAATTACCGATGAATTCACAAAATGGATAGGGTACCCTCCAAAACTTGATATTAAACACTTAACACCGGAAAATCTGCTCCAGGATGGCATGGAAGAATTTACTCCGTTAGGACCGTTTGATTTCAGCAAGGTTAAAGCTGCCTAAATTTGAGTTTATTCAAATCGAAATAATTCAGACGGATCGATATCAAGTGCTTTAGCAATTGCCGAAACGTGGCTGATACTTGTATTTTGTACACCACGTTCAATTCTACTAATTTGGCTTACCTCAAATCCGGTTTCATTTGCAAGTTCCTCCTGGCTCATTTTCTTTAAAGTTCTCTCTTGCCTAAGCCGTTGCCCAAATTTTTTAATAAAATCGTGGTCTTTATAATACTTCACAAAGCAAAAGAAGCGTTATGAAAGCGTCGATTTATAGGCGAATTCGCCTATAAATCGATTATTACATAATCATAAATCCAATTTGTATGAAAAATTTCAGCTCAATTTCAGTCTTTACTCTATTCTCTTTCGCATTTCTTTTGGCAAGCTGTTCTAAGCATTCTAATGCCCCCGCAAGTGTTACAATCTTTTCTGTGGGCGACACCTCGAACTTTGAAGGCACCGCGATTTGGATTTATGGAACACATAATGGTAATACAGCATTATCATTTGCTTTAGGTGCGAGCTACTCATTACAGGGACAGCAAGTTTTTCCCTTACAGTACATGAATATACAATTCCAGACGGATGGAGCAGGATACATAAACGGCATTTACAGTCCATCAGATACCGTTAACTTAAAAGAAAATGCAATCTATTCGCTTCCGTAAAATCATTTTATGATCGTTTAGGAATAAGAGAATGAAATATGTGCGACAATTGTTGTTGAAGAAATATAAATATTCTGTAAAAGTTCACCCGTTTTTATTTATAAACATTTCAGATTCGCTGAAGGAGTATTTTTTAAATATTTTACCTCGTTTGAAAGAGTTAAGCAGTTCTCTGGATAAGAAAGAGATTTTTATTGACCAACCTTGGGTACTGATAGATGATAACTTTAAGAAGCATCAATATATATTTAAAAGAGACGGACAATTGATAATGTCGATTAATGGAGAGGTAAAAGTATCGCAAGCCAAAAAAAATGGATCTTACACATTTATTGAATCGAATTCGAATACAAAACGATATTAGTATACTTATACGGACGGGACAAATAAGTTTGATTTTATAAAATATTTAAGCGGGAAAAGTTATGGAATCATTATCAGCTCCAATTAAATGTCAATTTATATGAAAGCCATTTTACTATTACCTATAATTATATTGCTTTTTTATGCGCCCTTTTCGCAATGCAACGTTCAAACCAATCAACGAGAAGATGGTGTTACGGTTAGGTATCTTCGGCCTGACAGAATCGGTTTTTGTGACAGATTAATTTTAGCCCTATCAATGCAGACAAATGGGAAAGAATTTTTTGTCTCTACACTTTCTGTTTTTGAAACGAATGCAGTTAAACTGAAAGGTAAATTGATTCTAAAATTTGCGAACGACAAATCTTCGACACTCGAGCATTATCGAAGCGAAATAACAACTTATAATGGTTATCCAGCGACGATAAGTACTTTTCTTGTAGATGCAAGTGGTATAGAAAATATTTCAAGTTCCAATATTACAATGGCGGTTATACAATTGGCTGACAATGTTTACCAGTCAGTACCAGTTAAAATGAATGGCGATATCCTCAAAAGACATTATGATTGTTTAAAATAAAGAAGCATTCATATAGAAAGAATTATAAGCCTTGCCCACTCCTCCATGAATTAAGCGCTTAATTTAGCCTATATAGCGAATTTTGTAATTTAATAGTATAAAATACTTTGTTCAATATACTGGATAGTAATAAATCGCTTTAATAGCCATTTTAAGGCGCATTAGTCAATGCATTTGGGAAATAGGGTAAAATGGGACATCAAAAACACATTATGCCCGTAAACGCGCCCTTAATCGCCTTTAAATTGAAATGGCAGTTGACCCAATTTCGTGATAAATCCGGAAGCTCAAAAATTATAACAATTTTTGTTACAATTTTATGGCAGATTCTAACCGAATTTTGTTTGTATGCATCAATTAATAGACTGCTGCCGCAACCGCCAATTTTTGAGTAAACTATCCCAGAAAAAAAAATCTTACGTTATGTACAGATATTACCATTATCATATTGGTCAATTTTTTAATATAAAAATGAGTCTTTCTACATTAGTAAAATTTAGACCAAGATTTACTCCACTTATTGATATCATTTTAAGTCTCGCCTAAATTTTTCTCGCCACAATCTCAACCTTAATCTACACCCACATCATGCCTCAAAACCTGAAAAGTACCCTCAATGGCATCACCTCGCAGCAGCTTGCCGAACCGGTGAACATGCAGCGCTCCCACTATTCTAAAGTGGAACCTGGCTAAATTGGCAAAGTAAGCCTCTAACTAACCCCTC
>PMSV01000015.1 GCA_003168265.1 Chitinophagaceae bacterium
CGCTCACGCTGTTTGTTGCAGTGCCGTTTGCTATTGCTCCTGTCGTCACCACCGTCAAAGTAGTACCTGGGCTTGTTGTACTCGGAGGCCCCGCAACGAACTGGACAGTGGCCGGGCTCCCGTTTGTGATATTGCTTCCGCCAACCGTTGCCGTGATGCCCACATTGCCGGCTACCGTACTGGTTAGGGTAATTATCGCTACTCCGCTTGCATTCGTTGTCACTGTTGAGCTACCTACGATTGTTCCGGTACCGCTTGCAATGGCGAAAGTAACTGAAGTATTGGCCACGGGGTTGCCATTGGCATCCGTGATCGTTGCGCTCACGCTGTTGGTTGCAGTTCCATTCGCAACAGCACCCGTCGTCACTACCGTCAATTTAGTTGCAGGGCTGGTCGTACTCGGAGCCCCAGCTACGAATTGAACTGTGGCTGGACTACCGTTCGTGATGGCAGAACCTCCCACTGTCGCCGTAATGCCCACATTGCCGGCTACTGTACTAGTTAAAGTTATGGTTGCTACTCCGCTTGCATTGGTCGTAACGGTAGCACTGCCTACTATTGTTCCAGTTCCGCTCGCGATCGTAAAAGTCACTGAAGCATTGGGAACCGGGTTGCCATTTGCATCTGTGATCGTTGCGCTCACGCTATTTGTTGCAGTTCCGTTCGCAACAGCACCCGTCGTCACTACCGTCAGGGTCGTACCCGGACTGGTCGTGCTCGGAGCACCCGCAACGAATTGAACAGTGGCTGGGCTCCCGTTAGTAATATTATTTCCATTCACCGTCGCTGTGAGACCCACATTGCCGGCTACCGTACTGGTTAAAGTAATTGTCGCTACTCCGCTTGCATTGGTCGTAACGGTAGCACTGCCTACTATTGTTCCAGTGCCGCTTGCAATGGCGAAAGTAACTGAAGTATTGGCCACGGGGTTGCCATTGGCATCCGTAATCGTGGCGCTCACACTGTTTGTTGCAGTTCCGTTAGCAACAGCACCCGTCGTCACTACCGTCAATTTAGTTGCAGGACTGGTCGTACTGGGGGGCCCGGCTACAAATTGAACTGTGGCTGGGCTGCCGTTAGTGATTGCGCTTCCCCCAACCGTCGCTGTGATGCCTACGGATCCGGCCACTGTACTGGTTAAAGCAATTGTAGCCACACCACTTGCATTGGTTGTCACAGTCCCGCTGCCGACAAATGTGCCGGTGCCGCTGGCAATGGAAAAAGTGACTGAGGCATTAGGCACAGGATTGCCAAATGCATCCACAATGGTTGCACTCACACTGTTGGTAGCCGTGCCGTTTGCTATTGCTCCTGTCGTTACTACAGTAAGATTTGTGCCTGCCGAACCGGTACTAGGGGCTCCCGCAACGAACAGTACTGTAGCGGGACTCCCTGTCGTGATAGAAGCACCTCCGACTGTCGCCGTAATGCCTACAGAGCCCGCTACCGTGCTCGTTAGGGAAATAGTTGCTATCCCACTGGAATTCGTGGTAACGGTACTGGATCCGACAAAGGTTCCATTACCGCTGGAAATCGTAAATGTTACTGTTGCATTCGGAACTGCATTACCGAATGAATCTACAATAGCGGCTTCTACAGTATTGGTAGCCGTTCCGTTGGCTACAGCTCCTGTTGTCACAACAGAAAGGCTGCTAAGGGAAGCATCCGGATTGCCTGGTACAAATATGACGAGGGCCGGGGTTCCAAAGATGATAGATTGGCCATTGACCTTCGCAGTGATTGAAGCGGTTCCCGCAATCGTACTGGTTAAGGTAATGATCGCATCTCCATTCACGTCCGTAAATGCACCAATGCCGCCAGTGGCCCCGTTTATCGTGAAAACCACCTGCTGGTTGACCACGGGATTGCCATTGGAATCCACGATCTGGGCTTCTACGGTATTGGTAGCGACTCCATTGGCGACGGCGTCATTGACAAGTATAATGAGTTTGGTATTGGGATTATTGAGGTCGGGAATATTGAAAAAATCTTTTCTGGGTCCGCCGATTCCGGCAGGAGCAGCATAGGAATTGAAAGAAAAAAGGCCAATCGCCCCAAAACAAAATGCCATCAGGATGGACATCATATCAATCCTGAATATTCTTTTACGCCCGTTGGCTGAGAATTTTGCTTTGGGTTTTAGAAAGCAACACATTGGATACGAGGTTTTAATCTGAATCATATTTTCTGTTCATCATTGATGAAGCCCCGGAACACATTCCTCTGGAAATAAGCATAACTCAGAAATTTCCTTTCATGCCCACTCTCTGCGTGAACATGCTGTTGAATTGAACCATGCATTGAACCGTAAAATTGCAGCTTTCTCTTTGCCCTTTTGCAAAATAGAGACAAATGGAGGGTGGTGTAGAGTTGGGCTTCATGATATGGATTTTCGTCTGTTTTGGCTCTTGGTTGTATTTCCCTGAAAGATCTTTTTCAGAGAATCATTCCAACAAAGCTGGGTTTAAAAATATATATTTTATAGGGAATCTGCTAATCAACTCCGATTATGAGCGCTTTCCTTAAAAACCCGGAGCAACTCAACGGAATGACTGCAATCCGAACTTATATTAACTGATTTTCAGGAATTTTAGTGTGTATCCGTCTGAAACCTTCCGCGGGTACCTAAAAAAATCACCCGGGCCCTTTATTACGACATATGATCGTAAAAATGAGTTAATTACATAATACAGGAATATATTTTTGAGAATAGGACCGTTTTTATTTCCAAATAGCCTTCTGATGACCGGTTTTACGAGTCATATTCTAATTTTATTAATTATGTATATTCAATCCCTATTCTGATCTCAAACTGCCGACCGGATTGGCACAGGCTGCTTTTAATGCCTGGATGCAGATCGTTAACAGGGCAATAGTTAAGGATAAAAATCCTGCAAATCCAAAAATCCACCAGCTCATGGTTGTCCGGTATGCAAAGTTTTGAAGCCATCCTTCCATGATCCACCAGGCGAGAGGGCAGGCGATCAATATCGAAATAAAAACAAGGCCGATAAAATCGCCCGATAAGAGGACTATTACTCCGGTTACCGAAGCTCCAAGAACTTTGCGGATGCCAATTTCCTTTGTACGTTGAGCAGTGGCAAATAGAGCCAGTCCAAGAAGCCCGATACATGCAATGAAAATGGCAAATGCCGAGAAAATGCCCGATAGCTTCCCAAAAAGCTGGTCATTTGCATATAGCTCTCTGAAATGTTCATCAAGAAAATAATAATCAAACAGGTTTCCCGGAAAATAGGCATCGTAGGTTTTTTTAATGGATTCGACAACAGAAGGAAGATTTCCGGGACTGACCCTGACGAAAATGGAGCTATTGCTACTATAGGCTGGCAGAAACTGGGTTGGCTCAATCCTATAATGCAGAGACTTCTGGTGGTAATCCTGTACCACCCCGATCACATCCCATTTACGCCCCGCTCTCAGGATCGTATTGCCAATGGCAGCTTCGGGGGAAACAAATCCGAGCAATTTAACTGCGCTTTCATTAAGAAGGAGATTATGCAGCTTGCCGAAATCGGGATTGAAATCAGTATAACTAAAATCCCTTCCTGCAATGATATGGATCCCGAACAACTTCAGAAAACCAATGCTGATACCTGTATGACGAAGGGTATAATGGATGGATGCGTCCTGGCCTGGCCTGCGTACATTGAAGCTCCTGCCCATCTCGTCCCCTGGCACTGACCAGGAATTAGCGACTCCCTCTACGCCGGGAATCTTTTTCAGTTCGGTCGAAAAGCTGTTCTCGTGATCGATAAAACTTGAGTCAAAGGAACTAAGACTGGGAGGATTCAATACTACTACCTGGGAAAGTTGAATTCCCAGGTTCTGGCTGTTGACATAGTTCATTTGTTTGTAAACGATCATGGAACCGATGATCAGCGTGACAGTAATTGCGAATTGTCCTATCACAAGGGCTTTTCGAAGAAAAATGCCCTTTGCTGAGCCCGTAAACCTCCCTTTAAGAACCAGCGCGGGACGGAAGGAAGATAAAATGAAGGCCGGATAAAAACCTGAGACCAATATGCCGGTAATAAATATAAATGACAGCAGGACCGGCAGAGTATACCCACTCAAACCTCTTTCGAAAAGGTAGGAAAGGGAAAGGGGTTGACCCAGCAATTGGTTAAAGGAAGGTTGAATAGCGATTACCAGTAACAGGGCAAGGATCACTGAAATTAGGTTGATCAGGAAGGATTCCGCAAGGAATTGACGAATCAGTTGCGCCCTGGTCGCTCCGGATACCTTTCTTACCCCGACTTCCCTGGCCCTTTCCAGGGACTTGGCAGTGGATAGGTTGACGTAATTGACCCATGCTATCGCCATAATAAGAAAGGCAATCAGGAGCAGCCCCCAGACTACCGTGGCAGAAGCAGTATCCCCGATCTCATATTCAAAATCAGAATAAAGATGGGCTCTGCTGAGGGGTTGCAGGTAGAATTTTTCGACACTGCCGGACACCTTATTGCCATGAAAATGCCGCTGACTGAAGGCTTCCAGTTTGGATTGAAGGGCTTTATAATCGCTTCCGTGACGGAGCTGGATATAATGCCAGAAATCGGATTGAGTAAAATCATAATCAGCCTCCTTATAAGGGCTTTTATTCATCGGAGAATAAACCGTGGAATAGGAAACCAGAATATCGAAATGAAGATGCGAATTTTTGGGTGCATCGAGGCATATCCCTACGATTTTAAAAGGCATGGAATCATCTGACACCCTTATGGTTTTTCCAAATGCAGAACTATAATCGTGGCTATGCAAATTCAATATTTTCCGGGCAGTTGTCTCTGAAAGAATGGCTTCATAAGGGTTAGTAAGAACTGACTTCGGGTCGCCCGCGATCAGGGGATAGCTGAACATGGAAAAAAAACTGGGGTCCACCCCCAATACCTGCTGGGCGCCGATCTTTTTATCTGCCGCTGAAATGATGCAATTTCCGAAAGGTTCCACACGCACATGGTTGATGACTTCGGGGTAATCATCCTGCATGGCTTTTCCGATAGCGGAATAGGTAATGGTGCCATGTTGGATCAGCTTACCGTTCTGATAGCGGTCGTTATAGACCCTGTAGATATCTCCGGCATTTCGGTTGAACTGATCGAAACTAAGATGGAAACTAACATATTGGAGAATGAGTAGGCATGCTGCCATACCAAGGGAAAGGCCTGCAATATTAATCGCCGAAAAGACCTTATTTTTTTTAAGATTTCTGATAGCGGTCTTGAAATAGTTTCGAAACATTTTAATGATTTTTAAAATGATCAATAAAGTTCAAATCACTCCGAACGCAGGCTCTTGACCGGGTTGGCCATCGCCGCCTTGAGTGCCTGAAAGCTCACGGTTAATAGGGCGATCATTATGGCAACAGAACCCGCCGAGACAAAGATCCACCAGCCTATGGGTACATGATAGGCATATTGGCTGAGCCATTCGCCCATTGCCCACCAGGCCAGGGGCGATGCTACCAGAATGGCGATGGCGACCTGCTTCAAAAAATCGCTTGAAAGCAAGACAACGATGCCCAGTGCCGAAGCTCCCAAGACTTTTCTGATGCCGATTTCCTTGATCCTGCTCTGTGCTAAATAGGTTGCCAGGCCGAATAAGCCTATGCAGGAAATGAAAATGGTCAGCCCGGCAAAAAAAGCAGTCAGTTTTCCTGTCGTTTCTTCGTCCTCAAATTTTTTTGCATATTCCTTGTCAATAAAATGGTACTCGAACGGAAAAAGCGGGTTGTATTTTTTGAAAACGGCTTCGGCCGCTTGAAGGGCCTTGGCTGTAGGCATGGTTCCATTCAGGCGGATGTGGATCAGGTTAAACCAATTTGCCTTGGGCCCCTGAATGACCATGGGTTTGATCGGGTCATAGGGAGATTGAAGTATAAAGTCCTTGATCACACCGATCACATGCCAGTCCGTGCCCCAGGCTCCATAATCAATGATCTGACCGATAGGGTTCCTGAAACCCATTGTCTTGGCAGCGGTTTCATTTAGCAGGACAGCATTGGAATCGGTAGGATAATTTTTCAAATCGATATCCCGCCCTTCAACTAACTGCAAGCTGGCCGTTTGAACCAGATTCCCATCGCTCATAAAAAAATTAAATTCAGTCCTGTCATTGGGGTTTTTCCCATGCCAGTCTGCTCCCCCCGAACTCCATCCTTCCGTTAGCGGAGCGCTGCACTTGCTTATTGCAATAGCGATCCCCTGACCCATCAGTTCATCTTTTATCAATTGATAGTTCTTACTTATATCTCCTGAAAGAAAGGTATATATCACGTGGTCTTTTTTATACCCTGCTTCCCGCTCCTGGGCATAATCAACCTGGTTCCTGATGATGAGTGTGCAGATGACCAGGGCTATAGAAATAGTAAACTGCAGTACCACCAGGACCCTCCTCGGTGTAATCAAAGCCCCTGGCTTGTTCACTCCGGATTTTAAAACCAGCACGGGTCTGAAAGAGGAAAGATAAAAAGCAGGATAACTGCCTGCAAGTATCCCCGTGAGAAGTAAAAAACCCGCAAACAGGATCCAGAATAAGGGACTTTGAAAATCAATATAAAGCTGTTTATTGGTGAGTTCATTAAAATAAGGGAGTGAGAGCTTAACAATAAAAAGAGCAATCCCTCCGGAAAGGCAGGCCATAAAAACGCTCTCTCCCAAAAACTGTCCGACCAGGGCTCCTCGATGAGCTCCCGCTACTTTTCTGATACCCACTTCCTTTGCCCTTTTCTCACTGCTGGCCGTGCTGAGGTTCATAAAATTGATGCAGGCGATCAGCAGGATAAAAACGGCGATGATCAAAAATACCCGGACCCTTTCAATCCGGCCTCCGGCCGGAACCCCATTCTCAAAATTTCCAAATAACCGCAAACGACTCATCGGATAAAGAAAGCTCTCGACCGTGGTACCCTTCCCGCAATGATCCTTTATAATATTCCTGATCTTGTAATTGAGATCGGCCAATTTCACATGAGGTTTAAGCAGCACATAATTCTTCGTGGAATTGTTTTCCCAACTGCTATCGTCCTGACCCGTGTCATGCATATAAGACCAGGGAAGCAGGAATTCAAAATCGAACTGGGTATTGTTCGGAAGATCTTTCATCACACCACTGACCTGATAAGGGTATCTGTTATCGATAAGAATGCTCTTGCCCTTAGGGTCTTCCTCCCCAAAAAGTTTACGGGCCAGTTTTTCAGTAATGACGATATCCCCCGGATGGTTCAGTGCGATATTGGGGTCTCCCTGCTCAAATGGGAGTCCGAACATGGTCAGAAAATCAGGATCAACCATGCTTCCCTTTATGTTCATTTTCTTATCGCCGATTGAAAATAGCAGGGTCTCATCCCATCCGACCCGGGTGGCTTTTTCAATTTCAGGATATTCCAGTTTCAATCCTCCGGCAAGCGACTTTGGTGTGATATTCCAGCAATCGATCCCCTTATTGCCCTTGTCCCGGTTCCAGCATTGGTAAAGCCGGTCGGCATTCGGATAAAAGCGGTCATAGCTCCATTCATTGGCTACCCATAATAATATGAGAAGGGCCGTAGCCATTCCAATCGAAAGTCCGCTGATATTAATCAGGGCAAAACCCTTGTGCTTTTGCAGATTCCTGTAACTGAGTAAGAAAAAATTCCTGATCATGGATCCTGGTTTTAGGTGATGAAACCGGGCATTGGCATTTTGTCATATATTGGTAAATCTATATTGCCAGGCTCCATCTGACAAACAGAAAAAACTATAAATAATATTCTTAGAAAGGCTATTCTGTTCTAAGGCTTTTTATAGGATTCGCCAATGCAGCCTTCATTGCCTGAAAGCTTATCGTAAATAAAGTGATCAGCACAGCCCCAAGACCGGAAGCTGCAAAAATCCACCAGGACAAGGCGGTGCGTAATTCATAACTCAATAGCCAATTGTACATTAAATAATAAGCTATTGGTACAGCAATCAGCAAGGAAACGATGATCAATAGCACGAAATCCTTGGACAATAATCCCCATAGATTAAACATGGATGCACCCAAAACCTTTCTCACCCCGATTTCCTTGGTTCGTTGCTCTGCCATGAAGGATGCCATTCCAAACAATCCCAGGCAACTTATGAATATCGCCAGCACTGCAAAAACGCTTGCGATCTTTCCTATGCGCACTTCATCGCCGAATTTTCTCTGGTATTCGCTATCTACAAAATTGTATTCAAATGGACTTGAAGGAGCGTATTTTTTAAAAACAGCAGCTATCTTTTCAAGAGCGGCGCTGGTACCCATTTGCGAATTAATCCTGATATTCACATGAAAGGTCTTTTCATTGTCCGGGATATAAATAGTTTCTTTCACGTGACGATATGGCGATTGCATGAGCATATCTTTTACGATGCCCACAACGGTAAAGGAAGTCGTTTTTCCAAACAGGGTCTCTTTGATCTCCATGCCCACAGGGTTTTTAATTCCCATGTATTTTACCATGCTCTCATTCAGGATCACGGAATTGGAATCTGCCGCAAATTCCCGGGAAAGATCCCTCCCTTCAATGATTTGCCATCCTACCGTTTTCCCGTATTCCGGATTAATATAAGCTTTCCCTATCCAGAAATTCTGATCAATGGCCCTTCCATTCCACTCAAAACCGTTTGAAGCAAAACCAAGCATTGTAACGGGATTTAAGGTTTCGGCCATTTCTGTTACGGCACCGGTATTTTTCAAATCCTGTCTGACCACTTCGATATGATTATGTATTTCATCGGTAGGCGTCGTCAGGGACAATAAACCGTCCCGCTTATACCCTGCCGGGCGATCTTCTCCTAATTTAATTTGCCGGTAGATGATAATGACTCCGATAATCAGGATGATTGAAACGGTAAATTGCAGGACCACGAGAATTTTTCTTGGAACTGAAGCGTAACGTCCTGCACGAAAGGTCCCTTTCAGGATTTTTACCGGCTTAAAAGCCGATAAATAAAACGCAGGATAGCTTCCCGCTATCAAACCCGTGATCAGACTGAAGCCAATCCCCATCAACCAAAAGAAAGGATTGGTCCATGGCATGGTCATTTTTTTATCAGCCACTTCATTAAAGAAAGGCAGCAATAGTTGAACAAGGATCAGGCACAATACGAAAGAAAAGGAGACCACCAGCAGGGATTCGATCAGAAATTGTTTTATCAATTGATTGCGTAAAGAACCAATGGCTTTTCGGATGCCCACTTCTTTTGCTCGTTTCTCTGCACGGGCAGTCGCAAGATTCATAAAATTGATACAGGCCAGAAGCAATACAAAAAGCCCGACTGCTCCAAATATCCAAACAAATTGCGCGCTCTTTCCAATCGGAGCCCCATTGTCATAGTCTGAGTAAAGATGGAATTTGCTCAACGGCAAAAGAAAAACCTGCGGATGCGATTTTGCTGCGTTTTGATCGACCCTGTTCAGTTTCAGGTTCCTGATATCATGAGAAACCACATTCATTTTGGCATTATCCGCGATTTGCACATAGGTTTGAAAACCGTCCTGCTCCCAGCTATCTTTTTTGAACCAGGGGCTGCTCGCCACATACAATTGCCATGGAGCAATAAATTCCATATCTGAAAAATCCGTATTGTAAGGTAGATCCTCATAAACCCCAGTCACGATGACATTGTCCTTATTATCCATCTTTATGATCTTCCCCATCGGATCCTCAACACCGAAAAGCGTATTTGCCAATGATTCGGATAGCATGATAGATGAAGGATCCTTCAACCCTGCATGTGACCCCCGGATCATTTTCAGGCTAAGCATATCCATGATGCCAGGCTCAAAATAATAGCCCGTTTTCATGACATTCTTATCGCCTGCCGACAAGACCCTTTTTACAGTATTGGAAGTCATTACCACCTGCTTGAAATCCCTACCGTAAATCCTTCTTAATTCATCGCCATAAGGCGGTGCAGTGTTGAAGTCGGTGTTTGTACCACCATTGTAGTCCGCATTCGTTAGCACCTGTGCGATACGACCATAGTTCTCAAAACTCTTATTGAAGGACAACTCATCCCAGATCCACATGCCGATCAGCATCACTACGCCCATACCAACCGCCAGCCCGCAGATATTGATTATGGAAGAAGTTTTGTTCTTCCGGAGATTTCTCCAGGCAACCTTGAAATAATTTTTTAGCATGGGAGACAATTAAGTTTTCAAAAAAAAGCCAATCCTATGCCCGAAATCTAGTGAATTGATTTGCAAGGAAATATCTATAGCCTAAACACCCACTGTCTCAATTTCGATACAGTCTGTGTTCGCTTTTGTGACACGTGTAAACAGGCAGCAGCGTGAAGGCAGCGCCTGCTAAATATGGACATAACTACAGCTCCGATGTTCGCTTATATTATTAAGGCTGCAGTCCATCTTCGGCTGCCAGTGAAGGGTGCTGAGGCAATTGGTCGGACAGCTTCCGATCGGGCACCCTAACCAGGTTCTGTGAATCCCATTCAGCATATTGAATGCCGGAGCTATAGGCCCAGAAAAAATTACCGCTTGCATCCTGCTTGCTGAAATCCAGCCAGGCCCTTGCCCCTGGAATAGTGCATTTTCGAAGAACCAGCGGATCCCGGTAGATTGAACCCCCGTTTAATAAGTGAAATCCCTCTTCCAGGTTCACCTGCGGTTCCAGTTTACCGAAATAAAAATCCCTTTCCGCCCCTGGCTTTTCGGAGCCCTCCTTGCTAATCCTCCCATGGAATTTCCAGCAATAGTACAGATCCAGGTCCCTCCATTTTTTGATCTGGATCGTGGCAGTATAAAAAAAACCAGCAAGCAGGGCATGTTGATCCAGGCTGAAGGAAGGCAGGCCGGCTTCAATGCCCTGACGCAGTGGCACCTGAATATCCTGATGAAAACCAGTCTCTGTAAGTCGTTCCATCAGGCATTTAAAGTTTTCAAAATTCATACGCATAAAATATTTTTTTTAATGATCAGAAATGATCGATTTTGATGACCTTACTCTTTTGCGAAAAGCCCCCGGACTCTGTTTGAAATTTCTTTTGAAAGCGGCTGCAAAATTTTGTGCATCCGGATAACCGACTTTCATGGAGATAGCCGAAATCGTGAGTTTGTCCTCCTTAAGCAATTGCCTTGCGAGTGCCATTCTCGCCTTTTCGCCGTATTTGAACATGGAGCAGCCATATACATGCCTAAACACATTCTTCAGAAGGGATTTATTGGCCCCTACGCGGTGAGCCAGTGCGGAATAAGAGTATTTCATTTCCGGTTCCGATAAAAGAATAGATTCTGCCTCCCGGGCCATTTGAATCGCATCAACGGAAAACTTATGATCCAGTGGCGGCGCTACGTAATTAAGAAGCTGAAGAATCAGTTCCCTGACCTTAAATTCATAAAATAAGGGCGAAAGATTGTCACTAAATTCATGATTCAGGATCTCGCCAATGATCCTGGACATATCCGGCGGAAGCAGGCTCATCTTGTTGATCAGGCTAACCGGCTTTTTTTTGTTTATTTTATCAAGAAAATCGGCCAGCTCGGTAGAAAAAAATCTGAAAGACTCCAGAAATTTCTCAGAAAAATGAATATCAAAAGTTTCGTAAATTCCGGGTTTTTCAAATACGGCCTCGGTTTGGATGCGAGGCAAATAACTGAGATCAAACTGCCTGTCAGCCATTCCGGTTTCAATGAGCCCATTTGCCCTGTTTAGAAAATGGTTTTGAAAGCAAGTATGCAGTTCAAGAACCGGTAAGTCCTCATTGACACGAAGACGTGCAGGCTTTCGTATATCATAGATGCTATACCAGATATCGAAACTCTTGCCCGGATAATGTTGGAACAGGATCTGGCCGAATTCGGACTCGGCTGCAGCCTGGTTTGACCCTTTTAGCCTGATTCTTTGGGGAACCAGTTTGGAAATGGGTCTCAATTCGTAACCCTCTGCCTTGATCAATCTAATAAGGTTTTGAACGTCCATAGCCTGTTGATTTAAATTAGAGTATCAAAAATGAGGGCTATTCGAAAAAAACTCTATTCCAAAAAAGTGAGAAAACTATCCAATCAAAAATATTTTTGAAGAAGAGTGCAAATTGCAAACCCATGGCTTTGCATTTGCATTAGTTCTATTTAGATTTGTGAAGCAGTTTAAAGATTCAGAGTGGCAGATCAGGGATCAGGTCGTGTAAGGAGCAATCTAGGATTT
Organism: Chitinophagaceae bacterium; assembly: GCA_003168265.1. Lineage (GTDB taxonomy): Bacteria > Bacteroidota > Bacteroidia > Chitinophagales > Chitinophagaceae > Puia. The sequence continues at coordinate 12,197 of PMSV01000015.1, forward strand.
TCGCAATTTCGTTGATTCGCTCTAAAGAATAACGGCTATCTGAGGTTTCCGATTCGACTTGCCCGATAAAACTGGAGGAGACATCCAAATCATAAGAAAGATCCGCCTGTGAATAGCCTAATTCCAATCTCCGTTCTTTAATCTTCTTTATAACGTATCTGTCGATTTTTGAAACAGGCTTCATGCTTGATTTGGGACACTAATTTGAGTCAATTGCAATCCCAAAACAACAATCTATAGATTGGTATGTGCAACTTTAGACAGTAAATTCAAAAACTCAGATACTATGATATTCAATTCAAATCAGGACCGTTCGGCCTATTGGAAACATATCCAAGAGACCTATAGCGAAGAAGAAATCAAGCAGGCATTCGCAATCCTGAAGCCAAATACGCTTATCGCTCTTAAAATGCGTTACGAGGAAGGACGGTCATTCCCGGAAATCGCCGAAGCGCTTGATCGTTCTATTTCTATTGCGAGAAATCATCATAACCGAGGCATCTTCCTTCTTCATAAGCATTTTTCGCAGAAGGATTCTGCTGAAAAAGCTAAGGACTAATTAGAAAAAAAATTTAGTTCGGAATATTTTGACACTGGATTGGATAGGTAAAATTCGTTGGACAAAACGAGATTGCAGCATTAAAATTATTCTCAAATGCTACCAATCTTATTTTGCAAACCTTCTCCGGAAAAAAAAATTTTATTCCGGCAAACCAGTTCTAAAGGTGAAATTTCTTTTCGTTCCCTGAATGCGGAAACTGACCTGGATACGATCCACGATTGGGTCAATCGCAATTATTCTATCCGGTTCTGGCAACTGAATCAATCAAGGCCAGAGCTAAAACGGAGCCTGGTTTCAGTATTGATAAACCCGCATGCCCATTCCTTTATAGCTTTAAAGGATGGTAAACCAATTGCTCAAATTGACGCCTACCAGATCAGGGCCGATGAAATTGCAGCACACCTGCCTGAAGCGGGCCCTCATGACTGCGGAATACATGTATTGATGCAGCCGCCAAGGCAATCCGAAAAATTGCTCTCGCTTCACACGCTCAGATCATTTCTGGCTTACTATTTTTCCTTTGAACAGGCGGGCAACTTATTTGGTGAACCCGATGCCGCAAACGGTCTTGCCAATATGCTTGCAAGAAAGGCAGGATTCTGCTTTATCAAACAGATCCATCTATCTTATAAAGTGGCCAATCTTTATAGCATCAGTCCCGGACAATACCTGAATCAGAAAAAAACAAACTCTAATCCACCTAATCTGTTATTTAATGCAACGTATACGCACCCTTGATCTTGCCCGTGGTTTTACTGTCTTGCTGATCGCTCCCATACACAGCATGCTGGTATATGGCAGCCTATCCCTGCGTGATCATTTTTTCACAAGATTCCTGGCCTTTATTGCGGAGTGGCAGGGAGCCCAGGTTTTTATGTTAGCGATGGGCCTGTCTGTGTCCTTCTCTTCCAAAACACGGTTTTTGCCGGTCATCAAGAGATCTATGCTCCTCTTGGTGGCAGCTATGGTTCTCAATCTGTTTAAATTTGTATTGCCCTATTATTTTCATTGGATTCCAAAGGAAATGCTCAATGAACTGGATCCTCAACCTGACAGTCATACGCCGTTGAAGCTTTTTCTGATCATTGATATCCTTCCTTTTGCAGCAGCAGCCAATCTGATTCTATGGCTCGTACAGATCACAAGCAAAAGACCGCTTTTGCCCTTCCTGCTCGCATTGATTGTATGCCTTTCCGCTCCCTTATTCTGGGACCTGCATTCCAGTCATCCGTATATGGATTTTTTCCTTCAATTCCTGGGTGGGCATCCTCCTCAGGTCTTTTTTCCCTTATCATCCTGGTTGGTTTATCCCCTCGCAGGGATGGGCATGGGGCGATTCATCAGGCAATGGGGCGAATACAAAACCCTGGCTTTTGCCTATTTGCCGGGATCCCTGCTCTTTTTAACGGGCCTGCTGGCCAATGACCTATCCAACCCTATGAATCCATATGGATTTTATCGCAGCCTTCCCTTCGAAACCATGGAACACCTGGGCGCCATCCTGATTGGGATTTCCTTTTGGAATTGGATCAGCCGGAAAATAAATGACAGCTCGGTATTCCATCTTTTTGAATATTGCTCCGGGCATATAACCCGGATCTACCTGATCCAATGGCCGCTGATCTGTTGGTTATTGCCACTTTTTGGATTTCAGGACCTGAACCTTATTCCCGCATTACTGGCCATGAGCTTTGTCACATTAAGTACCCTAACCATTTCAATTTATATCCATGCAAAACAAATCCATTGATTTGAGACCCGAAAGAAAAAAAAGAATCTATGACCTTGTAGGGATCGGCATCGGCCCATTCAATCTGGGACTGGCCTGTATGTCGGACTCTGTTGAAAACCTTGATGCCCTTTTCATAGATGAAAAGAAGAGTTTCCAATGGCATCCGGGTCTATTATTGCCGAGTGCCCGGATGCAGGTTCCATTTTACGCAGACCTGATCACTCTTGCCGATCCAATGAGCAAATTCACTTATATCAATTATCTCCATGCAAAACAGCGACTCTTTCATTTCGCCATCCTGGAAAATAATTTTCCAAAAAGAATGGAATACCTGGATTATTGTAATTGGGCAGCATCCTTACTCGAAACCTTAAGATTTGGATGGCGCTGCGAAAAGATCTGCTTCAATAAAGAGGAGAATATCTATGAAATGGTTATCAGGGAAACTTCCGCTTCCGAAATTCCTGAAAAAAAGCTATCCCTGTTTGCCCGTCATATCGTAATGGGCATCGGATCTCAGGCCTATCTGCCGCCATGTGCAGAAAAAGACCGGGGCAATACAGTTTTCCATGGATCGGAATATTTGTTCAAGATCAGATGGATTACCGGTCTGAAATCCATATCCGTCATCGGATCGGGACAAAGCGGGGCTGAAATTTTCCAGGACCTCCTCCAAAGAATGGAGCCTGAAATCGAGCTTAATTGGTTTACCCGAAATGCAGAATTCTTTCCTATGGACTATTCCAGTTTTGCCCTGGAAATGGCGGGGCCTGATTATATTGACTATTTTTTTTCACTTCCTGCGGATCAGAAAAAATCCATACTAAAATCACAGAATCATCTCTACAAGGGCATCAACGCTTCCCTCATCCGGGAGATTTATGAGGATCTGGATTTTCAATCTTTAAGGGGAAGAAAGAATTTGCATTTGTATCCGAATATGGAATTGTATGAAATTGTCCCGCAGTCAGATGGACATAATTTGAAATTCAGGCATACAAGGACAGGGAGAGCGGAGGAATTCAGGACAAAGGCCATCATCCTATCTACCGGATACCGCAATACCAGGGCGGATTTCCTATCCCCCCTGAGAAACCTCATCCGCTATGACGATGCGGGGCAGTTCATCGTGAACAGGAACTATTCCATCGATGGTCGCAACTCCCTGTTTGTGCAGAATGCCGAAGCCCATACTCATGGGTTCAATGCCTCCGATCTCGGGTTGGGTCCTTATCGCAATGCGGTTATCCTTAACACGATCTTAGGTAAAGAACATTTTCAGGTGGAAAGAAAAATCAGCTTTCAACATTATTAAAATTTCCCACGTTAAAATACAAATTCAATTGTGTATCATACTCCCATTCAACAAGTGCCGATCGCCATCAAAAATCGCTCCAATAGTTCTGGGCACGAGTCGGTCATCTTTTTATAAATCCGACCTATCCTCCCATTTCCACAAACAAAGGCGAATGGTAGCAGAAGTCGTGCTGTTCTAAGGATCCACTTTTTTTGACTCCTGCGGCATGGCCAATAGAATTCGGAAGGTTTCAGCCCCCTGTTTCCAGAATATCCAGGCTGCTTTAACCATGCCCCGCACGGAATGCCGGTAATCGTGCGTGATAAATATCATCTGTTTTTCACAGGGACCTTCTCCGGGATTTGTTCAGGATAAAAACCGTTAAAATACCCTTGTTTCGGGGCCAGTCCCGGCACTAATTTTGATCTTTACTCTTTTTCCTAATCTTAAAAGCATTTATTTATGGGACAGCAAGAAAATTATGCGCAGCTGGACGCAACCCTGCATGCACATCCGAAAGACCATATGCAAATAAGAAAATTAACAGGCGGCGAGATCAAGGTCAGCCTGATCCTGAGAAGGAAGGATAAGTCCATGCTCAAAGACATGGAATACTTTCATTCCACTGCCTTTGCTGAAAGAACGCACTTCACAAGGAAGGATTTTGAAACAAATCTGGGAGCATCGCCCGATGACATAGCCAGGGTTCAGGCTTTTGCCAAAGAGGCTGGGCTGAAACTGTTAAAATCCAATGCTTCCAGCAGGTCGGTGGAATTGAGCGGAAGCGCTGAGACGCTGAACAAAGCCTTCCATATCGAATTACAGGAATACAAATCTCCAAGAGGCACTTACCATAGTCATGAAGGGGCAGCCAGCGTTCCTGATTCACTGAAAGACATCGTTGAATTGATCGTAGGCCTTGATAACCGGAAGGTGAATGCCCGGCATTTTGCCGGAGACCCGACCAATACCTCTCCTCTGACTCCTCAACAAGTAGCAGGCCTTTACAATTTTCCGCAAGGGACCGGAAGCGGGCAGACCATCGGGATCTATGAAATGGTGACAGGGGATGGCGCTCCCGGATTTAACATGAATGACGTGATTGCCACATTGAAGGAATTTGGAATAGCTAATCCCAATCCAAATGTTCAGGCGGTTGCGGTGGATGATCAAAATAATACCAACCAATCTGACGGCGAGACCTTGCTTGATATAACGGTATGTGCAGCCATTGCCCCCCAGGCCCAACTCGCTGTTTACCTGACAGGAGGCACTAATCAAAGCATTATCGATTGCCTTCAACAAATGATCCACCCCGATACCGGCCAACCCGCTCCCAATATCGTTTCCATCAGCTATGGATGGACTGCTGATGATCAGACCGATGGACTCTCGGATGCAGAGTACCAGCAGATCTCAAGTCTCTTCCAGGATGCAGCTCATCTCGGCATCACCGTCCTTGTTTCCAGCGGTGATCAGGGTGCCAAATACGAAAGCGCAACGTTGGCCCAAACCAGCTATCCGGCAACCGATCCCTGGGTGACAGCATGCGGAGGAACAACTATAGGCAATATCCAAAATAGCGAGTTCACGGAATATGTTTGGAATGATTCCTGGGACGGAGGATCCGGAGCAACAGGAGGTGGGATCAGCGCTCGTTTTGCCGTTCCCCAATACCAGGCAGGTCTCAGTTTGCCTCAGGGCTTGAATAACCCCAGTTTCATGGGCAGGGGTATTCCGGATCTCTCCGGCAATGCCAGTCCCGTCAGCGGATATCCCCAATCCATCAATGGCAGCGATGGAGATGAAGGGGGCACCAGCGCAGTAGCTCCCTTGTTCGCGGGACTGATCGCCCTCATGAACAGCAATCTTGGTTCCTCGCTTGGGTTCATAAATCCTCAATTATATGCTCTGGCCGATAATTGTTTCCAGGAAGTGCAGGGACCTCCCGGGCCCGCAAATAATTCTTATGGAGGAGTCACAGGTTATCCCGCTACCGGCGATCGCTGGAATGCCTGTACCGGTTTGGGACGTGTAAATGGGGAGGCATTACAGACTGGATTGAAACAAACCGCAAATGCAAGTCCAAAGGAAATGATGGCCGCAGAAGTTTAGTTTATGCTATGGCAAAAGCCGCCTGAAGGCGGCTTTTGTATTTTTCAAACACTAATAAATCAACTTGGGTAAAGAATGCAGTAATTGGTCCATCTCAGGGTCTGTATTATAACTATGCAATACGACCCTCAATCTTTCCTGTCCTTTCGGAACGCTGGGATAGAGCACGGGGCGTATATCTATCCCCGCCTGCTTCAGTTGTTCGGAAGCAGCGCGCACCCTGGTATTGCCCTCAATAAGTATGGGTTGTATTGCCGTGACTGCCTTCTCCATTCGTTTCGGTATCCCTGCTTTTATAAAACGGCTGATCAAATCTTGTAGTCGTCCGCGCTCGGCAGAAAGTTCCGGGACCTTCCGGTATGCCCTGATGATTGCCGCTACGGAGGTCTCGGGAAGCGAAGTCGTATAGGTGAAGGGTCTGGAAAAATTGACCAGGAATGTTTTCAGGGTGGCGGTGCCGAGTACGACAGCCCCATGGCAACCCATGGCCTTGCCAAAAGTATACACTCTGGCAAAGCAACGAGAAGCTAATCCCAACTGTTGCACGAGCCCCTCCCCTTTTTCCCCATAGATTCCGGTAGCGTGGGCCTCATCGACGATGAGATGAGCGTCGGTACGGGCAGTGATGGCAGCTAGCTCTTCAAGAGGCGCGATATCCCCGTCCATGGAAAAGACCGATTCGGTAACGACAAATACCTGCCCCATCTCCTTTGCATGAAGGATCTTTTTTTCCAATTCTGCAGTTTGATTATGGGGAAAAGAAAAAGACTCGGCGCGGCTAAGCCTGATACCATCACGGATCGAGGCATGGATCAATTGATCGTAGATGACCGTATCGCCACGTCCGGCGACTGCGCTGATCAGGCCCAGGTTAGCCACATAACCCGAATTAAAGAGCAATGCCGCTTCCACCTCATGAAAATCTGCAATCAGATCCTCTGCCTGCAGCATCAGTTTATATTGACCTGTCAAACTGCGTGCCCCGGTGGAACCATGTCGCAAAATTGCCTCGCTGCTTGACAATAGCAGCCCATTATGAACCATGCCCAGGTAATCATTGGAACAAAAATCAGTCAGACCGGGATCAGAAAGGCTCAGGACCCTCAATGCATGCTGATTCCTTCTTTCTTCGATCCGGCGGGATAGGAATCCATCTTTTTCTTTAGAGGCCGTGAACATTACTCTAGTTCTGTTGAATGTCCATAATTGCACTCAACGCATTCCAGAGTCCGATACAGGTATCTGCAAAAGCGCGCTTTGCCAATAGCTGCTCCTCCTCATTCAAAAGGGCCAGTTTTTTCTCCAGTAATGCGGGTTCACCGTCATCCCCGATATGGGCCTTGAAATATTTTTCATCCATATTCCAATCCTTATAATGCTCCCTGATCCCCTTCAGCTTCGATGCTGCCGTGACAGGTTGCTGGGCTTCGAATGCATAAAGCGTGCCTACAGCCTCAGCATAGCTGCTGAAATTAGAAAGAGACTGTTTGACTAAGGGACGGGTGGCTGCAATCCCTTCTCTGAATTCGCTGCCTCCGTTCAGGCTCTTGTCAAAAAGTTGCCAAAGAAGATAATGTGAGCATTCGGTGTCGGCGATCTCACTTTCACCTGCCAATTCCCATCCGAAAGGAATGATGCGGATAAAACGGCCATAACCGCTGGCATAGGCGGCAAGTTGCTCCTTCTTCAGGAGCCCGGCATTCCATGCAATATAAAATGGATGGTTAGACAACTCATAATTGCTCAAAATAAGCTGAAAAGGCTTTTCCATACTAATTGTTTTTAATTGAAAGTTTGAGTTCTGATTCCTTATAAATCGGATCGGGTAAAGATACCAATGAAGATCCGGGTTTTTTCCACCAATTTTCCGAATTAAAAGATTCATAGGAAACGGGTCCCGGCACCTAGCTTTCCGCCTGCCCCTCATCCAGATTTTTTATTCGTGCTTTTAGCGAAGGCGTTTGCTCAAAGTGCTTTGTAAAGCCGGGCTCCTGATACACCAAGTCCAAACAGGCTGATCGTCATTTGACTTTCTGCTTCCATTCCATTAGTTTTTGTGTCGCTGTGATAAATGCGGAATTGGCCTCCCTCATACCCATGCTGAGACGGATGCAGCCCGGGAGCCCGAACACACTGGTTTCTCTTACCATTATGCCCCTGCTCAAAAGGTCCGCTGTAAATTCCTCGCCTTCATAGGGTGGAACAAAAAGCAGAAAATTTCCCTGGCTGGGCCAGTAGAAAAGACCCAGGTCGTCAAAGCAATCCTGTATCCAGTTCTTTTCCTCCCGCACCACACGTTGAACATTATAGAGGTATTGCTTATCCCGAAGAGCGGCCATCGCCCCCTCCATGGCAGGAACGCTTATCATGAACGGGCGACGGAGCCTTGAAACATAGCCTGTGATCTCCGGAGTAGAATAAGCATAACCCACCCGAAGACCTGCGAGCCCGAAAGCCTTTGAAAAGCTATTCAGTCCGATAATCTGTTTTGAATTTTTTACATAGTCCAGTCCGACTGCATAATTCCGGTCGCGGACAAAATGCCTGTAAACTTCATCATAGACCAATACGACATGAGAGGGCAGGCTCTCCATCAAGCGATCCAGTATTTTCCTGGGAATGATGGCGCCGGTCGGATTATTCGGGCTGGTAATAAAGATCAGCCTGGTCTTATTGGTTATGGCCCGCAGCAATTCATCCGGGTCAAGAGAGAAATTCTCCCGGTCCAAAGGAATATCGATCACCTTTCCACCTTGCAGCTCCACAAAGTTCTTATAGGCAAGAAAAGTGGGACTTGAAATAATGCACTCCTGCCCTGGCTCAACAAAGGCCCGCACGATCATTTCGATAAGCTCAAGGGCGCTATTGGCCGTCAGGAACTGGTCAGGCAGCAGTTTCCAATCATAATGACCCGCCAGTGCGGTACGAAGCCGGGAATCGTCCTCATGCTGGTATTCATGGAGCATTTCCAGGCTCGCAGTGATTGCTTTGATGATTTTTGGGGAAGGTCCGATTGGGCATTCATTTGAAGAAAGCTTGTGAATCTTCCTGACCTTTCCGGATTGTTCCCTTGTCGATCCGCCCTTATAGGGAAGCCCTGAAAGAATATGGGGCTTGAATAATGATGGCGTTGTATTATCCATTGCTTGTTTTAATATTCCGGCTATTTACTGTTTCGGCTATTCCTGAGCCTGTTTCTGGATTTATTCTATGCTTTATTCCTGGATTTATTCCAGGCTCAGGCCGGAATGCGCATTGATATATTCATGATACTTTTTGTAAGTCATTCTCATCGAAATGATCCAGTCATGAGAACTGGCCGTATTCACTCCAAGGTCATAGGATCTGCCAAAGAGGAGAAAATTGGAGCCATCCGAATTACGGGGAAGGAAAAATTGACTATCCATGGAATTATCGCCGCAGTCCAGGTAATCAAAAAAAGCTGAATGGTTCGCCAAAAAAGTTCGGATTTTCCGGCATTCCATCTTCCAAAAATAGATCCGGGCTTCCTCATCACGGTCAGGCTCAAATAAATAAGACTGGTACCTAAGCAGAGAATATTCTATTTCCGATATAAAGACCGGCTTGACCTGCTTAAAAAAAAACACTTCCTCCGCAGTCGACTCAAATTGATGGTCGCGGAAATACGATTTTAGTTGCTCCCAATGGTGCAGCGCCTTTTCATAACAACACTCCAGCCTCTCCTCCTCACTAGATCGATTCAGCTTGCAATCTTCAAGGGAACGCAGCAGGTCCAAATAGAATGAATCATATATTGGATGCATAGAGAATTCTTCAGAGAGGGGGTTATAGAAATAACCCCCGTTGAGCTTTGTTCATACCTTTTAACAAACTCTTCTATGACCAGGCCAGCCGGTTATTAAGAAACCCTGACTTGGTCGGATCCCTGTTAAGCTTCCCGCCTGGCGGGTTATTAAGGAATAGTTATCAAAAAACTATTTCGACAACAATCTGGATATCGAAAGCGCCAGTCAAATTCAAAGGGCGCATGAAATTTTAAAAGAAAGGCCAGTGTGGAAACACAGCCTTGTACTAAAACCTAATACACATGAGATAAATCCTTATCGAACTGCTCCCGCGGGAGCCTTCTTGTTTTCTTATTACTGCTTATGTACCACTAATCCCCCCTCTCCCTATACAAACGCCTAATTAGTTTTGAAGAACCTGTTTTTTATACAATTCCTCCCTAAGCGACCTAAGCGAAAGAGACATTTTTTTCTCTACAGTCTTCACCGAAATACCCAACTTTTTTGCAATTTTCGGATAGGTAACAGCCTCTTCACGATTCAGATAAAATATCATCCGCTGATCTTCCGGAAGAGAAGAAAAGGTTCTGTTCAAACCGGTCTGCATTTCTTTATGGGCAAGAGAATCAAAAAAATGACCCTCCTGGTATATCGTACGGTAGCGTTTCGAATATTCACTCGACATCTTCCTTCTTCGGATAAGTTTGCATACCTGGAACCTTACTGCCTGCAACAGATAATTCTCAAGTGACTTAATCTGCGTCCTTTCCCTTCTTCGCCAGAGATCTGCAAAAACTTCCTGTGCACAATCCTTGGCTGATTGCTCTCTTTCCATTAGTTTCTGCGCCTGCAAATAAACCCTATCCCAATACCTCTTGTAAATTTCAGTGAATGCCAGATGACAACCCCTGCTCATGAGTTCTATCAATCGCTGATCCTTTATCTTATTAATTATTTCCATGAATTAGGTCCCTTGTTTTAGTAAATAAAATGGACGAATACCTCCCGGATCCTCATTTAACCAGGGCTGAAATAAATTCTAAAAAAGCTTGAAAAACGGCGATTTTTTTGAATCCAATTATAAAGGAAGAATTGATATAGCCTCATGTCTTAACTCGTTCTAGTAACATTAAAGACGGTTTATACTTAAAAAAGGGCTAAATAATCCGATAAAATAGGGAAACTCTAAATCCGGGCCAGGGCAGGGATATTCATCATTTGTTAAAATTTTGATCATCATTTTCCAGCTCTTAACTTTAGGCTCCAATCTTAAAGAACATGGACAAAAAAAAGAAATGGACTGAGCAGGAAATCGGTAAGATTTATTATCTGCCGCTGATGGAGCTGGTTTACAAGGCGGCCACCGTGCATCGGGCTCAGGGCAACTGGCAGGAAGTGCAGGTATGCAGCCTGCTCTCAATCAAAACGGGGGGCTGCAAAGAAGATTGCGCCTATTGCCCACAGGCAGCGAGATACCATACCGGTGTAAATCCGGAGCCCCTGATGGATTTGGAAGATGTGTTGCAAAAGGCCCAAACGGCAAAGGACATGGGGGCGACCCGTTTCTGTATGGGGGCAGCCTGGCGCGAAGTACGTAATAACCGCCATTTCGACTGCATCCTCGAAATGGTCACGGAAGTAAATAAAATGGGCATGGAAGTCTGCTGCACACTCGGCATGCTGGAAGAACAGCAGGCGCTAAGGCTCAAAGAAGCCGGATGCTATGCCTACAATCACAATATCGATACCTCTCCTTCCTACTATGGCAATATCATCAGCACGCGCCAGTTCGATGACCGTCTCCAAACCCTCAAACATGTCGCACAGGCTGGAATGAGTGTTTGCTGCGGAGGTATCATCGGTCTCGGCGAAACAGATGAGGACAGAATTGCTATGCTAACCACACTTGCCAACATGGATCCCCAGCCCGAATCCGTACCGGTCAATGCCCTTGTAGCAGTACAAGGGACGCCTTTGCAGGACCGGTGTCGCGTCGGCTTTGATGAAATGCTTCGCATGATCGCAGCGGCACGCATTCTTATGCCTGATAGTATGGTCCGGCTTTCAGCCGGAAGATTAGAAATGTCAGTTGCAGAGCAAGCCCTTTGTTTTATGGCCGGTTGCAATTCGATTTTTGCAGGAGAAAAACTGCTCACCACGCCCAACCCCTGTATCGACCAGGATATGGAAATGTTCCGAAAGCTGGGACTCCGGCCCCGCAAAGCCTTTGCCGCCGAAGAAAGGGTACCCAAAGCAGCAAAGGAGGAAGCCGCTGCATGAGCTGGTTGATTGCCGGTATTAGCACTGGCGTGGGCAAGACCCTGGTCTCCGCCCTGATCTGTGAGGCGACAGGCGCTGACTATTGGAAGCCTGTACAGGCAGGGGATCTGCAAAACAGCGACAGCATCATCGTTAAAAAACTGGTGAACAACAAAGGCCTGAAAATACATCCGGAAGCCTATCGGTTACTAGAAGCAGCATCCCTTCATTATGCAGCCGAACTCGAAGGGATCAGGATCAGCCGGGAAGGAATTAATCTGCCTGTAACGGACAAACCCATCGTAGTCGAAACAGCAGGCGGCCTCCTCAGTCCCCTTTCAGAAAATTTCTTCAATATTGACCTTGCTTCACATCTCAGTCTTCCGGTCATCCTTGTCGTAAATAATTATCTCGGCAGCATCAATCATAGCCTGCTCAGTGTAGAAGCTTTAAGAGAGCGAAAGATCAAAATAAGAGGAATCGTCTTCAGCGGGAAGAAAGTCCCCCATGCGGAAAATTTTATACTAAAACATAGTGGCCTTCCTCTTCTTTTTTCGGTACCCTTTCTATCAAATCCTGATGCCGATACGATAAGCGGACAGGCTGCTTTAATTCGTGATTTATGAAATACAATATTTGGTTTCCCTTCACCCAGATGAAAACAGCCAGAGAGCCCCTACTTATAGAAAGAGCTAAGGACTGCACCCTTTATGGGAAAGAAGGGAAAACCTATATTGATGCCATCTCCTCCTGGTGGGTGAATATCCACGGCCATGCCAATGAAAAGATCTCTGCCAGCATCGCAGAACAGGCAGAAAAACTGGAGCAGGTAATCTTTGCAGGGTTTACCCATGAGCCCGCCGAAACCCTTGCTGAGAAACTCCTTCAAATCGCCCCCGGCAACTTTTCCAAGGTATTTTACAGCGATGACGGCTCGACCTCCGTTGAAGTGGCCGTCAAAATGGCCCTCCAATTCTGGCATAACCAGGGAGCAACACGCAAGACAATGATCCTGGCTTTTGAGGATGGTTACCATGGAGACACATTCGGTGCAATGAGCGTAGGCGCTCCCTCCGTATTCAATAGCGCTTTCAGCAAACACTTATTTCCAGTCCACCATATCCCGGTGCCGAGTGCCGATAACCTGGCGCATATCTTTGAAACAATCCGGACTCTCAACATAATGGGTGAAATCGCCGCATTCATCTTCGAGCCCCTGGTGCAGGGAGCCGGAGGCATGAAAATGCATCAGCCGGAGGATTTGAAGAAACTATTGCAATTTGTCCGGGAAGAAGGAATAATATGCATCGCCGATGAAGTCATGACCGGATTCGGTCGAACCGGAAGAAATTTCGCGATGGAATGGACGGGTGTGCAGCCAGATATCATCTGCCTCTCAAAGGGCATTACCGGCGGCTTCCTGCCTCTTGGCGTCACTCTATGCACGCAAGCCGTCTTCGATGCTTTTTATTCTGATGATAAATATAAAACCCTCTACCATGGCCATTCATATACTGCCAATCCCCTGGCCTGTGCAGCCGCCAATTCGAGCCTTGATATTCTCTTGAGCGAAGGATGCCGGCAAAGTATTCAGCGCATCTGTACACGCCATAAAGAATTTGGGAAAAGTCTAGGTTCGAGCTATATCGAACCCATCAAAGACCTGCGTCAAAGAGGAACTATTCTCGCCATCGAATTTCAAAACGGGAAAGACAGTTCCTATTTCGATCCCCTGCGGGACAGGCTTTATGATTTTTTTCTTGAAAATGGAGTACTGCTCCGGCCGCTCGGAAATACGGTCTATATCATGCCTCCTTATTGCATCAGGGACGAAGAACTGGAAAAGGTTTATGAAGTAATAACAGAAGCTATCGAAAAAATCATCTTGTAAAATTAAAGGCCGCTGGCGACTTTATGTTGCGATCAAAAGCAGAGCTTAGGTTAAGGACTCAGGAATTGATTGCACCAGCGGCCCTTGCTATGCTATCAACTTAAACAGAATGGTACAAAGGGCTATCTAAGAATTTCTAAGGATACGATTAACATTGATTCAATGGTACAAAATAAATGATTGAAAGATTCCTAAAAAATCGACTATATGATGAAGTTCCTGTACTTGAACACTGTAGCCATGTAGATTATAATTGACAAAGGCTGTTCAGATCATCAATTTTTCTTTAGTACATCCTGTCCCTTGTTCCATATCTCCAGGAACTCTTTGCAATTATCTTTGATAGAACTGTAATAGTCCCAATCGGACTCAAAGGAATGAAGAGTATCATAATCGGGACGGTACCTGACCATAAAACTATCCAGGGCCGGGGATTCCAGGCCCGTGATCCGGTGAACAAGGTTCTTATTGAATCGATGGTTGATATAGTCCTGCTGTTCTTCCCGGACCAGCCGGTCGTGGAAGGCTGCCATTCGCTTACTGGCTGATGGATCCGCTATCTGATCCAGGTTAAAGTCCATGCCAAGGCTGCTGCCTCTTTTGCCCTTAGCAGAAACATCATCAAGAGCGCTATGAGCCGAGTCGTCATATTCGAATACTTTCCGGTATTCCTTCCTGTTTCGGATAGAATCCGAGGAGAAATTGTTTCCATTATAACCTTGAACAGCGACCGTATTTAGGGTTTGGATCCCCGGATCGAGGCTGATATCAAAAGCCTCGGGATTGAAAATATCACCAACTGCAGTCTTGCCTGAACGGCGCCCAAGCCAGCTAAACCAAATCGAATCTCCCGGAAGTACAAGGATGGAATAATGCCCTGTGGAATCTGTCATAGCCGGATGTCCTTTCGCAGTAAGAACACTCACGCCCGCCATAGGCTTGGAACTACCCTGCTCGTAGACTATGCCGGTTACACTTACCTGCGCCATTCCCGGAATAGAACTCATGGCGCAAGGCATTGAAAGGATCAGAAATATTGCTTTAAATCTATGCATTGCCCGGACTTAATCTTGAGCCGCAGAGGAGCCCCACTCAAAAGTACCTTAAGCAAACCCCCACCCTATGTAAAATTCAATGAAAGGATCAATTCGTGAAATAACCGGGCGAATTGCAAAAAATAGCATGAATAAAAATGAGGAGACTGTCTCAAAAGAAATGGCCTCTTTTTGCATGACAGTTTTCCGGCATTTCTTATGGCCGTTGTAACCCATTCAGGTCTGTAATGAATTGGATTCATCCATCTCATTAAGTCATCGTTTTTGATTTTTTTGCTTCCTCATATTTTCTATTTTCGACTTAAACAGGTAGATTATTTATTATGAGTCCTGAATTATTCGATAACCATCCATCAGCTATATAGATTATTAAGATGTCTAATATATAAATTTCCAGTAGGTTAGGAAATCCACATCCAAAAATTGCATATTATTAAGTCTAATCCTGCCGGTTCCTCATGTTTAAAAAAAAACCCAAATAAATCCATTAGTCTTGATTTAATTGGCAACCTTTGCATAAGGTTGACTTGACGGAAAGATGATCTAATTCAACAGAGCATTTTTTGCTGAATTTCTGGTATTTTATGTTTCTGTTTTCTGGTTCATCTTACATGAGCACCTAAGGCAACTTAATTTATTTCTTGAACTCTTTCAGGAAATTGGTATTTGAACTCCACTTTGATCCAATAGTACTTTCTGACCTAGAATAATTGCTGTTTATATTATTCTTTATTTGTTTTCCTGAGAACAGGCAATCTTATTCATTGTTTGGATCAGCAAATAAGCCATTTTAGCCCATAGATTATGAAAAAGTACATCAGGCATTTTAACCAGGTCATCTTACTGGGGTTAATAATACTGGCCGCTATTTTATTTCTTACCTACAAGCAGTCATCAAACACAAAAGCGACATCGGCATGGGTATTTCGTACCCAAGAAGTGAGATTCAAAATTGAACAGGTTTTCATCAGTCTCGTTGATAATGAAAACTACACTTACAATTTCATTATTACCGGCAGACGGGAGTTTATTGAACCCCGGCAAAAATCAAGGGAAAATATTTACAACCAAATTGATACGCTTAGGCGATTGACTATTTATAATACTGCTCAGCAGTCGCAAATTGATTCATTGCTATTTTATACATCGGAAAAACTTCAATTTTCCGACACTGTGATTAATGTAAGAAAAGAAAAAGGGTTGCAGCCTGCAATGCAATTGGTCTCATCCGCGGAATGGAAAGTTTATATGGATCATGTACGCAATATTATTGAACAGATGCAAATTGAAGAATCATTCTTGCTGCTCCAGAGAAAAAAAGCAAGCGAAATGGCAGGCGATCAATTCAAGAGAATAGTTTTTACAATTAGTATCTTACTAATTGTTTTTATAACTATTTTCTTAATAAGAAATTGGTTACAAGATAATAAACAAAAAAAAATAAAAGCAAAACTCTCGGAATCTGAAAAAGATTTTCAATTATTAGTAAGCAGCGTAAAAGAATATGCGATTTTTCTCTTAGACAAAGAGGGATGTGTCGTCAGTTGGAACAGCGGCGCAAAGCACATAAAAGGATATACCGCAGCAGAGATAATCGGGAAACCTATTAATGTTTTTTATACATCAAAAGATATCCAAAATGGAGAGCCGCAAAAAAACTTGCAAATGGCACGACTGTATGGGCACTACGAAACAGAAGGCCTGAGGGTGCGAAAAAATGGCTCCTTTTTTTATGCAAACATTGTTTTTACAGCTCTGACCGATGATAAAGGCAGGTTTAATGGGTTTTCAAAAGTTACAAAAGATATATCTGAAACGAAACGAGTAAAAGACGAGTTAAATGATAATAATAAGAAGCTTATCCTTTCCCAAAAATTAATTCAGGAAAGCGAACAACGATTCCGTAATATAATAGAACAAACAATTAACCCCATCCTGATTTTAAAAGGGGAAGACCTGAAATTGGAAATGGCCAATGAGCCCTTATATAAATTACTGAATATAGGTAAGGAATGCATCGGCAAACCGGTTATTGAAATCCTGCCGGAAATGAGAGACCAACCCTTCCAGAAATTATTAGTTGATGTGGTCAAAAATGGTTCAACTCATTATGGCAATGAACAACCGGTATCTCTTATTCGTGAAAATAGAGAAAGGGAAACAGTTTATTTCAACTTTGTTTATCTGCCCTATCGTGAAAATGATAACAGGATTTCGGGAGTTATTGTCCAGGCCACCGATGTCAGCGCCCAGGTCGCTGCAAGAATAAAGCTTGAAACCATTGAAATGAATTTGTTAATTGCAAATAAGGAGCTTTCTTTTCACAACGATGAAAAAGAAAAGCGAGCGGTAGAATTGCTCATTGCCAATAACCAACTGATAACCTCTGAAACTGAATTAAACAAACTGAATATAGAACTTGAACAACGGGTGAAAGAACGAACCGAAGATATAGCCACAAACGAAAAGCGCTTTCGCGCGGTTGTTGAAAATAATCATGACATTATTAATTTGTTCGATGAATCGCTCAGAATTATTTACCGAAGCCCGTCTGCTTCCCGTATATTAGGATGGAGTAATGATGAGCTGAGCAATTTTGATATTTTCACAAATATGCATCCGGATGATAGAGAAAGAACTGAGGAGGTCATCCGGGAAACAATCACAAGTCCCGGTAATCCTATAAATGCATTATTTAGATGGCTCCATAAATGCGGGAATTATCTATTGCTCGAAGGCACTATTACCAATTTGCTTAAGGATGATAATGTAAAAGCCTTTGTATTCAATTTTCGCGATGTGACTGAACGGATGGAAGTCAATGAGAAATTATTAGCTTCTGAAGCACGATATCGCAGGCTTTTTGAGTCTGCAAAAGATGGCATACTAATACTCAATAGCGATACAGGAATTATCGAAGATGTAAATCCTTACCTGATCACGATGCTTGGTTATTCGCACGCTGAGTTTCTTCACAAGGAACTTTGGGAAATCGGTTTGTTCAAAGATATTGTCGAAAATAAGTCTGCTTTTGAAAAATTAAAGAAAGATGGTTACTCGCGCTATGATAACCTTCCGCTCCAGACTAAAACTCACAAAGCTTTTTATGTAGAGTTTGTAAGCAATGTTTATGATGTTGACGGCAAACAGGTCGTCCAATGCAATATCCGGGACATTACCGAACGCAAAAAGGCCGAGCAGATAATAATAAAATTAAATACAGAACTCGAAGAGAGAGTTTTGAGGCGAACCGAACAATTAAAAAAAACCAATGAAGAGCTTGAGGCTTTCTCCTATTCTGTTTCACACGATCTCCGGGCCCCCTTGCGTGCGATTATTGGCTTTAGCGCAATCCTGGAAGAAGATTACAGTAGTAAATTAGATACGGAAGCTAGAAGGCTTACAACTGTAATTAGAAATAATACATTAAAGATGAGCAATCTTATTGACGGGCTTATTTCATTTTCCAGGATGAGCCGCCATAATCTTAAAAAAACAATTGTCAATTCAAATGAAATAATACAACATATAATTGATGAACTGGAAATAAAGAACGAATTCGGAGCAATCAATTGGGTAATTCATTCATTAAGCACTCTTAAAGGAGATTTTGATACCATCAGACAGGTGTGGGTGAATCTGATTTCTAACGCGATCAAATATTCACGTCATTCAACAATACCCCGGATTGAGATCAAATCCTATTTTCAGAACGATCAAGTTGTTTTCTTAATAAAAGACAATGGGGCAGGATTTAATCAAAAATATAGCGACAAATTATTTAAGGTCTTTCAGCGCCTGCACAATAATGAGGAATTTGAAGGCACCGGAATCGGATTGGCCCTTGTGGAAAAAATTGTCACCAAACATGGAGGAAAAGTGTGGGCTGAAGGCATAGAGGGAAAAGGAGCGAGTTTTTATTTCAGCTTGCCAGTAGATTAGAAATTACTGAATTCACTAAATATTAGTCAAAATTTATCATGGCATGAATTACAATTCAACTGAATTATTGCTGGTGGAAGATAATATCAATGAAGCGGAACTAACTATACGCGAATTAAAAAAAAATAATATGGCAAAAAATTTATTTCACGTAAAAGATGGCGAAGAGGCGCTTGAATTTGTTTTTGCCATTGGAAAATACTTTGGCATGCGTGATGTGAATCAAATACCAAAAATAATATTGCTGGATATACAAATGCCAAAAGTCAGCGGACTAGAAGTGTTGCAGGCAATAAAATCAGATGCACGAACAAAAACTATTCCTGTGGTTATGTTAACGTCTTCAAAAGAAGATTCTGATATTCAAAAATCCTACGCACTTGGAGCAAACAGTTATATTATGAAACCTGTAAATTTTGAAATTTTTGCAGAAACCATCAAAAACCTCGGTCATTACTGGCTCTTATTAAACCAATGGCCGCTTAAATCTAGATAGTATGACGGAAAAATTAAAAATACTTATGCTGGAGGATAGTTCCCCGGATGCTGAAATAGTCGATAGGATATTAAAGAAAGAATTCACTAATTGTGATTTTCATCTGGCTATGACAGAGAAATATTTTATGGAGGAGCTGGATACCTTTGACCCCGATGTGATACTAGCGGATAACTCATTGCCACATTTTAATGCAATCGAAGCGTTGAAGAGGGTAAGGCAACGGCATTTGCAAATCCCTTTCATCATGGTAACAGGGGCCATGTCGGAAGAATTTGCTGCCAATATTATAAAAAGCGGGGCCGATGATTATATTTTGAAAGACCGGCTGACCAGATTGCCGTCAGCCATAGACGCAGCTATAAAAAAACACAAAACCCTGAAATCAATAGTCGATTATCGTTATGCATTAGATCAATCAGCTATTGTGTCAATCACGGATCAGAATGGAATAATCATTTACGCAAACGATAATTTTGTTAAGATTTCCAAATACAGTACCAAAGAATTGCTGGGAAAGGATCATCGAATCATAAATTCAGGCTATCACCCGGCATCATATATGAATACCTTATGGGCGACTATCATAAGTGGAAAAAAATGGAGAGATGATATGTGCAATAAAGCAAAAGATGGCAGTCTCTACTGGGTTGACACACATATCATTCCTTTCATGGATGAAAGAGGAAAACCTTATCAGTACATGGCTATTTGCACAGATATTAGCAAGAGAAAAAAAGTTGAGAAGAAATTACAGACAGCGTATGACCAGTTATCCTTTCATCTAATTAATGCCCCCCTTGGATTCATTGAATGGGATAATCAATTGCATGCAAAATACTGGTCTAAGCGCACGGAAGAAATTTTTGGATGGACAGAGAAAGAATTTATTTCCCTGCAAAAGGATGGGTACACTCAGGTATACGAAGAAGATATGCCAATAGCAAGTAGAATCGCAGAAGACTTAATAACAGGCAAAGTTGGTCGCAATAGTGTACAATATCGCAACTACACTAAAAATGGGACAGTAATCTGGTGTGAGTGGTTCAATTCGGTTTTAAAAGATAAAGATGGAAAAGTGAATACCATTCTGTCTTTGGTTAGAGATATTACAGAATCTAAAAAAATAGAATTGGCAATAAAACAAAATGAAAGCACATTAAATAAGGCGCAACAATTAGCGCACATTGGAAATTGGGATGTCAATCTCATAGATAATATAGATGTCTGGTCGGATGAAATGTACAGGATTCTTGGAATAAAAAAGGGAGAAATCAAACCTTCATTGGAACAATTCTTATTATGCATTCATCCTGAAGAAATAAAATCCGTACAAAAAACAATTCAGGAAAGCCGTAATTCTGTCAGTGACGCAAGGCTCAATTTCCGGTTCATTCGCAAAGATGGCACTATCAGGTACGGTTATATTGAATGGAGATATGAATTTAACGAAAAAGGCATGCCGGAAAGGCTCTTTGGAATCTTGCAGGATATAACCGAACGCAAAGAAGTGGAAATGGAATTTCAAAAACTGGAAAAGGAAAAACTGGAAGGCAAAATAGAGGAGCAAAAAAACCTGGCCAAAGCTATACTCAATGCCCAGGAAAAAGAAAGAACTGCCATTGGAAAAGAGCTTCACGATAATGTGAATCAGATACTGGCTGGAACTAATTTATTCCTTTCTATCGCAAAAAAAACACAGGAAAAAAATCTTGAACATATTGAATCTTCTATGCAAAATATTCAACAGGCCATTGAAGCAAACAGGAAAATTGCCCATGAATTGGTGTCACCCGGTTTTGATGAAATACAACTCGCTGAACTTATAAATAATCTATCAGAAAATATGTTGAAAAAGAATGGAATAAAGGTAAATCTGGAAGTCAATATGCTTAATGAAGACTTATTAAATGATGAACAAAAACTCTCCATTTACCGGATTGCCCAGGAACAATGCACCAATATTACTAAATATGCGGAAGCAAAGTCAGTAGAAATTTCGTTAAGCACGGTAAAAGGTGATTTTAAAATGGTGATTGCTGATGATGGAAAAGGAATGCCGGTGGGAAAAAAAATAAATGGTATCGGTTTAAGAAATATCAAAGGTCGTGTCAACATATTAAACGGCAATGTCAATATAGTCACAAACCCCGCTAGAGGATTTGCGCTGGAAATATCTATACCGCTGTAATTTGTAACAGTAAGAAGCCAAAACAAATCTTTGGAGACGCAGACGAACCCCTTATCTGATTCCTATAGGCTATCAGCCATTTCTATATATAATTGATGGGATGCTTGAATTTCGAGGCCTGGAAACTTCCTGTTTTCAAGTCCGTTCCCGTCGTCGCCGCGAAGGGGATTGCCGATGCATAGAATCCATGTTTGCAGACCCTCTCGCTTCATGATTCGAAATTAATGCAATATATGCAATCCCATTTCAGAAATAACCTGTTTAAATTTAATTATGTAGGATATCTTTTAACGTTATGGAAAGCAGAATACCTCATTTTTCAAAAACTATCCAATAAATAAAAAAATATTCCATCCACGAAAACGGACATTATCATGCAGACACGTATAATATGGTTCATCGCCAGCTCAGGGCGAGCGAATCTGCCGAATCCGCCCGCTTTACCATTCGGGAAAAGGAATTCCTTCGTCTTGCCTGCACTGATCTGACCCATAGGCAAGTAGCCGAGATCATGTCTCCATCCAAAAGAACAGTAGATGGCTACCGTGAAGCCCTTTTCCATAAATTAAATGTGCACAGCCGGGTAGGATTAGCCAAGGAGGCAATCCGCATTCAATTGATCCGGGTGTAAAGATGAGCCTCAAAATAATTAACTGCGGAAATTACGATCTTGTAGAGTAAATCCTACATCATTTACCCAGCTTCAATTACCCATAGGGGATCAGTGCCTGGATATCTTTGTCAATGCAATATTCCGGATTGAATATATTAATAGCGGATGACCATGCAATCGTGAGAAACGCTCTGAAGATGCTTCTCTACCATGAATTTCCTTCCAGTGAGATCTGGGAAGCTCAGGATGGTAAAGAATTGCTGGAAGTGGCTTTGGCCAGGGTTTATGATTTAATTATCAGTGATATTAATATGCCCAAAATGGATGGTGTGACAGCCATCGGACTTATCCGAAAGGAACGTCCCAAGGTCCCCATTTTGATTTTGAGCATGCATGAAGACAGTATTCATTGCTGCAGGGCCTTGAAGGCGGGAGCTACAGGATATATTGGCAAATCCATGGCCAGGCTTAATCTTGGCCACGCCATCCGCAAGATCTTATCCGGCGCTATCTATGTTCCACAGGAACTCATGTTTAAAACTCCGAGTTTTTCCTGATTAATTTCAATTCATCTTTATTGATTTTCAGCCATTTCAAAATTGGTTTAGTTTAACCAATTATGTCAAAAGGCAAGAGGGCATGAAAAACGGTTAGCCCCTTCGGGTTGTAGTGCCGTCTTTACTCCTGATATAGAAAATTCGAGCATGTTTGTTTTTAGTTAGGGCTGGCAGTTTCTACGCCGGCCTTTTTTATTTTTTCAAAATATCCCCTAAACCAGTGAAAACACCCCCTTTCCAGTTCATTTATAATATTTACATTTATTTACCATTCGCAGCCAGTAAAAAAATTTCGGTTCAGCTTCCGGCACTCTTTTCAGTGAGCCGGCTTTATGATTGTGCTGGAATTGGTCCAATTGTAAGCGGGGGCTAACCTTAAGTCCCCGCTTTTACACTTTGCGAAAACCTAAAACTCTTTCTTCATCTAGGCCCGGACCAATAAGTTTCGGACCTTCCCAGCGAATGGGGGCCCGTAAGGGGCTGTTACAACAGCCCCCACATTTAATGCTTGCTGTTTCAACAGCCCCCTCATTTAATGCTAGCTGTTTCAACACCTACCTACATTTAATGCTTCGATTTTCGACCTTTTTCCTTTCACTACCGTCTTTATAAGAAATCAGTTGATCCAAGCGCTGGAAATAATTATAGGCATTCTATCTCCTATGCAGGGCTTGGTACCAATGATTATCATAGTAAGAATTTTATGGTAGCCCTGTCCGGCTTTCTTTTTAGTTCGCCGGGTTTTGAGAAGAATGAACAAATCAGGGCAAGCGTGCAAAGCATGGCGCACGCTCCCGGGAGTTGTGTCAACAACTCCCTATCATTCAAAAAGGTTGTGTCAACAACTCCCTCCCAATTAAAAGGTTGTGTCAACAACTCCCTCCCAATTAAAAGGTTGTATCAACAACACCCAATCAATTAGTATGGTATCCTAAATCACAAATCTTCCTGCTTTATAGAACTCTCCAACGAGAAATTCTAGATAGGCTCTTCCCGGGCTACACCGATGCGATTTTAAAACAAAATTAGTTCGATACTAATATGACTTGCAAAATAATATCCGCCTTGCACCTCGGGTTCAAATAAAAGCGACTTACAGATTGATTGACCTATATGAATCCTCGTATTCAAATTTTCCGGAGATAATTTTTTAGAGATTTAGCCAATCAGGGGTCCCCGGCCGTCTTTAAGTCTGGAGCAATCATACAGTTTAAGCAACAGGAGTTTTTTTCTCATATGTAGTCGCGTTATGGTTTGCGAACTACTTAACCAGGATGTATTTCTATACGTCCTGCTTTGATTTATGAAATTTATCGACGTTTACGTTTGTCGGGAGGTATTTCTATATCTCCCAATTTTTTAAACCTTATGACCTAAAAAAAAATCGCTACCTGGATAACCTTTTCCTCTTATTTACAGTATTATAGATTGTCTATGTAGAAAATTATTCAAATTCTCATATGCAGTAGTGTTATGGTTAAACTGCATCCAGGATGTATATCAATACGTCCTGCTTTTTTTTTAATATAGGCCCCAAAAAGAATATTCCCCCTAAGAGTTGGGTGATTTTCATTCAAATACCTTACAAGACAAGGATTTATTTTCCGGTCCAGGACACTATACCCGAAAAAATGGCCTTTACCATTGGCAGATCAAAAAGGATTCTCAGTATGCAGGAGATTTTCTCAAATCCTGCTAATGATCATAATTGTGTGAACTTATTAAGTAATTTCAATCCAACTTATCAATGCAAAGACCATCATGAAAAATCTAAACCGACGCCGCTTTATCGGTCAATCCACGCTGGCAGGTGCGGCCATTGCAGGATCTGTCTTGAATTGGTCAAATTTTGATCTTGCAAGACCTCCCGAAAAAAAATTAAACGTTGCCCTCGTGGGGCTTGGAAACTATGCAGAGATGCTGGCCGGGGGCTTACAACAATCCAATTATTGCCGGCTCGCCGGAATCGTTACCGGTCATCCTGAAAAAGCGGATAAATGGCAGAAACAGTACCAGATACCTGCGGCAAATAGTTACAATTATCAGAATTTTGATGAGATCGCCCATAACAAGGAAATTGACCTTATCTATGTGGTGGTTCCAAATTATCTGCATAAAGAATATGTACTAAGGGCGGCAAAGGCAGGAAAGCATGTAATCACGGAAAAACCCATGGCCACTTCTGTGGAAGACTGTGAAGAAATGATCCAGGCCTGCCACCAGGCCGGAGTGACACTTTCTGTTGGATACAGGCTGCACTATGAGCCCACCCAACTCGAAATCGCCCGGCTCGGCCAGCGAAAGATATTCGGCCAGGTCCGCTTTATTGAAGCTGGGCTCGGTTACAAAACCTTCGATCTTCCGCTAAAACCAGAGCCGATCCCCGATTTCAATGCTCCTGAAAACTGGAGGCTCAACCGGATAAAATCCGGAGGTGGCCCGATGATGGATCTCGGTATTTATGCCGTCCAGTCATGCCGTTACGTGCTTGGGGAAGAACCCGTTTCTGTCACAGCACAATTCGGTCCCAAATTCAACAAACGACGATTCGCCCAGGTCGAAGAAACGGTTTATTTTCAAATGGAATTTCCAAGCGGCACCGTTTCCAACTGCCAAACTTCTTATGCATTCAATACAGACCGCTTTTATGCTTCGGCGGATGAGGGATTTTTTGAACTCAGTCCGGCCATCAGTTATGGCCCCTTCAAAGGCAGATCCAGTAAGGGCGAGATCCTCTTTCCCGTCATTAATCAACAGGCGGCTCAATTAGATGGAATCGGCCAATTGATCCTGGAAAAAAAGCAGCTTCCTTCTCATATTACCGGGGAAGAAGGCATCAAAGACAT
Source organism: Chitinophagaceae bacterium (assembly GCA_003168265.1). Classification (GTDB taxonomy): domain Bacteria; phylum Bacteroidota; class Bacteroidia; order Chitinophagales; family Chitinophagaceae; genus Puia. The sequence continues at coordinate 37,520 of PMSV01000015.1, forward strand.
CCGCATCATCAGGGCCATTCTCGAAGCAGGCGAGACCGGTAAAAAGGTCAGCCTGGGTTGAGAAACCGTGGATTATGATCGTTTATTCTCTAAAATTCCTGGCGGCTTAGCCTTTTTGATAGCATCGACAGTCTTTATAATTCGAAACTGTAGAGGGGATTTTCGTTGAACCAAATATTGAACTCCGCCGAAAAACCACCTAAAATAGATTATCCTGGATCTGTCAAGCTATTATTTATTAGCCATCTTGTTGATCGTACCCTTTACCCCGGTATCCCTTTATTAAAGACCCGGCTGTATTTTTCGTAAAATGTAATGGCCGGGTCCTTATTTTAATCGCTAGAAAATTCCCCAAATTCAGTATTTTCAGGCAAACGATCGATTATGCCAAATGCTAATTGCAAAACAGGACCTCTGCTGTCACTCACATTGTTCCTCATCGTAAACATCAGCAACGCCCAGCCCCTCCATAGTCGCTGGGATGAACTGGTCGCCAGCGACTGGTCTAAAGCTCTTAAACAATCCGACAGTGTCTGTATACTCCCGATTGGGATTTTAGAAAAACATGGCCCCCATGTACCCTTCGGTTCAGACCTCATTCAGGTACGCGAGTGGGCAGCCCGCGCCACAAAGAAGGAATATGCAGTCGTTTTTCCCGACTATTTCTATGGACAAATAAACGAAGCCCGTCATCAATACGGGACCTTTGCTCTTACCGAAAGAGTGGTCTGGGATCTGCTCGAAGCCACCTGTGATGAGATTGGTCGCAACGGCTTCAAAAAAATTCTTATCATCAATGGTCACGGAGGCAATCCGGAACTGATCAAATATTTTATCCAGACCCGTCTCGAAAAACAAAGAAATTATGCTGTGTATTTCTTTGAACCCAGCTCAGACTCTGTGTATTCACGCAAAATGTCCGCTCTGCACAAATCTGATCCAGCCGGAGATCAGCACGCGGGTGAAAGAGAGACTTCAGCAATCCTTTATCTGAGGCCCGATCTTGTTAAGATGGACAGCGCAACCAATGAATCCGGTGCTAATCAAAAAAGGCTCTTTATTCCAAATGTCTATACCGCGATCTGGTGGTATGCAGATTATCCCAACCATTATGCCGGGGAAGGGGCCAAAGCTACCCGCGAACTCGGAGAGCTGGTCTCTGAACATATCATCAGTCAACTCGTTCAGGCGCTTAAAGATGTCAAGGCCGATACGAAGACGCTGGCACTTCAGAAAGAATTCTTCGATCGGGTAAAGGAGTAATGTGAAATTTTTTCCAAAATTGAACTCACTCCTTTGAATACTATCAATGAATGATGAATTTTATTTGATGCATAGCCTATCTCAAAAAAAATGGATAACCTTATTGATGCTTTTGGTATTTAACTATATATCCAATTCCCAGACCACATACAATGATCCGGCCTTTATTTCCAAAGTGCTCGAAATACATAACAATTACCGGAGTCAGGTGGGTTCTCCTCCCCTGCAGTGGTCCCCTGCACTCGCGCTGAGTGCATATAAATGGGCCAGTCATCTTTCACAAACGGGCAAATTCACCCATGATCCGAATTTCCAGGAAGGCGAGAACCTGGCCGGGGGCTCGGGCAATATCAATTTTCAGCAACTGATCGGATTATGGGCTGCGGAAAAAAACAATTTCATCAACCGGCCATATCCAAATTGCTCCAAAACAGGAAAGGATTCGGATGTGGGTCACTATACGCAAATCGTATGGAAACGAACAAGGGAAGTTGGTTGCGCTCTTGTGAGCGGAAAAAGAACCTGTCTTGTATGCCGTTATAACCCCGCCGGAAATTTTATTGGCGAGAAAACCTATTAGAGAATTCCCACTCAAAAATATATTAAAATAGCAGGACGTATAGAAATACATCCTGGAATCCTGTCAAAGACCATCAAACGACTAGGATATCTTGAATAAATTGAGTCGATATTTTCACACTCTGAAGACGGTCATGAATTTCAAAATGGCTAAGCCCATAGGTTTAACTTTTCACAAAACCCGGGGCGACTGGGGATAATTAAATTTTTCAACAACTCATTATCATTTGCAAAATTTCTTATAGATTGCCATGCTACACCTAACTATCTAATAATGGAAATCATCCAAAAAATCTCACTCATCTGGGTATTTTTCGCTTTTTTATCCCTCTATTTTTTCATTCGAAGTCAGGTCCTGCTTAACAAACTGACCAGCAAATCAAATCTTCAATTCAACAGGAACTGGTTCGGCATTGTCACCATCCGTGAACTAATGGCCGCATACTGGATCGTCGAAGACCCGGCTGCAAAGGAGAAGATTGAAAGATTGGCAGCCACCAAAAAAGCGCTTAGATTCTGCTTTATTGCGGCGCTCCTGTTTTTTATCCTGCCGAAAATGATTCATTATTGGTTGAGCTAGACCGGCATGGCCATCCCTGTTATGATTCTGTGAACTTTTATAATCATCTTAGGAATTGACCAATTTGATCCTGGTTCTTGCTTAATTTGAAACCTAATTCCAACTGTCTGTTTATGTCCAACCTTCTCTTTTCGAAAAAGGACTACTGGGTCCTGATCTTAAATTTCATTTTAGGATCTGCAATTGCAACCCTTTCCGCTCTTTCCATGTGAAAAATCCAGGGACCAGGGACTGAAACCCTAAAGAGCAAAGACTGAAACCCTGTTGCAATTAATTATTGTACAAGTTTTTATAAATTGGAATATTTTTGTTTAAAGCTGCGGCCAATCATATGAATATCTTCTAAACCTGCAAAAACATCTCCAGTGATCAGAGAAACAGCAGAAAAAATCAAAAAACGCATCCCTTTTGCAAATCGGACGGATTCCTACAAGCTAAGCCTGGAAGATGAAAAAGGACTCCGGGATATCTCGATGCTGCAAAAAGATTCCTGCTGTCAAAGCCTTAACACTATTCAGACGGGTCTGACAGAAGAAATAGCCCAGGAAAGGTTGAAAATCCATGGCCCCAATGATATCGTGCATGACAAGGCCCCGTCCTGGTATGTTCAGTTCCTGCAGGCCTTTCTCAATCCCTTCATTGCCGTATTGATTGTCATCGCCGTCATATCACTGATCACAGATGTACTGGTCGTGGCCCCTGCGGACCGGGATTACGAGACCATCATTGTGGTCTCGGTTATGGTTTTTCTGAGCGGATTTCTTCGCTTCTGGCAGGAATTCAGGAGCAACAAAGCAGCAGAGCAATTAAAAAGCATGGTCAGCACCACGGCATCGGTCCTGCGCGAGGGTGGCGGGAAAGTCGAAATCGATATCAAGAAATTGGTGCCTGGCGATATTGTTCTTTTATCTGCCGGAGACATGATCCCCGCAGATAGCCGCATCCTCTTTTCAAAAGACCTCTTCGTCAGTGAATCCATGCTTACCGGGGAGGCCCTTCCCGTGGAAAAAAAGGAATTTGCTATTCCCGACGCAGAAAACAAACCCGCGATCGAACTGGAAAATATCTGCTTTATGGGCACAAATGTGGTCAGCGGGTCGGCCACATCGATCGTTGTATCCACAGGCAACCATACCTATTTTGGGTCCATCAGTAAATCCCTTACGGGCAAACGTGCGGAAACAAGTTTTGATAAAGGGGTCAACAGCGTGAGCTGGCTCCTGATCCGTTTCATGCTCGTCATGGTTCCTCTGGTATTTATCATCAACGGACTAACCAAGCACAACTGGATAGAAGCTCTTTTATTTGGGATAGCCATTGCCGTAGGATTAACGCCCGAAATGCTGCCCATGATCGTGACTGCCAACCTAGCCAAGGGCGCAGTTAACATGAGCAAAAGAAAGGTGATCGTCAAGAGACTCAATGCCATTCAGAATATTGGTGCGATGGATATTCTCTGTACCGATAAGACCGGCACCCTCACACTAGACAAGATCGTTCTGCAAAGGCATTTGAATGTGTACGGAGAAGATGATCTGGAAGTCATGAAATGGGCCTACCTGAATAGTTATTACCAAACGGGCCTGAAAAACCTTCTAGATGTCGCCGTGCTGGAACATGTCGAAGTGCATGAACAACTGAAAGTCGGAGAATCCTTTACTAAGATCGATGAGATCCCCTTCGACTTCCAGAGAAGATGCATGTCCGTCATTCTGAGCGAACGAAACGGAAAGCAACTCCTCATCTGCAAAGGCGCCGTGGAAGAAATGCTGAATCTTTGTGACTCCGCTTTTGATCCGGGTGATGATCACCAGTTGCATATCGAAAACGACGCGGTCGTTCCTATGGACCAAACCATGCGGGAAACCATTCTCAATACATCCAAAAGACTGAATGAGGAAGGCCTGCGGGTTTTGCTGGTGGCGATCCGGGAATTCGAAACCCGTCCCGCCAATTATTCAGTTGCCGACGAATCCAATATGACTCTTACTGGCTTCATCGGTTTCCTGGATCCGGCCAAGCCCTCAGCCGGTCTATCCATCAAGGCCCTCCAAAAGCTTGGCATCAGCCTTAAAGTTTTAACCGGAGACAATGAAGTGGTTACAAAGAAGATCTGCCTGGACACGGGCATACCCATCAATAATGTTTTGCTGGGGAATGAACTAGAAAAGATCACCGACGAGGAACTAACACAACGGATCGATGACATCAGCATCTTTGCCAAACTCAGCCCCGCCCAAAAAAGCCGCGTCGTCAAGGTCTTACAGGTCAAAGGGCATACCGTTGGATTCATGGGAGACGGCATCAACGATGCCGGGGCTTTGCGCGATGCCGATGTCGGCATTTCAGTGGATACGGCAACGGATATTGCAAAAGAAAGCGCCGATATCATTTTGCTCGAAAAGGATCTCATGGTCCTGCGCAAGGGCGTGATCTATGGTAGAAGAACCTTCGGAAATATTCTTAAGTACATCAAGATCACCACCAGCAGCAATTTCGGCAATATGTTCAGTATGCTTGGGGCCAGCGCACTGCTGCCCTTCCTGCCCATGCTGCCTGTCCAGATCCTGATCAACAACATGCTATACGATTTTTCCCAGATCTCCACTCCCTGGGATACCATGGACAAGGAATATATTCAACAACCGAAAAAGTGGAATGCCGGAGGGATCGCGCGCTTTATGTTCTTCATCGGGCCAATCAGTTCCATCTTCGATTATGCCACTTTTGGGGTCATGTGGTTTATATTCAAGGCCAATTCTCCCGAACACCAAACCCTATTTCAGACTGCCTGGTTCGTCGAAAGCCTGATCTCGCAGACACTCGTCGTGCACATGATCCGCACGCCCAAGATCCCCTTTATCCAAAGCTGGGCCTCCAGGCCTGTGATCGTGCTGACATCTGCGATTATGCTGCTCGGTCTATACCTCCCTTTTTCACCCTTTGCGGCTTCCCTTAAAATGCAGCCCCTGCCCTTCGGTTTTTTCCCATGGCTTTTCGGCATCCTGCTTTGTTATTGCGTATTGACCCAATTCGTGAAGGTCTGGTTCATCAGGAAATTTCATCAGTGGTTGTAGTAAGGATAGCTATACTAACCGTCATAATGAAAACGACATTGTAATATATGCAACCGCTTATGCCTGACTGCATAGACTAGCCTATGTTCGTCGTTGATTCGACGGCTCCAGCACCCTGCATAATTGCCCCTTAATGGCTCTGGTTTACCTATCCCTTTAAAAGGAGATCGTAGCGCATCTTTTATCAATTCATTGATTCGAGCCAGCATCTTTTTATCTGATTCTTGCCAGTAGATATATTGATCCCACGCCAGAGTCTGAAATACAAGTTCCATCATTTTTCGATTAGTCCGCGCTTTATGAATTTTCCTTTGTTCATCTCCTTAATGGCCTTATCAAGTTGCTGGCGATTGGCCTTGGTGCTTGTTAAGTAAAGAGTTTCCTTCATGCTGTTGTATTCTTCTAGAGACATAACTACTACGTTCTTTCCCTTGCTCCTGGAGACAACGACTATATCACCATCGTCATTCACAATGTTGAGATTTTCTGTCAGGTTTTTGCGGAATTCTGTATAATTAACAACTCGCATTGATACTTATTTAAGTACAAAATTAAGAACTTATTTGAAACTTGAAAACAATTCCTGAGCTATTTATGAAATTCATGAAGTCTTTATTATTGGCGCTAAGCCCTGGCTCTGCACATACAAAACCACTTATTTAAAAAATGAAGAAAACTATAGATGAATTTTCAACCGCCGTTTTGAAAATGTACTTACATATCCTCTTTTTTTACTATCTATCGATTATCAGTCATGCCAAGATTATCTTTTTTCCAACTCCATATTCTGCTAATTTTAGTAAGTCCGAATATTCAACCAGTCGGACAACATGAAAATCGCATCTATCTTTTCTTTTTTTTTCGCACTATCATCGCTCCATTCTGTCGCGCAGCCAAATCTAACCGATTCCGCGAAATCTGAAATTGACAGGATCTTCAAAGCATTTGACAGGAAGGATTCACCAGGCTTCGCCATTGGTATCGTGAAAGGAAATAGCACCCTTTATAAAAAAGGTTACGGCTCTGCCAACTTGGACTTTGAGATTCCGATTACCTCCAATTCAGCCTTTGATATCGCTTCCGTGTCCAAACAATTTACAGCCGCTTGTATCGCCCTGCTGATCCTCGATGGAAAGCTCGATCTGGAAACGCCCGTCAGTCGCTATATACCCGAGCTTTCAAAATACCCCGACACCATTAGAATCAAGCACTTGATCTATAATACCAGCGGGATTATTGATTATTTTAAGCTGCCAAGGCCTGGAGGCCTTTCCTGGATCACTTTCAACTATTTCGATATCGATTACTGCATTCATATCTCCCTAAGCCAGGATATACTCGCCTTCAAACCGGGTGACAAATGGGATTATTGCAACGTCAACTATATGCTGTTGACCAAGGTCGTCGAGAATGTCAGTGGAATGTCCTTTGCCGAATTCTCAAAGCAAAAGCTCTTTAAACCCCTCGGCATGAATAACACACTCGTCAACGATGATGTGACCGAGATTATAAAAAACAGGGTGACGCCCTATAATCCTAGGACAAAAGAATACGTGGAAGCCTATCGTAAAGAGGGGATAAAAATTGACAGCACCGGAAAATGGATACAGCATCCGAGGAATTCGCCGCACTATGGAGGAAGCGGGATTGTGACCACAGTTGATGACCTTATCCTTTGGAGTGAAAATTTCTTTACCCATAAATTCGGAGGCCAGGCTTTTTATGACCTGATGCACAAGACCATGAAATTTAAGAACGGGAAGGACAATCAGGCATTCGGTCTTTATTTCGGAGACTATAAGGGAAGAAACTATGTGGCCTGGGACGGAGGAGATTTCGGCATTAGTTCCCAGATCATCCGCTTTCCTCAGCAACAGATCGCGATCATCGTACTTTCCAATCTCGGCACCGGCGAAGCCTGGAAGAAAGCAGATGATATTGCGGAAATACTCACCAAAAATGGAGTGTTGTAGTTAGAACATTGACTTTTGCTCCAATTTCGGCTCAATATTATTTTGATAATGTGAAATCTCCACATTTTAAAATCTCTTCAATTCCCTAGCGGGGGCTTCGCCTTCATTTGCACTGCTTTATTATGCTTGAGTTGCTCATTTTTAAAGGGTTTTGAGATCATGGTTTCTCGGGAATGCTGAATCCATTGCACGTTGGGTTTTTAGTAGGTTGTCCCTGCTAAGTTCTGTCCTTTGTTTAAGCAAGTTCCTAATCCACTCTTCCTGAATCTGATCCGTCCATTTTGGTTTAAATAATTCAAGGTCTGCAAGATTTAACAGCAAATCCCTAAGTGGGGCAGGATAAAGTACGTTGGCGTCCAATATGGCTGTAAACCTCAATAGGTTTGTCATCAATAACCCATATTTAATTGTTGCGCTTGATCAGCAAGAAAATTCAATTTTTTCTTCCTGTTTTGTGTTAGTCTCTTCTGGTATTCAAGCAAATCATTTAAATCTATTCGCCTGTGCGTTCCTGCTTTTTTGAAAGGTATCTCGCCTTCTTCGAGTAAATTAACCAAATAGGGCCGCGATACATTCAATAGCTTAGCAGCTTGCTGAGTCCCAATCACTTCGTCTGAACTTACAATAGTTACTGATTTTCCCTGAGCCATATCGTCTATTATATCAATTAACATGATCAAAGCTTTTCGAGGAATTTCCAGAAAATCGGCCTCTCCTTGGATCTTAATTTTGACTGGTTGGTTTAAATATCCTTTGGCTCGCAAATTTTTCTTTTGTAACTGCTTCAAAATAGACAGAGCAATTTTTTTGTCTTTACGAGTTGTTTTTTCAATTGTTTTCTCCATTCCTTAGATTTTTACAAATATAGGTAAACGAAATAAACGAAACAAGTAAATTAACAGATTTTAAAAATTACCTGTACCCTTCCAATTCCTATCAGATCCCTCTTTTTTTTGTATTCAGAATTTCATTCCTTTGGGATAAAGTAAATCAGTTCACAACTAATTTAATTTTTCTATGGCAATTCCCCGGTGAGACACCGGGGAATTGTTTTTCCTGACAGTACTTTTGCGAGAGCCGATTTCTGATAAAGTCTGCAACTCCTACCCACATTTTTGATCATTGTTTTCCGACTGAACTATAAGATAATGGGGGTTTGTTAATGAGTAGGGCTGGTAATTTCTGCACGAATAGCAATGGCAGAAGCAGCCTTAATACAATTCTGAATTAATTCAAAGTGGGAAAAAAATAACTATCAACAATAATTGTACATAAAGTATAAAAATATTTTTACTATTTTGCTGTTGGCAATCTGATTCAAAAAAATGAAAGAAAAAAATACTTCACTTATAAAGATTACAAGAATTCCAGGCATTTTGTATGTTATAATGGGAATCGCAGCTGCCTTTGGTCTTATATACGTTCCTTCAAAAATCATTGTCCAGGGAAATGATGCTGCCACAGCGACTAATATCCTGCTTAATGAATTTTTATTTCGTACGGGTATTGTAAGTCAGTTTATCAGCAATACCTTGTTCATAGTTTTGGTATTTGTACTGTACCTTATATTCAAAGAGGTAAGCGGGTATCATGCTAAACTTATGGTTGCTTTTGTGCTTGTTCAGGTACCTATCGGTTTTCTTATGGAGACATTTGACATTACTTGCCTTCTGATCTTAAAAGGGGAAATAATGAAGACGCTTGATTCAGAACCTAGGCTAGATATGGCAATCCTTTTTCTTACTATCCATAAATATGGAATGATAACAATAGAAATGTTCTCGGGGCTTTGGTTAATACCATTTGGGCAATTGGTTTATAGGTCTCGGTTTATTCCCCGCATATTAGGGGTATTGCTAATAATTGGCGGAATAGCTTATATAATTGAAAGCCTAGCATTTTGGCTTTTTCCCGAATACCAGCCCTTTGTTTCTCGATTTGCCATAATATTATATTCTATTGGAGAAACACCAATGATACTGTGGCTATTAATTAAGGGTGTCAGAAGACCCGGGATTAGCCATCCCAATTGATTTATTTTAGCATCAATATCCAGGTCTATTTTGAACTGATAGCCCAACTCCTGATGGTCGTCACGAGGAAGAAGGCAGCGACAAAAAAGTCGTTTGCAAATATGATCACTTTAATCCGCTTATACCTGCCTAATTACCTAAATCTGTTTGAATTGTAAGGGATTCTTAAAAGGAGAAAGACGGAAAATAAGGATTTTTAATTATCATCGATAGCCCATATCTTTATTATAGTCTGATAGGATTTGATAATAAAATATGATAAGATTTAGAATTCTACTTTTTGCAACTCTTTTTCCGTCTCTTTTTTGGTTCCCGGCAAATGCGCAGAGAAATAATGGCAGCATCTGGGCGAGGGTCTTCGATGCAGATGGTAACCCTGCGTATGTCACCGTGGAACTAAAGAAGCTGGGAAGGGTGACACTTACCGACGAGAACGGCTATTTGTTGCTCCGCGGCCTTCCGGCATTAAAGGATACGCTTATTATCAGTTCGGCGGGGTCTAAAACCTATATGCGCGCGGTGGAACTTCAAAAAGGGGCAACTATCAACCTGGGTGAGATTCATCTTTCGTTTAATGTGGGACAGTTACAGAATATTGAGGTGAAGGGGCGCACCTTACACTCCTATAAAAGCGATTATTCCTTTTTTGGGAACAAGACAGAAACTCCCATAAAGGACATTCCCCAGTCCATTTCTACGGTCACCAAAGAACTCATCATGGACAAAATGGAGCTCACCCTTAAGGACGCGATGAACGATGTTGCCGGTGTCAACCAATATTCAGGCTTTGACGAATATACTATCAGGGGGTTCAGGGCAGAGAATTCACGCGACATCAATGGATTGAGAGGTTACAACACTACGTATACTAGTTCCATGCTGGTCAATATTGAAAGAGTGGAAGTCATAAAGGGCCCAACAGCTACTTTGTACGGCAATTGCGATCCAGGTGGAACGATAAACCTTGTAACCAAGAAGCCCCTGGATAAAACAGAATCCGAGATCGATCTGTATGGAGGCTCCTGGGACCATATAAGAGCCCAGGGAGATGTAACCGGGCCTTTGAATAATAGCAAGACACTACTCTACCGTTTCAATGCGGGTTATGACAAGACCAATTCCTTCCGCAACCAGCAATACTCAAATTCCTTTGAGTTGGCTCCTTCATTTTCCTATATTCCCAATGACAGGCTCCAGTTCAATCTTGACTTTTCTATTTCCCGTATCAATACAGTTATGGACTGGGGACAACCAGGGTATTTAAATGACCCCGATGTGAAAGCAACACCGATTTCTCTTTCTGCCAGCCAGATTGGCGATTACCTGCACGAAACAGATATTGCAGCAATCGCCACAATCTTTTATAAGATCAGTAAGCATTTAAGTTTCAGCACTGGATTCCTGCATTATACTTCCAATCAGGATGTGGCTAATCACGGTGTTCAGGGTTATATTACCCCGGATTCAGTGGACCTCTATTTTACGAAATGGACCTACCCGACCACTACCAATACGATCAGCAACTATATTACATACAAGTTCAATACGGGAAAGGCTAATAACGAGCTCGTTTTCGGTTATGATTTCATCCGCAGCACAGTAAACCTGAACCAGCAATACTATGAACTGCCGAACCAGTTTGGTGTCGGGAGTGGGGTCGTAGGGACTTTCAGTTTGAAGAACCCCCAATACATAAAAAGGCCGGTAAACACTTATCAGCTCTCTGATTTTGATTCGGATGCCACTGACGTAGATGACAATATTTATCATACACAAGGAGTATATGCGCAGGATCAGGTCAGTTGGAAAAAATGGAAATTGCTGTTCAGCCTTCGGGAAGAGTTTTATAAGGGAGATGATGTAGGGGATAGTTCACAGGACCTTGCCGAAACGGTGTTCCTCCCAAGGATCGGTCTGGTCTTCTCCATTGTCCCGAATATCAGCGCCTATGCTACCTATAACAAAGGCTTCGATGCATTTGAGGCATCCACTAGCACGCAAATATTCAATTCCCCGTTCAAACCGCAGACCAGCGAATTGTTGGAGGCTGGTGCAAAGGGCAATTTTTTCAGTGACAAACTTTCAACATCGCTGTCAATCTACCAGCTCACCCTGGAGAATGTTGCTGTAAGTGCTAACATCCCTTCCAACCCCAATCTCTATGTACAGCAAGGTCAGAACCAATCAAGGGGTGTGGAAGCAGAAGCCGTCGGTAAGATTCTGCCCAACTTAAGTGTTACACTCTCCTATGCCCATTGCGTAGCAAAGGTCACCAAGAGCTTTGTGCCTTCACAGGTAGGCACCCTGGTTGAAAACGCCCCCTGCAATGAAAGCGGGTCCTGGATAAAATATGACTTTCCTGGCGGCTTCTTAAAGGGGTTTGGCATTTCTGCAGGGCATTCAGGTGTTGGTGAGCGGAGTACCCTTGATCCGGCCACTAACCTCCCCGGATACCTCGTCATAAATGGGGGCCTCAATTACAAGTACCGGCATTTTGTTCTGGCGATGAACGTTTACAATATCACCAATGAAACCTATTGGATGGGGGCATATAACCAGGTGAACAAATGGCCCGGAGCCCCAAGGAATGTCCTGTTCAATCTGGGTTATCATTTTTGATGAATCTCTGCTTTCGATTGAAAGAAGTTATTTCAAAAGCTGGCCTATGTCCTTGTAATTATTCCATTAGAAAAATTGACAATTAGGCCTGTTATCATTGAGATAATGCAATGACAAAAGAAAAAAACCCTAAAAATAGGTGGAATTATGATAATTGAACAGGAGAATAATAAGAATAATACTGGTTTCAAACGAAAAAAATCCGCTGCATTATAGAATGATCTCCCTACCTCACCCTCTCAAACATATTCATCCCATAAAGCATCGCCTGATTAGGCTTACCACTACTGTCATTAAAGAAGATCACAGAATAGGACTGCCCTTCATTATAAAAATAGTTTTCCGCCCTGGTTTCAACGATAGTTTCCTTCTTGTCCCATAACTGCCTCACCACTAAATGCCTGTTTTGCGCGATGAGCAGGATATGGTTATCCGGATCGTCTGTAGATTTAAATATTCCCTCAAATATTCTTAACTGCTCGTTCGTATAAGAAATAATCTTTTTCTTTTTCCACAGATCTCTCTTGAAAGCGAGCACCTCACTGATCCTGCCATCCTGATCCTTCGAAAAGCTGAGCGTGAAAAAAGGGTCGTCCTTTCTGAAAAAATCCATTGAGGTTTCGGGTACAAAAGATAGTTCCACCCCGTTCCATTCCTGCTTTAATGCCAATGTATTATTCTTTACCGTGAAATCGATAATTCTTGAACCCTCATTTGCTAATTGGTAGATCCCCTCAAAAGGTTTTAACTGATCAGGGGTATGCACCATCTCCTTTTTTTCACTCGGTGGTTTATAATTATTATTTCTCTTCCATACCCCGTTATTAAAAACGCTGACCTGGTTGACTGCCCCGCTGGAATCCTTGATAAAACTGATCCTGATAATCTCCTTATCTCCCTCAGGTACACTGGAAAAGACCAGTGGAGACTCTGCGATCAGATGCAATTCCCCATTATTCCAAAGCAGCTTGGCGACGAGTTGATCGTTATTTGCTTTGAATTGAACATTCATCTCGTTGTTCTGCGGAGATTGAAATACCCCTTCCACCGCCTTCCATTCCTGCTCGCTCAAAAGCACAGCCTTTTTTTTCGTTCCGGTTTTAGCCGTGTCCTGCGCGACAGAGCCAGGGCCGCAGGCCAACACCATCACACCCAAAACAAGAATCTTTATGCTACTCACAGGAAAATTTTTATCTAATCCAGATAATATATACCAGCCAGGCGATCAGCAGCCCGCAGGTTGCCACGATCAAGCCGCTCAAACGCCTGCGTTTCAGAAATAGCAAAAGCAAAAGGCCGGTCAACGAAACCAGGGTCAGCAAAATTGCAGAAATATCAATGAATACCGACCATCCGGCTCCCGTGTCCCTTCCCTTGTGCAGGTCATTGATGATGCCGACCAGCCCCGCGCTTGTCTTTGTTAATTCATATGCTCCGGTTTGACGGTTGATAAAGGCATCCGCCGCATAACCTGGCCCCTTGAAAGAAACCCCGATCTGGGAATCATCGATCCGAAAATCACTCATCGCGGCATGAACCTGGTGTTTTTTCCGAATCCACTCTACGATATCCAGCTTATCGATCCTCAGGGTATCAGATGGGTTAACCCAGGTTGAATCCAATTTTCCATTTTCCTCTACGCTATGCACCTGTCCAACAAATTTATCCGCATGGTTCAGCGTCAGGCCGGTCAGGGCAAAGAAGAAAACAATGGCGAAGCTGATCATCGAAAGATAAATATGCAGCCATCGCATGAACATCGCCGTACTGCGTTTCCATTGAAGCTTCTTCTTATTGGTCTGCTGTTTAATTGCCGTTCGCTTTTTTCCTGTAATCCAAAGATGCCGAAGAAATTTCCACATTTCCCGAAAGGTTGATCGTTTTTGGGGTCTCATCACATATGATTTCCTGGCGCATCAATTGGTAAGTGCCATGCTCCCTCGAAGCCTCTATTTTGACAATATATTTTCCAGGCTTTACATAATTACCCTCGTCGTCCTTGCCGTCCCATTTCAAGGTGTATTTTCCGGCCGATCGGGTCGCACTGGTAATGGAGGATTTGAAATTCATATCATTATTATAAGTGCTGCGGTATTTCAGGTACCATGATTTCAGCTCTGCAATATAACGGTCACTGCCATGCCAGACCCCAATCGTCCTCACCGGAAAATGGGTGGTATCTTCAACCCAAACCGCGATATAGGGTCTCTTGGCAAAGCCCACTTTCTGGGCCCCGATTTCCAGGTTGATGATCATTTCAAAATCATTAGGCGAATTGTTCTTGTCAGCTTCCTTTGGTTTGACAGGTATTTCCAATTTACTCCATCCAGGGCTGGTAAATTTCTCACCCTCCCTTGTAATGATCATCCATTCAACACCGGATAAAGTGCTGACGAGTTGCCTGCTCTCCGGGACGGTCATCACATTGAATGCCGTGGCAAGGGCACCTGCATCTGTCGCACAAGGGGCTACCACCGTGGCGCTGAGCACCCCTTCCGAAGGAATACCCGTTCTCGGATCCACGATATGCGAATACCAGTGCCCGTTAATCAGTTCACCGCGACGGTAATTGCCGCTGGTAGCAACCGCCCGGTTACTGACCAGGAGTTGATCCAGTGGAGCGTCATTTTCCGCATCAGCCTTGGGATCGCTGATCTGCACCCTTTCATCCATGCTCCCTGAAATGACCATATCTCCGCCGATATTCAGGACCACCGCTTTGACATTATCCTGTTGAAGCGCTTTGTCTGCTGCATGGCGGATAATATAGCTTTTGACAAAGGAATTCAACATTAGGGGAGCCTGATCCAGGTGCGTGGCCGTCTGAGCCTTTGGATCCAAGAGCCAGTGAGCCTGTTTGACCTGGGCTACCGCCGCATCCAATTCCTTCTGGCTTGGAAGAACCTGTCTGGAAGCAGCCTGTTTCCAAAGCCTGGTCACCACTTCAGCCGAAGCGTCCAGCGCACCTCCTGTTCTCAAACGCCACTCATCAAACAATTGCATCACTTCAAAGAACTCCTTGGAAACCTTCACAGCCTGGGCCTGGGTCTTGAACCACTGGCTGAATTCGCTACGGGCATCATAGGCGCTCAGGATATCCGATAGGCGGGTGATTTCCTGTTTCGTGGCTTCCTCTGCCCTGACAGCTTCGGCCTCGTTATAGGCAGTGATCTTCAGATCCATGGAGGTTCCCAATACGTTTTCATATTGGGAAATATAGACATGAAGGGTTTTATCATTTTTCGGCGGCCTATCGGCATAGGAATAGAATGCAGACAGCAGAAAGGCAGTCGGCAATAATAAGCGGATCGACATCATTTACGTGGTTTTTAATTTGACAGATGAAGATTATTTTGGTTGCAGTAGGGGGTGGATTCGTTCTTTCAAATCTATTTTCAATAATTCACGGAGCCTACCCAAAAATGCTAAATTTTGGTTAAGAAGCATTCTTCTTCTTAAGCAAAAATGAAATAGCCCCCTTTTGTCCCGAGACTCCGAAATGCTTCATCGCATCCTCCGGAGCCAGGAGCTGAATATCCGAGATCATGTCGAATTTTAATTTTTTGATTTTCTCAGCCTGAACCTGTTTGCCATTGATGAAGAATTTCCGGTCTGCAGGAGGGTTGCTAAGAATGTTTTGAATCATTTCTCTTAATTCCGTATCGGTGATCGCCCTTGATTGGGGCTCCATTTGTTTGAAGGGGTCCTGTTTTGCCTCGGACTCAAGCTTCCTTAGTTTCGCAGTATCAGGTTCATTCTGAGCATTGGAAATAGTAAAGGAGATCATAAATATGAGCAGTAAAGAAAGAGGCAGGATAGCTATTCTCCTTAAATAGGAAAAAGGAGCAGACTTGGTTTGAGCAATCATAGTTAATCTTCGTTTGATTGGTGTATGGAAAAATGAATTTTCAATATCAGGATATCTTCCTGAATCATGGGAGCGAAGCAGCATTCTCGCAAAAGTCACTGTATTGCCCTCTCCAAACGAACCCTTGTCCGCAATGAATTCATGAATAAGACCCAGCTCCTTACTGATAAACCAGAAGAAGGGGTTGAACCAAAAAATGCAAATGGCAAGCTGGACAGCTATTTTATCATAGCTATGTTTTTCATTGATATGCACCCTTTCATGCTCCAGAATCAGAATGCCTTCTTCACTCTGGAGGTCGAGCCGTTGGTTCCAGAATACATGATTCCAAAACGAAAACGGAGCCTGCTCTAGGTCGGTCATATGCAGTTCAATACCATCCAATTTTGTTGAAGGGTACTTTTTAGTGAGTGATAGGACCTTTGTAATTTTTATCAGCAGGCTGGCTAACATGAAAACGCTGATCAGCAATGCTAGGAAAAGGAGCAGCCATCCCCAATGAAATCCGGAGTCCCGCACCATCCCTGTTTCCTCTTTATTTGCCAGCGTATTTAGGAAATAAACTGATAAACTGTTCTGAGGCTGGTTGATATTGTAGAAGTCCAGGTTAAGCAGGGGAATGAACAAGGAGGCCATCAGGGCCATCAAAAGGTAATACCTGTTGTACTCGTTGAATTTTTTGTTGCGCAGGAAGATCAGGTAGTAAATACTCAGGAGGGCGCTGACCAAAATGGATCTTACCAGGTAGTGCATAAATTCTTCCATGGTTTATTTTTTATTTTTTTTCAATTGTTTCAGGAGTAATTCCAGGTCGTTGACGGAAAGTTTCTGTTCCTCGACCAGGAAGGAAACGACATTGCTGAAAGAACCCGAAAAATATCCGCCCGCCAGTTTAGTCAGGGCGCTTTTGGAATATTCGTCTTTGGAAACCAGCGGATGGTAGCGGAAGACCCTGCCCAGGTCCTCAATGCGTACAAAGCCCTTATCCACAAGGGTCTTGAGAATGGTGGCCACCGTATTCTTATGTGGCTGGGGAGGGGGCATATTTTCCACAACTTCCATAAGCATTCCGCATCCGAGTTTCCAAAGCACATGCATAATTTGCTCCTCCGCCTTTGTTAATGATTTCATCTAAACTATAATTATAGTTTGAAGGTAAAACTATTTTTATAGTTCACAAAAAAAATTTGGCTCTTAGGTGTATTTTAAGCGGCTGGGGTGTATTTCCGTTTTGTTCGGTTAATGCTATATTCGTCGTAATGAATAGTTCAACATAATCTATCCCTACTCTTATCAGGCACTATAATTGTGATTCGAATCAGGCGGGTGTCCTTTAGAGAAGGTAGATTTGAAGCTGGATCGTCACTTCTTACAATTAAATCCTCTTTTTTTGCGTCTCAACATAAGATTTATTGGTCTTCTCACCGCAGTAATGATTCTCTGTTCTTACCACGCTACCTGTCAGGAAAAGAAAATAAAGAAGATCAAAAACGCGGACGACCTGATCGCTGCGATCCGTCTGGTCGCGGGCAAAAGGCACCGGATCGATAGTCTGCCTCAATCTCACCGCTCACTCTATTTTTCTTTTTTGCCAGTCAGTTCCCAGGCACCCGGGGCAGGTATCGCGCTCCTCACTTCGACCACTATCGGGTTTTATCTGAGCAGTCTTCCAAAAACCTCATTTTCCACCATCGTCTTTTCTCCATATGTTACCTTCGATGGAAGAATCGGCTTTACCCTTAAGTCAAATCTTTGGCTTGCCCGAAACAAATGGGAGATCATTGGCGATACCAGGTACCTCTATTACCCTCAGGATACCTGGGGTCTTGGAGGATCATTTGACGATGAGAACAGATTACTGATCAATTATAAATATGTCCGATTTTATGAGACCATACTAAGGCGGATCAGGCCTGATTTTCTCATCGGCCTCGGCTACCATGCGGATGCACATTTTGACATAAGGTCCCTCAATGACAGTCCGACCCTGGCCAAATTCTCCGGTTACCCCTATGGTACGGGCAGTTCAGAAAACTCCTTTTCTTCCGGCCTCTCTGCCAATATTCTATACGATGAGAGAAAAAACGAGTTCAATCCCCTTCCCGGCTTTTATGGTAACCTCGTTTTCAGGGTCAATTCCACCAATCTTGGCGGTAATACGAATTGGCAATCCCTCTACCTTGACCTGAGAAGATATATTTCATTCAGTGGTGATGAACATCAAAACATGCTTGCTTTCTGGACCTTCTATTGGACAGTTTTCAAAAGCCATGCTCCCTACCTCGATCTTCCAAGCATCGGCTGGGACCCCTACCAGCAAAGGTCAGGAAGGGGCATCCTCCAAAACCGTTACAGGGGAAATAGTCTTTTCTATCTGGAAAGCGAATACCGGAAGGATATAACCGAAAACGGGCTCTTTGGTTTTGTTCTTTTTGCCAATCTAAACAGTGTTACCGAACCCGTGACCTACCAATTCGAATACCTGCATCTGGCAGCAGGGGGAGGGCTTCGAATGAAGTTCAACAAACGCTCAGGGACCAATATATGTCTGGACTATGGAGTCAGCAGGGGATATTCGGCAGTTTACTTGAATCTGGGAGAAACCTTTTGAAATGATATTTTACAATGAATTTCCCAAGGCAGAACTATGAAAATGGGTTTTCTTTCCCTAACCGTTATTTAATCAATACAACAGCTTCATACTCTCAGCAGAAAAATCTTTTAACTTTGCCACCCCGCGTTGAATATAGGCTTACCCTTAAGGGGTTGGAGCTGCTGCCCATCTTATCCATGCTGAAAAAATGGGACACAAAATATAGCCCTAAATTGCAGAACACTAAATAGCACCATCCCATGAGCCTGGAAAAAATCAATCTCGCTGAAAAATTCCTCAGCATAAATGATCATTGGAATCCCCGTATCGCAGGAGAACTAAATGGTCAACAGGTCAAGCTCGTCAAATTCCAGGGTGAATTCATATGGCATCATCATGACCGTGAAGACGAGATGTTCCTTGTCGTATCAGGCTCCTTTGACATGCACCTGCCTGACCGGATCATTCATATCAGTGAAGGGGAATTCATCATCATCCCTCGCGGCCTCGAGCATAAACCTGTCGCGATCGGGGAAGTCCAGGTCATGCTCTTCGAGCCGGCCACGACTTTGAATACGGGGAATATTAAAAATGAATTTACTAAGGAGAATCTAAAATCGGTATAAAATGAAATCCTACTTTAAATCATTCTTCGCAATCGTCCTCCTTCCTCTGCTCCTTCTAAGCCCTAAAACAAGTTCAGCCTGGGGAGCAAAGGGGCATGGCATTGTAGCCGAGATCGCTTTCAGTTATCTCGACGATCAGACAAAGAAAAACGTGCTCGCACTCCTGGACGGAATGAACATCGAAGATGCGGCCAACTGGATGGATGCCATGCGTAGTGATCATGCCTTTGATTACATGAAGCCTTATCATTATATTGATCTTCCCAAAGGTCAGGAACTCACTGAAACTAATGGAGAAAATATTGTCGGAGTTCTCAATCAAACCCTGCATGAATTAGAAAACCCAGCCCAATTGTCAAGGGATAAACTAAAGACCGATCTGCTCTATCTTTTTCATCTGATCGGCGACCTGCACCAGCCCCTCCATGTCGGCTATCCCGAAGACAAAGGCGGCAACACCTATCAGGTTTCTTTTTTTGGTCAGGGCACCAATCTTCACCATGTATGGGATACCGATATCATTGAATATGAAAAATTAACCCTTGAATCTGTTCTGGAAGCAGAAAAGAAGAATCCAAAGCAAATCGCTGATATTCAAAAAATCGACATTCTTCAATGGGCCAACGACTCCAGAAGCTATCTCAATTTGGTTTATTCACTCGATGGCCATACTATGAATGAAAATTATATCCGGAAAGCCCTTCCCGTAATCGAGAGTCAATTATATAACGCAGGGCTAAGGCTCGCATCAGTATTGCAGCGCTATTACCGGAATATCTTAATTCCGGCAGGCGGCGCCCCCGCAATTGCTGCTTCTATCCCAACAATCGATATAAAACAGGCCTCCTCCTATGAAGGCAAAACGGTCAGGATCTGTGACAAAGTTTACCAGGCCAAATACCTGAGTTCCTCCAACCGTCAACCCACATTCTTGGACATGGGTGATTATTACCCCAATTCCCCTCTCACTGTGGTCATATTCGGCGAATCCCGGAGCAATTTTTCAAATACCCCTGAAATCTATTATGTTAACAAACAGGTATGTATAACTGGAAAAATCCAGATCTATAAGGGCAAGCCTGAAATCATCGCGGATGATCAAAAACAGATCGAGCTCAAATAAAGCAAAAACGAAAGCCGCCTCTTTTTAAAAGCGGCGGCTTTTCTAGCATACGAACACAACCAGGCATCAATACTGCCTGACAACCCTCTTCACTTATCTATTGTTCAAGTTTGATTTCCCCTACATCCGTTGTCTGCCCATCATTTACCATAACCCCTTCTTTCGTCGTGGGCTTGTAAGGAGAGGTGGCAACAATGATCAGCCTGTAAACCCCGGGTTTGGCATTCAGTATCTGGAAAGAACCTGATTCTATATTGGATCTCAAACTGTCCATTCCTGATACAGCCCATATATCTGTTGCTGCGCTGGCAGGTGTCACCCTTCCCTTAATCGACCCGTTTTCAACTCTTGTAAATGCGAATAAACCGATGACCGCAACAATGGCAAAAGCTGCCATTCTAAAATTAATAACCTTCATAAAAGAAATTTTTTAAAACGTCATAATATAATTAATATTCCGGTAAACACTATTTCTACATCACGCTTAGAGTCGAAGTAATTAGTTTAGGCCAACAACTGTGCCATAATCTTCGGATGCTGGAATGTATAGTTTTTAATTGAAGGACCGCATTAGAAATTTTTTAATTTTCAATAACTTAATTAACCGGGAATTAACCCTGGCCCGCTCCACCTTCATTCCCATTTCCTCATTTTATAATCTAAACGGGATATCATGAATTGCAAATTACTCAACTGCGCAGCCTTCAACATCCTGGTCATTGCAAACATTACAGCCTGCAAAACCACTAAGTGCATTGAAGCCATCAGGGAACTCATGAAATCCCCCAATACAAAAGTCATTATCGCAGACAACAAGACCATGATGGTGAATAATCTGGGGGATAAATAAAAGCGATATGCCCGGAATTTGATAAATTTATTAAAAACGCCCATGGGATCAAAAGTGATACAGGCCGAATTATGGAACAGAAGTGCCCATGACTGGGCCTCACTTCAGGAAAAAACCAGCCTTCCCTGTTATGAATACATACTGGAAAAACTGCCCGTCATGGCCGGGGAAAATTTATTGGATGCCGGCTGCGGTTCCGGATATTTCAGTCAGCTCGCTCATCGAAGGGGAGCACGGGTAACCGGTCTGGATGCAAGTGAAAAATTAATCGAAGAAGCAAAAAAAAGAGAGCCCGGTCTTAGTTTTATTTGCGGGGACATAGAATCCTTGCCATTTCCCGACAAGAGCTTCCAGTCAGTTTGCGCTTTGAATTCCATCCAATATGCTGAAAATACTAGTGATGCATTATTGGAACTCCGCAGAGTGTTAACCGAAAAAGGAAAGCTGGTCACCATGATCTGGGGCAATAAAGAAGACTGCCAGGCCTTCGCCTATCTGAAAGCTTTAGGCAGTTGCATGCCTCCTTCACCTGGTTCAGGCGGCCCATTTTTATTGACCGAAAACCATATGTTACAGGATAAATTAAAAGATGCAGGATTCAAATTGCTGCATGAAATTGATCTCCCCTGCTCCATGAATTACCCGGACCTGAACATTGCCATGCGCGGCTTGCTGTCAGCAGGTCCCTCATCAAAGGCTATCGGCTATAGTTCATATGAAAAGGTCTATGAGGCAGTCTCCGGGGCTCTCAAGCCCTATATCCAAAATGACGGTTCGGTCAGGCTGGAGAATAAATTCAGGATCGTATTCTCGGAGAAAGCAGCTACTTGACAATGAATGACATGCAATCTGCCCAAAACTTGGTCCGAAGTTTGACTATTTAAAATTACCGAACCAGCCACCAAAAAGACGCCTATGATTACCGTTATCATTCCCGCATTAAATGAGGAAAAATCGATCCGTAAAGTAATTCAGAAAGCGAAACGTTATGACCTCGTATCGGAGATCATTGTTGTTGACGACAATTCCGCTGACAAAACCGTGAGTGAAGCCAGAAAGGAAAATGTGAGTATACTAACCAGTACTGAGCGAGGCAAGGGGCGTTCCATGCATGAAGGAATGATGTTTGCGAAAAATGAGATAATTGTCTTTCTGGACGCGGATATCAGCAATTATCCAAATGACATAGTGAGTAAACTTACCAGCCCCCTCTTCGAAAACAGGGCCGATTTTGTCAAATCCTATTTCGAGCGCCAGGCCGGAAGGGTCTCAGAGATCCTGGTCAAACCCCTGCTCGAATTTTTCTTCCCTCATCTTTTACAATTCAGGCAACCCCTTAGCGGAATGATCGCCGGAAAGAAATCCTTTTTCGAAAAAATTGAATTTGAAAACGACTATGGTGTGGACATTGGGATCCTGATTGATATGGATAATGTGAATGCAAGAATCGTTGAGGTCTGCATCGGCAAAATTGATAATGATATGCAGCCCCTGCAAGCCCTTGGAAAAATGGCAAGACAGGTGGCCAATGCCATATTCAAAAGGGTGAGCCATTTTGGTTTAAATAAGACCGCTCAAACTTTGATGCTGAATCAGACGCCTCTGGATGATTTTGAATTCCCCATTCCTCTCAAGGCTCATAATGCAAAGAAATTGGTGGTATTCGATATGGACAATACACTTCTTCGCGGAAGTTTCATAAAGAAGGCAGCAGAGAAATTTGGGTTTGAAAACCAATTGCAGGAAATAGTCCAAAGCACCGATCCCGGCTTCTTAAGAACCGAGAAAATCGCCCGGCTCCTCGAAGGAAGGGCATTTCATGAACTTATCCAGGTGCTCGAGTCCATACCCATTATCGGCGATGCTGTCAATACCGTAAAAGAACTAAAACTCCGCGGTTACATTACCGGTATCATCAGTGACAGTTATCAATGCATTACCAATCATCTGAAAAATGTGCTGGGGCTGGACTTTTCCCTCGCTAACGATCTCCAGTTCAAAAAAAGTATTGTGACCGGGGAAGTGAAAATTCCTTTCCCTCTGAAGAACCAGGTTCTTAGCAAATGCGACCACGATTATTGCAAACTGAACATGTTCTTATTCATTTTGACCCATTACGGCGTCGATATAAAAAACGCCGTTGCGGTCGGTGACGGAATGAATGATATTTGCATGGTAAAACATGCAGGTAGCGGAATCTCCCTGAATTCAGAATGCAGTCAATTGTCCGAGGTCGCAGGCCATGTTCTTAGAGAAGAATCACTGACTCCCTTGCTAAAGATTATTGGATAATCCATTGAAACAAAAATCTGGACTGAAAAAGAATACTTTGATTCCTTTCCAAAGTGAAATTCAGAAACTATTAATGAAGGTCAGAAAAACAATCCTCGCCAACTCTCCCCAGGTCACTGAAACAATTTCCAACAGAATGTCCGCTTACAAAATCTAAAAAGAAACCGCTTGTTTATTTTACCCCATTCAAGAATCATCTTGGATTTTACGCTTGCACCCAAGAGGCATAATGCATCTACCCGGGAACTATCCAAATACAAACAAGGGGGGGCTCACTGCAATTCCCCTATGACAGCCCGATTCCCTTAGCGCCGATGCCACTATCGCGAAGTCTAAATTGAACTCTTTCTAAAATCCTATCCCCTTCACTCCAATCTCAAACTCTTCACCGGGTTTGCAATGGCTGCCCGAAATGCCTGCCATCCGACCGTCAACCAGGCAACAACGATCGTCAAAAGCCCTGCAAAGCCGAATAGCCACCAATGCAGGTCCGTCCTATAAGCAAACCCTTCAAGCCATTGATGGGATCCCCACCAGGCAATGGGAATTCCGATCACTGCAGAGATCAGCACCAGTTTCAGAAAATCAAAAGACATCATCGAAGCAATATTTCCAATACCTGCACCTAAGACTTTACGAATTCCGATTTCGCGGGTCCGCACCTGTGCCGTATAAGTAGCAAGTCCAAATAAACCGAGGCAGGAAATAAATATCGCGATCAGGGAGAAATAGCTAAACAGGCTGCCCTCCTGCTGTTCGCTTTTATAGAGATTATTAAATGCATCGTCCAGAAATGCATAGTTAAATGGATATTCCTCATTGTATCGGGCAAAAACAGCCGAAGCCGCTGCTATCACTTTTTTCGCGTCATTGGGACTTGTGCGGACATAGATCCTGTCAGCATACTGGGGAATGTAGGCGAATAATACCGGGGAAATCTTCTCTTTCATGGAAGTGAAATGAAAGTCCTGTATAATGCCGATGATCGTGCCCTGTATTTTATGAATGTCGAATCTTTTACCGATGGGATCCTTGATGCCGCTCTCCTTCAGAGCCGTCTCATTCAGGATAAAATGGGTGCTGTCTGCCGGAAAACCTGAAAAATTATTTCCCTGCACCATCCTCATTTTAAAAAAAGGAATTAGGTCATCATCCACCATAAGCGGATGAATGATCAGGTTCTGCTTGGGGTCCTTTCCTTCCCAATTCACATCACCGGAAAACCCTTCAAAATGAATGATATTCTGGTTCGAACGAGTGACCCCAAGAACTCCGGGCTGCTTCATGAGTTCAGCCTTTACCGCATCGAAATGAGGCGACATATCCCGCATCCAGAATGAAAGGACATAGTTCTTATCATACCCAATTCCCTTGGTCTTGATATAATGAAGCTGGCTGTTGATGACCATGGTCCCCACGATCAGAACAACGGAAAAGGTGAATTGAACTACGACAAGGGTCTTTCTTGCCATTCCATTGCCAATGCCAGCCATGGTCTTACCCTTCAGAGCCTTGATCGGATCAAAAGAAGAAAGCAATAATGCCGGGTAAATGCTGGAAAGGATCAGAGTTCCGAGGATGGATCCAAGCAGGAGCAGCCATATATGATAATCCTTAAGGTCAAAAGTCAAAGCCTTACCGGAAAGCTGGTTAAAAATAGGCATCAGGGCTTCCGCGAGTGCAATCGCAAGGATGGAGGCCATGGTAAAAATCATCGTCGTTTCCAATATGAACTGAAAGAACAACTGACCCTTCCCTGCTCCCGAAATCTTTCTCATACTGATCTCCTTGGCCCGCAATAGCGAACGGGCAGTGGAAAGATTCACATAATTTATACAGGCGATCAAAAGCGTAAGTATGCCGATCAGTATGAATATCCTTACGGTCGACATGCCCCTGTCCGTCATGTCAGCATTGTACAGGTGCATCTTCTTCAATGGGAGCAGAAGGTATTCTGCATCCGTATCATCCGGTTTATGTTTTAGATGAATTTTAAGTATATCGTTTGCGAGTTGCTTGATCGAACTGCCCGGTTTCACAAGCAGGAAAGTGATATAATCCAGGATGCTGAAATTATTGGACATATCGCTGCCCTGCACCAGCATGCTATTAAGATGCGCTTCCATCGGCATGATCAGGTCCGCCTGAATAGTCGAGTTCATAGGAAAATCCCTGATCACCCCGCTCACTATCCAGTTCACTTTCTTATCCGCAACGATCACCTTACCGACCGGATCCTCGTTCCCGAAAAAACGCTTCCCTGCGCTCTGCGTAATCACAACAGAACCATTATCCGTAAAAGGCTTGGTGCTATTTCCTTCGATCAGCGGGAAATCAAACAGGCTGAATAGCGTAGGATCAGCATAGATCGCAACCTGGTCTCCAAAGACCTTATCCTGGTATTTATAAAGGGAAAAATCGTAATTGTTTTTTATTCTAACCTGTTCCTTTACCTCCGGCAATTCCTGCTTCGCAAAAGGCCCGATCGGCGCTACCCCCATTGTAAAAATCTGCTTGCTCGCACCTGTTCCGCCTGCAATTTCGAGGCGGTAGATATCCCCCGCATTGCGATGGAACCCATCAAAGCTCAGTTCATCCTGAACCCAAAGCAGGATCAGGACTCCAATTGCCAGCCCAATACTAAGTCCGGCAAGATTGATAAGGGAATAGAAGCGGTTCTTCAACAGGTTTCTCCAGGCTGTCTTCAGGTAATTTCTAATCATGATTACAGGTTTGGTACGAAAATCAAACCATCTTCATGCCTAAAATAAGTGTAGTGATTTACAGTTAGTTAAAATTCAACAGAAATCCCCGGATTGCTATTTCGATACAGTGGGTGTCCGGAATTGATACAATTTATATGCCCGCTTTGCTACTCCTTCTCTCCATAATGAGGGTATCCCGCCAAATGCCGTTCATCTTACCGATTCTCTCCCTCCTGCCCATAATCCTGAATCCGCAATCTTCGTGAATTTTAATGCTCATTGCATTCTCAGGAAAGATACCTGCCTGCAGGGTCCAGATCCCTTTCTTTTCGCTCTGTTCAATCAATTCCTGAAGCAGTTTCCTGCCGATTCCTCTTCCTCGCGCTTGCTCAGACACATAAACGCTAACCTCCGCAACGCCCGCATATACACACCTGTCGGAAACAGGGGTCAGTGCCGCCCATCCCAAGACAGCAACCTCTTCAATCGCAACAAGCCGGCAATCCTTCATATGTCCCCGATCCCATGCCTCCCAGGAAGGAGCAGAAGTCTCAAAAGTGGCATTGCCTGTCTTGATCCCTTGTTCATAGATCGCACTCACCTCAGGCCATTGTTCAGGCGACATCGGTTCAATGCTGAGCATAGCTTCCTTAATATATGACAAAACTCTTTGCTTAATTGCATCCCTCAATTTTCTCGTCCCTTCCAATAGTTCCTCCTCTGATCCCTGCAAGGCCGAAGGGTCCGGGAAGGGCCAGCCAATCCGTTTTGTCAGGCCGGGAAAAATCGGGCATTTCTCCGCACCCGCTTCATCACAGACTGTGATCACATCGTCATATTTCCTTCCCTCAGCCAAAAAATCGTCGACCCTCTTTGTCTTGTTCCCGCTTAAATCTATTCCATCGTCCTTCATGACCCTCACCACATAGGGATTTAATCTCCCCGCCTCCAATCCTGCACTCTCAGCTTCAAAGAGACCCTCGCCATAGACATTGAGATACGCTTCCGCCATCTGGCTTCTGGCAGAATTGTGAATACAAACAAATAATATTCTGCGCATATCCAATTATTTCAGCAACAGCCCTCATCAATATTGACATCGACGAAGAATGCATTGATCTCCTTCTTGTACCTGGCCCAGGTAGCAGAATCAATACAGTAACAGACACTCGTACCCTCGATAGAGCCCTTAATCAATCCTGCATTTTTCAGTTCCTTCAGGTGTTGGGAAATAGTAGCCTGCGCCAAACCCAATTCATCTACCAGATCATTGCAAATACAGGTATTGGCCTTTATCAGTGATTGAAGGATCGCGATCCTGGCCGGATGAGCTAACGCCTTCATCATCAAAGCCAGTTTGTTCTGCTTAGTACTGAATATTTCTGATTTTGTAAGTCCCATATTGATCGCAATATTACGATTCGTTTTTCAAATTACAAACTATCTTGACCAGGTCAAATTATAAGTTTAGTCTTGTCAGTCCGTTAAGGTAAGATGAGGTTTCGTTTTAGGACCGAATTGTGTAAAGTTTAATGCTGACTTTTCGCTTAATACCTTAACCAATTCCTGACTTAGGATCGTTACCCTGAAGCTAATCCTGCATTTAACCAAGCCTATTCCGATCTCAGGCTTTTTACCGGATTGGCAAGGGCGGCTTTAAAAGACTGGAAGCTGACTGTCAGCAACGCGATGAATATGGCAGTTGCTCCCGCAATACCAAACCACCACCAATTCATTTCAATCCTGTAAGCAAAGTCCTGGAGCCATTTTTGCATGAAATACCATCCAATCGGAATGGCAAGTACGAAAGCTACTAGAACGAGCTTGATAAAGTCCATGGAAAGCATGCCTGCAATTGCCCGGCTGGTTGCGCCGAGGGTTTTTCTGATGCCAATTTCCTTGGTCCTTTGTTCTGCCATAAAGGTGGCCAGGCCATATAAACCAAGGCAGGCGATGAGGATGGCAAGGACGGAAAAGGTCAGTACGATCTTTCCGATCTTTTGTTCGGAGCGGTACATGTCATTGAAAGAGTCATCTAAGAACTGGTAGTTGAATGGTGTTGCCGGAGCTAGCGCCTTCCATTTTTCTTCCACCTGGGCAAGCAAATGGCTAATGTCTGCGGTGCGCACCTTAAAGGACTCGAATCGGGTATTGGAACCCAGAAATAAGCCGAGGGGACCTATGGATTGTCTTAAGGAAGCGTAATTGAAATTTTTTACTATTCCGATTACCTTAAAAGAATAAGTCTTTTTGTTATCGTCTGAAGCGTAGATCTCTTTATTGATCGGATCTTCGTACCCGAGGAGCTTAACTGCTGCTTCATTAAGGATTACTGCATTGCTGTCGCTTGGATATTCACGTGAAAACCCTCTTCCTTTAATAAGCTCCATTCCGAGCGTTTTGATATAGTCATAGTCGATGATCCAGTTTTCCATATTGAAGCCGTTGCTGATACCGATGATTGGTTCTTTCGTAAAACTCCGATTATTCCGGTTGGCATCACTGACTGGCAAATAGCCGCTGACTGTTCCGGAAATTACTCCATTCATTGCCAATACCTCATCCTTGAATGCGGTGGTATTGTCCCCAAGGGTATAAGCGTCTTTAACTACGAGCACCTGGTCTTTTTTAAACCCGATATCTTTTGTCTGTATATAATTGAGCTGCCTGTAAATAACAATGCTTCCTACGATGAGCAAAATAGAAGCCGTGAACTGAAAAACCACCAATCCGCTTCTTAGAAGGCCGCTCTTTCCTCCGAGCTTCAATCTGCCTTTTAACACCTGTATTGGCTTGAATGAAGAAAGGAAGAAGGCAGGGTAACTGCCGGCAAACAGGCCTACTACAATCGGCAGAATGATGAGCAGGGGCAGGATGAGCGGGGAAAAAAGGTTTTCCAGTTTCATCGATTTTTCTGCAATATCATTGAAAAGAGGCAATACCAGCGCCGCGATCCCGATGGCGATTAACAGTGCGAGAATTACCATTAGGGTTGATTCTCCGAGGAATTGAATGATCAGTTCTTTTCTTTGTGTCCCCAGGACCTTCCTGATTCCGACTTCTTTAGCCCTGTTCCCGGAGCGCGCCGTAGTGAGGTTCATAAAATTTACACAGGCAATGGCGAGAACGAATAGTGCGATAATGGAAAAAATATAGACGAACTGAATATTGCCATTGGGCGACAATTCATACGAGAGATCCGAATAAAGATGAATCCTGGTCAGTGGAATCAATGTGTAATAAAGCGCATTACCGGCTTTCTTAAATTCCTCCATGCTGCTCATTTTCACACTCTTCTGCAAGTAGGGCAGCACATAATGGTTTATATACTGATCAAGGTTTTTTTCAAAAACCTTATAATCTGTTCCTTTTGCTAACAATAAATAAGTGTGAAAATTATGGCTGGTAAAATTCCCCCAATTGTATCCCAGGCTTTGCATGGAAAACAGAAAGTCATAATTGAAATGCCCGTTTTGGGGCATGTCTTTGATCACCCCGGTAACTTTGAACAAGTTGGCGCCATCGTCATAGGTTTCAATGGTCCTTCCTAATATATCTGTGGTCCCAAAATATTTCTTTGCTGCAGATTCACTCATGACAACGGTATTCGGCCTGTTCAAAGCTGTCCGCATATCACCCGAAATGGATGGAAAGGAAAAGACCTGGAAAAAGGATGAATCGACATAGGCTATTTTTCTCTCATTGATATATGAAGCGCTTTTTTTAATTAGTTGATTACCACCCTTGAATATCCTGGTGAATTGTTCTACCTGAGGATAGTCTTTTTTTAATGACTGTCCCGTCATATCAGAGGATACGGCCATGTTGAGTTCGGTCCCCCCATAACGGATAAATGAATTGATCCGGTAGATACGATCGGCATTGGCATTGAACCGATCATAGCTCAATTCATCCAGCACGTATAGGGCGATCAGCAGGAAGCAGGCGAGTCCGAGCGCGAGTCCGACAATATTGATTATCGAAAATGTCTTATTCTTTTTAAAGTTGCGCCATGCAATTATGATGTAGTTCCTGATCATACCGGTTAGCTACCAAAGCTATGCCGTGTTCATTGTGTTGATTAACAGAGGGCTTGATAATGAGGAAAGGGGTGGATAGTGCGGTGGTGATACAGAAGTGTTCGGTTTCGATACATTCCATCTTGTACTCTACAGATTATTCTAATCCTCAACCGATATCAGCAAATGGTTCTATCTCACTTGGATCAGTCCCAAATCTCAAAACATGACCATCAGGGTCCTCTGCTTGCAATTCATAGGCCCATGAGAAATTTGTCGGTGGAAGTTTTATTTTAACTGCATTGTTTTGCAGGTATTCATATAAGTGGAAAATATCCCCGTCGAAACCAATCCAAGCCCATGTCCCTGGGCCGCCCTGACCATTTTTACACAGGTAAAATCCCGTCCTGTCCCGATGAATGCTGGTAAAATTTTCATTTCCCCATTCAGCATTTTGGAATCCCAGAATATCAACATAAAATGCCAGGCTTCTGGCCATGTCACTCACGTTAAGTATTGGAGCTATATTTTCAATGCGAAAATTCAGGTTTTTTCTACTGTTCATATATTTTATTTAAAATTCAGTTCAATGGTCAGGCTTTGCCGTCGCTATAAATATTTTCACCTCCGACAGGCCTCCCTTCTGAGAATTTTCATCATAGACTTCTAAGTCGTAGCTATACTTTCTCTGTAATTTTTCACCCTGTTGCCAAATACTGATCCATGTATCGATGATTGCCTTTGGCATTTCTCCCCTGGCCGTAAATATTTCAAAATCTTCCGGTCCGAATTCCCGCCCGACAAGTCCTGCCGGTATATTGTCCAGGCTGCTTACCCTCAGTCCTATTATTGTCAGGTACTCGTCGGTAAAATTGCTTTTATAGTCTGTATAGATTGAATAAACGTTCTGGCTTAATTGATTCGGAATCTTTTGCAACAGATTTTCACCATAAAACCTTCCCCAAAGTTCTGCGATATCTTTTGCAGATTGATTGTCTTTGTTCGTCGTCCTGACGGAAATACCAATGATTTTGAAGCCGTCCATTTTATTCATTTTGTAACTTAAAATTACCGATAATGAATTTAACGAAGATGACTCACCCTTATTCAACCATCTCCCCCTTCAAACAAAACTCCCCCGGCAGGAGCCAGGGGAATAGGCAGTTGATGTAGTCCCTGTGTCAGGCGTGCAAGATCCACAAGACCGCTTTTGTAGCCGAGTCTCTGCCCTTCATAGTAAAGACGGGCCGCTTTGGATTGTATTGGGGCCTTGGCAGCGATCATCATGTTTTGCCGGTAACTGGTTTCGGCGATCTCGATCTTTTTTTGCAGGTCGATGGACAACCGGTATAGTTGGGCCTCTTCTGACTGGAACAGGGAACTGTATTGTTTCTTATGGAAATTTACCCTCTCGAGTTAATGGATCGGGAAGCTAAGCTGGTAGCCAGATATCAGCTTCACAGGCACAGTTGGTATAGAGACTGGCTTCAAAGTCGAATTCCCCAAAAATCAATAGTTAGTTTTTTTCAGCGTAAACCATTCGCTCGATCGGTGTGGATTTAAGATTACGATCCGTTCTTCCAATAAAGTCTTTGGCCATCTCGTCATAACCCAAATGCTCGAGAATTCTCCAGCCATAACCCAAAAGAAAATCCGGAATGTCTTCCGGCTCCAATGCAGTTAGCCAAATCTTACTCAGAACTAATCTCTTATAGCCGCTCATCCATTTATATAAGTTCCTTCCTTCGAAGAAATCCTTACGCACATAGGAAAAAACAAGTCGGCTGCCGGCTGATGCACCGGCAAGAAACTCAAATAGCCTCTTTATGCCATCATCAGTTAGGTATTGAGTAACCGCCTCGCAAACGAAAAACCCGCGTTTATCCTGGGAATATTGATAAGAAGCAAGTACTGTGGCTATCTCGCTATGATCAAAGTCAATCCCGACAAGATTAACATTGTCCGGAATCTTTCCAAATATCCTTCGAATCAGTTTTTTCTTCACCTCAATGCTCCCGGGCTGGTCAATTTCCCAAACAGGAAGGTTGGAAATTGCGGGAACCCGATAGGGCCTCGTATCAAACCCCGCTCCCAGATTCACGAAAGCCTGCATGTCTCCGCTCGATTCCATCAATTTCTCATCTATATACCTTTTCCTGCATAGCAGTCCGCCCCAGATACCAGGTTGAGATTTTTCGCTCAAGGAGATTATCCAATTTTTCATCCATCCCATCTTCATCAGGTTTACAAAAACCTTTCCGCCCATTGGCATCATAGAATAGGCTAGCTTATCATCGACAATTCTTTCTTTTTTGGGAAAAAACTGTTCGATCGCTGCGATCGCCATAGGAAATATCGCCGTCTTAGCCGCTGCTCTTGCCATTTTTTTTGATACTTATTTTATCGAATTTTACTTCCCGATCTTACTATATACTTTTAAAGTTCTTCCCCAAGCCAGGGAATTAACACAATCATTGATCCATTGATAATTCGTATAAAATTAAGCAAGGAGCCGCTTATTCTATAGTTAATGTAAATTAAAACCGATAAAATTAGAATAATATGAATTAGGATCCCTGTTTCCACCAATACTCCAATACCTGTTTTTGGAAATCTCCCTGCTCCAAAACAGACTCTGCAACCCAGGAAAATGAAGGCAAGAAAATCACAACTGCAGATAGCAAACCTGGGTTATTATGTAGTGCAAACTTGAGGACAAATTTTACTCAAAGTAATGCTATTTTTTAGTTCGATTCCCCCAAGCGGGCATCGCCTCCAACACGTCAATAATATTATGCACCTTATCTGTATGGCAATCCTCCTGCCATCCGCCTCTGCCCGGATAAGTCGCCTGCTCATTCGGACAACCATCTGAATTAACCGCATAGAGACAATAATTGATGGCCTGCCAGGACAGCGCACGGTATTCATCCGAACCCGTAGCAGCAGTATAAATTGCCAGAACAGCTCCATAGGTCGAAAGTATTCCTCCCCAGGGATTTTTATCGTAATCCTGTTCCCCGCAAATGGGTATCCCAAGACAAATGCCGCTGAAATTATTAATGACAAAATCGATCAGGGTTTTAGAATCGGACTGCCATGCGCTATCAATGCCTACCCTTTTTTCCAACAGGTAGCGCGCTAAATTCAAAGGCGCCCAGGCAGAACGGTTTGTCGTAGATTCATCATGATCCTCAAAGAACATATTCCAAAGAGCTCCATTCCTCTGAGTATCCGGAATCTGGTACTTCAGTATCCAATTCCAGACCTTCCTTCGGGGCAAATCAAATTCTGTATAACCCAGATCGCTGAGTTCATCAAATAATCTCAGGATATAGGTCATATTTCCTGAAACCGGGAAGCGCTCCTCACCTGTTCTATAATCCACACGAAAAGGCCAGGGAGAATGAAGAGAATCACCTGTTTTCATATTGGATACCAAAATCCGTCCATTATGTACAGCCTGATCCAGATAAATTTTATTCTTTGTTTCCTTATAAAGTAACACCAATGCATAGCCTGCAATTCCTCCTTTATCCGGTTCAACCTCATAGGGATGGTCAGCCTGCCTCCCGCAGTCGGCAGGCTGTGGGAAGCATCCAGCTATACCGGTGGACCTTGTAAATCCAGGATACTTTCCCTGATCAGGTGTATTGCATTCCTTCACCAGGTAATCTCCCATATATTCTGCCATCCGCAGAACTGCTTTATTCCTCCGGCCTTCATATACATAATATTTCAGCCAGGAAACAATGCCCATCCCATCCTGCATTGCCGGTATCATATCGTGACGTACCGAATCCGGTTGATAATTCCCATCCATAAAAGTCATACAAACAAACATGGGATAACCATGTTCCAACGGGCATTTCAAATACCAGTCCATTTCAGATTTAAGAATCTCAACCCAAGGCTTCCAGGGCAATAGAAGTCCCATAGAATCGTATACTGCCTTGTGATTTCCAATGATGATGGGTTGTCTCGCTGGTTGAGCTATTAAGGAAAAGGTCCCCCCTGTGATCATTATAAGAAGTAAGATATATTTAAAAGGAGTCAAGGCATTAGGTGGTTAGAAATATAAATATACTCGATTATGCATATTTATACCGACTTCTGCTACTTCAAGCCATATGTGCAATTGCTTTAGGCTCATTAGTTGACTCAATCATGAAAATTGTAACCATGCATGCAATCCTGATTTTGACCATGGTAACGGATGAAACAAACGACTATGAAAAAGTCAATGGTAATTATATTTGCATCATTGGCAATTGCAGGAGTTTGCCTTGCACAAAAGTCCTTAAATGCAATGGACTGCAGCCAAGGTTTACACTCATTCGTTGTTGTCTTAATAGATGAAGAAATTAGGGCATTTAGTACAATTAACAAATAAAAACTCAAATCATGGAATACAGAAAATTGGGTAATACAAGCATAGAAATTTCAGCGATCACATTTGGCGCCTGGGCTATCGGAGGATGGATGTGGGGAGGATCTGAAAAAAAAGATGCGCTTGAAGCGATACAAGCATCCTACGACCATGGCGTCACTTCGATCGATACTGCGCCAATTTACGGTCAGGGGAGAAGTGAAGAAATTGTTGGAGAAGCATTGCGCAGCCTGCCCCGACATAAAGTGCATGTATTGACTAAATTCGGCATGCGCTGGGACGAGACAAAGGGTGCTTTTGCATTCAAAAGCGCCGACAATTCAGGAAATCCGATCGACATCTACAAGTATGCCGGTAAAGAAAGCATAATAAAAGAATGTGAAGACAGCCTTCGCCGCCTGGGCACGGATTATATCGACTTGTACCAGATCCATTGGCCTGATATTACGACTCCGATAGCTGAGACTATGGAAGCGTTGTCACAACTTCTCAAACAAGGAAAGATCCTTGCTGCGGGTGTATGTAATTATTCAGCATCCGGGATGGCTGAGGCGGAAAGCACTTTGCCCCTGGCATCCAATCAGGTTCCCTACAGCATGGTGGAAAGGACTATCGAAAAAGAACTTGTTCCTTATTGCATCCAACACCATAAAGCAATTATTGCCTATAGTCCCCTCCAAAGGGGATTGTTGACGGGCAAGATCAAACCGGGTCATGTTTTTGCTTCAGGGGATCATCGCCCGACCACTACTTTCTTTAAGCCGGAAAATATCCAACGAATAGATAATTTCCTCGACAAACTTCAACCCCTGGCAAAGTCAAAGAATGTCTTGCCTTCCCAACTGGTCATCCGCTGGACCATCGAGCAACCGGGGATTACTATTGCACTGGTAGGTGCACGTGATAAAGAACAGGCGATTCAAAATGCTAAAGCAATCGATGTGCATCTATCTGCGAAGGAGATCCAATTTATCAATGGTGAATTGAAAAATCTGAAGCTTGTTACCGATGAAGTTCCTGTGTAAACTTAAGCGCACCCAATTAGGGATCATGGCCCAATATTCAAAATGCCTTTTAAGCGACAGAAACCGCCCGTTCAACGATTCACAGAGAAAAATACTGATAGAGATAAATAGCTTTATGTCTCAATCTTAAAAAAATAAAAATTATGAAAAAGATTCTATTCGTTACAAGCATTATGCTCGTAACCGCCACAGTGACACTAGCTCAAAATAACTCAGCGCCAAGTTATTTTCTTGAAAACCAGTTCTCAACAGATTTCCCAGGTGCAAAAAACGTCTCATTTACAGTTGAAAAAGAGCTCAGCAAAGTGTCTTTCACACTAGGCAATGAAAAACTAAACGCATATTACGATGAGACAAACGAGTTGTTAGGCACCACAAAAAAAGAAACTTTTGCTGATTTACCTGATAATGCGAAATATGAAATCATTAAAAAATATGCGGGCTATACCGTTGTCGATGTTATCAAGTTTGACGATATCGAAAATGAAAGTGTAGAACTGAGCAGTTATGGATCCTCTTTGAATGAGGCTGACAATTATTTTGTGGAACTGAAAAACGATGATAAGGCAATTGTAGTTAAAGTGGATTTGTCAGGTGGGGTCGATTATTTAAGGGATATGAAATAGACCTTTCAGGATATTTATATTCTATAGAAGAACTGCCGGACCATGTCCGGCTTTTTTATTGGTCTTCACTTATTTCTGCTGGCAATGAATATTAATATTCCAGCAAGAACAATAGAAATCAAGCCAAAGAATTTCGTAAGCAATCTGCCAATTATACAACTCATTAAAAAGGAATAACGACATACATACCATTAATGACCCTCAGGGCAAGTTCATGTCTGCTTTGCTTATTAAATCTTAAATACTGGGTTAAGTCAATAATCAACTGCGTTACATTGCCTGTCATTACTGTGGTTGGTGCAAGGGCCTCTTTCAAAAAGAAACGCCCATGGGCATTTTATCCGCGATGAAGAAATTTGATTTGTAATGATGTCATAAACCAAAACAACCAAGTTGCCTGTTATATGAGCAGAAAACAGCCTATCTGCTCTGACAAATGTTGAAGTATCAGCATATCCTGCTACAAAGCTTAAGATGCTGGACGTTATCGTGATTTTATTTATGCTCATGTTTATGCCTGGTTACTAAACGAAATTAATTCCAGATGATCCTTATTTATCATTTTGCTACGCGTCATTAGATTGCCTTAGATAGCTCCTTAGGAGTAAGGCAAGAAGGAAAATACAAACTAAGATTCCTGCGACGATCAGTATTAATACCCATCTGTTTGCACCAAAGTCAAACCTCTGAAGAAAAACAAAACTGAGAAATACCAATAGTATCGTATCGACGAAAAATAATATCGTATAAACTGACTTCATAAAATTAGAAATTCAAAGGTAAATTTTAGCTTAAAATAGGTGAAATTCTAATCGTTCAAAAGGCAAACTAAGTAGTCGAAATCAGAGAAATTATTCAACGCTACGAATCAAATGTAAACCGACAGGTTTTGGCGCTCCAACGACAATTCCCGCCATTTCGTCGTTTACACATCATGAAATGATCATCTGCCATTTACCTTTGAATTACAAATAAATTAAAAAGTTTTCTCGGAGCAGTTAGTTTTGGTCAGAGGCTGCATTTCCATGCGGCCTTTTTTTAAGGGAAATCTTTAATTTTAGGACATGAATGCGCTGATCATAGACGATAATAAGATCGCCAGAACAACGATCCGGCAACTCGCAGGCAAGATTACTGATCTTACCATTATAGCGGAATGTTCAAGCGCGATGGATGCTTATAATCTGCTTCTTACTCAAACAGTGGACCTGCTGTTTCTTGATATAGAAATGCCAGGAATGTCCGGGCTGGAGCTGACCAAAAACCTTGCAAACAAACGGCCTGTCATTATTTTTATCACTTCAAAAAAAGAATATGCTGCGGACGCCTTTGATTTAAATGTTGTTGACTATGTTGTGAAGCCACTGACCAGTTCGCGATTTATACAAGCAATTGATAAAGCCCGGGATGTATTGGAAAGCAGCAGGGAAGAAGTGAAAATAAAAGAGGATGAGTTCATTTTTATCCGTGACTCCAATATAGTGCGAAGGTTGAAACTGGATAAGATCCTATATGCCGAAGCAATGGGGGATTACGTCAAATTGTGTACTTCGGAAAAATTTTATGCCATTCATACGACGCTAAAAGCCGTCGAAGAACGTTTGCCTGCTTCTAACTTCCTCAGGGTTCACCGTTCCTATATAGTAGCTTTGAATAAGATCGACGGAATGGAAAGTGGCGTGTTGTTGGTGAATGGAAAGCCGCTACCTGTTGCTGATGCTTATCGCAATACATTAAACAAGAGGATGAATATCCTTTAGTGCAAGGAAATATCATTTGCTATGACCAGTAACCGCTTCATATATTTTATTCTTACAGCATTTATTACTGGCAACCTATTGCTCATTTTCATGCAATACAACACTGTGAAGAATATAGATAACCTGATTGGGGGGAATGAAAAATTGCTGCAGGAACTGCAGGTGAGCAATGAACTGCGTGAAATCGAAAGAGACCTCCTTTCAACTGAAAGCAAAATAAGGGGTGCTATCGCGACAAACGACACTTCATATCTGAAAGAAATAGATAATCGGATTGCTGAAACAAATGGGTACCTGGACTCATTAAAATTGGTCAGTGACCAGGATAGTACACTAAAACATATTATACGCCTCCATGAAATAGCTGATGAAAAAATGGCATTTAAAAACCGGGTTTTAGACAGCTTCAATTATTCAGGCAGGATTCCTACAGCAAGTTTTAAATATTTCCTTCAGCCCAGGATGCATATCAATGATGAAACAAACGATCTCAGTTATAAACTTACTGAAAGCCGTCGGCGATTATTGGACTCCCTTTCAATCTCGGTAAGCCGCAGTGGTAAAAAGGCCCGCACCCTTGGTACAATTATGATAGTAGCCGTTTTAATAAGTGAGGCTTGTCTATTTTGGTATATAATCACCAGAATAAAACGACAAAATCAATTAATTAAAGAGTTGGATGCATCTGAAAAAAAGCTACGGGAGGTTTCCATGATAAAGGAAAATTTCATGGCCAATATGAGTCATGAAATCCGAACGCCGATGAATTCCGTTTTGGGATTCACTCATCTGTTGGAATCTAAGAATCAGGATCCGGAATTAGCAGAATTTGTGAATTCGATCCGTATAGCAGGAGAGAATCTACTTACTATCATCAATGATATACTAGATATTTCCAAAATCGAAGCCGGCATGATCAGAATTGAAACAGTACCCTTTAGTATCGGTGGAATCTTACATTCGATTCAAATTCTTTTTGCAGAAAAAATCAAGGAAAAAGGCTTGGGTTTAACTTGTTCAATTGATGAGGACATTCCGGAAATGCTCTCGGGCGACGCTACCCGCCTTACACAAATCCTGGTGAATATGATAGGAAATGCAGTGAAGTTCACCCCGAAAGGAACAATACATATTGCTGTGGAGAACAAGGGAATAACAGGAAACCTTACACGCGTTGGATTTATAATCAGGGATACTGGCATCGGAATTGCCAGGGAAAAATTATCCGACATCTTTGAAAGGTTCAAACAGGCGGAAGATTCGATCACGAGAAATTACGGTGGTACCGGACTGGGATTGTCAATCGCAAAAGATCTCATATTGATTCAAAACGGCGAGATCGAAGTGGAAAGCGAGGAGGGGATAGGAACTACCTTCCGGTTTAGCATCCCCTATGAAATAGCATCTGCAAATTTGCAATCTTTAAAATTGCCTCAGACAACAGAATGGGGATACTCTGAATGGAAATATACACATATTCTGGTAGTGGACGATAATGAAATGAATCAAAACCTGCTTAAGCATTTGCTTAAAAAATGGAATTTCACTTTTGAAATGGCAAATAATGGATTCGAGGCATTGGAAAAACTGAAAATTTCTAAATACGATCTTATTTTAATGGACGTACAGATGCCCTTAATGGATGGCTACACAGCCACCCGGGAAATACGTACGAAACTAAAGTCGGATATTCCAATCGTTGCCATGACAGCCCATGCCTTTCCAGGTGAACGCGAAAAATGCCTGAATTACGGCATGAATGAATATATCGCAAAACCAATCAACGAGCAGGAGCTTTCCCGGATTTTAAGTGAGTTCCCGGGAATAAAATCAGGGGCCGCAAACATCCTGGAAAACCCGAAAAAGGTGGAAGCTAACGGCTATCAATATATCAATTTAGAATGCATGCAGGAAATAAGCGGCGGTGATAAACAATATGAAAGAACAATTACAACACTATTCCTTGAGACTATACCCCTTGATTTAGAAATGCTTGATTCGGCACTCGTAAAAAAAGACCTGATCAGGCTTCGGCAAACAGCCCATGAAATGAAAACAAATGTGTCGGTAATGGGTTTGTCAGAAAAACTTCAGTTTTATTTAGATGAATTGGAATATGCACCATTCGATGATATACATTTTCGACAAACCATCCTGGCCATAAAAACGATTTGCCTCAACGCGTTACCTGAAGCACGGCATTTTTATTCAACGCTCTCGCAGTAGCCTTAACAACTATTATGAAATCGCACTGCTTTCAATCCCTTTATGCAATGCATCAGCTTCCAGAAATCTCCCAAACTGCTTGAATTAACGACGGCACTTCAATGTTGAACCCTTCCCCCTGTCAATACAGAATACATTCCAGGCATACCCTTTCTTATCATCATCGCAGTCAAGAGACAAAAACATAGAAGCACTAATGGCAGGAGTAGATAAGTCACCAGCCTGTAATCCGGAATCCCGTGCAACAGTGGGAGTGTTGCAATAATAGCATAGGCCACAAGAGGGGCATGTAAGACATAGATCATAAATGAGTAGGAGCAGATCCTGACAAACCATTTCTTCCCCATCAACCATCTCACAAAAAATTCACTTTCAAACCACATAGCAATCAGTCCACTGAACGCAACTATTTTATGCAAGAAAAGAAGCAGAGGGAAAATAGCATTCCCAAAAATTCCGAAACCGAGGAACGCAAGAAATGTTTTCAAAACGGCAACAATCACAAACACAATGCCCCACCACCAGGGATTAAGCCATTTGCCCGGCACTTGGATATCAAAGTTCTTTTTTTGGAGCCAAATCCCCACTGAAAAAAATAGCAAGCCTTCTCCCTCAGCAAAAAGGAATCCGATATTCGAAAGCCAAAACAAAACCAAAATGGGAAATAAAACCTTAGGCCAGTTTTGTATTGCCCAACGCAAAACGGGGTAGGCAAGATTATAAATGAACAAAACGCGCAAAAACCACAATTGATAAGAAACTGGGACGAAGATCCAGCGCAGGATCAACTCATACCATTTATAATCGTGCAGCAGGATGCGGTTATTACTC
This sequence comes from Chitinophagaceae bacterium, assembly GCA_003168265.1. Lineage (GTDB taxonomy): Bacteria > Bacteroidota > Bacteroidia > Chitinophagales > Chitinophagaceae > Puia. The sequence continues at coordinate 78,578 of PMSV01000015.1, forward strand.
AAGGTCATCAGTTGGGTCTTCAGAACGATATTCCTGCCATAAAAAGAAAACTCCAGGATATAGGTAAAAAGAAGACCCACTGCACTCCATATGAGATAAGGTACAATCAGGTTTTGGAACCGTCTCCCGATGCTCTTGCGGTAAGGCCGATCATCGTGAGCAGCATACAACCAACCGGAAATAGAGAAGAACAAGGGAATAAAAAAACGGAACAACCCATTCGAGAACAGGTACTCAACAAAACTGGTTACAGTCAGCTTCTCTCCAACAATCGTAAAAGGCTGGAGATACCGAAGGTTTAGGTTATACGAATGGACAAAAAGCAACATCACCATCGACAAAAAAAACCAACATTTGAATTTTTGGCTGACAACAGGGTCTATTGGGGCTGGCATTACCTTTTTTTTGCAGACTCAATATAGTTATAAATTGTCCGGGGTTATCACGCGTACATGCTGGAAGGGATGGCAATCTGTGATAAGCCGGTTTTTCCCGGTAATCTCTTCGTTATTTTAAGAGCTTACGAAGGGTTCTTCTATTTAATTAGATTAACTACCGGAACTTCTTGATTCTCATTTAATGAGGTTCGCTTGAATAATGCCAAGCCTGGTGGTTGCCGCCTATTACTCATAAGAAGCTATCGGGCAACTGAATTCCCCTCTCCTGCGTTTAATAATTAAAGACTTACATATTTTCATCAGAAAGGCAAAATGATACCGACAACTTCTTATTATGATATTATTGCTAAGGATTATAATAGCCACATGACAATATCAGATAATAATATCCGTAACTATACAATAAAATCATTTAAGGATAATATTCCCAATGGCAATATACTGGATTTCGGAGGTGGCACGGGTCTTGATCTGCCATTTCTGGTTCCTGATAAATATAAAGTCCAGTTTCTGGAACCTTCTCTTAACATGAGGGCAATAGCAAAAAATTCGCTCCCTGAAAATATAAGTACATTATCCTTTCTTGAAGAAAATATAGACTTTCATAATTGGTCTGAAACCAACCTTCCCTTTAAAGAAAAAATGAATGGCATTCTGGCAAACTTTGCAGTTTTGAATTGCATACCGGATCTTGACTGTTTATTTGAAAAACTATCCTTAATCTGTGCCGGCAACTGCTATATTCACGCAACTATTCTCGACACGCACCCGATAAAAATGCTCAAAACACATTCTATGAAAGCAGCTCTAAAAATCCTGCTAAATAAAAAATTAATAAGATTAAATAAATTTAATGGCATTATTCAGGAAGTCTATCTGCACCCAATACAGAAATACAAATCTGCTGCAAATGAATATTTTAATCTTATTTCTTATTCCCCAATTCCTTCGTCAGAATTCGCATTGCTTATTCTATTAAAGAAATGAAATTACTGATTAAAAAACTTCTTTTTAGAACCCTTTATCCAAAACCTTTTTTTGGTGTCAGGATTTTCAATGGGCAGATTGAGGAAAAAGTTTTTTTACAAAAAAATAGTCTTGAACTGGACGTAAGCGACAGGCATAATATTGTTTGCGAAAGCCCTTTTTGTATAGCAATTTGGGTTGATAAAGATGATTTGAGAGAATTCGACACCGGCAAACTGAAATTAAGAATTGAAAAAAAACGAAAGTTAATAGCCCTCTTAAATATTAGATTAAAAAAAAAGCTGGAACAGGAAAGTGGAGCAATTTTAGTACTTCAGATAATAAAAGTAAGATGCTACCAGTTAAATCTTTTGCATCAATTCATTTTGATTAGTTTTTTCTTTTCCAATAAAAAACATGTATATGCTGAAGCAGAAAAGTACGGCGCAATATATTCCTATCCCCGAAGAGTAATTGTTACATCATTCAAGAATGACGAATATTACAATATTTTCCCCATGGATTTTCAGGGAGAATTCCCCGAAGCAAATATTTATTTGTTAGGGCTTAAGGCAACAAATATTACTGTTAATAAGATAATTGAAAGTAAGCGGGTAGTCGTATCGACCACTGAAGCCATTGATACAAAAACAATTTACGATCTGGGTGTTCATCATAGCAAAACACCTCCGAAAGTTGAAAATTTACCTTTCAATGTTGAAGAAAGTGAGTTATTAAAATTTCCCGTACCGGAATTTTCTTCTTCATACAGAGAAATTGAAATAATAAATTCATATAAGCTTGGAAGCCATATAATGCTTGTGGGTAAGATTTTGAATTCAAAAAACCTGCATCATAGCTATTGCTCGCTATATCATGTTCATTTTTTTGAGCACTTCGGTTCCGGTTATGCAGAGGTCTAATTTCCGTTCTGAGTTTTATTGACATAAATATAATAACCGAATAGACATTTATCGAAATAATAATTTCTAAAAGTTAATTTATCTATGAAATCCCGGATATCGTAATCAACGGTCCTCTTATACACTTCTGATTGTGGCACCAGAATCATTTTTGGTTTACTGTTTTCAATATCATCAATAAATCTTTCTTTCGCTCTTTTAGTTTGCGTAACATTAAAATAAATGCATGGGGATACTCTTTCAGAATATGCCTGTACTATCGCGCCGTATCCCGCAACCAGAACTTCGTCATCTTTTGCAGTATTTGATTTTACCCACAGCCCCATCATTCTTTTTGAATAATCATCCGGCTCCTGACTTAAATCCGAACAATAATCTGTTCGCTTTTCATTCGAAGTAAATATCATTTTCTTCAGTGTTGCCAGGGGTTCGATAATTCTGGGAAAAAAGCAAATTATTACAATTATCATTATTTTTTTTGCATTTATCCGGTAAGATTCCGCCACATAATTAATTGCGCCAGCATTCATTATTGCTAAAGCCGGAAGCATGTTTTTCAAATGCTGGTCAGAATAAACCCCTATAACGCTGATGCCGGTAAACTCAAATACCAGCCATAAAACAAATAATTTATTTTTTTGCCTAATAAAAAAATATCCAATTAGCCCTGGTAACATTAAAACAAATTCAGAGTAAAAAACGTGATTGAATAGGCTTTCCGATTTCCATAATATTGAATGATCTGTCACACTGCCGGAACCGAAATTGTCTGCAATTGAATAGATGAAAATGTCATGCAGGCTAATTCCTGAAAAGGACAAAAGAGCAAAAATAACCGCTACAGTCACTACCAGGCCGTAAATAAATATAAGCACCGATTTGTTTCTGTTTAATACTAAAAAAATAAAAATAGCCAATACGCCAAAAAACTCAGGTAACCTGAATAAGAACCCGAAGCCGGCCAAAATTCCGCTGATAAAAAAATGCCTATTCTTATTTCCCCTGGCTGCAAAGTAAACTGAGGCAACTATAAAAGCTACAGCGTATGATTCGGTATAAGAAACGTATTTGCCGCCTGTAGCATGCCAAACTAGAGAAAACCCGTAAATTGTAATTGCCAGAATTCCTGCAAATTCTCCTGAGAAAATCTTCGCAATTTTATATACAAAATATAACCCGCAGGATTGAAAGCAGATACCAATCAAACGAGGAAACCAATAATTTACTCCGAAAAGCCTGTCTGATAGTCCGAACATTGCGAAAATCAATGGCGACTTGTTATCTACTCCTCCCGCATAAGGCACTAGTCCGTTTCGAAACCAGTTTCTGCCTATATATTGCCACATGGCTTCGTCAAATGTCAGCGAGTGATTATAATTTAAGAATGCAACTGACAACTGCAGCAAAAAAAATAATACGACTAAATATGAAACACCCGTTTTGTAATAAACATTTTGTATTCTATCCGGCGATGTGGATTTAAGCATGTTAATTTCAAAAGCTGGCAGGGTCCATTGCCGCAGTCAGTATTGATGACTTCAAGTTATTCTATTTTTTTAGCCAAACTCGAAAATTTTTTAGATTAGCACCTCCTCTCTGCAATACAAACTGCCCAACCCGATGGGAGAAGTATTTTTTCGTGTCTACAATCTGTAAACTTTTATATCTGATCCCGGGTATACTTTTCGCGTCCCAAACGAACGTCCTGCAAAAGAATAGTCCTAAAGACATTCTGAAAAATATAATTCGGCATTACCCTTTAAGGGGTATATGTAAAATTGCTGATTATCGATAATTTCACCGAAAGGCTTTTATCGAATATCAAATGCGAAAGAAAAGAACAATGAAGCGCTGAATTTTAAGCCAAAATAATTCCACACATACATAGCAATAAGCCTGTTATTATAACACGAAGAATCAAGCCTCGGCTGACTACTTTAAACAATTTGAAATAAACACAATGGCACAAAATCTCGCCAACCCAAAGATCAAGCAAGTTTTCGTCCTTATGCTGGAGAACCGGTCCTTTGACCACATACTCGGATTTTCCGGTCTCACCGGCACAGACGCCGCAACCGGTCAGCCCACCTCCATTAACGGGGCCGGTGCGGCAAATTCGAACAGCTATCTAGGCATCCCCTATCCGGCCACCGTACAGGCTGACGATATCATGCCATTTGACCCGGGTCATGAGTTCCCGGACGTGATGGAACAACTCTCCAGTGCAGGAATCAAGTACAATGGTGGCTCATACCCTGCGATTAACAACGGCGGCTTTGTGAGCAATTATGCAACTACCAAATCATTGGGCGAAGGCGGTGCTACAGGTAATTTCGGAGAGATCATGAAATGCTATGATACAACAAACCAGCTACCTGTGCTCTCCGCGCTTGCAAAGGAATTCGCAGTTTGCGATCATTGGTTTGCTTCGCTGCCCGGCCCCACTAGGCAAGATTATAAATGAACAAAACGCGCAAAAACCACAATTGATAAGAAACTGGGACGAAGATCCAGCGCAGGATCAACTCATACCATTTATAATCGTGCAGCAGGATGCGGTTATTACTCAAGGTCATCAGTTGGGTCTTCAGAACGATATTCCTGCCATAAAAAGAAAACTCCAGGATATAGGTAAAAAGAAGACCCACTGCACTCCATATGAGATAAGGTACAATCAGGTTTTGGAACCGTCTCCC
>PMSV01000011.1 GCA_003168265.1 Chitinophagaceae bacterium
AACCACTCCCTTTAATATCCTCACGTCCATAGCATCACATATTAGCTTAAGCAAGTCTCTGCACCTCAATTGAATATCTCCTCGCAATACTGCGTACCGGTATTTGGTGCTCCAAACCACATGAATATGTAACTGGTGCACACTATGACTGCCCTTCCGTAAATTCTCCATACTACAAATTTATTAGATTTGTAGAAGCTAAAGCCTTGCACTAAAGTGCATAGCTTAAGCTAGCGTTTTGAGACCAGTTAAAAGCACTGGAGGACGAAAACAAATCCCAAAAAGAAAAACTTTTGGATTTTAAAAAGATCCAGGAAAATATTACTATTGAGAGAGTCTTTCAGGCAGCCAAAGCAAAACTTATCCAATGGTACACTTTGGGAGGGCTTGTTTTCTTCCGTATAGGACTTTATGGCATCAGTCAAGTCGTCTCCTATTCAAAAGACATAGAACAAAAGAAACTAAATGATATAGATTCAGCAAATCTTTACAAAATGGATTTGAAATTAATATATAGATCCAAGACAATTGACTTTAAATCTGCTTGCCATACTTTGTTTTCAACAATCCATTCACGTTAGATGCACAAAATGCAAAATGCAGGATGGTGCCAGTAATATTTAATAAAAAAGAAGCTTTAAGCACATTATGAAATTTGTACTGGGCCATCACAATACAATAGGCGAGGATTAAAGTGTTATTCATAAAGGTGATATTTTTTAAATAAGAAATCTAATGCCGTAAATTTATGTGTTAGCGCCTATTGAAACACTAAACTAATTTTTGTTAAAATGCAAACATTGTTTGATTTACTTGACATGCATGATGTTGCAAAAGAACTTCTCACTTTTATATTTGGACTGTTTTCTACAACTATCGGTTTTTTCTCAGCTCTTTATTTTAACAGAAGAATTGAGAATAGGAAGGAGTTTAAAACCTATTCTAATATAAAAAGGGGCATTATAGCTGAAATTGAACAGAACCAAAACACAATACGCAACAGTTTTCGTGAGTATATTCATGGAGTTATTTTCAATGAACTAAATACAACCTCAAGTGACCAGCAACTAACAAATAATGCTTTTTTAAAATATACTGACTCTGGACTATTGGTTGCATTACAAAAATATATTCGTAAATGTAACCTTTGTAATAAGCAAAAGAATCAATTAAAGGATTTCAGGATTTTTGGTGACAAAAAGAATTGGGAGGAAAACCTTCAAGAAAGCTTAGCAAAGACAATAACTGATGTAGAAGAATCTATGAAAGATCTTGCAACTCTACTTAACCGCCTTTAACAGTGGTGACTGATGCACAACTATCCTGAAAGCTCCCCTTATAGTCTGCAATACAGTATTGGAATGGATTTAAACGGAAATGGCCTGTATAAACAGACCATTTTTTTGTACCGCGTAGGGGAATCGAACCCCTCATTCATCCGTGAAAGGGATGCGTCTTAACCGATTGACCAACGCGGCCTCTCTTAACGCAAATCGTTTTTTGCTAAGGGAGTGCAAAGATAGTCCCGCTAAAATATTCTTCCAAATACTTTTTGAATTTCATTCAAACCTCCCCGGTCCCTGATATTGAATAGTTTGCAAAGGCCAAAGGGTCACCCTCTAATCCCCCCTTAACCAAAAAATTACACTCATCAAAAAGGCTAAAGTCCTAACTTTGCGCCTTAATTAAAAAATCTCAAATTTTCATGCTATGAGCACAGTTAAAGTTGCTATTAATGGTTTTGGAAGAATCGGTCGCTTGGTTTATCGCCGTATATATAAAATGGACGGAATCGATGTAGTAGCTATCAATGACCTGACCAGCCCTAAGGTCCTTGCACACCTTCTTAAATATGACAGCGCTCAGGGTCGTTTTGATGCGGATGTCAAATCTACTGAAAACTCAATTCTTGTTAACGGAGACGAAGTAAAGATATATGCCCAGAAAAATCCTGCTGAAATTCCCTGGAAACAGCACGAAGTAGACGTGGTCCTGGAATGCACAGGTTTTTTTACAGATAAGGCCAAGGCAGAAGCGCATATTACTGCAGGCGCAAAAAGAGTGGTCATCTCCGCTCCTGCCACGGGTGAGATGAAAACCGTAGTCTTCAATGTCAACCATGATATCCTGGACGGTTCCGAGACCGTGATCAGTTGCGCGTCCTGCACCACGAACTGCCTGGCCCCCATGGCCCATACGCTTGATAAGGATTTCGGCATCGAAATCGCTCTGATGACAACAGTGCATGCCTATACAAATGACCAGAATACCCAGGACGCCCCCCATCCGAAAGGAGACCTGAGAAGGGCACGTGCGGCAGCCCATAATATTGTGCCTAACAGCACTGGTGCGGCAAAAGCCATCGGGTTGGTATTGCCAAATCTGAAAGGCAAACTCGATGGAACGGCGCAGCGAGTCCCCACCCTGACTGGTTCACTCACCGAACTCACCAGCGCACTAAAGAAAAAAGTAACTGTCGAAGAAATAAATGCGGCAATGAAGGCCTCCAGCAATGAAAGCTTTGGATATACAGAGGACGAGATCGTAAGCAGCGATATCATTGGAATGCATTTTGGCAGTCTCTTTGACGCCACGCAGACCAAGGTGCTGACCGTTGGTGACAAGCAATTGGTGAAAACTGTTAGCTGGTATGACAATGAAATGAGCTATGCAAGCCAGTTGGTTCGCACGGTTCACTATTTTGCCAATCTGATTTCAAAAAAATAATAAAGCTGGCGGAACTTCGGATCCGCTCATTTTATTTTGGATTAAATTTTGGACAAGCCAATCCCTACATGGCAAAGGCGCTTTCAGATTGCTAAGCGAATCCTTTCCAAAACCCTTTTTCGGATGCTGGGTCCCCTAAATCGCCTTGTGCAGCCAAAAGAACTGTACGCGATCAAAAAAGGCTATCACCATGCCCGGTCCGTACTCGATTTTGACGATACAGCCAATACGGATCAATGGCAAAAAGAAGTTTATACCTATGCCAGTAAGGTTTTCGAAAAAAACAACTATCAATCTGTAATCGATCTGGGCTGTGGCTCTGCCTACAAACTCGTTCACCATTTTGATAAGGCGGAGATCACAGGTATCGATACAGAAACCACCTGGGAATGGTTGAAAAAGACCTACCCTTCACACAACTGGTTATCATTTGAAAAAACTGACCCATCCGGCCTGAGCGCAGACCTGCTGATCTGTGCCGATGTGATAGAGCACATCAAAGACCCTGACAACCTCTTAAAATTCATCACTCGCGCCAATGTCAAAATAATTTTATTGAGCACGCCCGAACGAACCGCTGTGGCGGGAAAATATGATTTCGGACCGCCGGAAAACCCGGCGCATTACCGCGAATGGAATTTAGAAGAATTCAAAAATTATATTGCCCGGGATTTTAGTATACAGGAGCAGCGTATCTTTAACGACCAATCTGTAACCCAAGTCATTATCTGCAAAAAATCAGTTTCATGAGTAAGTTTTCGGAATTCAATTTCAAAGACCAGAAGACATTGATCAGGGTGGATTTCAATGTTCCCTTGAATGATAAATATGAGATTACCGATGACAACAGGATGCGTGCTACCATTCCCACGATCAAAAAAATCTTAAACGATGGAGGCAGCGTAATCCTCATGTCTCACTTGGGCAGGCCCAAAGACGGGCCTGAAGAAAAATATTCCCTTAAACACCTTATAAAACACCTGAGCGAATTACTCGGAGGCACGATGGTCTTTTTTGCCAATGATTGTATCGGGGAACAAGCCTATCTCACGGCCGGGATGCTTAGACCAGGAGAAGTTCTCCTTCTTGAAAACCTCAGATTCTATAAAGAAGAAGAAAAAGGGGACAAAGCCTTTGCTGAAAAATTATCCAAACTGGGAACGGTTTATGTGAACGATGCCTTCGGAACTGCCCACAGGGCCCATGCTTCCACTGCCGTGATCGCACAGTTTTTCCCGCCCGAAAAAAGGATGTTTGGGCTGCTTATGGAAGGGGAAGTGAAAAGCGCAGAAAAAGTTTTACATGAAGCGCATAAACCCTTTGTAGCCATTATTGGGGGGGCCAAGGTTTCGGATAAAATTCTGATCCTTGAAAATTTGCTGGAACGTGCAACCGACATTATCATTGGTGGCGGCATGGCCTATACCTTCATCAAAGCCGAAGGTGGAAAAATCGGCAACTCGCTTTGCGAAACAGACCGTATTCAAACAGCGCTCGAGATCCTCGATAAGGCTGCCAAAAAAGGAGTTTGCATCCACCTTCCTCCGGATTCCATGATTGCAGATAAGTTCGATGCAAACGCAAATACTTCCACTTCCCCCAGCAACCACATTCCTGATGGTTGGATGGGCCTGGACATTGGTGAAAATGCCTGCGAACAATTCAGTAATGTCATAAAAAAATCAAAGACAATATTGTGGAATGGACCCATGGGTGTATTTGAAATGGCAAAATTTCAACACGGTACCAGGGTCATCGCCAGGGCCATTGCGGAAGCAACACAAAAAGGAGCTTTTTCCCTCGTAGGAGGGGGCGACAGCGTGGCCGCAATCAACCAGTTCGGTTTTGCGGATAAGGTAAGCTATGTTTCAACCGGAGGGGGCGCTATGCTGGAGTACTTTGAAGGGAAGGAATTGCCGGGAATCGCTGCGATCAAAGGCTGATTTTTTTCGAGTAGTAAATCACCTGTCATGAAAAATATAATATTATTATTGTTAGGATTCTCCCTGTCCAATCAACTCCTCGCCCAATCAGTCTCCGTCCCGGTTCCCGTCAGAGACGAACCCCACCACAAAGTCGTTCTGGAAAATGATTATGTAAGGCTGATCAATGTGCTTATTCCTGGTCATGATACCACCTTGGTACATCGCCACGCCGCAGCCTCCGTCATCGTTTACCTGTCCGATAACAATATCGGCGCCCAAATCGTTGGTGAAAAGCCCGTTCTTTCCGAGTCAAGCCCTGGACAGATAAACTATGCGGCTTATGACCTTAAACCCATAAATCACCGGGTTTGGAACCGGGATAATACTCCCTACCATGTAATGGACATAGAATTGGTAAGAAAACCGCCTTATGGGGATAGCTGCCAATTGATCACAGATAACTCTGCCCATCTCCAGTGGAGGCAAAAAGAAGTCCGCACATATAAATTAAAACTTGGCCCCGGGAACCAACTTCATATTCCCGAATCAAACTGTGCACACCTGCTCATCACGGTAACCGGTATCCTAACAGCGACATCAAACGCACATATGCATACCATGCAGGCAGGGGGATATGTTTTCTTCCCGCCTCAAAGTCCGATTGATCTCGGATCGATGAAGGATGGTGGCGACGCTATATTATTGGAATTAAAATAAGCCCTTAGTATTTAAAAACCCGCCCATTTACCATCACTTCCTGGGTAGCTTCATCGAAAGTAGCTTTATAACCAGTACGTACTGCAGCATTGGTCATGATCGTAGCAATGGAATGGGAATAGCCGACCTCTACCGGAGCATGTGGTTGTTTACGGCTTCTCACGCATTCCATCCAATTTCGAACGTGGTTGGAAGTAAGCGGATCGCCTCCGGTATTGGCCGAAGCCACCACTTTTTCCTCCATATCGGATAAATTCATTTCAGGAAGCAGGTTCGGCTTCATACCCATCGCGGCAGCTTCATGTGCGTGCAATCCTCCTTCCGGTGATATTTTATTAGTGATCAGGTTCAGTTCACCGCCATTCGAATAATAGATCTCGGCGGGATTCTCCTCCCCATTATGCATACGTGAGGAAAAAACAACCTGGAAATTCTTTTCATTGCTATCATCCCCATATTCAAATACGGCCGTAGTCGTATCCCAGTTCATGCGGCCGTCCTTCCATACATATACCCCTCCATTTGCGACCACACTCTTGGGATGTTTAAGCCCGCTGAACCAATGCACGGTATCGATTTGGTGGCTCATCCATTGACCCGGCATGCCGGAAGAATAGGGCCAGAAAAGGCGAAACTCCAGGTAATGCCTGGCATTGAAGGTTTCTTCGGGCCGGTTCAACTGAAAACGCTTCCAATCCGTATCCTCTTCTTTTAATTGAGGTACCAAACCCGGCCTCCTCCATCGCCCGGGCTGGTTTACGTTCCAGCTTAGTTCAACCATGGTTATATTGCCGAATTTTCCGGATTGGACAAAGTCCGCAGCAGCCTGGTAATTGGCTCCGCTCCTCCGCTGTGAACCGATTTGTACGACCCTGTCCGATCCCTTCACTGCCTTAAGTGCCGCACGGTTATCATCCATGGTCTCCGCAAAAGGTTTTTCCGAGTATACATCACAACCTGCCCGAACTGCCTCTATTGTATGAAGTGCATGCTGAAAATCCGCAGTGCTGATAAATACGGCATCCACGGCCTTGGCATCATACATTTCTTCATTGTTTCTGTATGGCTTAACATCGTGCTGCATTTTCTGTTTCCAAAAAGCAGCCCCATCTTCTCTTCGTATCCTCCAGATATCTGAAACCCCTACCAGGTCAAAATTCAATTCCTTATAATGATTCATGAAACTGGGAGCATGGGAACTGCGATGGCGATCTGAAAAACCAACCACCCCAACCCTTACCCGGTCATTGGCGCCTAAAACACGACGGTAACTCGATGCGCTCAGGCTTAGGGCACCCATATATACTCCGCTCCCGGTAACAGCGGTCTTCTTAATAAAATCCCTTCGGGAATTTTTCATGGCAACCATATTAAAAAAGTTTAGCAGAATGAAATGGAATATCAAATATAAACACTTCCATCATCAAAAAATTTCCTTACGAATAATGCCTTGTCAACCACTCTTCCGCCTTCAGGCACTAGGGCATTCCTTATATTTGCAGCTTATAACAATGGCCTAAAATGCAAGACCAAACTATCGACCAACTCAAAGAAGCAGCAGATTATATAAAAACGCATTATCCGGAACAACCCGAAGCCGCAATTGTGCTTGGCAGCGGTCTCGGAAACCTGGCCGAAGAAATTACCGTAACCTGTGAATTGGATTATCGCAATATTCCCTATTTTCCAGTCTCCACAGTAATGGGTCATAGCGGAAAGTTGGTTTTCGGAAATCTCAGCGGCAAAAAAGTGGTGGCCATGTCCGGTAGATTCCATTATTATGAAGGATATACCCCCCAGCAAGTTGTATTCCCCATCCGCGTGATGAAAATGCTTGGAGTCAGGACCCTGCTTATTTCGAATGCTGCAGGCGGCATGAACAGCACATTCAAAGTCGGAGATCTGATGATAATAAAGGACCATATCAGTCTTTTCGTCCCCAATCCGCTTATCGGAATAAATTACGAAGAACTGGGACTCCGGTTCCCGGATATGAGCGGACCCTACGATAAAAAACTCATCGCTATAGCTAAAAAAATCAGTGAAAGATCCGGCATCGAATTAAAAGAAGGTATCTATGCTGGTGTAACAGGACCAACCTTCGAAACCCGTGCCGAATACCGCCTTTTGCACCTGGCCGGAGGCGATGCAGTAGGAATGAGCACAGTACAGGAAGTAATTGCCGCAGTTCAAGCCGGGATGAATGTTTTTGCGATGAGCGTGATCACAGATCTCGGAATCCGGGAGGAAGAAAATACCATCACACATGAAGAGGTCCTCGAGGCCGCTGCCCGTGCTGAACCCAGGCTGGCAGCCTTGTTTAAACTATTGGTAGCTGAACTCTAATATTAACTTACTTATAACCACCCTCTACAGGTTAATGCTTAATTTGCCCGGCAAGATCAGATTGGTGAACAGGAAGTTACATATCGCCCAGTCAATATTATTATTGTGCTCCATATTGCTTTTCCAGAGCATTTATGCGCAGGATCCCCTTTCCAGATATAAAACCGGAGGAGCCGGAAAATCCGATACAACTTTACAACACCGCACCGGCCTGGAAGATTCGATCACCATCCATTATCGCTTCCTGGACTCAAGCAACCTAAGAAAATTCGACTCCTCCATTTTGGATTTTTCAAAAAAATTTCCCATTCCCTGGAATGACATTTACCTGGGAAATGCAGGCAATGCAGCGAAGGATCTGATCTTCCGGCCGCATTTGCAGCCCGGCTTCGACCCGGGCTTCCATGCATATGACACCTATCTCTATAATCCTGAAGAAACTCGTTTCTATACGACGACCAGGCCCTATGCGGAGCTCGGCTATCTGCTGGGCAGCAAATCTGAACAATTGATCAGTATAACTTTTGCCCAAAACATCACTCCAAACTGGAGTTGGGCATTTCAATACCGCCTCTTGAATTCCTCCGGAACATTTAATAACCAGAACAGCAACAATAATAACTATCGATTGAACTCTTGGTACCAGTCTAATGACAAGCGTTACCAGCTATTCTTCATTACAGTTGCCAATAAGATCCAATCCTCTGAAAACGGGGGCTTGCAAAACGATTCCCTGCTGAATTCCAATTCCTATAGCGACCGCAGCACCATCCCCACCTGGTTGGGTGGATCCGTGTATTCCTCAAGTAATTTTTTCACTAAGACTTTCACTACGGCAACCCAATATTCCAACCTTACCTTACTTGTCAGGCAGCAATACGATATCATCGGAAAAAAAGACTCCATTGTCACTGACACCAGCCTCGTCCTGCTTTTTTATCCCAAGTTCCGCGCTGAACACACTATCCAGTACAAAAGCTATAGCTACAATTTCTTCGACGACAATGTTGACACTGCCTATTATAATGCCCATTACGGCATACAATTCGGTTCTCCCTATACCATCGTGTCTTCCGTTCCCAGCGACACATTGAATAAAAAGGATTCCTGGCAGGAATTGATCAATGATTTCTCCCTTTACCAGTTTCCGGATCCAAAAAACGCCCAGCAATTTCTGCGGGCAGGGATCACATTAGAAAACCTGGGTGGAGAATTTGATAGCAGCAGTCACCATTTTTACAATCTCTATATGCACGGGGAATATAGAAACAAAACCCGCAATCAAAAATGGGATATCGAAGCCAATGGGAAGCTCTATATAAATGGGATGAACGCGGGGGATTATAGCGCCTATATCAGCCTGAGAAGATACATCAGCAGGGAAATCGGATTTTTTCAGGCTGGCTTTGAAAACGTAAACAGGACCCCCTCATTTAATTTTAATCGCGAAAGTAGTTTCGCTTACGTCTTCCCCTCCTCATTGGCCAAGGAAAACACGACCCATATATTCGCGTCCCTGGACCAGCTACCCTTTCATCTCAGGCTGACTGGTAATTATTACCTGATCAGCAATTATACTTATTATGCAAACTACAATGAGGCCTTGCAGCAATCCACAATATTTAATATCCTGCAGATCACGGCTGAAAAAACATTTGTACTTCATAAGAACTGGAAATGGCATGCCACAGTAGTTTATCAACAGAAAGCCGGACCCGCCACGGTAAATTTCCCGGCCATACTCACCCGCAACCAGATTGGTTATGAAGGCAATTTTGGCTACCGCAACCTGAACCTGGCATTCGGCCTTGAAATCCGGTATTATACCGGATACAAGGCGGACGGCTTCGCGCCAGTACTCGGCCAGTTCTTTTATCAAAACGAAACGACAATCCGTCAAGAGGTGCCCGATATCAGTTTATATGTCCATATGCGAATCCGAAGCTTCACCGCCTATGCCCGCGCAGAAAACCTGAATACGCTGCAGATAAACCAGACCAACGGATTTGGCTTTAATAATTACAATTTCGTAGCCCCCAATTATCCGTTCATGGGGCTTCAGATCAGGTTTGGTATTTTCTGGTCCTTCGTCAATTAGGAGTCAATTAAGAGCCAGGTTGTATTTGGGCAAAATAGCCTTAATTTTGTGTTACCGAATGTGAAAAAGATAACACTCTCCATAGCAACGCTCATCTACCTCGTAGTCGCCACTGGCATTGCGGTGCAGGCCAATTATTGCATGGGGAGACTATACAGTATTGCCTACGGACATAAAGATTCCGGCAAATGCCGTCATTGCGGGATGGAAAAAAATGGATGTTGCCATAGTGATTCTAAATTCGTCAAATTAACGGGCGATCAGCAATTTGTAAAATCGGAATTAACGTTTTCGCCTACTGTTATCCACCTCAACTCAATACAGATCAACCTTACTCAACCTTTACAGGGTAAAGAGAGCCATTCTCCAATTAATATCCACATTCCGCCTGATCGGAACAAAACTCTTACCTACCTGATGGATTGTTCGTTCCGGATTTGATTTTGAATTCCGTGGATCTGAAAAAGACCTGCAAGGGAATCCTCATTTTCAAATTTATATCGTTCAATTCATGTATAAAATTCTGCTTCCTTCAATTCTCCTGTTCCTCCTATGCAAACCCCTCATTGCACAGAAAAAAAATCTGAAATCAGATTCACTTATTGTCTATGGCAACTGCGAGCAATGCAAAAAAAGAATAGAAAAAACCCTGACAAACTGGGGAATTGCATTTGCCCAGTGGGATATAGAAACCAAAATACTGAAGGTAGGCTTTGACAGCACACGTTTTGATGATTTAAAAATCCAGAAAAAACTGGCCGATGCGGGTCACGACACTAGGAACTTTCAGGCTTCCAAAAAAGCCTATGATCGCTTGCCGCTATGTTGTCATTATGCACGTTATCAGCCATCCTTCGACCAAAAAAAGGACTCTGCTGGCTTGCAACCGGAGCCTGCATCCATGCATATCGTGACTGGGCTTGTCCTTGAAGAAGATCAAAAAGGCAAATTCTCTCCAATTGCCGGAGCGACCATTCAACTACTTGGCGCCAACCATTTCACCCAGTCAGATACCCAGGGTATTTTTCAGATAGAAACGGATATACCTGCCCTGCTCCAGGTCTCCTATATTGGATTCAGGCCTGACACCCTCAGCATCAGCTCCCTCAGCGAAATAAAAATCATACTCAAGGATCTGTCAACTGCAAGTATGCATGAAATCGTTGTAGAAGGGCGCAGTCCAACCACTCATATTTCATCTCTGAGTGCTTTCAATACCATGCAAATGGGGTCTCGAGAACTCACAAAAGCCGCCTGCTGCAACCTGAGTGAAAGTTTCGAGACCAGTCCTTCAGTTGATGTAAGTTATACGGACGCTATCCGCGGCATCCGGCAAATCCAATTATTGGGGCTTTCCGAAAGCTATGTGCAATTGCTTACGGAGAACACACCGGAAATCAGGGGGCTTGCCGGAAGCTCAGGGCTCAGTTTCATTCCGGGATCCTGGATGGAAAGCATTCAGCTTAGCAAAGGAGCAGGCTCTGTGGTGAATGGCTATGAAGGCCTGGCTGGCCAGATCAATGTGGAAGAGATAAAACCGGACCATGGCGATCCTCTTTTTATAAACGCCTATGCAGACCAGATGGGGAGGATTGAATCCTCGGTCGATCTCTCAAAAAAACTTAATGATCGTTGGAGCACCTCCCTTCTGACCCATGGAGATGCCGAACTCTTGAAAACCGATGCCAATAAAGACGGCTTTATGGATCTTCCGCTCGGCAGACAATTAAACCTCATCGACAGATGGAAATATGTGGACAATAAAGGATTCATAGCCCAATTCTCTGTGAAGGCCCTAACAGATAATCGCCAGGGAGGCCAAATGGATTTCGATCCTGAAAAAGACAAGTTCACGGCCAATTCCTATGGGGTCGGCATTGATCAAAAGCAATTCAATTTAACCGGGAAGCTCGGCTATATTTTTCCGGAGCAGAAATACAAGAGTATTGGACTGATCCTTTCGGCTTCAGATTATTCAAATGACTCCTATTATGGATTAACCAGCTACCAGGGAAAAGAAGGATCATTTTATGCCAACCTTATCTACCAATCCATTATCCAGTCAACGGCCCATAAGTTTAGAACCGGACTAAGTTTTGATGATCAGAGTGACCGGGAATCCATGAACAGCAAAAACTACAGTCGCCAGGAAATTGTTCCCGGGATCTTCTTCGAGTATACTTATACTAACTCCTGGTTCACCGCCATCGCAGGCATCCGGGAAGACCACCACAATGCCTATGGCTTTATTACTACACCCCGGCTTCATTTGAAATTTGATCTGGACAAAAAGACCAATTTGCGGCTTTCCGGAGGTTCAGGCTTCCGTTTAGCCGATATCTTTTCAGAAAATGCAGGCCTTTTCGTAAGCTCAAGGCAATACAGCATACTGAATCGGGGATCTGATTATGGGTATGGCCTCAATCCGAATAAAGCATGGAATTATGGGGCAAACCTGGTCCGCCAATTGAATATAAGAGGACACACAGGCTCCTTGAGCCTGGATCTCTACCATACCTATTTCATCCGCCAGGTCGTTGTTGACGTCGATCAAAGTCCTCAGGAAATCCTCTTTTATAACCTGAATGGCCGTTCCTTTGCAAGTAGTATTCAATTGGAATGGAACCAGGAAATCATCAAAAGGCTAGAGCTTCGGCTGGCTTATCGCTGGATGGACGTGGAGCAAACCTACCATGGCATCCTCATGGAAAAACCTCTCATTGCCCGAAACAGGACCCTGGGGAATATCGCCTATGAAACGGCCAGCCATTGGAAATTTGACTATACTTCACAGCTCATTGGGAAAAAAAGGCTTCCTGACACAGAGTCCAATCCGGCAGGTAAACAGTTCGGAGATTATTCATCCCCCTATGTCCAGATGAATGTGCAGGTGACCAGGCAATTCGTCCGGTATTGGGACGTTTATACTGGGGTGGAGAACCTGACCGGTTTCACTCAGAAAGACCGGATCATCGATCCTACCGAACCCTTTGGGAAATATTTCGACGCCTCCATTGTCTGGGGGCCCGTCGTCGGCAGAATGGTCTATGCGGGAATGAGGTTCAAAATTAAATAAAGATTTAACCATGCAGAAGATATTGATCAGGGTATTAAAATTCATTCAATCGCTATTTAAAAAGAAGGATTGTTGTAAATGAAAAAGCTGCTTAACATTGTATTAAACCTGATGCTGGTGCAAATCCTCTCAGCCCAGGTAAATCTCAATTCCCCTGCCCCTGAAATCACGCTATTGAATCAGGAAGGGCGGCTGGTTCATCTCTCCGATTACCGTGGTAGGATCGTAATCGTAGATTTCTGGGCAAGCTGGTGTGGTCCCTGTCGTCAAAGCAATCCCCATTTGCTCCGTTTCTATAAAAAATACCATCCCATGGGCCTTGAAGTCCTCGGTGTCTCTCTTGACCAGGATCCTGAAGCCTGGAAAGCTGCAGTCAAACATGATAAATTAGAATGGCAACAGGTTAATGACACTAAAGGCTGGGACGCTTCTTCGGCCGGAGCTTATGCTGTTGACGCCATTCCGGCATCCTTCCTTATAGATCGGAAGGGAAATATCCGTTCGATCAACCAGGTCGGAAAAGAACTCGAGGCAGAAGTAAAAGAATTGATGAAAAATCAGTAGTGGGGGGCTCTGAAATACAGTCTAGCATTCAGGCTCTTCGCAATGGGCATTATCTGTTTCCACCTCAATAGTGGCATGCTTTATATTCAGATGCTCCAGTTCATGCTTCACCCGATGCTTGATATTTTCAATTTCCACCAGATCAGTATTCTTATCCACAACAATATGCCCCGTCAATGCATTCTCTGTCGTACTCAATCCCCAGATATGAATATGATGAAAATCTTTTACCCCTCCGATCTTGCTTACATGGGATTTAACATCATTCATATCGATTTGATCCGGCACCCCATCCAGCGAAAGGCGCAGGCTGTCTCTGAGAAGGTTCCAGGTACTACCCAGTATCACTAAGGCTATGACGATGCTCAGGACCGGGTCAATCCAATATAAGTGGGTATAAAAAATAATAAATCCGCCCACCACTAATCCGGCAGAAACAATTGCGTCCGAAAGCAGGTGCAGGAAAGCGCTTTTCACATTCAGATCGCTATCCTTATTGCGGAAGAAGAGCATAGCGGTCACTGTATTGATTAGAATACCAATCGCTGCCACCAAAGCAATTGTTTTGCCCGGCAGTGGTTCCGGAGCGATCAAACGATGGACCGCCTCATAGCCTATCGCTCCGATGGAGACAAGCAATATCGAGGCATTCAGCAAGGCTACCAGGATAGTCGTCTTTTTAAACCCGTAGGTATATTTTTCATTGGCCTTGACCCTGGTCAGGCGCAAAGCAATCAGGGACATCGATAAACTGGCCACATCGGCCAGGTTATGGCCGGCATCGGAAAGCAGGGAAAGCGAATGAATAAAAAATCCGACAAAAGCTTCGATCAGCACAAAGGTAAAATTCAGAATGATGCCGATAATAAAAGCCCTATTCACATGCTTTATATCGACAACATGGTTGTGATGATGGTGGTGGCCATGCCCATGGCCGTTGCCATGGGCATGGGAATGATCTTGCGGTTCTTGTTCCTGGCCATGATTATGAGAATGCTCCATAAATCTATACCTGCAAATTAAGTCTTCTAACTGAATCCTTGCCGGGCCAAATGCCAGCAATTCATCAAATGGACCGGTAATCTTCCCTCACCGGCGCAAAACTGTCGATTATCTTGCAATCCGTCAGCGCCACTGCGCTATGCGGTATATTGGAATGGATCACATATACCGAACCTGGACCTAAAACCATTTCCTGCCCCCTGATTCGCATCTTCAACTCCCCTTGCAGGATATGGGTAATTTGCTCATGGGGATGTCTGTGTTCTTCCAAAACGCTCCCTTTTTTGATTTCCCAAAACGCAAGGGTGCTCTTTTCACCATGCACCATTTTTCCGAAAAAGCCAGGCCTGATCTCCTGGGTTGGAATATCTTTCAATTTCATCTGAATATTTATAGTTTTTCTGTTTGCCAGATTTAACCTCGCTCATTCATTTCCCCCTGTAGAGCAAAATGTGCATGCTCGGTTTCGTCATAAAAAAAATTTCAAAGAATAGATCGAACCGCGCCTCCATCCACCGCAATGGTTGTCCCTGTAATATACCCGGCAATCGGAGAGGCTAAAAAGCTGATCAGCGCTGCCAATTCCTCCGGCCTTCCGATCCTTCTTATGGGTATATCTTTAGCGCGTTCAGCGAGCATCTCTGCTTCTGTTTTTCCGGGAGGCATATGTTTGAACAGGGTTTCCTTTGTCCGGTCAGTCAGCATTATGCCCGGCGCTACATTATTCACGGTGATCTGATGCGGTCCTAATTCATTGGACAACATTTTTGCCATTCCGACTACGGCCAGACGCATACTTGTAGACAATACGGAGTTTTCCAAATATGTTTTGACTGAAAGGCTGATTATGTTTATGATCCTTCCGGAGCCGGCAGAAATCATGTGCGGAACAGCTAGTCTTGAGAACCTTACCGTGCTCATGAGATTCTGCTGAAATGCCTGCTCCCACTCTGAATCCGGGAAATCTTCAAATTTTCCAAAAGGGGGGCCTCCTGCATTATTGACAAGGATATCTATTTTCCCGTATTCGCTTACAGCCGTTTCAATAAATCGGGCAGCATCTTCAGCTCTTGAAACGTCCGTGACTATAGAAAGGGTGCGAACACCGAATTTTTTCGAAATCTCCGAAGCAGTCCTTTCCAATATTTCTGCATTGCGTGCCCCCAAAACAATATCTGCACCTTCTTTGGCAAGGGACTCTGCAGTAGCCTTTCCTAGTCCCTTGCTCGCCGCCAGAACCAGCGCCGTTTTGCCTTTCAACTGCAAATCCATAAATATGCTTTTATGATCTGTGTCCGATTCAAAACCTTTCCAATATACGGTCCAATATTCTTTTCCTTATAAAAGACTTGATCCCGGGTTTGTCTTCGACCCAACGGGCCAGGGCTGGAGAAACAAAATAGTAAAACTGTACAAATAATCTGCCGGGCAGTGAGCGATTAAGGACATCATCCCTAAGCCGATAAAAACGCTGTACCTGCCAACTGCTCTCTCCGCCATAAACCGCCGTAGCAATAAAACAACCTTTTTTTCGGGTGGAGCGGGTCAGGCCAAAATTCTTTTCCTGAATAGTAACAGAGGATAAAGCAATCCTTAAAACGGATTGACGGTGAATACTGATGATCTCGCCGTTAACCTCAACCAGGTCATCTTTCTCGATATTAAACTCTTTTACCAGTTCAGGGATCTCATCTGAAATTGAAAAAATGAAAAAATGATTGCTGATAAGGCGCAATAATGGGTCGGATCCGTCTTTAGAACGATAGGTCAGGATAATTTCTTTTTTTTGGAGGTCGATTTCATTGACTACACCTAAAACCGTAATTTCTTTGCCTACAAATTCCTTCTCCTTAGCGGCGAGCTTTTCGTTCAACAGAGTTTCCTTTCCCGAGTCTTTGAGATTCTTGTACAATTCGAAATAAGGAAGCAGATCATTCAAATTCATGCCCGGCAAAATTTTTGCAAAAGTAGCTGAATCGCAGTTCTGTTCCAACCCCTATATGATCAAAATATCCTTATTCCTGGCTTTATCGTTCAAAATAACATACACTTCCACCCACCCAGGCCTTGTCCATATTGTAACGGACACCGATCATTTTGCCTTTGCTCAGCCGGGTTAGGTTGATTGCCAGTTTTGGCCTGCCATCTCCGTCCTTCCAGAGATACATCATACGCACTTCCAGTTTCGCTCCTCCGTCCGGTGTCTTGATTATATCGGCATACTTCACTTTTTTTTGAAGGATCCAGTTCTGTGGATCGTTGATCTTTTCTATGTCTGCAGGGACAATATCGATGACAACTCCCTGGCCTGCAAAGGAGAATAACGGTTTTAATACATAGTTTTCCAGGTCATCCGGGATTTGTTTGACCTCATGAAGAAAATAAGTGGGCGGCACAAAGGGGTGGTGGATAAACGGCAGGGTAAACTTGCTAATCCGGTAAAACCAATTGGGGTGAGGTGCCCATTGCACATCCAGGTCCTGGGTGATATCTGCAAATTCACCTAATTTGTCTTTTTGTCCATGCAGTTCATCAAAAATTATACGGTTATATATTCTGTGAACTGGGGTCTTTAATCCTGTTTTTTCATTTATATAATAAAGCTTTCTGCCTTCCCTGATTAGTTCAGTGATACAGACCGGCTGGATTCCAAAATAATCCTGGGTACAATAAAAATCAATCCTTGTCTTTTGTTTATGAGGTTGTATTTCAAGTAATATCACATTTTCAGGCAGCTCTTGGGCTAGAATCACTTCCCCCAGGTCCTTCAAATAGCTCTCCCGGTCATATCCTCCCAGGTATTGGGAATAATTATCTGGAATGGAGAAATAGTTTCTGAGAAGATCAGGATAGTAGACCTGAAATCCGAAAAGCGTAGGGAAGCCCTGCATTTCGATCAGTTGTGGAGAGAGGCTCCCGTCTTCCTCGATGCAGATCCCGAAGTCAAGGGCAATAAAATGAGAATGATCATTTTCATTTGGTACACGATCATTAACTGGGATAGCCCTTTCTGTTAAGTTCTTGAATCCGGGATTCGTAATGACATCGATGATCGCATCACCTGCACTCACTATTTTGCTTCCAAAATCTTTTGAAATGAATTCAGGAGTTTCGGCTATCCGGAACTGTATAGCGCCGGGATGAAGGCTGTTCAGGTCCTTTGAAAAGGCATCGAATTGCGTTTGGGAAAAATTTTCGTTAAAGGCCTTACGCAAAGCTGGAACCATAATGATAGTTTGATTGAAGTTAAGAAGAAATCCCACCTGATCTGCATTAGCAAAAGCATTAGCTTCCAACTTGCAATAAGGGCTCAGAAAAAACGTTAAATTTGCAGATATGCCGGTCCGAAAAAATATACGAATCGCCATCCTGGATATGAACGAAAAGCATCCCAACCAGGGAATGCGTTGTATCCGCCAAATCGTCCGGGATTTCGGAAAAAATCACGGAGTTTCCGTGCATTGCGATGAATTTGAAGTAAGAATTGAAAAACAGGTGCCCGACCTCAGCTATGATGTCTACATTTCTTCGGGAGGCCCGGGAAGCCCATTGGAAAGTGAAGGAAGCGAATGGGAAACGGCTTATTTCCATAGTCTCAAACATATTGAAAACTGGAACAACAATATTTTCGAGCAATCCAAGAAGCATGTCTTTTTCATCTGCCACTCTTATCAACTGGCATGCAGGCATTATAAGGTCGCTCAAGTGACCCCCCGAAAATCCACTTCTTTTGGCATATTTCCCATGCATCTGAGCAACGATGGAATATCCGAACCCGTCTTTCAGGGACTTCAGGATCCCTTCTTTTCAGTGGATAGCAGGGATTTTCAGGTTTTACAACCAAACCACAACCGTTTGCATCAAATGGGAGCCAAAATCCTCTGCATTGAAAAGGAGAGGCCCCATGTGCCACTGGAAAGAGCGGTCATGGCCATCCGGTTTAATCAATACATGATCGGAACCCAGTTCCATCCGGAAGCCGACCCGGAGGGGATGACAATGTATCTTCACAGGGAAGATAAAAAACAAACCGTCATCCAGAATCATGGGCAGGCCAAATGGCAAAACATGATCAAGCACCTTAACGATCCGGATAAGATATCTAGCACTTATTCGCATATCCTGCCCAATTTCCTGCAAATAGCCTCTTATCAACCTCATCCATCAGAAGTCTGAGTTCTTCTGGAATTTATCTCCACGATTTCAAAAAAGTCATCCTTAAATCTGTCTCCGATGCTGATGCTCTTTTTGCAGATAAAAATTTCATTTCGGGCACAGAAATAGATATTCCCCCACAGGTAATTTTTGTTAAACCCGGATTGCATAATTAGCCCTTACTTTCATTAGAAGAATTTGCGCCCCTTAGTGAGCCAGGCATCCCGATAGGAGAACGCAATATTGAACTGCAGGTATTTTTCCTTTATAAGCTGAACGCTGGACTCGCCCTTGACACCGTATTGAGCCGAAATAAGATAGGACAGTCTGCTTCTTTTTGAATTCACGCCAAGGCCAAGCGTTGCGCCAATATCCCTGATAGGCTGACCATAGACATACAAATAGGTGTCGGTATAATAGAAACCAGCCTGATAAAATGAGGACTCGTAGAGAACATTAGATTGCCCGGTGGATAGAGTCTTCAGGTTGGAAAGTTCGAATCCGGCGGATATACGTTCACTGTTCTGAAACTGGTAAAGAAAGCCCCCCGTATTAAGTATGGAACCTCCGTTATTCTGCCAGTTATTAGAGGAATTGGGATTGCCCGCGCTAGCCCAATTCTCGAATTTATAATCTCCAAGAAACCGGTATTTGTGGTTATAAGTGATCATAAAACCTGCTCCGATTGTAGTTGGCAAAGTGAAAGTTGTGTTGGGAAAATTGCCCGAATAAAGCACGGCCGAATCGGGTGCTCTCACTATTTGGGAGAGTGAGGCAGTCATACCTGTCTTTGTGGAAAAAGTGCCTCCCAGAGAATATTCGATTTTTTTTCCAATCTTTCCGTATACCTGTAGGCCATAAGTTATATAGGGGCTGCTGAGATATACATTATTCAGAGTGGAGGAAAATTCTGAGCCCACATTAGGATCCTGCAGGATCAATTGCTGCTGAAGCGATCCGAATAAATACGACAAATCCACCCCGATGGAAACATGATGAAAGAATTCGTAGGCATTGGCCCAGTACACCCGGTTCACGCCTCCCGATCCGTTAAATGACAGATTCGCTATCGGAGAGTTACCACTGCCTGCAAGTACGGGTTGGTTGAATTGATAATATTGAGAACTGAAGGGCAGGAGTCCGAAACTGGTACCCCAATGCTTGGTGGGCTTGATCCCAAGGACCAGCTTTTTAAAGGTAATATCAAATGACTGGTTTGCATCTATGTTGACATTAGCCCCATAATAATTGACAAATTTAGCAACCCCTCCAACCTCTCCGTAATACATATCATTGTCAATGGAGCTATAAGAAGCCGGGTTATTGTTGATCAGATACCAACTCGACCTGTAGGCAAACCCTGTATTAGCGAGTCCGGAAGTCCTTCCATAATAATTATCCATCAGATCCCCGATCCCTAAAATAGAATAGGGGGAATTATTTGTTTGCGCCGTCAAATGGGTAAGGGAAGCTCCGGTCAAGATCAGTATGGTTAAAAGTCTTTTCATTTAGAAGTTTTGGCTTCCTATTAGTGTATAAGCGATATATAATAGATCTGCAGTTTTATATTGTAAGTCGGGTTGCTCTGATCTCCGAATACGGCCCGGTTTACCGTAGATGCAAGGCTGCCCGGAGGCGTGCTCAGTATCAATGCATTATTGGTTACACCACCCAGTGCCACCTGCGCCTGCACATAAGCGGTAACATCGTAAGTATAGGAGGTATTCTCTCCATAAATAAAATCTGTGGTCAGGCTTCCATATTCAATTCCGCCATTTAAATTAATGGGGGAGCCCAATCCATTATTTTCATCGGATTGGGAAAGTATCAATTGTGGAGGTAGTGGTATTTCCGGTGTGTAGGTGCCTCTTATTGGTTTAAGGGTTAGGGTGGCCTTTAAAACACCCAAATAATCCGGCAACGAGGTCACATTGTCAACATATGGCATCCCTATTTTGGTCTCTATACCGGTGGCTCCCTGGACATAGACCTGATTTCCAGTCAGGGAAGAAGGCGCATCTGTTGGAATAAGAGGGTTGGGCCTGCTGGCTTGCAGCGAAGTCATGACAGCCAGAGGCGTTCCGGCTCGGTTGACCGATATCTGATTGAATTGATCTCCCCTATTGTTGTAGGGGAAATCTACATGAAAATAATCCGTATAAACATCAGGTACCTCATAATAAAGCCTGATAAAGGCGCTGTCCTTCATCCCAAAAATCACACCGGTGTTTCCTGCTGAGCTGTCAGTATAAATAACGACCCCGGGGAAATAATCATGAAAGGTTGTGAGACTGGTGACGGTATCTGAATTATTCTCCATCATCTCCAGAAGCCTAAGACCCAATGTATCGTTAAGCCTGATCTTCACCGAGTCCAATGCATCTTGTGAACAGAACTGCCCTGTTGGGAATATGGTCACTGTGGCAGAGCCTATTGGATTGGGGTTAAAGGAAAAACCGTCGTTATTGAAATAGGTAAATTGGGTCGGATATGGATATTGAATGATTTCATTGAGCTGACTTACATAATAAGTCTGTGGCTCAGTCGTGTCCCCATAATAATATTTGTTAATGAACATGACCAGTTCTATAGAGTCCATTTTCGCCTGGTTAGTGATTCCCGGGAAGGAAGGAGTACCAAATTGAAGAAATGATTTGCTCACTATATTCCCAAAATAAGGGTCTTGCATTCTTCCAAGAAGCAGGGTGCCGGAACCCGCAGTTTGAAAAGAGTCCAGCATGACGGTGGATAAAATAAGAGTGGAAGAATCGATCTCACCGACCGTCGTGTTATTACTGTTCACCAAAGAGTTCCCAAAAGTGAGAGAAGGCTTTTGGCATCCCGTAATGGTCACTAAAACGATGAATGGCAGAGTAATTAGCAGCAGACTTGGTTTCAATAAACTTTTGTTCATGTTTCGCATGTAATTCCTTGTATATTTCTATCTCATTCGCCCAAATACCGGAAGCTGCAAATTCATACAACTATGTACACATATCAACAGGTGTCTTGAATCCCAATTCAACAATCCGGACAACTGCTCCTTTCTTAAGCAAAGAACACCCATTCAAATTGAAGGAACCCTTCTTTAAGGCGGCAAATATAAAGCATTCGATCACTAAAGGAGGCGAAGGAATTAAATGAATAATAAAAGAGTTGTTAATTCTTTCAGAATTGAGGGTTCTTTGCTAAAACAATTGCATAATTCTAATCATAATTCGGAGTTTTATCTATATTCGCACCTCGTTTTTGCTATATCAAAAATAATTGTTTGGTAGATTATTATGGGAGCATAATACATTTTAACAATTTTAACACAACGCATTAAAATACATTGCGCAAAATTGTAAAATAATTTTTTTATAAAATCACATTATGAAGCGTTTCCACATTTCCATTTTTCTGATTGCTGTGGCGATAATAACCTTAAGTTCCTGCTCTTCAACCTCGGTAAACCCCTTGCAAGATGGCAACTGGGTTTATATCGGAGACTTTGGCGGTACGGCAAGGACCAGTGCCATGTCATTCGTCATCGGAAATTACGCATATGCAGGAACTGGGATTGATGAAAGGAACAACCGCTACAACGATTTGTGGAGATTTGATCCCAGCGGCCTCTTCTGGGAACAAATGGCAACCTGCTCAAATGCTGTGGCCCGAAATGGCGCCGTAGGTTTCGAAACAGGCGGGATGGGTTATATGGGAACAGGAACGGACGGTTACAATTACTATGCAGATTTCTGGCAATACAATCCGAATTCCAATAGCTGGGCCCAGGTCGCAAGCATGGGAGACAGTGCGATAGGTTTGGAAGCAAGATTCCATGCGGTGGCCTTCGGTATTGATGCCTATGGATTCGGTTATGTCGGAACCGGTAATGATGGGTTGAACCAGTTGAACGATTTCTGGCAATATAACCCCGTAAGCAATTCCTGGTCGCAGATTCCCACCTATCCTGGTGCAAAAAGAGAACAAGCCGTTACATTCGTTTACCAGAATAAAGGGTACCTGGTTACTGGTTTAGGAACCGGCGGTACTACCCTTAACGAC
The DNA here is from genome assembly GCA_003168265.1 of Chitinophagaceae bacterium. Lineage (GTDB taxonomy): Bacteria > Bacteroidota > Bacteroidia > Chitinophagales > Chitinophagaceae > Puia. The sequence continues at coordinate 22,661 of PMSV01000011.1, forward strand.
TTCTTCTATTATGACCCAAGCAAACCGGATACTTCAGCATGGACTGAACTTCGGCACATTTCAAACTATAGCCCCCTTTCTTATGATGATAGCTACACTACTATCGTTCGTTATGGCGCGGTGGGTTTCGTGATGCTCAATACGACCAGTGATGGCGGTGGAGACAGGGCCTTTGTTACCACGGGGTCAGTTGGAAATATTACCTGGGCCTATGATTTTGCTACGGATTTGTGGAACCAGAAAACCTCTTTTGAAAGGGCTGCCAGGTTATCGGCAGTTGCGTTTACGGTTGAGAACAGAGGCTTTGTCGGACTTGGATCGGCCGGAGGTACCACCACGACCTGTTATGCAAATATTGATGAATGGTATCCTGATGAACCCTACAACGCACAAGATTAATACGATTACTTCCAGAATAAGATTTCCTGGGATCCTACTGATCCTGGGAATTTTATTTTATACCATCTATATTTCACAGCTAAAGGCAGAAAGGGGATTTGCACTCATACAACTGCGTGTCTTTGAAAGTGACAATGGCTGGGCCTATAAAATCCTGGCAAACGGAAAGATCTATATCATGCAGGAACGAATACCGGCGCTAATCGGAGAAAGGCCTTTCAGGACCAGAGAAGAAGCCCTGCTGGTGGGAAATAAAGTGCTCGAAAAAATGAAGGAGGGTTACCAATTGCCGACTATCAGCCTGGAGGAATTGGTGGAAATGGGGATCCTGTCAAGGGATTCCTTGCCTAAATTGCCTGATTCCCTTCACCGAAACATAAACCCAATCCTCAAGCGAAAGGTTGGTCAACCGAAAAACTAGTTCTTGAAAACCAATTCGGGCCTTCTTCCGTCATATGTACACAGTCTTCAAGCCTGATTCCAAACTCTCCGGGGATCACCAGTGTTGGTTCGATGCTGAAGCACATACCCGGCTCCAGTTTTTTCTTGTTGCCCAGCACCATATTTCCCCATTCATGCCCATCCAGGCCAATTCCATGACCTGTGCGATGAGGGCATCCGGGCAATTTATACCCAGGACCAAATCCGGCATCTGTGAGGACCTTTCTGGCGGCAATATCCACGTTTTCACAGGGGTCCCCAAGCCGGGCCGCTGCAAATCCTGCATCCTGTGCTTTTTTCTCTAAGTTCCAGATCTCTCTTTGCCTGGGGCTTGGCTGGGCGCCAAAAACAATCGTCCTGGTAATATCCGAAGTATATCCTTCAACTGTGCATCCGCAGTCCATTAATAGTATTTCACCTTTGCTAAGGTGCTGCGGTTTTACACTTCCATGTGGAAGGGTTGACGATACCCCAATAGTGACCAGGGCCCCGTCCGAATTCCCTCCCAATTTTTTTTGCGCTTCATCGATCAATCCTGAAATATCCTGGTTGGACATTCCTTCCTTGAGTTGTCCGACAGTATACTGGATCGCAGACAGCGTGATCTCATTGGCTTTCTGGAGTAAGGCAATTTCAGCGGGGGATTTGATCATACGGCATGGTATGGTCACCGGGTCCGCACTGACAAATTGAAAATCCGGGGCAGCCTGACGCACTCCATCATAAATGAAAAACCTCAGCCGTTCTTCCATACCCAGTTTGCCATTGCGTATCCCGAATTCGCTCAGGGTCTTAACTATCAATTCATAAGGGCTTTCGTGCTCTTCCCAGGTCCTTACCTCGCGGCCGATGTTGATCAACTCGCGAAGACGGTTCGCTTCAAAAGCGGGGCTGACATATAATATCTCCCCTTCCACAGGAATGATTGCAACCATGGTTCTTTCACTTGGCCACCAGTGTATCCCCGTAAAATAGGCCAGAGATGTGCCGCAGTCCAGCAGGATTGCGCCTATCTGTTTCTCGCGCATGAGTTTTCTGGCTTTTTCAATCCTGGCATTCCTCTCATCATTTGTGATGGGCATAAGATCTCTCGTCATTTTTTCCAATCCTTCTCCGAAATGGCTTAATAAAGCGGATTTGGGAGCGGCGATTGAGGTAAATACCCCTAATGAACTGCTCATTGCACCCCATTTAAGAAAATCTCTGCGTTGAATGCTCATGTTTTATTTTTTGTACTGTAACTAGAATAAAGGTATTATTTATCCCAACCCTTTTCCAAAAATCACTAAGTTTAACTCACAAAAGAAAAACATGAAACTATTCAGGCATGGACAACCAGGACAGGAAAGACCGGGAATCCTGATCGATGAGCAACACCTGGATATCAGCGCGGGTTTCAAGGAAGACTATGATGGAAATTTTTTTTCTTCCGGAGGAATCGGCCGTCTTTCAGACTGGCTAAGTACGCATAAAAATCAATGCCCGGTTCTGTCGGAAGGTTTTCGTTTTGCCGCTGTGATTGCATCCCCCTCTAAGATCGTTTGCGTGGGATTGAACTATACCGACCATTCCAAAGAAACAGGAACTGCTTTACCGAAGGAACCCGTCCTTTTTTTCAAATCCACCACCGCAATCTGCGGACCCAATGACGATATCATCATACCCAGGGAAAGTAAAAAAACAGACTGGGAGGTGGAACTGGCCTTTGTGATCGGGAAAAAAGCATCCTATGTGAAAGAAAAGGACGCGATAGATTATGTTGTCGGCTATATACTCCATAACGACTATTCAGAACGTGCCTTCCAGATGGAAAGAGGGGGACAATGGGTAAAAGGAAAGAGCTGTGATACTTTTGCACCCATCGGGCCATGGCTAGTCACGCCGGATGAGATTGAGGATGTTCATCAACTCAGGCTTTGGCTTAAACTCAATGGCAAAACCATGCAGGACGGAAATACTTCCAACCTCGTTTTCAAGATCCCATTCCTGATCCATTATATAAGTTCGTTCATGACCCTGCTCCCGGGTGATATCATCAGTACGGGAACTCCTGCGGGGGTAGGCCTTGGTCAAAAACCAGAACCCTTCTATCTGAAACCCGGAGATCTGGTGGAATTAGGCATTGATGGCCTGGGAAGCGCAAGCCAGCACTTGGTAAGTTATAAAGACCCTATTTAAAAAACGCTCATGATTAGACATTCCCTTGCCCTCGACCTCAAAGATGAACCATCCCTGATTAAGGAATATGAGCGCTGGCATCGAAAAGTCTGGCCTGAGATACTCGAAAGCATCCGGGATTCAGGGATCGAATCCATGCAAATCTACCGGACGGGAAACCGTTTATTCATGATCATGGAAGTTGCAGATGATTTTTCATTTGATAAAAAAGCGTTAGCAGATCAGGCTGATGAACAGGTTCGCAATTGGGAAACCCTGATGTGGAAATACCAGCAGGCCCTGCCCTGGGCAAAAAAAGATGAAAAATGGGTCCGGATGGAACTTATTTTTGACCTAAAAGAGCCCCAACGCCATGCAGATTGACACCCATGTACATTTTTGGAAATACAACAAAGCCAGGGACGGCTGGATGGATGATATGAAAATCCTCCAGCAGGACTATTTGCCGCAACAACTCGAAACCACGCTAAGACGCAATGGCATTGATGGATGCATAGCCGTACAGGCCAGCACAGAGGAAGTGGAGACCCGTTTCCTGGTGGAACTTTCCAAAACCCATGAGATTATAAAAGGAGTAGTCGGCTGGCTGGATTTCTGTGCTCCGGATATATCAGAAAAGCTAAACGAATTTGCACAATACCCAATTATCAAAGGCTATCGTCATAACGTACAGGCGGAAGCAGATGATTTTTTAACGAGGAAGGATTTTCAGCGGGGAGTCGGAACCTTGAAGGAATACGGTTATACCTATGACATACTGATCTATCCCCGGCAATTGAAAGCTGCTTTGGAATTCGTTTCATGCCTGGCGGATCAGAAAATGATCGTGGATCACTGTGCCAAACCGAATATCCGTAGTCAAAAAATGGAAGATTGGAAAATCAGCATGAAGGCGCTGGCACAAAACCAGAATGTTAACTGTAAGGTATCCGGATTATTTACTGAGGCTTCATGGAAACAATGGACAGCCGCTGAATTTTATCCCTATCTCGATGTTGTATTTGAATCCTTCGGAACCGAGAGAGTAATTTTCGGCAGCGACTGGCCTGTAATCCTGGTTTCGGGCATTTATGTGCAATGGAAAAGTTTGCTTGAAAAATACATGGAATCAAGTAAGAATGAAGACAAAGAGAAATTTTTCGGCGGGAACGCTTCACTTTTCTATGGTCTCTGAATTATCACTCAAACAAAAGCATAAATCATGGATTTGTATTTGGAAGGAAAAGTCTTTATCGTAACGGGCGGCGCCAAAGGCATCGGAGCAGCCATCTCAAAAACCATTGGCGCTGAAGGCGGCATGGTGGTTGTGGCAGGCAGGGACAAAAATGATAATCATACGACGGTGGATGAAATCATCAAAATGCATGGCAAAGCGGCCTCACATACTATCGAGCTCGCTGATCCGGAAGCCTGTAAAGAACTGGTTGAATTCACTATTGAAAAATTCAGTCGCATTGACGGCCTGGTTAACAATGCAGGTGTGAATGATGGAATTGGCCTGGTAGGAGGCTCTCCCGAAAAATTTATGGGATCACTTCAAAAAAACCTGAGCCATTATTACAACCTGGCACATTATGCTTTTCCCCATTTAAAATATACCAAAGGCTCAATTGTGAATATCGGGTCAAAAGTATCTGTAACCGGACAGGGCAACACTTCCGGTTATGCCGCAGCCAAGGGCGCCATAAATGCACTGACCAGGGAATGGGCCGCCGAAATGCTGCCCTATGCCATCCGGGTCAATGCTGTATTGCCGGCAGAAGTTTGGACCCCTCTTTATGAAAACTGGATCGCCAAATTTGCTGACCCGGCGGCCAAGCTTAAATCCATCACTTCCAAAATTCCTCTGGAAAATAGGTTCACCAAGGCCGAAGAAATTGCAGATATGGTAGTATTCCTTTTGAGCCGGCGCTCAGCGCATACAACAGGCCAGATCCTGTTTGTCGATGGAGGATATACCCATTTGGACCGCTCATTAACTTAACCAATATGTTTGAATTAGATGAAAAGACGGCCATCGTCACAGGAGGAGGCAGCGGCATCGGCCGGGCCATTGCAAAGCTCTTTGCGGCACAGGGAGCCATGGTTTATGTAATCGATCTGAATGAACAGGATGGAGCTTCTGTAGTAGAGGAAATCCGCTCTGACAGCGGAAAGGCAGCCTACAGGAAAACCAATGTGGCCTCGCATATTGAAGTAAAAAAATCCATTGATGAGATAGCTGCTGATTCCTCTTCGATCGATATTTTACTGAATATCGCAGGAATTGCCCATATAGGAAATGCGGAAAATACAGCAGAAGCGGATTTTGACCGCATATTCCAGGTCAATGTAAAAGGAATATATAATTGTCTGCACGCCGTCATTCCCTATATGAAAGACCTGGGTGGTGTCATCCTGAATATGGCTTCCGTAGCAGCCACTGTCGGGATTCCTGACCGCTTTGCCTATAGCACGACCAAGGCCGCCGTTATTGGCATGACTTTGTCTGTCGCCAAGGACTATATACGGCATAAGATCCGCTGCAACTGCATCTCTCCTGGTAGGGTGCATACGCCATTTGTAGATGGCTTTCTTTCCAGGAGCTATCCGGGAAAGGAAAAAGAAATGTTTGAAAAACTTTCCAAAACCCAACCGATCGGGAGAATGGCCAAACCCGAGGAGGTCGCCAGCCTGGCTCTTTTTCTTTGCAGTGAAGAAGCGTCTTTTATCACCGGCTGTGACTATGCGATCGATGGCGGTTTTATCCGGCTGAACAATTGAAGTAAAAATCATTCCTCTCCGTTTACCAGCCCATCCCAATTTCTTCTTTGCTTCTTGGAAGGCCTTCCGATTTTACTCAATCTCTTACCTGTATGGAAACTCTCTGCCTGGAAAGTAGCCCTTTGCAGTTCAGATTCTGGTGTGAGATCTGCATAATATTTTATCGCTTCACTATATTGAACCCGGTTGTGCAAAAGATCCAGCACCTTAATTAGCCATTTCTTTGCTTCAGTTTTCACCTCGTATTCTTCTCCTGCATGTACCTGTTTGGAAGGCTTGGCCTGTCTTCCATTGAATCTTACCTTTCCCTTATCACAGGCCTCTGTCGCCAGGGTCCTGGTCTTGAAAAGCCGGATCGACCAAAGAAATTTGTCTATCCTCAATTTCTCTTTCTCTTCCATATGGATTTAGTCCAGTTCCGCGAAATATTTATGGAAATAAGGAATTGTTTCTATCCCCTTATAAAAATTTGCCAGATCATATTTTTCATTAGGCGAATGCAGGTTATCGCTGTCCAGACCGAATCCCATGAAAACGATCTTAATGCCCAGTTCCTTTTCAAAAAGCGCGCAAATGGGAATGCTGCCACCGCCCCGCACAGGGATGGGAGCTTTCTTAAAGGTCGTTTCAATGGCCTTATCAGCAGCCCTATAAGCCTTGGAATCCAGCGGTGTAAGATAAGGCTCACCACCATGGTGTTCCCATGCCCTCACATGTACACCGGCAGGAGCAATCCCGCTAAAATAATTTATCAGGAGTTCCGTGATTTTTTTAGAGGATTGATTAGGAACCAGCCGGGCCGATATCTTAGCGTAAGCCTTGGAAGGTAAAACAGTTTTTGACCCTTCACCCTGGTAACCTCCCCATATGCCATTTAATTCAAGCGTCGGACGAATGCCCGTCCTTTCATTAGTAGTAAACCCTTTTTCGCCCCAAACCGCATCGATTCCCAGGTCTTTCTTAAAATCCGATTCATCAAATGGGGCCTTAGCCAGCCGGCTTCTTTCTTCCTTGCTGGATTCGAGCACATCATCGTAAAATCCGGGGATGCGGATATGGTTGTTTTCATCATGGCAGGAAGCGATCATCCTGGCCAAAATGGTAATCGGATTGGCGACTGCCCCTCCGTAAACGCCGCTATGCAGATCCCGGTTAGGTCCGGTTACTTCCACTTCGATATAGGAAAGTCCACGGACTCCAACATCGATTGAAGGGTTTTCCAGGCTGATCATGGAAGTGTCGCTGATCAGGATCACATCTGCCTTGAGCAAATCCCGATGGCTGGCAACAAATTTGCCCAGGCTGGGAGATCCGATCTCTTCCTCACCCTCAATAATGAATTTGATATTGGTAGGCAGAGTCCCCGTCTTACTCATCGTTTCAAAAGCCTTCACATGCATGTAAAATTGGCCTTTGTCATCGCAGGCGCCCCTTGCATAGATCTTACCATCTTTTATGACAGGCTCAAATGGCCCGCTCTTCCAGAGATCCAGGGGATCGGCCGGCTGCACATCATAATGGCCATATACCAATATGGTCGGCTTTGAAGCGTCGATTATTTTTTCTCCGAAAACTACAGGATGACCTTCGGTTGGGAATACCTCAGCACGATCCACCCCTGCTTCGATCAGCTTTTGTTTGACGGCTTCGGCGCAATTTCCCATGTCTTTTTTATGTTCACTGCGTGCGCTGATCGACGGAACACGCAGTAGTTCCAGCAATTCATTCAAAAAGCGATCCTTATTTGCTTCCTGGTATTCATTCCAAACCTTCATTATTGTATTTTGATCCAAATTTAGTTATTAAAAGCAAACTACCCTCCCGGCCAGACAATGTAAAACCTGATAACCGAATCCCCGAATGCATGAATACCTTATTTTTGCCCCAATTAATCTATTGCTATGAGCATATTGGTGAATAAAAATTCCAAGATCATTGTGCAGGGATTTACAGGAACAGAAGGAACTTTTCATGCTACCCAGATGATTGAATACGGAACCCAGGTAGTTGGCGGAGTGACTCCGGGAAAGGGAGGCAGCCAGCACCTTGACAGGCCCGTTTTTAATACCGTGTCCGATGCCGTTAAAAAAACAGGAGCCAATGTCTCCATCATTTTTGTTCCCCCTGCTTTCGCCGCAGATGCTATCATGGAAGCAGCCGAAGCCGGGATCTCACTCATAGTATGCATTACAGAAGGGATTCCGGTTCAGGACATGGTTAAGGTAAAGAACTACCTTCTGGGCAAGTCGACCCGCCTGATCGGACCGAATTGTCCCGGCGTCATCACCGCTGAAGCATGTAAGGTGGGTATCATGCCCGGCTTCGTGTTTAAAAAAGGGAAAATAGGCATCGTGTCCAAATCAGGTACCCTGACCTATGAAGCAAGCGACCAGGTGGCCAAGGCAGGACTGGGCATTTCCACAGCAGTGGGAATCGGTGGAGACCCCATAATAGGGACGACCACGAAAGAAGCTATACAATTATTCATGGACGATCCGGACACCGAAGGAATCGTGATGATCGGAGAAATCGGAGGCAGCATGGAAGCTGAAGCCGCTCGTTGGATCAAAGAAAATGGTAAAAAACCCGTGGTCGGTTTCATAGCAGGACAAACTGCCCCTCCCGGAAGAAGAATGGGCCATGCCGGCGCCATTATCGGCGGAGCCGATGATACTGCTGTCGCCAAGATGATAATCATGGAAGAATGCGGTATCCATGTTGCTAAGAGTCCCGCTGATATCGGAGCTACAATGGCTAAAATACTGAAGGGTTGAACCTTTCGTATTTGGAACTTGCATAGTAAATTCCGAAGCACTCAATTAACCTTTTGACTTTTCCACAGAATGTTGAGATTTAATATCTTTTATAACAAATTGAATTTCTATTTTCGCATTATTGTTTCAATACCCGCTTTTTACCCCCTGAACTAGCAATCATTCGTAGGCATTAATCTTTGAAGAAATTTCTTCAAGCAATATTTGAGTTAACCGATCCCTTTAAATAAATGAAGACGCCTTTTAGAGAAAATATTTTCTCCTGATCAGTCCGTGCTGCCTTCAACATATTCATTAACTAGTTGATCGTGCCCGAAGAAAACCCCCTCGACCTTGGTCGGGGGGTTTTTTTTATATCCATCAAAGAGTTTCTGTTAAGATATTCTTGTTACTTGCAATTGAAGCCTTGGCATTTTTATGTTTGTAAGCTCCTTCGGTAAAGATTCATCAAACCAAAGTACCTTTATTAAAATCTTATCATGGCAATAAGAATCTGCATCCTGATCCTGCTACTGGCCTTTTTTTCATTTCAGTCATATGCTCAGAACTCCGGTCAATATTATAGTTATGAAACCAAATGGAAGCGGATCGATGAATTGATAGACTCATCCGGCCTTCCCAAAGATGCGCTCAAATTGGTAATCCAGGTTTACGAACATGCCAAAAAAGATAAGAATGAACCTCAAATAATCAGAGCCCTTATTTATGAGATAAACCTGCAAGTAAACTTTGAGGATTCTTCCTTCAATCTGATCATCAAAGAAATGGAAAGCGAGCTAAATTCCGCCCCCGAGCCGGCTCATTCCTTATTGCTTAATGTCGAAGCTGATCTGTTATGGAAGTATTTTCAGGAAAACAGGTTTCGGGTTTATGGACGAACCTCCACTGCTAATTTTAAAAAAGCTAATATAGAAACCTGGGGAGCAGAAGATTTTCACAACAGGATCAGTTCACTCTTCCTTTCCTCTCTCCGCAATCTGCAACTACTGCAGAAATCCGACCTGCACAATTGGGAAACCCTGCTCATAAAAGGGAATATGCGTTATCTCAGGCCCACTTTATTTGACCTGTTGAGCCACCGTGCGCTTGATTATTTTAAATCCGATGAATCGGATCTGAATCGACCAGCCTATAGTTTTGAATTGGATGATCTGGGCATCTACGCACCAGCCGCCGAGTTCGCGACACATATTTTCAGTACCAAGGATTCCCTTTCCCTTCATTTTCACGCATTGCAACTATTCCAGGAATTGATCCGTTTTCACCTTCATGATTCCAGGCCGGATGCCTGGATTGATGTGGATCTGGAGCGGCTTGGATTTGCCAATAGTTATGCAGTCATAGATAACAAGGAGGTGCTCTATCAAAATGCATTGAAGAATATCACGGATAAATATCCGGACCTGCCTGCGGCCGCCGAAGGATGGTACCTTCAGGCTAAAATTCTTTCAGATCATGCGGCCACCTACCTTCCCTATGAAGACTCAGTTTATCGCTATGATTACACATTAGCATTAAAGATCTGCGAAAGGGTTATTTCACAAAAAGAGAATTCAGAAGGGAAATCAGATTGCCATGAACTTCAAAGAGAAATCCTGGGAAGAAAACTAAGCCTGAAAATAGAAAAAGTAAATATCCCTTATCAGCCATTCCGGGCCCTGGTCAGTTACAAGAATGCCTCAAGACTTTATTTCAGGATCATTCAGACCGATCTTGGAAAAAGGGAAGCCTTAGGTGAGGAAGGAACTGATGATTTCTGGAAGAAATTAACCGGACAGATTGCGGGTATCAGCTTCGATCAGGTTCTCCCGGAGACGGGCGACTACCAATCCCATAATACAGAGATTGGTGTGCAGCCACTTCCTGTTGGCGAATACGCGCTGGTCGCCAGCCTGGATAAGGACTTCAGCCTTAAACAAAATCCCTTGGCCGTAATCTTTTTTTATGTTTCCAATATCTCTTGCATCAGCATTGGGAACGATTATTTTGTCTTGAATCGGGAAACCGGGAAACCACTGGCAAGAACCAATGTGCAGGCCTGGTACCGCTATTATGATAATAAACGAAGCGAATACCTTGAAAGAAAAGGAGAGAGTTTCCTGACAGACAATAACGGGTATTTCAAGGTGTTCCCCTCCAGAACCGGCAATAACATGCAAATGAAACTCGAATTCTCACTCACAAATGACCATCTTTTTATTGACGAAACCCTTAGCGAATATGAAAGAAGGGAAAATGGCGAAGAATCTACCCTCAACAGAGATAAATTCGAAAGATCAAATCGGCACATTTATTTCTTCACAGACAGAAGCATTTACAGACCCGGGCAGAACCTTTATTTCAAAGGAATACTATTGACCCGTGATTACGAAACAAAGCAACCTAAGATACTTTCCGGATTAAAGAGCCGCTTATTTCTTTACGATGTGAATGGGAAAAAAGTAGATTCTCTTGATCTTATCAGCAATGAATTCGGCTCTTATCATGGTCAGTTCAGGGTTCCCGAAAACAGGATCAATGGCCAGTTCATGCTTGGGGAAGATTCAACCAGCAGTTATGGTTATTTTTCGGTCGAAGAGTACAAAAGGCCCAAATTCTTCGTCAAGATAAAAAAGCCGGTTGGCCAATACAAGATTGGTGATAGCATCAGGATTCAAGGTAAAGCGCTATCATATGCCGCAATTGCGATCAACGGGGCTACCATCAAATACCATGTCAGAAGAACGGTCAGGATTCCATACCCCTGGTTATTTGGTACAAGAGGATTGACCTATTCAAGCCGTCAGGAAATAGCCCATGGGGAAATAAGATCTGATGATCAAGGAAAATTTAATATATCATTTCCGGCGTTGCCTGATCCGAAAATCGACAGAAAACTGAAACCCTTCTTTGATTACAGCATCAACGCTGATGTGACCGATATCGATGGGGAAACAAGGAGCGGTGAGAATGTAGTGTCTGTAGGATATCAATCTATATTGATCTCCTTGAATATTCCCGGTGGTAATAATCTCCCTAATGACAGCCTTCGGGAGCTGGATTTGAGAACAGAAAACCTTTCAGGTGAATTCCAGCCTTCACTGGTGCATGTTAGTATTTATAAACTAAATGCACCTGGCAGGTTAATGCGTAAAAGGTTTTGGCCCAAACCCGATCAATTCGTAATGACAAGGGAAGAATTCCTCAAGAACTTCCCTCTTGATCCCTATAGGGATGAGAACGAGATGCAGACCTGGGCGAAAGTTGAAAAAATCTTTGACGGCTTGGATTCTACGCGGGAAAATTCGTCCTTCAATTTGAAGCAACCACCATTTAAACCGGGCTGGTACCTCATTGATGCCAGCACAAAGGACCCCTCATCAGGTGAAGAAATCACAGATTTCAAATATGTCAATCTTTATGATTCCAAAACGGGCAACCCGGATAACCCCCAATTCCTTTGGACAACAGCAAAAGATCCAGTCGTTCAACCAGGAGAAAAAGCGATTGTCGGAATCGGTACCTCCGCCTATGATGTTTTTGCTATTCAAAAAATTACTAAAACAAATTCAACTATAGACCCAAATAGTGATCCTGGAAATTATTCCTTCCTGACGCTCAACAGCGGTAAAGCGGATACCAGTATCAGGATTACCGAAAATGACCGAGGTGGCATCTCAGTAAACTATGCTTTTGTAAAAAATAACAGGATCTATCAAACCGATCATATCATCAATGTTCCCTGGTCAAACAAGGATCTCCAAATCAGTTTTGAAACTTTCAGGGACAAAACCCTCCCGGGCAGCGATGAAAAATGGAAGGTGAAGATCGAAGGATATAGAAAAGACCATCTAGCAGCAGAACTATTAACCACCATGTATGACGCATCCCTGGATCAATTCAGCGCTCATTCCTGGTCAATACCAGGGATATATCAGATTTTGACACGAAACACTGATTGGAATGGCGAATACTCATTTGAATCCATTGAATCCAATGACAAAGAGGAGGATTATGAGGAACCAGAATCAGAAAGTTTCATCAAGGATTATGATGAAATGAGAATAGCTTATAAAAACAATGTCGATTATAGTTTTGCTACTATAACTCGTTCTCACATGCTCACGCTCAGTAGCAGGATGGGTTCTATCAATGCCCAGCACATGAAACTACCAAAGGTAGTCATGACCAAATTCACCCCTCCAATGGTTGTGAGTGATTCTGAAGTTTTCAAAGAGGACGAAAAAGACGAATCAAAAGCTACAGTCTTAGAACCCAATCGAACTGGGGCGTTGGAACAAAACCCAGGTTTAATCTCTCTCCGCAAAAACTTCTCCGAAACCGCTTTCTTCTTTCCTGATCTCCGTACCGACTCCTCAGGTGATGTGGAATTTTCCTTCACCATGCCGGAAGCCCTGACGGAATGGAAATGGATGCTGCTGGCACATACCAAAGACCTTTCTTTCGGTTCAGGCGAAAAAACAATCGTGACCCAAAAGCAAATGATGGTCCAACCCAATCTTCCCCGCGTTTTAAGGGAGGGTGATCATATTTACCTATCAGTCAAAATAGCCAACCTCACCGATTCTGAATTCACGGGCCAGGTGGAATTACAATTGCTGGATGCAACAACCAATCAATCAGTGGACGGGTATTTCCAGAATATCCAGCCCAACCAATATTTCACCGTGGCACCCAGACAAAGCGAACCCGTGACTTTTAGCATCCAGACCCCTTATCAATTCAATAACCCCGTCATTGTCCGCATCATTGCCAGGTCCCGCCAATTGAGCGATGGGGAAGAAAATATCCTGCCTGTTATGAGCAATAGGGCGCTGGTGACAGAAACCCTGCCCTTGACCATGAACGGAACTGGAAAAAAGGATTTATTATTCCAAAAATTACTGGCCAGCGGCAATAGCGAAACCCTGACCAATCAATCCCTGACCGTTGAATATACTTCCAATCCCGCCTGGTATGTCGTTCAGGCGCTGCCCTACCTGATGGAATATCCCTATGAATGCGCAGAGCAGACTTTTAATCGGTTTTACGCCAATGCACTGGCCTCGAAAATTGCAGGCAGTTCCCCACGCATAAAGAAAGTCCTGGAAAAATGGAAGAATGCAGACAGTACCGCTTTGAGCTCCAACCTGCAGAAGAACGAGGAACTGAAATCCATCCTTTTACAGGAAACTCCCTGGGTAATGGAAGGCAAAACCGAAAGCGAACAAAAAAAACGGATCGGCCTGCTCCTCGATATGGACCGCATGAAGGACGCTTTGCAAACTGTTATTATTGAACTGAACCAATTGCAATCGGACAATGGAAGTTTCAGTTGGTTTAAACAAGGCCCTGAAGATCGATACATAACCCAATATATTGTTACCGGCATCGGCCATCTCTTTAAACTGAATGCCATACCTCCATCCTTCACCGACCGTGTCAACGCTATTCTGGATAAGGCAATCTCATATCTGGACCAAAAAACAGAGGAAGATTACAAAGACCTGCTGAAAACCAAATCCAATTTGACGGAAGATCATTTGAGCCCTTTATTGGTCCAGTATCTCTATGCCCGAAGCTATTTTGCACAAAAAGATATTCCCGGAGAATTATTTACATCTCTTAATTATTTCAGAAAACAATGCAGGCAATATTGGCTTAAACAGGATATCCGCCTGCAGGGAATGATCGCCCTGATGCTCTTCCATACCGGCGATCTTCAGAAAGCAAAAGAGATCATGCTTTCTCTGAATCAGCGCGCGATTCATAACAATGAAGTCGGCATGTACTGGAAGGAAAACACTGTTGGTTATTATTGGCAACAAGCCCCCGTTGAGACCCAATCGCTCATGGTGGAAGCATTTAACGATATAATGAATGACAAGTCAGCTATAAACGAGCTCAAGTCCTGGCTTCTCAGGCAAAAGGAAACGGAAAACTGGAAAACTACCGTTGCGACTGCGGATGCCTGCTATGCCCTGATGCTACCTGGCACTGATTGGCTAATCGATCAACGGAAACTGGAAATTCGCCTGGGGGAAACCTTGATACGCCCCAATCCTAAAGAACCAGAAGCAGCAACGGGTTATTTCAAAAAACGGATCGAAGGGTCATTCGTTCATCCTGAAATGGGCCATATAGAATTAAAGGTTACGGATTCGACAGTGAGGACAGCGGACAAAACGCAAAGAACATCCGACACCCAGCCTTCCTGGGGGGCTGTTTATTGGCAGTACCTTGAAGATTTCGATAAGATCAGTTCTGCAGGCAATTCCCTTAAACTAAACAAGAAGCTATTCATCCGCCGCAATACTGACCGTGGGCAAGTATTAGACCCTCTGGAAGAAGGCAAGACCCTCAAAGTGGGAGATCAATTGGTGGTACGCATCGAAATCAGGTCTGACAGGAATATGGAATACGTGCACATGAGGGATACAAGGGCCTCCTGCACCGAACCCATCGAAGTACTGAGCGGTTATAAATGGCAGGATGGACTCGGTTATTATCAAACCACAAAGGACGCTAGCACTGATTTCTTTTTCAACTGGCTTCCTAAAGGTGTCTATATTTTCGAATACCCGCTCTATGTCACCCATGCTGGGGAATTCACGAGCGGGATCGCTGCCATCGAATGCATGTACGCACCCGAGTTCAGCGCCCACAGTGAAGGAGGAAAGATAAAAGTGGAGTAAAAGAAGTGTAACATGAAAGTCAACATGCTGGTGATTGGTCAGGGGATCTGCGGAACCTTTCTTTCTCATTACCTGGAAAAGGCGGGCCTTTCTTTCCTCGTCATAGATGATGCAAGGCCGCAATCGGCTTCCCGGACGGCTGCCGGAGTGATCAATCCCGTAACAGGAAGAAGGTTGGTGAAGACCTGGATGATCGAAGAGTTAATGGATTTTGCAAGAAAAGCCTATGAAGAAATTGGGATCAAACTGGGAATCCAATGTTTGACAGAAACAAGCATAGTTGATTTTTTTCCCACACCCCGGATGAGGCTTACTTTCCTGGAGAGACAAAAAGAAGAATCGACCTTTCTGGCTATGCCCGTCGATGAAAAAGACCATCTTCAAAACTTTCACTACGAATTCGGTTATGGATTGATCAAACCCGCCTTGCTGATCGATCTTTCCTCCCTCCTTAATGCATTTCGAAAAAAGCTCTCGGCTGCCGGTCAATTAATGGAATCCATTTTTGAAATCAATGCCCTTAAACTCTCTGAAAATGGCATCAAATACCAGGACATTGATGCAGAGTGGATTATATTTTGCGACGGAACCACTAGTTTTACCAATCCAGAGTTCCGAAACCTGCCTTTCGCTCCGAACAAAGGCGAGGTGCTGATCATTGAAACCGAAGGAATTCCCATGACTAAAACAATCTATAAGAAAGGAATCAGCCTCGTACCACTGGAGAATAACCTTTTCTGGGTTGGCTCAAGTTATGATTGGGAATTTAAAAATGAAGCCCCGGATAGGATTTTTAGGGAAAGGACCGAACTATTGCTTTTGGACTGGCTCAAAAGACCTTTTACAATACTCGACCATCGGGCAGCGGTGCGGCCTGCCACCCTGGAAAGAAGGCCCTTTGTAGGCTTTCATCCTTTATATGAACATGTCGGTATCCTGAATGGAATGGGTACAAAAGGTTGTTCCCTGGCTCCCTACTTTTCGAATCAATTGGTGGAAAATATAGTAACCCAAAAGCCTGTTCTACCGGAAGCGGATATCCGAAGATTTAGCAAGATTCTAAGCCGACCCTAAAAAATGGCCAGCTTTATTTTATCGCCTTCAGTGAATGGCGACGTATAATAGTCAGCTTTCCCTGTGAGAAATCCAGTGGATCCTGATTAAGCACGCGGCTCATTGCTATATAGAGATCCGGCAAATCATGCTTGAACTTGACAGGATTTTCAAAGAAGACTTCTACGGAAACGGCCCAGAATTCATGGTAATTTGTAGCGGCATAATCGCCTAACAAATTCTTTTTCCCATTTTGCATATCAGTGAAAACCGGCCTGGCCACTTTAGAAAAATTCAGGAATTCCTTTTTAAAATGCCTGTCCTCATCTGTTTGGGTGATGAAGTTGACATAGGCAAGGGCATGAGCCATCTCGTGAAGGCCGATATTGCAATTCGGAGTCATGCCGGAAATCCCTTTGCTAAAATTGTCCCATGACAAATAAATTCCTGTCTGATCAACATGGCCTTGGAAGGGACGGGAATAGACTCCGTAATGATAGTCATCCTTGATCACAAAAATATTGTCAAAATAATTCAGCATGAATTTTTCGAGGCCAAAACTCAATTGAACAGCTATGGCACTGACCAATATCGGCATTTCCACACTTTCTTTCACTTCGATATAATGAAATCTTTTGGAGCGCTGAAATAAAAAGGTCCGGAAAAGGAACTTGCGCTGGTCCTCCAGGTTAAGCCTGTTATAAAATTTCACCCGGCTTGAAATAATGGTATGGTAATAGGTCTCTCTGCTCTCGAAAATCCTGGATTGCCTTTTGAGATAGAACCTGTGAGCAAGAGCTGTAACCGGTTTGTGCAATAAAAGGACAGCCAGCACAAGCGAAGAAATAATAATGATTTCCATGAGGTCTCTTTCTTTTTTGTGTTTCAATCCAATTAGAAAAAAGGCCTTGCATAGAGAATTTGGATAATAAAATTCTACTGGTGTTCGGTTAACAGCAAAATTGGAATTAGGGGGTGTTTATCTAGTAGGATACGAATAAGAGGGTAGAACAAGATAAATATTTTTTTTAGAAATTGGAAACCTCAGCCCCGATGATTTTCCAAATAATTGAAAAATTTCTCCTTATTCATTCAATAACAATTAATTATGAAAGGAGACATAAAACTTTATTCTTTTGAATTACTTTTGCAACTCTTTAAATCAATTTCACAATAGAAATGTATAGATCGCATACATGCGGCCAGTTAAGAACTGCAGATGAGGGAAAAACCGTAATACTCGCAGGCTGGGTCCAAACCGTCCGAAAATTCGGAAGTATAACCTTTATTGATCTCAGGGATCGCTACGGTATCACCCAGCTCCTTTTTGGAGAAGGAATGAATGAAAACCTCAATGAAGACTCCCTGAGCCGTGAATATGTATTACAAGCCGAAGGTATCGTTCAACTCCGCAACAACAAGAATCCGCAAATGCTTACCGGTGATATTGAGATCAAGGTTCAGCGCTATAAGATCCTGAATAAATCAATCACTCCCCCCTTTACGATCCAGGATGATACCGATGGAGGCGATGACCTGAGAATGAAATACCGCTACCTTGATTTGAGGCGAAACGAAGTGAAGAAAAACCTGGAACTGCGTTACGCAGTGAACCGGTCGGCCAGAAACTACCTCCATGAAAATCAGTTCATAGATATTGAAACCCCCTTCCTGATCAAATCGACACCCGAAGGAGCAAGAGATTTTGTGGTTCCCTCGCGAATGAATGCTGGACAATTCTATGCGTTGCCCCAAAGTCCGCAAACCTTCAAACAACTTCTCATGGTTAGCGGGTACGATCGTTATTACCAGATAGTTAGATGCTTCCGGGATGAGGACCTCCGTGCCGACCGGCAACCGGAATTCACTCAGATTGACTGCGAAATGAGTTTTGTGGAACAGGAAGATATTCTTAATATGTTTGAGGGAATGGTCAAATCCATTTTCAAACAGGTTAAGGGGGTGGAATATAGCGAAGAATTGCCCCGCATTAGCTGGGAAGAAGCCATGTGGGTTTATGGCAGTGACAAGCCCGATATTCGTTTCGGGATGAAGATCGCCAACCTGAAATCCGCTTTCAAAAAGGATGGAAGGATCATCGCGAAAGGTGAACTGGTCAATGGGCGGGGCTTTGGAATTTTTCAGCAGGCCGAAACCATCCTTGCCATTGCAGTCCCGGGCTGCAGCGAATATACCCGCAAGCAACTCGACGAACTCACAGATTGGGTCAAAAGGCCCCAGATTGGAATGCAAGGCCTGGCCTATATCAAATGTAATGTGGATGGATCTTTCAAAAGCAGTTTTGATAAATTCTTCGGTTCAGAGGACCTTGAAGCAATTGCCGAATTTGCGAATGCCCAACCCGGCGATTTAGTATTGATACTGGCCGGTTTGGAAGAAAGAACGCGGAAAGCGATCAGCGATCTCAGGCTGGAATTGGGGCAGCGTTTAGGGTTCAGAAAAAAAGAGGAGTACAAACTGCTCTGGGTGCTGGACTTCCCTCTTTTTGAATACAGCGGGGAGGAAAATCGCTGGGTAGCAAGGCATCACCCCTTCACAGCTCCCAAACCCGATCATATTGGGATCATGATCCAGAACGATCCCCTGATCGAAAATGCAACGGATTACCTGAATCACCCCTATGCCACTATCAAGGCCAACGCCTATGATATGGTTCTAAACGGAAATGAGATTGGCGGAGGCTCCATCCGGATCTATCAAAGAGACCTTCAGGAAAAAATGTTTACTGCACTTGGGATGAGCAAGGAGGAAGCCCTGCACAAATTCGGCTTCTTGCTCGGAGCTTTCGAATATGGCGCTCCACCCCATGGAGGCATAGCTTTTGGGTTCGACCGCCTCTGTTCCATACTTGGAGGGTCTGAAAGCATACGTGATTTCATTGCTTTTCCTAAAAACAATTCAGGCAGGGATACCATGTTGGACGCCCCATCAACCATTGACGACAAACAATTAAAAGAACTGGCAATAGAATCAAGCGCTCCCAAATCCTGAGAGGGGGGCTCAGTTTAACTAATGATAATGAAAAAACGCATACTTCTATCGAAAATCCTGTCAATGTTTAATCTGGTCGTCGCGGGTATCCTGGTATGCGGATTCCTCCTTTTTGCAGGGGCGCTTTCCATGCCTGTTGCACTGATCGCTATCGTATTTGCAGGAAGCATCGTACTTCATAGTTATGCGGCGATGCAACTGCAGAAGAGCATACTGCATGCGGAAATTCCCCTGAATTCCCAAACCCCGGTCGGTATAAAGCTCATGGGATATATATCACTGTTCATCGGACTGATCTGGTTTGTCTCCAGCATCATGGTTTTGAAAAATCCAGGGGATTTTATGAAAGAAATGGTCCTCCCGCCAAAAGTCACCGCGGCAGAATACCTGCATTTCATGGAGGCAGTTGTCTCCTTCCTTTTTGTCTTTTCGCTTTCCATCATCATCAATGTAATACTCAATTTCAGGATGTTGAAATGGTATCAATACTCCCGGAACCAGAAATCCTGAAGCCTGCTTAGGAAAAGAATTTCTTACGAACGATGAGGTAAATTACGAGTAGTAGCAATATTGCAAGGATAACAATCCAGATATATCGGTCACGAATGGACTGAATATCTTTTTTTGCAGCTATATTTTGCCGGCAAGCCAGAATATAATGATCCAGCGTGGGATAATGAGCATTTATTTTTTTCACTTCCTGAAAATCCCGAATTGCTTTGCCAAAGTAACATTTTTCAAAATAGTTCAGTCCTTCAGAAAACAGGCTTGTGGATCGGCTAACCGAATGTTCGATGCCTGCGGAATCCATAAACTCATACAATATCGAAATAGGTATCGAAAAATTAAGTCCGGCTGCCAGAGATCCGGAATTTTCCAGGCTGCCGAAAGTAGTAAGGCCTACTACAGCCCCTTCTGAATTACAAACAGGCCCTCCGCTGCTGCCATGGTTGATATTGGCATCCATTTGGATTACGGGCCATCCGTTCACTGATTTTTTGATGGCGCTGACAATGCCGGTCGTTAATGTCGGCTCGATTGCCGAAACGGCCGATACAAAGTCATTATTGGTCACCGGTCCTGGATAGCCGTAGACAAATAATTGCTCCCCGACTAGCGGCAAATCCTTATCCGCCATTTTCAGGTCGGGCAGGGTCGTATCTCCGTCAATTTTCAAAATGGCCACATCTTTACCCGGCATCGGCGAGCCTTTAATGATGATATTGGCTGCCCGGGTTTCCGTCGTTTCCGTATTATTTGAATCCACACGGTAGACAACATAGACCGTTTTTTGAAGATCGCTAAGGGTCATGGGAAATAGCTTCGAATAAAGCGAAGCATAGGTATTGTTGAGCAGGTTCTTCTGTTGTTCATTAAATGTGGCAGCCCAGGAGCTTTCAAATGCATTGATATGAGCCTGCGTGATCTCCTGGAAGGCAGTGAGGATGAATTGCCTGCGGATAAAGGCATTGTCCCGGTCGATCAAATGACTATTGGTTGCAACATATCCATCCCCTGTTATTAGAAATCCGGTTCCGGTGGCGGTAATCTCCTGTTTTTCTTCAATTGTTTCCAGGCTTTTTTTAAAGAACCGGGCAGGATAATTATTCATGATACGCAGAACGATATCCAGTTTCTGCTCCTGCGAAAAAACGGCACCCGCCGTATCTGCTTTTTGAATCTTATCCAGGAGCTGATAAAATGCCCTTTCATCCATTCTCATTTTATTGACCGAAACCTTCGCAGAATAAACGGTTTTGATCATGACTACACCGGGCCTGTTCAAAGCATAGTTATGCACGGCAATCCCGTCCTGCGCTCTGGCAATTTGAAAAGAAACTGCTAAAAAAAACAGAAATCCTGTCTTGCGTAATCTGAAAATCAAAGCCATGTCATTAAGATAAAACCTTCATTAATAAAACTCTAAAACAGTCAAGTTGTTGTACTATTGTAGTTAAATTTCTCCCATGAGTCCAGGGCAAATCCCTTTAGCTGAAAGGCTCCGCCCGCAGTCGCTGGACAGCCTCGTTGGCCAACAACATCTTACTGGCAAAGGCAGCATTCTCAGGACGGCGATCGAACATGGCCATGTTCCCTCCATGATCCTCTGGGGCCCTCCGGGGACGGGCAAGACGACGGTAGCCAATATCATTGCACATAGCCTTCGGGTGGATTTTTATACCTTAAGCGCCATCTCTTCCGGAGTAAAAGAAGTGAGGGAGGTGATTGAGGAGGCAAAGGGCAAACCCGGAGCCATTCTGTTCATCGATGAGATCCATCGCTTCAATAAAGGGCAGCAGGATGCATTATTGGGGGCTGTTGAAAAAGGGATCATTACCTTAATAGGTGCTACTACCGAAAACCCATCTTTCGAAGTCAATAGCGCCTTACTCAGCCGTTGCCAGGTATATGTGCTGAAACCGCTTAACGAATCGGAACTCCTTCAATTATTGCATTCCGCCATTCAGTCGGATTCCGGGCTCAGCAGGAAAAAGATCGAATTGAAGGAAAGCGAAGCCCTTATCAATCTTTCAGGAGGGGATGCCAGAAAATTGCTGAACCTCCTGGAACTGGTCTGCAATGCTGCGGACGGAGATATTGTCATAACGGACGGACTTGTCATGGAACTTGCTCAAAAAAAAGTGGCCCTTTATGATAAAAAGGGAGAACAACACTATGATATCATATCCGCTTTCATTAAATCCATGAGAGGGAGCGATCCGAATGCTGCTGTCTACTGGATGACCAGGATGATCGAAGGAGGAGAGGACGTTGAATTCATAGCAAGAAGGATGCTGATCCTGGCTAGTGAAGATATTGGCAATGCCAATCCCAATGCCCTGCTGCTCGCCAATGCCACTTTTGAAGCCGTGCGCAAGATCGGCTATCCCGAATCGGAACTCATTCTTTCGCAATGCGCGATTTACCTGGCTTCATCCCCCAAAAGCAATTCAGCGACACGTGCGTTGGGCGCTGCTCATGAAGCCATCCGCAAACATGGTGACCTCCAGGTGCCCTTACATATTCGTAATGCACCTACCCGGCTGATGAAAGACCTGGATTACGGGAAAGGTTACGAATATAGTCATGCGTATGATCAAAATTTCTCTCTTCAGGAATACCTTCCACGGGAAATCGCCGGTAACGCTTTTTTTGAACCGGGAAAGAATCCAAGGGAAGATGAATTAAGAAAATTTCTCCGAAATCTGTGGAAAGAAAAGTACGGGTATTAGAAGTTAAACGATCGGCAAATGGAATGGATCTGTAAAAAATTCGACGACCTGACGGCATGGGAGCTTTACTTGAGCCTTCAGCTCAGAAATGAGGTATTCGTAGTGGAACAAAACTGCGTTTTCCAGGACGCAGACAACAAAGACCCTTATTGTTACCATTTTATGTGCTTTGAAGAAAAAAAATTATTGGCCTACACAAGATTGGTTCCCGCAAAAGTCTGCTATGACGAAATTTCGATAGGTAGGGTCGTAACTTCCCCATCCGCCCGGCAACTGGGTTTGGGCAGGGAATTGATGCAACGCAGCATAATGCAGGCCTATAGCCTGTTTGGCAGAAATCAGGATATTAAGATCGGCGCGCAGCTTTACCTGAAAAAATTTTACGAGTCTTTTGATTTTTATCAGTTCGGGGATATTTACCTGGAAGATGGAATTCCTCACATAGAGATGTTACGTAGAAAGTAATCGTAAATATACCTTTTCATGTTTTTTCCTTCAAATAGTTGAATAGCCACACACAAAAAGATTTTTTTTAGCGTTTCTTGTAAGAAATCTGGTTTTTACTAATTTGTAACCGGAATCCAAACCGTCGGAAAACTAAATTCAATATTCATGAAACAGTGTTTACGCACCTTTCTGGTGAAGCGCGTACTGGCCATATCGCTACCATTGCTTGTACTTCACCACTCTTCTTTTTCACAGTTATCGGCTGGCAATTATTTTGAAGGAGGTATCTCCGTTACTACCATGGGATACCTGGGTGACCTGGGCGGCAATTACGGAAAAGGCACCACCTTCATAAAGGACTATAATATTCCGCAAACTCACCCCTCAATTAGCCTCAATCTTACAGCACATCCGGCTGAATGGTTTGCCATTCGTCTCAATGTCACTACCGGAAGAGTTTCCGGATACGATTCAAAAACAACAGGGAAAGGCGGAGAAGAAGAAACCAGGAGGGAGAGAAATCTGGATTTCCGATCCAATATCAATGAAGCTTTTATTGGCGCAGAAATTTACCCCACAGTATTTTTTGAGAACGACCCGACCGACGTACAAGGCAGGCTGAGGCCCTATGGTTTGATCGGAGTGGGTATTTATCACTTCAATCCACAGGGCACTTATTATGATTCGGCAAGCGGACAAACGAGCTGGGTCGATCTGAGGCCCTTGCATACCGAAGGGGAAGGTTTTCCGGAATATCCTGACCGTAAGGAATATGCATTAACGCAGATCAATATCCCGATGGGCATCGGAATCAAATATTATTTCAACGAGAACATCGATATCTCTTTTGAAATTATACACCGGAAAATATTTACCGATTATCTCGACGATGTAAGTACGACTTTTATCGACCCAAGTCTCTTTTATAAATATCTATCGCCTTCGTTGGCTCCGATTGCGGCGGAGATGTCAAATAAGAGCCCCCTGCGCGATGTTCCGAACAGCGGATACAACCCGGGTGATAAAAGAGGCGATCCATCTCAAAATGATTCCTATTTTACAATGGGATTCAAATTGGGCATCCGCCTCGGCTCATCTCGTGATCAGGAATGGCGCAATTCAACCCGTTGCCCGATACTCAGGTTTTGATAACCATTCATTATTCACGAAAAAAGCTGATTGGCCTATTTAAACTTTACAGATGAAGAGAATTGTACCCTTTAAAAGCAAAACCGTGCACAAAAACCGGAACCTTCCGGTCTTACTGATGCTGTTGATGCTTTTCTCCTCAACTGCAACCTTTTCTGCTCAGCTCTTTCCTGAAAATTCCGACTCGATTGTGATCAACAGAGTCTCGGCCAGCAGTAATATAGTGATCGCTCCTGAACCGGGCGAAGCGCCGCACAGGCTCCTTATCTCAGTGAATAATCAGAAGAAAAAAACCTGTCATTTCTATCTGTTCGACATGGACGGAAATTTGAAGGCGCAGGTAGATATCCTCAACAATGAGAAAATTTCTTTCGTAAATATTGAAAAGGGAAGCTATTATTATGAAATTCTTTGTAAGGATGAGCGCATTGAAAATGGCCTGCTCACCGTACAGTAAACTCTTTAAATCTGATTAACGATCAACCAGTAAGCTGCAGGGAAATTGGTAAAATCATATATCCGAAAACACGGTTTTGTAACCTGGTCCGTTCCCTATTATTAGTACCCAAAAATGATTTTATTGATCACTCCCTGCGCCTGCTTACTGTTCTTATGTGAATGACTTTCCCCTAAACCCAGATGCAATCAACAGCCGCGATGAATAATTGCGGCTGTTTGCTTTTAGGCGATCCTTATTTCAAAAAAATGGATGCGGCATGTTCCCAATCCCTGATGCGCTCAAATTCGGTCTCGTTAAGATTATGAGGTGCGGTAAAAAGATAGGACCGCCCCTTAAACAGTTTCAAATGCCGCGAATGATCGTCGATCATATAATCACCCTCCATCATTTTCTTACTCCCGCAAAGCACCAATTGCTCCCAACTGATAAATGGAAAATGCTCCTGCATCCAGTCAAATTTCTCCCTTAAGGAATTCGGGAATTCTGTCGCCGCAGATACGACGAAAATCTCATAGCGTCTGTTCATTTCTTCCAAAACCGCCCTGCTTCCTGCCATCACTGGCAGATTCCTGAAGAAACCGGGTTCAAAGAGCTGTTGTCTTACGATAGGCTGGTGCATTTCCGGGAAGCCTTTTACCAGTGAACCTCCCTTTCGCATATTTTCAAAATCTATTGCCCCATCGAAAGTTTTGCCATACCATCTGGTCATACCTCCCGTCGTATCGGCGATCACCTCGTCCATATCAATCAGGACTCTTAGCATATATCGGTCGCCCTCATGGCTTTAATTCAGGTTTTAAAAAACGAGCCGTATGGCTTTCCTTATTTCGGATCAATTCCTCGGGAGTGCCTTCAAAAAGAATCCTGCCGCCCTCATCTCCTCCCTCCGGGCCCAGGTCAATAATATGGTCGCCAACTTTAATGACATCCATATTGTGTTCAATAACCAGTACCGTATTGCCCCTATCCACCAATTTATTCAAAACATCTAACAGATGACGGATATCTTCAAAATGAAGACCTGTAGTTGGCTCGTCCAGAATATAGAATGTACGTCCTGTATCTTTCTTGGATAGCTCGGTGCCCAGCTTAACTCTTTGCGCCTCCCCGCCGCTCAGGGTCACGGCTGATTGCCCTAGAGTGATATAACCCAGCCCCACTTCCTGAAGTACCTTGATCTTCCGGTACAGATAAGGAATATAGTTGAAGAATTCCACCGCCTCATCAACCGTCATATCCAATACATCGCTGATTGATTTTCCTTTGTAGCGAATTTCTAAGGTTTCCCGGTTATACCTTTTACCATTGCATTTTTCACAGTGCACATAAACATCTGGCAGAAAATTCATTTCGATTACACGCATGCCGCCGCCTTCACAGACATCGCAGCGGCCGCTTTTGACATTAAATGAAAAACGGCCTGCATTATAACCCCTTATCTTAGCCTCCGGAATCGAAGCGAAAAGAGTACGTATATCGGTAAAAAAACCGCAATAAGTAGCCGGGTTGCTTCTTGGAGTCCTTCCGATAGGCGACTGGTCAATTTCTATCACCTTATCTATATTTTCCAATCCCTTTACGGATTTATAAGCCATTGGATTGGCCTTCGAACCATAAGCATATTTACCCAGTATGGGGTAGAGAGTTTCATTGATAAGTGTGGACTTTCCGCTGCCGCTGACGCCAGTCACCAGGATCAATTCACCGAGGGGAAATTTCAGGCTCAGGTCCTTCAGATTATTGCCGCTGGCGCCTTTTAATTCGATGAATTTTCCATTTCCCTTCCTCCTTATCTTCGGAACTTCGATTTTTCTGTGCCCGTTCAGATAGGAAGAGGTCAATGTATCGAGTTCCAAAAAACTCGACGGAACACCCTGCGCAACCACTCTTCCTCCATGAAAACCTGCCCTTGGGCCGATATCGATCAAATGATCGGCAGCAAGCATGATATCCTTATCGTGTTCAACGACCAATACACTGTTACCGATATTTCGGAGGTTTTGAAGCGCTGTGATCAACCGGTGGTTGTCTCGCTGGTGCAGGCCGATGCTGGGTTCATCCAGGATATAGGTGATGCCCTGCAATTGAGAGCCTATCTGCGTGGCCAATCTGATGCGCTGTGACTCTCCCCCGCTAAGGGTCCTGGAGGGCCGGTCCAGAGAAAGATAGGTCAGTCCGACATCTATCAGGAACTGCAAACGCTCGCGGATTTCTTTAAGAATATCCTTAGCAATAATATTCTGTTTGGCATTCAGTCTATTCTCGATTCCTTCAAACCAATCGACCAATTTGTCCAGGTTCATATTGCTCAGTTCGGCGATATTGAGCTTAGCCACCTTGAACCAAAGGCTCTCTTTTTTAAGTCTCCTTCCCTGGCAGATAGCACATTGTTTCAAGGCCATGTATTTCTCAACCCAAAGCCGAAGCCCTTCTGTACTATATGAAGACGAAAACCATCTTTTCAACATGGGAATGACACCTTCATAGCTGCCAGTATAAGCTTCAGGGATCGTTTCGTCATTTACATCCACATCGAGGGTCCTGAGAGCATCGCCGTCCCCATATAGCAGCAGATTAATCTGCGTTTCTGAGAGCTCCTTCAATGGTTTATCCAGGCTGATCTTATGTTGTTTGGCGAAGCGGACCACCTGTTGGAATACGCTTGCCTCTCTCTCCTCTCCCAAGGGAGCAATCCCGCCTTCTTTGACAGTTTTGGAAAGGTCGGGCATCAGGTCCTCCATTGAAATCGTATATACATCCCCCAAACCTTTACAGGTAGGACATGCGCCATAAGGAGAATTAAAGGAAAAACTGTTGGGAGAAGGTTCTTCATAACTGATTCCCGTATCCTCACACATCAGTTGCTTGGAATACTGAATCAATTTATTTTCTTCGGAGAGTAATATAAATAGCAGATCCTTTCCAAGTTGAAGAGATTTCTGCACACTCTGGCTCAGGCGCAGCTTCATATCTGGGCTGACAGCCATACGGTCCACTACGATTTCAATGTCGTGGATCTTGTAACGGTCCACTTGCATTTTTGCGGCCAGATCTTTGATTTCCCCATCAACCCGGACCTTCAAATATCCTTTTTTTCGAATCTCTTCAAACAATTCCCGGTAATGGCCCTTTCGTCCCCTGACTACCGGGGCGAGCAGCGTAATCTTCTTGTTTTTAAACCTTTTGAATACATTCTCCACGATCTCTTCCTCGCTGAACTTGACCATGGGTTTTCCCGTGTTATAGGAATAGGCTTCCCCTATGCGGGCGTAAAGGAGACGCAGGAAATCATATACTTCCGTCACTGTCCCGACCGTACTTCTTGGATTTTTGTTAGTAGTTTTCTGCTCGATGGAAATCACCGGGCTCAACCCGGTGATTTTATCAACATCCGGTCTTTCCATGTCTCCAATGAATTGGCGGGCGTAGGCCCCGAAACTTTCCATATAACGGCGCTGACCTTCAGAATAAATCGTATCAAAGGCCAGGGAAGACTTTCCGCTCCCGCTGATTCCGGTAATAACGACGAGTTTGTTCTTGGGGATCTTTATGTCGATGTTCTTCAGGTTGTGGACCCGGGCGCCAAAAACCTCGATATAGTCTGGTCCTCCGGTCTCTATGCCTGCTGCTTTTTCCTGCTTATTCATTCTTTCTTTTAATTCTCTGGGATTCAGGTTCAGGAATAAAACAAAACTAATATGCTTTGGTTGAATTTATCCGGTAATAGGAAAATAAAAAGCCGGCATAAAATACCGGCTTTTTTGAAAAATTATTTTGATATTTTACTGATGTAAGGTCACTGTCGGAACATTTGTCACAGCGGAAGAATCGACTGTAATATTGCTTAGGGTCGTGTCGCTGTACCCATTATGTCCCTGGAAATTCAGGGTATAGGTTGCTGCAGTTAAGCCGACGAATTTATAGTTGCCGTTCCAGTTCGGGATTGCATAGATTGTGTCGCTTCCGTTAATGGCTTCGATCAGTGGTGCTGCTGCCGGAGGAAATACAGAACCTTCAATAGCCGATAGCGTCACTCTGTTGTATGCGACTACATAAGGGCTGAGATAGAAAGTACCGCTCCAGTAGAATACAGATCTGTAAAGATTGAAATCCAGCCAGAGTTCGAAATCATTGTTGCTGATAGTGTTCACGTTTTCACGGGAAACATTGATGTCAAAATAATTGTTGGGTCCGAAAATGACCAAAGGATAGCTGTCCGAGCTGTCCGTAAAGATCGTATTATCAGAACCCAGAGTGATGCGCACGCGAATTACTTTACCCTGGGTATAAGTGCCTGTGCCCAGCAGGGTATCAGCACCATTTCTTAACTGAAGCAGATCATAGACTCCGGGATTGATATTTAATGTGTCCCAAATCAATGATGGGTCATTGCGATCCCGTCCATGTCCCCAAAATCCAAAACCCCATTGATTCGGATCATCAGGTGCGTTTTGTGAATTGGCCGTATCGACTAGCACGGTAACCTGTTTGATGTCTACAAGGACTTTGTAGAAACTCATTGGGCCGTCATTGATATAAACGGACATTTTTGACTGACCAGGAGCCACCCCGGATGATGCGGAATTGTTCTTATTGCAGGAAATAGCGAATGCCATGAATGCCAGAGCTGCCGAATAGGCAATCCCTTTAATAATAGTCTTAGTTTTCATTTTGCAAATTTTTAGGTAGAAGTATCATCATGAATTTTTCAAAAACCATTCCACGGTTAAGCTCGAATTGTTAATAAAATCTTAACGTATATCTTCCTGTTAATTAATACGTAATAGCGGTTGCTGGGGTTGTCCGGGGTGTTGTTTAGAAAGAAGATTCTCGGTGGTTTGACCTCTGGAATTCAAAAGGTTTAATAAAGAATGTTAAATCGAGTAAAAATACGTATGGGCGTTAAAAAAATGATTATCCTACTAAATTTGTAGATTATTTTAAAAAAATCAACTCCGGATTTTGGAGATCTCAGAGAATGATCTTTACATTTGCAACAGTTCTTTAAATCTCTTATCAAGAAAGGCAGAGGGATATGGCCCGTTGAAGCCTTGGCAACCCGATTAGTATTCAAAAAAATTGAAAACTATCAAAGGTGCCAACTCCATCCTGGTATCGAATAGGTATCGGTCCGGGAAAGATAAGTCAGATGACTAAACGTTATTGTGATTCGTTATTTTTCTACTTCAGATTAATGATTCTTATATAACTTATTAAACTCTTCTGGCTTCCAGAAGAGTTTTTTTTTGCCCCACGGGGTTCCCCTCCTTTCTTGAGATCTTTTTTTTAACGACAATTGAAAAAAAAATTTATGCAAGGATCCACCAAACTTATTCACAGCATTCCGACAGATCCCCTGACCGGTGCCCTCTCTGTTCCTATTTATCAGACTTCGACCTTTGTCCAGGACTTCCCCGGTGTCAACAAAGGCTATGATTATGCCCGTACTAATAACCCTACCCGGGAGGTAGTGGAAGACCTCATCGCGGGCCTCGAAAACGGGTCAACCGGAATTGCCTTTGCAAGCGGCCTGGCTGCCATCGATGCAGTGTTGAAACTCCTGCAGTCAGGAGACGAGATCATCGCCGTTGACGATATTTACGGAGGTGCCTATAGGCTATTTGAACAGGTTTACAGAAAATTCGGCGTCCGCATCACCTATGTGGACAGCTCAGACCCTGGAGCCGTATTTCAGGCACTGACAGAAAAGACCAGGCTGATCTGGATAGAAACCCCTACCAATCCTACTCTAAAGATTTCTGATATACAGGCGATTGCACACATTGCCAGGGCTCACGGATGCTTGCTTTGCGTGGATAATACTTTTGCTTCACCCGCCTTGCAAAGACCTATTTCGCTGGGAGCTGATATTGTAGTCCATTCAGCGACCAAATACCTGGGTGGACATAGCGATCTCATTGCCGGTCTCGTGGTTACAAGGGATAATGAATTGGGAGAGCGCATCAAATTCTATCAAAATGCCTGTGGAGCCATTCTTTCACCCTTCGATAGCTGGCTGTTGATTCGCGGGATCGAGACCCTGCATCTTCGCATCCGTCAGCATTGTACCGGTGGCCAGGCAGTGGCTGAATTCCTGCATGGCTGTCCTCAGATAAATAAGGTTTATTATCCGGGACTGCCCTCCCACCCCAACCATGAAACCGCCCGGAAACAATCCAAAGGCTTTGGAGGGATCGTCTCTTTCTCTTTGCATCAGGACACGGAAGAAGCTGCCCAAAAACTAGTCAGCATCACCCGTTTATTCAAGCTGGCCGAAAGCCTGGGCGGAATCAAGAGCCTGATTTCGCATCCGGCCAGCATGACCCACAAAACCATTCCGGTTGAAAAGCGCCGTTCCTCAGGAGTTGCAGACAGTCTGATCCGCCTATCAATCGGACTTGAAGAACCAGAAGACCTGATCAGTGACCTGGATAGTGCATTAATGGATTTGACAAAAAACAATGCTTCCGTTAATAAATTTTCTTTCAATAATTAACATATTATTCAAAAAAAAATCTGCTAAAATGGCGAAGTATTTAAAAAGTCTACTAAATTTGTCCGATACACAAATGCAACCCTTAGTTACATACAAAGTCCAAAAGATGCCACATTCTTGTTGTTGCTGTTGTTGTATGCCTTAAGGCATAATTTAATTATTCCCCTTCAAAGGGTTGCACCATTCTTCCGGATGAGCAGTTCATTAAAATAATCAAATTCATCATCTAAAAAAATCTAATCATGAGCAATCAACGCTTTGAAACGCTTCAACTGCATGCAGGCCAGCAAATTGATCCCACAACCAAGGCCAGAGCGGTTCCCATTTACCAGACAACTTCCTATGGGTTCGATAATGCCCAGCATGCAGCCAACCTTTTTGGGCTGAAACAATTCGGTAATATTTATACCCGGATCATGAATCCAACCACTGATGTTTTTGAACAGCGCATCGCCGCGCTCGAAGGTGGTGTGGCAGCCCTTGCCACAGGCTCAGGTCAGGCAGCCCAATTCCTCGCTTTGAACAATATCCTGCAGGCCGGTGATAATTTTGTAACAACCAGTTATCTCTATGGAGGTACTTACAATCAATTCAAAGTCGCATTCAAACGCCTCGGGATCGAAGTCCGGTTTGCAGATGGCGACAATGTGGAAAGCTTTGTAAAACATATCGACAAAAACACAAAGGCAATTTATCTGGAAACTGTAGGCAACCCCAGGCTTAACATCCCGGATTTTAAGAAATTCGGAGATCTCGCAAAAGAATATGATCTGCCCCTGATAGTTGACAATACCTTCGGAACTGCAGGCTATCTTTTCCGTCCGATCGAATGGGGAGCCAATATTGTCGTGGAATCAGCAACTAAATGGATCGGTGGGCATGGAACCGTAATTGGAGGAGTGATTGTAGATGCAGGTAATTATAACTGGGCAAATGGAAAATTCCCCCAATTCACTGAGCCATCCGAAGGCTATCATGGACTGAAATTCTGGGAGGTATTTGGAGAAGGCAATCCGCTCGGTCTTCCCAATATCGCTTTTGCAATCCGTGCACGCGTGGAAGGGCTTCGGGATTTCGGATCCTCGCAAGCTCCTTTCAATTCCTTCCTCCTTCTTCAGGGATTGGAGACCCTTTCCCTGCGTGTACAGCGTCATGTAGATAATGCGCTTCACTTGGCCGAGTGGCTGGAACAACATCCCCAGGTGGAATTTGTGCAATACCCTGGACTGAAAAGCAGCCCCTACCACAACCTGGCTAAACAATACCTGAAAAATGGCTTCGGAGGAGTGCTGAATTTCGGCGTGAAAGGCGGAAAGGAGAACGCAAGCAAATTCATTGATTCCCTAAAACTGATCAGCCACCTGGCCAATGTCGGCGATGCCAAAACCCTGGCCATACATCCCGCTACCACCACTCATGAGCAATTAAGCGATCCAGACCAAATTGCGGCCGGTGTACAACCTAATCAGGTACGCATAAGCGTTGGCATTGAACATATCGAAGACATCAAGGCGGATCTTGAACAAGCATTTGAAAAGGTTTTTGCAGGAGAACTAGTCGGATAAAACTGACAAGGGGGGCGCAAAATCCCCCCTTCATCCGGATCTCATATGCCCAATCTCATTTACACATATAACCATCCCTTCACCCTCGAATCGGGTATCGTATTGCCTGGATACCATTTGGCCTATACCCTCTATGGGAGACTGAATGAAAAAAAGGACAATGCAGTCTGGATTTTCCATGCCCTCACTGCCAACAGCGATCCTGCACAATGGTGGCCCGGCCTGGTTGGGGAAGGGAATCTATTTGATCCTTCGGATTTTTTCATTATCTGTGTAAACATGCCGGGAAGTTGCTATGGCAGCCTCGGGCCGCTAAGTGAGAATCCGGCTACGGGCCAACCCTACTTCCACGATTTTCCTTTTTTTACTCCTCGTGATATGGTCCGGGCCTACCAACCGCTTAAAAAAGAACTCGGCATCGAGCGGATAAAGATCGGCATCGGCGGGTCGATGGGAGGCCAGCAATTATTGGAATGGGCTATTGAAGAGCCGGGTCTTTTCGAATTTATATTCCCCATCGCTACCAATGCCTGGCATTCGGCCTGGGGCATTGCCTTTAATGCCTCCCAGCGGGCCTGCATAGAAACGGATCTAAGTTGGGTTGAAAAAAGGCCGGATGCGGGTATCGAAGGAATGAAAACAGCCCGTTCTGTGGCCCTTCTCTCCTATCGTCACTATGAAACCTACCGGGAAAGTCAACAGGAGGAGGACCTGGAGAGGTTGGTTCAATTCAGAAGTGAATCCTATCAGCGTTACCAGGGAGAAAAATTGGCCATTCGCTTCAATGCATTCAGTTATTATAAGCTCAGCCAGAGCATGGATGCCCACCAGGTGGGAAGAGGAAGAAACAATCCTCAGCAAGCCCTGCAGCGAATCAGGTCAAAGGCCCTCGTTATTGGAATCGATACGGATATTCTTTTCCCACTCACTGAACAACAATTCATTACATCATATATCCAGGGGGCATCGCTGGTGAAGATACATTCCCGGTACGGCCATGACGGCTTTCTCCTCGAATATGAGCAAATAGGCAGTTTGATCGGAGAATTTATTCAACTAAAAACCCATTCAAGCGTTAAATTTGCATCCTCAAATTCTGAAAATGGAAGCACATAAGCAATTGACAATCGGATTATTCGGATTCGGCGTTGTAGGAGAAGGGCTCTATAAGATCTTGCATCAAACACCCTCACTGAAAGCTAGCATAAAAAAGGTTTGCATTAAAAACCCCCAGAAAAAAAGAGATGCCCCTTCCTCTCTTTTTACGACGGACCGTTATGAATTGCTGAACGATCCCCAGATCAATGTCATTGTGGAAGTCATCAATGAAACTGAACCGGCTTTTGAAATTGTTTCCACGGCTTTGAAAAATAAAAAATCTGTGGTGAGCGCCAGCAAAAAAATGCTGGCCGAGCACCTTCCCGAATTACTGAGGTTACAGGAATCCACCGGAGAATCACTGTTATATGAAGCAGCGGCCTGCGCATCCATTCCCGTCATCCGAAACCTCGAAGAATATTATGACAATGACCTCCTGCATTCTATGAATGCTATAGTGAATGGGTCAACTAATTTTATCTTGACGAAAATGTTTGAGGAAGGACTGGATTTTCAGGAAGCCCTCCTTCTTGCCCAGCAATTAGGTTTCGCCGAAAGTGATCCATCACTTGACATCGAAGGTCATGATGCCGTAAATAAATGGTCCATCCTATTGACCCATGCCTATGGAATCGTGGAGCACCCCCAGAAACTGGTATTTAACGGGATCCAGAATATCCGTCTCGGAGATGCGGCTGTGGCAAAGGAAAAAAATCACGATATCAAACTGGTCGCCCAGGCAAAAAAATTAAAAAATGGCAAGGTAGCTGCCTTTGTCCTTCCCCAGTTCGTAAGGCATGACGAACACCTTGCCTTTGTAAAGAACGAATACAACGGAGTAGTGCTGGAAAGCGGATTTGCAGATAAGCAATTCTTTTATGGGAAGGGTGCCGGAAGTTTCCCGACCGCCTCCGCAGTGCTTAGCGATCTCTCCGCGCTTCGTTACCAATACCGCTATGAATACAAAAAACTCTACCACCACCTGCCCAATGAGTTGAGTGATGATTTTTATGTCAAAGCCTACATTAGTTTCGACGACTGGAAATATATGCCAAGGGAAAAAATAGAATGGATTGAAGAATGGCATGCTGGCTCGGCGCGCAAATATTTGGTAGGCGGTCTTCATTTCAGCGAGCTGAAGGCAAATAGCTGGTGGAAGGAAAATAACAGTTCCCTTATCCTTTTCCCGGATCCCATTATCGAGGACATGGAGATTCGTAAATTGAAAAAGAAAAGCCTGGAATTGGCCGGGATCGTATAATAGATTTACTATGGGGCAAACCTCCTTCGGAGGTTTTTATTAGTGGTCAGGAACTCTTCAATTGACGGATATAGGCCAGGGTCTGCTTGCTATGCTCGGGTCCGTTGGTGAAGGAATCGAAGGTAAAGATGATCTTTCCTGCTTTGTCTACCACAAAAGTCTCACGCCCTGTGAATACAAGGGTTTTTTTCACCCCAAACGATTTATAAACCTTATTGTCTGGATCGCTCAGGAGCAGGAAAGGAAGCTGATGATTCTTTTGAAAACTCTTATGGCTTTCCACGGACGCAAAATTAATGCCGATGACCAGGGCTCCCGCCCTTTCAAAATCGGCAAAACTGTCCCGAAAAGAGCAGGACTCCTTTGTACAGACTGAGCTTTCATCTTTTGGATAAAAATAAATAACCAGGATCTTCCTTCCGATATAATCCTTAATATCAAACCAGTTCCCGTTCTGGTCCTGCAACCTGAACTCTGGAACCCGATCTCCCACTTTCAGCGTCTGGGAATTGCCCTGGCATGAACTGAGTAAGATGCTTAATGAGAAGATGTATAAAAGAGCCTTCATTGTGCAAATTTCAATATATTTATTCTTTAGGCTGTTTTTATATCCAAAATTTTGCATTATGAGAAAAAAGCATCTTCTCCTTGTTCTGGTATTCTTTTTTTCCCTGTTATATAGCCATGCTCAACTGGGCCAGATCATTTACAAGAAAACATCGGTAATGATCCCGATGAGGGATGGAGTCCGCTTATTCACTGTGATCCTGAGTCCGGTCAATATCGATGGCAATTTCCCGATACTGATGCAAAGAACGCCCTATGGGGCGGATATACCGATTGCCGACGATTCAGTCTTTTTGATTCAACCAAATTTCCCTTATTACAATATGGCGGTGGAAGGATATATTTTTGTGAGGCAGGATATCCGCGGAAAATACAAAAGCGAAGGAACCATGGAGATCCATTCGCCGCTCATCCATCTCACCCGAAAAGGAACAGTAGATGAAAGCACGGATACCTATGATGCGATCGACTGGCTGATCAAAAAAATCCCGCACAACAATGGTAAAGCCGGGCTGGTCGGTATCTCCTATCCGGGATGGTTGGCCCTGGTCGGAGCAGTCGATCCGCATCCGGCCCTGAAAGCGTCTTCTGAGCAGGCCTGCATGTCCGACCTTTTCCTGGGAGATGATTTTCACCACAATGGCGCCTTCCGTCTCAGTTATGGAATGGAATACAGTTATGAAGTGGAATATGGAAAAGGCGACAGTGAATTCCCATTTGCACAATTCGATCTATACGACTGGTACAGGCAATTGGGTTCCCTGGCCCATGTGGATGAAAAATATTTTCACGGAAAAATTCCGACCTGGAACCATTTTGTAGCTCATCCCAACTATGACAGTTTCTGGAAATCCAATTCCCCTCTTAACTATGTCCGTTACCCCGAAATTCCCATGCTCCATGTAGGCGGTTATTTTGACCAGGAGGATATGCAGGGGCCGCAGCTTATGTATGAGCATATGGAAAAGCTGGACAGCTTTCACCGCAACTATATTATCCTGGGGCCCTGGAATCACGGAGGCTGGGCCCGGGGAAAGGGGGATAGCCTGGGTAAGATCTCTTTTGAAAACAAAACCGGAGAATATTTCCAGCAACTGCAGAAGAAATGGTTTGATTACTGGTTAAAGGGGACTGGGGATGGACATTTTGACGAAGCGACCTGCTTTCAGACTGGCAGTAACCAATGGAAAACCTATGAAAGCTGGCCCCCGAAGGAAGCGGAACACCGTAACCTCTATTTTGGGGCGGCCCATCATGCCTCCTTTGAAAAACCAGCTCAGGCAACCGGAAGTGAATCTTACCAGAGTGACCCGGCTAAACCCGTGCCTTACCGCACCCAGCCAATCGAAGCTACCTATGGACCCGGCAGCCGCTGGAGGACCTGGCATGTAGATGACCAGGGCTTCGCCTATTCACGCCCCGATGTACTCAGCTTTAGTACGGATACCCTGACGGAAGACCTGACTGTAACCGGTAGAATTCTCGCACATCTATTTGCAAGCACGACTGGAACAGATGCCGACTGGATAGTTAAACTGATCGATGAATACCCTGATTATTATCAGCCCAATTTCCTAATGAGCGGCTATATGTTACCAGTAGCAATGGAAGTATTCCGGGGGCGATTTCGCAAAAGCTTTGAACATCCAAGCCCATTGATACCAGGCAAACCCGAAGAATACCTGGTCAATCTCCATCAGATCAACCATACATTCCGCAAAGGACACCGCATCATCATACAGGTGCAGAGTACCTGGTTCCCGGTGATCGACCGCAATCCGCAGAAATATATTCCCAATATTTTTCAGGCAAAAGACATTGATTTCATCAAGGCCGAAGAAACGGTCTATTTCAATGCGAGCTATCCTTCGCATATTGAACTGCCGGTGATGAAATGAAAATCCAGATAAGGATGATGCCCGCCTATCCAGGCACCATCCTGCTTTCAACTATTTAATCAATAATTTCAAGGCCCCCGATCTCATCTCCTGCTTTTCCTTTATGTCCTTTGGAATTACATCTGCATGCAGGTCATGATGCCCATAACAACGTATGAGAAAGCGAGATGACGCCCGGGCATTCAGAGCAACAGTCTAATGGCAACTACTTAATCAATAATTTCAAAGCTCCTAATCTCATCTCCTGCTTCTCTTTCTCATCCTTGGGGATCGCAATCACGTACAGATCATGGTATCCGGAAACGGCAAGGGAGAATTTGTATTTAAGCGTCACAAAATTATTCGGTTTATTGTTTTTGGGATCCGGAAGCAAGTCGGCTGACCCTAAAAGAGTTCCGGACCGCCCGTCAAGCCGCAATTCAAAAACATATCCATATAAGGGTGATTTCTCATATCCCACGAGTAAGTCTGCGCCAATGATCCCGGACAGGTCGATATGGTCGATGCTAAACCAGCCTTCCGTCTTGGTGGTGGTCATATAATGTATTCCCTTTTCATCATCAGTGTCGAAATCCTTCATTCTTTTTACTCGATTGAAATTCAGGTTGGCGCTCTTCAATGCAACCGAATTTGTTCCTGTGAGAGGTTTTATCCCTGGGCCGCCTTTGTCTGTAAAACTGGCGGAAATCACGAGTGCCGCCTTGTCGTTTTCAGTTTTGCCTAGGCTGGGTTTCAATGATCCGGAGGAGGAAAGAGAGGGTTTCACAGCCACTTTTTTCCCGAGACTCAGGACCCAGTGCACGATCGTCGTAACATCCGACTGTGAAATATTCGGATGGCCTGCCATTGTTGTTTCCCCCCATACACCTCCACCTCCCTTTCTGATCTTATTGATCAGATAATCCGATGATTGGGGATTATCAGGGTATTTTGCCCCAACCAGAGTAAATGCAGGTCCGATAGACTTCCCGGCCACTTTATGGCATGTTTTGCAATCATAGCTCATCATCAGGCCTTCCCCTGTTGCAGCAGCCATTGCCTGCTGATGTCCCAATGGCGCAGCAGCTTTATCAAAACCCTCCAGATAATCAGCAGAAATGTAAAGGCCATTGGGCGGGCGGGCATAAGCTGTATCCTCATCGCTGACACTCACCTTATATTCGACTTCTTTTCCCGGAAAATAGAATGATTGATTGCCGACGATATCGATACTCACTATGGGTTGTTGATTTCCGGCATAGACATGGAGTTCCTCGCTTTTTATGGAAGCGCCTTCAGGGTCCTTCACCTCTGCATAGATCTGGTAATCCCCTGGCGTTTTATACGTATAACTCACTTCCGGGTCCTTGGTTTCCAGCTTTTCTCCATTGCCAAAATTCCAGGTATAGTTCAGTGGTTCCTGTTCCGGGTCCCTTGCCTCCACTTTCAGTTTTACCGTAAAGGGAAGGTCGCCGGTTTAGGGAATTGGATATATCGAAAAAAAGAGTAGTTTGAAGCTTATTAATTTTATCCCTCAAAAAATGAAGCGGTAGATTTGATTGTATAAACCTTGATTCTAGATACGAATTCAAAAATGATACCAACACTTCATGATAATGCAGATGTCAAAAAGCGAATATTTTCAATCCACTTTCACCACTTTTCCTAATTCTTCATCCTCATCATCTTCATAATCATCAGGAATATCGAGATCGCTGGCGCCGAGATCGTAGTATTCAGTTTCTTCATTCAACGGGTCACCGTTATCATCCGTCGAATCCACAACCGCACTCTTTAATTCCCTTTCTTCCTCCAAAGAATTACCGTCCGCCATATCTCTCAGAATGGCCTTTTCTTCAATACTTACACTATTCTCATTGCTAAGATGGTCACCATCCTCATCAGTTGATGAAGCAGTCATATCCTCCATCTCCCGAATTCGGGGAGGTTTGATAAATTCCTGACCCGGAATATCCTTGACTTCAGGCAAATCAAGTGTTATTTTTTTCTCCTGCTCTTTTACTTTTCTCTTTTTCATATATAACCATACAACAAAAATGCTGCCCTTTTCTAAACGCAACAATTGCTCGCTTTCGTAGCAAATTTTCCACATATTGTATAGCCTGATTCTCAATAGTTTCTGTTCCCTGAGAGTAAACTCATGGCATGCAATTTGAAATCCTCTATCTATACATGTCAAATTATGAAAGGATTGTCTTTCCTCGTTTTATCGCTATCCTTTTTCTTCTTTTCCTGTGGCAATGGCGCCAATAGCAATTCAAATGCTGTGGATACTACAAAATCAGCAGATACCACCCGGAATAGTCCGGTTGTTTCCATTGGCAGCCGGGATTCGACTTTTTCAGTAAATGCCGCTGATGCCGGAATGCTGGAAGTTGAACTCGGTAAAATAGCACAATCAAATTCTCAAAACCAGAAAGTAAAAAATTTCGGATCAATGATGGTAAGAGATCATACTAAAGCAGGTGATGAATTAAAAACCATTGCTCAAACTAAACATATTACTCTTCCGTCGCAGTTATCACCTGAAAGTCAAAATAAAGTAGACGAACTTAGAAATAAAAAAGGAAAGGACTTTGATAAATCCTACATGGATTTGATGGTAAAAGGCCACACAAAAGTGGGAGCAATGTTCGAAGATGAAATAAAAAATGGTTCCGATGCCGATCTCAAATCTTTTGCAAGCAATACCTTAACTACCATCCAAATGCACCTCGATTCGGCAAAAAAATGTGAGAAGATGGTAAAATAATTAAACCGGAACCAAAACCTCCGCTGAAGCATTAAAACTGATATTGAAGCAAGTTCCGGATCCTATATTTGATTGCACATCTATCTGTGCATTATGAGATTGCAAAATACTGAGGGTCGCAGCCAAACCAAGACCAAAACCATTGGACTTGGAAGTGTAATAAGGCTCAAATATCTTATTAAGGTTTTCCTCAGATATTCCATGGCCATTATCTTCGATCAGGACATTACAGCAGTCAGCATTTTTAATAATCGAAATGGTAAGAACGCCATTGCCTTGCTCCATGGCCTCAATTGCGTTAATGATGATGTTCAAAAAAGCCATCTTGATTTTACCTGAATCGGCTATTATAAAAACATTTTCTTTCGGATATCTCTTTACTAATTCTATTTTATGTAATAATATCCGGTCTTTAGCAATTTCAATCGTTTCGTCTAAAATACTTTGTACCATGATTTCTTCCGGAGTCATTTCACCAGGACGGGATGAATTCAATAGTTCTGTAACCATCGAATTTATACGGTTAAGATTTCGGTCAATAATTGCAAAAGCCAAATTATCTGTATTGGTTTCCGTTTTTAATTGATCGATTGAAAGAGCAATATTAGTAAGCGGGTTTCTTATTTCATGGGTAAGTGTTCTTAAAAGCATTGACGTTGAACGCAGTTTTTCGATCTGTCTATTTGCCTTTTCAATCTTTTTCAAATTGGTTATATCTCGCATAATTCCCTGAAAATACAAGCCGCCTTCCTGACCATTTTCTTTTGAAATAGATAAAATAAACCATTTCCTTTCCCTATCTTTCGCTATCAACTCCGTCTCAAAAGATTCGACATGCCCTTGGGTTCGCAGTTGAGCCCACATTTTTTCAGAAGAACCATGCTCCGCAAAAAGCGAATAAAGGCTCAATTGAAGAAACTCTCTTCTTTCAAATTTTAAAAGCTCCGTACCGGCATTATTTATCTCTTTAAAATAAAGCTCATCGTCGGCAAGGAATATCGCATCTCTTGATTTTTCAAATATCGAATGGAATTTTCGTTCATTTGCCTTTAAAGCGCTTAATGAATTGCTCCTATCCAATGAATAACGAATGCAGCGTTCAAGTTTTTCCGTATTCAAATCCGATTTGACAAGATAATCAACTACTCCTGTATTCATCGCCTTTACATCTATAACATAATTATTCATCCCCGTAAGCAATATCACAGGTCCGTTAAAACCCTTTGCTATTGCTTCTTCGAATAGATCCAATCCTGTTTTGTGCCCCAAAAAATAATCTATAAAATATAAGTCGTACTCTGTTTTGCACATGCGATCCAGCGCATCATAATATTGATAAGACCATTCAATTATGAAATTATTAGAAGGAATGGATTGAAGATAATCCCGTAATATGATAAAATCATTATTATCGTCTTCAATGACCAATATGCGTACCGGAAGCTGAGTAGTTGAAATCATAACGGCCTTATTTTAAACTATGCACAAAGTTTCTATATAAATACAGGATTAGAGTCTAAATGCGCAGGAAATGATATGGTGAAAAGCGAACCCTGGCCAATCTTGCTCCTTGCAGAAATAAATCCTTGATGCTTTTCAACAATTCTCTTACATAATGCCAGGCCTATGCCTGTTCCTTCATATTCAGTATTTGGATGAAGGCGTCGAAACATTTTAAATATCTCATCTGCGTTTTTTTGATCGAATCCTATTCCATTATCTTCCACAAAGATCCTGTGGTATCTGGGAGAAGACCTGTTATCGCCTGCATTCGGGTTCGAATATATTTTAATAACTGTAGTTTCTTCCTTACTGGAGTATTTCAATGCATTTCCAATTAAATTGATGAAAAGCGGCCTCATCAATACAGGGTTTACCTTTAATACAGGCAGATCTTCCAACAATACAGTAGCATTTTTCTCAGCAATCAGCGATTCAAGTTCTGTTAATACTTCGTTTAACAAAGTGCCCATATTTACATCTGAAAAAGATTCCTGTTCCGCAGATATCTTTGAAAATTCAAGAATATCATTAATCAAATCCTGCATCCTTTTGCATTCGTGTTGGATCCTTGCCAAATAACTGTTAGCACTATCATCTAATTGTCCGTTGTAATTCATCGACAGGCGGTCACTGAACATTTTTATTTTACGCAAAGGCGCCTGCAAATCATGAGATGCCATAAAAGCAAATAAATCAAGTTCCCGGTTTGCCGACTCTAATTGAGAAATATTCTCAAGCAATTTTTGATTAAGTTCAGTTACCTGCTTCTCCGATATTTTTCTTTCATTAATTTCCCTTTCAAGGTTCTTATTAGTAGCAATCAGATTTTGTTCCTGTAAAGCAAGGCGATGCGTCTTGAGATGAAGATCAATAAATACAGAAACTTTTGCACGCAACAATTCCGGATTAACTGGTTTATAGATGTAATCTACAGCGCCCGTCCGGTATCCTTTAAATACATATTCTTCACCATAATTATTTGCAGTAATAAATATTATGGGAATATGCTTCAGCTTCTCCCTCTCATAGATCAATGAAGCAGTTTCAAACCCATTAAGATTTGGCATTTTAACATCCATCAGTATAAGCGCAAAATCGAATTCCGCTAACAATATCTTTAAAACTTCACGTCCTGAATTTGCTTTTACAAAACGGTATCCGTCTTGCTCCAAAATCGTTTCCATGGACATGAGATTGTCTTCACGATCATCTACCAATAAAATTTTTGGCTGCATTGAACAATACTTTATTTGTAAAACCAAATTCTCATCAGTGAAAGAAGCTGATCTATTTTCAACGGTTTGGTAATATAATCAGATGCTCCCGCTTCAATGCATTTTTGCCTGTCACCTTTCATTGCTTTTGCAGTAACTGCAATTATAGGAAGTGTGCTATTCTTATGTTCACGGCGTATTTTCTGAGTCGTTTCATATCCATCCATTTCAGGCATCATAATATCCATCAAAACCATGTCAATTTTTTGTTTTTCATCATTAATGATCGCTATTGCATCTTTACCGCTTTCGGCAGTTATTACATTAATATTAAACCGTTCAAATACCGTAGTAAGTGCAAATAGATTACGGACATCATCATCAACCACCAATATGCTTTTGCCGGTAAGTATATCATTTTTCAGTCTTATATTCTCAATCACTTTTCTTTTTTCAGGTGCAAGGTCTTTATGATTGATATGCAACTGCAGTACGGTTTCTTCTAAAAGGTTTTCTAAAGAGTTCACACCTTTCAAAAGAATGGAATTGGAAGAACGATTCAGATGATTTAATTCCTTTTTATTAAAGTCCTTTGCAGAATATATGATGACTGGTGTCAATCTTTTTTTGTTTTCATTGACATGATCTATCAATTGCGTCCCGGAAACATCAGGTAAAGTGTAATCAAGAATTATGCAGTCAAAATCCTTGATATTTATTTCACGCATCGCTTTTTCCCCGGTAGAAGCAATAGTCACATTCATATTATCATATTCAAGCATTTTGACAATCTGTGAGGAATCCACCTCGTTATCTTCAACAACCAAAATTTTCATTTCTTCATTCCTGCCGAAAGAAATTATGTCTTCAAACAATTCTTTAAGCGCTTCGGTTTCTATGGGCTTAAGCAAGAAACTTCTGGCTCCGCGTTTGAGTGCAAGGCCTCTGTTTTCTTCGCCGGATATAAGGTGAATAGGTATATGGCGATAGTTCAGATCGTTCCGCAATAACTCCAGCACTTTCCAGCCGCTTGTATCCGGCAATTTGACATCGAGTGTAATTGCGATGGGTAAAAAGCGATTGACAAAGTCAAACACCTCTATATAATTAGTGGCAACAATTACCTTCAGGTCATATATATGCGCTTTTTCAACGATGATCTTGCCAAACCGAAGATCGTCTTCCACCACTAAAACGATTTTATCATTAGGCTGTATGCGGTTCCTGTCGTCTCCTGTTTCATTGATCATCTCATTGACATTCGTAAAATTTTCCTGCTGATCCTCGCCTGTTACACGTAATGAATTCAGTAACGTATCTATCTCGCCGTTGCTTCCGTTTAATTGCAACTGATGATAAGCGCTAAGATCATCGGGAGTTTCCTTACTGACGACACCCATTACGCTTTCTATGGGAAGAAAAAGTGTAAATGTGCTGCCTTGAGACGGAACACTTTCCAATTCGATCGTTCCGCCTAACAATTCCGCCAGTCCGCGGCTGATGGATAATCCTAACCCGGTTCCTCCATATTTACGGCTTGTTGAGCCT
Source organism: Chitinophagaceae bacterium (assembly GCA_003168265.1). GTDB lineage: Bacteria > Bacteroidota > Bacteroidia > Chitinophagales > Chitinophagaceae > Puia. Next base: position 67,146 of record PMSV01000011.1, read on the forward strand.
TCCGCCTGCTGAAATGCTTCAAAAATGATATTTTGCTTTTCGTTGGGTATCCCAATTCCTGTATCACTTATCGCAAACGCGACCACTCTTGTCGCACTGTCCAAAGTGGTGTTCAGGCCGGACTTCCAGTTTTTATTGGCTTCGTAGATTCTTAATTTCACTTCCCCCTTCTCAGTGAACTTGAATGAATTCGAAAGGAGGTTTTTCAATATCTGATTCAGGCGCTGTATGTCGGAATCCATTGATTCAGGAAGTTTGACGTCCGTTTCAATGGTAAACCGCAGATGCCTTGCTTCAGAGATAGGCTTGAAGGTGGTTTCCACAAACCCAGCGATCTCCGCAAAACGAATGGGTGAAATATTTGCTGTAATGAATCCGGATTCGATTTTAGAAAGATCGAGAATATCGTTAATCAACTGTATAAGGTCATCGCCGCAGGAATGAATTGTCTTTGCATATCTGATTTGTTTATCATTGAGATTACCTTCCGCATTTTCATATAATTGTTGGGCAAGGATCAGTAAACTATTCAAGGGCGTCCTTAGCTCATGAGACATATTTGCAAGAAACTCCGATTTGTATTTTGAAGTGAGCGTAAGTTGTTCCGCCTTTTCCTCCAACGATTTCCTTGCTTCTTCAACTTCTTTATTTTTTGCTTCGACTTCATTTTTCTGCTTAACCAAAAGAAGCGCCTTATCCTGAAGTTCGTCGTTAGTCCTTCTGAGCTCTTCCTGCTGGCTCTTTAATTCACCCGCAAGGGACTGAGACTGCGCAAGCAATTCCTCTGTTCTCGTATTAGCTTCAATGGTGTTAAGAACAATGCCGATGCTTTCAGTCAACTGGCTTAAGAAATCAAGGTGCGTTTCACTAAATGCATCCAGTGAAGCCAGTTCGATAACTGCCTTCACTTTATTTTCAAATAAAACCGGCAAAATAATAAGGTTGGCGGGCTTTGCACGGCCCAGGCCTGAATTTATTTTTATATAATTCCCTGGCACATTATTAAGTATGATCCTCTCCTTTTCAAATGCAACCTGGCCGACCAATCCTTCTCCAATAGCAAATTCAGTAGGAATATTTTTACCCGATTTGTATCCATACGCAGAGAAAAGGCTTAGTGTCACATTTTGTGATTCCTCATCCTGCCTCAAAATATAGAATGCTCCATAATGTGCAGTCACCACCTGGGCTAATTCCGAAAGGATGCGTTGTGTTACGGTTTTCAGGTCCTTTTGTCCCTGCAGCATCTGTGTGAACTTGGCAAGATTGGATTTTAGCCAGTCTTGCTCCTGGTTCCTTAATGTCGTTTCCTTCAAATTCGCGATCATTTGATTGATCGTATCCTTCAGGGCTTCCACTTCACCCTTCGCCTCAACGCGAATGGTTCTTGTAAGATCTCCCTTTGTTACCGCAGAAGCCACTTCAGAAATAGAACGAACCTGGGTTGTTAGATTTTGCGCAAGCTGGTTTACATTATCCGTCAGATTTTTCCATATGCCAGAAGCGCCGGGCACACTAGCCTGTCCTCCAAGTCTTCCATCAACACCTACTTCACGGGCAACAGTTGTCACCTGGTCTGCAAACAAGGCTAGGGTATCGATCATTTCATTAATGGTATCAATTAACTGTGCAACTTCACCACGGGAAACGATCGTAAGTTTTTGTTTTAGGTTTCCGGTCGCTACTGCAGTCACCACTTTTGCAATACCTCGAACCTGGTTGGTAAGATTTGAAGCCATCATATTCACAGAATCTGTCAAATCTTTCCAGGTTCCGGCAACTCCCCGAACTTCGGCCTGACCGCCAAGTTTTCCTTCCGTTCCCACTTCACGGGCAACACGGGTCACTTCAAAAGCAAATGAATTCAGTTGCTCCACCATGGTGTTGATCGTATTCTTTAAATCAAGTATTTCTCCTTTTACGTCAATCGCAACAGTCTTTGAAAGGTCGCCGCTTGCGACCGCTTTGGTTACTTCAGCGATATTTCTAACCTGGGCAGTGAGGTTGCCTGTCATCTGATTCACTGAGTCCGTAAGATCCTTCCATGTCCCTGCAACACCGGGAACGAAAGCCTGTCCGCCAAGCTTTCCATCCGTACCAACTTCACGGGCAACACGAGTCACTTCAGACGCAAAAGCGCGCAACTGATCTACCATCGTATTCAAGGTTTCCTTTAACTGCAGAATCTCACCCCGAACATCCACTGTGATTTTCTTAGACATATCGCCATTAGCGACAGCAATTGCAACTTCTGCTATATTTCTAACCTGGGCAGTAAGATTACCTGCCATCTGGTTCACGGAGTCAGTAAGGTCTTTCCATGTTCCGGCAACGCCAGGTACATTTGCCTGCCCCCCAAGTTTTCCCTCAGTCCCCACTTCACGTGCTACACGCGTTACTTCGGAAGCAAAACCACGTAACTGATCCACCATGGTATTAATCGTATTTTTCAACTCCAATATTTCTCCCTGCACATCAACTGTAATCTTTCTTGACAAGTCACCGTTTGCTACCGCTGTCGTCACCTCAGCTATATTTCTAACCTGAGAGGTAAGGTTACTCGCCATTTTATTTACGGAATCTGTAAGGTCTTTCCAGGTACCTCCGACACCAGGCACATCCGCCTGTCCGCCAAGTTTTCCTTCTGACCCCACCTCACGCGCTACACGGGTAACTTCTGACCCGAAGGAATTCAATTGATCCACCATCGTGTTGATAGTATTCTTCAACTCGAGAATTTCTCCCTTCACATCCACTGTGATTTTTCTTGACAAATCGCCCTTTGCAACCGCAGTGGTTACCTCTGCAATATTCCTAACCTGACCTGTAAGATTACTAGCCATCCCATTCACAGAATCAGTCAGGTCTTTCCAAACGCCCCCAACCCCTTCAACTGCAGCCTGGCCTCCAAGTTTTCCTTCCGAACCTACTTCACGGGCCACGCGTGTTACTTCAGATGCAAAACCACGCAACTGATCCACCATAGTATTAATCGTATTTTTCAATTCCAGGATTTCTCCTTTCACATCCACATCAATTTTTCGGGACAAGTCTCCGGTTGCAACAGCAGTAGTGACCTCGGCAATATTTCTAACCTGTGAGGTAAGGTTGCTTGCCATTTTATTTACGGAATCAGTAAGGTCTTTCCAGGTACCTCCGACACCTGGCACATCGGCCTGTCCGCCAAGTTTCCCTTCAGATCCTACTTCTCTTGCAACACGCGTAACCTCGGATCCGAATGAATTCAACTGATCCACCATCGTATTGATGGTNNTCGCCTTTTGCAACAGCAGTTGTTACCTCGGCAATATTTCTCACCTGTCCTGTAAGATTACTCGCCATCCCATTCACTGAATCGGTCAAATCCTTCCAGGTTCCGGCAACGCCCTTCACCTGAGCCTGTCCACCTAATTTTCCTTCCGTACCCACTTCAAGGGCAACGCGGGTTACTTCTGAAGAAAAGGAATTCAACTGATCCACCATCGTATTGATCGTATTTTTCAACTCCAGGATTTCACCCTTAACATCCACTGTGATTTTTCTTGACAAATCGCCTTTCGCAACAGCAGTGGTAACTTCAGCTATATTTCTAACCTGTCCCGTAAGATTGCTTGCCATTTGGTTCACAGAATCAGTAAGATCTTTCCAAACGCCGCCGACTCCCTTCACCTTTGCCTGACCTCCTAATTTCCCTTCTGATCCGACTTCCCGGGCAACACGGGTAACTTCGGCAGAGAAGGAATTCAACTGATCGACCATCGTATTGATCGTGTTTTTCAACTCCAATATCTCTCCCTTGACATCAACTGTAATTTGTCTCGACAAATCTCCCTTTGCAACAGCCGTTGTTACCTCTGCAATATTTCTTACCTGCCCTGTAAGGTTGCTCGCCATCTGATTGACAGAATCCGTAAGGTCTTTCCATGTACCTGCTACTCCTTTAACCTGGGCCTGTCCCCCAAGCTTACCCTCTGTGCCTACTTCAAGTGCAACCCTCGTCACTTCTGAGGAAAATGAATTTAACTGGTCAACCATGGTATTGATCGTATTCTTTAACTCCAGAATTTCCCCTTTCACATCTACTGTGATTTTTTTGGAAAGATCTCCTTTTGCCACCGCAGTTGTAACTTCAGCTATATTTCGTACCTGTGCTGTAAGGTTGCTGCCCATTTGGTTCACGGAATCAGTAAGATCCTTCCATACGCCGCCAACGCCCTTTACCTTTGCCTGTCCTCCTAATTTCCCTTCAGATCCAACTTCACGTGCGACACGTGTAACTTCCATTGAAAAGAGATTGAGTTGTTTAACCATGTCATTTACTTCCTTTGCAATCCTTGAAAATTCGCCTTGCAACGTGTGTCCGCCGATTTCCAATGGCATTTGCTGAGAAAGGTTTCCTTTGGCTACAGAACTGATTACATGTGCTATTTCAATGGTGGGGTGAACCAAATCTGAAATAAGCGCATTTAACGAGTCAACGCCCGTACCCCAGGCGCCTTTAGCACTAGGCAATTCGATGCGTTGCATGAGCTTCCCCTGCTTTCCGATGGTATTGCCTGCTCGGGTGAATTCAAGCATCATTTCTTCATTAAGGGAAATAATATCATTTAAAATATCATATATTTTCCCATGTATCCCAATTTTGTCGATGGGCATGCGGACACTGAAGTTGCCATTCTTTACCTGTGTCAGAACGGTAAGAAGCTTCGTGCTTTCAGCCGCACCCAGCTCTATGCTTTGCAATTGTTTTTTTACAGGTTGATGGTTGCTTTTTTTGATGGCGCCATTTGTAGGTTTTTGCTCGCCATTTTTTTTGGAAGGGCTTTTGTAAAGGGAGGATTGGTATGCCATAGAATTTAATTTATTATTGTGAACAAATTTTGAGATAATTTATTTTACAATTGCAATTAAATAAATATTATATGGGGAAACAAATAAGGAATTTGGTTTTCATAGTTGACGACGACCCGGATGACAGACAGATAATATTGGACGCTTTTTTAGAAAATAATTCGGACATAGATTACATTTTTATTGAAAGCGCAGAAGAATTGTTGACCACTTTATATGATGACAAAACCAATCTTCCTGATCTTATACTACTTGATCTCAATATGCCCGGGGTGCTTGGTCTCCAGGCTCTCAAAGAAATAAGAGAAAATAAAACATTCAGGCAGATACCTATCATCGTTCTCACTACATCTGCCCTTGACAGAGACAAAAAACTCTCCTACGAACTAGGAGCAAGTTGTTTTCTGACAAAACCGGACTCCTTCAAAAAGTTGACCGAAATTGTAAATGCAATTGTTATGCTTTGGTTCTTTCAGGCAGATAATATTTAATAATATGTTTTCACACATTTCTAACTTAATTGCCCTCAGCAATTCCACAAACAATAAGCCATTATTAATTTTATGAATATGTCAATGGTACATGGACCGTTTACTTCGGATAGGCTGTAGAAAATAATCCCCAAAAAGAGCATTTTTTTCACTCCGCTAAGCCCTTAGATATTCTCGCTTTAAACAACTTCTTAAAGTATTAAGAAGCTTTTCTTTTCTTTGCTGAAAGGCTCGCTTTTAGTTGCGACATCAAATCCTTGGTCTTGTTATGAACTACGCGCATAGTTGGAGCACGAAACTTTTTCCCTGAAGCCTTTGCTTTTATCAACTTCATTAATTCATCCGAATAACTATCCCTGTATTTTGTAATATTGAATTTTGCGCTCGACTGGTTAATTAAATTGACTGCCATTTTTAATTCTGCCTTGCTCAAAGCCTCATGTTTAGGAATATTAAGGTCATTAACTTTACGTATTTCCTGAGCAAACCGGATTTTATTTAAGATCAATATATTGTCGAGCGGCTTTATAATACAAAGGCTTTCCTTATTTCTCAGCACGAAACTACCCAGTCCTACCTTATGTGTATTTCCAAGTGCTTCACGAAGAAGTGCATAAGCTTTAACCCCCGATTTTTCAGGTTCCAAAAAATAAGGGGTTTCAAAATAAATGGATTCGATTTCATCCTCTTTAACGAACTCTTTGATCTCAATCGTTCTTGTTTTTTCCGGGCTAGCTCTTTCAAAATCATCATCCCCGAGAACGATATATTTTCCGTCATAATCGTATCCTTTAACGATACTTCCCCAACTCACTTCCTTCCCTGTATTTTCATTTACACGTTTAAATCGTATCCTGGAAAAATCCTTCTTATCCAGCATGTCAAGGTCCGGTGAACTTTCTTGCGAAGCGCTGAAAATTCGAATCGGTATATTAACCAGGCCGAATCCAATCGCGCCTTTCCAAATTGCTTTCATATCCTTTAATTTAATAAATATTAGTATTCAAAAAAAGTGCCGTCCGCACTCAATAGTCCAATGCAAAAAAAACATGCTCCCCGGGATGGACAAAGGGGTTGAATTCCACATGATGATCGCGCCTCGCCAATTTCCTAAAAAAAACACCATCATCAACAAAACAAAAATACCGTCAATAGCACCTTGCCTTAACAGGCTGGAGGTGGCATTCAGTACAAAATCAGACTGGTCAGGAATAGTTCTCTTAAGAATCATAAGGCAAATAAATATCAAAGTTGGCACCTATATCGGGCTCGCCGCTGGCTTTGATAAAGCCACTGTGATTCTCAATGATCTTTTTAACGATTGCAAGGCCAACACCTGTTCCGTCATATTGTTCCTTTCCATGAAGCCTTTGGAAAACCTCAAAAATCTTTTCACTGTATTTTTGTCCAAAACCGATGCCCTTATCTGAAATGCTAGTAGGACAAAAAAACTCCTCCCTGAAGGAAACAAGCCATAGGTTGCGGCCGATTATAATCTGCCGCAAGACCAATAGACATTTCTCTGACGCTTTATAGAGGTAATGGAAATTGCAATCCGGTCAAATATGCTTTTTTTATTCCCTTATGCTGGACCAGGCATTTTATTTTTTCACCCATATCAAAAAAGATGGTTTTTAGACGGATCATTTGGTCAGGTTTCCAATTTTCCTGCGATTCAATTTCCCTGAATTTCTTCATAATGCCCGTAGCACGCAGGAAATGAGATTGCGAGGTATAACCGGTTAATTCAAGATTGTTCCTCCTCCCCCAAAAATTTAGAGCAGAGAAATTTACATGTGCCGTGATATCCTGTTCCCCAATATTGATCAACGGTTTTTCGTTGATCCGGTGCCGATGATAACAGAGTATTGACCCCTTTTTCCGGCGGATATCATAAAGTTCAGCGGAAGTGCCTCCATAGTCGATGGTTATCACGAAACCTTCACGAATCGCTTCTGCAATGCTGTTTATCCATTGTATTGCTTGCAGATTGGCTTCAGTCCTAAATCCCATCGGTAAACTAATATCCTGCTCAGCAAAATAATCTTTCAGCTCAGTGCTAGCAGGTCTTAAGATTTCGTGCAGATCCTGGTTGTAACCAATGAAAATTTCCATAAGTTCGTCCTGCATTTCAACGGCATGGACCGCAAAATTGTCTACCAGTTCATTTGACAGTATGCAGCCCGATATGGGCGGGAGGTCCTGGATTCGCTCTACCCATCGAACCTTTTCATGGAGGATCTGTTTTTGTTTCTGCCGCATGGCAGGGCTTTTTTCAATAATGATATATTCAAGCTCGTCATAAAAATGAACGTCTTTTTCTAAGGCCTTCAATATATCCCGGCAAAGGCATCCGTCACCTGCACCATATTCCACTACTGTAAAATTTTTTCTTCCCAACAACTCCCACATTTCCTTTAATTGGCTGCTAACCAATTCTCCAAATACAGGTGAAAGGGATGGGCTGGTGAAATAGTCGCCATCTATGCCTATTCTTTCTCCGGATGAAGAATAATAACCAATGCAAGGATGATAGAGCGCCGATTCCATAAAACTTTCGAAGCTGATCGGCCCATGCTGGCAAATGTTATCAATTATAATATCCCTAAGATCTCCCACACTGATGTTTTTGAAAGCCATATATAAAAAATTGTGCCTGGTTGGTCTTGATCAAAGGAAAGAAATATATAGGTATATAATTTCCCACCCATTTTCGCTAATGTGCATTTAGTTTCTCAATACATGACCAGTCTGGCACTTCCATCAAACAACGAGGCTGCAGCAGCAGAACTGGTGGAAGAAGATTAAAGTATCTAAGAAATCATGCTTACGTTGATTGGTTTTTCTGGTAAAATAGCTCATGCAAATGCATGGGCTATTTATTTTGTCATTAATTGATTTTTCTCTGTAAAGTGATAGAAGCGACAAACGAAGCGAAAGAACAGGCAAGGATATTTATCAGAAGGACATTCAGGGCTACCAGGGAGCGAAGGCCGCCGGACTTGTCTTCAACCATATTTGCCGGGGCATACAATAGCACAGCATGTCTATCCATAAAAAAAACAAAAACAATTACCAGACAGGAAATAACAATGCTAGCTAGTGCTACCTTCATCCCTACGCTAAAAAGCGCTTTTAGGCCGGGCCTGTCAATTTTGCTGGCAAACACCGCTACAGAAATAAAAACGACTGCCATAAGCAAGAAATTTCCCAGATAAACTGTCCTTAATCCAGCAAATTGCGGGTTGCCCATCCAGATTATAAATGGGGTGCAGAAAGCAATTGTTTCAAGAAGCGAAAAAACAATATAGAAAGAATTCTTTTTCATAATATAAGATTCGAAAACATCATGCCATAATATCGGCTCTTATAGTTGGCACTTTTGTTGTTTCTCTTTTCCTGCATTTGCATTTCAAATGATTATCTTATAAAACCTTAGCGCATATGTCTTTGGCAAACAATTTTCAGGAAAAAGCTAACCTGATCCGAAAGTGGTGCCTTATATCCACGACTGAAGCAAAATCTGGTCATCCAACCTCATGTTTATCTGCAGCCGATATAATGACCGTCTTGTTTGATAAATATTTTAAATACGATTTGGCCAATCCCCTTAATTTGTTCAATGACCGGTTTGTTCTCTCTAAAGGCCATGCTGCACCGCTCCTGTACTCCCTGTTTGCGATAGCAGGGGCTTATCCGCCTGAAGAATTAAAGACACTTCGAAAATTCGGAAGCCGGTTTCAGGGCCACCCTACTCCAAGATTTATTTACACGGAAGCCGCAACGGGCTCATTGGGACAAGGCTTGTCCGTTGCAGCGGGACTCGCCTTGGTAGCGAAAAGAGAAAAACTGCCATATAAAGCTTTTGCACTGCTGGGGGACGGCGAACTCGCGGAAGGACAGGTCTGGGAAGCCGGTAATTTTTGTTCCTTCCATAAGCTTAATAACCTTATTGCCATCCTTGATATCAACCGGCTTGCCCAAAGCGGTCAGACCATGTTTGGGTATGATCTCGAAAAATACATCGAACGGTTCAAAGGCCTTGATTTTGAAACGATTACCATTGATGGGCATAATTTTTATGAAATAGATAAAGCCCTTGAAAAAGCGACGACCAACCGCACTGACAAGCCCATTGTGATCATCGCCAAGACAATCAAAGGGAAAGGGGTTTCATTTTTAGAGAACAAGGAAGGCTGGCATGGGAAAGCCCTGAAAAAAGATGAGCTTCAAAAAGCACTCTACGAGCTCGGTAATATTGACGATAATCTTAGGTTCCAGTTAAAAAAACCGGAATCATTAAGCCTTCTTCGGGAAATAATAATCGGCGGCCAATCTGATTTTCATTTTGAGAAAGGCATGGAACTGGCGACCAGGGAAATATTTGGAAAAGTGATAACAAGATTAGCGGGAGATAATGAAAACATTTATGCACTGGATGGCGATGTGAAAAATTCAACATTTTCTGAGGATTTCTTAAAGGCATTCCCCGAGCGCTTTATTGAATGTTATATAGCAGAACAAAATATGGTTTCGGTCGCTGCAGGGCTTTCACGACTGGGAAAAATTCCCTTTGTAACGACCTTCGCAGCATTTCTGACAAGAGCTTTTGATCAAATACGCATGGCACGAATTTCTGAATCAAATCTCAAATTTGTTGGCTCGCATGTTGGAGTTTCAATAGGGGAGGATGGCCCTTCACAAATGGGGCTTGAAGATATCGCCATGTTTGGAACTTTGCCCGACACAGTGATACTTCAGCCTGCAGATGCAGTTTCTACGGCCAGGCTGGTTCCTTTAATGGTCAACCACAGAGGTTTTGCTTACATGCGTACGCTTAGGTCGAAAACGCCGGTTCTTTATGACGATGATCAAAATTTTCACATTGGCGGGGCCCATATATTGCGCCAATCAGACGAGGATCTGCTTGTAATAGCTGCAAGTGGCATTACCGTGTTTGAAGCGCTAAAAGCTGCCGACAAACTGCAGCAGGAGGGAATAAATATCTGCGTCATAGATTGTTATTCGATAAACCCCATTGACAAGGATACCCTTGAGGAGTGCTGCCGAAAACTTGAAGACCCGATCATCATCACTGTAGAAGATCATTTTCTTCATGGCGGCTTAGGTGATTTTGTTGCAGAGGCCATTTCAGGCAAAGCTATCCGGGTATTCAAACTAGGCGTTTCTCATATTTCCCAATCCGGAACAGAAGAAGAATTGCTGGCTGACGCCGGTATCGATGCCACAGCTATCCTGAACAAGATAAATGAAATATCAAAACATAAAAACCCAGCAGAATTGTATCATTCATAGCGACCGGTTTATTTTGACTTCTTATACAGGCCAATCAATTCGCCTGAACCAATAATATGATCTTTCATTGCACTTTCAAGTTCTGATTTGCCGGCCCCTTTCGCAAGTCCCAGTCTTTTATCCAAAGCAAATACCCTAAAATGATAATGATGTGTGCCGCTGGGAGGGCATGGACCCATATATCCATCATCTCCTTTTGTATTTTTCCCCTGCGTGCCTGAACTGCTTTTTTCCTGGATTATATCAGTAGGCTCAATATCCCAAGCTATCCAATGAGTGACCGTGCCGGAGGACGCATCGGGGTCCTCCACTATGATTGCGATGCTCTTTGTTTGGGGTGGAAGGTTTTTAATGGAGATTGCCGGGTTCACATTTTCACCTTCGCAGGTGAATTTGGAAGGAATATTCCCGTTTTCAGTAAAAGAGGGGCTGCTGATCTGCAGTACGACGATCGCGATACCCGATAAAATAGAATTGTCCATATAGGTAATTTTAATAAGTTATCCCAAGGAATATACCAAAGAAGAGAAAGCGGTCATTTATCTCCGGCAGGTAGCAGATAAAGATTATAGCTCATCAAGGCTCTTGTAGGCGCTTACTTTCATTACTTTTCCCTCCTCATCTAATTCGATTACGTCAGCAGCCATACCGGATGCCCATTTCCTGTATACCAGTATAACACCCGAAGTGCCCATCAATACCCCAAGCAATTCAAATGGAATATGATTGCCGTCTTCAAAACCCTTTAAAAAATGCTTTCTTACCTCTTCCTTTCCAACCAGTTTTCCATCAGCCTTGCTCCAGCGCTTTGCAACAACCGGACTCAAAAACTCAACGTCATTGTGATAATGGTTCATCAGACGGTCTATATCTTTCCCGTTCCACGCATTCATCCAATCGTGCACAAGTTCTGTAAGTTTGCTTTTTGAGATCATAATTCCTTAATGACTGATTTTTCAACTGCCATATTAATTGTTTCTAATGATATAGTTTTACCTTAAACTATCAGCATCCATGCGCTGACGCAAGATCAGTGCATTTTTTGCCAAGGTAATACCACAATAATTTTTCTTATGCTCCTTGGTAATTTCAATAATAAATCAAATAGTTGAAAAGATAAGACAGGCCAAATAGTGTTTGAAGACGATTTTGATCATTTACCCTTGAATCAAAAAACCTCAGGAGGAGAAGGGATAGCCCTTTTCTTATGCCAATTTTTTCTTCGGTGAGCTTTTTTTCATATCTGAAGCTTCTCCCTGTTTAGGAACCTTAGCCCCCTCTTTCCTTGCTTCGGAGAGGCCTATAGCAATCGCTTGTTTCCTGTCAGTGACTTTCTTGCCGCTCTGCCCGCTTTTTAGCTTGCCAGCCTTCATCTCTTCCATTGCTTTTCCGACTTTATTCTGGCTTTCTTTTGAATACTTTGCCATGAATTAAATTTTATAGGTTTTAAAATTTCAAGACTTGATAGTTATAGTTTTCATTTCTAAACTCGTGCCATTTAGATTAGTTATGAACTTAACCCATGCTGGGAAAGGATTTCATCATTCTGTAACGGTAATGAAGGAAAATATTGCTCATCTGCCCCAGCGTTCTATATCCAGCTCGCGGCAGGTAGTGCAAGTTATACAACAAGTCAGGTATATGGCTCTTCTGGGCGGTCGGGGCAGCCATGATTAAAGCACGAACATTCCGACCCCTGCGGCAAACATCAGCAAGGTAGTGATCCCTACCATAATGAAGTTGTACCATGGGCTGGGCTGTCCTTCCATGATTTTTCCGTCACGGGCAACAAGCAGGATTGCGGTAAGTAGAAAGGGGGCAAGTAAACCATTAACAACAGCGGACCAGTAAAGGGCGTCTACTGGCTTTATACCAAAGAAATTGAGTACAATGCCGATAAGCACAGAAATGCCAATGACAATATAGAACGCTGTCGCCTGTGGGAATTTCTTATTCAGCCCTAGAGGCTTCCTGAATACCTCGCAAAAAGCATAAGCAGCAGATCCGGCAAGAGTCGGAATAGCCAAAAATCCAACAGCGACAATACCCACGGTATATAATAGAGTGGCAAAATTGCCCGCCAGAGGACGGAGGGCAAGAGCAACTTCTTTTGAAGAGGATATATTTACGATACCATGCTTGTGTAAGGTCAATGCGGTGGTTAGGATGATAAAAAACATGACAAGATTGGATAAGAGGGTGCCAGTTAAAACATCTGTCCTGCGGTCTTTTATTTCTATCTCAGTTGCGTTTTTCCTTGCCTTGTCTGTATTTTTCCCCTGACTTTTCTCTTCCTCCACCTCCTGTGCCGATTGCCAGAAAAAAAGATAGGGGCTGATAGTAGTACCGAGGATTGCCACGACCATTTCAAGTATTTTTTTATTGCTGATATCAGGCAATGAAAAAGAGTCACGTGCAACCTGGGACCAGTCCGGGCGAATGATAAAGGCGGTGATCACATAAGCAAACAATGCAAGGGCAAGCCATTTCAATACGCTTTCGATCCTGGAATATTTAAATTTTATTATAGAGTAAATGATGGCGAATCCAAAAAATAAAACGAAAACATGATAATTAAGTCCTGTTAATAAGGTCATGGAATCGCCCATACCGGAAAGGTCTGCCCCTATATTAACAGCGTTTGCGGCAAAAAGCGAAATACAAAAAAGGCTGAGTATGGCTTTGGAAAATTTCTTCGAGAGTGCGCTGCCAAGGCCTGCTCCCGTAACCATTCCGATACGCGCACACATCAACTGGACCGCCGCCATCATCGGCCAGGTCAACCAAGCCATCCAAAGCAGAGAAGTGCCGAGTTGCGCTCCCGCCATAGAATAGGTCACAATACCGGAGGGGTCATCATCGGCAGCACCTGTAACCAATCCAGGTCCTAGTTTTAGCAGGAAACGTTTAAACAGGTTGGGCCGGCCTTTCTCGTCGCTGTTTTTCATGATCATTCGGTTAGTAATCAGTTGCTTCTTTTAAGCTTCATGAATGAACTATGCTGGGTTTTAGTGATAAGCGATTTAGTGAAAGCTGCCCCAAAATAAAGAATGATAGATGAATAATAAACCCAAAGCATGACGATGGCAATCGACGCAGTAGCCCCATAAGCGCTGGCAATGCTTGATTTCCCAAGATAAATCCCTATCAGCAATTTTCCGATCAGGAACAAAAAAGCGGTAAAAGCGCCTCCTTTGAATGCATCTTTCCATTTAATATAGGCGTCGGGCAGCACTCTGAATATAACTGCAAACAATATCGATATAATGAAAAAAATAAAAATTAAATTCAATGCATAAAAAAGATAGATCATATATTGAGGGAAATAAATCTTTAATCTTTGGCTAAGCAGTTCTATTAAAGAGCTGATTGTTAGCGAAACAAGCAGTATGAAAGCTACGCTGCCCAATAAGGAAAAAGACCAGGCATAATTGACAATAAGTTTTAGCCAGGCTTTATCTTTAGGCTTTGGCTTGATTGCCCACATGAAATTTATTGAGCCCTGTATTTCTGAGAACACTCCGGAAGCTCCGATTAGCAGAACGCAAAACCCTATAATGCTCCCAATTAAAGAATGATTCGTTTTTTGAATATTGATGATGATACGTTCAATTTGCAATGCGGCATCATTTCCCACAAGGCCGCTGATCTGCGAATATACTTTGCCTTGCACCGCCTGTTTTCCATAAAGCAAACCTGCTACTGAAATGATGACAATTAAAAATGGGCACAGCGAAAAAAATGTATAATAAGAAAGCGAAGCGCTCAGCTTGAGGGCATTACTGTCTGTAAAAAGAAGGAATGTAATTTTTAATAGGTCAAAATAGCTCTTTATTTTTTTTAAAACCATATTTAAAGTTAATGGATGCCAATAGCTTTTCTATAAATAGTGTAGAAATTTTTGCTCAATGATTATTTTGCAGTTCTTTGTACAGGCACTTCCAGATTGATGGTTATTGGGCTCCCGACTGAGCCGCCGTCTTTGCCAATATGGTAATCTTCTCTTTTTATGACAAACTGGCCTTTAAAAGTCCGCGTATTTCCGGCAGGAGAAAAAGTGAAGGGTATTTCTATAGGTTTTGTTACATCTTTCAGGGTCAGTTGGCCAAAGGCCTTATATCCATTAGCATCTTTTTCAATTTTTGTTGATTTGAAGCTGATCGTAGGAAACTTATCCGTATTTAACCATTCTTCTTTCTTACGAAGATCACTATTGCGAAGGGCTATTCCCGTCTTCACCGATTTCGCGTCAATGCTTGCTGAAATAGAGCTCGCAGACAGATCTTTTTCATCAAATTTGATCGAAGACTTTAGCCCGGAAAAACTTCCGTTAACATCTCCAAAAGGGCCTTTTATCTTAAATGTCATTTTTGCCTTCGCAACAACCGGATTCCAATTTCTTTCGATAGGTAACGCAAAAATAAATGTGGAAAGAGCGCCGAACAATATGAATTTCATATAAACTTTTTACTTTTTAGTTGCAAAATCTATGCGGTAATGAATTCCGCCTGAATAAAAATAGAGAGGGCAATAGTGGGTTTAAATTTCCACAGTCCTCAGACCCATGACCTTGTTTAGAAAGGCCTTCAACCTATACAGTTCCCCGCCGATATAAGAAATATGATTATCCGGACGCAAAAGGACATAAAAATCGCTTTTCTCCCCAAAAATAGCTGGAGGCACAATTTTCAAACGGTGCATCTCGAATGGTATCCGAAGTCCATTGATATATTCCTTTTCAATCGTTATCTCGCCGAAACAGAGGATCTTAAATACCGGTGCTGTCAGAAGATCGTAAACAGATCTTCCGTCGGCTGTAATGAAATAGGGCATCCGGTCGCCGCTCTTTACATGACCAATCGCGTTCTTTTCAGTAAGCCAACTCTCCGGATAGGCAATGCCTGTCTGGGAAATCAGCGGGAAGACCTTCTTCCTTGCAAAGCTGCTCCCCGACACTTCTTTTGCCAGAAATGGGAAAATATGCTGCCGGAAAAAATTCCAGAATAAATTGGTGCCTGCCATCATATCAAAGAGACGATCAGTAGTCTTGAGAAGGTGAGCTGCATTTTGAATTCGTTCTGTCGAATAGCAGGTCAGGACTTCCGGATCAATCTGCCCTCTCAATACAAAAGCCAGCTTCCACGCCAGGTTATAGCCATCCTGGATCCCCGTATTCATGCCTTGTCCCCCTGCAGGTGTGTGTATATGTGCCGCATCACCACAAATAAAGCACCTTTCCTTTGAAAAGGCAATGGCCCTTCGGCTGCTGACCTTATAAGTGGAGAACCATTTCAATTCCTTAAACTCAAGAGGGCATCCGACATCCTTGAGGATTGAGCCTTCAATGTCGCTAAACGAGACCTGCTGATCCCGCATGCCATCCCCAGGAATTATGCCGACAATCCGGTAATGCCCTTCGCCTTCCATTGAAAAGAAAAGAATGAACCCCTTGACGGTCAGGAAGAAATAGAATTCTTTTTTTTGCATTACCGGGCTTTTGAGCACCACATCGGCAACATAAAAAAGCTTAGTCTCAGTGTCTCCCTCAAAGGGAAGCCCGAGTTGGTTGCGAACCAGGCTATGGGCTCCGTCACAACCGACCAGATATTGCGCTTCAATCATTTGCTCCTGGCCACTACTATCCCGGTAATAGGCGGCCACAGCGCTTGTGCTTTGCTCGAAATGCAGTAGTTCCGATCCCCAGTATACAGCTTGCCCTTTTCCCTGCAAAAGTTCACATAGAATCTTCTCTGTCCGGCTCTGCTCCAGGGTAAGCACAAAGGGAAACTCACTTATCCCCTCTCCTAGTCCGGAAATGTCGACCCTCGCTTTTAGCTCTCCACCACTCATGAGGTTAAGTGCCTTTACAGGCTGGCCTTCGGCGATAGCTCGATCGGAGATGCCAAGCTCCTTGAAGATCTCCAATGTCCGGGCATGAACAGCCAGCGCTTTTGAGAGGTTGGTTGCTTGCCTGTTCTTTTCGATGATGATGAAACTGACCCCGTAGCGCAAAAGCTGTGCAGCCAGGCTCAGACCGCTCGGGCCCGCACCAACGATTATCACCTCCGTTTTGTTGTTCATGCCAATACTAGTGAAAAAAATGTGCCGCATTGAAGACTAAAATGGATAACCAATCCCCAGATTGAATACAAGGTTTTGGCTCCTCCAGTTCCCGCTTCCAAAATCGATTTGGTTTATGACCCACCTCTGTCCTTCGGGCAGATAGGGCTTGCGTAAAGGAAAGGCAACATCCAACCGTAAGATCAATATAGAAATGTCGAAACGCAGGCCAACGCCGGTACCTACCGCAAGCTGCTGCAGGAATTGGCCGTTGAACTGGCCTCCGGGTCTCGAAGTATCTGCATTGTACAACCAGACATTCCCAGCATCTACAAAAATTGCACCGTTCACAATGCTGAACAATTTTACCCGGAGCTCCGTATTAAGCTCGAGCTTTATATCTCCCGTCTGATCGGGCAAAAAATTACTCTGGTCTGCTGGCTCGTAAGTGCCTGGGCCGACAGAGCTGCTTCGGAACGCACGCAGACTGTTTGTGCCTCCAACAAAAAATTGCTTCACAAAGGGCAATGCTGTTGAGTTCCCGTAAGGATAGCCAAAACCTACATCAATCCTGTTTGCCCAGACCGTATTCCCCTCTTTATGATAATACCGAAAATCAGTTTCAACGCGCACATATTGCGCAAAGTCAAGTCCGAAAACATATTTCGTATTTCCATCTTTTGCATCTGCCCCACTCAGCAACCCCGCAATATTGCCCGACAAGTCAAGATTCCCATTAAAGTAAATTGCATTCCTCGGTTGTTTTCCGACAAGCTGATTATAAGTAAAATTATACGTTGAACCGAGTATGAATTGTTTTTGAACCGCTAGTAACAATGTCGGATTATTAATTGCGCTATCAATATATTCCTGAGTAATATTTGATGGTTGAACATACGTGATGGCGATAGGATTGAGCTGATGTTCCATTCTTGCGCTTTTTTTCCACTCATACCCGAATTCAGTGCGGAAGCTGTTGAGTGTGAACAACCTTTCCTTCCTTAAATAATCATAACCCAGTTCAATAGTTGTTTTGGGGACAAAAGCGCCGGTGGTATTCAAATTAATAATAGGTATGATAAAACGGGGGAAAGATAACTTATTATCAAGGCCTGTCCGATAAGTGTTATACCCGTTCTGTGTAGAACTGAATTGCACTTCAAAGCCGCCATAAACATTGATACTGAGAACTTCTCCTGCTTTAAAGGTATTTCTGTTGCTCCATCCAACAGTTACCTGTGAACCCGCAAGATTATCTGATTTTGTTGTGCCAAATATTTCGGCATAAATTGATCTTTTAGGCAACGGAGTGAGATAATAAAAGCTGTTTAGCATTGGTGAATCCGCTCCCTGGTCTACTTCAAAACGATTTCTCACAAATTTAAATAGATTCAGATTGATGAGCCTGCTTAGCGTGACATTAACATTGCTGCGGGTATAAATATCTCCCGGATTGAATCTCAGCATCTCACCAAACAATCCAGGTCTGAATATATGCGCCGAATCAATCAGGTAATAGTTTTTGTATTTTACCGCCTGTTGCCTGCTTGTGTCATTACCCGAACCAATTAAACTATAATTTGAAAAAATAAATATGTCTTTAATATGGAATATGCGTTGAGCATTCCCTGGGATTCCCTGTTTTTCATGTATATAAATCTTTACTGTGTGATTCCCAAGATTGCTATCAGCGTCGACAATCAAATAATCCGGGCTAAAAAAATAGAAACCCTTTTCTTTAAGATCCGCATCAATCCTTATCCTTTCTAATTTAATTACATCCAGGTCAAAGGGTTTACCCCTTTTTAATAATGTTTCTGAAAAACCAATTGTCATCGCTTTATTAAGCGAAGAACTATCTTTCTCCAAAATCACCTCCTGGATAGTATACTGAATGCCGGTCTGGACCTGATAAACCGCTCTTGCTATTTTTTGTTTTATAACTGTATCTCCATAGACAAAAGCTTGAAAATATCCCTTGTTCTGCAAATAGCTTTGAATTACTTTGGCATTATATTCAATATCCACATTACTGGCAAGCACTGGGGCCTCACCAAATTTATTTTTAAGCCAGCCGAATGGGGAGGACTGTTTTTTAGGATGCCCGGCAATATTATAAGCATATAATTTTACACGAAGTCCGAGTATTTTGCTATTTGGCCTGGGGCGGGTAAGTGAGAGCAAATCACTGGTCAAATTTTTATTTTGCTTATGGCTAAGTCTGGAACTATCCATTTTAATCTTTGCGCCTGTATAGAGTGCATCATTAGCAGGCAAATATTTCAGGTTATTGCATGATGCTAAAATCAAAGCTATCTGCGAGATAAATAAGCGATTTGATTTTTTGAACAACGCCATACTTTACTCATTTTCGCCATCGCCTGTGTTCTGCGGTTTACCCTTATTTGCCTTTAGCTCCTTTGCTTTGTTCTGAAATATTTCTTTGAAATGGTTGTAATCTATTGTGATGATAAAGCCCATTCCCGTTTCTACAACATATCCTTCAATGACATCATCATAGTCATTCTTTCTGTAAGCTCTTAAAAGGTAGCGGCCATCCTTGCTCAATTTATAGTCGATTGCCATGTTGCCTGCGAAATTATTCGATTGTTGATTAGCATTCACATTCTGAGGGCCTTCCAGCTCAAAATCAGGACCAACGCTCACTTTGAGCCTGTCGTTCAGTAATTGTTTGGAAACTGCAACATTCAGGTCAGCCCGGCTCTGCAACTGTCCCGTTGTATAATCATCTGTTGATTCAAGGTCAAAATTTATATCGACTCCGTGTATTAGATTTGTTGCGAGCCGATTCAATTGTTGTGAAAGGATTCTGCTAACGCTTTGTCTGACAAGGCTCCCGGCATTGACTCCCGGCTCGCTGCTTGCAAAAGGATCATCACCGGCAAATCTGTTCAATAATAACAATGCAAAAACCTGTTTATTCATTTCTCCCTGATCCTGTCGCAACATTTGGAGTCTCGCCTGAACTAAATTGACGACTTCAGTTGAAACAGCCGTTGCTTTATCAGCCGGCAGCACAATATCAAAGCTAATTTCAGGCTTCAGCAATTCACCCTTCATTTTCAGATATACATAAAAAGGCAGTTTTTGAAGATAAGCATTTGTATTTGAAACCTGCGAGATCTGATCGCTCACAAGATCGATCGGTGAAGTATTAGCTATGTAAATCGCATTGATATTAAGGTTCGCTTTAGTGGGCTCTCCTGTCCATGTAATGGTGCTTCCATTCTGGATTTCAAATTTCCTATGTAGTAAACTAAATGTCAAATCATAAGAACCATGTGTTAATTGATAAGTACCGGATAATGTGGTATTGCCGCTTTTATCGATTCCGCCGGTTAATCTTGCTGTTCCTTTTGCAATTAAATTATCGCCGTTTCCCTGATCAACAACAAGCGCTAATTCTGCGCTGCTATCAATAATAATATTGGCAGAAAGATCAAGTCCTCTCATAGCAGACTTCTCCAATGAATCACCGGCAATTGAGTCCTGACCTGATGATCTCATATCAACAAAACGAACAATGCCATGCCTTTCTTCAATGCCTGGCTCTTCCTGAGGTAATACAACAGTCAGTTTTGTTTTATTATTGATATGAATGGTCCCATCTGCAGTCATGTTCAGTTCTGTTCCCTTAATACGAAGGTCGGAATTGAAAAACAAGCGGCCATAATACAATTTATTATCACGTTGGGTGCTGTTCAATGCCTGAAAATTATTTGCATCAAGGGAAAGGTTAAATTGATAATGTTTATAATCGCTTGTGCTAATATTTCCATCCAGGAACATTTTGTTCCTTGCCGAATCAAGGATCGTAAACTTATCAAAATTTATGCCCTCATTGTCAACTTCAAATTTTTGCCCATCGATAAAAAAATAGCTATTCAGCATAGCCGGGATTATGCCTGCCTTCTCAAAAGCAAGATATCCATTGATCACGGGCCTATCAATCGTCCCCTTAATTGAGAATTTTCCATTAACAGAACCAGAAGCACTTTTCAATGCGCCTCCCGAAGCACCCGCAACCGAATTAAGTTCAAGCTTGCTTATTTCAAGATTAAAATTAAAATTGCTATTATTATCCTGCTTTACGAAATAATCCCCCTTCAATGCAACATCATTGCCACGTCCTGTAATAGTAACATCAGCCGAATATTTATTCTCTTTCGTATTGCTGACTTTCAAACCAATATCCCCAACTGTATCTTTATAAACACTTAAATTTTGAATGGCCAGATCACTGGTAAAGGTCGGGTTTGCTGTTGCATTCCTGACAATAACATTCCCATTCAGCTCTCCATTTGCCAATAAAGAATCTGTTCCTGCAAAACCGCTAATGGTCGAAATCATAAATTTATTGAACTTGATTTCAATAGATGAATCATTTTCATTTGAAAGGCTGTTAATATCTAATTCTTCTGAACCCTTCTTCAGATTAAAATTATTCGCTATCAGTTTTGAACCCGAATACTCGATAGAATTATTTTCTGCAACCTCCCATTTTTCATAGTTTAGTAATAGTTTTTCAGGCTTTAAGGAAAATAAGTATTCACCGGAATCCTTCTTTTGAAATAATCCGGCAATATGATATTCATCCTTCGCCGCTTTATTCTGCACATTCAATGCAAAATCTATTTTATTATCCGAAATTGAAGCGCCAACTGAAGTATTATATATGGAAAGGCTTTTTCCACTGACTAATTGCCCAAGAGTCAATAGCACAACCAATTTCCCGGACTGAGGCTTTGCATGAAATTTCAAATTTTGTATTCTCTTATCGCCATAAATGATTAAAGGAATATTCAGGTCAGTATTCCAGCCATTATCAGATGTGTAATGCCCTCCAAAATGAATAGGGTCAAGTCTTTCAAGTGCGGGGAAAAATGTTTTAAGAAGAGGCCTGTTAAAAACATTTACAGAAACCGTAAAATCATAAGGCATCGTTGTGGATATTGTATCCCGGTTTTCAAAATACGGGTCAAATATTTGTTGAAAAACTGTACCCAATTCTGAAACATTATAATGCCCGTTTATCCCGGCATTCAGGACTTCGGTATATAAGTTGATAAATTCTCCGCTATCCGTTTGGCCTGAAGACAGTTTTATAGTATCTAAGCTTATTTTTCGGCCTTTCACAAAAAGGGAAGAATTCTCAATCACTAATTGCCCTTCCAAATGATCAGGGTCGCTTACAGGGAAATCTGCGTTGATAATTCCTTGATAAGCAATATCATCTGTTGAAAAATGAAGGGCTTTCGTTTTAATGCTGTCTATAACAAAGGAAAGTCTTACAGCCGGATACTTCTTGGTAAAATCCGCCGAACCATCAAATTTTAGAGATAAATTGGGGTCGCTAATATTGAAGGCCGCCTTTGCGTGCTGGTTTGCTATAGAAGCTTTAATAGATGCATTCTTATAATTATATTTTTTATAAACCGCCGATTTTATTGATCCCCCGATTTCTGCAGTGGCGGTTTTGGGGTCTATCCCCCAGCCGCTTCCTTTTATTTCGGCCGTGATATTCCCATAGATGCTGTCATTCTTAAGTATGAATCCAAGGTTAAGGTTTTCAGTTGTAATGGTCG
Organism: Chitinophagaceae bacterium; assembly: GCA_003168265.1. Lineage (GTDB taxonomy): Bacteria > Bacteroidota > Bacteroidia > Chitinophagales > Chitinophagaceae > Puia. The sequence continues at coordinate 89,470 of PMSV01000011.1, forward strand.
CATTATAGCCCATATTAATCCCACCATTCAAATTCATAAAATTGCCCCGCACGCTAATATTTCCTTCTGAACTGATCAAAGAAAGTACGGTGGCAATATTCTTTAGCCCACCTTTTAGATTCCCGCTCAGTTCAAATGTTTCTGGTATAGAGATGCTCGAAGGAATATCTTTCTTTGGAATAAGTGATAAAACATCATTTCTCGTGCTGGTTATATTCCTAATCGCTAAGTTTGCATTCATTGAGCTTGCATTTGTTAAGTCTTTCACATTGCCCTTCAAATCCACTTTAGTGCTTTTCAATCCGCTGAATTGCAATTGCTCAATTTTCATGTCCCTGATGCTGCCTGTTATTCTCACATTCAATAAAAAAATGGCATTCCGATCTTTTAGTGCTGATTGAAAACTAAGCGCTGGAACAAATGTCAGGATATCTTTTGCCTGAATTTTGCTTTCTCTCAAATCAACATCAAGAACCAAAGAGCCAATATCTTTTTTTATAGCTTCTAAAGAAGGGTAATGCAAAACCAATGATCTTTGGATGAACGATCCGGGAGTTTGTAATTTCAAATCTTCAACATAGGCCGTGTTCTTGGAGTATAAAAACTTACCCTGAAAAGCCTCAAGGTTGAAATTGCTTCGCTCCAAAAACGAACCTTTTGAGATATTCCCTGAAATGGCATCATCTGAAAAAGAAAAATCATCCATGTGAAAAATAAGACGGCTTATTTTCAGGTGAGAATAATCCATCCCATATTTCCGTCTTGCGGAATTATCGTCATCGAACGCTATATTATTATCATCTAAAAGCAATTCTCTTAGCCCAATTTGCCAGCCTGTCGTAGCCAATATTTGAGACGAAGCCGCAGTTTGAGCTGTAACCGGAATATTTTTCTTGACAATTTGAGTTTTCCCTAAACGAATACTTACGGAAGAATTAGTCAGTTCAAACTTGTCGAGCCTGATAACTTTCTTTTCTAAATCAAAAATATTGGCCCCTATATTAAGTTTCCCAACCTGAACTAATGCAAATAAACCCCCTGGAATATTTTTATAATCCAGGCTTATGCCTTGCACCTCTATATTTTTAAACTTCAGGCCCGGCAAAGCACTAGCAGCATGCCCATTGCTTTCAACCGTTTTAATCAATGCCGCATTTTGATAAACCCTTCCCTGCAAGCCTTCAATGCGTATATCAGGAATTTCAAAATACGATTTCTTCAAATCAATCGCACTGATATGAACATCGAAGTTTCTTAAGAACACATCCACATCATCGCCGGTAACCACGTCATTGTAAATGGCATGTATGTTATCAAGCTCAATTTCCTTCAATGAAATTTCCGAAGTTGAGTTGTCATCACCTTTCTTATCACCGGAAGAAAATGCATTGATGATGTATTGAAAATTAAAAATCGTGTCTGGTAATAACCTTTTTATTTTGACAGTCCCAGTTTGCAATTGAAAATGATTGATCTCAATTTCACTGTGCAATAATTTAAGCATCCTGATACTAACAGATAACCTTTTAGCGGAAAATAGAGTGTCGTGCTGCTGATCCTCAAAATAGACATCCTGTACAACAATATTTTTAGGAAACCCGATATTTATTTTGCCGATTTTGACTTTAGTATGCAATTTCAATTGCAAGTAGGAAACAGCCTTCGCCCTTATAAAATTTTGGACTGATGAGGTTTGAATAAGCAACAGTATGGAAAACAAGAGAATAAGAAACGATAGGCAAAAAATTGAAATAATGCGCAGGATGCGCTTATACAATGGCCTTTTTATTGAAGTTGTTTCCTTAGTCATAGGCATATTGACTCCTTAGCCATAGATCAAAATAGGAACTGGAAGAGAAATTTCTCCCCTTCCAGTTCCCGATAAAATCAGACTATAATTTTAGCTTGATTTCCTTCCGCTCCCTGTTTCTTGGTTCTCCTGATCATCCATTTCTTCTTTCTTCATGGTTCCCGCTTTCTCAGCATACTTTGCGGCTGCTTTTCCCGAATACTCATTTGCCTTCTGCTGATGTCCGTGAGCCGCCTGTGCATGATGCGCTGCTTTTTCATAATTCCCTTCTGCTGCATGTTTGGAAGCGGTCTTGTGATGCTTCGCTGGTTCTTCATTGTGCTGAGCAGCTTTCTCATGGTGTTTTTGTGGCATACAATTGTTTCTTAAAGTGATAGATACATCATTCTTTAAAAATGATGCCAGCATTTGTTAATGAATATCAGGCGAATTATTAACGGTTCAACCGTGGAATATTTTTACCACTAAATTTGCTATGGGGATAATTTTCAGCAGTAAACTGCTTAGGACGACTTAAGCACATGCATCAACATCCCTTCTTCCGGGGCAAGACCTGATTTGCCGTCCTTCTCTTCGAAATTATCCATATCATTCAGCTTATTTTCTTCATATAATTTAATCAGCCCCGGATGAACATAATATTTCCTGCAAACAGTCCTGGTATTACCTAATTTCTCGCTTACCATATCGAGCATCGACACAACATTTTTCTTTTTCTCTGTTTCGGTCAGTGCTTGGCCAATTGACCTGAGAGCATGCAAGGCATGAAGAGACCCAGCCCAGGTCCTGAAGTCTTTAGCAGTGAAATCCATACCCGTTGATTCTTGAAGGTAATTGTTAACCATTCCTGAATCTATGGATTTCCGGTTTCCTTCAGTATCATAGAATTGGAATAATTCTTTCCCTGGCATATCCCTGCATTCCTTTACGATCCTGGCCAATTTTTTATTTTTTAGGGTGATATTATGATATATCCCCTTTTTGCCTTTAAAAGAAAAAAATATTTTATCCCCCTCAATTTCAACATGCTTGTTTTTCATTGTAGTGATGCCATAGGATCCATTCATTTTTTCGTACCCGTAATTGCCGATGCGTATATACGTTCTTTCCATTAAACTAAGCACCGCCGCAAGAACCTTGTCCTGTGTCAGCTCTTTCGTTGAAAGGTCTTTTTCCATTCGCAACCGTAATTGTGGCAATACTTTGCCAAATTCATATAAATGATGAAACTTGGTCTCATTCCTGAAAAAACTCCAGAAGGCATGGTAGCGATACTGTTTCCGCTTGCGGATATCAAAGCCTGTTGCCTGGATATGGCCATTTTCTAATTTGCATATCCAGACATTTTCCCACGCCGGAGGGATTGCCAATTTTTGTATCCTGTCAATCTGATCTCTTTCCTTCACGGTTTTCCCCTCGTAAACGTAATAAAAACCCTTCCCTTTTTTTATTCTGCAAATACCAGGTTCATTCACGTTCACATAATGAAGTTTCGCAGCTATTGCGGTCTTTTCATAATTCCTGTTTGCCTCAAGAAATTGCTTGTGCGAAAGGTTAATGACGTTAACGTTTTCCATACGTTCAGGGAATGCTCATATAAGGGCCGGTTACAATGACTTGATCCATTTGATCAGTTTGTCTCTGCCTTTGCCCAACTTGGTTTGCAGCCTTCCAAGAAGTTCATCGTCTTTCCCTTCTTCATATTTGAGGTCATCTTCGGTGAGATTGGCATGAGCTTGTTTTATTTTCCCTTTCAGCTCATTCCATTTGCCCTTAATTTCCAATTTGTCCATGAGTTTTATTTTTTGTTCCGGGTTAATATATAAAACAATCATGCCAATCCGAACAAAACTCAGAACCTAACGATCATATCCATGGAAAAGAGGTACTGATGAGGCTTGGGTATGCCAATCGCATCATAAGGAAGCACGCTGGCCAATTCCCTTCCAATCAGGTTTAAATTGGAATTCCAATCATACCTGACCTCCGGGCGCACCTGCAACCAATTCGTAAAAAAATAGTTCACCCCTATAGTATGGCTGAAATAAGTAGTAGCGAACCCTGTCTGCTGTCCTTGTACATCTTCGAACATATCGTTGCGCAAAGAAATAAAGGTTTTTGTCGAAAGAAGCATTTCAAAAAAGGTCACAAAACCAATCTGCTGATTAATGCCCCTCACAATAGGACCGGGGCCGCCGCCCCCGCCATATTGTATAGGACCATAGCTAGCCGATCCCCCAAGAGCGCCGTTGAACTGCCATTGATAATAAGTTTCAGTTTGCATGTGGAAGGTTTTATTAAAACGATGCCCCCATGTAAGGGCGATCGCCTGCTTATTATCATGACCTTTCTTGTACTGGTCTTGCCCCAATGTGTTGATTCCACCCCATAATGAATTATTGTTATTGGCGGCAACCCACCTCAACATTGCCTGACCGTGCCAACTTGCAGAGGAATCCCATGCAGCTATATCATCACCGCCATGAACGCCGAGAATAAATTGCACCCTTTGAGACAATTTGAATGTCGCCTGCGCCCCGGTAAAAGTGAAGGCATCGTAAGTGAACATTACTGAGTGGGTAAATAAATAGTTATTGGTCGCAAGTTGGGCCTCAATATCTGGGGGTGAGATATATCTGCCGATTTTGATTATCATTCCTTCTATAACATGCGGGAAGTATAGAAGGAAATAGGTTTCAACAGGATCGTAGCCGTAAAGATGGTTATAGCTGTAATAGCCCTTACTGAACCATCCTTTAGCCACTGTAAACCGGTAGTCCTCACCGAATAAATTGCTCAAACGGAACCCCCAGTCAAAATGATTTGTCTGGACCGTATTGGGTTCCCTTTCTATGCGCAAAACAAATTGGTCCAGTTCGAGGGAATTCGGTATGATATTGTAAGATACCGGAATATTGGTCTGTCTGGAAGAACTAAGGTTGAATCCCGGATCAACCCAACCATAGATTTTTATCCTGCTCCTGTCGTTAGCCAACCCTAAAGCTTTCTGAAGAGGGCCATCAGATGCATCCTCAGGTAAGCCGATGAGAGGCTCGCCGTATTGCCAATCGGATGCAGGAAAGGGAGGAGAGGGAAGCGGCGAGGGGAGCACTCGATTGCTATCAAAGGAAGGGTAAGGACTAATACTGTCTTTCGTGCTTTGCGATTTGCCTGGTAACCAAGCTACGAACAATGCTATGGTAAGCAGTAGTCTTTTGCTTTTCATCTTTTCCATTTTATATTGAGCGGGCAGTTTCACAATTCCCCGATTTGCTAACCAAAAATGATCCAATTTTTGGTCATTAATTATGCCATGGTTAGCAAATATTTATTTTTAATACTTTTTTGAGATTCATGTAATTCATACCAAAAAAAAATCTGCATTTTTGAACAAGAACTATGATACTGACACGATATATACTCAGTAGGTAATATCATCCAGATTGAATTTATATGAGATTTGTTATAAGATAAGTTGTTCCTTGATTTTATTGACTTGAAAAGAATCGAACCAAACAACTTTGATTTCCTCTCATTTGTCCATTCCACCGCTCGGGACAATTTCGGCTGTTCCATCGCGAAATGACAATGCCCCCGCCAGGCGGAGGCATTGATTGGTTTGTCTGTCGGGGCGGCCAGATTCGAACTGGCGACCTCCTGCTCCCAAAGCAGGCGCGATAACCGGGCTACGCTACGCCCCGATCGGGCGGCAAAAGTAATCAAGTAACCCTACATGGCAAAATGCCACAACACTTTAAATAGCGCTATTTTCCGGTAAAGTCTGGATGAATTAATTGACAAAAGCATTACATTCACGCTTTTACTGGATACATTAGACCATTCTGCTATGACCCGCTATGCCAAACAAAAACGCCTGTTGCTTGCCGTAGACTGCATCATTTTTGGCTTTGACGGACATGAAGTGAAACTACTGGTGGTCAAAAGGGCGATGGACCCGGAGAAAGGTAAATGGAGCCTGATGGGAGGATTCATACGACCAAATGAGAACCTGAAGGAATGCGCAAATCGGGTACTGAAGCAGTTGACAGGCATAGAAGGAGTTTACCTGGAACAACTCCGCACTTTTAGCAAGCCTGAACGTGATCCTTTGGAACGCACAGTTTCAGTAGCCTATTTTGCTCTGATCGATATAAATAAATATGAAAAGCAGTTGAGCCATGAATACAGTGCGGAATGGTTCCTGCTCAACCAACGGCCCAAACTCATTTTTGATCATGAGGAAATGGTCCGTCTCGCCCAGAAACACTTGCGTTATAAAGCATCCCTTCACCCTGTGCTCTTTGAACTGTTGCCCGAAAAATTTACGATCCCTCAGTTGCAGGAATTATATGAAGGGATTTATGATTCACATTTTGACAACCGCAACTTTAGCCGTAAAGTGCTGTCTACGGGCCTATTGGTAAAACAAAAAGAGAAGGATAAGAAGAATTCAAAGAAAGGAGCTTTTTTTTATAGATTGGACCGGAAAAAATACAAAGCTGATTTTCAGGCCTTTCTGAATTTCATTCCAAACCCGGATAAATTCCTTAGCTGATCCGCATATCTAATAAATCTTAAAACAGGCGCTGATAGCTGCATTCAGGGCCCATCCGAATTCCTGGTGGGAATGGACATCAGTGGTGGATCCCTTGATATCATGGAAACTCGTGTAAGTGCCGTTAGCGTCGTAATAACCAAGCCTCCATTTGCTGTTGAAATCAAGATCATAACCCACTCCGCCAATAAGACCCAATTGAAACCTGGGCCATTGGAGTGGATACCAGGCTGCTTTGGTCATTGGCTCGACCATGAATCCTGAACGATGCAGCGACAATGTTTCATGGTAAATTTTTGCTATGCTGTCATACTGCGGAGGTAGGTTGCCATTCAGCACGACGCGGTCAAAATGGGCTCCAAGAGCAAGGCCGGCCAGGAACCAGAAATGTTTACTCTCAAAAAACCTCCTCGAAGCCCCAAGTGAAAAATTCGCCGTAACAATGGATTGCTGAGAGACCACGGTAGCTGCATTTATGCTATACATCATTTTGCTTTCAAAAGGCACAACGGACAAATCCAGCCGCGCAGCAGTCTGCACATTTTGCTGGGGCATATATCCGTATTTTTCGAGGAAACTATTTATCCGGGAATCGCGTGTTGTATAGAAAACCGGTCCCAGGTTGACAAGCAGAGAATAAGAAGAGTCCCGCTGGTTCGTACTCTTGGCAACGACCTTCACTCTCACATTGGACGCAGCCAGGCTATCTTTAGCAGATTGGCCAATTGCATAGATAGGTAGCAGCGCAATGGCAATTAAAATCCATTGTTTTCTCATGTCCGTTATACTAATTGCAATTTAATAAATTCCCGGCAGAAAGGCAGTTAACGTCAAGTTATTCATTTTGAAGGAAATCGAGGGTCAGGCTGTTTGGCGAAATGAAAATCCGAAACTGCTTCCCTGCCCTATTTTGCTCTTGACCCAGATAGTTCCTCCCTGAGATTCAATGAATTCTTTGGAAATGGCCAGTCCCAAACCAGTACCTCCTAAGCTTTCATGGCTTCCGGGCACCTTAAAATATTTGTCGAATATCCGGCCCTGGTATTTCTGGTCGATTCCCCTTCCATAATCCTGCACTTCAAAACATATGTCCCCCTCCTTTTGATAGATGCCAATATCAATTTGGCTCTTTTCCGGAGAAAATTTGATAGCATTAGTAATAAAATTGATCAGGACCCAGGCTGTTTTTTCCTGGTCCACATTGATCAGGGGAAGAGAGGGTTGAATATTGGGTAAGAGCTCGATTCCTTTTTGCTGGGCCTGGAATTGTACGGCATGGAGGGATAGTTTTAGTATATCCTCCGGCGTGGTAGGCTGGATTTTCAACTGGATATTGCCAGTTTCCACCTGCGCCATATTCAAGAGTTCACTCGTGATTTTCAGCAATCTTTCTGCATCGTCATAAATACTATAAGTCAATTCCTTCTGTTCTGTATTCAGTGAGCCGATTCGTTCATCAGTAAGCAGTTGGGCGCTCATCTTGATCGAAGAGATTGGTGTCTTCAGTTCATGGGAAACCGTCGCGATGAAATTGGTTTTGGCTTCATTCAGTTCGTGGAAAAGGGTAATGTTACGAAGAACGATCACCTGCCCGATCACCTGGTCATTGTTCTGTACCGTTAGCACATCGCGGTTGAAATAGCTTTCTTTATTGTCGGCAAAAATCTTTAATTCTTCTTTGCTGTTCTTATCCTGTAACAAGGTGCGCATCAGGTCATTTTTCAGTGCAACATCGGGAGCATATTTTCCGATGATATCGCTTTCTTTAAGGCCCAGGAGTTTTTCCGATACGGCGTTTAAGAAAAGGATATGTCGCTTTTCATCTAAGCCAATGATCCCATCTCTCATCTGGTTGATGATGGTTTCGATGCGGCTCTTTTCAAATTTAATCTTCGCCAGGTTGCTATTTTCGTATTCGTCCAATTTTCCGGCCATAATATTGAAAGAATGGGCCAGGTCTCCGAATTCATCTTTCTGCCTTAAATAAATCCTTTTGGCATAATTTTTATTGGCGATGGCGGCGATCCCTTCAGAAAGTGTACGGATGGGATCGGAGATGATCGCAGGGAGGTTATAGATGAAGGAGAAGGCGATCAGGGTAAGTATCGTGAAAATAATTGTCAGAACCAATTTAGCAGTCTCGGCCGTTTTGGTCGCAACGGAATTTTTCCTAAGAATGGCCATCTCATTGAGTTGCTCTATCTGGTATATGGATTGGCGGATCTCTGGATAATTGCTTGAGTCCTCAGGATCGGCCAATAGTTCATGGAAATTCCGTGTTAGTTCATCTGTCGATTCCTTTTCCCCGATCTCCGTGATGTTTTTTTGTTGTTTGGCCAGGTTATCTGAAAATTCCTGCACCGCATCTTTTCTGATCTTGATATTCTCCAGGGCCGTAAGCATGTTGTTGGAATAGACCAGGGATTCATAATTGTTCTTGAGGATTTGTTGGGATTGGTCGCTCAGTATATTGATATAGACCACTCCCAGCACGCCAAACAACACGATGACGAGAAAAAGGAAAATGAGGCTGATGGATAGTTTTGTCTTTAAGCGCATGTCAGGACAATATGACTACGTCGATTTCGACAGAAGCCAGTTTGTTTAATAGTTGATTGAATACCGCCGTGCTCAGTATAATGTTTAAAAGATTCAAATGAGGTTTGCCGATACAGATCGTCGTTATCGACTGTTCCTCACAGGTTTGAATTATGCCCTTTGCAATATTGTTAAGTTTGACCCTTATGACTTCCGCTCCGAGTTCTGTAGCCAATTTAAAGTTGTTGATCAGGTGCCGCTGCTCGGCCAGCCCGATCTTGTCTCCGGCCTCCTTGGCGGTCTGGACATATAAGACAAACCATTTTGAATGATAATAGTTTGCAAGCCGGGAAGTTTTGCGGATTACCTTGGCAGCGATCTCGTGGTTGCTGCTGATACAAGCCATGAAACGCTCGGAGCGCAGATGGGCGCTTCGGGGCAGCTCCGTTTCGATCTTGCGTTCGACCTGGGTGGCCACTTCCTTTAAAGCCAATTCCCTCAGTTGAAGAATTTTCTCCGCCTGGAAAAAATTCTTCAGGGATATTTGAATCTTATCAGGTGCATAAATCTTTCCCTCTTTAAGCCGGGTGACCAGTTCATCGGCCGTAAGATCAATATTAACCACCTCATCTGCTTCCTTGAGCACGCTGTCAGGAACACGCTCTCCCACGTCTACTCCAGTGATTTCTTTCACTTCTTTATGCAGGCTTTCAATATGCTGGATATTGATAGCGCTGATCACATTGATCCCTGCGTCCAGGATTTCCATCACATCCTGCCATCTCTTTTCATTCTTGCTTCCTTCAATATTGGTATGGGCCAATTCGTCAACAACGACCACTTCCGGATGCAGGTTGAGAATGGCCTGCATATCCATCTCCTCCAGCTCCTTTCCTTTATAAAAAAGTTTACGGCGAGGGATGATGGGCAATCCTTCCAGTAGTGACTCTGTTTCTTTTCGATTATGGGTCTCCACATAACCTATCTTCACATCTACGCCGTTGCGTAGCAGGGTCTGGGTTTCCTGAAGCATCCGGAAAGTCTTTCCAACACCGGCGCTCATCCCTATATAAATCTTAAACTTCCCCCGTCTGGACTGCCGGATGAGCTCCAGGAAATGTTGAACGTTCTGGTCTTTTTCGGCCATTCTTGGAATATATTCTGATGAACAATGGCTTTCCAGGAGAAAGGCATTTCAAATGTAGAGATAATTATCGCTTAACTAATTAATGAAGCTCATCCAAGGCAACATTCAATCTGAGCACATTGATCTTTTCCGGCCCGAATAGCGCTAAAAAAGGCTTCTCGGTATGTCCCGCGATCAGGCTATTTATTTTATCCGTCGGCAGATTCCTCACTTTTGCAATCCGGTCAACCTGGATATAAGCAGCCTGGGGAGAAATATCCGGATCGAGTCCGGATCCGGAATAAGTCACCAGCTCTGAAGGGATATTTTCCTTTTTTACGGTAGGGTTATGGATCAAAAAGCTATCGATATGTGCCTGGACATCCTTAAGATAATCCTGGTTGGCTGGCCCCTTATTGCTTCCTCCGCTCCCGGCCGCATTAAAAGCCACGGCTGAAGGCCTCGGCCAGAAATACTTATCCTGATCGAATTTCTGCCCGATATTGGCATAACCCACCACCTTGCCATTGACGACAATCGTCTCCCCCCTTCCACCTCCTGGTGTAAAATGCCCGATTCCGGCAATCAAAAGTGGATAGAGCAGGGAACAAATCACCAGAAAAACAAGGGTTATTTTTAAAGAGGGCAATAAATACTTTTTCATAGCTCAATTTTTCACATGAATAATCCGAGTAACATATCAATGAGTTTAATCCCTGCGAATGGCGCAATGATGCCCCCTAGTCCATAGATCAGCATATTGCGGCGAAGCAGGGCGCTTGCTCCGATCGGCTTATAGGCCACACCGCGTAATGCCAGCGGGATCAGTATTGGGATAATGATGGCATTAAAGATCACCGCGGATAAGATCGCACTTTGCGGACTTTTCAATCCCATAATATTGAGAGCCTGGAGGGCAGGGATGGAAGCGATGAACAGCGCCGGTACAATGGCAAAATATTTGGCCACATCATTGGCAATTGAAAAAGTGGTCAGCGTGCCGCGCGTCATGAGCAACTGCTTGCCGATTTCAACGATCTCGATCAATTTTGTGGGATCATTGTCCAGGTCCACCATATTACCGGCTTCCTTGGCAGCCTGTGTGCCGCTGTTCATTGCAACTCCGACATCGGCCTGCGCCAGGGCAGGCGCATCGTTGGTTCCATCTCCCATCATGGCCACCAGTTTCCCGCCCTGTTGTTCCTTTTTGATATAATTCATTTTATCCTCAGGCTTGGCCTCCGCGATAAAATCGTCAACACCGGCCTTTTCAGCAATATATTTCGCAGTGAGAGGATTATCGCCGGTAACCATCACGGTCTTCACTCCCATTTTGCGCAGGCGGTCAAATCGTTCAAATATTCCTGGTTTGATGATATCCTGCAATTCTATCACGCCGATCGCATGCGCATTCTGGCTAACCACCAGCGGAGTTCCTCCATTGCTCGAAATATTCTTCACCCGGTCTTCGATTTCAGCAGGGAAGGGATTCCCTGCCTTGGACACATTCTTGCGGATCGCATCAAAAGCGCCTTTTCTTATCCTGAGGCCGGAAGGCAGATCAATGCCGCTGCTTCGGGTCTCCGCAGTGAATTCTATGAATTTAGAACCGCCTGTATTATAATTATTGGGATTCACTCCTGCCAGTTCTACGATTGATTTCCCTTCAGGGGTCTCATCGGCGAGGGAAGCAAGTGCACAGGCATCGACAAATGATTTTTCATCGATTTGGTCGGCTGGCCAGAAATGAGTGGCTTTGCGGTTGCCGATGGTAATCGTTCCTGTCTTATCCAGTAATAAGGTATCCAGGTCACCGGCTGTTTCCACAGCCTTCCCGCTCTTGGTGATGACATTTGCGCGAAGTGCCCTGTCCATGCCGGCAATCCCGATGGCGCTCAACAAACCGCCGATCGTTGTCGGTATCAGGCAGACATATAACGAAACAAAAGCTGCGATGGGTATCGGAGTATTTGCATAATCGCCGAATGGCTTTAGCGTAACACAGACGATCAGAAAGATTAGTGTAAAGCACGCAAGTAATATGGTCAGCGCGATTTCATTGGGAGTTTTCTGACGGCTCGCTCCTTCCACAAGGGCGATCATCTTGTCCAGGAAACTCTCTCCGGGATCCGTAGTCACCTTAACCACGATACGGTCACTAAGTATCTTGGTACCGCCGGTCACACTTGACTTATCTCCTCCGGATTCGCGGATCACAGGGGCGCTTTCCCCGGTAATGGCGCTTTCATCGATAGTAGCAAGCCCCTCGATAATCTCTCCGTCCATAGGAATCAGGTCTCCTGCCTCACATACGAACAGGTCGCCCTTTCTCAGTTCAGAGGAAGAAACAGTAGTAACCTGTGGATTCTCCCCGTGTTCATAAAACAGGATCTTTTTTGCCGGGGTATCCTCCCTGGTTTTTCGGAGGCTGTCGGCTTGGGCTTTGCCACGAGCTTCTGCAATGGCTTCGGCGAAATTGGCAAATAGAAGAGTCGCAAACAATACTAAAAAAATGACTGTATTGTAAACCAGGCTTCCCTGCGATTTCTCTCCTGCTGCGATCCACAAGCATACGAATAACATGATGATGGTTCCGATATATACGGTGAACATCACCGGATTCCTGGCCATGACTCGCGGCTTCAGTTTCACAAAGGATTCTTTGAACGCGGTTTTTACCAGTTCAGGAGGAAAAAGGGAAGAACCTCTTTTGCTTTTCATCTGAATATTTTTAGTTTTCTGTTTCCCAACCGGAACCTCGACTATTCATAACCCTGTTTTGACAAATACTCATGCTCGGTTTCATATAAATCTATTAATGCATGCTAAAATATTCGGCGATCGGACCCAGGACAAGCGGCGGAAAATAGGACAATGCCGTGATGATGACGATAACCGCAAAAGTGGTCACTTCAAAAGTCATGGAATCCACCTGGAGGGTACCCGCCGATTCAGGAATATATTTCTTATTCGCCAGTAAGCCTGCAATGGCCACTGGCCCTATAATCGGCAAAAAGCGGCCAAGTATCATGGCAAAGCCCGTAGTGATATTCCAGAAAGGATTATTAGCAGTCAATCCCGCATATCCGCTTCCATTATTTGCATTGCTTGAAATATATTGATAGAACATTTCCGAAAATCCATGATAGCCCGGATTGTTCAGCCAAGCGGAGGGTTTGACGGCCCAATCAATATTGTTATGGTAAACAAAATAATAGGCGGCAAGGGCAGTTCCCCCCTTGATGATGAAAGCGGAGAGCAAGGTAACCAGCGCGGCGATTTTCACCTCCCTGGCTTCTACCTTATGTCCCAGGAATTCCGGGGTACGTCCGACCATCAGGCCCGCTATAAATACCGTAATGATGATATAGATATAGTAATTCAGCAACCCCACTCCGCATCCTCCGTAAAATGCATTCACCAGCATCCCCAGCATTTGCATCAGCCCGGAAACAGGCATAAAACTGTCATGCATAGAATTGACCGAACCCGTGGAGATGATTGTAGTGACAATGCTCCAGTAAGCAGAAGCGGCAGGGCCGAACCTCACCTCCTTTCCCTCCATGGCCCCGGTCGGCTGGGCGATGCCCATTTTGGTAATGAGGGGATTGCCATAAACCTCAGTCACTAGGGTCGGAACCAAAAGACAGAATAGCCCAAGGGTCATGATCGCAAAAATCATCCAGGACAGTTTCCTGCGCTTGATATAGAATCCAAGTGCAAATATCATGGCTACCGGGATCAGGACCTGTACAATGATCTCCAGCATATTGGTAAAATAGTTCGGGTTTTCAAATGGATGGGCCGAATTGGCTCCGAACCATCCGCCTCCATTGGTTCCCAGGTGCTTGATGGCGATCATGCCGGCCGCCGGACCACGGGATACCTGTACGGTATCTCCCTGCAGGGTCGTGATGGTATCCTTTCCATCAAAGCTGGTCGGTGTACCATTAAAGGCAAGTAAAACTGCTATTACGATACAAAGCGGCAACAGGATCCGGGTAACAGTTTTCGTCAATATAGCCCAGAAATTGCCCAGGTTATTCGTAGTTTTTTCCTTTAACCCATTGAATAAAGCAACCAGGCAGGCTATGCCGGTAGCCGCACTTAAAAACTGTAGAAAAGTGAAGACGAACAACTGTGAAAGATAAGTGGCGCCGGTCTCTCCTGAATAATCCTGCAAATTGCAATTGACCATAAAACTGATTGCCGTATTAAAGCTCAGGTCCGGGCTCATTCCCGGGTTCTTATCCGGATTCAGGGGCAAATGTCCCTGCCCAAGAAGCACAAAAAAAGCATAGACAAACCAGACCAGGTTAACGGTCAGCATGGCTTTCAAGAACTCCTTCCAGTTCATGCCCTTTTTATAGTCGATTCCGCAAAATCTCAGAATCCGATTTTCCAATGGGCTTAAAAAATCAAGGATAGTCTTTTCGCCGGCAAATACCTTTGCTATATATCGTCCCAGGGGATAAGCAATTATTATGGTTATCAAAAAGCTAGCTATTATTCCCATCCATTCCGTGCTCATAAGACTAGTTTTTTCGATTAGAATTTTTCCGGTTTAATCAGAACATAGAGCAGGTAAATGAATACTGCCACTGAAATGATAAATAATGCCATCATCATGGGCAAAAAGGTTTAAAGCTTGTCAAAAAAATCGATTGATCTAAAGAATAGCAGGAAGCATAGCAGTCCTGAAATGAATAAAATTATGGTTGCCATAGAACCCTATTAATGAAAAAATAATCTGAATTTAAGAAAAACCAGGTATAACATTGCAAGTACTACCACCCAGGCAAGAATCACTATGCCGAACCCGGATATCCTTTTTCTCATGTTTCGAGAATTGCTTACTCAATTCCAAACCTTGTGCCTGAATGGGGAAAAAAATTGTTGAATCGCTGAAATATAAGTCTATGGCGGGTTACAAATTTAACTGATAAATTTGGCATGGATAAAATGGCAGATATTATTTCATTTTGGAATGGTTTCTTTTCAAAATGGAATCTTTGAGAGATGCCTCCAAATTGTACCAATAAAAAAACCGTCCATATAGACGGCTTTAATTATGAAATGAAATCTTTAATGGTTGAGCACATACTCCGTTAGTGCAGCCCTCGTCTTGATTTTTTCAGCCATTTCGTCTGGGATCTTAATTTCAAACTTCTTTTCCACTTCCATGAATATCTCATAAAGATCCAGGGAATCGATCCCCAGGTCCTGTTGAAAGTAAGCATTCTCAGGGATATCACATTCGGGAATGCCTAACTTTTCGACCAAAATCTTATTGATTTTTAATTCAGTTCCTGATTTGCTTAAGGTTAAGGTTGTCATATCAAAATTTTAAGGCTTCGGTCAGATTGTTTTTACCTCCATTAACGTATAAAAAAGGCTTTTGTATGTCTGGTCTTCGTTAAACAATTGTTAGATAGCCCTTCCCACTCTAAAACCTCAAAAGGAAGGCCAGTACGATCCTTGATTCCGATTTTCTAAGATCGGGCATCCAGCCCCCCCAACTGCTTAATGGAGGAGCGATTGAGGCGCCGTTTGATGCATAGGTATAACCTCCGGTATTCGTAAACCCTGTCGGAGAAGTGACTCCGCCGGGACCGGCAAAATATCCTTTCAGAGCTTCGGTTCCGGGTGCGGGTCCGATATCCACTATCGCGCGGTGTACGAATTCCAGTTTGAGCGTCATGTTCTGATTGGGCATATAATCAAGGGTGGTCGAAATATCCCATGCATCAAAAGTGGATCCATTACCTGTCTGAGCTTGAAAAAGCGTGTCTGCATATCCTGTAGGAGCGAGTACAAGGTATTGACCAGGGTTATGCATGTACCCGCCACCGAAATTCCAGGCAATTTTTTCACTTTTCCCGAACCAAAAACGATTGTAAAACATAGCAGCAATGAAATTCTGTGCCGGGAGATCTAGGCCTGTTTTTTTATCCGTTTTCCCAAATGGTGTAACACCATCCCCATCTTCAAATCCCAAATCATAGGTAATATCGAAACCGGCCTTTGTAATGAACCCCCTCTTTCTGTTCAAATACCTGTATTCATAGCTGTTGTCGCTGTGCAGGCGGTACCTGCCTGGATCCCCTTCATCATCTTTTCCATAATAGAAATTGAATACATAATCCACTCTTTCTCTCGGCCGGTAATAGATCGAATAACCCATCCCGGGGCTATGGTTGAACATGCCGTAGCTCTGCCAACCATTGATAAGCCATAATTCTACTTTCAATTTGTCGCTCGGAAAGGTCTGCAATCTCAGGCCATTGAAAAACCAGGGTGTGTTGTCCGAAACATAGGATGGCTGGTATCCCCAGTTTTCAAAATTATTGTAGGAAAACAAACCTATATAAGACATGAAAATGCCTGCATCCAGATTAATGCCATGCCAAACATCCCAATGATACCCTCCATAAACTTCACTGATATAACGGTAAATGGTTTGCAGGTCATATTGTCCTTTATAGGAACTCCCATCGTTGCGGGGAACTATGGTGGAACGTGTCCCGAACTGCATCATGATCCTTCCTCGCACATTGTCATAATGTATATCTCCCCCTACGCCAAGAAAGGATAATTGCAATTCATTGTCACGTGCCAGCGCGGTCGATCCCACGACAGTATTATCGATCGGGTGATTGTACGAATGCGTATAGTTAAAATCGAATGTTATATCCCCGGTGAAATATTTCGAGTCAAAAGCCGGGGCACTTGTTTTGCGGCTTGTGCCGCAAAGCCATGAAAAATCCGCAAATGCAAAAGGTTCGCTGGCTTTCTCTTTGATAGGCACTGAATCGGAATTCTGCACACCTGTGTCGCTGATGTGTTTTACAGTCGGAAACAAAGGATAGGCATAATGATTCTTGAGAACTGTAGTATCCTCTCCTCCCGCATAGGTCAATGAATTGAATCCGAAGAATAAGCAGATAGTCAATAGTATCTTAACTTTTTCCATTCTAAACATGTTAATTATAAGGGAATAATTGGCGAACGGCCAGGTTCTATTGGAAAAACTGACCTCCTGCCACAGATTTTGCCAAAAATGTACCAGTACGATTCTTTTTTTTTGTCATGGCCTCGGTTTGGGCCGTGGAATTGGTTTTCAGAGGGAGATGGCAGGTTCCGTCAAATCCTTTTTCAAATGACCAGGGTTTTCATTTTGAAAAAACCATTTCAAAATGGGTGGGTAGGAAACTGAGTAGGGTTATTGAGTGGATATCCCGTATTCTTCAATCTTGCGATAAAGCGTAGTGAGTCCGATATTGAGCAATTTAGCCGCTTCCATTTTATTGCCCCGGGTATGATTGAGTACCCGATGAATATGTAGTTTTTCCACACTGGCAAGATCAAAAGCAGAAAGTGTCTGGGGTTTGTGGTTGATGACCTGCAATTCCATCGGCAGGTTTGTTAGGGTCAGTATTTGGTTTTCCGACAATATGACCGCCCTCTCAATGACATTCTTCAATTCCCGGATATTTCCCTTCCAATCATGCTGTTGAAGATGTTCCATGAAGTCAGGGCTCATTTCTTCAATGGTTTGGCCGGTCTTCTTAGAAAAAACATTTACGAAATATTCCGCCAAAATCGGAATATCCTTTTTCCGGTCCCTGAGTGCCGGAAGGAGGATGGTAAATACATTTAGCCGATAATAGAGATCTTCACGGAAATGCCCTTGGTTTACATCTTTTTGCAGGTCCCGGTTGGTAGCGGCAATTATTCGTACATCCACCCGGGTGGATTTAGTATCCCCCACCTTGATGAACTCATTGGTTTCCAGCACCCTTAATAATTTAGTTTGGAGTTCGATATGCATTTCGCCAATTTCATCCAGAAACAATGTTCCTCCATCCGCCTCTTCAATCAAACCACGTTTATCCCGATTGGCACCTGTAAAAGCTCCAGCCTTATGGCCAAATATCTCCGATTCGAGTATTTCTTTTCCAAAAGCGCTGCAATTGAGTGCCATAAAGGGCTTTCCCTTTTTCTTACTTCCATTATGGATAGCTTGTGCGAAAACTTCTTTTCCAGTTCCCGTTTCACCTAGAAGCAGGACGGTTGCTTCCGAAGGAGCTACTTTCTTAGCCAGCTCTATCGCTTGCATGATCAGGGAAGATTTTCCAAGAATATTTTCGAATCCGTATTTGATATTGACCTGCTTTTCAAG
The DNA here is from genome assembly GCA_003168265.1 of Chitinophagaceae bacterium. Lineage (GTDB taxonomy): Bacteria > Bacteroidota > Bacteroidia > Chitinophagales > Chitinophagaceae > Puia. The sequence continues at coordinate 107,681 of PMSV01000011.1, forward strand.
CTGGGCAACCCTTTTTTGCAATTGTATTTTTTCCAGGGCACGGTTCAACAGGGGAATGATCTTATCGTTATCGTCACCTTTTATTATATAATCGAAAGCTCCGTTTTTCATTGCCTGTACTCCATCCGCAATATTCCCAAAGGCCGTAAGCAGGATGATTTCGGGTTCAGGATATTTGGCTTTTATCTGCGAAACAAAATCTACCCCATTGCCGTCAGGCAACTTGACATCGCACAATATGATCTGTATGGGTTCTTTTTCGAGTATCCGGCAGGCGCTTTTTATATTGCCTGCTTCAAAAATGGAATAACCCTCCAGGCTGATGATTCGCTTGAGCAGCGTCCTTAGCTTTTCTTCGTCGTCTACCAGTAAAACATTTCCTATACTCATAATGAAACGGATGCAAATCTATAAAAGCCTTCTGAATTATGATGAAACAAGGGAGACTAACCGGGTTGAGCCCTATCAGTGAGGATGATTCATCCCCTGATATGGTAAGATTTTGGCTGAACAAAGGCCCTGATGCCCTGGTAGGACAAACTGCTGCCGATGCCGGAATGTTTTCTTCCGCTCCAGGGCAGGGAAGCGCTCACCCTATCGCAGCAATTCCAATAAACTGTGCCGGTATTGATTCTTTTGAACAGTTTTTCAGCCCGTTCATAGCTTTTCGAATAAATGGCCGCGGTCAATCCATATTCAGTATCCTGCATGAGGGACAGCGCCTCTTCATCATCTTCCGCTTTTTGTATCCCGGTAACTGGTCCAAAAGATTCTTCCTTCATTATGCGCATGCCATGATGTACATCTGTGAGCACGGCCGGTTCGATAAAATATCCCTTTCCAGGAATGCGTTTGCCTCCATGCAATAACCTGGCCCCTTTTTGTATCGCATCTTCGATTTGCTCCAGCAAAAAATCCACCTGCGCCTTACGGCTAAGAGGTCCCACATCGATTCCCTTTTCCAATGGATCCCCGACCTTCAGTTTTTTCAGTTGAGATAGATAGCTTTTTACAAAGGGCTCATAGATCTTCCTGTGTACATAGATTCTTTCTACGGCGCAGCAGCTCTGGCCGCTGTTATAGATCACGCCTTCCAAAGCAGCCCCTGCAACCTGATCGATATCCTCCACATCATCCATGACATAAAGCGGATCCTTTCCACCGAGTTCAAGCTGGCAGGGGATCAACCGGGAAGCAACCCGCTCTGCGATCAATCTTCCCGTTCGGTAACTTCCCGTAAAAAAAATACCATCCAGAGACAGATGAAGCAAGGCCTCTCCCACCTGGCCCTTTCCGAGCCCGAGTTCAAAACAATGTTCAGGCAATCCTGCCTGATAAAGCAATTTTTGAATATGCATGCCGGTCAGCATGGTATATTCTGAAGGTTTATAGAAAACCGCATTGCCCCCGATCAGTGCGGGAATGATAACGTTGACGGCGACCAGGTAGGGGTAATTCCATGCGGAGATATTTGCTATGACTCCCAACGGCTCATATTCTATTTTTTCTCTAGTTGCGCTTTGTTGGTCGATCCATTCTACGCTCAGCCATTTTTCGCTGTTTTCTAGAAAAAAACGAATCCGCGCCCTGGCTCCATTTAGTTCGTTCAGTGATTGTTGCAGAGGTTTACCCATTTCTTCGGTCAGGGTTCTGGAAAGCGCATCCTTATGCACTTCGATCAAATCGAAAAAACGGCGGATGCATGCCACCCGCTCGGAAAGGGAATACGCTGCCCATCCTACCTGGGCTGCACGAAGCAATTGAAATTTCTCTTTAATCGTTTCTGAACTATCCTCATGCAAGGTGGCGATGACCTCTTCCGTCGCAGGGTTGAACATATTTATTTTTTCCATATTGACCTGTCTGATTTCCTTAATAAATCTCTCTTTAATCTTTTTCGAAAATGGATTTTCTAGCTTGTCCCTCATTCGTTCCGGGTGCCATTGCACACAAAGAAGGAATCCCCTCCCTTCTTTTTCCAGGAATTCCAGCCCTTCAATGGTCTCATCGTCCCTGATTGAATGGGCATTGGCTAGCAGATTTCGACCCAGATCATTTCTATGGATTGCCTGATGATGGGCGCTATTGACATATCCTGTCCCTTCCTCCACGATCTCGCTCATCAGGGTCTTGCTCATCACGCTGATCCCATGCTCCTTATCTGTTTCTTCCTTTTTATGTATTTCATTGAACTGCCCAAGATCCTGGATCAGTCTTCCTCCCTGCAATGTATTGACAAGCTGCATACCCCGGCAAATACCCAATACAGGCAGCCGGTGCAATTGAGAAAACTCATAAATTTCTTTTTCGAATAAATCCCTTTCGGGTTGATAAAACTGCGGAGCATGGGGGTAGCCTGACTCCAGGTTATATAGAGAAGGTTCAATATCGATTCCGCCCGTCAGCACAAATCCGTCACAGGTTGGAATCTCATGGCTATTCATTTTTTCAAATGAAAGCTCAACAAGTTCAAGGTCATTTCTCAGATCTTCCGGACTAAACCAATTCCAGTAGAAATGGAAATTGGTCCTGGTATAACTGATGCCAATTCTTTTTTTAATCATATAACATGATTCAGGTGTCCGGCAGTCTCAAATAGCTTCCCTGTAAAGTATTCGAAAATCGTCCTGGCTGACTGGTTTCGGATTATTGGGATGGCAGAAATCAGCAAATGCAAGTTCCGAAAGAATTTCCAGATGTTCCTCCTTCACTCCGATTTCCCTTAATCGCGTCGGCATGCCGATTTTGTAGTTCAGTTCAAACAAATGCTTCACTACAGCCTGACTGCTTTCTTCCTTTAATTCAAGCGCCCTTGCAATCCGCCTGAAACTGTCCTCAAAACCCGAACTATTGAACCTCATTCCATAAGGCAGATTAACGGCATTAGCCAAACCATGATGCGTATCCAACAAAGAGGATAGTGGATGGGCCAGGGAATGGACGACTCCCAGTCCTTTTTGAAATGCAACAGCACCCATAAGAGATGCAATCATCATCTTACTTCGGGAGGCCAGGGACGGATGCTTCACTGCTTCCACAATGGATTCATTGATAAGGGAAATACCCTCCAGCGCTATCCCGTCAGCCATCGGATGAAAACCCTTTGCGAGAAATGCTTCCATATTATGAGTAAGTGCATCCATGCCTGTAGCAGCAGAAACAAAGGGCGGCAATTCCATGGTAAGCAGGGGATCGGCAAAAACGATTTTAGCAAGTAGTTTGGGAGAAAAAAGAATTCTTTTCCGATGGGTTTCATCTTCCGAAATGATGGCGCTGCGCCCCACTTCGCTTCCAGTTCCGCTGGTTGTAGGTATCGTTATAAAATGCGGCACATCTTCCGTCACAAACTGGTCCCCCCCGATCAGGTCGTCATAGTCAAAAAGATCGCGGTGGTGATGGATTCGCAACGCGATGGCCCTTGCGACATCCATAGCGGCCCCGCCCCCCAGGCCAATGATGGAATCCCGGTCTGATGCGGCATATAGATCACCACCTTTCAATACATCCGATTTCACCGGATTCTTATGTATCTCATTAAATACCTGAACTGAAATGGATTGCAGGTCAGAGAGGATTTCCTTAAAAAAGGGCAGGCCCGCCACGAGGGGATCGGTCACTAGCAAAGGTTTATACAAACCATTCGCCTTTAAATAAGCGGGTAATTCCTTTACAGCTCCGGCTCCGAAGCGGATTAGGGTAGGATAATTATACTGTCTGATTATATGAAAATCGATCATTTGGATCCTGATTAGATGATCTCAAAATACCTTTTCAACTCCCAATCCGTCACCACTTTAGAAAACTGCCTCCATTCCCATTCCCTTGTGCCTGTAAAATGGGCCACAAAAGCCTCGCCGAATAATCCCCTCGCAATTTCAGATACCTTCATTGCCTGTGTGGCCTCCCAGAGGTTGGCAGGCAGGATCCCATTTTTTTTATCTACATACCCATTGCCCTCCGTCTCCACAATTTGGAGCGGCAGATTCTTCCTAATCCCATATAAACCAGAAGCCAGGCAGGCCGCCATCGCCAGGTAGGGATTTGAATCTGACCCAACCACCCGTGTTTCCAGCCTGGCCGAGCCAGGGCCGGTTGCCAGAACGCGAAGCGCCGTGGTGCGATTATCGGTTCCCCAGGTCAGGGTGGTAGGAGCCCAGGCCCCTTCAACCAGTCTTTTATAACTATTCACGGTTGGTGCAAAAAGAGGCAGAATATGCGGCAAACAAAAGAGTTGCCCCGCCATATAATTTTCCAATAATGCACTCCTTCCGCTTTTCTTTTTGGGATCGTAAAAAAGGTTTTTCTTCCCATCTTCATTCCAGAGGCTTTGGTGCACATGCCCGCTGCAGCCTGGAAGCATTTCGTTCCATTTGGCCATAAAAGACGCTATCAAACCATGCCTGTGAGCGATTTCCTTTGTCCCGCTCTTAAAAAGCACGGCACGATCCGCTGCTTCGAGAATACCCGCATAGCTGATCGCAGCTTCATAGACTCCCGGACCAGTTTCGGTATGGATACCCTCTAGCGGAACATTGAATTTTTTTAGGTTATCGAAGAGTGCATGAAAATATTCGCTTTGCTGTGAAGCACGCAGGATCGAATAACCAAACATCCCATAGGTCATGGGCTGGATACTGCTGAATTTATTGCCATAGAGTTCGGAGGAATTGTCCTTAAAATTGAACCACTCAAATTCCTGGGAGAAAAAAGGGCTGTATCCAAGATCAAAGGACTGCTTGATAATATGTTTCAGCAGGCTGCGTGGGCATGCGCTAAGTTCCCCGTTGAAATCTGCCAGAAAAAATGGCAAATCGTTCTCCCAGGGAACCTGCCGGAATGTATCCAGGTCCACGAAAGCCTGAGCATCCGGATAACCCGTATGCCATCCTGTTATTTGTGCATTATCATATGCCTGATCGCAAGCGTCCCATCCGAATACCACATCGCAAAATCCAAAACCCTTTTCAACCACCGATTTGAATTTTTCAAAACTGATAACTTTTCCGCGCAAAATGCCATCGATATCGGTGATCGCCAGTTTCACCTTTTCGCATTGGCTTTCTTCAAGCTGCCGGATTATTTCCTCTTTATTTTGCATTGTGGAACTGTTCTAACTTCAATGAAGTTAAGCAAAAGCAAATAGAAATTATGGGGTTGACAATATGATAAAATGAGTGAATTGTCCAGTTTCTTTTCATACGCTTGTCTTTAATTCATAAATTATGAATTATGAAAGAATTTCTATTACTGTTCCGGGGCGATTTCAATGCAGCCCCTGACACTCAAAGCGAAGAAGGAAAGGCCATAACCAAAAAATGGATGGACTGGGCAGGAAGCATTGCCGCCCAAAACAAGCTCGATAGTCGCGGAAACCGTCTCAAAAGAACCGGAAAAGTGGTTCGCGGAACCGGAATCGTTACAGATGGCCCCTATAGTGAAATCAAAGAAACTCTGGGTGGCTATACCCTGGTCCGGTCTATCAATATCGAGGAGGCCCTGGAACTGGCTAAAGGCTGTCCCGTCCTCTTAGTTGGAGGAAATGTGGAAATTCGTGAAATTGAACCTCTTTGAATGAATTGAGCAGGAAGGGTCAGGAAGCAAATATTTCATTTAAAGCTCCATAAGCAATGGCATTTTTTGCAAACTGGTAACTTCCTTCTCCCACGAGCTCCCTTACTGCCGGAAACAATGCACCGTAGGCAGCCCTTGCCAATGTAGAACCTAAGCTCATTCTTTTAACCCCGGAATCTTTCAGGTCCTCAATGGAAAAATTCTCCATCGATGGGTTCAACAGAAAATTAACCGGTTTAGGAGCCACAGCCCGAACGATAGCTTCGATTTCATCCAGACTTTTCAAACCCGGTGCATAAAGCACATCGGCTCCTGCTTCGGCGTAGGCAACAAGCCGCCTGATCGTATCATCAAGATCAGGTTTTCCATAAAGAAAATTCTCCGCCCTTGCAGTCAGTAGGAAAGGAAATGGAAGCCGTCTTGCTGCAAGAGCTGAGGCCCTCACCCTTTCTATGGAAAGGCCGATATCGTAGATCGGATTTTCGGTGATGCCTGTCGCATCCTCAAGCGTGCAGCCCACTAGTCCCTTTTCAGCCGCCAACAGGATCGTCTCAGCGCAATCTTCGGGCCGGTCCCCATATCCGTTTTCCAGGTCCGCCGAGACCGGCAGGCTTGTCGCCAATACAATGGAAGCCGCATTCTCCAGACTCTGTTGCCTGGTTAATGCCCCTCTCCCGTCGGGCCTTCCCAGGGAAAAAGCAAGACCCGCGCTGGTTGTCCCCAGCGCCTCAAGACCGAGATGCTCAAGAATTCTGGCAGAGCCCGCATCCCAGGCATTCGCAAGAATAAATAACCCTGGTTCCTGATGGAGCTGTTTGAATTTTAGCGCTTTTTCATATTGTGTCATGGGGTTGGTACTTTATCTCTTTTTTTTGAAATTGAACGAGTCAATTTCTTCTTCTCTCCCTTCAAATAGGTCTTCCACGGCTTCCAATAGAAATCATGCCAGCCCTGGCGCAGGCTCTGCGCCTGTTCATCCGGCACATGGGCATGAACCATATGCAAGCTGGTATCCTTTCCTTTCTGTTCCAGGTAAATCATGAAAGTCGAATCAGGGTCCTTTTTAGTCCAGTCACTTGCACGCCAGGTCTGCAAGATGAGTTTGTCTTTAACCAACAACAGATTCTCGCCAGTGGCATAACCTTCATGGACCACAAATCTGCCTCCGATTTTCGCTGAGATCTTCGCAGTCGCACCGGTAGTTACCGAATGTTTTTTTGAATTCATGTACAATTCGTAAAGCTCTTTAGCGCTGGTATTTCTGAATACCAGTTTTTGTCGGATCTGGCTTGGCATAGCAATTTATTAAAGAGTGGAGAAAATCGGCTAAAATTCGTTCATAAATTTGAGGAAGAAAAATTTCAGGTCATGCCATCAGAAAATTCATATTTAACCAGCACCCTCAAACAATTCAGGTATTACAAGACACTGGGAGAAAAGACAATGGATCAAATTCCGGACAAAGCCTTATTCTGGCAACATGATCAAGCCAGCAACAGTATTTTCACCATCGTCAAACACCTGTCCGGAAATATGATATCCCGCTGGACGGATTTTCTGAATTCAGACGGTGAAAAGCCAAACAGAAATCGGGAAGCCGAATTCGACAACGATGTCAGGACCCGGGAAGAACTGATGAAATCATGGGACCAGGGCTGGGATTGCCTGTTCAGAGCGCTGGAACCTTTGAAGGAGCAAGACCTGAATCGTATCGTTTACATCCGTGCGGAACCGCATTCGGTGACCGAAGCCATTAACCGTCAATTGGCCCATTACCCCTACCATATCGGCCAGATAGTCTTTATCGGGAAAATGCTGTGCGGGGACAATTGGAAATCCCTTTCCATTCCGAGAGGACAATCCGAACAATTCAACCGGGAAAAATTCTCACAGCCAAAATCATGAACCGCGTCGAATATGCCCGAGCTTACGGCATTAAGGACCTGCAAGGCATCCTCGACCTCCAGCAGGCCAACCTGCCCTTCAATTTAAACCGAAGCGAGATCGAAAGCCAGGGCTTTGTAACGGCCATCCATAACCTGGATATCCTGCAAAGGATGAATGCGATCGAGCCCCATGTGATTGCAAAAGACGGATCCCGGGTTATCGCCTACCTGCTCTGTATGACCAGGGAATCCTGTAAGGATGTCCCTGTTCTGGAGCCCATGTTCAAAACCCTGGAAGAAATCGAATTCCATGGCAAAAAAATAGCCGCTCAGTCCTTCATCGCGGTCGGCCAGGCCTGTGTGGGAAAGGGATACAGGGGAATCGGCATATTCGATGAGTGTTATGCCTATTACAGGGAACAACTAAGCCCCAAATATGCTTTTGCCATCACCGAGATAGATTATGCAAATCCACGTTCTATCAAGGCGCACCTAAGAGTCGGATTTCAGGAAATATTTCGCTATCAAACGGCAGAGCAGACCGACTGGAGCATTGTGCTTTGGTATTGGAAAAATGAATCCTGCCCAGGGAAGGATGAGGTTATTTCGCCAGGATCAATATAATGATCGGAACGGTAAGAATCTGTCCAGAGAACAAATATTGTCTTTATCCAAACGAAGCTCAGAAAACACTGATCGGGAAAACCTTTGGCTGGGTATAATTGTCAAGATAAATCCCTCAAAAAGTCAGTGTGAAAAGGGATCCTTCCCCGACAATAGATTGTACCTGTATATTGCCCTTGTGTAAGAGCATGATCTGTTTACAAAGGCTGAGCCCGATTCCGCTTCCGGATTTTCGGGTACTGAAGAAAGGGATGAAAATCTTATCCAACAATTCAGGTGGAATCCCTGAACCATTATCACCCACCTTAATCATGGTTTTCTTGTTTTTTGTCGTCGAAGCGCTAAGGATGATATGAGGCTTGCTCCGGTCTTTGACCGCTTCTGTTGCGTTGACCATGAGATTGATCAAAACCTGCTCCAGCAGGCTGGAATCTGCTTGCACCACCAGATCCGTGTCCTTCAGTATGACTTCTAACTCTATATTTTTCTGTGCCAGGGTGGGTTGCATCAATTGATGCAGATTGCCGAAAAGATCGCGGACATGTATATTTTTAAGGTTGGGCTTCGTGATCTTATTGAGATTGCGGTAAGTCTCCGCAAAACGCAGCAATCCTTCGCTCCTTCTTCTGATAGTGTCGATCCCGAGTTGAAGGTCTTCCATGACGGCCGGTTGATCCTGTAATGGGCTATTCGATTTTTGCAGGCGGTTGAGCATGGTATCTGCAAGAGAGGATATCGGTGCGATAGAGTTCATGATCTCATGGGTCATCACACTCAGCAATTTCTGCCAGGCCCTCGCTTCCGTTTCATCCAGGGCTTCGTCAACATTCTGAAATGCGATCAGTTTATAGATAATATTATCTGTCTGAAAGGCCGTAGCCGAGACCAAGGCCTTGATTCTGGCACCTTCCCGATTCAGGGTAACTATTTTACTTTGACCCGGTCTGATATGCAGAAGTTCCTGATAAAGTAATTCATCCCTTTTTTGGAGGGATTGAATGCTTTTCAAGTAAGGAATTCCCAGCATGGACTTGAGGGCCTCATTCATCCACCCAATTTGTCCGGTATCATTATCATAGGAAAGTATTCCGGTATCAACAAGTTCCAGGATCTTCTGCAGGTATTGGTATTGGGTCTCTTTTTCCCGGCTGATGTCCTTAAAAGTGGTATTGATTTCATTGAATCCCCGCCTCAGGGGTTGCAGCTCAACGGGAGCCCGCTTTACATCAAAATAGCGACTGAAATCCCTGTAATGGACCGATTCCACGAATTGCTTGACCTCATCCTGGGCCTTCTTGTTAAAATGATAGAAATCGATCAACTGGGAGAGAATAACAGGCAGCACTATGATAAGGTAAACGTACCAGCCTTTCACTATGATAACCGATGTAAGCATCAAAGTGAAAAATAAGAGTGCCACCCTTATCAATAAGCGCAAATAATGGTAACGTTCAAATATCATATTTACTCAGTCGGCGATATAAGGCAGTCCTGGTCAGTCCCAATTCCCTGGCGGCCTTGCTGATATTGCCATTATGTTTTTCGATGACTTTCAAGATGGTATTCTTTTCTACCTGGCTGAGATTAAGTTCCACCGGCTCTTCTTTGGAAGTCACTGGCGATTCGATAGGAGAAAAAATCAGGTCACCAGACTGAAGAACTTCGTATTCCGCCATGATGACGGCCCTTTCAATAGTATATTGTAATTCCCGCACATTACCTGGAAAATGGTAACCCTGTAATTTTTCAAGTGCCCGGCTATCGAAAGCCTCCACATTCTTCAGGTATTTGCGTGAATAGAGTTGCAGGAAATGTTTGGCCAGCAAACTGATATCAGTCCCCCTCTTACGCAGGGGTGGAACCATGATTTCCACCGTATTGATGCGGTAGATCAGGTCCTTGCGGAAACGCGATTCATTGGCCAGTTCGAAAATCGGAAGATTCGTGGCGCAGATCAAACGGATATCGATGGGAATCGGCAGGTTGGTGCCGATCCTGGTGATTTGACGGTTCTGCAAAACGGAAAGCAATTTGGCCTGCTGATGCAAGGAAATATTTCCGATCTCGTCCAGGAATAGGGTTCCGCCTGAAGCGCTTTCAAAAAGGCCGACACGATCTTCCCGCGCATCGGTAAAAGCTCCCTTCTTATGCCCAAACAATTCACTTTCAAAAAGCGAGTCCGTCAGGGCGCCCACATCTACCTTGATAAGCGGCATTTCAGCACGTAAGGAATGCAGGTAGATGGCCTTGGCTATCAGATCCTTGCCGGTTCCATTCTCTCCTAAAATGAGGATATTGGCATCGGTAGGAGCAATTTTCTCTATTTTATAAAAGATCTCCCGCATGACCTCCGAATCGCCGAGAAGTTCAGATCCGATCATAGAGCCGGAAGAACCTGGAAATCCATCGGGTTCCTTCCCGGAATCCTTCCTTTTCAGCGCATCCTTGATAGTTGTGATTAGCTTTTCATTATGCCAGGGCTTCACTACAAAATCGATCGCTCCCTCCTTGAGTGAACGGACCGCCAGATCAATATCCCCATAGGCTGTGATCATGATGACGGCGGCCCCACAGCCGAATTCCTTTAATTTCCTGAGCCAGAAAAGCCCTTCATTGCCGGTATTGATGCTGGAATTAAAATTCATATCCAACAGGACGATATCGAAGGATTGTTTAGAAACCAGGGACCGGATATTTTCCGGGTTTTTCTCCGTAATAACATGCGCTGCCTCTGTTTTGAGCAATAAACGTACGGCGGTCAGCACATCGGGATCATCATCCACGACCAGGATAGATGCATTTCTCAGGCTCATTTGTAACAATTGGAATTTTTATTACGTCTCAATGCAACAATTGATCCCACAAGTTTACCTTAAATATAAAGCCGTGGCAATTAATTTTTTAACCGAATTCAATGAAAACCAGACTGTATCATAACCGGACACAGGATGTATCAGTAGTGAACATGCATTTGTGTAATTTTGGCCTAAAAACCTGGAAATCATTCATATGAAAACTGGCATATGTTTGAGGATATTGGGATGGTCAAATAAGTTTCAATGAACGGACCGGTTCCATCCCGGTATCAAACAATCTGAACATTCATGGTAGACAGGATACTAGAAAAGAAAAAATGGTCAACTAAAAGGATATTAACCATTCTCGGAGTATTAGCAATTCTGACCCTGATAGGAGCCAGTTATTATTATACCAAGGGTCCTTCTAAACTGAGCGTGGATCTGGATCGCATCCAGATCAGCACGATAACCAAGGGGCCCTTCCAGGAAAATATCGCGGTAAACGGGGATGTGATGCCGATCACCACCATATACCTTGATGCTACGGAAGGGGGTCGTGTCGAAGAACGTTTTGTCGAAGATGGGACGGTCATGAAAAAGGGTCAGCCCATCCTTCGCTTGTCCAACACGGACCTCTTGCTGACCCTGATGAGCCAGCAGAATACTGTTTACAATACGCTGACCCAGATGCAGATCAACCATAACGCGGCCCTGCAGAATACGGTCTCAAAACAAAACCAGTTGGCCGATGTGGAAAGCCAGTATAAGGAAGCTTTGCGGATATATAACCTGGATAAGAAATTATATGGTGAAAAAGTGATCGGTTCACAGGAATACCTGCAGGCGGAGAATAACTATACCTATTACCTGAACAAAAGGGATCTGGCAATCCAGATACTCCAGCAGGACTCCGTATCAAGGGCGGAACAAGAGGCCCAGGACAAAAGGTCCTACCAGGGATCCCAGGAAGCCCTGAGAATAATGCAGAAAAAAGTGGATGATCTGATCGTAAGGGCCCAGATTGATGGACAACTGACATCATTGGACGCTGAGATAGGGCAGAACAAGACACAGGGCCAGAGGTTAGGACAGATCGATGTGCTTAGCGGATTCAAGGTCAGAGTGGATATCGATCAGCATTATATATCAAGGGTTTATAATGGGCTCTTGGGTACATTCAGTTTTGCGGAAAGCAATTATAAGATGAAAATTTTTAAGGTATTCTCACAGGTAACTGCGGGCAAATTCCAGGTTGATATGGAATTTGTCGGACCCGTACCAAAGGGTATACGCCGGGGGCAGACCCTTCAGATCACATTGTCCCTGAGCGATGAGCGGGAAGCGATCCTTGTACCAAGAGGTGGGTTTTTTCAAACCACGGGAGGAAGCTGGATATTTAAACTAAGTGAGGACGGAAAGACGGCCTATAGGACGGACATCCTGCTCGGCAATCAGAATATTGACTATTATGAAGTGCTCCAGGGTTTGAAACCTGGAGACCGGGTAGTCACTTCCAGTTACGAAACCTATGGGAACATGCAGGAGCTGGTCCTGAAAAAAGATTAACAACTAAAATTTGAAAACATGCAACGCAAAATCCTTCAAGTCTTCATCCTGATCTTCGGATTATGTTTGCTGGGCAACAATTCCAGGGAATGCGGAAAAAAAGATTCTGCTTGTAGTATGGAAAAAAGCTCTACTCAAAGCCAGACCCGCCAGGCAGAATGGATAAGTGAAGAATATATGCTGATTCATGATTTGTTTTTCCAAACAATATAATAACTACTATCAAAGTCCTAAAACGTTAAAACAATAAAAATGATCAAGATCGCCGAACTCGAAAAAGTTTACCGTACTGAAGAGGTGGAAACCATTGCGCTCAATAAATTATCCATGGAGGTCAAAGACGGAGAATTTGTTGCCGTGATGGGGCCATCGGGTTGCGGGAAATCTACCCTGCTCAATATTCTTGGGTTATTGGACGATCCCGACAAAGGGAGCTTCATGTTTAATAAGATCGAAGTGGCTCATTTTAATGAAAGAAAAAGGGCCGACCTGCGCAAGCACAATATTGGCTTTGTATTCCAAAGTTTCAACCTGATCGATGAACTCACTGTTTTTGAAAATGTGGAACTTCCCCTCATCTATACCGGAGTCAAATCCGCAGAAAGAAAAAAGCGGGTGGAAGAAGTGCTGGATAAGATGCAGATCATGCATCGTAGGAACCATTATCCCCAGCAATTATCCGGGGGACAACAACAACGTGTCGCCGTGGCAAGAGCCGTCGTCAACCGACCCAAACTCATCCTTGCAGATGAGCCCACGGGAAATCTCGATTCCTCCAATGGCAATGAGGTAATGCAATTGCTCACAGAACTCAATGAACAGGGCACGACCATTGTCATGGTAACGCATAGTGAGCATGATGCCCGATTCAGCCACCGCATCATCCGTATGCTGGATGGTCAGGCTGTCACCGAAAACATGCTGATCTGAGGATGGTGCTTAGTTTTAAAAAAAGAATCTGCGAATCTCCTGATGGGCCCAGATCGGGCCGGTGAAGACATTTCTTCAATCTCTCTTAAAAATTTCTGCAAATGATCCGCAATTTTTTGAAGACGGCATGGAGAAATATTCGCAGGCACGGTACCGACAGTTTCATTAACATCTCCGGACTTTGCATTGCCTTCATCAGTGCGCTCCTGCTATTGCTAAGTGTGAGTTATGAATTCTCCTTTGACCGGTTTCATGTAAACGGCAGGGATACCTACCATCTTTATTTCAAGAGCCAGGGCAAACAAGACGCGGAATTGAACAATGCGATGCCCGCGCCTCTGATGCCTTCCCTCAAATCCACCTACCCCGATATTCGCTATGCCGTCCGTTTTTTAAGCAACGGAGCCATGGTACGCTATAAAGACAAAACAATTGCACAGAACCTGACTTTTACCGATGCCGATTTCTTCCGGATTTTCAGCTTTCCAATAATCAAGGGCAATGCAAGCAACCCTCTGCAGGAACTTGGGAATGTAGTGATCACAAAAAGCACCGCCAAAGCCCTTTTCGTCAATGAAGATCCTGTCGGCAAATCCATTGAAATGCAACTGGACAATGGGTGGAAGCCCTTAACAGTATCCGCTGTAACAGATGATATACCGGACAATTCCAGTATCCGTTACAATATGGTTGTCCGCTTTGAAAACCTTTCCTATTATAACCAGGTTAGTACGATCTGGGATTCCCGATTCCACGATGTATTCATTCAATTGAACCCAGGTTCGGATCCTAAAATTTTCCAGTCAAAATTGCCCGTCTTTGTCAACCGTTACCTGGCCGAAAACATCAAAAGAATGAAAAGAGACGGAATACAGCCTGCAAAAGACGGCTCCTACCTAAGCCTGCAATTGCAGCCGCTCTCCGACATCCATACAAATACGGAAATTCCCGTTGAAAGCAGCAGCTCCATCAAGAAGAGCTATCTCTATTTGCTCACTGTCGTCGCACTTCTCATCCTTTTCATTGCCTGTATCAATTTCGTCAATCTGAGCATTGGAAGATCACTTACCCGAACAAAAGAAATCGGGCTGCGCAAGACCATGGGTGCCCTAAAAACCCATTTGGGCCTTCAGTTCTGGTCGGAAGCCCTGGTGGTCTGCCTTATCGCCTTTGTAGTCAGTGTGGTTTGCGCATATTTTCTTTTACCCCAATACCATCTGTTATTCGACATGAATATCCAAAGGAACATGCTCATGAAACCCGTTGTTTGGTTTTATATCATCCTGGGTTTTCTGGCAGTCACCCTGATGGCAGGAGGTTACCCTGCCTGGTTCATGGCCCGCTTTAGTGTCGTGGATGTGTTAAAGGGGAAAATAAGTCAGCATCGCTCCGGCCTGATTCGCAACGGGCTCATCACTTTTCAATTCGTCATTGCAGTATTGTTGATCTCCTGCACATTTATTTCCTGGCAGCAGATCCGTTACCTGCGAACAAAACCCCTCGGATATAATATGAGCCAGGTCATCAGTTTGCCGGTTGGCAGCGAAATTGATCCTAACCGGGCTCTTAAGCTCATGAAGGATAAACTTTCCTCCGATCCTTCTATACTAAGAATCAGCGGTATTTGTGACAATCTGGGAATTGGAGAAGACGGGAGTAACCGAACTTCGATCATGGGTTTCGATTATAAGAACCGGGAGATCAAAAGCAATTGGATCGGGGTCAGCTATGATTTTGTCAAGACCCTTGATCTGCAATTAGTGGCAGGCCGTGATTTTTCCCCGGCATTCTCAACGGACAGTACTGCCGTTTTGATAAATGAGGAAATGGCGAAAGAAGTCGGCGAAAATCAAATTGTGGGAGTTCTTCTCCCCGTAGATTCTGCAAGACCGCTGAAAGTGATCGGAGTGCTGAAGAATTTCAACTTTAAATCCCTGCGTCAAAAAATAAATCCGCTCACCTTGGTCATGGACAAGAATTTTAGCATCAATTATATTCTGATAAAGGTAAAACCCACAGACCTGCCCGCCAGTATGGCCCAGGTCAAAGACGCCTGGAAAGCAATTGCACCGGGAAGCGATTTCAAAGGATCCTTCCTGGATCAAAATGTGAACCGCCAATACAAAAAAGAAGGAAAAATGATGGAGGTTTTCAGTATTGGCGCATTCATCGCCGTCCTGCTTTCCTGTATGGGATTATTGGCCATGGTGATTCTGATCCTTTCCCAGCGGACCAGGGAAATCGGGATCCGAAAAGTGCTTGGCGCATCCGTTCAAAGCATCGTCAACCTTATCGCAAAAGATTTCATACTCCTGGTGAGCATGGCTATTTTAATTGCCGCTCCTATCGCTTGGTATAACATGAATAAATGGCTCGAAGACTTTGCCTACCATATCCAAATCGGGTGGTGGGTCTTTCTTTTTACTGGCTTGCTGACTATTTTAATTGCATTGATCACCATCAGTATCCAAGCTATACGCGCTGCGTTTTCAAACCCGGTAGACAGCTTGAGAACGGAGTAATTCCCAATCCCCGGCACTTCGAAAGGTTCTCAAACTGGAATTATCCCGAAAGCACAGCTTTGAAATGTCTTATTAACAGATCTGCAATAAACTTTTTCAGAATTTGTTAAAAGCAGGTATAAGGACCATGCCTTAAATTGATCCTTTCTCCAAATAAAAATTCAAAATAAAAAGCTGCCCCCTCATCAGAGGCAGCCTTCTATAAAAATTCTTGTCATGCCGGTCTATGCCTGTTTGAGCAATTCGATCTCCGCATGTATCCGGACATCATCGCTAAGTACCAGGCCGCCTGCTTCGGTGACTGCATGCCAGGATAGCCCGAATTCTTTGCGGTTTATCTTGCCGCTGATGGTGAATCCTGCCTTGGTATTACCCCAGGGGTCTTTGACAATACCTCCATATTCCACATCCAGCTTGATCTGCTTTGTTACGTCACGGATCCTAAGGTCTCCATATAACTCGTAGGAGCCGTCATTGTCCACGTTTTCATATTTAGTGGCAGTAAACGTGATGGCAGGGTACTTGGCCGCATTGAAAAAATCTTCGCTTTTCAGATGACCATCCCTTTGTTCATTTTTAGTGCTGATGGAATCCACATCAGCAGAGAAACTGACTTTCGCTGTCATAAAGTCTTCTCCTTCAGTCTCCGCATTCACTTCATATTTGTTGAACTGGCCGGAGACGGTGCTGATCATCAGGTGTTTGATCTTAAATGTTACTTCCGAGTGGACGGGGTCGAGAACCCATTTTACTATTGCCATATTACTTGTTTTAATGTTTAAACATTGAAGATAGACGATTCTCCGGTTCCAAAAAAATCTTTTTCTGACCGGATATCATTTGATTACTACAAAAAAACTAGGCAATTGTTATACCTTCTTTACTGCATTCCTCATAAATGTTCCGAAGAATTTCACTTTTAAGCTGAACATAGCGGTTAATATCATCTGCCCAGAACAGGATCTGCATTTCGGCCCCTGCCTGGCTAATGTTTTTATAAAGTATTTGAGGCTCAGGGGTCTGCAGAACGCCCTTGGTGGATTGGAGCACTTTTATGATAATTTCTTTTGCTTTTTCCAATTGACTGCTGTCTGCCAGTTTTAAGGTTGCGTCGACACGCATGTGGGTATTGTTTAGGGTCCAGTTGGTCAGTTTTTGAGAGAGGACATCGCCATTGGGTATTATGACTTCTGCTCCTTCTTCGGTAATGATCCGGCAGGAGCGGATACCGATTTCTTTTACCCGGCCAATACTGGAACCAACTTCGATGAGGTCTCCTACCTGAATGGGTCTTTCAACTGCAAGTATGACGCCGGATACCAGGTTGTTGACTATATTTTGCAAGCCCAGGCCGATGCCGACGCCGAGTGCGCCAATGATTATAGTTACTTTATCGAGTGGAATTCCTGAAGCCAGGATGCCAAGAAAGAATCCGGAAGTAAGGATCAGGAGCCGGACCAGTAATATCGAGGTTCCAATCTTTGATTTTTTTTCGGGCATCAGGTCATCTGCCCCTGTGTCGCCAAAGAAATAGCCGATATATTTCTGGAAGAAATTTGCAACCCAGATTACGAAAAAGAAAATCACGATGCTGCCAATCGTAAAGGAGGTATTCCCTACTGATCTTTCGCTTTCCAAGAAACCGGCAATGGCATCATAGGCGCTGTCAAAGACATTGAGGTTTTGAGCCAGGTTGATGAACCAGAAAATCCCGGCAGTCACGGTAAGCAATCGCCTTAATCGAAGTGCTACATTCTGATAATTGAGATAGGCGGTAAAGCGGGATGATTTTTTATCTGCTTCGAGTTGAAGATTCACCGCATCGAGTAGGAGTTGAATGCAAATGATCAGACTCATAGCCTCCAGGAAGTTCAGGATGGCCGTAGTTTCCAGGATATGGGCAAAAGTGGCGCGGCCGAGAAGATTGCAGCCGGAGGCGGAAAGATTCAGGAGTATAAAAAGCCCGATGATGGCAGGGAAAAATTGGGGAAAATATTTGTTTTGGGTCCTCGTTTCCCTGATGAACCGAATTCCCAAACCTGCGTAAAAGATGGTAATGACAAATGTAAATACCCTGAGATAGTAGGTTGAGCCGGACAGCAAGCTTTTTCCTGCAAAAAACAGGAAGGCAAGCAGAAAAAAGATCCAATACCTGAATAGTCCCCCGGGCCATTTTCGAAACAGGATCATGCTAATGACCAGCAGCAGGAGGAACTGGATGAAAATATTGAATACTGCCGGTGGATGCTGAAGGTCCAGATAGGGAGCAAGGAGCAGGATTATAGCCAGCGCGGATAGCAGAGGCATGCGCCGGATATAGAGCAGATTTTCCATGAATTCCTGATTTCTTTTTCTGATTTTTTGAATATTGAGCAGGGGCCAGAAAAAGAAGAAAAGGAAGACCGGAAGAAGCAGTATGTATTTGTTCCAGCTTTGTGTAATATAGGAAATGAATACTTTTTTATTCCTGGTATAGGATTCAGAAATAATAGATCTGAGGGAACGGTGCAGGGAGTCATGCGAAATACCTTCCCAGAGATATTCGGATTCTTTAGTAAATGCCTTTTTCCGGTAATCCTTTACGAGCGTGTTGATTTGTTTCTGGAGGGCCACTGCATCAAAATAATCATCCGTTACTTTTGTTTGAAGAAGGTCGATTCGGAGGAGATTTTTTTTCATTACCGTGTCGGCTCCATGTATTCTTTTTTTAAGTTCATTGAATTGACGGAGATAGAGCAAACGAAGGGTGCTGTCTGTTGGAAGGTCTGTAATGGAGGAATCGGCCAGCATTGACCGCATTTGGGTATTGATCCCTACAAGAACGGTATAATAGGATAGCAGGGATTTTTGCCAATCCTTTAGGTCTTCCGACATATCATCCAGCATTCCCTGGATATAAGAAATCCTGCTAAGGTTGAGGTTATTGTTATTGGTATTTAGAAAATTGGTCTGGAGGAATTTGATCCGCAGTTCGTATCCAGGAAGGGCTTCAGTGAGCTCGGTGGAATCATAGCCATCATTCATCACATCATTAAAATCGTTGAGGGTCGAATTGATATCCTGGATTTTCTCAATGAAACGGGCGGCAGCGGTATCCGTAATTTTTAATTCTTTCTGCCAGATGGAATCCTGGCTATGCCGCTGTGTCAGTTTCCTGTGATGGGCCCTGTTCTCTTTTTTTTGCCAATCGGCTTTTTGGGCCGATGACGAGAGGCTGGAAAAATGTAAAAGGAATAGCAGGGATGCGGCGGGACAGTATACTAACGGGATATGGAAGCTTAGTCTTTTTTTAGTCATGGGAGTGTTTTTCTACTGCTGGTTTCAAAATGATCAGGCATTGATGACCTGCACCAGCCCGACATTCCGGTTCCTGAGGTCCAAACCACCTTCCAGAACAGATTTGAGATTGGCAAGGTAGAAGGTCCATCCGAGAGCGCATTCGATGTAAAATTGAGTCCTTTGTTGCTCAATTGTATGTTCCATGCTTTGGGCCAGTTCACAGAGCCAGCCACCCTCTTCCTCTTTGATTTGCACATTCACAATGCTATTGCCTGAAAAGCGGAATTGAAGGCCTTTGGGTGAATTAACTTCGAGAATGCGATGGCATTCTTTGGCCGTATCCGGATACCCATGCCAGTTCCATTCATATTCGTCTCCCGGACAGATGAGTTCATCCTGCACTCTGATTTTTCCATGGCCTTTGAAGACGGCTTTTTTCAGGAACCAGCTTTCAAGGCCCTGTGTGGTGGCCCAGGCCCGGAAAATTGTATTTCTATCTGCATTGAGGGGAACCCTCCTGGTGAACTGCAGCCAATTGTATTCTTTCATGTCCGCAGGTTTTAGTTTTTTCTGAGCAATTTGAGGCAAACAGGACTGGGTACATGTATCGAGGCCCCCGTTTCTTTCAGTAAGCCGGTCTGTTCATTGATACTGAATACTGCAATATTGTCCGTATCCCGGTTTGCAACTAACAGGAATTTGCCACCTGGGTCGATGACGAAATTCCGGGGATGTTTGCCGAGGACATCTTGAAATCCCTTCAACTTCAGGTGTCCCGAAACCTGATCTATCGAAAAAATGGCCAAGCTATTGGCATCTCCGCGATTGGAAGCATAGAGGAATTTTCCATTCGGACTAATATGAATATCGGCACTTCCTTTTTGTCCTGTAAAGCCTTCCGGGTGGCAACTTAGTCTCTGAAAGGATTTTAGTTTTCCATCCGTATAATGAAATGCTTCGACCGTTCCCGATAATTCTTCGACCATATAGACGATGGGTTTGGAGGGATGGAAGACGATATGTCTTGGCCCAGAACCGGGAAGAATGGAAACAGCAGAATCGCGGGTAGTTGATAGGGGTTTTTCCGCATTGGGATTGAAATGAAAAATCATTTCCTTATCGGTTCCCAGGTCTGCGCAGAGAAGGTATTTTTCATCGGGAGAGAATATTGCCGAATGGGCATGTGCTTTTTCCTGCCGAACGGTATCTGCGCTTTTTCCTTCGTCTTGTATTACCTGTGCAATGGACCCGATTGAACCATCGATACCCAGGGAAATAGCGGAGAAGGTTCCGCTGCTGTAATTGGCAATCATTAACCATTTGCCATTCCTGCTTTCCGAAATATAGCATGGATCGCTTCCTCCGCTTTGCTGTTTGTTCAAAAAGGAAAGCTTACCTGTCGTTTTATCGAATTGATAAGAGCTGACTTCTCCCTGCAACTGATTGCCGTTTTCATTCACCGCGTATAGAAATTTACCGTTGGGCGAAACGGCGAGATAGGAGGGATTTTGGGAAGCAATGGAATCGACGGGTCGCGCTTCACCTGTCGAAGCATCGAATTTGTAAACATAGATCCCAAGGCTGGGGCCATGGGTATAGGTACCTATAAACAAATAATATTCCTGGCCAAAACTCAGTTTGGCGATTGAAAGGCAGGTAAATAGCAGAATGGTTCTCATGGTATCCTTGTCTTTAACAAAGACGCAATTTAACAAAAAAAGGCCCACCATCGGGCGGGCCTTGCGCAAACAGTTTTCTCTTTGAAATTTTGATTAAAGTTTAGTCACTTCAACTTTGCTGGTAACTGTGCTCGTGATCTTGAAACTTCTCAGGATCAGCCTGTTTCCGGCGCTGATGGCAAAGGTCGGACGGATATTCTCCATATCATTTCCTTCCTTCATCAGTTTAATGTTCCTGGCAAAGTGAACATCCCTATAATTTTTGCTGTAAACGACATCCCCCTCATCATTTCTGATGGTCAGGTTGAATTTTTCGGCTGTCGGATTTTCGAATTCCACTTTGAATTCGAACATTTTGTCATCGGCGCCGATATATTGTACGTTTACGGCCGTTTCAGGACCGCTGTGAGATGTCTTGTGTTTGCCTGTGCCTGTGCTTGTGCCTGCAAAACTGCTGGCGGGGCTGACTGCCAGTAATAATAGTGCTGTTGCGGCGGCGGCGATGGTTTTCATGCTGTTTTTAACTGCTGATTTCATGGTGTTGCATTTTTAATGTTTAGCAAAAGATTGTTTGAAAAAATTTTTTGGCAGCAAATGTTTCTGGCAAATAATCGGGCAAGTAATTAGGAGGAAGCAATCTGAAACAGAAGGAAGGAATTTATCAGAGTTTCTCTTTTGTTTTTCTGTTAACGATGTAAAAATAGGACCTATTGCGTCCCTATGCAAACCATGTTTGTACTGATTCCATGATCCCAAAAGAACGATCCTATAGGGCTAATGCCTTTGAATTCAGGGAATTCGTGTGGGGTTGCACCCGACACCCAAACCCCTTTCAGAGGATTAAATGTTTCATTTCTTTATATTCTCTTAACATAAGAAAATAAAAAACCCCCGGGAGACCCGGGGGCAGAGTATGGGGAACAGACTAAATCAATAGCGATAGTGCTCGGATTTGAAAGGTCCTTTTTTCGGGATATTCAAATAGCTGGATTGTTCTTCTGTCAGCTCCTCCAGTTCCACTCCGATTTTGGAAAGGTGGAGACGGGCAACTTTTTCATCGAGATGTTTCGGCAACACGTACACTTTGTTCTCGTATTTGCTGTGATTGGTCCAGAGTTCAATCTGAGCTAGAGTCTGGTTGGTAAATGAATTACTCATTACAAATGAGGGGTGGCCCGTAGCGCAACCCAAATTCACCAGTCGACCTTCGGCTAATACGATGACATCTTTTCCTTCAATCGTATACAGGTCAACCTGTGGCTTAATGGTGTTCTTGGTTTGGCCATAATTCTTGTTCAGCCAGGCCATATCGATTTCGATATCGAAGTGGCCGATATTACAGACAATAGCTTTGTCCTTCATCTGGCGGAAATGTTTTTCCGTGATCAGATCGCGGCAACCGGAAGCAGTTACGATGATATCGGCTTCTTTTACCGCATCTGCCATTTTCTTCACTTCAAATCCATCCATGGCGGCCTGAAGGGCGCAAATCGGGTCGATTTCTGTTACGATGACACGGCATCCGGCTCCCTGAAGGGAAGCGGCTGAGCCCTTGCCCACGTCGCCATAACCACCTACTACAGCTACTTTTCCGGCCATCATGACGTCGGTAGCTCGGCGAATCGCATCTACCAGGCTTTCTTTACAACCGTATTTGTTATCGAATTTGGATTTGGTTACGGAGTCATTCACATTGATGGCTGGAATCGGGAGAGTTCCTTTTTCCATCCTTTCATACAAGCGGTGAACGCCGGTTGTGGTCTCTTCACTCAAGCCTTTGATGTGCTGGATGAGTTCAGGGTATTTGTCAAATACCATATTGGTAAGGTCGCCTCCGTCATCGAGAATCATGTTTAGGGGACGATCGGTGCTTCCGAAAAACAGAGTTTGTTCGATACACCAGTCAGCATCTTCCAGGCTTTGTCCTTTCCAGGCGAAAACTCCGGTACCTGCGGCTGCAATGGCTGCGGCTGCCTGGTCCTGGGTGGAAAATATATTGCATGAACTCCAGCGTACTTCGGCGCCCAGCTCGATCAGTGTTTCGATGAGCACGGCGGTCTGGATCGTCATGTGAAGGCAGCCGGCAACCCTGGCTCCTTTCAAAGGTTTTTGTTTTCCGTATTCGGCGCGAAGGGCCATGAGGCCGGGCATTTCGGCTTCTGCGAGTCTGATTTCTTTACGTCCCCATTCGGCGAGGCTCATGTCTTTCACCTTGTAAGGGAGACTCAGGTCGATCTGTGTCTTAATGTTGCTTGACATTTTTTATTTTTTTATGATTTTGAATAGAATCTGAAAGAATGCCCCAAAGCTAAAGTGGAAGAACAAAATATCGTAGTTTATGAATTATTTTGGTGTTTTGTTCTGTTTTTTCTCTATTTTTAGTGCATAAGTATATTATTTTATGGAAAAAGAGGCCCAAAAAGATAATCTGATCAGTGTGGAGCTGGATGAAAAGGACCGCGCCATTCTTGAATTGCTCCAGCAGAATGCCAAGATGACCGTAAGGGAAATCGCTCACGCTGTGCATTTGAGTGCGACACCAGTGCATGAGCGAATTAAAAGAATGGAAGAAACGGGTGTGATCCGCCAATATGCAGCACTTGTGGACCATACAAAGGTGAAGAAAGGTCTCATGGTGATCTGTTATGTCAGCCTGAAGGAACATAACAAAAAATCAGGGGCGCGCTTTATCAAACTTATCCTGGAATGGAAGGAAGTTACAGAGTGTTATAATATTTCAGGAGAATTCGATTTTATGCTGAAGGTGGTCGTGGAAGACATGGATGCTTATTATGATTTCCATGTCAATAAAATAAGTCAGTTGGAAAATATCGGACAGTTGCAAAGCGCTTTTGTCATGGGTATTATCAAGCAGACACATCAGATGCTATAGCAGACTGGACTTCAGTATACCAGCCACGACTTTATCAATAGGTAATGTGACACTTTCTTCGGAAAATTCATCCCAGGATACGAATCTAAAGGTTTCCGTCTCGTTTTTATCTTCGTAAACCTTCATTTCCCTCTCATCAAAGTCGAATGGCCTTGTTCTTAAAGGGGCCTTGATGAGCTCCAGTGCTTCCACAAAATAATAAATGGAAATGATCTGATTGGAGGGATGGAATGCGCTCATTTGGAAAAAATCCGTGGTATAAAGGTGTTTGGTGACCTTCACTTCAAGGTCCATTTCCTCTTTAAATTCTCTCTTCAGGCAATCACGGGTGCCTTCACCGAATTCCAACCCGCCTCCTGGGAATTTGGTATAGTAGTTTCCGCGGATATATTCATCGCTGACCAGAACGCTTTTGTTCCCGCCAATTAAAATACCGTAAACCCGGATACTGAACATGGATGGTTAGAATTAAGGAACCAGTTCGATTTCTCCCTCGAAAACCCTTTCTGCAGGTCCGCAAAGCCAGATATCTTCAAAATGCTGTTCGTCAATTTTATTGAATTTCACGGTAAGTTTACCTCCCTTGGTATTGACTTTTATTTCCATAGGGCCCATTGCCTGCGGCGCACTGACAAGTGCACTGGCTGTGACCCCGGTTCCGCAGGAATAGGTTTCGTCTTCGACCCCCCGTTCATAGGTTCGGACAATGATTTCGCCAGGGGTCAATTCCTCGACAAAATTCACATTGATCCCTTCCCTTGCAAAGTCCGCGTTATAACGGATATCCATGCCTTCATGGAAAACATCGAGATCCATGACCTCACTCACATTCTTTATATAATGGGGAGAGCCGGTATTGAGTAGCAGATCCTGATCATATTCGCTCACTGCATCCACATCTTTCATTTTGAGTTTCACGATGGGGCCTTCCACGGTACCGCTATGTTCACCATCTGAAGCCAGGAAATGATAGGAATTTTTTTGGATGCCCATATCATGAGCGAAGCGTATCATGCAACGCCCCCCATTGCCACACATAGAGCCGGCTTTGCCGTCGGAATTGTAGTATTTCATTTCGAAATCATAGCCCGTCCGGGAATTCAAGAGCATCAGTCCGTCGGCGCCAATTCCGAAACGCCGGTCACAAAGCAGTTTTACTCTTTCCACCGGCAATTCCGTAACGGACCAGTTCCTGTTGTCGATTATAATAAAATCGTTTCCGGTTCCCTGGTATTTATAAAAATGTATCGGCATGCATTTATTTGAACGGCTCAAAATTAATACAAAGAACATTCTGATTTGACTTCACATTGCCCTAATTTTAAGAGCCAAAAACAATGCACATGAGAAAATATTTTGCCCTCCTGTTAGCCATCCTTTTTATTGCCGTATCTGGCCGGGCCCAGAAGAAACCGCTGGACCATTCGGTCTATGACTCCTGGCAAAGCATCGGCGAAAAATGGATCAGCCATAATGGGAATTGGGTGGTCTATACCGTGAATCCGCAGGAGGGAGACGGCGTCCTGGTGATACAGCGTTCTGATGGCTCTTACAGGAAGGAAATCCAAAGAGGTTATATGGCAACTATTTCTGAGGACGATGCTTTTGTGGTCTTTAAGATAAGGCCTCTATTCAAAGAAACCCGGGATGCCAAAATCAAAAAGAAGAAACCGGAAGAAATGCCAAAAGACTCCCTCGGAATTTTAGAATTTGGGAAGGATTCTGTTATCCTGATTCCCGGGGTGAAAAACTATAAAATGCCCGAAAAAGCGGAGGGGTGGTTAGCATGGCTCCATGAAAAGGGATTTCCGGTCCCGGCCAAAACCCAACCGGATTCGATCAGCAGATTGCAGTCACTCACTCATATGGCGGACAGCCTTTCTCATTTGGCGGATAGCCTGAAAAACAAGGTAGCTGAAGCGGAGGCAAGGGGCCTCAAAGTGCTGCAGTCTCCCAAGAAAGAAGGCAAAAAGAACGCCGACGATGCCGTGGAGGAAGGAACAGAACTGGTACTGCGCAACCTTCACAGCGGCGAACAGAAATGCTATTTATTATCCAGCGATTTCCTGTTCAGTAAAAAAGGGAACAGATTTGCATTGGCGACCACCAAAAAAAATGGGGACAGCCTTTCTAAAAATTATATGCTCCTGCTGAGTCTTCCGGATCTGAAGACAGATACCATTCTGACCAATTTTAACGAAGAGAAGAATATTACTTTCGACGAAGAAGGGAATCAATTGGCATTTGTTGCAGAAAGGGATAGCGCCAAAAAGGCCTTGCGCAAATTTTTCAAGCTATATTATTACCGCAGTGGCCAGGACAGCGCCAGCATGAAGGTGGATGCAAATTCCGGTGGACTATGCAAGGGGGAAACAGTGAGCGAGAATTATGCTTTGCAGTTCAGTAAGGACGGAAGCAGACTCTTTTTAGGAGTTGCGCCTATCAGGCCCATTAAGGATACTACGGTACCCGATTTTGAAAAAGCAGGGGTCGATATCTGGAATTACCAGGATGATAACCTGCAGCCGGTCCAGTTGAAGAACCTGGAAAGGGATCTGAAAAAGAGTTATCTGGCAATCTGGGAACCTGGTAAAAACGGATTGTTGAGCCTGGGTAATGAAAAATTCCCCTATTTCGATATTACGATGGAGGGAAATGGCGAAACATTCTATACCAGTACTGATTCCGGTAAACGGGTTGAATTGCAGTGGCAGGGTTATACTCTAAAAGATGTTTATGCCGTCAATAGTCATACAGGCGAAAAGAAACTGATCATCCGTGATCTCAAGGGATATTACGATCCTTCCTATACCGGGAAGTGGTTGCTATTATATGATAGCCGAAAGAAAAACTATTCCATCTATAATAGCCAAAGCGGGCAATTAAAACCTGTGGCTTCCGATATCCGATTCCCCCTTTATGATGAGGAAAATGATGTGCCTGATGATCCTGGTTCCTATGGAATAGCCGGGTGGACCGAGGGCGATAAATACGTACTGCTCTATGATCGTTATGATATCTGGCTGGTAGATCCTGAAGGAAAGGAGAATTCCAGGAGTCTTACAAGTGGAAGAAAGGACCTGGTGCAGTTTCATTACCTGAAACTCGACAGGGAGGAGAAATATATCAAGACAGATCAGGATTTGTATTTGCGGAGTTATGATGAAAAGAACAAAGACGAGGGGCTCTTTAGAAGAAAGGGCATCGGCCCCGGAAATCCTGGCAATTTTCTCATCGCCCCCGGGTCTTTCAGTCTCCTGTTTTATGAAAAAGCCCGTGAAAATGGACAGTTGATATTCACAAAGGAAAGTTTCAGTCAATCCCCCGATCTATATGTTTATGGACTGCAGTCCATACAACAACTTTCACATATCAATCCGCAGCAGGCCGGCTATCTCTGGGGAAAGGCCGAGCTTTACAAATGGAAGGCCTATACTGGAAGGGTTACTGAAGGCGTAGTTTACAAACCCGAAGGGTTTGACCCTATGAAGAAATATCCTATGATCGTTTATTACTATGAGCGCAATAACAATACGCTTAATTATTACCAACCGCCTTCCCCGACCCCTTCACGACTGAATATTCCTTTTTTCGTGAGCAGCGGTTATATCGTATTTGTTCCGGACATCTGGTATACGAAGGGGCATCCCGGTAAAAGCGCTTATGACTACATCATGAGCGGAACCAGGGCCCTGATTAAGAATGGTTTTGTGGATAGCACGAAGATTGGAATTCAGGGGCAAAGCTGGGGCGGATACCAGACCGCTTATCTCATCACACAAACCCATCTCTTTGCTGCCGCCTGGGCAGGGGCCCCGGTTGTGAATATGTTCAGCGCCTATGGCGGAATAAGGTGGGAGAGCGGATATAACAGGCAGATGCAATATGAGAAAGGCCAGAGCCGAATCGGAGCCACCATTTGGGAAAGGCCCGATCTCTATATAGAGAACTCACCTCTCTTTCATTTGCAAAATGTGAAAACTCCGCTGGTTATCATGAGCAACGATGCGGATGGGGCCGTACCCTGGTACCAGGGCATTGAATTTTTCACTGCCATGCGCAGGCTTCACAAGCCGGTCTGGCTGCTTCAATACAACGGAGAAGCTCATAACCTGGTAGAAAGACGAAACCGGAAAGATATACAAATGAGAGAACAGCAATACTTCGACTGGTTGCTTAAGGGAGCACAGGCCCCTCTATGGATTACAAAAGGAGTTCCTGCCACTTTAAAAGGAATCGATTGGGGGCTTGGTCAAAAATGATCAGGCCGCTTTGGCGATATATCGAACCAGGGATCTTTTGGCGACCGGAAGCAGGGTTTCCTCGAGGGGAAATTTCAATTCTGTCTCGATCGTATAGACCGCCGGATTGGGAAGTTCTGTTTTGGAACGGATCAGGTCCGTTTTAATGCTCTCATAGGTATTTGCCAGATTTCGTTCCCAGGAATCGATGAATTCTGTGCGTATGCTCCGATAGCGTTCATCATGTTTTTCGAAGAAGCTTAAGCGGTACCAATAGACCCTTGTGCTTTGATAACTTCCTTCGTTCAGGAAAAAATAACCTTCGTTTACATCCAACGGAACAAGGCCGACCGGGTAAATGGTCAGTTTGGTTTCAACGAATTCATAGATTTCAGTTGCATTGCCGATGGTGGCCTGCATTTCTCCTACGGAATAATTGATGATTTCTTCCAGCTCCTGCATCAGATCATCGTCGCCAATCATCTGCTCATAGAGGACCTGCAACTTTTCTATTTGCAGGCCCGTCAATTTTTTGGGAAATTGTTCCTGTAAATACTTTTTGTTCTCCCGAAAAGCGATGATATTGTTATAATGGAATATGATATCTGAGAGCTGCGGATAAAGCTTATTCTCGTTGAAGTATTTACTTACTTCCTGAAGATAGGCCAGAAGGGTATATTTCTTGAGTTCAAAATCGATATAACCGTCTGCAAACCAGGTTTGTGATAAAGTCTTCATTTCAGCTGATTTTGATCTTTTTCAATTTACAAAATCTGATGGATAAATGGAAGTAAAGTTTATCTGGGTTATGTTAATAATGCAAAAATCAAAGCAACGCCTGTCGGGGTGATAATTCCGGAATAAGAACGTTTGATTGAGCCGGATTAGTATAGTCTCTTTGATTCCGGCTCAGCACCTTTTTTATTCGAAGAAAGTATCATTTTAAGCGTCAGATCCTTGTAGAGGACCGTCCGTCTCTTGTAGGGTATATCCGGCTTTAGGGTACATTAAACAATAGGAAACGACTCATCACTATGATCGTTGTCTTTTTTTCTCAATTGATGGTAGTTTTGGTAGCGGGGAACCCTTGTTCCCCGCATTTTTTTCTCAAATCCATCCAGGTAAGCCAATACTCGTTCATAGATATGGCCCCGGATCTCAAATAAAAATTCCTGGCTGTCTGATTCTGTCTGATTATCAGGGGCGCAATTCACACAAACTGAAAATGCCTCATGACTGACAAACCAGTCAACCAGCTTATGAAAGAGCCCCGTCGCCACCCCCTGTCTGCGCCAGGACGGCAAAACATCCAGCCACTGCAATTCCGCGGCCAAACCAAAACGGCGGGTCAGGTGACCAGCTATCAGACCGACCACGACCCCATTTGCCACCGCAACCAGGATTAATCGATCATTCAAAGCTTTCTGCGGGTGATGGCGGAGTTCCCAATAATCCATTATCCGCAGAGTCCAAAATTCCTGCTGGTCCTGGCCATTGGAACGAAGAGCCGCCATGGCCGTGATATCTGCTTTTAGCGCTTCTCTATATTCAGACATTTTATTTAAATTTGACTTTACCCAAGCTTCCGATCAAACTTAACACAGATTTTTATGAAAGAACTAATCAGCAACGCTAAACAAGGGCTTTTTGGCATTTTCATCCTTTCTTTGAGCGCCTGCACAGAAAACCCATCCCCAAAAGCAGATTCCCTCCCTGCAAAAACCGAAATGACACATTCCGACATGGTTCTTCGCGGAAAATACATGGTCAATAGCTTAGGATGCGGGGATTGCCATACTCCAAAACATCTGAAAGGAATGGACATGGTCCCTGATTCCGGAAGAATTCTATCAGGACATGTGAGCACCGAACCATTAAATCCAATAGACAAAAAAAATCTTAAATCCGGCAACTGGATCCTTTTTTCACCAGATCTGACAGTTACGGTTGGTCCATGGGGCATCAGTTATTCGGCAAACCTGACTCCGGACAGCACAACAGGGCTGGGCAACTGGACTGCTGATCAATTCCTTCAAACGATCCGGACCGGAAAACATATGGGTCAACCTGGAGGAAGGGATATTTTGCCGCCTATGCCGGTGCAGGACCTCGCTCAATTAAATGATGAAGACCTGAAATCGATATTTACCTATCTCCAATCACTGCCAGCGGTACACAATCAGGTTCCTGCTCCTGTTCCTCCTACTGCATTGGCAAATTGAGTCCTAGCTGTTCGATTCCTAATTGTCTGGTGCAACATTTTTTCTGTTCTTACGACCTTTCTTAGTGGGTGTCAGAAAAGTTCTTGGTGCTTCTGTAACAAATATTACTGTGTTACTGTCTAAGGTTTTTCTGAAACTAGTTCTGATTTCGATAATTGCGGCCTCCCCTATCGCCTGGTTCGTCTTGCACAAATGGCTGGAAGGCTACAATTACCGGATCACTATCAATTGGTTGGTATTTGCACGAGCCGGCTTGATCGCGGTCATGATCGCCCTGCTAACCGTAAGTTTTCAATCGATCCGCGCAGGCCTGGCCAATCCGGTAAAAAGCCTCAGAATAGAATGAGAGAACAGAATGAGAGAACAGAATAAAATTCTGAAATTAAAGTTACCATCATCATGATCAAAAATTTTTTCAAAGTCGCCTGGAGAAACCTGCTGAAAAATAAGATTTACACTATTATAAATATGATTGGGCTGGCCACCGGCATGGCGGTGGCCATGATTATCGGGCTGTGGATTTACGATGAGGTCTCTGCCAATCACAATTATAAGAACTATGATACCATCTGCCAGGTCATGATGAACCAGACCTTCGATGGTGTCCGTGGTTCCCAACAGGCCCTCCCCTATCCCCTGGGTGAGGAATTAAAATCAAAAATTCCCGATTTTAAACATGTGGTCATGTGTGATTGGGGAAGTAATCATTCACTGATCTATAAAGAAAAAAGGATCAGCAAATTCGGGCATTTTATCGGGCCGGAAGCCGTTGATATGTTCTCTATGAAAATATTGAACGGCGACCATAAACCCCTGCAAGATCCCTACTCCATCGTACTTACCGATGAAACTGCCAGGATTCTTTTTGGAAATGAAGACCCTGTCGGTAAAATAGTGAAACTGGACAATGCCACAGCCTTGAAAGTTACGGCGGTGGTGGAAAAACAACCCAAAAACAGTTCTCTCAGTTATGATTTTCTGATGCCCTGGCAATTAGAGGACCTGCTCTATGACTGGGTCAAACTCTACCACAAGACCAATTGGGGAAATAATTCCTGGCAGGCCTTTGTTCAGTTGAATGCTGGCTCAAGTCCTGCAGCCGTCAATGCCAGGATCAAAAACATCGTCCTTTCCCATTTTTCTGATGATAACATGCTGCATCATATTATCCCGGAATTATTCCTTCACCCGATGTCCAAATGGAGACTCTACAGTGATTTCGAAAACGGGAAAAATACGGGAGGATTTATCAAATATGTACGCATGTTCGGAATCCTGGGTTTGATCGTTTTGCTGATTGCCTGCATCAATTTCATGAACCTCTCTACGGCCCGCTCTGAAAAAAGGGCCCGGGAAGTAGGCGTGCGTAAGGCCATTGGCTCCGGAAGAAAACAACTGATCGGTCAATTTCTCAGCGAATCCATGCTGATCTCAGCCCTTTCATTCCTAATCGCCATCGGCATGGTATTTTTCACTCTTCCTTATTTCAACAGGCTGACCGAAAAAGAAATGTCCCTGCAGATTACCAACCCGCTTTTTTGGATCATCATGATCCTGTTTACTTTACTGACAGGTTTATTGGCAGGAAGCTATCCTGCCTTCTATCTTTCTTCCTTTAATCCGGTAAGGGTTCTGAAAGGCAATGCGCAAGCTGGCAAAAGCAGTGCACTGCCCAGAAAAATCCTTGTAGTGCTTCAGTTTGCCAGTTCCGTGATGCTGATGATCGGCACCATTGTGGTCAATCGTCAGATCCAATATGGGAAGAACCGCCCAATCGGATTCAATTCAAAAGGGCTGATATCCGTCGAGTGGTCCGATGATATCAAAAAAAATATGGAAGCCATTCGCCAGGAATTGCTGAGTTCCGGAGCCGCACTTTCTATTTGCCAGAGCAACTCTCCGCCAACAGAAATATACAGCAACAACAACGGCTGGGAATGGAAGAACAGCCAGCCAGTCGAAAAAACCGTCGTATTCTCAACCATTGCAACTACCTATGATTATATCCGAACCCTGGGCATCAAATTATTGGAAGGAAGGGATTTTTCCAGAGATTATGCCGATTCAAACGGAGTGGTCCTGAACGAGGCCGCAGTGAAAAGAATGAGGCTGCAGCATCCGGTTGGGCAAATGCTTAAATGGAATGATAAGCCGATGATCGTGCTGGGAGTGATTCCCGATGTACAGATGGAATCTCCTTACCGGCCCATATCGCCGCTTACCATTATTTTCAACAAGGACTGGGTCAGTTATGTGAATATCCGCCTAAACCCGGCCAGGTCAGCTTCACAGGATATCGCTTTGATAAAACCCATATTCGATAAATACAATCCTGCCTTTCCATTTGATTACAAATTTGCTGACCTTGAGTATGCGAAAAAATTCAATTACGAAGAATTGGTCGGTAACCTGGCCATGATCATGGCCGTACTGGCCATATTCATATCCTGTCTTGGACTATTCGGTCTCGCATCTTTCACTGCCGAACAAAGGGTAAAGGAAATAGGAGTGAGAAAAGTTTTGGGGGCTAGTATTTACAGTCTCTGGGGATTGCTTTCGAAAGACTTTGTTTTACTGGTGCTCATCTCCTGTTTCATTGCTATTCCAATAGCATGGTATTTTATGGATGAATGGCTGGATGGTTATAAATATAAGATCCATATCGGAATTGGAGTATTCATTGCCGTTATTTTTATCTCCATGGCGATCACTCTGATCACTGTCAGTTTTCAGGCGATCCGGGCAGCAGTCGCCAATCCGGTAAAAAGCCTCAGAACAGAATAAGAAAACTGAATTAAACCATGTTCAGGAATTATCTCAAAACCGCATTCCGCAATTTCCGGAAAAATAGGAGTTCTTCTCTCATCAACCTCTTCGGCCTCAGTCTGGGGCTGACCTGCTGCATGCTCATTGCACTTTATATCATACATGAATTGAGCTATGATGGTTTCCAGAAGAAAGGAGACAGGATCGCCAGGGTCATCATGGAATACAGTTTCGATGGGAGCCCGGAGTCAAACAAGGGAAATTATACGAGTGTAAGAGTTGCTCCTGTGTTTCAGAGGAATTTTCCCGAGATCGAATCCACTATCCGGATGACCATGAGGGACAGGGTAATTCATTATATAGACAGATCCGGGGACAAATACATCGATGAAAAGAAATTTGCCTATGCCGACTCCACTTTTTTTGACCTGTTTTCCTTCAGGCTTCTTGAAGGGGACCCGAAGCAGGCCCTGTCCGCACCATATGACGTAGTGTTAACGGCATCTGCCGCAAAAAAATATTTCGGCAATGAGTCCTCCATTGGCAAGACCTTCCATATCGGAAGCGATACAGCCAACCTCTACCAAGTCACTGGCGTTATGGAAGACTGTCCTTCCAATTCCCAGATAAAATTCAATATGCTGGCCTCTTTCAGTTCAATGGGTTTATCCAAAGAATACGAACAGACCTATTGGGATGCCAATTATACCACCTATCTTCTGTTAAAAAACCATGCTTCCATTCGGTATTACTTACAATATGGGACAAGAGAACTAAAGAAATAGAGCCAAAATAGGCTCTATTTTTTTGCCAACTATGTGCGAATGTGGATAAATTTATTTTTTAGTGGTTGTAGGATGAAAATCTTTAGTTGCCTTTGAATAGGCGTATCTGAAATGATAGTTGATATATATAATAGCCACAAATATCAGAACTGCTACAAAAGCTATTATCTTAATTACTTTCCTCATTTTTTCTTACCCTCTTTCAATTCGCTTTTAGGTGTTGCTAATTCCTTCATCAGTTCTTCAAATGAAGCATCTACGATTATTTTCTCCTTGTATTTTGGGTTTATTTTCTGCTTCCTTTTTTTTGCGCTGGATGTTTTGCGCGGGTGTTTCTGGTCTCTTTTCTTTGCGGTTGCCATCCATCTAAGTTACAGATATTCCCACTCAAATCCGCCTGCTGAGAGCCTTCTGCCTCTCAATACCCTTGATATGCTCTGTTTTTTTATCCCAGTCGCTATTTCCGCATCTACAATTGATGGGTATGTAGCGATCACCTTGCCATTCTGCATCTGGCGTATTGGCGTTTTCTTCCCAGGCACACCTATTGTTACAGATGGGATATGAGGCTCGATCACGGTTTCTGCCGTCAGCCCGTTATCTTGTGTAAGCTGTTTCCAGCTCAATCTTGATTCCAGCCTGTTCAATGTTACTTCAAACCTTTGACCGTCTTTCAGCTTCCTTGAATTGTACCTGTACTGCATCTCGTCGCAATAGCGGGCAAGGTGCTTTGGCGATAGTTTATGGTATGTGCCTATTATCGTCCGGCGGAACAACCCAAACGCCCCTTCGATAGTATTCGTGTGCACATCTCCCCTTACATATTCTCCGCTCCGGTGGTTGACGCTCTGGTGCGAAGCATAGCCCTTGCCGATGCCAGAGTAAGCGCTTTCGCCATCAGTCATAAGGGAGGCGGCCTTGTCTATGTTCTTGTGGACAATGGAATAGAGATTGCTCCTTGCCATATTTGGCGAGACTTCTAATTTCAGTTCACCGGCTCTTTCGATCATGCCAACTATCATGCTCTTGTTCTTAAAGTCGTATACGCTGTCTTTTGCAGAAATTGATTCGTCCCTCGTTTTTGTCTGGTAATATAGCTCATCGACCTCGACGACATTTTTCAAGAAAATGGATTCTTTGTTCCTCAATGATTCGCGTATGCGGTGCAGCATGAACCACGCGGTCTTTTGCGTAACGCCCAGATCTCTGGCAAGCTGGCAACTGCTTATCCCCTTCTTGTGCGCGCTTATCAGATACGCAGCGGGGAACCAGATTGTGAGCGGGATGTTGCTTGCATGGAAGATAGTGCCAACGGTGACGCTGTATTTCTTATGGCATTCTTTGTTAGCGCACTTGAAACGCTTGCCATTTTCGATACTGTACCACTTATCGCTTTTGCAATATGGGCAGACAGGGCAACCGCCCCAACGCTGCTGTACTAAAAAATCAATGCACTTTTGCTCGTCTGAAAAATGGCAGATCACTTCTTTTAGATTTCTGAACTGTTGCATGAAATATGTTTTACAATGTTTTACATTATACTTAAAAAAAAATTCCTTTATTTCTTCTTGGTTGCTTCCGCCAACCTTTCAAGCTGAAGCCTAATGAAATCGCTTAGTGTCCTTCGGTCAACATCAGCTAAAGCAACTAAATGTTTCTTTGTGGTTTCTGTAACTCTGATGTTTATGTTTACTGTTTTGTTGTCCCTATCCATAAAACAAATATACAAAGTTTTACAATGTAAAACAAATTTATTTTGTTAATAACACAAATAGTATTTTTACTATTGTTTTAAACGCGTATTTTTGCTATAATATTATTATTTCAAATACATATCTTTATATCGATATTTTTCTGCATCATGTCCAATTTCTTTCTGCGTAATGAGCCCGATACCTCAAAACCAGCGGCTTAAAAAATCATTGAGTTAATCGTACTTTGGAATTATTTTTGACGTTTTATTTTTAAATTTTAATAGAAATTAGGAGTCTAAATATTATGACAACCGCATTGTATCAAAAAACAAAAAAAAGCCTCGATCAGCTTGTTAGCCCGATAAATTCTGCTAACGGGCAAAATAGTGTTTCTAATATAAAGAAAATCATAGTCATAACCACGAATAAAAAAAGCGCTAAAACCAGTGAAAAAATACTAAAAGAAATATTTGAGATACAAGAAAGCATGCTAAAGAGCAAGGGGAAGAATAAGCCTACAGCAAAAGAATTGACTGTAATGCTTAAGAGAAACAATAAAGTTCTTGGCACATTGAATGAATTTTTTGCTACGATAAAAAACATATTTGATAGCAACAATGATGAAAGCACGCTAATTAAGGTAGATGAGCCAAATATGCTCAACATGCTGGCAAATCTGCAAAAAGTCAAATCTATCATGGAATACATATCAGAATACATTCAATTCGTAGTTCTGATAAAAAAAGCGGAATCTGAGCCTAAAAAAAAGTATTCTGTTGAAGATCTTCTACAGCATATTAAAGCAGCTTAACTAATAGTTTAATGTTCACAATCTCTTGCTCAGATTCGGTTGTACAAGATTTACAAGAAGCAGCCAAAATAGCTACAAGCATACCTTCAAAAATAGAAGAACTTAGTGTCACGCCCTTGGCGAACGCTATCCCGATTGAGGTTCCTTATGCGCCCCAATATTATGTTAACGCGGGGAGATTTTGCATATTATTTAATATTGATCCCACTACTTCTGATGTTGAAATAATACGTGTAGTCTCAAATGCTTATCTGTATAAAGTAATTACTCGCCGTATAACATTTATATAGCATCACGAATTCCCATTCAGTCTGGTTGCGGCATTTCTATTTCTAATTTCGTTAAATTCGTTACA
>PMSV01000023.1:0-255000 GCA_003168265.1 Chitinophagaceae bacterium
ACAGATTCGTGCTTGCACGCCCAATCTCCAATGTACTACCACTCACATCGCTCCTTACAATAACACCGCAGCCAGTAAATAATCCGCGAATAGGATCATGACACAACTTACTACCACCGATTTCGTGCTTGCACGCCCGATCTCCAACGCACCTCCTCTAACATAATAACCATAATAAGCCGGTATGCTCGAAATGATGAAGGCGAATGTATAGGCCTTCATCAATGCAAAAGCCACATTATAGGGTTGAAAATATTGCAACAATCCCTTATCAAAAGTAGTTGGTGAAATAATTCCTGTCATGGTACCCGCAAAACGGCCACCCATAATGCCGAGCACAGCAGAAATTACGACCAGCATGGGAATTACGATCAGCGCCGCACCCACTTTTGGCAATATCAGGTAGGTCTTGGTATTGATTCCCATGATCTCCAACGCATCGATCTGTTCACTCACCCTCATATTGCCCAGTTCACTGGCGATCTTGCTGCCGATCACACCGGCCAGCACGATACAAACGAGGGTGGGGGCAAATTCCAGGATGACGGTGTCGCGCACGATTTGGGCAATCGTGGAAATAGGAATGAACGGACTAACTAACTGATAGGCTGTTTGAAGAGTAGAAACCGCTCCCATAAAGATGGAAATGATGATCACGATTCCTAATGAACCGATACCTATCTCAGAGCATTGGTGCATGAACTCCTTCCAATACATCTTTCCGTTTTCGGGTTTGGAAAACATCCCCCTCAGCATCAGCAGATAGCGGCCAAATTCTGTAAAAAAACTCATAGTAGCACTATCATTCCAGGTTTAAAAATTGTGTCAGGCACCAACCCTTTATTTTTCCAGTTTGACTTCTTCCTTCGTTTCTTTCGAGGGCTTTCTCAGCCTCTTCCACCATTGCGTCTTTTTCAAACTTTCATCCGCCTGGTTCTTGCATTTGATCTGGGCATCGATGATCGCGACCAGGCACATATTATAGATGCTCCTCACCGAAGAACCCAATTGCAAGACATGGACTGGTTTTTTCAGTCCCAGTAATATCGGGCCGATCGCATCGGCTCCGCCCACTTCCTTCATTAGGTTATAGGCAATATTCCCGGCTGCCAGGTTGGGGAAGATCAGTGTATTCACTTCCTGGTCAATGAGGGAACTGAAAGGATAATTCTCCTTCAGGATATCATTGTTGAACGCCACACTGGCCTGCATTTCTCCATCAATGATCAGGCTGGGGTTCTTCTTTTTTACAATCATCGTCGCTTCCGCAACCAGCCTTGCTTCGGGGCTGTCGCTGGTGCCGAAATTCGAATAGCTGAGCATGGCGATTCTTGGTAAAAGGTTGAAATTACGGACCTCCTTCGCTGTAAGTAAGGTAATCTCTGCCAATTCTTCAGCAGTAGGATTAAAATTCACAGTGGTATCTGCCAGGAAAAGAGGCCCCTTCTTGGTGAGCAACAAATACATTCCGGCGATCTTGGTAACCCCCTCTTCTTTTCCGATGATTTGAATAGCGGGCCGGATCGCATCCGGGTAATTCCTGGTCAGTCCGCTGATCATGGCATCGGCTTCCCCCGTTTCAACCATCATGCACCCGAAATGATTGCGGTCCCTCATGATCTTGAAAGACTCGTATTTATTGAAGCCCCTTCTTTGTCTTTTCTCAAAAAAAATTTCTGCAAATTGCTTTCTTTTTTCTTCCTGGTCCTCGCTGCGGGGATCGATGATCGGCAATTCATCGATATCAATATGATTGGCGGCTGCGATTGAGCGGATCTTTTCCTCATTTCCAAGCAGGATCGGGAAAGCCACTCCCTCATCATAAACGATCTGGGCTGTTTTCAGGATCTTAAGATTATCCGCTTCCGCAAACACGATCTTTCTTGGATCCCTCCTGGCCCTGTTCCCCAAGACGCGAATTAGCTGGTTGTCCAATCCCAACCGCTTATTCAATTGGATGGCATAATTCTCCCAGTTAGTGATCTGAGTCTGGGCAACCCCGCTCGCAATGGCAGCCTGGGCCACTGCCGGAGCCACAGTTGCGAGCAAACGCGGATCCAGGGGCTTCGGTATGATATATTCCGGTCCGAAAGAAAGATTTCTTTCATTATAGGCCAAATTTACGATATCCGGAACCGGGGTCTTGGTCAGTTCTGCCAGCGCTTTTACAGCCGCAAGCTTCATCGCTTCATTGATCTGGGTAGCACGTACATCCAGAGCGCCGCGGAAGATAAAGGGAAATCCAAGCACATTGTTCACCTGGTTCGGATAATCGCTGCGGCCTGTGGCCATGATCAGGTCCTTTCGGGTAGCAGTAGCTGCTTCATAACTAATCTCGGGGTCGGGGTTTGCCATTGCAAATACGATGGGATTCTTGGCCATTGATTTGACCATCTCCGGGGTAACCGTATTTCCAACGCTCAGGCCGATAAAGACATCGGCATCTTTCATGACATCGGGCAGGGTTGCTTCAGGGTTTTTGATATTAGCGAATTTTTTCTTGTCCTCGTCAAGGTCGGGTCGGCCTGCATACAAGACCCCGTCCTTATCAAACATTGTGAAATTCTCATATTTGGCACCGAGCGCTATATAAAGCTTGCTGCAGGCCAGGGCTGCGGCTCCTGCTCCGTTGATCACAAACTTCGCCTTGTCGATCTTCTTTTTCTGAATTTCAAGCGCATTTATGAGTGCAGCGCTGCTGATGATCGCCGTTCCATGCTGGTCGTCATGCATGAGAGGAATCTTCAGCATTTCTTTCAGCTTGGTCTCGATATAAAAACATTCGGGAGCCTTGATATCTTCCAGATTGATGCCTCCGAAAGTCGGCTCCAGAGAACGGACGATCTGAACGAATTTCTCCGGGTCCTTCTCGTTGATTTCAATATCGAATACATCGATATCCGCAAAAATTTTGAAGAGGACGCCCTTTCCTTCCATCACCGGTTTGCTCGCCTCTGGACCGATATCTCCAAGGCCAAGAACGGCCGTACCATTGCTGATGACGGCAACTAAGTTCCCCTTCGCAGTATATTTGTAGACATTCTCGATATTTTGAAAGATCTCTTTACATGGCTCAGCTACACCCGGTGAGTAGGCCAGAGAAAGGTCTCGCTGGGTCTTGGCTTCCTTGGTCGGAACCACTTCGATCTTTCCGGGCCTGCCCTTGGCATGGTATTCCAAAGCCTGTTCCCTTCTCAAATGTTTTTTTTGCATAAAATTCGTTTCTGAAATGGCAATCGTGCAATGACAGGGGTTTTATGGTATTTTGGATCGGCTGTAAAGGTATGAAATGTGCCTTAGAACAGGTCCTTCCTGATTGATAAGGGATGTTACTGATACTTCTATAGATCCAGGCCAAAATTATGGCATCACTGAAAGTTCAATATGTGAAGGCGCATCGCCGCTCCGGTAGATCTTTTCTGTTGCTTTCTGGAAATCCGATTCACCGGCTTCAAAAATGTTGGGAACATATTTCTGCGGATTGCGGTCAATGATCGGAAACCATGTGCTTTGCACCTGGACCATGATCCGATGGCCTTTTTTGAAAACATGATTCAGGCTATGCAGTTCAATGGTATATTCCTCCACTTTCCCTGGTTCGATCGGTTCCGGATTAGAAAAACTTTTCCTGAACCTTCCGCGAAAAACATCATTGGCCACCATGAATTCATAACCTCCCATCTTAGGCTCTTTCGGATAGTTTTCAGGATAAACATCGATGAGCTTGACAACCCAATCTGCATCTGTTCCCGAAGAGGCCGCAAATAGTTTGGCGAAAATCCTTCCCGTTACGGTGACATCCTCATTAAGGGTATCAGTTTCCCAACTGAGTACATCCGGTCGGTTCTGGACAAAACGCTGATCTTCTGTTAGCCAGGTGTACCATCTGGAGCCTGCACTATAAGTCTCCTCAATAGGCCGGTTCCGATACGGAACCGGGTGTTCCGGATCGGAAATATAACTGTCAAAACTTTCGGCAAAGCCCCCTGAAGGTTTGTCAAAAGAGAGTTTTCCACCAGGCTGAAAATAAAGATTTCTGATAACCGCATTGCGTGGTGGCCAGGCATCATAAGTCTTCCATTGATTACTGCCGGTCTGGAATGTAATGGCTTCGGCAAATTGGCCGTCTCCCTTTCCCTTCAGATAATAGGCAAACCAGCGGGCCTGGATCTGTCTTCTGAAATATTCACCGGTGGCAGAATCAAAATTGATATTACCTAGTTTATTTCCAGGTCCTCCAGCCCATCCTCCGTGGTTCCAGGGTCCGATCACAATGTAATTGCGGTGATGGGGATCGTTCTTCTCCCAGGTCTCATAGGCTTTCTGGGGGCCGTAAAAATCCTCCTGGTCCCACCATCCGGCTACATTCTGGATATATACTCGGGGAGAATCCAGACGATATTGCAGGCCTTGCTTAACCCAGAAATCATCATAATTGGGATGGGTTGCAAAATCATTCCAGGAAGGAAGTTTGCCGAAAAAATATTTCTTATTGGCATTGGAAAGAGGACCGAGCCGCAAATACCATTCATAGGTATCGTGCCGGTCAAATGGAAATAAAGTATCGGTCTTACTCGCCTCTTCCATAAAAGCATATTCAAATCCATAGCTCAGACGAAATGCCCCGTTATGATGAAAATCATCGCCCAGGAACATATCAGCCGGGGTGGCCTGCTCGGAAACGGCAACCAGGGCC
The DNA here is from genome assembly GCA_003168265.1 of Chitinophagaceae bacterium. Taxonomy (GTDB): domain Bacteria; phylum Bacteroidota; class Bacteroidia; order Chitinophagales; family Chitinophagaceae; genus Puia. The sequence goes on from PMSV01000023.1 coordinate 4,697, forward strand.
GGATGGGGATCGATGGCCCCCATGACCGTTGTCCAGCCATCATAGGAAATGCCGTACATGCCGGCCTTCCCATTATTGTTCTTAATATTCTTCAGGAGCCAGTCGAAACTGTCATAAGTGTCCGTGCTCTCGTCAATTGCTTTGGGATCCTTCTTATTCCTGTTAAAGCGCTGCATCTCGAATTTCCCTTCTGATAAATAACGGCCACGGATATCCTGATATACGAAAATATACCCGTCCTCTGCCATAGCCCTGATATAAGGATTTTTTTCCGGGCTGGGATATTCATTGACCCCATATGGAGTTCTTTCCATTAGAAAAGGAAGTGCCTCGCTTATATTTTTAGGAGTGAAGATTACGGTATGCAACCTAAATCCATCCCTCATCGGGATCATCACCTCCTGTCGGTTGTATTGATCTTCCTTAATCTGGGTCTGGGAATAAGAATTAATCGTAAAAGTCAAGTAAGTAAGGAGAATAAGAGCTCTGGCGTATCGTCTTAAGATCCATCTCATGATATCAGGTTGAATCCCCAATTTACTTAAACTAGGGTTCCAATGTCGCACCCAACCAGGAAATAACACCGATACCTGTCTCAATGGCGGATTCATCGATGTCGAAGGTCGGAGTATGAACGCCGGAGACGATCCCTATTTTTTCATTCATCACACCCAACCTGAAAAAGCAGCCTGGTATTTTCTGGGTATAATATCCGAAATCTTCCGCACCCATCCTCATTTCCGTCTCCTCAATCTTTTCTCTGCCCACGAATTCCCCGGCTCTTTCAAGCGCCTGGCCGTTCAAGGCCTCGTTATTGATAACTACAGGATAACCGACATCTATATGCAGGTCTATTTCGGCCCCCATGCTTTCTACTATTCCAACTGCCTCTTTCCTGATCAGCTCATGAGCGTGGAAACGCCACTGCTCATCCATGGCGCGGAATGTACCCATAAGCTTCACTTCACTGGGGATTACATTGGTCGTATGCCCTCCCTGGAAAGAAGAGATCGTCAACACGGAAGGGGAAAAAGGATTGCGGTTGCGGCTGATCACCTGTTGAAGGGCTACTACAAGATAGGAAGCTATTAGGATGGTATCTGCTGTCAGGTGGGGGGCGGCCGCATGGCCGCCTTTGCTCCTTACAGTTATATAGATCTCATCTGCACTCGCCATGACGACCCCGCTGCGGAAACTCAGCCGGCCTGCTTCGAGGCCGGGATGTACATGGAGGGCCAGAATACCCTGGGGTCTCGGGTTTTCCAAAACCCCTTCTTTGATCAGCAGGCTGGCTCCTCCGGGGTTTCTTTCCTCACCCGGTTGAAATATCAATTTAAGGGTCCCTTCAAAATCCTCCCTGATCTCATTCAGGATCCTGGATGCACCGAGTAAAATGGAGGTATGGACATCATGCCCGCAGGCATGCATGATGCCGGGCTTCTTAGATTTGTAAGGAACTTCGTTGGCTTCCGGTATCGGCAGCGCATCCATATCCGCCCTAAGGGCCAGGACTCTTTTTGAGGGGTTCCTGCCTTCAATGATTCCTATAACCCCGGTATTTGCCATATTGCTGCATTGAATTCCGAAGGATTCCAGTTTTTCCTTAACGAACCGGGCAGTCTCGAATTCCTGGTAACTCAATTCCGGATTTTGATGCAGGTGGTGCCTGGTTTCGATGAATTCCCCCGCATATTTTTTGGAGAGTGCTTTGATCTTTTCTGCTAGCATGGGTCAAATTTAGGCCTTCCCGGGATCATGGATGCTGGGGAGGTTCAGGTTTCACCTCGATGACATCGTGCACGATATAGACTCCGGTAGGATAGAACCTGGAAAGCCTGTCAAAATAAGGCTGTGCCTCTTCCTGGGTCCTGAAATTCCCGACCTTCAGTTTATAATTGGGGGACAGGTAAATGATATAGGGTTTCAATTCCGGGTATTCCTGGTAGATTTTGGCTTTGGCGTTAAAGACCTTGGTCCGGTCATTGGAAGAAATGACCTGGATGCGAAAACCCGGCGCAGAGCGCCGGCTATCCCTGGTAGTCACTTCATTAATCTGGATTTGCTTTTTGATCAGGAGATCGACCCTTGGATCCCGATGAATCATGTCGGAATCGGATTGGGCGCTCGCCCCAATAAAACTAAATAAAAAAAACAGCCCGGCACCGCTAACTAAAAAGCAGAATTTTTTTCTCATGTCAATAGCTTGTTTTTTCACTAACATGCGTTCCCATAACAATGCTCACGCTTGCGCTGCAGCCAATCCTGCTGGCTCCCGCTTCGATAAGTTCTTTGGCAAAAGCATAGGTTCTGATGCCCCCCGAGGCCTTGATCCGGATTGAATCAGGAAGATTCGCCCTCATCAGGCGCACTGCTTCCAGGCTGGCTCCTTTTTCCGCATAGCCGGTGGAAGTCTTCAGAAAATCAACTCCTGCCGATCCATAGAGTTTGCAGCATTGAATGATCTCTGAATCGGTCAATAGGCCGCTTTCAATGATTATCTTGATTTTTTTTTGCCTTCGATGGACCATCGGAAGGATTTCTCCGATCTCATGATGCAAAAAATGCCAGTCGCTGTTTTTTAACGCAATAAGGTTGATTACCATATCCAGTTCCTCTGCGCCTTCATCCATGGCAAGTACGATCTCGGAAATTTTTCCCTCGACCGCCGAATAACCGAATGGAAAACCGATCACCGTCGCAACCCTCACCTCCGAATCGCTAAGCATTTCTTTGGCCTCCCCGACAAAATAGGGCGGAATGCAGACTGCCGCAAATCCATATTGCCTCGCTTCCTCGCAAACCCTTTGCAGATCCGATAATTTGCAGTCCTGCTTCAGAATAGTGTGATCGATATAAGAGGCAATATTCGAAACAATAGTCATTACCTGTGAAATTACACCATTATCCCTTACATGCTTCTCCGGTACTGCCCTCCCACATTATAAAGCGAATGAGTGATCTCCCCTAGAGAACAGTATTTGACGGTCTCCATCAATGCTTCGAAAAGATTGCTGTTCAGGATGGCCGCAGTTTTCAATCTATCCAGCATCTCTGCGGAAAACTCCGCATTCCGGCGATGAAAAGCATGCAGGTTCTCTATCTGCTGTTCCTTTTCCTCGCTGCTGCTCCTGATAACCTCTCTCGGAATGATAGTGGGTGAACCCTTCTTGTTGAGAAATGTATTGACTCCGATGAGTGGCAGCTCCCCGCTGTTTTTTTGAAGTTCATAATGCAGGCTCTCTTCCTGGATTTTATTGCGCTGATACATTCTCTCCATGGCCCCCAATACTCCTCCACGGTCGGTCAGCCGGTCAAATTCCTTCATCACAGCCTCTTCTACAAGATCCGTCAATTCTTCGATGACAAAGGAACCCTGGATAAAATTCTCCGTTTTGGCAGAACCAAGCTCCTTGTTGATGATCAGTTGGATGGCCATTGCACGGCGAACACTATCTTCCGTAGGCGTCGTTATGGCCTCGTCATAGGCATTCGTATGGAGGGAATTGCAATTATCATAGATTGCATAGAGGGCCTGCAGGGTGGTGCGGATGTCGTTGAAATCGATTTCCTGCGCATGAAGGCTGCGCCCCGAAGTCTGTATATGGTATTTCAGTTTCTGTGAACGGCTGTTCCCATTATAATTGAGCTTGATGGCCTTCGCCCAGATCCTGCGGGCAACCCTTCCGATAACGCTGTATTCCGGATCCATCCCATTGCTGAAAAAGAAAGAGAGATTCGGCGCGAAATCATCGATATGCATGCCTCTGGAGAGATAATACTCCACATAGGTGAAACCGTTAGCCAACGTGAAAGCAAGTTGAGTGACGGGGTTTGCCCCAGCCTCCGCGATATGATAACCGCTGACACTCACACTGTAGAAATTCCGGACCCTTTGATCAATGAAATATTGTTGCACGTCCCCCATCAGTTTAAGGGCAAACTCCGTTGAAAATATACAGGTGTTCTGGGCCTGGTCCTCTTTTAAAATATCTGCCTGCACGGTTCCGCGAACCTGGGAAAGTGTCCTTGCCCTGATCTGGTCATAGACATTTCGGGGAAGCACTTCATCCCCCGTTACTCCTAAGAGTTTCAGTCCGAGTCCCTGATGTCCTTCCGGCAAACGCTCAGGGGAGGCCGGATTATAGTAAACCGGTCGCTGGAACCGCCTGTATTTTTCACGGATCTTTGCTTCAACTTCCTGCCAGTCACCATTCTCATCGATCCATTTTTCGCACTGCTGGTCGATGGCCGCGTTCAGGAAAAAGGCGAGTATTGTCGGAGCTGGGCCATTGATCGTCATACTCACGGAAGTCTTAGGATCGCAAAGATCAAATCCGCTGTATAATTTTTTCGCATCGTCCAGGGTGGCAATGCTCACACCGCTATTGCCGATCTTTCCATAGATATCCGGTCTCTTGTCCGGATTTTCCCCGTAAAGGGTCACGCTGTCAAAAGCCGTGCTCAGCCTGATCGCAGGCTGTGAAATAGACAGATAATGGAATCGCTTATTGGTCCTTTCGGGGCTGCCCTCGCCGGCGAACATGCGGGTCGGATCCTCTTCGGATCTTTTCAAAGGAAACACACCGGCCGTAAAAGGATATTTACCGGGAAAATTCTCCTGCACCCTCCAGCGAAGAATATCGCCCCAGTCCTTGAAACGAGGCACGGATATCCTGGGTATCCGGCTATGCGAAAGGGACTCCGAGAAAAGTGGCTGCCTGATTATTTTTCCCCTAACATCGTATTCAAAAAATTCTTTCAGGTACCTTGACCTGGTCTCCTCCCATTCCCCGATCAGCTTCTTGCAAACAGGCATCAATTGCTTTTCCAGCCTGTTCTTTTCTTCTGCCAGCCGCTCCAAAACCGGATCACGGGCATCGTGCTCTGAAATCATTTTTACAACCCCATCTACCTGATAAAGCCTGGAGGCAATAGCGGCCTGTTCCTCTGTACGTTGGTTATAATCCCTCACTGTTTCTGAGATCTCCGAAAGATAACGGACGCGGGAACTGGGTATGATCACGCTGCTCGGAAAGGTCTTTTCCGCTACAGCCCGGTCCTGCCCGAAATCGATTCCGGTCTTCTCCTTTAATTTTTTCAACAGCAGTACAAAAAGCCGGTTGATCCCCTGATCATTAAACTGGGCCGCAACAGTACCGACTACGGGCAGTTGATCATCAGGAGCCGTGAAAAGGTTATGGTTTCTCTTATATTGTTTGCGGACATCGCTGAGGGCATCCAGGGCCCCCGCTTTATCCGATTTATTGATGGTGATCAGATCGGCATAATCCAGCATATTGATCTTCTCCAATTGTGAGGCCGCTCCGTATTCCGGGGTCATCACATACAGACTCAACTGGCAATGATCCAGTATGGAGGCATCGCTTTGCCCTATTCCTGCAGACTCCAGAATGATAAAGTCAAATTTTTCCGCGCGGCAAATATCCAGCGCCTCCTCTACATGCACACTAAGCGCCTTGTCATTTTCGCGGGTTGCCAAACTTCGCATATAAACTCTCGGTGAATGAATGCTATTCATCCTTATCCGGTCTCCTAACAGAGCGCCCCCCGTTTTTTTTCTGGATGGATCCACGGAGATCACTGCGATGGTTTTATCAGGGAAATAATTAAGAAAGCGGCGAACGATCTCGTCGGTCACCGAGGATTTTCCCGCGCCCCCGGTTCCGGTAATGCCCAACACAGGTATGTTTATAACATTCCCTGTCTTTGCTTCTGCAGGCAATTCAAAGCCACGGTCATTTTCCGCATTCGTGATCTCACGGGCGATCTTTCGGATATTCTTCCATTCTCCCAGGGCCATTTTCTGATTGGGGAAATCCGTCTGTCCGTTCAGAGAAAAATCACAGCGCTTAAGCAGGTCTTCGATCATCCCCTCCAGCCCCATCTTTCTTCCATCATCAGGAGAATAAATGCGCGTAATGCCGTATTGATGCAATTCCTGTATTTCCTGGGGCAGGATGGTTCCGCCGCCCCCGCCGAAAATTTTAATATGTCCGCAACCGCAATCTTCCAGCAAATCCTTCATGTATTTGAAAAACTCCAGGTGCCCGCCCTGGTAACTTGTCACTGCAATCCCTTGCACATCCTCTTCTATGGCGGCCTCAACGATCTCCTGCACGCTTCGGTTATGCCCCAAATGAATGACCTCGGCCCCCTTTGCCTGCAGGATGCGCCTCATGATATTGATGGCGGCGTCATGCCCGTCAAATAGCGAGGCGGCCGTGACAATGCGGATTTTATGGTTTATGCTAAAACTCAAAGATGTGCCATCCTTTAATTAGTAAAAATACAAAAACTAATGATCGTTAGTTTTTGTATAAAGAGCCCCCTGATTAAAATTGGCAGAATAACCCGGAATGGTTATTTTGGGTTTTTTAGAACAAAAGCTACCATGTTCCCGCAATACAACCAGTTCAAAGCAGCTTTGGCCATTTCCAAAGCCAGTTTGCTGGCGATGATCCGAAGCCCCACTTCAGTGGTCTTTTCCCTTCTCTTCCCCATCATCTTCATTGTAGTTTTTGGCTCCATGGTGGATAATTCTCAAGGTTCCATCGAATTGGGAATTGCGCCAGGATGCGATACCAGCAATATCGTCTATAGGGCAATTCACAGCATACCCATCATCAGGATAAAAACGGACAGGAAACCGGAAGAAATGAAAGATGCCTTGCAAAAAGGGAAACTGGCTGCTATTCTCAATATCCAAAACGATGCGCCATATAGCCTCCTGCCTCATTACCGGATACAACTCACCAATTCCCATTCCGCCCAAACACAGTTCAAACTGCTTGAATCAGTCATCCAGCAGGCGATAAGTGGATTGAATTCCCGGATCTTCCCAAAGAACGCAAGCGCAGCAAAACTGGAAGTAAATACCATTCCCGGCAGGACCTACAGACAGATCGACTTTATCCTCCCTGGGCAATTAGGATTTTCACTCCTGATGGCAGGGGTTTTTGGTTCCACCTTCTTATTGTTCAGTCTCAGGCAAAGTCTGGTATTGAAGCGTTTTTTTGCCACTCCCATTACCAGGCCCTATCTCATATTTGGGGAATTGATCAGTCGCCTGTTCTTTCAGCTCATCGGCTTTTGCATCATGGTCGCCCTCGGATATTTTGCCTTTGATTTCACTCTCATCAACGGCTTCTATACCTTTCTTGAAATGCTCCTCCTCTCTGTCATCGCCCTGGTCGTTTTCATGGGGGTTGGCTTTATCATCAGCGGCATCATTCAGAACGAAAGTTCCATTGCTCCCGTCGCCAATACCATCACCCTTCCGCAGATCCTGCTATGCGGTCTTTTCTTCCCTATAGAGAATTACCCGCATTGGCTTCAATCCTTTTGCAGGTTGCTTCCTCTCACTTTTTTCGTGGACGGCCTGCGCAAGATCGCCTTTGAAGGGGTGCATATCTGGCAGATGCCCGCCCAGTTAGCCGGCCTTATAATCTGGGCCCTGCTGATCAGCGTTGTAACGGTAAAGGTATTTAGATGGGAATAATACTAAATCATTCGGAAAGCATTTCCGTTTCGAATTTTCTGGGTGCCCGCTTACCGAAGAAAATATCATATAAGATGGAAGCTCCGACCAGTAAACTAAAGCCAAACACAAGAAGGGTCGGGAGACCTGCATGATGCCTGATCCCATAAAAAAGGCTGATGCCGCCTACACAGGCATTTGACACTCCGGCAAGGCTGAAAATGAATTTCCTGCGATACCTCACCTGATTGATGCGAACAATCCACACGATCAGGCCGATGAATCCGAAAAATGCGGATAGGATCAGCATGAGCAGCGTAAAATAATTTTCAGTTACCTCACCCATTGGATTGGCTTCCTTGACTACTATGATCACTCCGGCGATTACGATCAATAAAGACTTGGCCAGGTTTTGATAATAGGTTCGATTCAGTCTCACGAAAAATTAGGTTGTTTTATTGAATTGCTTCAAAGACTAAAAATACGAATTTTTCCACGACGATTAGACATGGAAAAAAACGGAAAGATTAAATGTATGTGTTACATTTAAATTTATTTATAGAAGCATAACTTTCAGCCAAAAAGACAAATTTTTGACGGGAATCAAAGTGATAAAAAAATACAAAATAGGGGATAGGCATCAATGTGGGAAGCTTATTTAGAGAAAGTTATCCGCTTCCCGGTAGGCCTGTATCAGGGTCTGTTCCCCCTCCTTTCCGGGCTTGGATTTGCCATGTTCCATACCCAAAACTCCCCGGAAACCACTAGTATAAATATGTTTGAAAATATTCCGGTAATCCATTTCTCCGGTCCCTGGCTCGTTTCGCCCGGGATTGTTGCCTATCTGGAAATAACCGATCTGAGAGAAATTCAGGTCGATATTGTGGATCAGGTCACCACAGTTCCGCTGGATATGGTACATATCGAATAGTATTTTACAGGAAGGGCTGTCCACGGCCATGCATATCGCAAAGGCCTGATCCGCAGTGCGCAGGAATAGATCAGGCGTATCGCTCAATGGCTCCAGCACCATTACATTACCTTGCGGTTCCAGGATCTCAGCTCCCTTTCTAAGTGCTTCGATGATATGGGCCGTTTGAATGCCTTCCGGCAAATTCCTTTCGAAATCTCCCGGGACCACCGTAGTCAGTTTTCCCCCGCAGCGTTTCGAAACCTCTACTGCATCCCGGCAACCCTTTAGAAAGATCTCCAAATATTCCTGTTTTCCCGCGGCCAGAGTATTGGCTCCGTTTCCCCCTTTTTCCAGAACAAAGACTCCCATCTGCATCCCGAGTTTCCCTAGCAGGTCCCCGATCTGCTGCTGTCTTTCCGGGCTTCTTCCCATAAGGCCGTTGTCTTCGATGGCCCGGAACCCATGTTCGTAGGCAAAACGGATCTGGTCCAGTAAATCGTCCCCGGCCGAGTTCTTAAACATCCCATCGTGAATGGCATAATTCAGATGAAAAGGCTGATCCGAATTCGAATAACTCCTCCTCATTTTTGTCAAATCCGGTACCATAAAGGAAGCCCCTCCAATTATGGAGTTCCTCAGGAATTCTTTTCTTTCCATGTGCTTAGATTATGGACTAAAGTTAAAGGTAATCAGGCTTAGCCCGAAGCCTGCAGTTATCAAAAAAGAGTTCCCTGTTGTCCCGGCCTCCTGAACCTGATCCTGTCCAGGCTCCATTCCTCTGCATTCATCCCATACAATTTGCCGTATTTTTTGTACTGCTGATTGACAATCTTGGCGATATTGCCCTCGCCTCGCATCCTTACTCCCCATCTTGAATCATTGACTTTGCCATCGTGGCTTTGTTCGATCAGGTGCCATACCCTGTCGGCCCTGTCCGGAAAATTCTTATAAAGCCAATCATGAAACAGCAATTTGATCGCCCCATTCAGCCGGATGAAAGTATAGGCAGTAAAACTTGCGCCGTGGTCGCTGGCTGCCTTCATGATACGTTGCATCTCATGCTCGTTTAGGCCGGGGATCATCGGACCCATCATGACCCCCATTCTCACTCCTGCCTGGCTCAATTCTTCAATGACCTTAAGTTTTTGCTTCGCCGTGGTAGTGCGTGGTTCCATCGCCCTCCTTAACTCCTCATTGAAAGAAGTAATGGAGACCATTGCTGAGACGATATTCTTTTTAGCCATCTCCTGAAGTATATCCTTATCTCTGAGAATCCAGGAATTCTTCGTCAGGATGCCAACGGGCTGGTTGAATTCATTGCAGACTTCCAGTAAGCCCCGTGTAAGCTGGTATTTCTGTTCGGCAGGTTGGTAGCAGTCCGTATTTCCGCTGAGCATGATTGGAGTGGCATCCCATTTCGGATGCATCAGGAATTTCCGCAACAGTTTTGCTGCATTGATCTTCACGATGATCTTTCTTTCGAAATCCAGACCGGCGCTATAGCCCCAATACTCATGGACATTCCGCGCATAACAATAAATGCATCCATGTTCGCATCCTGCATAGGGATTCATGCTGTAGGACATACCCACATCAGGACTATCCACTTTATTCACGATGGTCTTGGACTCCTGTTCCAGGTACTGGGTTGCGACCGGGGCCTCTTCCCATTCATCTATAGCTTCCTGGTGCTCCTTTGACCTTTCCTCCTTCAGGAAGCGATTCTTCGTATTGAACTGTGCCCCCCGGCCGGCGATATACGCATCCGATTCTTTTTTTTGTCCGGGATTCGTTTTATAATGATCCTGTCGAAGTGGTTCTTTCATCTGTATATTTCTTTTTGTCAGATGGAACCTCGCCAATGCATTCCTATGTATGTATCAAAATAGGCCAGCTCGGTTTCATTTGAATGATTGGTAGACTCAGTCGAATAGCTCTCCCTGTTTGACATTGACAGGAAGGTTCTGAAATTCAAATCGGCTCGCAATCTGGAAAGGCTGATCATGGTGCTGATGAGGTTTTTTCAGAAGCAACATGCTATCGGCAATAAATCGGCCGCTGAAGCTCTTTTGAACATATTCTTTCCAGGCGGCTTCGAATTGTTCGGGCTGTAACTGTCTGGCGATGGTCATATTCAGTTCGTCCGGGAAATAAGGCTTTTGATTATCATTCAGCTTCAACAGGCGCTGCCATGTCTTGATCTGTCGCACCAATTGCCGAATTGGCTCCTTTGTAGGAATTTGAATGAAAATACTATGGGTCGGAAGGCTTCCGAAATCCTTCAACTCCACCTTGATCGGATAGAATCCCATAGCAACCACTTTCAGGCGGTTAAGGATTCTTTCCTCCATCATTTCCAGTTGAACGAACCGGGCCAGCGTGATATAAGGTTTTCCAAGCCGGGCGCCTGGCGCTTTGAATTTCTCATTGAACTCCTGTCTGGCCTGGCTGATCTTTTCCCTCAAGGCTTCGTGGGGGCTGAGGATAAGGCGATACTCGTTTTGCCTGTAGCCCGCCATTTGCATGAGGGGCAGTTCTTTTTGTGATGGTTTATATTTCATGGTTTTTGGTATGATTAATAATTTAGCATAAATTTACTAAATAAATTAGTAAACTACCAAATCAATTTTATGGACGGAGAAAATTTTGATGGCGACATGATCTACAACGCTGCCTACCGGGGTTCAAAGACTTATACCCAGCAAAACCTCCGCAAGGCCAATGCGACCGGTTTCACTGCTGCTGCGGACGATTATATGGAAAGAGGCATCGATCTCAACGAGCAACTGATCCGCAACAAGCCCTCCACTTTCTTCATGCGGGTAAAAGGAAATGCCATGGAAGGGGCTGGCATCTTTCATGGAGATATCGTCATCGTCGACCGTTCCATTAAACCGGTCAGTGGTAAAATAATTATCGCCAACCTCAATGGGGAAATGCTCATACGGAGGCTGGACAAATCCTTTAACAAGATCCGTTTGTTGCCGGCTTCTGCAAATCTGGCACCGTTAGAGGTAGATATTTCCGCTGCAGATTTTTCTGTTTGGGGAGTAGTCACTTATAATATCCATGTGCCTGCCTGAACTGATTCATCAATATTTATTATGAAGGCAATTGTAGATTGTAATAGCTTTTATTGTTCCTGCGAACGCCTCTTCCGGCCCGAACTGAATAACCGGCCTGTCGTGGTATTGAGCAACAATGACGGTTGCATCATTTCCCGAAGCGACGAAGCCAAAGCCCTTGGCATCGGCATGGGAGGCCCTTTTTTCATGGCCCGGCATCAGCTTGAAAAAAACAATATTTCTGTTTTTTCATCCAACTACCATCTTTACGGAGATATAAGCATGCGCGTCATGGACTCCCTGCGTTCCATAGTCGGTGAAAAAAATGTGGAAGTTTATTCAGTGGACGAAGCCTTTCTTGGCCTTGATGAAATAGACCCGCATGAACTCCCCGGTCTGGCACATCGTCTCAAGGAAACCGTCGAAACATGGACAGGTATTCCGGTATCGGTAGGCATTGCTCCCAGCAAGACCCTCGCTAAGATCGCCAACAACATTGCTAAAAAGGACAAGCAAGGAACAGGATGTATTCACCTGCTCCTGACCGATCCCTCCTTTCATCAGGCGCTCAAGAAAACCCGTGTCGATGCCATCTGGGGTGTCGGGCGTTCTTTTGCGAATAAACTGATCGACTTGGGCATTACCAGCGCCTGGGAGCTCTCCCAAATGCCCGAAGAATGGGCCTGTCGCAACCTGGGCGGGGTAGTGGGACAGCGACTGATCCTCGAACTCAAGGGGAAGCCCTCCATCAGCCTGAAAAAGGAACTCGAAATAAAAAAGATGATTACGACCACCCGCATGTTTGGAAGGCAGGTAACCGAACTCTCCGAATTGAAGGAAGCTGTGGCGACCTATACCACCCTGGCAGCAGAAAAGCTAAGAAGACAAAATAGCGCAGCCAGTCAGATCCAGGTCTTCCTGGTCTCAAGAGAGGAAGATCACCTGGCCGGTTATCATCCGGATAATCATCAAAGTACAAATCTGCCGGCAGCCACTTCCCTTACCCACGAATTGATCAGGCCTGCGATCAGGCTGGTGGATCAGATCTTCAAAAGCGGGCAGGCCTATAAAAAAGCAGGAGTCTTGTTGAGTGGGTTGGTTCCGGATGGTTCGATCCAGGGGAATTTTTTCTCGGGTCCGTCTCAGGCAAGAGATCGCCGGCTCATGAGCGCCGTAGACAATCTCAATTACAGTATGCGCAGCGAGATGGTCAAATTTTCCGCTACTGGCATTAAAAAGGACTGGAAAATGCGTCAGGAACTAAGATCTCCAAGGCATACAACACGATGGGAGGAATTGAAAGAAGTCAGTTGATTATTTCTTGTATTTCGAAAGATTGACGAGCAAGACCCCTGATAATACCACGAACAGGGCCACAAACTGAAAGCCGGAAAGCTGTTCTCCAAGGATCCACCAGCCGAGAAAAACCGCGACGACCGGGTTCACATAGGCATAGGTTCCCACGATGGCCGGTGGCCGTACATCCAGCAGCCAGATGTAGGCAATAAACCCGATCAGGGAACCGAAAGTGATCAGATAAATCATCGCATTGATCGATTGCATGCTGATATGTCCCCAACTGAATCGGCCATATTCGCCGCTGATCACTGATACAATGAGTGCGGTCAGACCTGCAGCCATCATCTGGTAACTCGCCTTGATGCCCCAGCTCCCCCTGGTCACGCTGTATTTGGAAAAAAGCGAGCCCATGGCCCAAAGCATGCTCCCGAAAAGCAAGACCACAAAACTCGTCAGTTGCTTTTTGTTTGTCCAAAGATCGACGGAGCCCTTATGAAGGGAAAGCATCGCAATTCCCACCAGTCCCACAACCAGTCCGATCAGGATGAATTTATCCGAAAGATTTTCCCTCCAATGTTTTCTGTCAAGTAAAATAAACCAGAAAGGCGTGGTAGCAATGATGATGGAAGAAAGACCTGCCGGCAGCCACTGTTCCACCCAAATCAGGGAAGTCGTTCCGAAAAATAACATCAGGACGCCAGCCAATGCGTTTTTGTAAATGGACGGCCAATCAGGATTCTTCTCTCCCCTAAGCATGCACCAGGCATACAGGATTATTCCTGCAACGAAAAAACGAATCGCCGCCATTATGAAAGGAGGCGTGCTCTTGATCGCGATCGCAATTGCGATATAGGTCGACCCCCAGAAAATATAGACGGCAGCAAATGCCATTATGACCTTCAGTTTCGAAGGTTCTTTGTATGTTAGGGCTTCTAGCATCATCTGGTTGTTCACCCGCTCGAGAATCGGTCCCTCTTTCCGCTGATTCACTTGTTCAAATCCGCCCAGCATCTGACTTTAGCGCTTCTTAGGTGGTAATTCCGTGCTTGCTGTCCCGGAGCACATTACTTAGATTCCATTCGACCCTTCTTTCAAAATCAAACTTTCTCACGCCGCAATCCTGTTTTTGGCAAATGCGGCATGAAAAATCCAGGCAGGGATCCGTATGCACGAATATCTCGACGCTGTCCACAAATTCCTTTTTGATCAAAATTCCCATCGCCTCGATCTCATCGTGGGATTCCTTCACGCTGAGGTACCAGGGCAGGGTCAGGTGACAGTCGATATGCAGCACACTTCCGTATTTGATCACACGCAGATTATGCAGGTCGACCCAGTTGACCCTTCTTTTCTCGTTCAAAAACTCGATCAGGTTCGAAAGTAATTTCTTATCGGCCTCGTCCATGATACCTGCTATCGAACTCCTTAGGACGCTATAACCTGAATAAATAATGATCAATGCAAAAAGAATGGCTACTGCACCATCGAGCCATAGAAAATGTGTGAAATAGATCAGGGTAAGACCGATCACGATGCCCAGTGTTGAATAGGTATCCGATAACAAATGCTTCCCGCTCCCGATCAGGGCGGCGGAATTATTCTTTTTTCCCTTTCTCAGGCTGATCTGTCCGAATATCAGGTTAATGATGCCCGTGATGGCGATCAGTATGATCCCCGAGTCTAGTTTCTGGAGGGGTTTTGGATGGGTAAAACTGTTTACTGATTCATATACGATGATAAGACCGGCAATGGCGATCAGTACACCTTCGATTGCGGCGGAGAGGAATTCTGCCTTTCCATGACCATAAGGATGATCTTCGTCTCGGGGTTTGGCTGAAACATAGAGACTGTAAAGCCCAATAAAGCCCGCAATTACGTTCACGATGCTTTCCAGTGCATCGGTCAGGATCGCAACCGATCTGGTCATATAATAGGCCACGGTTTTGATTAATAGCAGCGTCAGGGCAACTGTGACTATCCAGATCTGCACCCTTATATTTTCTCTTCCTTTATTCACCCTCTTTAATATTTGGTTCATCAGGGTCGGCCTCTGGCGAGGCCTCTATGTCTTCTACGGATACTTCTTCTGACAGTTCTTTTGCGGGCCTCATTCTGAACACCCCCGCCTTTCTGAGCATTCGATAATAAAATTCCTTATTAAACAACTGCGAATCATTCAGCGCCTTATAGGTCAGGAAAATCCCGATAGGAATCAGTACAAAAGTTGCCAGCCACATACCGGTGATGGGCTCAAGCACTTCCTCCTTCACGAATTTAGTCCCATAATTGTTCAGCAGGTAGAAGATCACAAAAAATATGACGGAAAAGATCATCGGCACACCCAGTCCGCCCTTTCGGATGATGGAGCCAAGAGGGGCTCCGATCAGGAAGAGTACCAGGCAGGCGATAGACATGGTTATCTTGCTATGCCAGGCGATCTGGTGCTGGCGCAGGTTTTTTTCGTCATTGTCAAAAATGAGAGCAGTAGTCTGCAGCGTGGAACGCATGGTACCGATAGTGGACGAGGAAGTCTGGACGATCTTTTTTCGGGCGCTGTCGGGAAACAAATTAATGAAGTCCTTTGCCTTGCCGATCGGAAGCGGCTTCAAATTCTTCCAGTCTGAATCCAGGAATTTTGGGAATAAAGTGATCGACTTAAAACTGTTGTTGATCTTGTTTTTATAGGAATCCTGAGCTTTTTCCAGCGAGTCGATGGCATAACCGAGCTGCTTCAAGTTCAGCATCTGATAATTCCCCTTGAACTGGTTTTCGTCGGATTTGGTGAGCTTGAAAGAGCTTAAGTCAAGCACCTTCTTATAATTCTTAAAATGAAGCCTGATCAGCTCAGTATTCGTCGAAAAATGGTAACCTCTTTCCTGGTACATCCATCCATTCTGCAAATTGAATTCCAGGAATTTCTTGTCCGGAGTAATATCCATTATGCCCTGTTCCGCTACGATCATGTTATCCTGTAAACCCGCATTTTGTTCATAGATCACCACATCGTGAATCGTGGATCCGTCCTTGTCTTTTTTGCCGATCTTGATCACATAACCGTCAATACGGTCATAAAAAACCCCTTCCTTGATATCAAAAGCAGGTTTGGCAACGATGATATCATACTGCAACGTGCGCATTTTCAGGGTAGCCACCGGCCCGATATTATTATTGAAAAGAAAGGAAATGCCGCAAATAAGTATACTGACAATGAACAGGGGCCTCATAAAGCGAAGCAGGGGAATGCCGGCAGATTTGATTGCCACGAGCTCAAAAGTCTCTCCTAAGTTTCCGAAGGTCATAATGGAAGAAAGCAATACGGCAAGGGGAAGCGCCAAAGTCACCAGGGTCGCGCTCACATAAAGGATGAAACGCCCGATTGTGATGAAATCCAGATCCTTACCTACAATATCATCGATATAAAGCCAGAAAAACTGCATCACAAGCACAAAGAGCGTAATGAAGAAAGTCGCGATAAAGGGGCCGACAAAGGCCTTGATCACCAGTATATCCAGTTTTTTTATCAAATCAGTAGGTTTGCGCTTGGTTCAATACCTTTAAATCAGAATGGATGCAAATCTAAAACTTTCAGCAGATGAACTGGCATTGGTCGAAAATGCCGGCCTGATTTTAACAAAGAACGCCATCATTCAAAAAGCCATCCGGATATTCGGGAATTTAACCGGGTCAATGGGTCTGGCGCTTGAAGACTCCGATCTTCCTTTGGAAATAAAAAAAATAGCACCCAAATTATCCAGGGGCGAAAATTACAAGGGCCTTCCCTATCTCATGCTCGATTGCCCCCGATTATTCGAAAAAGAGGATATACTTGCCATCCGCAGTTTTTTCTGGTGGGGAAACTATTTCAGCATCACCCTTCATTTAAAAGGAAAATATAAACAAATCCATTCGGGTGGGATTCTGGCTGTCCTGTCCAAGTTAACCGAATCCGCCTTCTGTATCGCCAGCACTGAAGAAGAATGGCAGCATGAACTGAAGAATCATTACACTCCTTTGTCAGGCATAAATCCAAATGAATTCAGAAATCTGATCGGATCCCAATCCTTTTTGAAAATCACCTGGCAGGCCCCGCTCTCTGAATGGGAGAATATAGAATCCATTCTTTTGGAAAAATTCAAGATTCTGATGGAGATCCTGGCAAATCCTATATGATCAGTGCACTATCCCTCAATTTCCCAGGCGATGAAGCAGGTCCTTCACCTGGTAATTCCAAAGCTGGCTTTGATCCTTGATTTCCTTTTTATCGGCAAAATCCCTGATGATCAGTATGGTCTGATTGGTGACCTCGGACTTTTCAATGCGGAATTCAAAATATTCGTCCTTAGGGGCTGTTGCCCAATGAAATCGTATGTATTTTTCAAGTTCACTCTCCACCACATCTGCCTTATCCACCGAACCGTTCCAGGAAAAGCTGAATATATTCTCTCGTTCGTCAACCTTATCTGCAAACCATTCTTGCAAGCCTGCAGGGGTACTTAAAAAATCATATAAAATGGAAGGCGAGCACCTTACAGAGTATTCCAAAGTAAATAATTGTTTTTTGCTCATCTATTTTCTCAATTGAATCTGAATTAGCAATGGCCGCTCTATTTCTCATTAATAAACCGGATATGTATTAATCAGTTTTTTGCGACAAAACTGCAACTGCGAAAAATTCGCTTGTTGCGCTGCAATTATAGAAAAAAATTTCACCCGTCAAAATTTATTTTAATCATATTTATTTGAGCAGGAAGTTATATATAAATATTTTATAATAATTATTACAATATGCAATTCAATATTTTAATTAGGATTTAGGTTCCCCTTTCCAGTGAATGCCCAAAATGGGAGAATCCTGCCTGTCATTATCCTTCCTATTTTCCAAAGAAATGAACACGGCGTACAAGAAAAGGAATTGTTATACGTTTTTTTAACAATCCTTAAACAGGAAAATCGGTATCGATGAATACACTTATACAAACCCTACAATCCAACCTATGAGCATGCGCCAACTGAAAATCACGAAAAGCATTACCAATCGTGAATCCCAGAGTCTCGAAAAATATCTCCAGGAAATCGGCAAGGTCGAACTCATTAGTCCGGAAGAAGAAGTAAAACTGGCCGAGCGCATCAAACAGGGTGACCAGAAAGCCCTGGAAAAACTCACTAAGGCAAATCTCCGTTTCGTAGTATCGGTAGCAAAACAATACCAGAACCAAGGTCTGTCCCTGCCCGACCTGATCAATGAAGGCAATCTGGGCCTGATCAAGGCAGCGCAGCGATTCGATGAGACCAGGGGATTCAAATTCATCTCCTATGCCGTGTGGTGGATCCGACAGAGCATCCTCCAGGCATTGGCCGAACAGGCCAGGATCGTCCGGCTTCCCCTGAATAAAGTCGGCCTCACCAATCGCATACAGAAAGCCTATTCCCAGCTCGAACAGGAATTCGAAAGAGACCCTTCAGCAGAGGAACTGGCTGAAATGCTTGAACTCGATATCGAAGAAGTGTCATCCAACCTCGGCATTTCCGCCCGTCATATCAGCATGGATACACCACTTTCCGAAGGAGAGGACAGCACCTTGCTGGATGTGCTGGAAAATCCCAATGCAGAAAAAGTCGATGCAAATATAGAACACCGGCAATCCCTTAAGCAGGAGATCGGCCGTTCGATGCAATCCCTCACCGAGAGGCAAAAAGAGGTCATCTGCTTTTTCTTCGGCATTGGGATCGACCATCCCATGAGCCTGGAAGATATTGGCGAACACTTTCATCTTACCCGGGAAAGGGTCCGTCAGATCAAGGACAAGGCAATTACCAAGTTGAGGACCAATTCCCTGTCTAACAGCCTGCGTTCCTTTCTTGGTGTATAAAATCATTGCAGGCAGACATAGTTTTCATATTTTTACAATTCTTTTAGAGTGAATATAGCTTTCAGTTATATTCACTTTTTAATTTAATAGAAAATCATGTTTGAAAATCTCACAGAGCGGTTAGAATCGGCTTTAAAGCAAGTGAAGGGAGAGGGCCGGATCACAGAACTTAACATTGCTGCCACTGTGAAGGACATACGCAGAGCCCTTGTGGATGCCGATGTGAACTACAAGATCGCCAAGGAATTTACCGACACCATAAAGGAAAAAGCGCTTGGAGCCAAAGTGCTCACTGCTATCAGCCCCGGGCAATTGATGGTCAAAATAGTAAAAGATGAACTGGCCGAGCTCATGGGCGGAACGGAGACCGAATTCGATGCCAAGGGCAATCCTGCGATCATTCTGGTCGCTGGCCTGCAGGGAAGCGGCAAGACCACTTTCAGCGGTAAGCTCGCCAGCTACCTCAGTTCCAAAAAGGGTTTGTCTCCTATGCTGGTAGCTGCAGATATCTACCGTCCTGCCGCTATTGACCAGTTGAAAATCCTAGGCGAACAGATCGGGGTGGAAGTCTACAGTGAACCGGAAAACAAAAATGCTGTACAGATCTCCCGGAACGCGGTCAAAGAAGCCCGATCAAAAAATAAAAACGTACTGATCATCGACACCGCCGGCCGTCTGGCGGTTGACGAGGTGATGATGAATGAAGTGTCGGATATCAAATCCGCCCTCAACCCCCAAGAAATCCTCTTTGTTGTTGATTCCATGACCGGTCAGGACGCAGTCAATACGGCTAAAGTATTCAATGACCGCCTGGATTTTTCCGGTGTCGTACTAACCAAATTGGACGGCGATACCAGAGGTGGGGCAGCCCTCTCCATCCGCTACACGGTGAATAAGCCGATCAAATTCATGAGCAGCGGAGAAAAAATGGATACGCTGGACGTCTTTTACCCGGAACGCATGGCACAGCGGATCCTGGGTATGGGCGATATCACGACCCTGGTCGAAAAGGCTCAGGCTCAGTTCGATGAAGTGCAGGCAAAGAAGCTGGAGAAAAAGATCCGGAAAAATCAATTCGATTTTGACGATTTCAAACAGCAGCTCGAACAAATAAAGAAAATGGGCAATATCAGGGACCTGCTGGGAATGATCCCTGGGGTAGGAAAAGCAATTAAAGACATCGATATCAGCGACGAAGCCTTTAAAGGCATCGAAGCCATGATCAATTCCATGACCCCGATGGAACGTGCCAATCCCGATGTCATCAATCAGAGCCGCCGAAAAAGAATTGCCGACGGGTGCGGAAAAGATATTGGCGACATCAATGCCTTCCTGAAGCAATTCGAGCAGATGAAACAAATGATGAAATCCATGAATAAAATGCCCATGACACCTAACATGGGTTTCGGGAGGAGATAAACTGTTTAAAACCCAGATTTTATCAACAAATTTTCGGACTTAAATTAGATTGATTAAATTTGGAAAGTTGCAGCGGTTTTTTCACCTTTGCAGTCCAAAATTGATTAAACCCTATTTCTTAACGCATTTAAATTTCTATTTAAAATGCCAGTAAAAATCAGGCTTCAACGCCATGGGTCCAAAAAGAGACCCTTTTATTTCATTGTCATCGCAGATGCACGCGCACCAAGAGACGGAAAATTCATCCAGAAAATCGGTACTTACAATCCTTTGACTATTCCGGCAGCAGTCCAACTGGATCGTCAGAAAGCGCTTGATTGGCTGCATAAAGGCGCACAACCCACTGATACCGTCAGGAGGATTCTTTCCTTTAAAGGAGTGCTTTACCTGAAACATTTATTAAGAGGAGTGAAACTCGGTCTTTTCGATGAAACATCTGCCATGGAAAAATTTCAGAAATGGCATTCTGAACATGAATTGCAGATCAAGAAAAAACAGGAAGATAACCGCAGGCAAAGACCTGGAGGTGGCAGGAGGCCCGGTGGACCAGGAGGCGCCAGACCAGATAGAAGGTTTGAAGGAAGATCTGAGGCAAGACCAGAACGGTCAGAAAATAGATCAGAAAGCAGACCGGAAAGCAGACCGGAAAACAGACCAGAAAACAGAACAGAAAACAAGACAGAGCGTAGAACGGAAACCGCCAATCCTGAAGTAAAGCCTGAAGAAAACGATCAAGCCTAAATTCATCCGGATCATATTCTCAAATCCCGGTTCCGTTTAATTCGGAATTGGGATTTTTTTTCTACTCTATCGTGAATCCATTCATGACAGAATACCGAAATATCGGCAAACTAAGCACTGTATTTGGTGTTAAAGGAGAGATCCTGCTCTCGCATCATTTGGGGAAAAAGACCAGCCTCAAAGGGCTGGAAGCGCTCTTCATCGAAATTCAACCGGGTGAAATGCTACCCTATTTCATCGAAACCACCCGCATCCGAACGGAAAATGAATTGTTAATCAAACTGGATGGCATATCCAATCCTGAAGCGGCAAGGCGTTTGCTTCAAAAAGAAGTCTGGCTTACCCAGGATGATTTTGATCGCTATTCCAAAAAGAGCGCCGCCATAGCCCTGGTCGGTTTTAAACTATTGGACAAAGGCCGGGAAATCGGCGAAATCTCCGAAGTGATTGAACAATCACACCAGACACTCTGTAAAATAAGAATTAATGAAAAAGAAGCCCTTATCCCCCTGCATGAAGAAACTCTGATAAAAATAGACCACAGAAAAAAGCAGGTGTTCACAGACCTTCCCGAGGGCCTGTTAGATATCTATCTTTAAGTTAACTGTCAATGGATAATCAGCAAAGAATCATCGCCCATTTTGACCTCGATACTTTTTTTGTATCGGTAGAAAGGCTCAATGACCCTTCGCTGGCGGGCAAGCCCCTGATCGTTGGCGGCCGGGAAAGGGGAGTGGTAGCCGCCTGCAGTTATGAAACACGAAAGTTCGGCGTGCATTCTGCCATGCCCATGAAGACAGCGCTCAAACTATGTCCCCAGGCCATTGTCCTCGGAGGCTCACGTTCCGAATACAGCAAATATTCCCGCTGCGTCACTTCTATTATCGCAGCCAGGGCGCCTGTTTACGAACGCGCTTCCATCGATGAATTTTACCTTGATCTCACCGGAATGCAGAAATATTTTCAACCCTATCAATGGGTTATTGATTTGCGTAAGGAGATCACGGAAAAAACCAAACTACCCATATCATTCGGACTGGCATCCAATAAAATGGTCGCCAAAATGGCCACGGATGAAGCAAAGCCCAATGGTTATCTATACGTCCCTTTCGGAAGGGAAAAAGAGTTTCTATCCCCACTCAGGATCAACAAGATTCCGGGTGTCGGCGATCAGACCTTCAAAGCCCTTTCTGAACTGGGAGTCACGAAGATCCGGGAGCTCGCCGAATATCCCATCACACAAATCGAAAAAAGATTCGGGAAATATGGCATCGAACTTCATCGCAAAGCCAACGGCATCCATGAAGGGGAAGTGATTCCCTATCATGAATCCAAATCCATATCTACGGAATCAACCTTTGAAGAAAACAAGACAGACCTACATTTTTTAATGAAAGAACTAGTTCGCATGGTAGAAAAGATCGCCCATGAACTCCGAAGCCAGGATAAAGTCACCGGCTGCATCGCAATTAAGATCCGTTATCCGGATTTTGAAACGACGACCAGGCAACTCAGCATTCCTTTTACCTGTTACGATGACGAACTCATTGCCAATGCGAAAGAGCTCTTTCACAAACTCTATCGCAAAGGACAGCCGGTCAGGTTATTGGGCGCCCGCCTAAGTGAATTGACCGATCAGGCTATCCAATCCAACCTCTTTCAGGATCTTGAAAAAAAATCCGGCATGTATAAGGCTATTGATGAATTAAAGGAAAGGTTTGGGAAAAATATGATTACCAAGGGGGGAGGCATATAAGCCAGATACTCTTGCTCAAGTATTCGATAATTATTAAATTTAGTCTACTATCCTAATAGAGAATTCGTACATTTGAACCCCCTAAGGGGAAATTTGATTCATTAACATTTTAAAAAATACGATTATGAGTTTGCGTTTAGGAGACACCGCTCCAAATTTTCAGGCAAAGACAACTGCTGGTGATATTGATTTTTATGAGTACCTGGGTAATGGCTGGGGAATACTCTTTTCCCATCCTGCCGATTATACTCCGGTCTGCACCACCGAATTGGGAAGGACTGCTTTATTGCAGGAAGAATTTGCAAAAAGAAATACCAAAGTGCTGGCACTGAGTGTTGACCCGCTGGATAAACACCTCGGCTGGATCAGTGACATCAACGAGACCCAGAACTGCAGCGTTAACTTTCCCATTATAGCTGACGATGAACGCAAGGTTTCTCTGCTCTATGATTTCATTCATCCCAATGCTTCCGCTACTGCTACGGTTCGTTCCCTGGTGATTATAGGACCGGACAAAGCCATAAAACTCATCATTACCTATCCCGCGTCCACAGGCAGGAATTTTGTTGAAGTACTCAGGGTACTCGACTCCCTTCAGCTCACGGCCAATTACAGTGTTGCTACACCGGCAAACTGGAAAGCCGGTGAGGATGTGATCGTTGTCCCTGCAGTCTCTACAGAAGATGCACAAAAAAAATTCCCCAAGGGATTGAAGATCGTAAAGCCCTATCTGCGCTATACGCCGCAACCCAACCTATAAATTCTGAATATTGGAAAGCCCTGCATCTTTAATAAGTATGCAGGGCTTTTTATTAAAACCTCCAAATCAATCCCGGTCTGATTCTACCATTTGAAACCTGTCACAGCGGCCGCTCCTGCCGATTCCATCTCCATGATTGTAATACGTGACTCAACAAACCCTGAATCCTGGCATTCAAGCCGGATTGCCTCTGCATGGTTCCACAAATCCTTTTCAGTCTGGGACAAACGCGGATGAAGGATCAAAAGAATTTTACCTCCGGGTCGAAGCATCTTTTGCGCCTGCATCAATTTAAGAGGCAATCCGCTATCTCCCGGCTGTACACGGATCGAATAAATGCTATGAAAATATCCTGCAGGATAGGAAAGGTCACCTAAGCCGCCGAGATGCAATTGCAGTAATTCATTCTCAATCAAACGGCGATTCTTTCGCTGAGCGCGCAGGAAGGCCTCTACCGAAACCTCAGAACCGGCCAGTAAGCCTCCATGCATGCGGGCAGCAGTTTCCCTGAGCGTATTTCCGGATCCACATTCAAATTCCAGTATATGTTGAAAGGGCGCCGGCCTCAAAAGTTCAACTGTCCATTGGTCAAGGGCTTTATTGCCCTTGTCTAAGAGCCGTTCTCCCCAGTTTTGAAAATCCGGCAACAAGGAATAAAAAGGCCGTTGCTGGGATGCGATCCTGGTAATCATACTTAGCTGTTGACGTTAATTAGGTAAAGGAAGGTTAAGAACCATGGCGGCAGAGTTTGACATCTATCCATACCGCAGACCACGGTGCGCCTTCAAATCAAATCAGGAAGGCTGTTGTTCGCTTTTAGGTTCTTCCGTTGGGCCAAATTTGCTTCTGTCGTAAAAGGCGTCGAACCTGCGCCCGCAGCGGTTTTTCAACTCGCTGCGGAATTTTTCCCTTTCCTCCGGGCTCATGCTTTCCCAACGCTCTTGCAAGTGTTGCTGTTTCCATTGATGACGTCCCCAATGCCCCCCACGAAAACCACCGAATAAGATCTTGCTTAGGACCAGAATGCCCAATGCCTGCCAAAAATTAATAATGCCTGCATGCAGGATCGGCACCAATACTCCGTTCCACAGGAGCATAACGATTGCGCTAAAAGCAGCAATGCCTATAAGGACCATCGGAATGATAAAAAAGAATTTAGGTGACTTATGTCTGAATCTTCCACTCATAATAAATGCTTTAATAATTTATAATTTCATTATACAATGTTTTCAGCCTTTCCCGCAAATGCAAAACTGCATAACGTTTTCGGCTGAGAAGAGTATTGACGGCGACTCCGGTCTTTTCGGAAATCTCCCGGAAAGGGATATCCTCCAGTTCGTTCCAGATAAACACATTTCGCTGATCTTCCGGCAACTCATCAAGTGCGTCCTGCAGGACCTTCCAAAACAAATTGCGTAAATGCTCGCTTTCAGGGTTGCGGTTATCAGCTAATAGTATTTCCTTGAAACTGATATCCCCGTTTTCATCTTCGAACGCCAGTTCGTCTTCAAGAAGAGCTGGTTTCTTTTTCCGGTATTTATCGATGATCTTGTTACGGGCTACCGTGAATAGCCAACTGCTAACCTGTTCAACTGGTTCAGTATCTACGGTGGCGGTCAACTGGTACCAAACATCCTGTAAAATATCCTCCGCATCGGCTTCATTATTCACCCGTTGACGGATGAATCCGAAAAGCCTTTTGCCAAACTGGCTGATTACCTGGCTGATATTTTTACTGGCTGGATTGGCCATGACTGGTTTTATCGTCAACATCTCCTCCATACATCAAAGAAGACGGGCATGAAAGCCTAATATTTTATAAAAATCAAAAATAGTTAAAACGCACGCCAGGCAAAGGATCCTGCTTTAACTTTCAAATCGTTGAATTTTAACCTGTAATTTGTAGATTTGATTAAACTAAATTCATTTATGAAGGGCATTATCCGTTCAGCTATCGCATTGGTCTTATTAGTAGCCGCAAGTTCCATGATCGGGCAAAAAACCACACATATCGTATTTTTTGGGGACTCCATCACTCAGGCCGGGGTTCAGCCAAACGGATTCATCACCAGGATCCAGGATGCTCTAACTCAGAAAGGTCTTGCCGCACAATACACCCTCGCCGGGGCCGGTATCGGAGGCAATAAGGTATATGATCTTTATTTGAGAATGGATGACGATGTACTCTCGAAAAATCCCGGTCTCGTCGTAATCTGGGTGGGGGTCAATGATGTCTGGCATAAAACGAGTTTTGGAACGGGAACTGACCCGGATAAATTTGAAAAATTCTATACCGCCATCATCAATAAATTACAGGCAAAAAAGATCCGAGTTATTCTTTGCACACCCGCTACCATCGGTGAAAAAAGCGATTATACCAATCAGCAGGATGGGGATTTAAACAAATATTCCCAGATCGTCAGTGACCTCGCTAAGAGTTACCATTGCGGATTGGTTGATTTTCGAAGCATTTTCCACGAATACGAGCTCAAGAACAATCCGTCCAACAAAGACAGAGGCATCCTTACTCTGGACGGAGTCCACCTTAATGACCAGGGCAACCAGTTGGTAGCCGACGAATTGCTCAAGGCGATCCAGGAAAATTAATAACCTGCCGATCACACGGTAAGGACACTGTTCCAACCAGTGACACCATCCGGTTCGCGAAGAGGATTTTCAATATCCTCCATCCACATTCTGTCGTCGATCAGGAATTTGTAATGGTATTTACCCTTCGGAGGCATGGGAATCTCGATGACCCAGCTTCCATTACTATCCTTCTTCAGTGCAAGTTCATCTTTTGCCCAGCGATTGAAGCTTCCGGCAAGAACGATCTGTTTGGCAGCTCCGACGGCAATGTGAAATTCAATGGTTTTTTTGCGCTTGTTGAGATACGGCGACAAATGTAGTTTCATAAGACCTCCTTTTTTGAGACATGATTAAAATTTTAGGGTAGGGAAAGACTTTCAAAAGCAAAGCAAATTACGATACCCGGTAAATGGGAGGAATGCAGGAAAGATACGACTAAAACAAAGTTTTTCCAAACGGTTAACAAGAATAAAACCTAAGGTTCACAAAGCAAATTCCACACTCACCTCATTCATATCTCAGTGCATCAATGGGGTCCAACCTCGAAGCCTTTTGCGCAGGATAATATCCAAAGAAAACGCCCGTAAATGCGCAAACCAGGAAGGAAAGCGCTATAGAAGATTCGGAAACGAGCGTAGGCCAGTGTAAAAAAGCACTCACCAGTTTGGATGCCGTGATTCCCAGCAACACTCCGATCACGCCCCCCGTAATGCTGATCAGGATCGCTTCGATCAGGAACTGCATCAATATATCAATGCCCCTCGCTCCGATCGACATACGCAGTCCGATTTCCCGGGTTCGCTCCGTTACCGATACATACATGATATTCATAATGCCGATCCCGCCGACGATCAGCGAAATGCCTGCTATCGCCGTTAGCAATACGGTTAGCAATTGGCTCGTTGAACTAAAAGTATTGATCAGTTCTTCCTGGGTCCTGACTGCAAAATCGTCGATATCCGTCGGTTTCAAACGGTGCGAGGCGCGAAGGATCCTTGAAACCTCATTGGTGGCGGAATCGGTAAGCGATTCATTTTTGGCAGAAACATAAATATTTTGAAAATATATGCTGGCCGTAATGCGCTCCTGAACACTCGTGTAAGGAGCCAGGATGATATCGTCCTGATCCTGCCCGAAGGCATTTTCTCCCTTGACTGCCAGGATGCCGATCACCCTGAAGGGAATCTTGTTGAAACGCACGGTCGCTCCTACAGGATCCTCTCCCGGGCTGAAAATATTATTGATCACGGTCTGCCCCAGCAAACAGACCTTTGCCGCGCTGTTCACATCAGTTTGAGTAAAGACTACCCCGTCCCTTATCGGCCAGTTTCGGATGTCAAGGAAATCGGGGCTCACTCCCTGCATGGTGGTTGACCAGTTCAGCGAACCATTGATGACCTGTCCCTTGGAAGTTTCAGCAGGAGAGATCTTATCGAAATACTGTCCTTCTTTCTCAAGGGCTTTTACATCTGCAATCGTCAGGGTCTGAACGGTCGTTGCGTCCAGCCTCACGCCTGCAGTCACATTGCTGTTGGGACGGATAGTGATCATGTTGGAGCCCATGCTCGATAACTGATCCTGAATGCTCTTCTTTGAACCCTGCCCGATAGCCACCATGGCAATGACGGCTGCCACACCGATGATTATGCCCAGCATGGTTAGAAAAGCCCTCAGCTTATTGCGCTGCAGCGCTTTTAATGCGATCCTGATGAGGATGAATATTTTCATCTCGATTTTTTTATATCATCGAATTGAACTCCTTCCTGCGCGATCTTAATAATCATCCGAGATGGGAAGAGAGGCCAATACCTCTTTTGCAAATCTTTTATTGTCATTTGGCTTGTCCCGGATCACCTTTCCGTCCCGCAGCATGATCGTGCGGCTGCTAAACGAAGCGATATCCGGCTCATGTGTTACAAAAACTATCGTCTTTCCCTGGTTCTGGTTCAATTCCTGCATCAGAGCCATGATCTCAAAAGAGGTCCTGGTATCCAGGTTGCCAGTCGCTTCATCGGCAAGGATCATGACCGGTTCATTGACCAGGGCCCTCGCGATAGCCACCCTCTGTTGCTGTCCTCCCGAGAGCTGGTTTGGGGTATGGTCCAGCCGATCGGCGAGTTTGACGGCTTCCAGGGCCTGGAGCGCTTTCTCCTTTCTCTGATTGGAACTGAAGGCCGTATTATAGAATAAGGGCAATTCCACATTTTCGAGTGCCGAAGTACGGGGAAGCAGGTTATAGGCCTGGAAGACAAATCCTATCTTCAGGTTCCGCAATTTCGCAAGCTCATTGCGGGAAAGAGTTCCTACATTAACACCATCTAACAGGTAAGTCCCATCCGTGGGCCGGTCAAGGCAGCCCAGTGTGTTAAGCAGTGTTGTTTTTCCTGAACCGCTGCTGCCCATTATTGTAACGAATTCACCGGCCTCCACATCAAAGGAGATCCCTTTAAGGGCACGAACGGTTTCTGTGCCCATTCTGAATTCCCTTTTAATATTCTGCAGTTCCAGTATTTTTTTGCCCATGACCCTTCTTGATTCACAATGGAAAAACTATTTACTATTGCCAGTCGTGGCAGGCTTTACAGGATTGCTGCCAGGTCTTGTCGCCGGCATGAAGGGGCTACGCTCGGTAGTTTTGACCTTGCTGGCTGCCGTTGTCAGTTCGGCACTGATTACCACCTCGTCCTCTGTCGTCAGTCCGTATAAGATCTCCGCATGGGTATCATCGTTCAAACTGATCACCACTCTTTTTTCTACCAGGCTGTCCGCCTTTATGACCCAGACAAAGCCTCTTGTTCTTTTGACCGTACTGCTGTCTGTTTTTTTCCTGTGCAAAGTATCAGGACCGGTCGTCCTTCTGTAAGCTGCACTGGAATCCTGCAACCTCTCTCCAATCTTATATTTCCTGGCCATCGCCGGAGTGGGTTGAAATTTCAAGGCTTTTGCAGGAATGAGCAGGGCATTGGAATCCTCTTTGGTATAGACCGTAATATTGGCCGTCATGCCCGGCTTTAGTTTAAGGTTTTCGTTTGGGGCATTGATGATGGTGGTATAAGTCACCACATTGGCCGAAACGGTGGGCTCCAACCTGATCTGTTGAACGGTTCCTGAGAATTTATCATCCGGGTAAGCGTCCACTGTAAAGCTCACACGCTGGCCAATTCGGACATTCCCTATATCGGCCTCATCCACCGCGCCCTGAACCTGCATCTTGGCTATGTCTTTTGCTATAACGAACAGGGTAGGGGTGCTGAAACTGGCCGCTACAGTTTGCCCAATGCTCACATTGCGCGTCATCACCACACCGTCTACAGGAGAATAAATGCTTGCATATTCCAGGTTCTTATTGGCCGCATCCAGTTGCGCCTGCACGCTCGCCACGTTTGCCTTAGCGCTGTTATAATTGTATTCTGCCGTTTCGTAATCCTGTTTGCTGATGGCCCCGGCATTATAGAGCAGGGTCTGGCGGTCAAACAGGCTCTTGTCATAGACCAATTGGCTCTTTGCTACGAGCAGGTTTGCGTTATATTGATTGGCCGCTGCCATTAACAGCGATTTATCCAGGTCGGCGATCAATTGCCCCTTTTTAACTGTGGCATTGAAATCGGCATAGATATTCTTAATCGTTCCGGAAACCTGGCAGCCGATGGTAACTGTATCCACCGGTTCCAGCGTACCCGTTGCCGTTACACTCCGGGAAATATATCCGTAATTGGGATACGCTGTCTGCAAAGCGATGGGCTTCTCATCTTCTTTATAGGTGATATACCAGTAAATGCCTCCCCCGGCAAGAACTAACAGGACCAATACAATGATGAAGGTTTTTTTCATTTAGGATGCATTTATAATTTGACAGGCGTCCCCGTATAAAATTCATAGATGCGGATATCAAGGGCCACACTGTATTTAGCCTGTATATAGTTTTGCAGCGCCTGAATATAGAGATTACGCTGGGTCAGGTAATCCACCATATTAGCGGCCCCAACCTTCAGTTCCTCGGCCAATATCCGGTAACTCTCCTTAGTGGAATTCAGTTCTTCAATAGAAGCATCATATTGTGACTGGGCGTTCACCACACTGATATAGGCTTGCTCAACGCTTTGTTCAAGTGTCGTCTTCGTCCCTTTCAGGTTCAATTCCGACTGTGCCACTTCGATCTTGGCATTCTCAACATTGGTCTTGTTCACCCGCTTGGTAAAAATGGGAATCGCAAGGCTGAGCCCGATTTCCTGGTAAAAATTATTATCGATCTGTTTCAGATAGTCAGTGCTGATATTATTTGAATAGCCGCTTTCCAGGCCGGCACCTACGGTAGCAACCGGATAATAACCGGATCTTGCCTCGGCCAGACTCAGTTGCGAGATCCTGACAGCCAGTTCGCCGTTCTTGATTTCGGGCCTGGTTTCCATGGCCTGTGTCTCAGCCTGGTCCAGGGTAGGCAGCAGAGCAGAAGCCATCAGCGTATCCGGCACGACAATATCAAAACTGTCCGCATAAGGCAATAGTAAAAGCTGTTTTAGTGTGAGTCGGTTCTGTCTTTCCGTACTGATGGCCGTAACCAGGTTATATTTATCGGTTGCCGACTGCGCCTGCAATTCGAGCAAATTGACTTTGGCAATGCTTCCGGCCTTGTACTCCTGTTGTCCCTGGTCAACCTGAGCCTGGGAAGTCTTTAATAGATCCTGCAAATACACGATATTTTCCTTTGCCAACAAAACGTTCAGGTAAGCCTGTGTGATTTGAAGGATGATACCGTTTTGCTCCTGAACAATATTCAGATTGGCCGACTGAATGTTCAACTTGTTTTGTTTGACTACATCGTTGAGGTATCCTCCATTGTAGACGATCCAGGACGAATTCAGGCCATAGGAACTGGAAAAACTCGCCTGGGTCTGAAAACCGCCAACGATCGGATTAGTATTGTTACTATGGATCAGGATTTGAGACACATTGCCGGAAACCCCGGGCAATTTGGCCGCTTTGGATAACAGCAATTCCTGTTCGGCAGTTTTCTCTGTAAGGACCAGGCTGTTGATCTGTATATTGTTTTTTTTAGCGTAATCGATACAGGTCTGTAGATCCCATTTGGAAGGCAAGGCATTTTTAAGGGAATCCTGGCTCAAACCGAACTGGATCAACAGCAAAAAACTACCGATGAGCATATGGACCCTTGAATTGATATCCATAAATGAGAATTTGCGTTCGGACGGCTGAAAGCGATTTTCGGCCGGACCCGGTTGAAAACTGAACTAAAAGCTCTCAATGAATGAAGCCGGCCGGGTACCGGTTCTGCAGATAAAAGTACAAAGCATTGTCTAATCTACCGTTGATGACTATCCTGGCTAAAAGAAATATGCCGGTCCATCGCCGCAATTCTTATACATACTTACGCATCAGATCGAGTAATTTTCTGTCCAGCACATGGCCATGCCACTGTTCATAATCTGTATCTGTCCTGCCCGAATCCAGGATGCCGAAACCACCGCTGAAATTCCAGAGGCAAAATCCGATCTGGTTGGTGGAGAGAATATCCAGCACATCGCGGAACCAGGAAAGAAAGACCGGATGAGGCGTTTTATTCCAACATCCGCATTCCCCGCAATGTACGCCCACCCCTTGATTCATCAGATCGATCCAGGGCTGATAATAATCCTCCAGCATTTTGCGGCTGAAAAATTGATCGCCCACCTGCCCCGGCCACACAGGAACCGGCATATGATCCGGATCCTTATTCGCCCAGGGGGCCTTATAATGTGAAATAGCGCCTGGAAAATAGCCACGGCAACTTTGCGCAATATTCAAATCTACAAGTTCGGGGATCGGATGATTTCCTCCGCTATTGCCATCCGCAATGATCAGGTGATGTGGATTCTCTTTACGGATGGAAGCTGCTGCGCCGGCCGCCACCTTCCGGTAAATCTCGCCCGGCACCGGCCCAGATCTCGAGTGTTGATCATTCAGATCTTCCTTCATGCTTGGTTCATTCACCAGGTCGAAACTGATCAACCTGTAAGAAACCTGGTTGAATCTTTTGGCCCAATAGCCCCAGTGAAAATAAAATGCGGCCTGAGCAGTCTCATCCTTCCAAAGATCAAAAGGTTCATGGAAACCCGCATTAATGCAATAACCAGGAGCCCGATGCAGGTTTAAGCTTACATGGATCTGCTCTTTATGCGCCATCCGAATAAGCTCTTCAATAAAATCAGCAGCCCTCTCATTGATCTGGTAAACCTCCTGTGGCCTTATATCCCGACTCCTGTCGAAATCCAGGTAACAAGGATAAGCAACCGGCAGGCGAATAAAATCAAAGCCCCAGTCCCGCATCCATTTCAAATGGTCACCTGTAGTCTGGTGCTTGAATGTGATGGGATCCGGGGAGAAAAAATCAGTCAGGTTAAAACCCTTCCAGCGTGGTAATTTATTTTTATCAGAGCGAAAAAAATTCTTAGCCAGGGTTTGGCCTGCCAATCCCCAACCCGTGCCCAGTACAGCAGCCTGCTTAAAAAAAATTCTTCTTTTCATGACCATCAAGTAATTCAATTTACGATGATTCACCTGCGAAAAAGGCAGCCGCTGAAAGAATTTTCATTTTTCATTAGAAAAAAACCTCTTTTCATTATCGGCTAATCACTCAAACAGTTTAAAATTGTAAAATTTTTCCCTGAAAATTATTGTGGAAAGGCTTACTCGAAGAAATCATGGACAACCTCCTCAGGTTTGTATATCCGGAAATGCAAAACACAATTGACCGGTCCCATGGCTTAAAATGCTCACAAATGTTCCGGAAAAATTTTGTCCTGGAAATTCAAAAGGAAATGGGGAGGCCAAATCTCTCAGAATAAAAAATTATTCCACGGAGCGGCATTATAGATTTCAACATAAAGCTGAACGATCTCCGGCAGGTCCTGTGTTCGAATAGCCGGTTGATGGGATTTGGGTTCATAGGGAAAATATAGACTTAGGAACACTGATCCAAAGCCTTCTGCAATGATTGCGCGAATTCAATGGCATGGGGCATTTCCAGCATAGTCTTGTGATCTCCCGGAACCTCAAAAACCTTTACTCCCTTCCTGGCAAACCCGGCCCAACCCAGGAATCGTTCATCATCCACAAAGTTCAGGTGTTCTTTAGCCTTGAAAAGGTATAACTCCCCATCGAAAGGCTCGAGATGATAATTCCGGAAAGCAATTTCATGCTTGAAATATATCTTGTCCCAATGCAGATTAAAATTAGCAGGCCGCTCAAGCACAAAAGACTGATTAGGTTTGAGAAGTTTATTTACTTTTCGCACCATCACCCCGAATTGGTAAGCCGCTGTCCTCCTCGGATGACTGATTAATGATTTTGTAACAAAAAGGAATTTGGGCATTTGCCGCTTCATTTTCATCGGCAACGCCTTTCGGAGATCTTTCTTGTAAACGATATTATCGGCATTCGTATCGAAAATGCCGAGCATGATCACTTTTTTCCCCATTGCTACCAACTGCTTTCTCATTTCGATCGCCACATAACCACCGAACGAATATCCGGCCAGTGCATAGGGGCCTTTAGGATTTTGTTGCAGGATCTCCGAGATATAGAGCGCAGCAATATCCTTCATATTATCTAGCGGTTCGTCCTTCTCATTCAGACCCTTCGGTTGAAGGCCATAAACAGGCTGCTCAGCATCCACATAACCAGCCACATCGCTGAGGTTCAGAACATTCAGGCCATCTCCATGCACTATATAAACAGCCGTCTTATTTCCTGAAGTTTTGATTGGCACTAATGAGGTCCAGCTTTTCTCCCTACAAGATTCATTCAGGTGATCATGCAATTCCCGGACAGTAGGGCATTTGAAAAGAATGCTCAATGGCAATTTGACACCGCGCACCCTGTCAACCCTGGAAAGGATCTGAACCGCAGATAGAGAATGGCCTCCAAGAGCGAAAAAATTATCATCGATTCCTATCTTCACACGAAGAACTTCCTCCCAGATATCCCGCAATTCCTTTTCTTTTTGGTCGCGCGGAAGCGATTTTCCGGATTCCGCTACCTGTCCGAAATCAAAGGGCGGCAATGCTTTCTTGTCGATCTTTCCATTAGAAGTCAGAGGCAATGCCTCCAGCTCTTTCCAAAGAGAAGGAACCATGTATTCGGGTAGCCTCGATTTAAGAAAGTCCATCAATTGCTCTTTATTGAAATCTATCTGCGGGACTGTGTAAACGACCAGCTTTTTAATCCTTTCGTTATCCTCTTTTGCCAGAACCACCACATCAGTTACCATGCCTGACTGCCGGATATTGCTCTCGATTTCTCCGAGCTCGACCCTGAACCCCCTGATTTTAACCTGGTCATCCTTGCGGCCGATGAACTCCATATTCATGTCCGGGAGCATGCGCCCCAGGTCGCCCGTGCGGTACATCCTGCCTCCAAGGTCTTGCCGGAAGGGATCCTTTCGAAATGCGAAATCGGTTTTTTCCTCATCTCTGGCATATCCCCTCGCAACACCCACTCCGCCAACATAGAACTCGCCCATTACGCCGATAGGTACGTGGCTCTGTTGCTCATTAAGTATATAAAGAGTATTATTATCAAGAGGACGGCCATAGGGAATGCTATTCCAATTCGGGTCAACCCTTTCAACAGGAAAGAAATTTGACCAGACGGTTCCTTCCGTGGCCCCGCCCAGGCTAACCACTTGCGTATTTGGAAAGAATTTCTTAATTCGGTCCGGAAGGCTAACGTTAATCCAGTCCCCGCTCATAAATACCATGCGAAGGCTTTTGAACTTTGAGGATTGATGAGCATTTTCCAGGGTACGCATCACATATTCCATAGTTGAGGGCACCGAATCCCAAAAACTGATCTGGTATTTCTCGATCAGTTCTGGCAGTTTTTGCAAGTCACTCACTTCTTCCTGTTTCGCGACGCAAATAGTTCCACCGGCAGCCAGAATGCCGAAAATATCGTAGACAGACAAATCAAAACACATAGAAGTGATAAAAAGCAAACGGTCCCCGGGGCCGGCATGGCAAATGCGGTTTACACAACTGATCAGGTTCACAGCGCTATGATGCTCGATCATGACCCCCTTGGGTCTGCCGGTTGAACCGGAAGTATAAATCGTATAAGCGAGCTGCCTGCTGTCGATTTTTAATCGCAGATTTTCCGGAGAGTATTTATCGAGAATAAGATCATTCAATAGGATGAACTGATCCGGTTTGACATTATTTCCTATTTCGTAATGCCCATCTGAAAGGATCAGTTTGATGGAAGATTGGTGGAAAATATATTCCTGCCGGTCCAGGGGATACTGAGGATCGATGGGTACATAGGCCCCCCCTGCTTTCAAAATAGCCATCATGCCGATGATCATTTCAAAATTCCGGGAAGTCAGAATACCTATATTGTCACCTGGCAGAATATGAAGATTCTTCAGATGCCATGCCAGTTTGTTTGCCCTTTCATTGAGGGATTTATAATCCATGGTCTGCGCGCCTTGCCTGAGAGCGATCCCTTGAGGATTTAACAGGGCCTGTTCCTCAAAAAGATCCGTCAGGGTCTTTTCGGCGTGGTAATCGATTGCTGTATCGTTGAATTCTTCAATTAATTTTATCTCCTCCTCGCTTAAGATCTCGTAGCTGCCGATCTCTTTTCCCGGATCGGCAATAATTTCACTTATCAGGTTTTTAAAATGTTCTATCAGTCTTTGAACTGTTTGGCCCTGGATTTGACTGGGATTGAAAATCCATTTGCCCTCCAGGCCGGACTCGGTTTCCAGCAATAGGAATGTTGAACGGTAATCAAAGTAAAATTCATTCAGTAAGCCGGAAATCTTTTCCTGTATGGGAAATGCTTCGTCCTCTCGGAACCAGGCAAGAACTGTTTGTAACAAAGGATTCTTAGAATGTCCCGTTTCTGGTTTTTGGATAGTCCTTTCGGTTGGAGCGACTGCATGATCACAGTTTATCTTTACATCCTGCATCAATCGATTAAAGCAAATGCTGCCGGATATTTTAAGACAAGGGGCCAATGCCAGTTGAAGTTCCTGGCCTTCTTCCCATAAATAATGGATGCCAAACTCCTCTTCGGAAACATTCCTATGGATTAAAGTATAAAATAAAGCCAAAAACAAGGATTTTATATCCGCATCCGATTGAATAGCAACCTGCTTCAGGGATTGAACCCGGGATTTATTGATTTCAAATTCCAATATATCAATTTCCTCACCTGCACTGGAGAGCTTGGGGAAAATCCCGGAATGGGTATCCTGAAACAGACCTGGTATATTGAAAGCTGTGATCAACTCTTTTTTGGGTGCTGGTATAAAGGGTGCTTAAGAACGTAAAATTTGAAAAAATCTAATTAGCTTGGAATAAATATAGTATTAGTTTAAGGGCAATAAAGGGCCTGGTCAAAAAAAATGTAAACAAAAAATCAACTTATTATAACAAATTAATAATGAACTTTTTGCGAGGTTTCGAGAAAAAGGACTTCCGAAGTCTTTTCCTAGTAAAAATGCGGTTTTCCTTTAGGAAACCAGGCCCCGAATGATGGCAGGATGAAATACAGAGGATCCTTATCAGAATAGAAATGAAAAACTATTTTTTAACAGTAAAGTGATAGGTTCCCGACCCAATGCGAACAAGGGTCCTTCCTTCCTCCTTCCCCTCAACCCGGATATCTGCATCTGCGGAGATCGCCTTTCCATTTTCACTGATATTTTCGGCAGCGGCCGAAGGCAGATATACGGTTGCATAGCAATTAACGGGGACAATAACTTCCAGACTGACCCCTCCATTTTCCGTTTTCCAATGGCTGCTGACCGTTCCATAATAAGTCTTTAGATCGGCGCCCGCCATATTCAAACTGGTATCGCTATGCGGGAAAATCCGGATATGCTTGTAGCCGGGTCCGTCCTCATAAGTATCAATCCCAGCGACCACCCGGTATAACCAGTCCCCGATCGCTCCATAAGCATAATGGTTATAGGAATTCATGCCCGGTGTTTCAAAACTTCCATCCGGTTTGATCCCGTCCCATCTTTCCCAAATAGTCGTCGCTCCCATCTTTACAGGGTAGAGCCAGGAAGGATAACTATCCTGCATCAGCAATTTAAAAGCAAGTTCGGAATAACCGAATCGACTCAGCACCGGGCTGATGTAGGAAGATCCGAGAAACCCGGTCGTGATATGGTAATCATAATCCTTTACATTCTGTGCCAGCCGGGCCGCTGCCTGACTACGCATTGATTCGGGCAGCATGTCGAATTGCAAAGCCAGTGCATAGGCGGTCTGTGTCCCTGACACCAACCTTCCGTTTGCTGTGACATATTCTTGTAGGAATGCATCCTTGACGTTTTGCAACAGTCGGCTATATTTCGCAGTATCACCCTGATTTCCCAAAACCTTTGCAGCATTGATCAGTAATTGAATGGAATGCGCATAAAAGCACTGGGCTATGAGGTATTTATCCGTAACTGCAGAACGTCCGTCGTTATCGTCATCAGGCCGGTAGAACAACCAGTCTCCAAAATGAAATCCTGTATTCCAGAGATCATTCCTGCTTTGCCCATGCATATATTCCACCCAGGCCTTCATGCTCCCATATTGTTGCTCAAGGACTCTCTTATCTCCGTAAGCCAGGTAAATATTCCAGGGGATGATGGTAGACACATCCGCCCAGCCAGCCGAACCGCCGGCCCCCGGACCCAGCACATTTGGAATGACAAAGGGCACGCTGCCATTGGCAAACTGATCAGCAGCAACATCCTTCATCCACTTGGAAAAAAAATTCTCTACGCCCATATTAAAAGTCGCCGTCCTCGAAAAAACCTGTGCATCCCCGGTCCAACCAAGGCGCTCATCACGTTGCGGGCAATCGGTTGGGACGTCCAGGAAATTTCCACGCTGTCCCCACTGAATATTGTGCTGCAGTTGATTCACCATAGCATTTGAACAATTGAAATTCCCCGTCTTCTCCATATCGGAATAAAGAGCGACGGCTGTAAAATCTCCGGAGTTCAATGCTCCCGGGTAACCCTCCACCTGGATATAGCGGAAACCATGGAAAGTAAAATGCGGTTCGAAAACCTCTTCCTCGCCGCCTTTTAGGATAAAGGTATCCGTCGCCTTGGCTGCGCGAAGGTTGTCTGTATAAAAATTGCCATTCTTGTCAAGCACTTCCGCATGTCGCAGGATGATCCTGTCACCTTCATTGCCCTTCAACTTCAAAACCACCCATCCTGTGAGGTTCTGTCCGAAATCTATGACCTTCTCGCCTTTTGGAGTATTGATAAACTGGACGGGGCGAAAGGTTTCGTGTTTTCTAACAGGCTCACTATATTGGGCGACCAGGTTATTCAGCGGATATTCCGTAACCTGCACCCCGCTCCACTTCGAATCGTCATATCCGGGCTGATCCCATCCCTTTTGTTCAAACCTGTGATCGATAGTCTCCCCATTGTAGACCTCCGAATAGCGAATGCAGCCTGTAGCAGATTTCCAGCCTCCATCCGAAACAATGATTTCCGAAGACCCGTCCTTGTATTTTATTTCAAGCTGAAATAATAGTCCCGTTTTTTTGCCATAGGAATTATGGTTGCCTCCCCAGGCAAGATAGCCGCGATACCACCCGCTGCCCAAACTGACGGCAATGGCATTGGCCCCCTTGACGATCAGATCCCTCACATCATAGGCCTGATATTGCAGCCTTTTGCCATAGCTTGTCCAACCGGGAGTAAAATAGGCATCTCCCAAACGCTGCCCGTTGATCCGGGCCTCGTACAGGCCATGGGCCGTGATATAAACAGTAGCGGAAGCAATATTGCGGCTATTCAGGAACTCCTTCCTCAACAGGGGGCTGGGCCGCATTTCATCGTCTTCCTGGTAACCCGGTTCGATCCAATTCGCCTTCCAGTCAGAAGCAGCAAATAGGCCGGTTTGAAAAAAAGCAGGTTCGCTCCATGCAGAAACCTGGCCATGATTATCCCATATACGTACCCGCCAGGAATACCTCCTTCCGCTCTGCAATGATGATCCCTGGTAAGCCACCATTACGGAAGAATCAGAAGCCTTCTTCCCGCTTTTCCAGTCAACTTCCCGGCCCGACTCCACCTTGATTTCGTAGGCTGTCTGCATCGTATTATTGCGGTTGCTGGTGACCTGCCATGTGAAACGGGGCTGTGAAATATCAAGGCCGATGGGTTTATGAAGATTTTCAGTCAGTAAATT
The DNA here is from genome assembly GCA_003168265.1 of Chitinophagaceae bacterium. Taxonomy (GTDB): domain Bacteria; phylum Bacteroidota; class Bacteroidia; order Chitinophagales; family Chitinophagaceae; genus Puia. The sequence continues at coordinate 43,821 of PMSV01000023.1, forward strand.
CTCTACACGGATCTGGGAACCGGCTGAAAAACTGAAAGCACAAAATACAATAAGCAGGCAGATGATTTTTTTCATGGCAATGTTGCAGGCGTTTTGGTTGAATCAGTGATCTAAGGGTTTTAAAAGTACTCGTTTTCAATAATCGGGTCAAAAAAACTTTCGCCGGAAATGAATAAATGTTAAATTGACATTATTATTGCCACATGAATAAGGACCAGTTTGTATTGGGAGTCGATTACGGAACAGATTCCGTACGCTCTTTAATCATTAATGCCACCAATGGAGAAATCGCCGCTTCTTCGGTTTATTTTTATCCGCGATGGAGAGACGGCCTTTACTGCGACCCGGCTTCCAACCTCTTTCGGCAGCATCCCCTTGACTATATAGAAGGACTGGAAGCCAGCATTCTTGGTTGTATTCAACAAGTCAGTTCTTCAACGACAGCCCTTATAAAAGCAATTTCAATAGATACAACAGGCTCAACTCCGATAGGCGTCGACAAGAGGGGCACACCGCTCGCATTAATCCCCGGTTTTGAAAAAAACCCAAATGCCATGTTCGTATTGTGGAAGGACCATACGGCCGTTAAAGAAGCCCGGGAAATCAATGCCCATGCAAAAAGATTTAAAACCAATTACCTGAAATTTGCAGGAGGCATTTATTCCTCCGAATGGTTCTGGGCCAAACTCCTGCATATTCTGAGATCGGACACAAAGGTCAGGGACTCCTGTTATTCCTTTGTGGAACATTGCGATTGGATTCCCTTCCTGCTGACCGGCGGTCAAAAAGTTGCCGGGATCAAAAGAAGCGTTTGCGCCGCAGGTCATAAGGCTCTATGGGCTGAAGAATTTGGGGGATTGCCGCCGGATGAATTCTTCTCAGCTCTGGACCCAGTATTAAAGGGTTATACCAGTCGCCTGTTCAAAGACACTTATTCAGCGGACATGCCGGCAGGCATGCTCTGCAAAGAGTGGTCGGAAAAGTTAGGGCTTCCGGCAACAACGATTGTGGGTATTGGAGCTTTCGATGCGCATATGGGAGCTGTGGGAGGTCAGATCGAAGCTTACCATCTTAGTAAAGTGATGGGCACTTCCACCTGCGATATGCTGGTTGCTCCGACTGAAGCCATGGATGGCATTCTTGTCAAAGGAATCTGCGGGCAGGTTCCTGGATCGGTCATTCCGGGCATGGTCGGAATGGAAGCCGGTCAGTCTGCATTTGGAGATGCCTACGCCTGGTTTCGAAAACTAATTAGCTGGCCACTGGAAAATCTTTTCGACAAAAACGATCCAAAACTCCGGGACAAACTTCAGAAGACGATGGATTCCCTTTTAAACCAATTGACCATGCAGGCCGAAACCCTTCCTTTACATGAAAACGCAGAACTTTCTCTGGACTGGTTAAACGGCAGGCGAACCCCCGATGCCAATCAACTCCTCAAGGGAGCCCTGATCAATTTGAACCTTGCAAGTGATGCTCCCTCTGTTTTTCGTGCCATCGCCGAATCCACCTGTTTCGGCGCAAAAGCCATAGTCGACTGTTTCCGCGAACAGGGAATTCCGGTAAAAGGCCTGATCGGTCTGGGCGGGGTAGCAAAAAAATCTCCCTATATCATGCAAATGATGGCAGATATCATGGGAATGCCCATCCGCATACACAGTGCAGAACAGAGTTGTGCATTAGGCGCAGCGATGTTCGCAGCCACTACGGCCGGTATTTACCCGAGAGTGGAAGAAGCCATGGATGCCATGGGCCCCGGTTTTGAAAATATTTACCAGCCCCGGATGGAGAATTCATTTCACTATGATCGGCGTTATGAGCAATACCGTTCCCTTGGCCGTTATATCGAAAACATCACTGTTTTGTCTAACTTTCCCTAAAACCAAAGGTTCAATCATGTCCAATCCATATAAGCATATACAGGAAGCCGCCTGGGAGGCCAACCTTAAGTTGTCCGAATTAGGTCTTGTTCTTTTCACGTTCGGAAACGTAAGCGCCGCAGACCGGGGACTGGGGGTTTTCGCCATTAAGCCCAGCGGCCTGCCATACGAAGAACTGACTCCGCAAAAGATGGTCGTGGTAGATTTCGAAGGGACCATTGTAAAAGGAAAATTAAGGCCCTCTTCAGATACAAAGACCCATGCCTTGCTCTACAAACATTGGAAAAACATAGGAGGGATCGCACACACGCATTCCCTCTATGCTACTGCCTGGGCTCAATCATTAAGGGATATTCCGATCTATGGTACGACCCATGCGGATCATAGCACGGTAGACATTCCATGTGCTGCGCCCATGACCGATGAGATGATTCTGGGTGATTATGAATACCAGACCGGAATGCAGATCATCGAATGTTTAAAAAGCAGAAACCTCGATCATGAGCAAATGGAAATGATCCTGGTCGGAAGCCATGCCCCCTTCACCTGGGGAACAAATGCCGAAAAAGCCGTTTACAACAGCGCCGTCCTCGAAGCCATTGCCCATATGGCATTTGTCACGGAGCAGGTTAAACCAATGGCTCCAAAACTTAAGAATGCAATGATAAAAAAGCATTTTGACCGCAAGCACGGAAGCAATAGTTATTACGGTCAAAAATTTTCAAAATAAATTATGATAAAACTTAAAGAACTTGAAATCTGGTTTTTAACCGGTAGTCAGCATTTATATGGAGAGGAGGCTTTGGAACAGGTGGTCGCAAATGCACAGATCATCTCTGATGCCCTGGATCAATTCCCCCAAATGCCAATCAGCATCTTGTTTAAGCCCGTTCTGAAATCAACCGAAGAGATTTATCATGTCTGCCAGGAGGCGGATGCTTCCAAAAATTGCATCGGCGTCATTGCCTGGATGCATACCTTCTCCCCGGCCAAAATGTGGATCGGCGGACTTAAGATCCTTCATAAACCCCTGCTCCATCTTCATACCCAATTCAATCGTGATATACCCTGGTCAGGGATCGATATGGATTTTATGAACCTCAACCAAAGCGCACATGGCGACCGTGAGTTCGGCTTCATCATGAGCCGGATGCGCAGAAACAGAAAAGTGACCGTAGGCCACTGGCAGGATCCTGAAACCATGCATGAGATTGCAAACTGGTCCCGCGCAGCAGCCGGGTGGCATGACTGGCAGGGTGCGCGCTTCGTCCGTTTCGGAGACAATATGCGATTTGTTGCCGTCACAGAAGGAGACAAAGTGGAAGCAGAAATCCGGTTAGGCTATTCCGTCAATACACATGGGATCGGAGACCTGGCATCGTCCGTCGGCCAGGTTAGTGATGAAGCTGTGAATGCGCTCGCAAAAGAATATGAAGAATCCTATGATGTTCAACCGGAATTACGCAAAGGAAGAATCCGGCATGAATCATTAAGGGATGCTGCCCGCATTGAAATCGGTATCCGCGCCTTCCTGGAAAATGGCAATTACAAAGGCTTCACAGACAGTTTCGAGGATCTTCACGGCCTTACCCAATTGCCCGGAATTGCAGCCCAGCGCCTGATGACTTCAGGTTATGGATTCGCCGCAGAAGGGGATTGGAAAACAGCGGCCCTTGTGCGCGCAATGAAGACTATGGCACTGGGCCTTCCCGGAGGTAATTCCTTCATGGAAGATTATACCTATCATTTTGAAACCGGAAATGAAATGGTGCTGGGTTCCCATATGCTTGAGATCTGTGAAAGCATTGCTGCGAACAAACCCTCCTGTGAGATCCATCAACTGGGAATTGGGGGTAAGGCCGATCCTGTACGTCTCGTATTCAGCGGTGCGCCGGGTCCTGCGCTTAACGCATCTCTCATTGACATGGGGAATAGATTTCGTTTAATCGTAAATGAGGTGGAAGCCGTGGATCCGAAACAGGAGCTGCCAAAATTGCCGGTGGCCCGTGTGCTCTGGAAGCCCTATCCATCCTTAAGAAAAGGTTGCGAGGCCTGGATATTGTCCGGAGGAGCACACCATACCTGTTTCAGTCAGAACCTAAGTGCCGGTCAATTACAGGATTTTGCCGAAATGGCCGGCATTGAGTTTGTTTTGATTGGTAAGAATACTGATATTTACCAACTCAAGAACGAGCTGCGATGGAATGAAGTTTCTTACAGGAACTGAACTCTGTCCGAACCAAACAACCACCTCACTGCAGGCTGGGACTAAGACCAATACCAACAATAAACGACGATTGTATGCACAACAAATTGGGCCCGGCGGATTTCATTGTATTTTTAATTTATTTTGTCATTGTCTCTACCTACGGCATATGGATTTACCGTAGAAAGAAAAAAAAGTTAACCGATACCCATGATTTCTTTCTAGCCGAAGGCTCCCTGACCTGGTGGGCCATCGGCGCCTCGCTCATTGCATCGAATATTTCAGCGGAACAATTCATAGGCATGAGCGGGAACGGATTTTCCGTAGGGATTGCCATCTCAGCCTATGAATGGATCGCAGCCATAGCCCTTATCATTGTAGCCGTATTCTTCATGCCGGTGTATCTGAAGAACAAGATCTTCACCATGCCGCAATTCCTCAAGATGCGTTACAACGAAACCGTCAGCCTCATCATGACCTTTTTCTGGCTCTTGCTGTATGTTCTCGTCAATATCACATCCATAATGTATTTGGGCGCCCTCGCCATCAATAACCTCACCGGAGGCAATAACCTGCATCCCATCATCATCTGCCTTTCGGTCTTTGCCATCATCATTACCCTGGGCGGAATGAAAGTGATCGGGTACACAGATGTCATACAGGTCCTGGTGCTGATCATCGGGGGGCTCGCCACTACTTATATTGCGCTAACCCATGTCAGTGAAAGCTTCGGAACTGGTGGTCACGCTTTGTCCGGTTTTCATGAGCTGATTAAAGCGGCTCCGGACCATTTCCATATGATATTTGCCAAACCAGACGCAAACACTTCCCAGGAAGACACCAACAAATACCTTATCCTGCCCGGCGTGGCCATGTATTTTGCCGGACAGTGGGTGGTCAACCTCAATTATTGGGGATGTAATCAATATATAACGCAAAGGGCCCTTGGTGCAAATCTGCAAACCGCCCGCACCGGGATCCTTTTTGCAGCCCTGCTCAAATTGATGATGCCCATGATCGTTATGCTGCCGGGTATTGCTGCCTTTGTCCTTTACAAGCATGGCGGCCTGCAAACTGAAATGTCCCTGGGGGGAAAATTCAATCCGGACAATGCCTATTCCTCCGTATTAGGATTCCTGCCCAATGGGTTCAAAGGCCTTTCCATTGCGGCCCTGACCGCAGCCATTGTTGCTTCCCTTGCCGGAAAAGCAAATAGCATTTCTACCATCTTCACACTTGACCTGTACAAGAAATATCTGCATAAAGAAGCCAACGAGAAACAAATGGTATGGGTTGGCCGCATCGCCATCCTGGCCGCAATGTTCTTTTCTGTGGCATTCACCTGGAATGATTTGCTTGGCATCAGCAGGGTGGGAGGCTTCACTTATATCCAGAAATATACAGGTTATATCAGTCCCGGCATATTCGCCATGTTCATTTTTGGCATGTTCTGGAAAAGGACTACCGGAAGCGCTGCAGTTGTGGGATTGATCACGGGTGTCCTCGTTGCAGTCATCTTCAATGATTTTGCTCCGCAGTTTTTCGGACATGACACGCTATTGTATACCGCCTATAAGACCCAAAAAGAAGTAAATGGGGTAATGGTGGATACCTGGGAAGTACCTTTCCTGATTAGTATGGGATGGTCCTTCTTCTTTACGGCGCTTTCCATGATTGTTGTCAGCCTTGCAGGTCCGAAGATCAATCCTAAGGCCTTTGCGCTCGACAAATCCATGTTCCGGCTCAAGCCCTCCACTTCACTCATGATCATTCTTGTATTCCTGATCCTGATCGGCCTGTATGTGCGCTTCTGGTAAAGGCGGCCTATTCAAAAAACCGGTTAAGTACCGGATCGGCATAGTCCTTTACAAAAGCCAGGATTCGACCATAAGCCGAGAATTCCTCCCGTTCATGCATCGTGGTCAGAACTACGGAAGTCATTCCTGCTAGTTCGGCCGCTTCAACTCCTTTCGGAGCATCCTCAAAAACGATGCAATCCATCGCCTCTGCTGCAAGCAATTCTGCAGCCTTCAAATAGGTCTCCGGGTCAGGTTTGCTTATGTTGACATCATCGGCGCTGACAATGGCATCGAAACAGTCACGTATTTTCAGATTATCCAATACGAAATCGATATTGAATGGAATTGCAGCAGAGCCGATAGCCAGCTTCAGTCCATGACCCCTTGCCTTATACAGGAACTCCGGTAAACCATTTATCAATTTCAAATGAGGCAGGAATTCCCGTTGGTATCTTCTTTCTTTTTCCATGGACCAATGTTCCATTTCCCTTTCCGTAAAATGTCCCTCTCCAAATACCCGTTTAAACAATTCCGAATTTTTCCCATACATATGACTTCTAACCTCGTCCCAGCTCATATTCGCTTTCAGATCCTCATTCAGGATGCCATACCAGGCTTTGACATGGAATTCCATATCGTCCACCATGGTTCCATTGAGATCAAATAAAAAGGCACTGGGGATTTTATTCTGCAAATGCATGTATTCGGGAATTTAAAGTCCCCAAAATTAATGATGTGGGTCCAGCGGTCAAAAGAGCTCCGATACGAGGACCCGGCCAAAAATAAAAAACCCGATTCCGGGAAATGAAATCATGTTCCTCCAATTCCCCTGAACCAGGTTCCTATCGCAACTACATCGATCCTATCACGCCGCAGATCCCTCGCAAATCTCACCAATGGCCCTTTTCCCATCTCCAGCCCTGGCCATGTTGTGACCAATGCCCGGCATGCCATGCTTTTCCTTCCCGCCTTCTGTCCCAATGCCCTTCATGCCAATTATAACGGCCTCCTGACCAAACCCAGTCTCCGTCTATCCAGACATAATTAACGCCCGGTGCGGCAGGCCTGCCATAATACACATCAGCCGGCCTTTCGGAAACATAACCGTGAACCGCACAGGCAGTCAGGCTAATTACCATTAAGGAGGCGATGATCCATAAAAAAAATCTTTTCATCTTCATGATTTTTGGTTGTTTAAAAATGACTGATACCAAAAAGCATCCTAACATTGTGCCATAACCTTCAGATTGTGGCTATATTTTAATCCGGATTTGTTAGATTTGGAGGGGATGGCTCGGATTTTGCCGCTCCTGTTTACCCCAGCAATACCTATTAAAATGGAAGAAAAAAGAGTATTGATCGTAGACGATGAGGCAGATATTTGCAATCTGCTGAGTTGGATACTCAGGCAAAGAAACCTTTTGCCTTTTGCTGTCAATACCCTTTCGGATGCACAGACTGCTTTGAAAAAAGAGGAACCCGCTATCCTCTTTCTGGACAATTACCTGCCCGATGGTTTCGGTGTTGAGTTTCTATCATTTATCAAAAAAAATCACCCCGCTGTAAAAATCATCATGATCACTGCCCATGACTCTTATTCGGAGAAGCAACATGCTTTGAAAAAAGGAGCTGATTTCTTTATTTCAAAGCCCTTCACCAGGGCACTGATCAACGAGACCATTGACAGCCTGATCCTTTAAACCTCATCGATTATTCCCCAATCTGTGGAAGGAATTACACTTTTACTATTGCCAAATATCTTCTGTTTCCGAAATTCTCCAATAGTCATCTGAAAGTAAATCAGATTCTTTTTTGGCACGCTATTTTAAGAGTGACCTATAGATTGGAATTTCTAACTATCAACATTTAAAACCAACAAAAATGGGAAATCTCTTGTATCTTATTGCCGTAGTACTCATCATCATCTGGGCTATCGGATTCTTTGCATACGGTGCCGGAAGCCTGATCCATTTGTTGCTCGTAATTGCTGTGATAGCCATCCTTCTCAAAGTGATACGGAAAGCGGCCGATTAATAATAAACTGGCCGTAGCCGTTATTTGATTTGCTCATAATAGGACCGCCCACTGAATTATATGGAGTATCGTCAGGCAAATTCCAGCGCTATCATAAAGCTGCTACCCTTTCCCAGTTCACTTTTCACCTCGATCGTGCCTTTGTGATTGAGAATGATGTTTTGGGTATGCGTGAGCCCCAGCCCGTTCCCTTTTATTTTGTTCGTGAAATATGGCTCGAAGATTTTAGATATGGTTTCCTTATCCATGCCGATGCCATTATCCGAAATGGTCACGATGCATTTTCCGGAAAACTCTTCGGTCTTAAGACTTAGTACGCCTATTTCGTCAGGCATTGCTTCCAGCGCATTTACAATGATGTTGAGCAATGCGACTTTCATTTTATCTGCATCGATGGACACTTTTGGCATGCCGCCTTCGTAATTCTTTACCAGGCGGGCTTTTTTCAATTGGATCCGGTCCATTGCCAGAATCAGGGCTTCATCCAATATGCAGTTGATTAAATTATCGCTATAACGCAATTCTCCGAATTTGGAAGATTCGAGCAGTTCGGTGATGAGTTGGTTGATGCGCAAAACGTTTCGGTTTACCATTTCAAGAAGAACAGAGGTCTCGCTGTTCACGGGCACCTGGGTATTCAACTGTTCGGCAGCCAGCCCGATATTGGTCAGGGGGTTTCTAACTTCATGGCCGATGGCACGGGCGATTCGCCCCGTGATCGCAAATTTCTCCATGGTCTTGAGTTCTTCCAATTCCTTGTTAAGCCGGTTGAGTTCTACGATTCTTTCCTCCAATTGGCGATGGTACCCTCTTGCGCGGATATCAGCCTGTTTTTTGGCCTTGTTTTCGAAATTGTAGGTGATAAGGGAATAAACGATCAATAGGATTGAAAGCGTAGCAGATCCGAGATTCACGACCTTGATCGCTGTGGAAGCAGAACTTACATCGCTGCTCCGCACTTTTTTGAGCCTTTCTTCGGTGCTCTCCATCAATTGGATTAAATCCCTGACGGAATCCGAATTCCGCTTGCTGATAATTGTCAATTCGGCGATTTGTGCAGGCGGGAGGTCCATACTGTCCCTGAATAGCTGAAGTGAACTCTCTGCGATTTCGTTCTTTCTTTTCACCAGGGTATCCAGGCTGCGCAACCTTTCCTGTTGAGCCGGATTGTCTGAAGTCAGATACACAAGGATCTTTCGCAGGGAATCCACATTTCTTTTCCCGGAAAAATAGGCAAGCAGATATTTGCTATCCCTCATAATGATGAATCCCCTGATCCCGATAGTGATGTCTTTAACGGAAGAGTGCAATTGCTCAAGGTTATTGATGACTTCACTGGTATGGTTTAATATTTTGTTTTGGCTGGTAAGCTGCCGGGTAGTGTAAAAGGTCAATAAATAAGAAAACAAGAGAAGGATAAAAGCCGTCATATAACCGGCCTTGATCCGGCCGGTAAAATTAAAAGCCATGTTTTGCCTTTTTGGTGGTATCTCAATCAGCCCCCTGACATAACGCCAGTCGCCGGAAATTGTTTTTAACCATTGGCGTGCTTTTTATCGGTGTTGCTGTTTTTCCGTTTTTTCCTCCTCCTTCAGCTTTTTATCTTCCTGCTTTTGCTTTTTCTTAAAATACCCGCGTAAAAGGAAATTATGTTTAGCTGCCTCCATATTCTCATTCAGGCCTTCAGAACTCTTTTTCAGGTTAACCATTGTTGCACTGATATTTCGGGCGAATACGGTATCCCCGATCAGTTTGGAGAGTGCACCGTTTCCATGATTCAACCGGTAAGCCAATTCAGCCAACTGCCCTGTAATGTCAGCGGCATTCTCCGCAGAAGTCTTCAGGCTGGCAAGAATGGCATCCATTTCTACCGGAGCGCTTGAAACCAGTGTGTCCCCTGTTTCCACTTCTTTAGGCGTAGAATTCACTGGGGTAATAATGACCACGCGGTCTCCCATCAGACCCTCCGAACCAATGCTGACCCTTGCATCTTTTTTTATGAATTTTTTCACCTCCTTTTGCAGAAGCATGACAACGAGAACGGAACTATCGCTCAGGAGCTGGATATCGTCTACTGTACCCACTATGATGCCACCGAAACGGACATTGCTTCCGGTTTTAAGGCCGCTGACATTATTAAATATGGACCGCAACTGAAACACGGATCCAAATAAATTTCTCTGTTTTCCCACATAATAAAGGCCGCCCAGTAAGAGTGCCATTGCGACCACTGCAAACAGCCCAAGTCTCCATTTATTAGATGATTGATTATTCATATTGGTTCTTTGTAAATTTATTAAAATGAGGTATCGAAAAACGGCTTAACCCAATCGTCTTCCGAAGCATGCAACTGCTCATAGGTTCCCTCCGCTCTGATGCTTCCTTCCTTCAGGACTGCAATACGATCCGAAACTATCCGGGCACAGGCCATATCATGGGTTATGACAAGAGAGCTGATCTTTTTTTCCTGCTGCAATTGACGGATCAGTTCGCTGATTTCGCGTGCGGTAACGGCATCGAGCCCTGTCGTCGGTTCATCATATAACATGAATTCAGGATGAGTCACCAGCGTCCTTGCAAGACCAATCCGCTTGCGCATGCCACCCGATAATTCTGAGCTCATTCGGTTCACCGCTTCAGGCAACCCGACCTGTTCCAGGACCTCCTGCACGGCATCTTTGACTTCGCTCTCCCTTATCCTCCGGTTATGCTGCCTGAGCGGGAAAGCGATATTCTCCCCGACGGTCATTGAATCATAAAGTGCAGCTCCCTGGAAAAGAAAACCGACCTGCAAACGAATCCGGTTTAAATCTTTGTAATTGAGAGAAGAAATATCTTTTCCGAAAAGCCACGCTTTTCCGCTATCCGGACGCATTAGCCCAACCAGGCACTTGAAAAGGACCGATTTCCCCGCCCCTGACTTTCCGATCAATACCAGGTTTTCTTCCCTGCCCACCTGCAGGTTCAGGCCATTCAGGACCTGCTGCCCATCGAAGGATTTGCAAAGTTCACGTGCTTCAGCCATGGGCACTTGGTTGGATTCACCATGATCTTTTTTTGCATCTATTTTTTCTTCGATAAACATGAAATCATTTTAAAAGAGATCCGTGATCTGCACGGCAATCAGGTCAACTATGAAAACAGCAAGCGATGCGCTTACAACAGCGGAATTGGCTGCACGTCCCACGCTTTCCGTACCTGATTTGGCATTGTAACCACGATAACAACCGATCACGCCGATGAAAAATCCGAAAACCACCGATTTGATCAAGGCCGGAAAAATATCCCGGAAATCCAATACGGAGAGGGCGGTGGAAAAAAATCGGCGGGCTTCGACATGACTATGTACATTCATGGCCACATAGGACCCGCAAAGCCCGATTGCATCCGTAAAGACAACCAAGGCGGGAACCGTCAGGCAGGCGGCCCAGACCCTAGTCACTACCAGGTATTTATAGGGGTTGATGGACGAAACTTCCATAGCATCGATCTGTTCGGTCACCCTCATCGAACCCAATTCAGCTCCCATTGCCGACCCGATTTTCCCGGCGCAGATCAGTGCTGTGATCACGGGGCCGATCTCCCGGATAATGGATGTGGCAACCATGCCGGGAAGCAGCGACTCGGCGCCGAAAGTCGCCAGTGACGGGCGGGATTGCAGGGTCAGTACAAGTCCGATAATAAATCCAGTAAGGCTAACCAGGGGCAGGCTTCGGTAACCAGTCTCAATACACTGGCGAAAGAATTCGCCATGATTATAAGGAGGCCTCAGGCAATCCTTAAAAAACCTACCGCTAAAACTAATAAAATCACCAAACTGGCTAAACCAATTCCTGATACTGCTCGGTCTGGGTTTTTCAACGGAAATCTGATTCATGAGACTGTTTTTTTCCATGATTTATTTTAACCTGCAGGATTTTTTCAAGGATGTCCGAAAATGCAGATGATTGATCTATAATCTACGAGAAGCCATATAATGCTTTCAAAATAAAAGCCAAATCGGTTTGTGCATATATTAGCCATAAATTCTTAGTCAATAATTATAAAACAGCGATTGTGTAGAATTAATTCCACAACCTGACCTCCCATATACCCTTGAGGACGACTATTGATTGGATTCGTGATTCTTTATTTTATTGTAGAGGGTCTTGCGGTCGATTTTTAATATCTCGGCGGCCTTTGACTTATTGAAATTCACCTGCTTCAATACGGTCATGATTGTCTCATATTCAGCCTGGGAAGCGGCATTCTTGAGGTCCGGTCCTCTGTTAAAGCCTGCCTGATGGATCGGCTCGCCGTCATTTATTGCTTCCCCTTTCGCAGCCGGATAGAGCGGTCTTTCGGAAAGTTCCAGCGGAAGGACCCTTGTTGAGATCAATCCATCGGGAGTAAGAAGGGCAGCCCGTCTGATCACATTGCGCAATTCGCGCAAATTGCCCGGCCAGGAATAATCCCGGAAAATCTGCATCACCTCTTCTTCAAAGCCTGTGACCAGGGATTCTTTATTGAGTTCCGCATTTGCTTTATCTAAAAAGAATTCCGAGAACAGCGGAATATCTTCCTTGCGATTACGCAAAGGGGGCAATACAACGGAGAATTCATTGAAGCGATGGAAAAGGTCCTCCCGGAATTTCCCTCTTCTATAGCAATCCTGAAGATTTTCATTGGACGCTACAATGATGCGAACATCCATGTCAATTTCCTTAGTGCCTCCAACCCTTCTGAACTTCTTTTCCTGTATCACACGAAGCAGGGCCGCCTGAATCTCATAGGAAAGATTTGCCACTTCGTCCAGGAAAAGTGTTCCTCCCCAGGCCATCTCGAAATGCCCTTCCTTATCTGCCAATGCCCCGGTAAAAGCGCCCTTGACATGTCCGAAAAGCTCGCTGCCGGCCAATTCCTTGGAAAGCGTTCCGCAATCCATCGCGACAAAAGGCTTGTTCCTACGCTGGCTGTTCTGATGAATGGTACGCGCAAAAACTTCTTTACCTGTACCACTTTCCCCGTAGAGGATTACGCTGTAATTGGTGGGAGCAACCAATTCAATTTGCCTGTAAAGATCCTTAGTCGAAGGATCTCTGCCCTTTAGGAATTCGCCTTCGGCCTGATCTGCAATTATTCCATTTTTCCTGGCGGCTCTCGGATTCGATGCGTCGGCAACCGGTTCATGCAATGCCTTATGTATGACATTCAACACTTCGTCCGGGATCATGGGTTTTGTAATATAATCGAAAGCCCCTCCTTTGATCACATCGATGGCCGTCTTGATATCGGAATAGCCTGTGATAATGATCACGACTGCTTTTGGATCGATTTCCTTAATTTCTTTCAGAACCTCCCTTCCTTCCTTATCTCCCAATCTGAAATCACAGATCACAACATCAAATTTTGTTTCCTTGTATTTGGCAATTCCCTTATTGCCAGTATGTGCCATTTCCGTCTCAAACCCCTTCCGTTGCAAAAACCTGCTGAGAAGGTGGCACATATCCATATCGTCGTCTATGATCAAAATCCTTTTCATATTAATAATGTTCTTCTTTTAAAAATAATGCAAATTCAACGATTGGCAGTGAATTCGGTAAGTTATGCTTGAATTAAAAACATCTTGCCAAATTTTTATCAATGTAAAAATAGAAAGGCCTGACCGTTTCAAGGAAATATAATTCCCAATTTGTAGAATTTTTTATCCAGCACCAGCTTTTTCGGGCGAGGGATACTGTTTCAATAAAGCGACAACGCTTATGGCAAAAGAATTGATCGATAAAAGTCGTGCTAGTAAAAAGTGAAATATTTCAAAAATGGAAATCTTGATTGTAGACGATGAAATGGACATTTGCTATTTATTAAAAGGAATACTGCGTAAAAAGAATTTAGATTCGTCCATAGCCAATTCATTATCTGATGCCCAGCGAATGATCGACCGGGATCCACCTAACTTGCTGATACTCGATAATCGGCTGCCGGATGGCATGGGCGTGGACTTTATTCCCTATGTGAAGGAAAATCACCCCGGTGTGAAGATCCTCATGGTGTCCGCCTTTGACAGTTCGGTGGATAAAAAATTGGCTTTTAACAAGGGTGCAGACATGTTCCTCGGGAAACCGCTCAATAGAGACCTTATTAATACCGCACTGGCACAGCTCATTTGATAAAATTCTTATAAGAAGCCCGACTTCGAAATAATTGGTATGACAGTTGTAAAATCGGTAATAGGTAATTTCCTGGACTGTCCAGAAAGAAGGTGAAAATCAGGAATGAGCCGAATGGTCCGTATGCTTTTTAATATATCCGGGTTCTTCTTAAAAAAGAAAGTCATGTCAGCTTCACCGCATTCCGAAGAGAAAAACTCAGTAGGGAAATTGGAGGATATCGGGAAACTCAATGCTCTGCGGAGCGCCTTGATGAGCGGGATGGAGAAATGCGGTGAAGCTCTTTCTGATGTGCAGAATGAGTCTTTAAGAAAGACCATTCAGAGCCTTGAGCAGCAATCTTCCCAATATGCCAATGAATTAAGATCGCGCATACTGGTCATGGGAGGATACGCTCCGGAAACGCTAACCGCGACTAGCACCGTAAAGCTCAGCTCCCTGACTGTTCGACAAAAGGTGAAAAAACATATTGGCAGCAATTTGGTAGCCCTTTGCAAAAAAATGGAACAGACTGTGATCAGCCTTTATCGCAATTACCTGAACGAAGAAAAATGGGATGAAAATATGAGGAGGATGATCAGGTATCAGATGGAAGGAATAATGTCTACTACACTGCAATTAAAACTATTATCAAGCTTTTTTCATAATCAGTAGGTTTCGGTCTTTTAGGGTTTAGGGTTAAAAAGAGGCTATCTTGCGATGGCCTCTTTTATTTTAAGCAGTTTCGGACCTTATTCCTACTTCCTCCATTTAAAAGATTGCTCATCAATCGCCCGCATCGTACACAAAACCCCATCCAAATGATCGCATTCATGCTGCAGCAGTTCTGACAAATCGCCGGAGAGGACCCATTCCCGGGGTTCCCAGTGATCATCCAGAAAACTCACGGTAATCCTTTGATGACGTCTCACCCTCACCAGCAAATTCGGAAAACTCATACAATCATCCCAAAGCTCAAGAATCTCCTCGCTCAAATCCTTAAGTTCCGGATTAATAAATACAACCGGACGGTCGATATTCATGTAGACCAGCCGCCTCATGATCCCAAGTTGCGGAGCGGCAATCGCCCTTCCGAAATGCTGTTTCGCCCGGAACTCCTCCATTACCGCATGTAAGTCCGCCACCCAGCCCTTGACCAGGCCCAATTCCTCCCTCATTACCGGTTTACAGACCTCGTAAAGCCGGGAATCGCCCAAAAGCAGAAGATCACTCAGTGTTTTCATCAAAAACGTCTAAATTAAAAAGGTTCCGCAAATTATCAAATAGCCTCGAATCGTACGAAAACGAAGCCATGCCGACTTTTCAAAAAAAATCCACATTCATACTTAATCCTTGCGGATAACGTTCTATTAACAGAAATCCCGTCCTATGCATCTGCTTAGACTAATGGAAAACGCCGGTAATATCCTGCCAATCTGCATCGTACTCTTCCTCGTCATACTGTCTACGAGTCTGATCTACTCAAATCAGGGACATACCCGCAGAAAAAAATTCCGCTCCCGCCTGAAGACAAAAGACAACAATGTAAAGGTTCACGCTAGCAATCATTGATTCTCTTTCAACTCCGCCTTTTCAATATTCTCTTCTATCATCACGGAAAGTCCCTCCTACCGGGATCTCCTTATCTCCAATAAAAATGTTGTTCTTTCGGACCACCTGAAAATCTGCTGTTAATTTCCAAAAAACGATCAGTCAGACTATTTTGACGCCGGATACATCTATTCGTAGGGGTATAAAAATACAAGCGTATAAATACACAAATTTTACCTTTTTACAAGGTTATTCAAATCCCGCTTCCAGGCCTAATACCTACATTT
The DNA here is from genome assembly GCA_003168265.1 of Chitinophagaceae bacterium. Taxonomy (GTDB): domain Bacteria; phylum Bacteroidota; class Bacteroidia; order Chitinophagales; family Chitinophagaceae; genus Puia. Next base: position 59,706 of record PMSV01000023.1, read on the forward strand.
GCCCCATCCCGTTACAGCTCAAATCATTTTTATGAAACCAACTGCTCTGTTTTTTATTCTTTTTTTCCATATTGTCATTGGCCGTTCCCAGGATGCCCTCAGTTATCAGACCCCCCCTGCTGAAATGGCCGAACTTCTGCTCGCCAAGCCCACAGCTTCAGTCTATGTTGACAGCAAAGGGCAATGGATGCTCCTTATCGATCGCAACTCCTATCCCCCCGTCGAAGAACTGGCTCAGCCAGAATTCAGGGTCGCGGGATTGCGCATCAACCCTAAGAATTTTTCACCAAGCAGGCTCAATTTCGCAAATAATTTCACCTTAAAGGAAATCGCCAGCGGCAAAACATTTATTATTACCGGACTTCCCGAAACCACTAAGGCCACCAATATTCTCTGGAGCCCGGGCGAAACAAAAATCTCCTTCATTCAGAACAATGAAAACGGCCTGGACCTCTATGTGATCGATATAGCTGCTAAATCCGCATCCCGAATCAACAAGACATCCCTTAATACCGTGCTTGGGGCGAATATTTCCTGGATAGATGAAAACAGCATTCTCTATCTGACAGCAACCCGGTCCGCATCCTCTGCTCCACCCAGGCTCCTGGTACCCAAGGGTCCGTCCGTCCAGCAAAGTCTGGGAAAAACTGCTCCCATGGTCACCTACCAGGATATGATCAAGACCCCCTACGACGAACAGGTTTTTGCATTTTATGCAACGGCACAGCTCGTCCTAAATAAGAACCAGACAGAAACTCCGATCGGCCAACCCGCGATCTATCTCAGGGTCGAACCCTCTCCTGACAACCATTTCCTTCTCATGCAAACTATCGAAAAACCCTTTTCCTACCTGGTACCGGCATACGATTTTGCCAGCTCCATCGGTATCTATGATCTCAGCGGAAAGCTCATCAAAAAACTGGCCTCATTGCCTTCAGCAGAAGGAACCCCATCCGGATATGATAATACCCAGGACGAGCCCAGGGAATATGCCTGGAGAAATGACCAGGCCGCTACCATCGTCTGGGCTCATCCCCTCGACAGCGGCCGGATCAAAAAACAAATGGACTTTCACGATCAGGTATATGAAATCAGCTCCCCCTTCGAAACGGAGCCTAAGGAACTCTTCAAGACCCAAATGCGATACCGCGGAATTGAATGGGGCAATGAAGAACTCGCACTCGTGTATGAAGGACTCAGGTCAAAACAAACTGTCCGCGTTAGCCGTTACAATTCCCAGACCAGCAAACTCGACAAATTATACGATCTCAGCGAGACCGATGCCTATCATAATCCCGGGCAGCCGGTAGAATTCAAGAACCAGTTCAACCGCAAGACTATACAGCCCATCGATAAAGGCAAAAAGATGCTCCTCAACAATCCCGTAGGATCCTCGCCACAGGGAGATCTTCCCTTCCTATCCAAATACGAACTCTCCACCGGGAAAAACGATATCATCTGGCGTTGCAAGGATGGTTATTATGAATATGTTGCAGCCGTCCTGGATCCGCAAAAGCTCATTGTCCTTACCCGAAGGGAAACCCAGTCAGAAACTCCTAACTATTATCTAAAAACAATCAACTCCAAATCCCCCGAAAAACAACTCACTGATTTTCCAAATCCCTATCCTCAGTTAAAAGGGGTCACCCATGAAAAGATTACCTACCTGCGTGCAGACTCGGTCCAGCTCAGTGGAGACCTCTACCTTCCCAAAAGCTACAACAAGGACAAGGATGGCCCCCTGCCGGTACTACTGTGGGCCTATCCCCGAGAATACAATGCAGGCAGCGATGCCTCTCAAGTCAGGGGCTCCAAATACCGCTTCATCACCCTCAGTTGGGCCTCTCCCATATTCTGGGTCACGCAGGGGTATGCCGTATTCGACAATGCCGAAATGCCCATTGTCTCCAGACATGGAGAAAAGCCCAATGACAGTTTTGTGGAACAGCTAAAACTCAATGCAGAAGCAGCAATCAATAAATTATCCCAAATGGGAGTGGGAGACTCTAATCGCGTGGCAGTAGGAGGACACAGCTACGGCGCCTTCATGACCGCCAACCTGCTCGCCCATACCCATCTTTTCAAAGCCGGCATCGCCCGCAGCGGGGCCTATAACCGCACCCTCACTCCCTTCGGATTCCAGAATGAGGAAAGAACCTATTGGGATGACCCCAAACTCTATTTTGACATGAGCCCCTTCAGCTTCGCTAACCAGATCAAGACTCCATTGCTCCTGATCCATGGCGATGCCGATGACAATACCGGGACCTATCCCATCAACAGCGAGCGGCTCTTCAATGCAATCAAGGGATTCGGCGGAACCGCCCGCCTGGTATTTCTTCCCTATGAAGCCCATGGTTACCGCGGAAAGGAAAATCTGTTACACATGTTATGGGAAATGAATCAATGGCTGGATACTTATGTCAAGCACGCGAAATAGTGAGGCCGCTATCCAATTAAGATCACGGGCCAGTTATGTAAAATAAAAAAACCTGGTCATGGGCACCAGGCACGCTAAACCTCTCTGTCGGTAAGAATAGCTTTAATGAATTCCGCTGAGAGGCTTGGCTTGGGAGTGAATATTTTTATGTTCGCTATCGGTCTACCAGGCTCTCTTGGATTTCATAGGATCATCTTCAATGGATGGTCTTCATAGCACGGTCTTTTTCATAGGACGGTTTTATTGGTCTAAGGGTACTGATCAGTGGTTCTTTAAAGGGTACGGATTAAATTTCTTCGGATTAGGATTTAGGGGTTCGATATCTTTTCGTTGCTGATACAAAGAAACTACGAACAACGCCCCTAAAAAATAGTTTGATTGATGAAATGGCTGTCGTTCTAATAACTTATGGTGTCGTTGAAATACTACAAGCCGCCGCAAATAAATGCTCTTAAAATTTTAGGGTTTCAGGCTGACCCGCTATACTCAATTGAAAAACATCGGGGCGTGCATAGTGCCCGATAGGGTCAAAATCAAGCCGGCTTCGGATAACAAGTGAAAGATCGATTTCTGCAGTCAGCAGCCCTTCCTGTTTCCAAAGCGGACCAGCGAGCACTTCACCCATCGGCGAAAGAATCACGCTTCCTCCCGGACATAAGTAAGATTTAACTGATTGATCAATCAAATTAGATAAAAATTATTAAAATGAATTCCTAAAAAATCAGGATGCCTGTTCAATAAACAATAAGAGATTTCTCATAGCTTTAAAGACTAACCACCCAATACACATGCAGGTCATATTAGGCGTCATCTTTCATTTTATCGGCGGATTTGCCTCTGGAAGCTTCTACATGCCCTATAAAAAAGTCCGGGGCTGGCATTGGGAAAGCTATTGGATTATTGGAGGCCTCTTTTCCTGGCTGATCGTTCCACCCCTCGCAGCGTGGCTCACGGTCCCTGGTTTTTGGGAAATCATACAGGCTACCGCCCCGGAAACCATAAGGATTACTCTCCTTTTCGGCATTCTTTGGGGCTTTGGCGGACTCACTTATGGCCTTGGCGTCCGATACCTCGGCATGTCGCTTGGAAATTCCGTCGTATTGGGTTTCTGTTCGGCCTTCGGAGCACTTGTCCCCTCCATTTATTATAATTTTTTTCCAAAGCCCGGTAAAACGAGTTTTCATGACCTGCTCAGCACCGGCTGGGGTCGGATCGTGCTTGCCGGGGTCGTTATCTGTCTGCTTGGTATATATATATGTGGGAAAGCGGGCATGATGAAGGAGAAGGAAATGCCGGAGGAGGAAAAGAAAAAATCAATCGCCGAATTCAGCCTCGTAAAAGGCCTGCTGGTCGCCATATTCTCTGGTATTATGAGTGCTTGTTTCAATTTCGGTATAGAAGCGGGAAAACCTATGGCCGAAGCAGCAGTTAGTGCCGGACTGAATCCTCTCTTTCAGAACAATGTTATCTATGTGGTATTGCTCTGGGGAGGACTCTCCACCAATTTTATCTGGTGCATGATCCTCAATGCGCGAAACAAGAGCTTTGGAAATTATGCCGATCCTGCGACCCCCTTGCTAAAAAACTACTTCCTTTCAGCCCTGGCCGGGACAACCTGGTTTCTTCAATTCTTCTTCTATGGAATGGGAGAAAGCAAACTGGGCAATGGAGCAAGTAGCTGGATCCTGCATATGGCCTTCATCATTCTGGTTGCCAATTCCTGGGGAATTCTCCTGAAAGAGTGGAATGGCGTTAGCAGCAAAACAAAAAGGACCATAACTGCCGGAATTCTGATGATTATTTTATCGGTCCTGGTGGTTGGTTATGGCAATTCATTGAAATAATATAAACAGCAATGTCGAAAAAGGAATTTAAACATGTCAGCTTTCTTTGGGATGAAAAGAAAGCCAAAGAACTCGAAGGAGACCAAGTAGCTTTATTGGTCTATAGGTCTAACCTCCTCGGCGCTGACCTCCGTCTCACCAATTACGGTGGAGGCAATACCTCCTGTAAGGATTTTGCAAAAGACCCGCTTTCCAATGAACAGGTGGAAGTCATGTGGGTGAAAGGAAGCGGGGGAGACCTGGGAACCATGAAACGCAGCGGACTTGCCTCCCTCTATGTCGATCGCCTTCGTTCCCTGAAAGATATTTACAAGGGACTTGAAAAGGAAGACTCCATGGTGGGATTATTCAACCATTGCATTTATGACCTGGCTTCCAAAGCTCCCTCCATCGATACACCCCTGCACGGGTTTCTTCCCTTTCGACATATCGATCACCTGCATCCCGATGCAGCAATTGCAATTGCCGCCTCAAAAGATGGAGAGAAGATCACAAAGGAACTATTCGGGGGAGCCATTGGCTGGGTGGATTGGCAAAGGCCAGGCTTCGATCTGGGCCTAAAGCTCAAAAAATACCTGGATGAAAATCCCGGTATCCGGGGCATTATGCTGGGCTCGCATGGGCTCTTCACATGGGGTGACGATGCCTATTCCTGTTATATCAATAGCCTCGAAACCATTGAATGTTGCGCCGCCTTTATAGAAGGAAGGGCACAAAATAAAGCCGCTTTCGGAGGCCCCAAAATCCCTGCCCTCGATCCTGATAAAAGAAAGCAATCCGCCACCACCCTCGCACCCCTGCTCCGCGGACTCTGCTCTTCACAAAATAGGAAGGTGGGCCATTTTACAGACGATCCCCGCGTTTTGGAATTCATTAACTCAAATGATCTCACCAGACTCGCTCCCATGGGCACGAGCTGCCCGGACCATTTTCTTAGAACGAAGATCACTCCCCTAATTCTAAATATTTCAGACGAGCCCACTCAGGAAAAATGCACTCCACTTTTCGAATCCTACCGGAAAATGTATTCCGGCTATTACCATGCCTGTAAGCATCCAGACAGCCCGGCCATGCGTGATCCTAACCCCATCATCATTCTCTGTCCAGGGCTCGGCATGTTCAGTTTCGCAAAAGACAAGCATACTGCCAGAGTGGCTTCGGAATTCTATATCAATGCGATCAATGTGATGTGGGGAGCCGAGGCGATCAGCTCCTACACTTCTTTGCCCCGCCAGGAAGCCTTCAATATCGAATACTGGCTTCTCGAAGAAGCCAAGCTGCAGCGCATGCCCAAACCCAAAACCCTTAGCGGTAAGATCGCCCTCATCACCGGCAGTGCAGGGGGCATCGGTAAAGCCATAGCTAAAAAATTCGCGGAAGAAGGAGCCTGCGTGATCATCTCAGATAACAATGTGCAACGGCTCGAAGAAGCAAAGACCGAGTTCGGCAAATTATTTGGGAAAGACGCTTTCACCACTGCTCTCCTCGATGTAACGGTCCCGGCTACCGTCAAAAACGCAATGAACCAGGCAACTCTGAATTTTGGCGGACTCGATATCCTCGTCAACAATGCCGGCCTCTCTATCTCCAAACCCATTGAAGCCCATACCGAACAGGACTGGGATATTCTTTATGATGTCCTCGTAAAAGGCCAGTTCTTCATGACCCAATCTGTCGTAGAGATCATGAGAAAACAAAAACTGGGGGGCGATATCCTCAACATCGTCAGCAAGAACGCCCTGGTCAGCGGCCCCAACAATGCAGGTTATGGTTCGGCCAAAGCAGCCCAACTGCATCTCTCCCGTCTCAGCGCAGCCGAATTCGGCAAGGACCGGATCCGTGTCAATGCGGTAAATCCCGATGCGGTCATTGCAGGAAGCAATATCTGGAGTGGAGGCTGGGCCGAAGGAAGGGCAAAAGCCTATGGTATAACTGTCGAAGAACTGCCCGCCTACTATGCTAACCGAACGCTCTTGAACGCCATCATCTATCCCGAAGACATTGCTAATGCTTGTTTTATTTATGTTAGCGGTCTCCTGAATAAGTCCACGGGAAATACCATCAACGTCGATGGGGGAGTGGCCGCCGCCTTTCTTAGATAAACTAAACGCCTTCCATAAAACGAACCATATGATGCCTCTTGATAAAAATACGATCTCCCAGCTCAATGAGCCCCTCCTCAGCTCTCATCGAAAGCGCTTTGAATATGCCGCCGGTACCATTAAAAACCTTGAAGCCATCATGCAGCAATTGATGGAATTTGAAGTCGCCATTCCCAGTTGGGCCCTTGGTACAGGAGGAACCCGCTTCGGTCGTTTCCCCGGTGCAGGTGAACCCCGTTCCCTCGAAGAAAAAATGGAAGATGTCGGTCTGCTGAATCTTCTGAACCAGGCAAGCGGAGCCATCTCCCTGCATATTCCCTGGGATATTCCAAGGGATTACCAGACTATCCGTCAACACGCTGCCGAACTGAATCTCAAATTCGACGCCGTCAATTCCAATACTTTTCAGGATCAGAAGGGCCAGGCCTTTAGTTATAAATTCGGATCCCTCCAGCATGTCGATGAAAAGGTCCGCAGGCAGGCCATTGACCACAATATCGAAGTCATTCGTCATGGGATCGAACTCGGCTCCAAATCGCTCACGGTTTGGCTCAGTGATGGAAGCGCTTTCCCCGGTCAGCTCAATTTCAGAAAAGCATTCCAGAATACCCTTCAGGGACTAAAGGAAATTTATAATGCCTTGCCCGAAGACTGGAAACTCTATGTCGAATACAAGGCCTTTGAGCCAAATTTTTATTCTATGACTGTGGGCGACTGGGGCCAGTCGCTACTCTACGCCACTAAATTGGGCCCCAAAGCATTTACGCTCGTGGACCTCGGTCATCATCTCCTCAATGCCAATATCGAGCAGATCGTTTCTCTGTTGCTCATGGAAGGAAAATTGGGAGGCTTTCATTTCAATGACAGCAAATATGGCGACGACGACCTGACCGTGGGAAGCATCAGGCCTTACCAGCTCTTCCTCATCTTCAACGAACTCGTCGAAGGCATGAATGCCCGGGGCATCAACCACGCACATGGACTCGGTTGGATGATCGATGCCAGCCACAATGTAAAAGATCCCCTCGAAGACCTCCTGCAATCCGTTGAAGCCATCCTGCTTTCCTATGCACAATCCTTGATTGTCGACGGGGAAGCCCTCTCAATTGCCCAAAACAACAATGACGTGACCCATTGCCAGGAGATCTTACAGGGCGCATTCCGTACGGACCTTCGCCCCCTTCTATCCGAAATTCGTCTCAGAAAAGGCGGAGCCCTCCAGCCTATTCAGGCCTTTCGTCAGCAGAAACTTCGGGAAAAGCTAATTAATGTAAGAGGCTCTAGCAACCTCGCATCCGGTCTCTGATGGAGAAAACAAATACCATAGCGGTCTTCGACATCGGCAAGACCAATAAAAAGCTCCTGCTCTTCGATGAGGATTACCATCTCCTCCATGAAGAAAGCCAGCCCCTCGAAGAAACCCGGGACGAAGATGGTTTTCCCTGTGAAGATATTCAGGCCCTCACAAGTTGGATCAAAAATAGTTTCGATAAGGTCCGCAAGAAAGACAAATATTCCATCCGCGCTCTTAATTTTTCAGCCTATGGCGCCAGTTTCGTCTTATTAGATGAGAAAGAGAGGCACCTTGCGCCAATCTACAATTACCTCAAGCCCTATCCTGAATCATTAAGCCGGAAATTCTATGAAAAATATGGAGGACAATCCATCCTCACCCAGGAAACAGCCTCTCCAGTATTAGGCAGCCTTAATTCAGGCCTTCAATTGTACCGGCTAAAAAACGAAAGACCCGAGATCTTTCAAAAACTCAAATATGCTCTCCACCTGCCCCAATACTTAAGCTATCTTTTCACCCAAAAGGCCTGCAGTGATCTCACAAGCGTCGGGTGCCATACCCATCTTTGGGATTTTCATAAACAGCGCTACCATCGCTGGGTGATTGAAGAAGGAATTGAACCCAAACTGGCGCCCATCAAAAGCAGTGCGACTGTCGGGCTCTATCAAAATGATCTTCATGTGGGCATTGGCCTCCACGACAGTTCCGCCGCTCTCGTTCCCTATCTGTTCTCCTTCACCGAACCCTTCCTTCTCCTCTCCACCGGAACCTGGAATATTGCCCTCAATCCCTACAATCAAAGCCCGCTCACTGAAGAAGAATTGCAGCAGGACTGCCTCTGTTATTTATCTTATAAAGGGCAGCCTGTAAAAGCCTCCCGGCTCTTTGCAGGCTATGAGCACAAAGAATATATCAGAAAGATCGCTGCTCAATTCCAGCAGCCGGAAGAAGAATACAAGAAGATCGAGTTCGATCCATCGATGGTAAGCCGGGAGCTAAATCTATCCGAATGCAAATCCTATGCAGCAGCCTATCATGGCCTCATTGTCCAAATCATCCAAAAGCAGGTAAAGAGTATTAACGTTGTACTGAAAGGTTCGCCTGTCAAAAGATTTTTCGTCGATGGCGGATTCAGTAACAACCCCATCTTTATGAACCTCCTATCCGCCGCCTATCCCCAAATCGAAGTCCGATCCGCCAATGTCCACCAGGCCACCGCCCTTGGCGCGGCTTTGGTTATGCATGATCATTGGAATAATAATGTGATGCCACAGAAGATCATTGAGACAATTCTCCTTCGATAGGTAATTTATAATTGCCTACTATATCAAGTGCATCTACCCAATGAAATGTTTTAGTACAAAATTCTTAATGAGGAGTGCATTTTGAAAGGCTTGTTGTGCATCTTCGAGAGTTAGATCGTCAAAGTCATCAGGATATCTAGGTGCGATGCCAAAGTCGGATAGTTTTAAGGCAGGTTCTTTAAGCTCATGAAATATTGGATTAATCTTGGCGCATAATGCAGTTAATGCCTGTAAATCATGTGTCTTAGGAAAACTGACACTTTTGAAAACGAGAAACGCCTTTAAATATTTTTCCGCTGTCTGCTGTGCATGAAAACAACAAGCATCGATGGGTATTTCTTCTGACGCAAGTTTGTTTCTAATTGAAAGTAGGTCATTTTCCGCTTTTTTAAACCATTTTTCAAATTCTTTCATACATCAACTTTCCAGAGTTTATAGCTTCCTTACCAATATTTACAACCTGAAGCATGCCTTTTTCTAATTCCAGGGGAGTATATACAACAATGTCCAAGCCTGTTGGCGGATAATTTCGGATACATTTTCTAACCTCCCAGTTTCGCTCGATTTTTCTTTTTGAGGTGTCCTTAATAATAAACAGATCAAGATCGCTATTGTTAGAATAATTGCCATTAGCATAGGATCCAAATAAATAGATTTTCTCCGGTTCATAGCCTTTAGCTATATCTGAGACCAATTTTTGTATTTCATCATTTTTTAACATACCCAAATTTAAAAATAAAGTGGTACTATTTGCTTAAATTGTGTTTTAATAGCACAGAATTCAAATCCATAATGCATACATTTATTATTCACTTGGTCAGCATCTTGATTGCTCCCAAGGAGGAGAGAATAAATGCTGCTATAAATAAAGTAGGATTATCGTAATAACCGGTATTCGACTCTTTATTCATTTCAAAGTGGCTAACCACCCACAGCCTCCATATACTCTTTCTCAGTAACAGGCTCCAGCCACTCCACTACTCCATCTTGCATATTTGGATTGATAGCAATATGCGTAAATGATTGAGCCGGTCCGGCCCCATGCCAATGCACCAGAGCAGGTGGGACTTGAACCACATCACCCGGCCTCAACAACTGAGCAGGCTTTCCCTTTTCCTGATAATAGCCCAATCCATCGGTGACGATCAGGATCTGTCCTCCGCCATGCCTATGCCAATTATTTCTGGCCCCTGGTTCAAATACGACATTCCCGATCACTGTCTTTAAAACATCATCACCAGGAACCAGGTTCTTAACCCAGGCGCTGCCGGTAAAATAATTCGACGAAGTCCGGTCTCCCTTAGGAAAAATAGGTTTTGTATTTTCTGTGTTACTCATGATACATAAAGTTAACGAATAATGTCTTCCTCAACTATTGCTAACTTTAATCTAAGTACCATGCGCTTCGAAAAAATAATAACAACCCAGCAGCTTCGTCCTTACGAAAAATGGACAGTCTGCCTGGAATCCATGACCTGCACTTACTATGACAAATCAGGAAACAAAGTGCTGGTCGAAAAGATTCCCGGTTAAACCAGTATTCAACCTCATTTCATATAAACCAATATGAACGCAACAATGATCAATGAGAGAAGATGATATCCCGTATTAATAAAGAACAAGGTCCAGGACTTCCTTTCCCAGGCTACAGTTCCTAAATCTACAGGAAAGAAAAAGCCCAGCCAGGTAAAAATCGCGCCCATCATTGCAGTTGCCGAAAGACTCATGTCCTTTGTATTTGGAACAAAAGACCAGGCTGCCATATTGTGTGCGAAAACCCAGGCAAAGAGGAAGTTACCGATGACCATAAAAATCATTCCCTTAATCATTTCGGAAGACTTCGGTTTTTGGCTCATATCAGCATGCATTTCCCTGCCCCAGATCTTCCCGAACAGGGGCGTGTACCAAATAAAACCGAAAATAAAATTAGCAACGACGGCAATGAGGATTGCCAGGTAATTAATGTGAATCATGTTCTATGTTTTGGGTTTAAAAAATGATTTCTATAAAGCATTCCGGTTTAAGAACAACCAGTTTCCAATTGAGGTATCGAAGGAGGATAGGTTTAGTAGATTGATTCAAATTCCATTTGCTTCAAAAACGAATGCAGCTTTAAAGGTAGAATTCCGAAATTTCTCAAAATACTGCTAAAAAATGACATTCTGGTCATTTTCAAAAGGACAGGCCTCTTAGCCAAAAGAGAGTAAAAGTTAGGGATTTTTTTTCAAATGTGCTTTTATGGTTTAATTTGGCTAACGATCCCTAAATCAAAAATTAACCAAAATCCTTATAACATGAGTTTTAAGATTTCGACAGTAATTCTTGTCATTGGCTTCCTACTCTCTGGCCTCCAAAAAAGCCATGCCCAGTTAACCTACCCTGCAACACTCAAAGTAAACCAAACCGATGATTATTTTGGCACAAAAGTCAGTGATCCCTATCGCTGGCTGGAATATGACACGGCGCTGAGCACCAAACAATGGATTCAGATAGAACAAAATTTTACTGAAGATTACCTTTCAAAAATTCCTTTCCGCGCCCAAATAAAAACCCAATTGGAGAAAGTAATCAATTACCCCCGCTACTTTTCAGGGTTCAAGGCAGGCGAGTATATTTTCTTCTCAAAGAACAATGGCCTGCAAAACCAGTCTGTTTTCTATTACCAGAAGGGTTTGAAAGGGCAGCCGCAGGTCTTCATCGATCCCAATCTCCTTTCGGCAGACGGTAGCATTTCTCTGGATCTCGATGGTCCCTCCTATGACAAAAAATACATGGCCTATCATATCAACAAGAACGGCAGTGATTGGAGCACATCTTATTTCGTCGAAATAGCTACGAACCGGAAACTGAACGATAGTATCGAATGGACACGAGGAGGAGGAGTGGCTTGGGTGAAGGACGGATTTTATTATACGGGCTATCCAACGCCCAAAAAAGGCACCGAACTAACGGCAGTGGCGAAATACGCAAAAGTCTATTTTCATAAATTGGGCAATACGCAGTCAAATGATGTTCTCGTTTATTCCGATAGCACCCATCCCGATATCGGAATTGGTGCCCAAACCACAGAGGACGGCAGATACCTCTTTATCTATAGGTCCCAGGGCACTTCAGGATTCGAAGTCTTGGGTAGGGAAATCAATAGCCCGGTTAAAGAATTTAAGCTGTTGTTTAAGGGATATGATTATCAGAATGCCATTCTCGGCAATCATGGCGATACGCTTTTTGTGAATTCGAACCAGGGGGCCGATAATTTTAAGGTGATAGCGACAACATTTGAAAACACCTCTAAAGAAAACTGGAAAGAGATCATTCCCGAGAAAAAGGAAAAATTAGACTATGCCTCTCTGTTAGGGAATAAACTGATTGCGGGCTATCTTATTAATGCCACATCCAGGGTTTATCAATACAATTCGGAAGGTAAACTGGAATTTGAAATAAAATTGTCCGGCCTTGGAACGACTGCTGGTTTCTACGGTTTTAACGACGATAAATATGTTTTTTACGACTACACTTCATTTACCGCTACCCCAAGTATTTATGCCTATGATTTAGCCACAGGAAAGTCCTATCTTTTTAAAAAGTCCGATTATTCTATTGATTTGAATAATTATGAAACGGACCAGGTTTTTTTTATTAGTAAGGACGGCACTCATGTGCCGATGTTTTTAGTGCATAAAAAAGGGATTCTAAAAAATGGATTGCATCCGACTTTATTGTATGCCTATGGGGGTTTTGATATCAGTGTTACACCCTTTTTCTGGTCTCCTATGTTTGAGGTTTTGGAGAATAATGGAATTCTGGCGGTGGCCAATATAAGAGGTGGTGGTGAGTACGGAGAAACCTGGCATAAGGCCGGGATGTTAGATAAGAAGCAGAATGTCTTTGATGATTTCATGGCAGCGGCAGACTGGCTCGTCTCCCAGAAATATACGTCCCGCAATCGTTTGGCGATAATGGGTGGATCTAACGGGGGCCTGTTGATCGGAGCCGTCATTACACAGAGACCCGATATCTGTAAAGTGGCCTTTCCGGAAGTTGGAGTGATGGATATGCTCCGCTTTCAGCGGTTTACCAGTGGTGTTTTCTGGACCCAGGAATTTGGCAGCAGTGATAGTGCGAGCCAGTTCCCAATACTCTATAAATATTCTCCTCTTCATAATATCAAGAGCAACCAGAGCTACCCCGCTACCCTGGTCATGACGGCAGACCATGATGATAGGGTCGTGCCCATGCATTCCTTTAAGTTCACCGCAACCTTACAGGAATGTCAGGCGGGCGCCAATCCGGTCCTGATCAAAATATCCAGTAATCAGGGCCATGGAGCATCCGGCTCCTCGCTGAAGAAGAACATTGAAAACTATACTGATGTATTCTCGTTCATGTTCTTTAATATGGGAATAACACCTGCAAAATAGAAAATAAAAATTTATTCAAAATGCTTTCTAAAAACCCTATTCACGCATTTGTTCCGACCATGAAGTCGCAGGAAGCCAAGACTTTTTATAAAGATGTTTTAGGTTTGGAATTGACTTCAGAAGATGAATTTGCTTTGGAATTCCAAATCACTGGAGGTTTTTTGCGCGTCACCAAAGTCCAGGACTTTAAACCACACCCATTCACTGTTTTTGGTTGGATGGTGGAAGATGTCGCTTTAATTGTCATACAGCTAAATGAAAAAAATATCTTCTGTGAACGATACGGCTTTATTGAACAGGATGATCTGGGAATTTGGACAGCTCCGAATGGTACAAAAATAGCCTGGTTCAAAGATCCCGACGGAAACCTGCTATCAGTGAATGATTGAATTGCGAACCGGACACTTTGTGTAACGAAAGCGAACATCATTAGCCGGCAATGCCCATTATATTACTGGTTGTCAAGTAAATATTCATTTGGCATCATATTGGGCAATAATTAAGTTCACCAACATGGGTTTTCCATGCTTAAGACTTACTGTAAAACCGCCTTTCGCGCCTTGATCAGACACAGGGCCTTCAGCTTTATAAATATAGCCGGGTTGACTTTGGGTTTGGGCGCTTCCATGCTGATAACCTTATTTGTATTGGATGAATTTCAATACGACAAATTCATTCCAAAAGGGGAGGCAGTATACAGGGTATATAATGAGGTCACCAATAATCAGGGAACTGAAAATGTCAGTGTTACGCCTCCGTTATTTGCCAGCGTTTTGCAAAAAGAATTTCCTCAGATCGAAAAAACCGCCAGGGTATTAGAGGGACCTGACTTTAAAGTGTTGGTTGAAGGGGGCGGTAAACAGATATATGAGCAAGTGGGGTACTTTGCAGACTCCACTTTTTTTGCTGTATTTCCTCTCTCTTTTGATATCGGTTCTTCTGACGGTTCACTCGACGACCCCGGTTCGATCGTTATTTCCAATGAAATGGCCGATCGCTTTTTCGGTAAGGAAAATCCGGTTGGCAGAAAAATGCTCATCGATAAGCAACCGGTTATCGTGAAAGGAGTATTCGCCAGGAACCCAAAATTTCATTTGCAATTCAATTATCTCAGACCGCTTTCGGCTGCAGGAATACCTGACGAAAGAATGCAGAGCTGGCAATGGCAACAGTTTTTTACTTATGTAAGAGTAAGGGAAGAGGCTGATGTAAATAATTTACAGGCGAATTTCCGGCGCCTCATTGAAGAAAGGGCAAACCCGATAATCAAGAGCCAGGGTAAGACCTACCTTCCCTTTTTCCAGTCTTTGGATGATATTCATTTGCATTCCGCAAGTTTCAAATTCGATAGGGCACAAAGGGGGAATATCACCTATGTCAATGCGCTGGTCATTATAGCGTCATTCCTGCTGATTATCGCTTGTCTGAATTTCGTCAATCTTTCCACTGCAAAGTCCATAAGAAGGGCAAAGGAAGTGGGAGTTCGAAAAACCATCGGTGCGAACAAACGCCAACTGATCCTGCAATTCCTGGTGGAAACCTTTCTCCTTGCCATTGTCAGTATGTTCCTGGCGGTTTTTTTGACATTGCTTCTCCTTCCCTGGTTAAATCAGTTCACGAATAAGGAAATTTCCCTCTCACTGTTTATCCAACCCATTACGATTTTATTGTTCCTCCTTCTTACTTTGGTGGTTACCATTTTAGCCGGATTTTATCCCGCAATGGTCTTATCCGGCTTTGAGCCAGTGAAAGTATTAAAGGCAGGGGTTCTTCGTCTAAATAGAGGTGGATCGGGAATGATTCCCTGGCTTCGTCAGAGCCTGGTAGTCGTCCAATTTACGATGTCCGTTTTGCTAATCATATGCGTAGTAATTGTTTTTAGACAGGTTAATTATCTTCATCAAAAAGACCTTGGCTTCAGTAAAGACCAGATTATGTTCTTCCCGATGCGTGGTAACCTGGATAAGAATCAGGAGGCTTTCAAAAGCGAATTGCTTCAATCTCCGGGTATATCTTCAGTAACGATTGGTTATGGATTTCCCGGGGATGCGGTAGCCGGGGATGAAATTATAGTCCCTCAGCGTGGACAGAATGTAACCCAATCCGTTACACAGTTGGCTGTAGATTATGATTATATCAAGACCTTGCAATTGAAATTAGTGGCAGGTAGGGTTTTTTCAAAAGAGATGGCCACCGATAAAGACCATGCCTGGATCATCAATGAAACGGCCGTGAAGGCTTTTGGCTTTGGTAGCCCTGAGCAGGCGATCGGCCAGACCTTGTCCTGGCATCCCTGGGATGGCAATAACCCGGATTCATTAAAGACCGGCAGGGTGATCGGCATAGTGAAAGACTTTAATTACAAGAGTCTCTATGATAAGATTGAACCGGCCGTGCTGCAGATCTATCCTCTTGCTGCCTGGAAAGTGGCAGTCAGGGTGAAGACTGCAAACATAGATGCATCCATCGACCATGTCAGGACAAGTTGGAATAAATTTGCGGCAGGTTATCCCATAGAATATAAATTCCTTGACGAGAACTTTGAACAAATGTATCAGTCCGAAGACAAGCTGGAGACATTACTTTGGATCTTTACGGGCATTGCTATTTTCGTTGCTTGTCTCGGCCTATTCGGACTTGCGGCATATACTGCCGAGACCCGTCGAAAAGAAGTGGGTATAAGGAAAACCCTGGGCGCAAGCGTCAAAGGAGTGGTTTTGCTACTTTCGAAAGATTTTATTACCCCAGTGATCATTTCAATTCTTATCGCATCTCCTATCGGCTGGTATTTCATGAACAATTGGCTTCAGCATTTTGCCTATCGGGTGCCCATCCAGGCATGGATATTCCTTTTGGCGGGATTTTCCACTCTATTGATCACGCTGCTCACGATAGGTTATCAGGCTATCCGGGCAGCGATTGTGAATCCGATTCAAAGTCTGAGGACCGAGTGATTTCGATTATGGAGTCGCAAAATCTCTCGATCTGGATTGTGACAAAGAAGCTATTCAATTAATTAAAAAATAAGGGATGTGGATTCCAGGTATTCAATCTGGGAAAATGGTTAACTATCGTCCTGGGATGGAAATTGAGTTTCCCCTAAAAACGGAGATTCAGAAACAAAATTGATTCTCAACACTTTCTCTCCATGATTGAAATTATAAATACAAATCAACTGATTATTTGAAAATAATCGCTAAATTCTCATCAGATAGAGTAAGAATCCCCTCACGCAGTTCTTTTCAAGTCAGGACAAAAATCAGATTGTATGAAACCGAACATATGCGAGGTTACATCTGACAAACAGGAAAAAAAAATATATCCAAATGAGAAGTAAAAGCATGTTTTCTTCATTCATATTCGTTGTCATATTTGGCATTGGCCTGGCATTAGCCTACTACGAATACGCTTCGTCCAATATCACACAAAGTGAAATAACAAGTTTGACCTCATTTTTAATTGCACTTGCAATTTCCTCCGCCATCAGGATCGCCGACCCCTGGGATAAAGCAGTGGTATTGCGACTTGGGAAATTCAGATCACTAAGAGGGCCTGGTATTTTCTTGATAATTCCTATTATTGATAATATACCCTATTGGATCGATACACGTATGATCGCCACATCATTCAAGGCCGAAAAGACACTCACCAAGGATACGGTCCCGGTCGATGTTGATGCCGTGCTATTCTGGAAAGTGCTGGATCCGCAAAAAGCGGCTCTTGAAGTTGCGGACTACAAAACGGCGATCAACTGGGCTTCCCAAACTGCTCTCCGCGATGTGATAGGGAAGACCATGCTATCTGAAATGCTGGAAGGCAGGGACAAGATCAGCGTCCTGCTTCAGGAAATCATTGATGAAAGAACGGAACCCTGGGGTATTATGGTCAAATCCGTAGAGGTAAAAGATGTATTGATTCCATCAGCGCTGGAAAATGCCATGTCAATGCAGGCGCAGGCCGAAAGAGAAAGACAAGCCAGAGTGATCCTTGGCGATTCGGAACGCCAGGTAGCCGAAAAATTCGGCGAAGCTGCGAAGACCTATGCCGACAATCCCGTTGCCCTGCATTTAAGGGCAATGAATATGCTTTATGAAGGACTAAAAGAAAACTCGACAATTGTGATCGTGCCAAGTTCAGCAATAGATACCATGCAATTGGGAAATATGGCAGGCCTAACCGCACTCACAATGGGGATCGGCCAGGAAAAGGCAAATAAACCCAGCGGCACGGACACGAAAACAGGAAGTTAAATGTCTGACTAATAGTTCATTACCAGGCTGATCAAATTCACTGTCCGAATTGATAAATTACTTTAATTTTTAATATGTTAATGTGTAATTTTCTTAACGTTAGGTGAATAGATTTGAATAAATGAAAGTATGGAGCAATCTTTGCAAATTAATTAATAATCAAAAGAACTACTATGAACAACTTAACAGAGGACAATCTGTCCGGTGCAAATCATGGACCCATACTGGTAAACACTCCACTAAGGTTCTTAACCGCGAGCTCCGTAATTGGAGACAAGGTGCGCAATGAAAAAGATGAAAATTTGGGTGTGATCAAGGATATCATGCTTGATATCACGACTGGGAAAATCGATTATTATGTAATCGAATTTGGGGGATTTCTCGGCATCGGGGCAAAATATTTTGCAATTCCCTTCCGGCTTCTAAGAGTCGATCCTGAAAAAAAGGATTTTGTCTTTAAGCAGAGAAAGGAAGTTCTCGAAAAAGCGCCGGGTTTTGATCCGGAGCATTGGCCAGACACCAATATACACCTCGATCAGGCGGATAATTATTGGAGTTTCATGGGCTAGGGGGTAATCGAGCAATTATACGGAGTTTTCCTTCTTTGGGTTCCTGGAAAGCATCGCATTTAAGAAGATAATTCTCCATCGCATCGAGATTTTCATCGAATATATTTGAGCTGAATTCATAGGCTCTTAGTAGCATTCGTATATAAGGTTCGGTTATCCTTTGCCTTGTTAGCTTTTTTAAAGAAACCAGATAGTCTTCACGATAAACATTTGGTATAATTATTTTGGAGAAGCCTTTTGATGAAAGCTCCGCATTCATCATTATCCTGGCCATTCGCCCGTTACCATCCAGGAATGGATGCACTTCACTAACCAGGAACATGACAAAAGTCGCTTTTGCAAAAGGATGTTGCAAAAGCGAATACCACTCGTATCCTTTTTTCAATGTGCCTGTGACCAATTGCCAATCGACAAATTCGGTGTTTCCTGCACGGTTGTTTGTAGTTTTAAATTCACCTGGCTTTTTTGAAATCCTTGAACCCAATAAAATTGCATGCCTCTCTCTTAATAATTCCAGCAATGCATCGGCAGAAGTTGGAATCCTCGACATTTCATATTTATCTGAAACAATTTGGTAGGTGCCAAGTATATCATGGGAGTCTTCATTCCTTGAAGCCATTGGCGTTTCCGTTAGTATTATTTTTTTTGCTTCACTGACCTCGAATTCAGTTCCTTCAATATAATTAGAAAAATAACTTTCGAAAAAAGCAAAATTTTTGTAGAATTTTTGTGTATCGTTTTTATCCAGGTAATCAGGAAATATTTTTCCCGCGAGGTCTTCGTATAAATTTTCAAATAGCTCTATTCTATCCTTGTCAAAAGGTTCGCCCGAAACCCTGGCTCTCGCTACCTGGGATTTTAAGTTTTTAGGAGCTCCTGATGAAAGCATTGCGCTTATCAAATGATTAAGCTTATTGTATTCATTTTCCATTTGCAATAATTTTGAGATTTCCCTTGCGGAATCTCTAATCTTGTTAAGAGCGCCTTCTCCTTTTATCCTGATTATTGTTTCCAGTTTCTCTTCAATCTCTTCCAGTGGAAGGCTCTTTGATTCATCGCCCTTTTTACGAGAAGGTTCCATATTTTCTAGATAAGCTCTTGCCTCCTGGGAAACATACAAATATTCAAAAAGAGGGGTATCTCCTTTGATTGACCCATGACCTTTCAGAAAATGAATAGTTAATCCCGGTAAATCAACCTTATTGGAATAGGTATAAGTGAGATAAATATGCCCTTCAGGAGTAGGTTTGAATTCCAATGCCGACCTGTGGCTTATTATGGCATTTGGGTACTGGTGGGATAGAACCCGGAACCAATTACGTTTAACTACAAAGGCCGGGTCTTCTCCGATTTTGGAACTATAAATCCTGGGCGCGATTTTATTGATCAAACCCTGCTTTTCCAGGGAATTTAATTCGGCTGATTTCGATTTATCGGATGATCCAAAAAAAATTTCCTGTAAACTCCCTGACGGAATTTTTGCCATTAAATTGAGCTTATAATGCAAAAATCAGGAATTTTTCCGATTAAAGTGATATTTTTTATGAATTTTTCCGATTAAAAAGAATTTTTCAGATTAAAATTATCTATTTAGGGAAAATTTCGGATTAGTATTTTGGAAAGCTCTCGGTTGTAGTATCTTCAACTCAGGCAATGATATACAATTTTACACTGCATACCTTACTGCTTCATCGAACTCGCCAATGAGAGATTCTCCACAGTCACTTCCCGGGTAGCCCCCGGTGTCTTTATCTTTAAAATATTTCTTTAATCCAAATCTCCGGATATTTTGAGCTGCATTCAGGTCCCTGTCATGAAAATAACCGCATCCGGTACAGATCCATTCCCGGTCTGAAAGACTCAACTCCTTATTGATCTGGCCGCAATGACCACAGGTTTTGCTCGATGGTTCAAATCTTCCGATCTTCAGTAACCGGATTCCCTTCCACCGGCATTTGTATTGCAGCACTTCGAAGAACTTCCCAAAAGAAGCGTCCATCAACTGCCTGGACAACTTTCTGTTTTTCACCATCCCGGCTACATTCAAATCTTCCACAAACAGAGTGCCCACCGCTTGGTTATCGCTGGTGAGTCTGCTTGTTGACTGGTGGATATGATTGATCCGCTGGTTAACAATCTTTTCATGTAACACAGCTACTTTCTTCCATGCTTTGCGGCTGTTCCGGGAACCTTTCTTTTTGCGGCTGGATTACTCACCGTAATCTTTTCCAATGCAGCCCCATTGTTCACATTGAACTTCGTAAGGATGTTTTTCCGATGAGAATCGATAGTAGTGATGAAGGAGCTAAGATGAAATGCTATTGAAATTGCTTGATTTGGTCAAGTTAATTTATTGAACTATTTGCACGGACCTTCATTCTATTTATGAGCTTAGAGCTTTAATTGAAGCTAATAAGAGGCAGGTGCAGCGAGTCGAAAATGAATATGATAGAACTGCGCAAAAATTGTCACCCTAAAGAAATTTACGCTTAGCGATATTTTTTTGGTATTGAAAGGATGGTTAGGATTTCGAAATTTGTTGTTTCAACTCAAATCAGCCAATCTTAATGCGTTAACTGATATTCGATCGGCTGCCTTTGACTGGTTCTGACAGGTTTCCCGTTATATAAGGCAGGAATCCATTTAGGGCTTTTTCTGATCAATTCTTCTGCATTTGCTCTTAGCTCTGTCGGGCCGGATAGGGCTTGGATATTGGTTAAAGAACCATCTGCCTCGATGACATATTCTACTATTACCTGTCCTTGAATTTCATTTTTTTGAGCATCTTTCGGATAAATCATATGTTTCGCCAAAAAATCCTCCCAGCTTCCTTTTTTAAATTTTGCATCCACGTCGGCCCTTAAACAAATGCTGTCAGCAGTGAATATTTTTTTGCCTGAACTATCCATTAATGCTTCGGATTGTCCATTGGTTAAGAAGAAACCTGCCAACAAAAAAAAGGTAATCATTATTTTCATTGGTAATTTCCATTTAATTAAGATTTAATAAATATAAACAAATAATGTCAGGTATTTAAGAGCCGGCCGCAATCTTCAACGCATTATAAGCATTCACCACCCCAGCCGAAATGCATTTGCACTCTAAATCAGGCCTCTTCACTATGGACAGCATAAACAACAGGAAGATATTTATACCTGATTTCACTTCCCGGCTTGCCCTTCAATACCATGTGCCTCTAAATGTCCGCCACAACATCAGTAAGCAATATTTCGATCCGGCCAATACGATCAGCCAGTCGGTATATTCTTTAGGCAATGCTAGCATCGGCATTTATGGAGCAGAAACCTTTCCAATCAAACTTATTTCGCCTATGCCTATGATTTTGGCCCCCCCCATCTCGGAGATTCCAGAACATTTTGCCTGATCTTGAAAGTGATTTTGTAGAACTCACCTTTGCAAAATAACGCTGATAGAATAGGCTGGGATATTGAGCCCGTCCACTTGTTCATTATGTAAATGCACCGCCTCCGGTGTAAGGCTTCTTATCGGATGCCCCTTTTCTCCATGAGCCTGCCACTTAAATTCCCTTTCCGAAAATTGATATAGATCTGCATTCAGAACCAATGGAACAGATCTTCCGGCAGAATCCACAATATTAATATTCACATTGAAGTCTTTCTTATCGCTTTTATTGATCAGCAGTATTGACCATTTCCCATCAGGCCTGTATAGGGGATAAGCAGTAATCACCTGATCCTTCTCTTCATCCTTAATACTGCATGATGCTTTATAAATCTTCAAAGGCTGATCTGCTGGCATTGCCCATTTTTTCAGACATAGCCAGGTGCTATAGTAAAGACCTGTTAAGAACTCAATCTGTCCCTTATCATCAAGGCCGAAAAATTCCAAATTTCCATATCCGCCACAACCATTGCTTTCATTGATCAACCACGACGGCTCCCATCCATAAATGAAAATTTTCCCGCCCTTCAATTCAAAAAATTGACCGATCACATCGGCGTTCAATAAAGCCCCTTCGATTCGCACTTCTGGTTCTGCTGCCAGGACGGAATATCCGCTTTCCGTGATATAAATAGGTAAATTATCCGGTAGGCCGCCATCATGCAAGCTCTTTATTGCCAAACTGAGTTGTCCGGGCTCTTGCAATAGTTGGGGTGAAGCCGGAAGGCAAACATCATCTAAAGGATACCATTCAAAGCTGAAAAAGTTAATTAAATTCATTTCTTCCCGCTCCCTTAAACATCCCAAAAATTGAGAAGGCCATTTTTTAATAACGGTTCCCCCTTCCAACAGCCCTTCGAAACTTGGTCCCCCAAGAGGCAGATTTGGATCCGATTCTTTTATTCTCCTGGCGTATTGAGAATACAATTCTGTAAAATCCTTTGGGGAAATATATTGCCCGTCAGGCTCTTCACCTAACTCCATTCCTGAAATTGCATAGTTTTTCCCCTTCAGATAAGCTAATAAAGCCAAAGCATTTTCAGGCACATCATATACAATTCCCGTCGCAAACAAAGAAGGTTGTGATCCTGTCAGACCGCTCTTGAATATAAAATCGATTCCGGGCTGTTCAGTATTGTAATCTATGTCATTCACCCTATGCCATGGGTCCGTTGTAGAGGCAAAAATCACCGATTGTGTTTTATTTGTCTTTCCATATTGAACCAGGTTTCTAAAAACTCCCTTGTCGAATAACCCCAATTTAATTTCCCTGATGGCATAGCCGCAGCTATCTCTCTTATCCAGGCAGCCACGCAATGCCGTATGCGAGCTCCTTAGAAAAACGATCCGCAAAACCCGCAATTTCACAGGAAGATCACTAAACCGAATTACCGTCCTCCCTCCTTGTTTCAGATGAACCATAGAAACAGGAAGAGCCTTCCACATCTTCTCTTCATAAGGATTTAAAATATCGACCCTGTTAAATTGTGAAACACTCTTATTGCTTGCAAGCTCCAATCGGATATCGACCGCATAGGGGTCCGCCCAATAAATTTCCAACTGATTCACATTTTCTTTCTTTCCTAGATCTATTGCTATCCATTGTTCATGATTTGAATTCGGTTCACCGGTATAAAGACTGTCTACATAAGGATTGCTTTTCCAAAAACTATTAAGATCCCCGTCATCAATCCGGGAATACCCCTTATTATTAGCCTGATCGAATGTGCTTCCACGCCTGGGAAGAGCATAACCATAGCTTAGGTCAATGGGTTTGTTCGAAACCGAATCAGAAACCCAGTATCCACTTTGATTCTTGCTATCGCTCCAATGTCCTGACGGATTCCAGTGCCAGGCCTCAATTCCAAGTTCGGTCCTCAGGCGGTAAGAAAGCATCTGGATGCCGCTTGAGAGCATTGACTTGATATTCTCATGGCTCATCATAACCCCATTGTCGCCTCGTTCATGCCCGTCAATTGCACCCCCGATCGATTGGTTAGGTATAAAACTGTGGATAGGATTGCCTCCGTTAAACATAACCGTAATCACGGCTTTCTCGCCCTTCTTTTCATGGGTTTTCAAAGGCAAGACATTCCCTGCACTAAGGGCAAAAAGAATAATAAAAAATCTATTCATTAGAAATCGTTTGGACCTTCACTTATTTGTATAGATAACTCCATCCGAAAAGCTGTATAATGACTTTAGTACCGACTGTTTCTTTAATTTATTTAAGTAGTCGCCGGGAATATATTTGTGATCCAGCCAGATCAAATAGTCTGCGTATAAAATGAAATCCTGCATTTCTTCTTTAGAATCCAATCTCGGAAGTCCTAAGATATTCGGCGAACCAAACATATACAATAAATCACCTGCATTAGAATATACATTTTTGTTTGCACTGAACAACAAGGGGTGAACCCTGATGAAAGCTATTGTAGGAGAAAGCTGAAAATCTTCAAAATCATATCTGTATTTATCCGCCTTCACCAACTCCGGACTGACAATGAATTTATATAGCCTTTGAAAACCTGTGATTCCAACTATAACGATCAGAGAAAGGGCTATTATTCTGACAATATTCCCTTCATATCTTAAGACTACCCCTTGCGCCGCCTTAATTATCGCCCCCAAAGCTGGAATATACAGTGGTGAAAGCAGCCGGTTGTCAATTTGATCAAAGACCGTAACTGTCGACAATACAAGCAAACAAAGGGAGTATATAACGGTAAACAATAGCCCAAGATGGAACCAGTTGTACATATCTTTCCCTGCTTTCCTCAAATACCATAACCCTGCCAGCGCAGCAGCAATAAACCCAATCCCTAAAATCAAATAAATAAAAGCAGGTAGCCCGATCATTGGAAACCAATCGTTCAGGGTCTCGCCAAACCTACTGAAATGATGCAGAATGGAAGATTCCGTAGCAACTCTTTCCCCGACCACACTAGTGCTATGGGCCCTGTTGGCGATCAGATTAATCAACAAAAAGGACCCGCCAATGCTAGAATACAGGAATAAATGCTTCAGCCTTTTTCGAAAAGCCAAATCCCGGTCCATCAATATCAGAAAGACCCCAGTAAACAAAACCGTGATACCAATATATCTGACAATGCATATAAACCCCGAAACGACGGCCATTCCGATCAGGAACTTCAATTTATGGGAACCGCCATAGCCCTGAGCGATGACCAGAAAAACCGCAATGCAAAAAATAAATAAGGTCTCAGACCAGAGCATCCCATAGATCTGCAAAAGCGCCACACTGAATAATATCAAAACCGAATAAAGCCATTTCAAATAGTAAGGGAGTCCGCTATTTTTGGCCTGCTGCAAACAAATAACATTCAATAATCCAAACAATAGCCCATTAACTACGAGCCCCGAAGAAATCAGATCAATCCGCGTAAGTAACATCAGCAGGCTTAAAAAAATAGGATACCCTGACGGAAAATCCGTAAGCCACTCCCCATCGAAACTATGAAAATTTCCGTGTGCAAACAGGTTTCTCGCCGTGCTCAGGTATACAATGCTGTCTGGCGAAAGCCCAATCTTAGGGGCCCTGAGCAAAACAAGGAAAAAGCCCAAAAAAAAGACTATAAATGAATCAGTATTTCCAAAAAGTTGCCTTTTGACCAAAAGAACAGGTGATTTGTTCAATGAAAATAAACAAGCTTTCGCATTTCCTGTAAACAATGTTTCCTTGAGGTATAAGGGAGGAAGGGGGCCATTATTTTGTGAAATTTAAAAAATTAACAATTCCCCCTGCAACATTTTTTTCTACCGTACGTCTATTGACCGTGCCCCCTCTGAATTTAAAAGTTTTCTCATACGCGTTCGTGTTTGAAAATGAATTGCGTAACCAGGGCCTATTTCCATAGGCCTTGACCTTTTTAGATTTATTTACCGTTATTAGTTAACCTGACCGGTCATAGGTAATGAGTGTAGTTTTTGTAATTTCTTCGATTTGCGTTGTTAAACTATCCCAGACATTTGCATTGTCGCCGCCACCTGCTTCAAAGAGAATCGGAATGCCGTCCCCTTTGGTAATTTTGAAATGCAGCCTGTAAGTCCCTGTTTCAATGAGTGTATCAAGTGTTTGAGATTGTCCCCAGCCCGGATTTAAAGTGGCAATAAGGTAAATGATAAAAAAAGAGTGTAGTTTCATTTTTACTGTTTATGGATTTAATTCTGACATTGATATTTTGCCATATCGATACAAAATCAACCGCACAAAATGGGTTTAAGAAGGATAGTACCGGAAAGACGAATGGTTTGTTAAATAAAGCTAACCACGAAAGCGAGAAGAAAAGATTCAAATTTTGAGAATTGGCAGATCTTAGTGAACTCGAAAATGGAAATAAAAAAGAGGGCATCCCTATTTGAACGCCCTCTCTTAACTTAAATGATAACTCGTTGCTGAAGCCGTCAATAAAGGAAATTTAAAAGTTAGCCGCATTTACATCCCACCAGACATGGGTCGTGATCGCGTCGGTACCGCCTAAATATTCATTGATCGCATTATAAACATTTGCTGTATTATTTAAATACTCATTGTTGGGCAGCATGATTTTCCTCGCATTGTCAACCGTTAAATTACCCCAGGAAATAGTAGGGGCAACGGCACAAAAATAGGCGGGAAATAATTTGGGATAGCCGGTCCTTCGATATTCAGCCCAGGCAACGGGAGAATTTGCGGGCCAGAGCGCGATCCATTTTTGGGTGATGATCTGTTCAAGATGTGCCTCGTTGGTTTGAGCATCTGCCCAATTGGGTGAACAGGTGGAGACCGCACTGATATCTCTGGCGGCCAAGGTAGGATCTGTGAAACTGGCTGGAGCGGCCGAAGTGGCTAAATAATTGCCGATCGGCACATTCCACTGATTCATGGACGCCTGAACGCCGGCGTTGTAATAGCTCTGAGCGCCGCTTGTAAAAGTGCCCATATTCCAACTGCGTAAAGAAGCTTCCGCTAAGAGAAAATTAGTTTCGGCCGCATTGAAAAAGGTGGAGGAACTTGGGTTATTGCTGCAGAGGGAACCGGACTGCGGGATACCGGTGCCGGGCAGGGAGAACATATAGTCGCTTAGGGCGGTATCACCGGGTACGGAAACCGAACCTAGTCTCATTGTACAATATTTGCCGATAGGAACCCTGCTTGCAGTGTTATTGGCCGCATTGGTCGGGGTCAAAAATACAGGCAGGCGTGGGTCGTTATAACCTACCAGGAAGCTGTACACGTCGGCTCCGGGTACAGTATTGCCGACCCCCCAGGTATAATTCAACGTGGTCAGAGCGCCTTCAAACGGAGGCACAAAGGTAGCATTCTGTGAATTGCTGGTGATCAGGTTGCCGGTGGTCATTGCTTTTTCCGCCTGCGCTTCTGCCAATATTGGGTTTGCTTTAACGATCCTCATTGCCAACTCCAGTCTCAAAGAGTTTGTGAGGGTTATCCAACTGGCTACATTACCTGAATAGAAATAGTCTTTGGTAACGTTGATCGTGGAAGTATTCTGCATGGCCAGATAGGCAAGAGCAGAATCCAGTTCCGAAAAGAAGGTATTGTAAATCTTGCCCAATGAATCATAACTCGTATTGGAACTCCCGAATGAGGTGTAAGGCAGTGTGCCCTCAGCATCTGCTACTCGCACGCTGACCATGACTTTCGTTGCGTAAGCCATGCCTAAAGCGGTTTGGTTGACAGGAGTTGGATAGGTCCAGGCTGAAGTCTGAATGGAAAGGAAGGGGTTCATAATGCTGGTCCAGGAATCAAATAAATAATCATCCCATCCCTGGTAGAGATAATAGTTCGATTCAACATTGTTTCCATGGCCGAAACCACCTGCCATCATCCAATATCCGCAATAGATATCGCTATTGAAATTCTGTTGTATCTGATATACCCAGCTAGCAACACCTGGCGCCCCATTACTTGGATAAATATACTGCATCATCGTGGGGAGGTATCCGGAAGCATCCTGCAAAGCCGTGGAAGCTCCGGAATTACTGCTCCCACCGTAGGGGATGCCTAATTTATTTGTGTTGATATCTGAAAAATTCTTTGTACAAGATGCCAATGCTATTATGGCGATCAGCATTATTGGTACATGCGTCTTTCTCATATATTCGAAATTTAAAAGTTTAAAAGTTTACATTTACACTAAAGCCGATATTTCTTGTTGAAGGGAGATTGTACAGCTCCATTCCGAGGAAGGCATTAGTCCCCATGGCATTATTGGAGACCACTTCCGCATCTAAAGGCGCTGCTTTATAGAAGAAAAATAAATTCCTTCCGACCAGGCCGACGCTTACTCCCTTGATGTATTTAGTGCCTTGCAACAGTCTTGATGGCAGATTATAAAGCAGGGACAATTCCCTCAGCCTTACTGCCGTACTACTATATGCATACTCCCCGAGCGCTCCCCCAATCCCTCCCTTCAACTGGTAAAAATCTTTTATATCGGTGACTTGTTGTCCATCAACAAGTACATATCCATTATCCCGGTCTTTCGCGGTCTGAACGCTATTTCCTGCATTATCCAACATAGCCTGGGTTAGGGAAATGACTTTTCCCCCGAAATGGCCGTCGATCAGGAAATAGAGGCTAAAGTTCTTATAACTGAACTTATTGCCCCAGGAAAGAAGGAAATCAGGATAAGCATTCCCTATTTTTTCCGGTTGGTCGTCCAAAATAGGTGTAGTTCCCTGTTGTTCCTGCCCATTGATATAATAGGTATTCAGCAGATAGCTTCCATCCTTGCCACGTTGAAACTTTTTTGCATAAAAATCTCCCAGGCTTCCTCCCGGAACAATTTTCTGAAAATAAGAGGTTGAATTGTCCAATTCCGAATAGATCAGATAATTGGTGCCATTAAGAAGCGACTTCACCTTATTCACGTTCTTGGAGAAATTAACCGTGGAGACCCAGTTCACATCCCCGATTTTCGGTGCTACGGTCAGTGTCAATTCAACGCCCTGATTCTGGATATCTCCTCCATTGACATAAAAATAACTGTAGCCGCTGCTCGGAGGAGCTGTCACAGTGAAGAGCTGGTCTTTTGTATTTGTATTATAATAAGTGCCTGCCAACCTGACCTCATTATTCAAAAAGGCAACGTCTAAACCCAATTCTGTGGAACTCGTCAATTCAGGTTTCAGAATTGTGCCGGGTTCAATGATCGTATTAGGCGGGGTCAAAGCGCCACCGGTGCCAATGGTCGAAACAGGATTGATTATGAATGTGGGCAGATCATTTCCAACATCGGTATAACCGGCCCGTACTTTGAGGAAGTTCATCGCCGGTGTGGACAGGCCGGGAATCAAATCGGTCAAAACTGCTGAAAGGCCCACGGAAGGATAGAAATAATTATCCTTATCGGTAGGCAGGGTGGAAGACCAGTCATTTCTTCCGGTAGTGTTTAAGAATATGGCATTTTTATATGCGAATTCAAAGGAATAAAACAGGGATTGGGTTTGTTTTCTGTCATATATATCCGTTGCGGTTCCGGATGAAATGAAATTGACATTGCTGGTGGTGAACAAATTGGGATTATACATACCTGTGCGTCCGCTGTTGATGTTTATTCCCGTTTGTGTATAGTCCCTGATTGCCGCACCAGCTAAAGCTGTCAAATGCCAGTCACTGGCGATATCCTTACTAAAATTCAGGATGGCATCTCCGTAATTCTGAATGGTCTGGGTAGTAATATGTGAAAAACCTCCCGTCGGAGAAGCGAGTGCCGTCCAGGTTCCCTGGTCCATTGCATTGAGGAAGTCCTGGTTGGTCTGGTCCAGATTGCCTCTAAGCATAAGGTTAAGATAACTTGTAAAATTAAGTTTCATGCTGCCTGATACGATCAGCCTTTTCAAATTATCCGTAGTCGAGACCTTATTCACGTCCCAATAGGGATTATCCGTATTGGTATTGCTTACTGCATATGCCCAGTTTTGATAAGGCGCCGTATCCAACAACAGGTTGTTTTTGTTCTTGTACAATGCCATATTGGTGTTGGCCGGCATCGTTGTAAAGGTATAATAGGGGTTCAGATATTGACCAGGCGCATAGGGGTTATTGATGGTCTGATCGACATAACTGAATTTCCCGGTGAATTCAATGAATTTATCGAAAGCGCTTGTGGTTCCTTTCAGGTCAAAATTGTTCCTGTTCATGTAATTGTTCGGGATGATGCCTTTTGCACCGGTGTTTGCATAGGCAGCATAAAATTGCCCGTTCTTTGTCCCCGTGGTAAGGTCTACGGCATTAGATGAACTGACGCCTGTCTGGAGAAAATCCTTATAGAAACTGGCTGCATCAGCCGCATTTGGGTCTTTAGCCCCCCAACTGAAATTACCTCCGTCATTGACAGATCCGCCATATTCGGTCTGCAATTGCGGATGATACAGAGCGGAAAGGAAGGTAGTATTGGTGGAAAGATTTATATGTGTTTGGCCTTCTCTGCCCGACTTGGTCGTTATAAGGATGGCCCCATTGGCAGCCTGGGAACCATACAAGGCAGCCGCAGCGGGTCCTTTTAAAATGGTAACATCTTGCACATCGCTGGGGTTGATGGTAGAAAGCTGGTCCGGAGCCAGGTAGTTCTGCCCGTATTGGGCCTGACCGGTCGTGGGGCGGCTGTTGTCATTTACGACAGGAATACCATCAATTACGATGAGTGGAGAACCATTGCCTGAGAGGGAATTGTTTCCTCTTATGATGATATTAGTGGCCGATCCTACTCCTCCTGAACCTTCCGTGATGGTGACGTTTGCGGCTTTACCGGCTAAAGAGCTGCTGAAATTGGCTTCTTTAACAGTCGTCAAATCCGCGTTGCTAACCGTCTGAGCCGTGTAGGATAGGCTTCTTGCATTTTTCTGGATCCCCAGAGAAGTCACAACGACTGCATTTAATTCAGTTTGCCTTTCGGAAAGCACAATCTTGAGGCTTGTCCTCCCCCCTAAGGCAATTTCCTGTTGATTATAACCGATCCCGCTAATGACCAATATGGCATTTGACGGAGCCGAGATGCTAAACGAACCATCTAACTTAGTAGAAGTTCCATTTCTGGTTCCTTTGACAATGATACTGGCTTCAGGAATACCCTTTCCCGTTGAATCGGTGATTTGCCCGGAAATTGTTGCTTGAGCATGGACAAGGTGATATCCTACCAGAAGCGGTAGGAGAAATGCAAGTTTTCTCAAACTTCTCATAATGCAGCGTTTTGGTTGTTAAAATAAGATGCCACTTGATTAACAGCAAAAATGTATATTATTTGGGATAAAAAAAATTATATTAAGAACTATTTAATAATTAATAAAATAAATTATTAAATTGAGAATTTGGTTATTTTGTTAGAAATAATTAAACACTCATTAAATTATTAGCAATCAGGTTTTCTTGTTGGGGCATTCCTGACTAGGAAAATGCTGATTTTTTTTATCGGGTGAAGATGAGTGTTCCTTTACAATTATTTTAGAAGTTATAATTGTCAGTAAATAATGTTGAAGCTTGTACAGTTACATGAGGGTTTATTCAATCAATGTCTTATTTGCTATAGCCGGAATAAACAAAGTTGAAGATGAAATCAGATACCCCTACTTTCTAGATACATCAAACCCATAGGAACATTTTAATGTATAAGCTGGAATTTCATATAAATATCCTCGTACCGGAAAAGCTATCCCTGAATTCCTTTGGTGTGCAGCCTTTTTTCTTTTTAAAGATCCGGTTAAAGTTAGATATGTTATTGAACCCGCAGTCATATGCGACCTCGGAAATATTTTGATTTGTCTCGATCAGTGTTCGGGTTGCGTGCCCAAGCCTGATTTCGTTGAGGCTATCGATAAAAGTGTTGCCGGTACACTGTTTATAAAACCGACTGAAAGAAACCTCTGTCATACTGGCGAGCTTTGCTACTTCAGTTAATTTGATAGCCTTGTCAAAATTCTGGTTCATATATTCAAATACATTTTCAATGCGGCGGCTGCTGAAGGAGTACTTTTCGGTCACATTGAAACTTGAATCTGAAAGGATGCGCATATTTCTTGATGTGGAGAGATCATGCAATATAGACATTAGCTCTAGCACAGAATCGAAGCCTTGCTTTTGGTTCAGGCCGGTTATTCTCGGAGCAAGTTGTTCGGTTGTTGATTTGGAAAACAGGATTCCTCTTGATGACTTTTCAAACATGTTTCTGATAAAATTAAGCTGGTTCCTCCTCAAAAATTTTTCATCGAAGAGGTCTTTATGAAATTGTATAGTGATTTCTTTTATTTCATTGCTTTTACAACGATGAGTGAACCATGCATGCTGAAGGTTGGAGCCCACCAGAACTAATTCCAGATCTCCAATCTCTTCTATATGATCACCTACAACTCTTTTAGCGTTTTTTGCATTTTTAATAAAATTCAACTCTAATTCTTCGTGATAATGCAGTGGGAAATCAAAAGCTGACTTGACCCTTGAAAATAAAGTGAAACAATCGCTTTGTGTCAATGGGGTAATTTCTCTCATTACTTCAGTTTTCATATAATAAAGTATATAATAATTCGGTATTAGTTTATAAGTAATGATAAAAATACACATGAATTTGCTTAAATAGTATTATAAATTAGAATCTTTTTTTTTCAACACAACTCACTGCAGCTTTGATTATATACTTGCTTATTCAAATTCTTTGGATAAATAATATTACGAACAGATAAAAATGTATTTAAATATGGGCAACTATTGATGGTACATTTGACTAAATTAACTTGCTGTATGTTAAAAAAAGTACTTCGCTTTGGGCTCACTCTATTTGTGTGCTCATCATTTCTTTTTACATCCTTTGCGCAGGATAAGAAAATCTCAGGAACAGTTTCGGATGAGAAAGGCAACAAACTCCCAGGTGCTACAGTTGCGGTTAAGGGCTCAATAATTGCGACAAAGACAGATGATAATGGGAAATTTTCTATCTCAGTTCCAGCGGCAACGAAATCAATTGTCATTTCTTTCATAGGCATGGAGACGAAGGAAATTGATGTTGGGAAAAAATTATTTGTTGATGTAGTGCTTAGATCCGTCGGTACTTCACTAAGTGATGTGGTAGTGATCGGGTACGGTACACAAAGACGGCAGGATGTGAATGGTGCGATATCTTCGGTGAGCTCAAAAGATATAAGTGATATACCCCAGCCAAGTATTGACCAGATGATCCAGGGCAAGGTTTCCGGGGTCACCGTTACGCAAAATACTGGTGCTCCAGGAGCAGCGGTCTCCGTTCGCGTGCGTGGCATTACCTCTTTCAGCGGGAGTGAACCATTGTATGTAATTGATGGGGTAGCTATAGATGGCAATGCGAATAATGGGTATCAGTTAACGAGTCAAGCTAGCCCTAGCGAACAGGAATCAAGCCCGAGCCCGCTTGCGCAGCTTAACCCAAACGATATCGAATCCATTGATGTTTTGAAGGATGCGTCAGCAACTGCTATTTATGGTAGCCGTGGATCCAATGGTGTCGTGATTATTACAACTAAAAAAGGCAAGAGCGGAGAAGCAAAGATCGATTATGATGGCTTCTATGGCGTGCAGACTCAGGGAAAATTTTTGGATGTCATGAACCTGCCCCAATATGCTGCATTTGAAAACACCCTTGCCGATGACTTTGGCGTAAGCCGGCGTGTTGAATTTTCTAACCCTAGCGAGTTAGGGCCTGGCACAAATTGGCAAGATGCGATATTCAAGAATGCCCCTGAGCAAAGCCATACCCTTTCTTTCTCAGGTGCAAACAATAAAACAGATTATTATATTTCAGGCGGTTATTTCGATCAAAAGGGCACTGTTTTAGGATCCAGCTTTAACCGATATTCATTCCATGCCGGAGTCAATTCGCAGGTAAAAGATTGGTTCAAGATAGGCACGAGCATTTCTGCTAACCAAACCAATGCAAATATTGGTTTGGGAAACTCTTACGGGATCATTTATAATGCGTTGTTGCAGGCACCAGATGCCGCTGTCTATAATGCCGATGGCACTTTTGCGGGTCCAGCGGTTGTAAATGGGGCTATAGAAGGGGGGCGCAATCCCGTTCAACAAGCATTAAGCATTACCAACACTTTGCTCAGGAGCAATGTACAGGGGAACCTTTATGGTGATATAAAATTCACTAAAGATCTGACGTTCCACTCTGAAATTGATGGAAATTTTGACTGGAGTGATGCGAAGACATTTTTACCAACTTACTCTTATGGGGCTACCGGATCATCCGCTGCTTTTGTAAATACCCAGGCTGTATTAAATGAATATGATGCAAGCGATAATTTTTGGAATTGGGTGGAGAATTTAAATTACAGCCACAACTTTGGTGACAAACATGCCTTGACCGCATTTGCGGGACATGAGGTTTGGGAATCCACTTATGACGGTATTCAGGCGGGAACTAAAGGTTTCACAGCTGGCAACGCAGTACAAACACTAAACTTAGGGACACAGGCGAATAATACAGAAGGAGAACCTAAAGGCAGCACAGTAATGGAATCGTGGATAGCACGTGTTATTTATACTTATGATAATAAATACAGTATTACTGCTACTGATCGCAGTGACAAATCTTCAAACTTTGCACCGGGGTACCAAACAGGTTATTTCCCGAGTGTGGCGGTCTCCTGGAGGTTTTCGCAAGAGGCCTTTATGTCTGAGATAGATAATGTAGTAAGTAACCTCAAGCTTAGATTGGGTTATGGTTCTGTTGGCAACTCAAATACTAATGGTGGTTATAAATATGGCTCGGCAATTAACCCGGTGGTTACCGGTTTAGGCACTGGTTTTAGTTTTTATAATTTCTCGAATTTTCCGCTCACTTGGGAAACGGCCATTCAAAAAAATATCGGTATTGATTTTAGCTTGCTCAATAATCGCATTGATGCCAGTTTTGATCTTTATGATAAAACCTCAAACCATTTTCTTTTTCAGAATACCTTGCCTGCTTTTCTTGCAGGTGCAACTGCTGAATACTCGAATGCGGCTATAATACAGTCTCCTTGGGTAAATGCAGGTGAAATTGAAAATAAAGGCTTTGAATTTAGTATTACCAGCCGCAATATTGTTTCAAAAGGTTTTAGATGGACAACCAATCTGATATTCTCGCACTACACCAATAAAGTGACCTCATTAAATGGCATCCCTCCAATCATTGGCAATGTATCTACGGGTTTCGGCCCGCAGATAGCAGCTACCCAAACGCAGGTTGGTGGGCCGGTTGGTGAATTTTATGGGTATAAGGTAAAAGATATTATCAGTACGCAGGCCCAATTGATAAATTTGGCAGAGCATCAGCAAAATGTTATTGGCTCAGCCGAAGTGGTAAGCAGTGACAGGACCTTGAGCAATGGGATTTATTTAGGCGATATCGAATACATGGGCAATAATAATGGAGCGCCCAATACCCAATACGCTCTAGGGAATCCGAATCCTGATTTTACATACGGTATTACCAACAGCTTTAATTACCAGAATTTCGATCTTTCAATATTTTTAACCGGGTCTTATGGCGGTAAAATATTAAATGCGGTAGATTTCCAACTTCATGGGGGTTACCAATTGTACCAAAATCAATTAGCTTCTGAAGCAAATTTTTGGACACCGACTAATACTAATACTAATATTCCCGCACCAAGGAGTGGTTTTGGCAATAATAACCTCGTAATGTCGGACAGGTTTTTAGAGAGCGCTTCCTATTTGAGGCTCCAAAATGTACTCATCGGGTACAATTTGCCAGCCAGATGGGCAAAATATATCAAAATGAACCGCTTAAAGATATTTGCAAGCGGGCAGAATTTATATGTGTTCACCAAATATACCGGTTTAGATCCCGAAGTAGGTTCATTGAACCAAAATCCTGTATTGCAAAATATAGATTATGGCAGGTATCCGACACCGCGTGTGATAAGCTTTGGTTTGAATGCTGAATTTTAAATAAATAATTTAAAATATAGAAATGAAAAAGAATAAAATATATTTAATCGGAGCGAGCATATTTATTGTTGCGGCTTCTACTGGCTGCAAAAAAGATTTCTTCAACCGGCCGCCTGAAAATCAGGCTACCGTAGGTACCTATTATCAAACAACGGCAGAAGTCCAATCAAGTACGAATATACTTTATGCAGCGCCTTGGTTTGGCTTTAACGGTAAGGCGTTTTTGGCAATAGGCGACCTGCAGAGTGGAAATGCCCGATGCGACGCGGGGACTGATGGGGAATTTGATGCCTTTCGTAACTTTTCGGAAGGTAATGCCACTCTTGCAGTACAAAGCACCTGGAATTCGCTTTATACCGTCGTAGCACAAGCCAACGCCCTGCTTAATAATTTGCCTACGGCGGCTCCTGCTTCTGTACCAACTGCTGTAGTAAATAATGCATTGGGCGAAGCTCATTTAATGCGTGCCGCAGCTTATTTCTATCTGGTGCGCAATTTTGGGAACGTCCCGATCATAACGAACCCTGCTCCATATGTCGGCAGCTTTCAAAATGTGCAAACTAACCCGGTTACCGATGTTTATAAGTTTATCATTCTTGATTTACAATTTGCAGAAGCGAATTGTACTCCAGGAGTCGCAACCACAGGTCATGTTTCCGGTGCATCTGCATCAGGTTTATTAGCCAAGGTTTACTTATATATGCAAGACTATACAGATGCCAAAACAGAAGCAGAGAAAGCTATCAACAGCGGTGAATTTGGTTTAATGGGATTGGATTTTGCTGGATCATATACTACCCTGTTTGAGTTGGCAGGCAACAACAGCTTAGAATCAATGATCGCTCTTCAATGGACTTCTAACGGGGGGTATGGTTTTGGCAACCAGATTCAATCTGTAATTGCTGATGGTGAAAATGGCAATTACCTCACCGGCACGGGCGACGGCTATAGCGAACTGGGACCGACCTGGGACTTACAAGACGCCTATACAGCGGAGGGCGATTCTATCCGCCGTCATGGCACCATTATGCTGCCTGGCGATTATTATGCTGAATTGCATAAAGCAACAGGTGGATATACAGTCCCCCTCTCAGTAAATGAGCAAGGCACACATGCCGGAATGAAAAAATATGTAGTCGGTACTCCTGCGGATAATAATGGCAACAGTGCAGCCCAGGCAACCGCTAATAATACCTATATTCTGCGCTATGCAGATATCTATTTAATTGAGGCAGAAGCAATTCTGGGGCTTTCGGCAGGAACTGCACCGGGCACTGGAATCCCTTTGAGCACTTCATCTACGGACCCGACAGCTTTAAAGTATTTGAATTTGGTGCGCCAAAGGGCAGGCATCCCCCCCTTAACCAGCTTTACTTATCAGCAGTTGATAAATGAAAGGCGCCTGGAATTTGCAATTGAGGGTGAATACTGGTATGATTTGCAACGCCTCGATGGCTTTAACTCCGCCACCCACCCCGTGGCTGAAGCAATAATAGCTGCGCAAAACAGGGGTGGTTCCAGTGGTTCCGGCACGGCTCCATTATATATAGATTGGACTCGTAATATTCTTTATATACCGGCTACCGACGCTAATTTTTTGATACCGATCCCTGCTACAGATGTTGCCGCAGACCCCGCTTTAACCGGAACTCCGGTTCCATATAAATTTTAAATTACACATAATATGAAAATCAATAGTGATAAATCAAAAAAGCTGAGCATAATTGTTTCAGCTTTAGTGCTTCTAGGTTTCCCATCATGCAGGAAATACAACAGTATGGGATTCACGCCAGGTACGGGTGCACCGACAATTACCTCCGTTCACACATTGAGCAAAACGCTGACAAATGGCGACAGCACAACTATTTATAGCTACGACACTTCGGGTAATTTATCTACGACAGTCAATGCAGCTCCTAATCAGGTAGTAGCCTTTGACTCTGTTACCACTGCAGGCAATAAGGGAGAATATTATGTGATATTTGGCACAAACCTGGGCTCTACGACCAGTGTTCTCTTCAACGGGGTTTCTGTTTACTTTAATCGCGCGTTGATTTCAGACAAATCCATTATCGTGAGCATTCCCTTAAACGTGCCTACAATTGGTTCGGCCGCAAATGACACCCTTACGGTTATTACTTTGCACGGTACGGCAAACTATAATTTCACTGTGATAACGCCACCCCCTACAATTGCAACAGTTTCAGATTACGATTTCTGGGCCGGCTCCCAAATAACATTGACTGGTATTGGATTTGCCAGTGTAACATCTGTAACATTAACGGGCAGTAGTTCAAATATTGCAATAGTCAGCCAGACTGATGCCCAGATAGTCCTCCAATTCGACTCTGCTTCAATCAACAGAGGCAATCTGGTATTTTCTTACTCTTCAGCGGGAAATACGGTTACAGAAACTACTACACAGGAATTCAATGACCTGGACAATGCATATGACATTGTCTTTAAGAGCAGTTTCCAAAATTCCTGGGTCGATAATTCATGGTCAGGGCCATCTGGTATTTCAAGCGGCGCTACACATTCAAATGGGCAGACTTCCTCAGCTGAAGCAAGTTATCCTGCTGGCGGCTGGAAAATCGAAGGATGGGCAAACTGGTATCCTAGTTTTAATTATGATACGAGTTATAAATACCTTACATTCTGGGTTTTGGGTGGTATTGCGAATCATACGCTTGTTCTTGTAGGCGATCAGATAGCGGGAGGGTATTCCCAAAATACCTCAGCCGCTGCAATACAGCAGATCAGTGTACCAGCAGGTGTTTGGACCTTCTACAAGATACCTCTGGGAACCGGTGCCGGCCAGCTTAACTACTGGGCAAATGGCAGTCCCGCCAAACAGTTGGGATTTTTCTTACAGGGGCAAACTGGAGACGTGAACGAGATCATGTATTTTGACGAAGTAGCTTTTCTGAAATAGGAAATGCTCATTTGATAATCTTGGATATACTTACAAATCATGTGCAATCGCTCTGCGAAACCTTATTTCGCAGAGTTTTTTTTGAGACAAGACTTTATTGTTATCACATGCATTTTAAAGAAACAACAGGGTCCATATTGGCAGGTATTTTTATTTTGCTCAGTTCAGCTTTGCTTGCCCAAAAAGAGCTCCCTTCAGATGCTCATTCGACAAAGGAGACCATTAATCTTTATCGAAGCCTTAAGCATATATCAGAGAAAGGTTTTTTGTTCGGTCATCAGGATGACCTTGCGTATGGTGTCCACTGGAAATATGAACCTGGCAGAAGTGATATATATGATGTAGTGAGCGATTATCCGGCTGTTTTTGGATGGGAACTTGGAAGGATTGAAATAGATAGACCAGTGAACCTGGATAGTGTCCCATTTGATAAAATGAGGGGGTTTATTGAACAAGCGTATAATCAAGGAGCTGTAATTACGATCAGCTGGCACCTGAACAACCCCCTGACTGGGAAATCTGCCTGGGAGCCTGCACCCGGTACAATAGCTTCTGTTTTGCCCGGTGGCGAAAAGAACGCCTTGTTCACTTCCTGGTTAGATAAAGTGGCTGCATTTCTTGAAAGCTTAAGAGGTAGGAATGGGGAGTTGATACCAATTATCTTCCGTCCCTTTCATGAACTGAATGGCAGTTGGTTCTGGTGGGGCGGTAAAAATGCAACACCGCAGGAAATAATAAACCTCTACCGTTTTACTGTAACCTATTTGCGCGATGTGAAGAATATCCATCATCTTTTATACGCTTACAACACTGACAGGTTTGCCACTAAAGAAGAGTACCTCGAAAGATATCCTGGCGATGAATATGTGGATTTAGTGGGATTTGACATTTACCAGAAAGGAGATATTATTTCCAATGATAAATTCATTTCAGAGACTGATCGCAGCCTGGCTGATATTGAATCCATTGCGAAAGAGAAAAACAAAATTGCCGCACTGACTGAATTCGGATACAATAAATTGCCCGACAGCACCTGGTGGACAAACGTGCTCTATAAAGCACTGGAGCATCACCATATTGCGTATGCTCTGGCATGGCGGAATGCAGGGTACAAAGCAAAAGAGAATAACTTTGAATTTTATGTTCCTTTCAAAGGAGAAAAATCAGAAGCTGATTTCATAAAATTTTACAATTTGGAAAAGACGCTTTTTGAAAAAGATGCGACAAAAGAAAAATTGTACCAAAATGAATGAAATAGAATTGCTAATTCTGTAGTTTTTTATAATAATGGTTTAAAAAAGGGAAAATAAATTAAAATGGTCAGGATGGTGATGGCTTTTTGTACAGTTGTTTTTTTGCCTTTTGCTATATTATCATGCCAAAAGAGAATAAATAAAGCGAACAGTACCGGTACAGATACTACTGCTATTGTTCCCCCCAACGATCCTGCGTTTGGCCCAAGCGTTGGGTTTTTTGGCAACGATTGGGCTGCAAAAACTTTTGTCCCCCCTCCTTATACCCTGACCGCAAAAACTGCTTTAAGCACGGATGCAAACATTACTGTGGACATGAGCAATGTGATAACCAAGGTTTCTAAATATCTTTTTGGCAACAATACGAACATGTGGACAGGTCAAATGAGCAATCAGGCATCACTTATCGGTTACTTAAAGGATCTCTCGCCTAATGTCCTTCGCGGGCCAGGGGGCAGTGCAAGCGACCTTTATTTCTGGAATGCTGATTTTCAGCATCTGCCTTCTGATGTAACGGCCACTTTATATGATGGCAACGGCAATCCCGTAAGCACGGATTCTACGAATTATTGGTATGGCCAGAATACGCCTTCATGGAGCCTGGCGCTCACTGATTATTATACTTCCCTCCAATTGACGAATACCTCTACAGGGCTGATCACAGTAAATTATGCTTATGCCAGATACGGGACAGGTCCAACACCAGTTCAGACCGCTGCCCATTTAGCAGCAGATTGGGTCAGATATGATAACGGACGCACAAAATTTTGGGAGGTTGGCAATGAATGTTATGGTACCTGGGAAGCATGTTATATGATAGACACCACAAAGAACCAGGACGGACAGCCGGCAATAATTACCGGAGACCTGTATGGAAGACAATTTAAGGTGTTCTATGATTCCATGAAAGTTGCCGCTCAACAGGTAGGTGCCACTATTTATATAGGAGCGCCGATCCTAGACTATGCGCCCGCTTCCTGGGAAACACCAACCACACAAACCTGGAACCAGGGCGTCTTGAACCAGGTTGCAACGGTTGCCGATTTTTTCATTATCCACGATTATTTTACCGCTTACAATACCAATTCATCCGCAACGGATATCTTAAATTCTGCAACCTCTGTTCCTGTTGCGGCAATGACTTATGTGAATTCACAATTCACCCAATACGGAGTGCCTGTTAAGCCCGTTGCATTGTCTGAATGGAAT
Organism: Chitinophagaceae bacterium; assembly: GCA_003168265.1. Lineage (GTDB taxonomy): Bacteria > Bacteroidota > Bacteroidia > Chitinophagales > Chitinophagaceae > Puia. Next base: position 100,695 of record PMSV01000023.1, read on the forward strand.
ATTCAGGCAATAGGGTCTATGCAGGATGTTTCAGATCTTGCCGGGATACATGCAGTTGTTGCCCTCGGCGAATTGATCAAAAACCAGTTTGGTGAAGCAAGCAGATGGGATATTGCCAACGGTTGGAATAACGGTAATGATCAGGGTATGTTCAATATCGGCGATGAGCCTGGCGCTGTTAAATGGAACCCTCGGCCTGCATTTTATAACATGTTTTATTTTCAGAAATATTTCGGTGACAGGATGGTGAGCTCGACTGTCCTTGGTGACACAAGTATATTAAGTTACGCTTCCTCTTTTTCTTCTGGACAAAGCAGTATTGTGGTGATCAATGAAAGCACTACTGTTAAAACTGTTGGTATCTCTCTAAAAAACTTCAGGGCAGGAACCAATTATTACTGGTACACCTTGGAATCGGGCAGTGGAGATTTCTCCGGTGTTGTGTCTATCAATGGAAATGGGTCTACTGGAGCAACAGGCGGCCCTCTGAACTATGCAGGCATAAAAGCAAATGCTGCTGCACAGAATGGTGGCATTACCATATCTGCCCCTGCAAGGTCTGTAACATTTGTTGTTGCTGACACACAATGAGGATTCTGCGCTTCTGAAAACAGCCTGGAAAAAGGATCCTTGCATTGACAGGTTATAGTGACTTTAATTGTTTGCAATTGCTGACGACAGGAAAAAGGTGGATAAAATGTAGGGTACCCTAATCAAAAAACTCAAACTGGCACAATGAAACTACAAGCAATTGATATTGCCATTCTTTTGCTTTATTTGATCTCAATGCTTGTGATAGGGTGGTCTTTACGCAAGAAGGCCAGCCTGAACAAAGAAAGCTATTTGCTTGGGGGGAAGTCGCTGCCATGGCATATGCTCGGTCTGAGCGACGCATCGGATATGTTTGATATTTCTGGCACGATGTGGATGGTGAGCCTTTGTTTCATATATGGGATGAAGAGCATTTGGATACCCTGGTTATGGCCTGTATTTAACCAGGTATTCATGATGATGTATTTATCACGCTGGTTAAGAAGATCAAATGCTACAACGGGTGCAGAATGGCTGGCGACTCGTTTTGGGAAAACGGGTATCGGCGTGAAGTCCTCACATAATATAGTCGTTGCTTTTGCTTTGTTAAGTTGCCTGGGCTTTATGGCCTATGGTTTTGTAGGGCTTGGGAAATTCATGGAGATTTTTATCCCCTGGGAATCTGTCAGGCATTATGTCCCTTTTCATGTTGCTCCGGCTTACCTGCCGCATTTCTATGGCATCGTGTTCATGTTGTTTGCCATGTTTTATTCAATTCTGGGTGGTATGCGCAGCATCGTTCTAGGCGACGTGATCAAATATGTAATTATGGGTATCGCTTGTGTAAGCATTGGGGTCATTGCGATGCGGAGACTGCATGGCCAGCATGTATCGGTTCCGGATGGATGGGGCAACCCGTTTTTTGGGTGGAAACTTAATTTAGACTGGAGCCATATTGTGAGTGATGCAAATAGGAAAATCAAGGACGACGGCTTTTCCTTATTCGGTATTTTTTTTATGATGATGTTGTTTAAAGGGTTGTTTGCCAGCCTGGCCGGGCCTGCCCCTAACTACGATATGCAAAAAATATTAAGCACACGCTCCCCTCAGGAAGCAAGCAAGATGAGCGGCTTTGTATCCATCATCTTATTGCCCATCCGCTATACAATGGTTATTGGCTTAACTGTGCTCGGGCTTTTATATTTTAAACAGATAAACGGTGATCTGCAAACCCCGGAGGGAACAGATTTTGAAAAAATACTGCCAGCCACCATCAATGCTTTTTTGCCAGCAGGCCTGATGGGATTAGTACTCACAGGCCTGCTTGGGGCATTCATGGGGACTTTTTCCGGCACCCTTAACGCTGCACAAGCCTATATTGTCAATGACATCTACCTAAAATATATCGATCCAAATGCTTCATCGAAAAGGACGATTACAATGAATTATCTGGCAGGGATTGTAGTTGTTGTTATTGGCGTGGTACTGGGGTTATTTGTAAAAGACGTAAACACAGTCTTACAATGGATAGTGTCTGGTTTATATGGAGGATATATCGCTTCGAATATGCTAAAATGGCATTGGTGGCGTTTTAATGCAAACGGATTTTTCTGGGGAATGCTCGCCGGTATTCTTCCTGCCATTGCGCTTGCTGTGTTAAAATCTTTCGGTGTACTGACCGGGCTTGATCTTTATTACTGGCCGATATTATTTTTCTTATCACTGGCCGGATCGGTGCTTGGCTCTTATCTAGCACCTGTAACGGATATGGATACTCTGAAGACTTTTTATAAAGTTGTCCGCCCCTGGGGCTTTTGGAAACCAGTGCATGAAATGGTCCTGAAAGACGACCCTATGTTTGCAGGCAATAGAAATTTCAAGAGAAATATGCTGAATGTTTTTCTTGGTATTATCGGCCAGCTTTGCCTTACCATATTGCCCATGTATGTTGTGTTGTGGATGAAATTACCGATATTTATTACGATTATTATTCTATCTGCTATTGTAATGGTATTGAAAAAAACATGGTGGGACAGGCTAAATGAGTATTAATCTGATCAACTAAAAAAAAGATGAAAAATCCTTTTAGCAAGCGATTGGAAAACCTTCAAAATAGGTTTGAAAATCTGTTAAGCCGGCAGAACAAAATCATAGCCGAAGGCAATGGCATATTTGACCGTTATCATTATCCGATATTAACAGCAGAACATATCCCCATATTTTGGAAATATGACCTTAATCCGGAAACCAACCCCTACCTGATGGAAAGGTTTGGCATAAATGCTGTGTTTAACGCAGGGGCTATTAAATGGGAAGATAAATACATATTGGCCGCGAGGGTAGAGGGCGCTGACCGTAAATCTTTTTTTGCGATCGCTGAAAGCCCCAATGGCATTGATAATTTCAGGTTCTGGGATTATCCGGTAAAAATGCCCGAAACAGACGAGCCCGAAACAAATATATATGATATGCGCCTGGTCAATCATGAAGATGGTTGGATATATGGAATATTCTGCACAGAGCGGAGAGATCCACAGGCCCCTGCCGAAGATCAGTCCTCTGCGATTGCGCAATGTGGTATTGCAAGAACCAAAGACCTGAAAATATGGGATCGTTTGCCGAATCTGAGAACAGCATCCCCTCAACAGCGCAATGCGGTTTTGCATCCGGAATTTGTAAATGGGAAATACGCATTTTATACCAGGCCCCAGGACAGCTTTATTCAGGCCGGGAGCGGAGGGGGCATTGGTTTTGGCCTTAGCGATTCAATTACAAATGCAGTGATCACCGAGGAGATAGTGATTGACCGAAGAGTGTACCATACCGTGTACGAACTGAAAAACGGCCTTGGCCCGGCACCTATAAAAACAAGTTTTGGTTGGCTTCATATGGCGCATGGCGTGCGCAATACAGCATCAGGTTTTCGTTATGTATGTTACTTATTTATGGCCGACTTAGATAATCCTACAAAAGTAACTTACAAACCGGGTGGTTATTTTATGGCGCCGGAAGGAGAAGAAATGGTTGGCGATGTTTCCAACGTATTGTTCAGCAATGGCTGGATAGCAGATGACAATGGGGAAGTTTTTATTTATTATGCTTCTTCCGATTCGCGCTTACATGTTGCGACTACAACAATCAACAAATTGCTGGATTATGTCATGAATACGCCATCAGATGGTTTTACATCTGCAGCTTCTGTAAACACCCTGAATAAAATTATTGACAGCAATAAAGCCATAATTCATTTTATTAGACCTGAACATGTACATTCAGGCGAAAAAATATCTAATTAGCAAATCTTTGAATATATGCCCGTGAAATGAAAGCGTATTTAACAGCATATAAGAAAGAAGTAGAAATAGAATTGAACGACATCCTTTCCTTCTGGTCAAAATATACAATAGACGATAAGCGCGGCGGTTTTTATGGAAAAGTTGACAATGAAAACAAAGAAGATTCGGAATCTCCCAAAGGAGTAGTCCTTCAGAGTAGGATCCTTTGGGCGTTTAGCGCTGCCTATAATCAAACAAAAAACTCCGAATATCTCTTAACAGCTCAAAGAGCTTACGATTACCTCGAAAAGCATTTTCTTGACAATGAATTTGGAGGGGTGTATTGGAGCGTTGACTGCAACGGGCAAATGCTCGACGGGCGTAAACAGATTTATGGTTTGGCATTTTGCATTTACGGCCTGAGCGAATATTATAAAGCATCGGACGGAGAAAAAGGTATGGAAACTGCACTTGAACTTTTTGAAAAAATAGAGCAATACAGTTTTGATAAAAAAAGAAAAGGCTATTTTGAAGCGTTCAGCAGAGACTGGAAATTGCTTGCCGACCTACGCTTAAGCGGAAAAGATGCGAATGAAAAAAAAACGATGAACACTCATCTGCATCTTATTGAAGCGTACGCCAATCTTTATGAAGTATGGCCAGACTACTTCCTTGGGACCCAAATTAAAGAGTTGCTGGAAGTTTTTTTAAAATATATCATTAATCATGAAACTGGCCATTTGATTTTATTTTTTGATGAAGAATGGAATGAGAAATCTAAAATCATTTCATATGGTCATGACATCGAAGCAGCATGGCTTCTGCAACAATGTGCAGAAAAAATCAATGATCATGAGTTGATTGAAAAAATGAAAAAAGCTGCACTGAAAATCACTAATGCAGCGTTTGAAGGACTGGATACGGATGGTGGTCTATGGTATGAATTTGATCCCGGCAGGAATTCTTTGGTTCGTGAAAAACATTCCTGGCCCCAGGCTGAAGCGATGATTGGATCTATGAACGCTTATCAGATTACCAACTGCCAGGAATATCTTGAAAAATCTTACAATAGCTGGCAATTCATAAAGCAGCATATAAAAGATAAAAAAAATGGCGAATGGTTTTGGGGTGTGAATGCGGATTATTCAATCATGGAGGGAAAAGATAAAGTGGGTTTCTGGAAATGCCCTTATCATAATACCCGTGCTTGTTTGGAAATAATCAAACGTATTTCCTGATTTCATATAATTCCGAATTATCACCTTCCTTTCTTTGATATTTCATTATTATGGTAGCCACCTGTACTGTCCTTCTAACTGAGCCATATGACTCAGAAAAATATGTCTGTTGTTATTGCTTTTATCAGCATATTAACCTGTACATGAAGGATTTCCACGCCTATCCAAAAATGATAAGAGATTGTATTTTGGCTCATTCAGCGAAAAAACGGACCGCGCCGCTATAAGAATGGATAAATCAATATAAAACACCATAAGTATGAAATTTAGAAATGTTTTGACCCTTGTATTAGCTACCAGGGTATTCGCAAGCTGCCAGTCAAATAAAACAACAGATGACCCTGAAAAACTGAAAAAGGTGCTGACAGGTTATTTTGAAGGGATTGCGAACAAAGACTTTGCAAAAATGAAGACATTGACGACCGATGATTTCATGCTTTACGAAGACGGGGCGGTTTGGAACAATGACAGCGCTTTAATGAATATCAGACGTAATATGCCGTTTACGGTAAAATACAAATTCGATAACTTTAAAATACATGTCGATAACGCTTCTGGTGACATAACGTATATCAACCATGCCGATTTTGTATTCGGCGAAACAAATAAAAAGAGCCTGGACTGGATAGAAAGCGCCACCTTCAGAAAAATAAATGGCGAATGGAAAATGAATTTTTTACAAGCCACATTACGGCGCCCTTAATTTTATGAAGACAATATTATTATTGTTTTTGCTTGACCTATCCGCACTTTAACAGAATTACCAAGTTTGGCGATTGGCAAAAATTACTGGATGATCCCTTGCTAATCAACCGCGGTATTGCCGGCGATAACAGCTTTGGTGTTATGGCGCGACTAAAGGAAATTGAGGTGAGGCAGCCGCGTAAGCTTTTTATCGAAATCGGGATAAATGATTTCGCATCGAATTTGCCATTGGGTCATACGATAAAAAATATTTTATCTATTGTCAGCCGGGTACAAAGCAAATCGCTTAAAACAACTATCTATGTCTTAAATATTTTATCTACAAACGACAATGTTAGAATCAATTACCCAATCGCAATTAATAAAGCCAAACAGATAGATTTTATAAGCCTCCACTTAGCCTGAGCCGCGTCTGGCAATAACTTTACTTATATCGGCTTGGGTGAGCTGCTTTCAATACCGAAGGGCGTATATATCAAAAAAATCCCTGAGGTTAAACTTCAATCCTTATTCGGCATTACCCTAAAAGGGTATTGGAAATTAAGAATGTTATAATGAAATTTGCTTTTAATATTATCCTTTTTTTTGAAACTGTTTACAATTAAACCTGAATAAAATCTATGAACATAAAGAAATCAAAACTACTGAAGATTTCCAGCCATTTGTAGAATATTTTATTATAATTCAGCAAGGAAATTTAAGACTTTTTTGTTTGCAAGTTAGGCTCTCTTCCAAGGCTTTCTTTGAGATTACAATATTTCAGAATTAACGCTTCAAAACTGAAGAAAAAAACTCCCAAAATTATAGCGAATATGAAAAAGAACCCTATCCTTAAAAATTATATGCGCTTGGAAGGCAGTGAGCGGCCGCCTTCACAGAAAACTAAACTCCTCGGTCCGGCTGATCCCAAGGAGACTTTTTCAGTAACAATCGTTTTGCGTCGTCGTATAGATGGGCCGCCGGTTCCGAGTTTTGACTATTTTGCGAAGACACCTCTTAGTCAGCGACGCCGAATGGGGCAGGAAGAGTTTGCCGCTAAATACGGCGCGGCGCCAGAGGACATTAACAAAGTGGTCGAATTTGCGCACAGCCATGGCCTAACAGTCGTTGAAACACATGCGACACGACGTAAGGTTGTTATTTCCGGTACTGTAGCTCAAATGAGCAAGGCCTTTGTTGTTACTTTAGGGCGTTATCATCGTGTCATTTCCAATAATCTGCGTCCTGAGCATCATCCTTCCCAGCAAAAGTTTAGAGTGGAGAATTATCGTGGTTTAGATGGCGCTATCCACATTCCGAAGACCCTGTCTGGAATCATAGTAGGAGTATTCGGTCTAGACAACCGTAATATCACGCGCTCCAACGGACAACCAGGAGACCCCCTAAATCCATTCCCGTTAACTATTCAGAAGGCGACCGATCTCTACAATTTTCCAACGCCACCCTCGTCAATTATTCAGCAAACTGTTGGAATACTTTCATTTGGCGGTTATTTCCTGTCCGATCTTCAATTGTTTTTTGGTGCTGCTATGCCTAAAATCATCCCTATCCCGGTTGACGCCGTCAATTTTTCAACTGAAGTCATTTTAACTGCTCAGACCAGTGTTGGGAGCAATACTTTAGTTTTCGCACCAACCTCAGGAATTCCTATAGGGTCAAGTCTTTTCGCTGGCACTGCGGTGACTCAGTTAGGTGGATTTCCTAATCCTGCTAATTCATCTGGGCCAGCCGTCATGGCAATATCGACGACCGCCTCAGAGACGACAGTGACTGTTGGAACTTACGATTTTTCGACGGGAATCTGGACGCCGGCTTTTGCAACATCCGTCATCCCTGTAATGACGAATGTCTACTTTAATCTTGATAATGAGACGACACAGGATATTTGCATTGCCGGGGCAGCTTCTGCAGCCTCATCTGGTGTGCAGGGAGCGGCTGTCGCAGTATATTTCTCCAGCGGCGACGAGTCGGGATGGGTGGATATGATCCACCGCGCCGTCCATCCTGACCCGAATGATTTTTTATCGCCGATAAATCCGCCATCCGTGCTTTCTTCTAGCTTTACATTTAATGGCGGTGATGATCCCTACGCAATGAATGCTGGGAATTTAACCACAAGTCTAATTAGCGCTGTTCATGATACACTTCAGGACGCTGCAATTCAAGGGGTGACTGTATGTTTTGCCTCTGGTGATTATGGTTCGAATTGCCTTGTCGGTAACAACGGTAATGGAGGCGGCGATAACAAAGCGCATGTTGGGTATCCGTCAAGTGATCCTTGGGTGTTGTCAGTAGGCGGAACAGAGCTTGGCGGCAATCTTGCGGGCAGTCCACCCCCATGGGTTGAGTTTGTATGGAACAATGCCCCTGGTCTTCCACTTGCTTGGGGTACAACTGGGGGTGGCGTGAGTGATTTCTTCCCTGTACCATCCTATCAGACAAGCGCAGGAATAACACCAACTTCCATAAACACAACTGCTGATTCGGGCTACCCACCTTTCAACCCAACCGGGCGTGGTATTCCCGACGTTGCAGCCAATGCCAGCTACGATAGCGGCTATACTAATTTGTACTTCGGCGGAGCTACAGGTTGGTACCTTGGTAACGGAACGAGTGCATCAACCCCATTTTGGGCTGGATTGATAGCACTTATCAATGCCAATCTTGGTTTCAATGTCGGATTTATCAACCCGATTCTCTATGCTTTGGGTTCGAGCGTTTTTAACCCCATAAATCCGTTAAACCCATCACTTCCAGGTCTCTCAGGTTGTCCGACAAGCAACAGCAATGGAGGGATACCCGGATATCCAGCCACCGCTGGTTGGGACGCCTGTACGGGATGGGGTAGCCCCAATGGAAATGTTTTGCTCAATGCAATAAAAACTGGGCTTACGCAGGATTGCTATTTTATTGTGGATACAGGCACATTTGATTTAGGTGCTGTCGCAGAAGGAATATCAGCCTCGGGGTCGATTGTTTTCCAGCAAGCATTCTTTGTCGTTATCGAAGGATTTACAGCCAGTCAACTGGGCATCTCAGCCGCCACAGTGAACAATGCTATCAACAACCCGCCGTCAATACAGCCACAATTAACAGGGTTCCCGGCAGGAATGGCTTACTCTCTGGTTTCAATCCAGGCCGCCGAAGCCTTTACTTCTTCCGGCCTCAATTCCCCTCAGCGGTTTACTTATTCTTACAATGTGACATTCATCAATACTAGTGCCTTTCCGACAACATCTGGGCAGGCAATCCCACTTAACATCACTGCGACGGTTGCCGCCACAATCAACGGTTCAGTCGTTACATTGAACAGCAGCTCGGTATTTGAACTGATCGATCAACCAGGACCATATATGGCCGGAGGATCAGGTATATCCTGGCTAAGTAGCGATATTCGTGTATTTCAAGTTGAGCCCGGAGAGTGGGCGCTTCCTGCTCCACCATACCCGCTACAGGGTACCGAGATAGTGTTGTATAATACAGGCAACCCAGTAATTGACGCGACAAATTTTATTCAAAGTGCTATTCAGTCCCTAAATAGCGGGACTAACCTTCCTCCGGCAGGATTGGTCTCTTCACCCGGCGGACCTATACCATCCTATTTTGATTTGATTCCGACAGGTGAAGATGCCTCTGCCCTGGACTTACTGCAAATCGATCCTGCTAACAGCAATCCCGTTTATAATTTTGCTCTTGCCCGCATACGGTACAATTCCTCGGCCATAGCAGCCCAGAATGTCCGTGCTTTCTTCCGGCTCATCCCTGCATTAAGCGTCTCCACTTCTTTTGACAGTACTACAACTTACCGCAGGTGGACTGATGGCACAGAGGTCATCCCATTATATGGCTTGGATTCGTCCGGTGATGTGATCTCGATTCCTTGCTTTGCTGACACCCGTGTTGATGCAAGTTCCGCAAGTGTTGAAACACAAACTGACTCTGCAAATATTCAAACCATACCGGCAAACGGGGGTGAAGTCGATGTATATTTTGGATGCTGGCTGGATATTAATCAGCCAACCGACCAATACCCACTAAATGTTGGAGGGCTGAGCAGTCCAGATGGTCCCTTTGCTGCCCCCAGCCTCCAAACAATCCAACAGCTTATGCGAAACCTGCATCAGTGTCTGGTGGTCGAGATTGCATATGACCCCGATCCCATCCAGCAAGGTGCTGCCCCTTCCACATCAGGACCGCTGGCACAACGAAATCTTTCGCTTGGCACGGCTGCCAACCCCGGTGAAAGTGCGTCTCGAAGCGTACCGAATACATTTTTGGTAAGGCCCACATCTACAAAAACCATGATAGGCCAGAAACCGGATGAGCTCATGATCGACTGGCGCAATACGCCGGCTGGAAGCTTAGCTTCCATTTACTGGCCACAGGTAAGTGCGGCCCAGGTCCTGCGTATGGCCGCCTTGATGTACACTACACACAACCTTACTATGACAGACAGCCATACCTTGCAGGTGCCAGTAGGTGGAATAACCTATATCCCGCTCCCTTCAGGGACAAACGCAATTCTGCCCGGGCTGATCTCAGTGGACCTGCCTTGGGGGATCCGGAAAGGACAGTCTTTCAAAGTCATAGTCCGCCAGATAACCGGAGCAACCCAAAAAACGGGTAACGATCAGAATTCACGATTTATCACGCTGAGAAGCTGGCGACGGATTCTTGGTTCGTTTCAATTAACTATCGCGGTCTTAACAAAGGAAGTCATGCTGGCCCCCGAAGAACGGGCACTCTCAGTCATGCGGTGGATCCAGCAATCCATCCCTGCTACAGATAAATGGTTTGCCGTGATCAATCGTTACGTTCTACAGATCGCCGAACGGGTTGGTGCCCTTGGTGGTAACCCTGCTACCATCTTACCTTCCTCTAGCGGTGGAGTGACAGCTGGGCCTGTCTCCGGACAGAAGCCACCTGATTCCGGCTGGAAAGAATATACTGGAAAGGTAAACGGTTTGAAATATGACCTATTTGGTGATTTTGAAGGTTTTTTCCTTCGCACGGAGCATGGCGACGAGAAATATTTCCAAAGCAGGGAGCATGAAATAGAAGAGCTTGTGGATAGGGCATGGGTGGAACGGATCGTGATTTCTGTATTTACTCAAAGAACCGACTCAGACTTTCCTACTTCAATTGTTCTACGCAGAGTTCATTAGGGATCACTTTGTATAATGAAAATGCAATAAGATCAAGCCCGAATTTGAAACAAGGTTTTATTTAATTAAAACATCAAGACCTGGTGATAATTTGTGCTTTTTAGAAACTACGAATTGATTTAAGAAATACTGATTTGAGGTTGTATTTCCCTATGTAGGTTAACCAAATGTAGGGATACATTAAAGATCCATATTTGAAATTCTCATACGTGAAAATCATGGTTTTACCAATACCCCACCATTCTTTGCAGGAGAACCTGTTTGAATAAGTTTACAGAATTTCTTTTCTCAAGGTTCGCAAACGTGAGCTCTATAGGTTCGCTTTAGCTTCAGCGTGATAAAAAAAGTGAGTACGAATTTATCTTTCACTTAGATGCTTTCTTATATCTAAAGATAAAACTGAACCAAGAGCACCATAACAGGCAATCAATCTACGATCCAAGATTCCCCATTGCAGGCCACTAGATTGCACCAAATATGAATCCTGATCCTTCTTCCTATTTACGATTGGAAATTTGCTAATTATTTTTCCAGGATTATCAGTTTCTACAATATATCCCTGAAACCAAATGGCGGACGTAGCGGCAATCAAATCATCAATCAAAATTTTTTTAACAACAACAATCAATGTGTAATTATGTCTGGTTGTATTATCTAACGTAATTAAATCAAAATATTTTTTATTCTTTTTTTTGCCATCGATGTTAAAATCCAAGACGAAAGTTGGTTCATATTCAACTACCTTGTTTGACTTCCATTTTTCCAACCAACTTTCACCCTTTTCTTTCACCTGTTGTCTAACGTAATCTTCTTCTGAAGACCCTTTTAGTTTGTCATTTACTATAAGTGAAGTATAATCAAACTGTACGTTTAATTGTATAGTATTACCAGTTTCATCTGACTTTAGTTCATTTATTTTATCATTTAACTGCTGAAAATCAGCCGGGCTAAACTTTGAAAGAACGTCTTTTGGGGGCCGAACGGTCGAATCAACGCTTGAATTAGTTTGATTCTTGATTTCATTTCCTTTAAATGCTTCTCTTCTTCCATTTTGATAAATTATCAAATTTATTTCCTCTCTTTTTAACGAATATAAAGGTCCATCTCCCCTTTCAGCCCAAAGCCTGTATTTTACATAGTTGTCAGCAATTTCAACAACTTTTGCTTCAATAGATTTATTGTCATTTTTAATTATGACATCTTGTGAATTTCCAAGATGAAAAGCCACTATACAAGTCATAGTCAAAATCAGTATTCTGGCTTGAACTTTGAAAAACCCATAGAATGGATTTAAAAATTCTCTAATACTGCTTCCCCAAGTATAATTGCTGAAAATTGCGTAGCCATTAACTAAAATCATATCCATACTTGTAAATTTTTATTTTTTTCAAAGTTGTATTAATAAAAGGTTTGGTGTAATACAAAGGGATTTGTATTATCCATTATAGTGTTATTCCGAAAATACCCAATGAGACTAAAAAATTCATTTGTGCAGCATGGAGCTGACTATTCTTACCAAAGCTTTTATTACAAGATTTAATTTCGAATATTGCAATTACAATCATTAAATTGCTCGGTATTATTTCATATTTTGCTCTCATAAAGTATCTCTATTAATTAATTATCGATTTATTTTTTGTCGGGAAAACAAATAAGCTTCCTATACCATTAAAATTTCGAAAGCTGAACTGCGAGAAAAGAAAGTTTAGAATATATTATTCAATTTAGTTGCCTGTTCCATTACAGGATGCTAAAAAAACTGGATTTACTCCTTCGCCCGTCATAGGGGAGGCATTTATGAAATTTAATGGCGGCGCAAATTGCCAAAATAAACCATTATCGCAATTAGTGCTAACGTTGCCAGAATTATGAAAAATTATATAGCTATTGGTGGTATTAAAATAGCCTATACCATAAGTATTATTATCATTTGGTACTGAGATAGGAATTTGACCTCCTATATAACAACCGGATAAATTGCCGCCATTAACAAATATTGGAGATTGTGAGACCCAAAACCAATTTATTGATAATGTCGGAGAATTATTTTGGACCTCTAAATAATAAATACCTGAGCCGGATGTTATGGCAAAAGGGATTACCTGATTCCCAGAAGAAGGAGTAACGATATTTGTCGGTCCCCAATAAACTGTATCACCAAAATTTGCTGATGTATAAGCAGAATAGGAAAAGTTTGTATTAACCGGAACGACAAAATAGGTTGAATCATTAGGAGATAAATTAACCGTTGTTCCATTAAATGTCAAAACTAGTGTTGTATACGTAGTATTCCAAAAAGAAACTGTCGAGCTTGTTGCCACAGGAGTGACTGTGCTTTTTTGGCAACCTAAAAATGCAAATAGGCTTAATATTGTCAGACCAATATTGATTCTTTTAAAGTATCGCATATAATTTGTTTTAAGATGTGCTATTTAATATTTGCGCAAATACAGTTTGCCGGAAGTACTAAAACTGGACTCAGTGACAGGACCGTAATCTCACAGCGTATCATTTGCCTATTCACCTTACCAAGGATAATTCTCGCTATTCCGAATTATTCTTTCATATCAAAGATGCGCTGCAGCAGTGGCCTAACCAATACAAACAGGTTGGTATTTTTTATTTTGGCTCGTTTGAATGCTTAAATAGAATTCTAATTGGGGGTATTCCTTTATAAATCCAGCCAAAATTGATTCGAGTTGAAACTAAGGCTTAAGGTTACATCTCCCTGAATGAATAAAAGCCTTTCACCAAACTTGTTTTAGTTACTATCTTATCTTGCTTGAACAACCAGATAAAATTCTGAATGGAGTGATGTAACTGGAAATTCTGCAACAATAGTTTCACCGTCGAAGCCATAGCTGTACCATTGCGGCTTGATTAATGAATAAGCATTTTTTTGAAAACTATTGTTAGTAGGATCAGTGTCAGGATTTTTTTCTATGCATTGCAATATCTGCAACTTATCACGGGAATTAACCTCACCTGTTTTTTTATTGCAGTCAGCAAATGCTTTTTCCAACTCTTTTTTTGTGAAAAATAAGCGCAAAGAAACCGGTTCTCTAGGTTCTCTCTCTGTTCTGATTGAAAAGTTGCGTGGGAACACCAATAATTTATTTCTATCAGCACTTTTCAACATGATTGTCCTCAAGTCTTGTACATAACGGCTGCTGTAATAGAAATTGCCTAAAGCCTGGTTGCTTTTTATTTCAACGCCCGCAAAACAATCGTCACTGCTGCATTCCTGAAATAATTCCCATTGCCCATTATACTGAAGAGGATAAGAGCAAGTTTCATTGTATTCACCGGGAGTAGGTCTTACAGAAAAATAATATTCGAATTCGTTCCAGTCATTTAGATATTTTCCATTATGTCCCGTTCCGAGATAAACTCTTCCCTTCACGTTACCTCCTGCGCCTTTTGTGATCCCATTTTTGGAAATGGGGTAATCCTCTGCGGGAACCCACTCATTTTTGAGTACATTAAAAGTATAAAAGTCACGAAACCTGAGTTCTCCTGATTGGCCACCACCACCTGCCAGGAAAATATTCGAATCGATAATGCAACCACTTAAATTATACCTGGTATCGGCAGGGAAATCTTTCTTTTTCTGCCATTTATCTTCTGAAGGCAAATACTCATAGACAAACCTCTGAGAATTAGATAGTCTATCTCCGGCAATTATAAATCCACTGTTTGAGACGCCAATTCCGATTGGCGAAGAAATTGGACCGCCTGCAAAATCTGCAATCCTTCTCCACTTTTTCTCTCTTACTGGATCATATTCATATATATCTGCGCGATAATCCGTAGCATATCCTAATCCAAGATATGCTCTGTTGTGGACTACAAAGCTTGCGGCATCTACTCTCGGGCTTCCCGGAAAATCATCTTTTTTAACCCAAACATTCTCTGATGTGATATATTCATAAAGGTCATTAAAAAAAGCTGTGGCCTTTTCCATCATTTGACCTGTTCCTAGGCTCCAGTAGCCATTATCGTAAAGACTAAATCCTACACCTGACATTCTTCTCTCGCCAGGAAATTCTGCCATACAGGTCCAGGAGTCCGAAACAGGGTTATAACACCATAAATCTCTTGCTTTTAAATCTTTAAATTCACCCGCTCCGATATAAATGCAATCATTGGCGGTAAAGCTAATAGCGCCAGTTCTGGCTCCAAAAGGCACAATCCCTCTTAACCGCCATTTCCTTTTAACCGGTAAATCCCGCAAAGCATCAACAGGAGCCCCTGCCAAAGAAATTGAAGTTTTTAAAGAATCAGCATATGGCAAGAATTGATTAAGTTTTATTTCATCTATGCTATCCATGTGATTGCCGGAAGTGAAAAATATTTTCATTTCCTCATCAACTTCAGGCTTTTCAAGAAGGAACCTGAAATTGTTACTCGTCATTTTCTTGGTTATAAGGGATGCCATTGCATCAGCGGCGTCTATTGTAGGGAATACATGAAAGCCCGTCCATGTAGGAATTATTGGTTGGTGGATATACACTTTACCGTTCTTCAGAATATTAAAACCATAGCCCATCCCCACTCTAAATAGTTCATAACTAATCGAATCTTTGGGCAAGCTAAATGATTCGTCTATATTACTTTCAACCGTTCCTTCTTCGGGATTAGTGCAAGTCACAATGAGACACGCACAAAGAATGTAGAGGATAAGTTTCAGCATAAAATTTCTATAGTCAATTTCGATATAACGATATTTTTTAATAAGCTCAAGTTAATGTATAAACGAATTAGATTAACTACAAACGAGTTGGTATTTTTAAAATCTAGTTTGTATTCTATTTTTGATTAATTATGATCCGGAATTGGCTATTCTTAATGTTTATGCTTTGTCTCTTTCAAAGCTTGGCCGCAAATGATGATAAACCGGCAATCTTGAGACTCGGTACTGGGAAAAAATATAGCATTTCAAATTATATCTATCAGTATATTGAGGGCAGTGATGAGGTTACGCCAAAACTTGCTTTCCGGTTTTTTGAAGCTGGTAAATTCAGGCTCTTTACTAAAACAAATAATGAATATATCAATGACGGGCTGGTGAATAAACGAAGCTGGATAGCACTTACTATTAGTAATTCAACATCTCATGAATCCTCAATGGTTTTAGAATTTATCCTGTCGGGTATCAATTCAATCGAATGTTATACAGTAAATGATATACAACAAATAGTCCCTATTTTAAGATCACAAAGCGATAAAAAAAAACTTGCAAACGGGTTGCTTGCCAGAGTTGTTACGTTTGATCTTAATCTGCAACCCGGTGAAAAAATTCTATTGCTGGCCCATTCAATCAATAACGGGCAATTGCTTTACACCCCTGCTGCCATTTATGACTTAAGTTACTTTACGCAACTGGATAGTAACAAGCATACATTTTTTGGGATATTCCAGGGTATTTTCTTTTTCATAATTCTGTTCAATCTTTTGCTCTATTTTACTACGTTTGATAGGATATATTTATTATACCTCAGTTATGCTTTCTGTATCAGCCTTTTTGCATTGAATGAGGTAGGAATAGCTGCTTACAGTTTGGCTTTTTTACCTGTTATCAATCATTTTTCAGGCCAGACATTTTTATTCGCAGGTTTCGCGATCTGGCTTCTTTTAATGCTTCAATTCTTAAACGTTACCAGAACAAATAAGACACTCTATAGAGCTACCATTGTTTTAGCAGGCATTGACCTTTTTATAGCCATTATACCCAATATTGCAATGTTTTTTGGATTTGGCAACAAAATATTATTTCAGCAATTATATCAGTTTTCTATCAGCATTTTATTTGCAACAAATCTTTTGTTTATTGTAATTGCAAATATTCTTCGTTTAATAAATAGGAATAAACTCGCTATTTTTTATGCTGCAGCAAATATTCCTGTCATTATCGGGTCAATTATTTACTACAGCAACTATTACAATATCAGTGATATAAGGTTCGGCTGGCTAAATCCGATCGCTTTTGGATTAAGTATAGAGACTTTCTTAATTTCATTTGGTTTCGCTTATCGCTATAATCTCAATAACAAAGAAAAACAGGGATTGCTTATTCAGATCAATGAACAACAAAAGAAAGTAACAAAGCAAATAATTGAAGCTCAAGAATCAGAACAAAAACGGATTGCTGAGGATTTACATGATGAGTTAGGGGGTAATCTTGCTGCGATCAAGATGACAATGCAAAGCTTTAAACTTGAAGAGGAAAAAGCTCAAATGCTCACTTCATTGATAGATAGAGCATCTGTCAGTACCAGGAATATAGCGCACAACCTGATGCCTCCAGAATTCAATTTAACTAAGTTGAGTGATTTGCTATCTAATCATTTTGTCCATCTAAACAAGGAAGCAAACATCAAATTCAACTTTCACTGTTCTGAAAATAATGATAATCATTTTGCAAAGCAAGATGAACTAATTATTTATCGAATTATTTTAGAGCTTGTAAATAATTGTATTCGCCATGCTTTTGCAACTGAAATAACCTTACAATTGATATATCATCCAGATCAGCTCGGGCTTATGGTAGAGGACAATGGCAAAGGTTTTTCCGGATCTTCAATAGATGGCATTGGGTTACAAAATATTCGGACTCGTGTAAATTATCTGAACGGTACTTTAAATATAGACTCCAATGCCAATGGAACGACGATCATGATTCAATTACCATATAATGAAGAAAAATGAATAAGGTAAAAATAATTGTTGCGGATGATCATAAGTTATTTATTAATGGTCTGCAACTGCTGATGAAAGATGAATCATGGATTGAAATAATTGAAATTGCCCACGACGGGAAAGAGCTACTGGACATTTTACATAAAAACATTCCTGATTTGATTTTACTAGACATAAATATGCCTGTGTTAAATGGCCTTAATGCTGTTCATTATATCAAGCAGGCTTATCCGCAAATGAAAATAATCATGCTATCCACATATAATGAACCCCATTTAATAGAAAAGGCTAAGAATCTCGGTGTAAATGGATATCTTCTGAAAAATAGTGATAAAGATGAGTTGTTTCATACAATAAAGCTGGTTAACTCCGGCCATCTATGCTTTCCTTATCTTTCATTACAGCTCGAAAATGAATTTGATTCAAAAGATCGGTTTTTAAAACAATTCAATATAACAAAGCGCGAATTTGAGATATTAGAACTAATTAAAAATAATCTTACTAATCAGCAAATAGCCAATAAATTATTTTTAAGTGTATATACTATTGAAACCCATCGAAAGAATATCATGCAAAAATTAGGGTTACGTTCTCCTATTGCACTAATGAAGTTTATTCTAGAGAACAAACTTTAACGATCATTTGGAAAATTCTGCTAAATCTAGAATTATTCTTTAGCTAGGTTATGCCGGGCAACGAATAGGACAGATAAAATTGAAGAAATATGACAAATTTGGAAGGGGTGTAAGAGGGAAAAACTCACTGAGCAATTGATTTTAATGAGTTTTAATATTTTTGGGGAAAAAGATGCGGTCAGGGAGGAATTAGTTTTAAGGTGCTTTGCCCTGCTCTGTGAGCGGGTGGGGGCTAAAGAACAGGAGCAATGTGTCGCACTATGATATCCTGATTTTAAACCAGGATATTATTTTTTTTTGAATCACAAAAAATTTGAAATTTATTCTAAATTTATTCAGCAGGATTAAAACGATCATTTTTTTTGAAAGAAATCGCATTAAGTCATTATAGATTACTTCTGGAACCGGTTTAAACAGTTAATAAGCTGGCAATGATTTTAATTCTTAAATTACGACCACACACATAGACAATATACCGGCGTGGGTGTGCGTAGTAGTAGGTATTCTGGCATTATTGAACATAGCTTATGGGGTTATGGGTTATTTTAGTATGGATTTTCTTTTTCACTCTGGGACCGGGATTGATTTGACAAATCCCTTAATTAAAAATGCAAGTTTTGAATTTGCAGCGAGAGATTTGGCAATTGGTTTAGCGTTGGGTTTTGTAACGATTATTAAGGGAGCTCCCGAAGCTTTGGTAATTTTAACTATTACAAGAGCTTTGATAGAAATTCAAACGATCATCATTTCAATGGCTCATGATAACATCAATGGGATGTTGCTTGTTCCTATTGCATTCTTAGTAGTTGAAATAATAATAATAAAAACCTTGATAGGAGTAATTAAAAAAGAAGAAGCACAGCAAGTGGGTAAGTAACGATAAATTTGATTCGGGCCATCAAAGGAAAAATACCAAATTATACTATAAACCCAGCATAGAGGGTCAATGCAAGCGAATATTGACTTCAATTACGAGAATCTATTGTCCCTATTTTTTGGGTTGTAATTTGATTGCTTACGCATTTTGGGCATAATACTACGTCAGACATGGTAATTTGTTTTCAACTTCATCTTTTCCCAGACCTCGCACAGAACACGCACATTTTACTCACCCATTTTGATTCAGTATGCATACAGTTCTGGAAGGAGGGTGGCCATGAATAACAAAATAAGTTTCAGTTTTAGGAACTGTCTTCGTTTCCATTTCTTGAGTATGACCGGTTCCATGACAGTATGTGCAATTCTCTTGTAGGTTTAATCTTCCAGTGCTGCCTGAAATTATATTTGGATTGGCTTCTGTTGAAGTTGTCTTATTATAATTCTTTTGATTTCCTTTTATCACTCTTTGCTTGCAATGGAAATTTGATGTTAAGTGTCTCTACGAACCTCTTGTTTGCTAAATTATTATTGGGGGGATGTCCTGGTAATATGGTGGCGAGGAAGAATTAACTGTTTGAATTATCGGTGCAACCTGCTGAGGTGGATAATATTTTCCACCAATTGAAATGTAGAAATGTTGATTTGGGCTGAAATTGAGGAAGTAATAGAATCCGTCTGAACCTGTTAAAACTGAAGATACACTTTGCCATGAATGATTGGTAGTATTAAAGATTACCAAATCTACCCTAACATTGGCGGCTGGCTGATTTCCCAAGTTTGTATGGTGGAAAACCTGACCTCTTAGGTTTGTGGCATAACAATCTATATTAAATAAAATCAATAAAATGATGATTATTGAAAATTGCAAAAATGACGGTTTATTTTTCATAAGTGTTGCATTTTTTTGTTATTTGGGATCATTTGGCAAGTCGGACCTAGTAATTCCTTTCTTTCCTTGCAAAGCTTTGGGCGAGTTGACAGTGTAACTATAAGGTGCAAGAGAAAGAGGTACATAGTACAGAGTCTTAACACCCAAATTAATGGTTTTATAAAGACTATCTTTTTGATTTTTATCTATGTGAATTTGCATACCGGCACTAAAGCTGTCGATATTCAAAGTGTAATTATTCCCGTTTGATTGTAAAACAGCATCATCAATGTAGCAGGAAATAATGTGAGTGCTTGGATCCAGATCAAGCGCTGGAGGAAAAGAATGGAATCGGTTATCATTCAAAAAACTCGAATAGACTTCACTCTTAATTTCGTGAAGACTGTCTGTCATCAACCTTATACTATAGCTTAATTTCCAGGGCTCCTTATCCAATAAGCTGTCTAACTCATAGGTAATTTTCGCTATCTTTTGATTTGCTATTTGAGTCTGGTCAATGGATTTCATTATGGGAATGGATGCAGAAATGCATGCTAATAGCAATATAAAGTATAGGGCAACAGAGCCTTGCGTTGTAATTTTAAATCCTTGAAATGTGCCTTCTGCCTGAAAATCGGATGGCTTTTGCCCCCTTCTTCGTTTGTAGATCCATAGTACTATAGGTAATGGCAAATATAGTAACGCTACAAATAAACCAATTTGCAAAATGACTGGAAAGAATAGGGAAATATCAAGTAATGAGGTCGACATATGTTCAAATATTAAATTAAATCATAAAACATTTAGCCTCTTTCATACAATGTTTCATTCGCAATTTGCCTTTTTTATATGGAGACGGCTTAAAGTCAATTTCAACCTTCAATGTTACTTACGAGATTCACTTTGATTGAATACATCATTTTCGGCATACATCAATCTCATTTCAGAAGGTCAGTGGATGGTCATAACTTTTAGATCTCTTGTTTCTTAACCTTAAGTGTAAATCTTAAAATTTCACGCAATTTCAAACTTATTGAATTAGCAGTTACTAAGGTAATTGGGATATTGGAAAAAAGATCAATTTGGGTTTTTACTGTCAATTTACCAATACCCCTTTAAGGGTATTGGTAATTAGAATTAATTAGGATACCTTTCTAAATTTGCTTTCTTATAGATTGTTGTGCTTGCTCGGTAATAGGGTGAAAGATAACGGCTTGCATTCCCTATATGCCTTTTGAAGCGGCAGGTATTTGTCAGTGTCGAACCGGTTAAAGTTTAGAATTTCTTTGATAATCGTGGCGTATACAAATTCAGGGGAGGTGAGGTGATGGATATAATAATTTATCGAATTGTAATTGGCCACAGTGTCTTGAAGGTTGAGCTGGACGACTGGTCCATATTTGTATTTTTCCTTATAAAAAAGGTTTCCAATTTCTGCGATAAGGGCGCTATATGAAGACAATAGCTGTTGAATGGAACTGTTGAAGTCCAAATCGAAGTCTGTGATGTCTTCAAACTGATAGCAGTTAAGCATCCGTATGGCAAATCCTTCTTCGAAGATGCTAATCAATCGAAGTAATCTTTCCTCAAACGCCCTTACGGCGACGGCCTCCTGTTCGATGTCTGCATCGGAGAGTGGGTGGTCCATTCTTACATAACCGTCCCATGCCTGCTTCTCTTTGGCAATCATCTTTATCAGTTCTTCGATAAATATTTTGAAATCCAGGAAATAATTAAAGAGTATAATGTCCTGAATGCCGTTGTTGTAATTTGAAAAGATTTTGAGCACTTTTGACCTGATCTGTCGGGAGACTTTTAATTCTTTAAGTTGGCCATTCGCGTCGATGGCTTCTTTGGTTGTTACCGAGAGCCTTTCCAGGAATTGGTCCAAATGCAGGACTTCCCTGCGATGTTCCCCTTCTTCAGTATCTCTTTCAAAAATTACCTTTGTTTTAATTTTTCGGACATGATCGAAAATATTTTCATCAGAATTGTTTTGCCCGTTTTTCAAAATATACCTGATCAGGCGGAGGTTATTAGATGCAAATTGTTTTTCCCAACTGAACTGGTAATCGCTTTTGCCTATGATCATGGAACGTATCTTTTCTTCAAAATGGTTTTGATTTAGAGAACTAAAGATCAAGGTTTCTAGCATGGGCAAATGGCCTGGTTTCACCTGGCATTCAATGCGGGTATTGAGCACCGGTTCGGAGGCCATGAATCTTTTGACAAAGGAATTGTTTTCAGGCAAATCCGCCAGATCGGCGTGTAACCCGATATGGCTTTGAGAGTCCGCAAAGATATTGGCCTGCCCCAATTTAGCCTTATCCCGCTGTTCTAATAGTCCATTGCATAGGGAGTTTTCTTTGATCTGAAAAGCCAGTTTTTCAGGCAGATCATCCACTTTTGATTTCCTTATTGTCGTTAAAAGCTCCGAGATCAGGCCTGTATCTGAAGCGAATAACATCAGCGAGATTTCAAACCAGGAAAAGGATTGGAGAATCAAGAATTGGATCGCTTTTCCTTCTACGACAAGATGGTCTTGTTTGTCCGGAGACTTTGCTATTTCGACAGTTTTCTTTTTTTCGTTGATTTCACGAACTTTATCTCTGATGAAATCGTTGGTGGATTTCAGGTAAATACTTCCATTTCCGATGAGAAACCCATTGTTGAGCTTGAGGTTACAAACGGCGAGAAAATAAGGTCTGGACTCAGGTTTTTTCCCAACATGGCTGGAGAAAAAATCTGTGAGTTCTTCTGTAGTATTCAGGCTCAGCCCTGTAAAAGACTGAAAGGAATGGGGAGAAAAGCTTTCAGTGATGTTTCGCGTTTTCTTTTGGCCTAGAGTTTGAGAGGTTTTCTTTACATTTTTTTGCCCTAATTGGGGCTCGAATAGCCTTTGGGCGAATTTGAGGTTATCGATGAGAGAAATATAGGCAATATCATAATTGCCAAAAATGTAGTACCGCAATGGATTGTAGAGGAGCTTAACTTTCCGACCATTATTGTTAGTTATTGTTCCGTATTCTTCATTGTGGGTGTTGTAGTACTTTAAAGATTCTCTCCGATATTTTTCAAAATAATTTTTTTTTACACTTTTATCAAAGTAGTCTTCTTGCTTTTGGGGCATGGTTGCAAGCACTATCTGCACAGAGTATTGACTTTGCTCTTCGTGCAGCATTTCATATGGGGGTTTCATCAAGTAGGGGGTCTTGTATGGGTTTGGTTACAAATGAGGAAGTTAATGAAATTAATATATTTAAAAGGGGTGTTTTTCACGTATTTTAATCTGCATAAATGATTTTATATCAAACAATTGCAAGTTTTAGGGAAGTGGTATCGAGAGGAGGTGATAGGGTTAACTAGGATACTTGGGTACGTTTGAGTGCTTGCAATATCGGAATTGAGGACGTTCAGGTTTTATTATGCTTAATTCAATATTTTGAGATTATTTGTGAATTCCTTCAGAGTATTTTGTCTTAAAGCATTAATTGGGAGCGGCAAACTGGATTAGTAAATGTTGGATATTTGCGAAGATGGAAAATCGTGAAATGAAATATTCTTATAGTATTGCAGCTTATATTTATGGAGGGATATGTCAATTTCCGGAATGGCCATTTTCATGGCCATTTTTTGCTGCTGGTACCAGAATTTATTCCGGTCTCCGTTTTTGGTTACGAGGAGAAAGATCATATTCATGGCGAGGATTAGGTCGAAAACGACTTATCATAAATGCATGGAGGTGTTGGTGAAGAAAGGGGTGATGCTCATTGGGAATTTGGGGAAAGACCCGGATATACAGCATCTGGAAGGAAATATTGCGGTGGCAAAATTTTCACTGGCGACTACGGAGACTTTCAAAGACAGGGCGGGGAAGTTGGGTGTGGGTGGGGGCATGATGTAGGATGAAGGAAACTATTCACCTTGATGAAGGGTTGAGGCACATGGTCAGTATACCTATGAGAACAATACCGCTCCAGAGCTAACCAGTACCCATTTTTTTACCCAAAATCTGGGTGCCATCATAAAATATGTCAGTACGAATGAGTGGCAAAAGAAATTTAGGACCAATTACCAGAAATAAAGAGGGAGGCCGATTGGGCAAAATATCTGTTTATTTAGAGTGGATGCTTATTGCTAAGGAATTGTAAAAACGCCACGGACTAGTTCAATTGTCCGGGTACAATTTACTGAATACGGCTTCCTCGGTTACCCAAACCCAAACAGTTTCCGCTATCACGGCTAGCCAGACCAATATTATTTCCAGGTATATATTGATCAGTTTCATTTATCATTTGTGGGATTTTAAATGGTGGAATGAAATTAATTGAAAAAAATTTGACACGTTCCTATCGACCGGCGTTTTGTGAATATTCCAGAAGCATTGCGGACCAGCTAAGTGATGAGTTTAGGATGTATTTTCAGAATCAAGGCCTAAATAGAGAAGCGTTAGCAATCCGATATGTCATCGCTTGAATGCTTACATCAAATACTTTGGCCAACGCGCTTATAAAATCTGCCTCTGCTAGGTCATTATAATCTTTCCTTGCTAATTCGGCCTGAAGAAATTCTTTTGGCATTAGTAAAGCAGCTGCGAACATATTGGCATCCTGTTCTTGTTTAATTTCATGGGCTGTGTAATTCTTTTCAGAGCGGAATTTGACTATGAAATCCTTATCTATAAAAATTTCCGATTTGGATTGATGATGGAAGAGAAAATGCCCCAGTTCGTGCGCAAGGGTAAAACGCTGCCGGGTCTTGCTGTTCTTGGGATTGAAGCCAATCGAACCCTTATCATTCTCTATGACAAGAATCCCAGAAACGTCATCGCTCAGATCGTAGCTCCTGACATTCAACCCCATTTTAACTATAATATCCTTCACCGGAACGGGCGGTTTTCGAATATGGTATTTTCGTAAAATCTCATTTGCCTTTTGCTCGATTCTTTGCAGGTATCGATTTTCGGGATACATCGGCAGGAAAATTATTAGATGAATATAATATAAAGTCCTTGATTTTTTCCATTGCTTGGGAGTTCTTCGACACTTCGGTATTGGAAATCTTCTTTTCGATTCTTGAGCTTAATTCCGATTTTACGAGCTCTATAGAGGGGATCAACTCCTGAATCGGCGTCTTCAGATAATCAGCCAATTCGATCAAAGTGTGAAGCTGTATTTTCTGCCTTCCTGTTTCAATATTTGAGATAGAAATTCGGGTAAAACCTACATGGGTTGCGAGGGTCTCCTGCTTGATCTTTTGCTCTACCCTTATCGCCCGGATTTTTTTACCCAGTTTGGAATAAAACTCATTTTGCTCAGCCGCTTTTAGCAAGTCTTTGTAATTATCACTTACAAAGTTAGTAGAAAATAGTAATTAATAATTACTATTTAGAATAATAATTTTTCCACAATGTTAATTAAGACTGTGAATGACTGTTAGTTATGAAAATGTAATTAATACTTACGCGATATTGTGATAAGTAATGATAAATTTTGAATGATTTTTATTTTAGCTTTGTTGGGATATTCATTCATCATTAAATATTTTTTTATGCAGTTTGCAAATGAGAACGACAAAGAAATGGAAATCGGGAAATTGGCTGAGGAGATCCAGCATGAAGAGGGAAATCTTGAAGGAATTCAGGATGAAATGGTAGCGGCAGAGGAAAAACTCAAAGAGTTGTCCGAAGAATTAAAAGAAGTGGAGGAGCACCACAAAGACCATGTTTTTGTGGCCCTGGTAACGACCAGTGGTTCCTGGCCTAAGCAGGGATTCGATAGGGTTCCGGAAGACCAGCCGGTAAAGGCATTCATTGCCAGGGCGGTGGCTGAACTCAGAATTGTAGATACCAAGGGTTGGATTGCGACGGTAGACGGGAGGGAGATTGACCCTGAGAAGAATTACAAGGAAAACAGGCTTTGCGGGGAGGTTTGCATTGATTACAAGCCCAAGCATGGAGGAGGCGGTGGTTATGAATAGGGTGATTTCGGAAAATATATTTTCTGAGCAAACCCAGTACCTAGCTGATCAACGGTTGGTGGAATTGAGAGGATGGATTATTCATCAAATCAGCTACCCGGTGATTGATATTACGTTTAACAAGGAGGGTAGGGCAGGTTTTCGTGTGCGGTTATTGTGCCAGGATTGGGATGGAAAGCCTCCTTCGGTTGAATTGCTTTCGGTAGATGGAAATTATTTGATCAGATTGCCGCAGGGATCCGGGGTCTTGAATAGCGGGCATCATCTTATAACCAGGAGACCCTTTATCTGTAGTCCCGGTAGTTTGGAATATCACACTCATCCCAGTCATATTGCTGATCGTTGGGAAAATTACAAAAATCGTTCCGGATTCGATCTGGGAGGGATTATCTCTCAGATATGGAGCGCATGGGGGATTACGCATGATTAAACTGTCAATAAATTTCAAGGTGATCGAGGATACTGTCAGGATACTGAAAAGTTTCTATGATCAGGAGAGGGTTGTTCTTTGGCTCGGAGGAAATTCGGGTGAATGTTTCTATGCGGATGAGGTATATGAACCGAAGCAGATTGCGGATTACGATTATTTTGAAATTCCCGAAGCCGGCATGGATACCCTGATGCAAAAAATAAAATCATCCCGAAAAATATTGGTCGCCCAGGTGCATTCCCATCCCAAAGAAGCCTTCCATTCTAATGCAGATGACCGTTGGGCGATCATCAGGCACTTGAATGCCTATTCTTTGGTCATTCCTTTTTTTTGTCAGGATACCGACGTACAGAATTTTTCAAATCATGTGGTCTGCTTTGTTTTATCCTCAGAGAATGAATGGATAAAGATAGACAACAGTAATCTTATCATATTATGAATGCGCGGGAAGAGAATACTTCGGCCCTGAGAAGTTTTATGCATCTTGAAGCGGATGAAGCTGATCAGGTTTTGGATGCGACCCTATTGATTACGGAGAAGGGTGGTAATAAGCTATTTTGTGGTTTCCTGCTGGAAGTTTTGGGTAAAACTTTTAAGCGGATCGATGTTGAGTTTCATGAGGATCAATCTTACGTTTGCGAATTTGTCATTGAAAATTCAAAAGCCCTGACCCTCGGGCCCTGGGTATTTGCAGGTGCGGATAAAGATGGCAAGTTGATTTTATCCAGGATTAAAGCTGCCAATCAGTTTCCTGCTTCAACGAGGCCTTTTTTTTATTTATTGCTGAGCTGTTATGCAGGTGCTTCGATTTTAAAGGCCATGCTTGGAGATAGGGTTCCTTATGCTTCGGACGAGGAAATCTGCATTGATCCCAGTTTATTTACCAGATCTCCTGAAATCTTTGACTTGGAAATTGATCTGGGGGTGGCCTATCTGGCTGGTGCCGGGGCTATTGGGAATTCTCTCCTCTTTGCTTTGCAATTTTTTCGAGTGAAGGGATTATTGTATGTTACGGACCCCGATTTTGTGAGTGATGGGAATCTGAACAGGTGTTTGTTCTTTAAAAATTCAGATATCGGAAATCCTAAAGCAACAACCCTGGTTGCCTATGCGCAACCCTTGCTCCCTAGTCTAAAACTCTATCCGATAAAATATGAGCTGGCCAGGGTCCCTGCGGCTAAGGATGGGGGAGCCTGGCTAAAGCGTTTGATTGTGGCTGTTGACAGCCGAAGGGGAAGGCGACACCTGCAAAGCGAGATTCCCGGGGAGGTTTTTGATGCTTCGACTACGGGCATTGCTGAAGTGGTTACTCATTATAATAAGCAACCGCTGGATGGCCGAGCCTGCATGGGCTGCATTTATGACCAGGACGCTATAGAGGATGCGCACGAAAAGCATGTAACGGAGGTATTGGGTGTGACTCTTGAGCAGGTCAGGCAAAATTATATTGAGGCCGAGGCTGAAATCCTTATAAAGAGGAAATATCCCCAGCTTACCAATAACATTATTGGCATTCCCTACGATACGCTTTTCAAGGAGCTTTGTGGAGCGGGCAGGTTGGTGACGGATGGTGATAAACAGGTTTTGGCACCTTTGGCCTTTGTGTCAGCCCTTGCCGGTGCGCTTCTTGCGTTGACCATTACTGAGCATATCCTCAACATAAGTTCTTATAATTACTGGAGGTTAAGTCCCTGGTGTAATCCGAATTATCGTTTGCAACAGGTCATGTTGAAGTCCTCAAAATGTGAATTCTGCAATCGTTTAGCCTTTCAAAAGGGTTCTATAGAAATTTGGGGAAAGTAGAAATTTTTAGTGATAAGATGGGTTAATGATCCAGGGTATAATCCTTAGTGGATAAGAATTCCCGCTAAAAAAATTGGGATTTTATAAATTTGAGTTAAGCAAATTTGAAAAATGAATTTCTTAGCTAAACTTCTGCAACGCAAGAAAGAAATCCCGAAGAGCAATGAATTCGAGACGGCAATGGGTGTTTTGAACCATGCTCTTGAAAAGCGAATCGAAATGTACGAATCGGTTTTTGAGGAATTGAATAAGCGGAATAAAATAGATAAGGTACCGCCCCTACTGAATGAGATTTTATTCTTCCCCATTTGCTTTCGGGATATCATCCAGTCCCTTTGCCAGTTCAAAGCAGCAGATGATCCGGCAGAAAAAAATCTTCAATGCAGGGAACTGGCTATGCATCTGTTTGAATTGCTGGACGATTCAAAAGCAATGTTGGGTAAGCAGGTGAGAAAAATGCTGCTCTATTTTCCGGACAAAGATTTTCTGACGAGTGAGCTGAACCAGGTAAAGCATTTTCATAAAACGATCCTTGATCTGACTTCTCCGGTTTTAGCAGATATCAGACATAATGCTTCAGCTCATAAGTCGCAGCAGTCACTTGTGCTCAACAGGTATATTAAAAAAATGGATCAGGATCAGATCGAATCCTTTGCATTACTTGTCCTGTTGTTTGCCGTGCTTGTATTCACGTTTCAGGAAAATGCCCTTCTCTCGCTCCATCTAAGTGCAGACAAAACGTTGACCGCTGAAGAGATTGAACAAATGTATAGAGATAGGCGGACGATTTCCGGTGAGTCCAGGAAAATGATTTTGAAGTTAATAGGTATTGCCAATCAGTTGGCGGATGTTATGATCAAATTGGGTCCTGGTTTATCCGATATGCTTCAAAAAGCGAAGGATATTATGGATGATCACAGTATCCCTGCAGGAGACCGTCTGCAAACAGTCTGTCATTTTCTTCCATCGGAGCTTATGTTTGTTTTGCACGATTGGAATCCGGTGCAGGTCAGGTATTTAAAAAAAGTTTATAAGATTGTTGGGAAAAGACCTGCGGAGGTCATGTAAATTTCTTAGATCGGATCTCTAGCCGAAGATGCACTGAGCCATTATACGGGATGGAGGAATGCTCGCAATTCGTGCTGTTCCAGGAAATCATATTCTATACAAATCCCCAAGTATTGCAAATTTCCAGCATTATTCCTTTTAAATTAACCATCTAAAAAATCCCCAAAAACTTCTTTTTCGAACAGGCCCGAACCTCGGGGCCAATGTTATAGCCAAATAGACAAAAAAGCTCCTGCACATCGGTAAAATGATAGTTGTTGAGGTGGCTCCATATTAGCATTCTGCTAGTTGGGCTGAGGCGGGGATTGGCAGTATCTCCTATAATGTCGATATAATATTCCAGGTAGGGTTTAATCTCCTCAAAACTCATGACATCCGACTTGATGTAGCGGTTGAAGACACTTAAGTGATCAAAATAACTGTCAAAGGAATTTCGCAAAATAGCTACCACCCCGGTATAATCACCATATGCTGTATCCAGTGATTTATCCATTGCCCCCCTTTTAATATCGATAGTGTCCTTTTTGAATGCGTAATGTTTGGTATCCGTATAATCCAGGGCCTGTTCGATTAACTTAACGCTTTCATCGCTTTCAAATTCTTTAACCTCCTTGACGACAAATTCAGCCCTTTTCCACTTTTCAGAGGCTCGAAACTGGATGGCGGTATACCATAGACCGCCAATTGCAATGATGACTCCAATCACTTTGGTGATATTTTCCCAATTCTATCTTTTCTTGGGAGAAGGTGCTTCGTCCTCAAGAATAGCTTCTATTTTGATTATTTTCATGGCAATAGGAAAAAATGAAAGCTGCGTTACAGAAATGCTTTTATTTATATCCTGATTGGTCTTGTTTTATATTTTGCAAGCTGGGGATTATTTTTCCTTGAGCTTCCGGTTGTTCCGGGATCGATTACATACATGAGTATAACCGTTTTGGGATACCTGATCTTCTTATCAGGCGGCACTTTACTTACCCGTACAATCAAACAGAATTTCGATAACGATATCTTCAATAAAAGCAACGAATCATTTCCGCAGGAAGAAAGACTACTCACCAATGAATATTCTATTAATCTCCTAGCGCAATATAAACTTAAAGGAAAGATCAGAAAAAGTTGGATAAATGTTATCAATCCTTTTCGTGGTTTATTGGTAATGGGTTCGCCAGGAAGCGGAAAATCTTATTTTGTTATTCAGCATATCATCAAACAACATATCACAAAAGGGTTTTCCATGTTTGTATACGATTTTAAATACGACGATCTAACCAAAATAACATATAATCAATATTTGCTCAATCAAAAAAACTACCAGGTTCAGCCCAAATTTTATTCAATCAATTTTGATAACCTGAATTATTCGCATCGATGCAATCCTTTGGATGTTGCCTCGATGCATGATTTGACGGATGCTGCTGAATCCGCACGCACAATCCTCCTCGGCCTAAATCCTGACTGGATAAAAAAGCGCGGTGATTTCTGGGTGGAGTCTCCTATCAATTTTGTAACAGCCGTAATTTGGTTTTTATGCAATTATGAAAAGGGGAGATATTGCACGTTGCCTCATGTAATAGAGTTTGCTCAAACTGATTACAGCAAACTGTTTTCCATATTGCGTACTGAGCCGCTGGTAGAAGTATTGATCGCACCTTTTGTAACTGCTTTTGTAAATGATGCTAAACAACAATTGGAAGGCCAAATATCAAGTGCCACGGTGAGTTTGTCAAAGCTTGCTTCCCCCAACTTATATTATGTGTTATCCGGGAACGATTTTACTCTTGACATAAATAATCCTGACGAACCTAAAATTGTTTGCATTGGTAATAATCCGCAGAAGACGCAGACGTATGGCGCGGTATTATCGCTTTACATTAATGCATTGACGAGATTAATGAATAGGAAAGGCATGATGAAAAGCAGTTTGATATTTGATGAATTCCCCACAATATTTTTTAATGGGATGGATAATTTGATTGCAACAGCGCGTTCAAATAAAGTGGCGACAACAATGGCTGTTCAGGATGCCAGCCAGCTCAAATTGCATTATGGGAAAGAACAGGCGGATGTTATTTTAAATATTGTAGGCAATGTAATCACCGGGCAGGTTGGCGGTGAAACGGCAAAACAACTGTCGGAAAGATTTGGAAAAATAATGCAGGATAGGGAAAGTGTCGCTGTCAATAGCCAGGATATTTCCGTCACGAAATCAAGACAGTTGGATATGGCGATACCCCTTAGTAAAATAGCATCACTTTCTTCCGGTGAATTTGTCGGCATAGTCGCGGATAACCCTAATCAAAAAATTGAACTGAAAACTTTTTGTGCTGAGATCGTTAATGATCATCAGAAGTTAGAAAAAGAACAAAGTTTACTTAAAGAATTACCGGTCATTTCAGAAGTTAATAAGGAAACTGTCGTGCAAAATTATTTGCGGATTAAAAAAGAAGTAAGGGGAATTGTTGATGATGAAATTGAGCGGATGATGAATACGCCTGATTTATCCACTTTGATTGTGAAAAAAGAGTAATTATGAAAACGACTAATTAAACCTATATGGCTTGTAGCATTTGAAATTAATTATTTTTTTCTGTAGAGAAATTTTGGCATTATAATATTAATACCATTAATCATGTTTAGCCGTAGAATTCGCTCTGAGTCGTTTTGATACCAGCTTATTTTTTATTGTCTGAATTTTTTTAATGTCCTCTATTGTAAGGTTAAGGCTCCCCTCCAATATTATCTGGTCCTGAAGGATTAATACATCATCTATATTCTCTTTCTGTTCAAACCTTTTGCGGAATTCATCAAAGTCTGTCTGGCTTATCTTATAATAAGGCAACGGTAGTTTTTTAAATTCAGAAGGAGTAAGTTCAAGCACGCCGCCGCCATAATACCGTCCTTCTATTTCGGCATAACAAAGGGTGAAAGAATTATAGAATGAGTATATGATGTCTTCAATGAAAAACTCCTTCAATGGCTCAATTTTATAAGCAGAATCCGTCACCAATACGTTAGCTTCATTTTTCAAAAGTTTTGGATAATAGTGGCATCGCTTGAAAAAAAATCCTTTCGGAGGTTCACCTATGTTTGGTACGGCAAACCAGTAATCTCTTTGGGAGCACTTGTAACGTTTATTAATGGAATTTTTTTTGCCGAGTTGAAAGAATTGGTTCACGTAATTATCAAAATAGGACTCTCTCAGATTAGGAAAACATAGTAGTTTCGTGGCCCTTCCTTCACTTCTTATCTTGGAGAGGTCATCATTATCGAATACAATACTGCCATTGACAAACAAGCCCCTTTGTATAATCGGCTTGGTATAACTTTTAAGGTTATATTGTTTTTCGATAATCTCGTCAACGATGAAGTAATTATTCGCAGCCGTTACTATACCTGGTTTTGCGCTGCAATAAGAAGAAATTGATTTTACATCTTTTTTTATGCGTTCGAGTAATTCAATTTCTTCACCGGTTAGAATGTGATGCATCCATTTCATCTGTGATGATACTAATGATTCATTTGGCGAAAGAGTATAAGATTCTCTGGCAAGCTGTGACTGGTCATTAATTTGACAATAAAATCGCCCTTTCTCTTTTGAGTTTTTATAGCAAATCAACAAAACAGTGTCCTGGCCAATTTGATTGAAAATTAACTCGTCGAAGGTGAAGGTCTCTATCCTATCGAATTGATTCACCAGATAATTCTTTATGTCCTTAGAAAACGTCATCTGGAACAATTCTGCTGGAAGAACAAAAGCCATGATGCCGTTTTCGTCGAGGAGCGAACAGCAAGAAACAACAAACGATGACCAAATGTTTTTTGCTATGGAAGGGTTCAAGTTTGCACGAATATGTATTTCCTGGCACAGTTTAATTTGAGTTTTACTGAGCAATGATTTTCTTATATAGGGCGGGTTCCCGAGTATGAAAGAGAATTTCTTTTTGCTTTTTCTTTGATACCGAAGGAAATCATCATGAACAAAAGAATAATTAGTGCGCCGATCAGCGTTGTGAAATGCATTGAGTTCCGCCTTATTTAATGCAGACTTATATTTCTCTACACACTCGAGCTGAATTTTTTTAATAGTTTCAGGTAAT
This sequence comes from Chitinophagaceae bacterium, assembly GCA_003168265.1. Taxonomy (GTDB): domain Bacteria; phylum Bacteroidota; class Bacteroidia; order Chitinophagales; family Chitinophagaceae; genus Puia. Next base: position 134,070 of record PMSV01000023.1, read on the forward strand.
GATAGCTCATTAAACATTTTCAGAAAAATTCCATCACCGACGCTAGGCTCTAGAATTTTCAAAACGGTTCTATCTTGCAGATGAGGAGCTATATGTTGTACAATAAAACGCGCAAGAAACTCAGGCGTATAATATTTTCCGATTTGCTTTTTTGTTTTCATGATTTCTTTATGTCTCCAGTAACATAAGGTCTAACCTTTCTTCTGACTTCATCTAAGCCTATCAAATTGTTTTTAACGCTGTCAATTTTGCTCAAGGTGGCATAGGCATCTTTCAAATCTGCATCAGCTAATTGACCGATCATTGCTTGTATTTCAGTAATCAGTTGACCGACTTTCTTTCGCATGGCAGTTTCTCTCCGTTCAAAAATGAGCTGTGCCCGGTTCAGGTATAACCGATGTATTAGATATTTTGAAGCAGTGAATAAGCCAATGAGACTGTATTTATCATCGAATTCAAAAAGTGTGTTGTAGTCAACCTTACAGGGTTCAGGATAAGAAACTTTATCGAGGCTTGGTTCATCAGGCCAGTCATCGCTTTTAAACCTGTTGCAAATAGGGCAAGCATAGTATAAGTTAGCCAAGTCATTTATGAGCGCCGCAAATAATGACTTGGGCCTGAAATGATCAATGTGATAATTAACAATACCACCAAACTGAGATTCGTGAATGGCGCAGTATACACACTGATAAAAACATTCTTCTGCAACAATCGGTTTCCAATCTGAATAGGTTCCCTTATCCGGTTGCTTTTCTGTGTTTTTTAAAATTAGATACCATTGCATTATCTATTCAGCTTTTCTTGCAGTGAATGTTTGATTTGTTCTAACGAGACAATTTGTTTTTCATATTCCTCTAACCAATTCTCTCTATCTTGCAATCCGCTCATCAAAGGCATTTGAAGTTTTATCTGAAGCGCTTTTAATTTTTCTTCATCGCCTGCATCCACATCACCTGCAGCAATCTTCCTTGTTAATATTTCAAATTCGGTAAGTTCTTTTTCATTCTGGTCTAAATATCGCTGGCCGGCACGAATAATAATATCGACGTATTTCTCGTCAAAATTCTCCCTTGATATAATGTATTCAAACTCACTGAAACGGGCTTGCAATTCTTCATCATCAATATGTGCTGTAACCGTAAAAATCGGTATGTCTTTAAAGTGTTCTCTGATCTTTAATACAAGCTCATTGCCTCTATAACCAACCGGCCCAAGTTCACCTTCACTGTCGTTGTGCATACGCTCATCAAGTATTAAAACACAAATCTCCTGGTCAATGATCCACGGGTTATATTCTTCATAACTGGCAAATGGGAATATATCAATGACATCAAGAGCAGACCCTCTTTTCTTGAGATACAACCGCATCTCAATTTTTAATGTTTCTCTTTGTTCCTTATTGTCATCGATAATTGCAATTTTTGCCATGGGCTTATTCTTTAGGTAACCAAATTTTGAATCTAGCTCCTTTTAATTGCGGGTCTTGATCAACTACTATCTCACCTTTTAGGTCATCTACAATAGATTTTACAATTGTCAAGCCTAAGCCTGTACCTGCACTTTTACTCCCTTGTGTGGGTACGGTCTTAGTTGAAAATAGAGGTTCGAATATCCGATTTTTAAACTCTTTTGCAATGCCAGGACCCGTATCAGAAACTGAAAAATAGAAACCCTTCGCATCACGTTTATCCTCTCGTTCAACTTGTATAAGGACTTTTCTTTCGCCTGGTTTTTGGGTACATGCGGTGAAAGAGTTTGTAAGAAGGTTGATGAGTATTGATTCAATATCCATCTGATAGGTCTTTGACGTAAAAAGCTCTCCCTTAATTTCAATTTTAATTGAACTTGCTTCAAAGGCAGGCTTAAGTTCTTTCACTACAGCCTCTACGGTTCTTTTTATATTAGTCAGACTTTTTCTTCTTTTTTCTCGTTGTATCCTTGTAAGTGCATATGCACCCCAGGCAGCAACCCTCTTAGAATGTTTAATGGCTTTATCCAATTCAGAAATCGCAGTATCTATATCTTCCTTTTTGGGTTTATCTATAAGCAACAATCGCACATTATTAGCAGCTTTCTTAAAAAGAGCAATTGAGCCTTCTGTTTCATGTCCAAAAACAGTTGATGAAATACCAATGGTTGCTAAGCCGTTAAGCACTCTATTCCAGTTAAGCAAGTCGTCAATAGTTTTACTTACTCTTTCTGTAATCGTATTTACCCTCTCGATGCTTTTTTCAATCGGCCTCGAAGCTCCAAGTTTATTAGAAACAGTACTACCAGAAGCGATTTCATCCCGTATGTTTGTCAGTTCTTCCACCACAGAAAACAAATCCAGTTTTATTTGCTCCGCTTCTTTGGTAGCAGCCGATTTTTTAGACTCTCTGGCATTTTGAGTTTGAGAATAAATATTGGCCCTATGTGATTCAAGCATGTTGATTGATCCTAAAGCTAGGTTTCTAAGGTCATAAAATGCGGGTGATTCTACTAAGCCTTCACGCGCCGCACTGTCTGAAAGAGCTATGTTATTATCGCGGCCAATAAATACAGCGCCGATCAATTGATTAGGGGTTACTGAATAACTTTCAGCACCTCTGCCAATGCCTGCAGGATCCTTAGATTTTCTTTCAGCAAGGCCTAACCAATCATAGCCGAATTGGGAACTAGGAAAACCATACGGTTTCACTGAAATATTATCTCTGTAAATTTTTATGCCGGCGTTATTATCTAGGAACTCTCTTAACTCTGAAAGTTTAAATTCCGTGCCCTGTACGGAGGCTCCTTCACGAAGAAAAAATAAGAGTTTTACTGATATTGGTCCACACCTAAGATCTTCTGAAATATTTTGAGGCACATCTTCCTTATATTCCTTTGACAACAATTGTTGCCAGGCAATACTTTCAGTCGTAGGTTTTTCATTGTGACGATCTTTGATAGTATATAAAATCGTAGGCCCTTCACCGTTATATAAGGCCTCAAGTTCGATCTCTGCAGTCTTGAAAAATTTAGAATTTATAGGAGCTGAAAAAGCAGGGGCGACGTCATTTTTTAAAATAATCTGAAAATCTTTTACTTCGTCGAAAGGTGGCGTAAGCGCTGACAGTTCATAATACAAATTTTCAATATTGTTTTTGGTCCATTCTTGGCGAAGTTTTGTAATACGGATTTCAGTACCTGTATCGCTGGCTTGCCCATTTTTTTGCGGGGTGATAATGGTTTTTGGATGCGTCAACTCAACCTTAATATCAAATACATCTTTTCCTTCTGTATCAAAATCATCCCAATTTACTTTTAAACCGACTACCGGGTTGTCTTTCGATTTAGTTATTAGTTCCAGGTAAGCGCCTAGTCTGTCAGTTGAAATCCTACCTATACCTTTTTCTCCAGTTTTCCTTCGGCCTTCCTGACTTATTTTTGATTTTCTTTTATTCGAAAATCCTATACGAAGCCAGTAGTTTATCAACTCGTCTTCCGTCATACCAAAACCATTGTCCGCGACGCGTATAAAATCACTGCCATCCTTGCTGTAAATTTCTACTTCAACATTTTTTGCATCTGCATCATAGCTGTTTTTTACAAGCTCAAGCATTGCCGTGGTGTGATCCTTTATGCTATCTCGACCTAAATGAATCAGTGTTTTTGCATCAACATAAAACCGCTGAAAACTCTTGTCATATTTCGAAAGCTCATTCGATTTTTTTAAGATCAATTGAAAATCGATCGGTTCGGTCTCGGTTAAAGACTTTATCTCGGCCAAGAGTTTTTCCTGTTGTTGGGCTGACATATTTTGTTATAAACTTGTAACTGCTTAATTAGTCGATTTGCAGGCAGTACCCCTTGTATTATTAGAATGAAACAAATTAGATTGTTTGGTTTCAACATGAAATTACTGAGAATAACCTAATAAATTTGGTTTTCATTCCTAAAACCTGCTAATTCACAAGCTAAATAAATTTTAAAAAGAAACAAATAAAATTCCAACCTTTTACAACGTCATTTTTGTCCGTCGAAACAAAAACTCTTGAGAATGAAACCTGCAAAAATATACCACTATTATCTCTTTAAATCCTTTATACTTCCACTTCGATGCTGGTAAGGCGCTGTAATAATAAATAGGAACCGAACTTGGAGCAATAAAGATTTCGATGAAAATAATTTCGATTTTTTATCTTTCTTTCGCAAATTTTAATTTCAAATTTCGCATATCGTCACTTATTTTCTTATCCAGGATCTTTGCATAATGCTGAGTTGTTTTGAGATTCTTATGTCCTAGCATTTTTGAAACAGTTTCGATCGGCACTCCATTATTCAAAGTAATTGTAGTTGCAAAAGTGTGTCTGGCTATATGAAAAGTTAAATTCTTATTTATGCTGCATCCGTCCATAATTTCTTTGAGGTAAGAATTCATTTTTTGATTAGTTAATACGGGAAGAACTTTATTTTCGTTGACACATTGAGGATGCAATTCGTATTTCGAAATAATTTGTATAGACATAGGAAGTAACGGTATTCTCGAGGAAGAATCAGTCTTTTGCCGGGAAGTAAAAATCCATTTTTCTCCGTCAACACCAGTGCTGATTTCAGAGCGCTTTAATTTTTTTACGTCTGCGTAAGCAAGCCCTGTGTAACAACAAAATAGGAAAATATCCCTCACCTGTTCCAGTCTTTCACAATGAAACTCTTTTTTGGAGATACTTTGAATTTCTTCTTCCGACAACGCAGTTCTCTCAACTTCCCTTTTCGCCATGCTGAATCCAAGGAATGGATCACGTAAAAGCCACCCGTTTCTTACACATTTGTTCGTAATCTTTTTCAGATTCCCGATATATTTCATTGTGGAGTTGTGATTGCATTTCCGGATACTCTTTAACCAGAATTCGTATTCTGTACAAAATTCGAAGTCTAGTTTCTTAATATCAATGTCTGACTGTTTGTACTTCCATTGTAAAAATGCCTTTGTATGCTTTAGGGTGGTTGCGTATCTTGTAAGTGTGGCTCGGGCGTAATCTTGGTCGATGAGGGCTTTAATTTGCTCATTATGCTTTTCGAAGATTTCCAATAATAATTGGGGTTTAGTTCTTATGCCAAACCATTTGTCTTTGAAAGATGCCAGATTTAAGGGCTTTTCTTCTAAAATCAATTCCTTTTGGAACTGGTATGCCTTATGCTTTAAGATGTCCAAATAGGAATTAACGCTTTTCGCCTCGTCTGAATTACCTTTCATCATGCCGACTTCCGCCGACCAATTTGCGGATTGTATGACCCTTCGCGTACTTACCTCAAAACGACCATCCAGTAGGGTTACGCGCAAATAAATCGTCAATAATTTGTCGTTCTTTGTTATGTTCTTTTTGCCCCAAAAAAGGACACTAAATTTTGTTTCCATGTGAATCACCGTTTAAAAGTTTAAAAATAAGTTTTAAAGACCCTCAAGGCAAGATGTCCATCTGCTGTACCCCTTGCCAGTAAAGGGTTTCGTGATAATTCGGTGATTCAAGATTTCATTTAGGTCGAATCACCGAATTAGACACCGGCGATCCGTGTTTTCTTAATGCTTTTTGGTGTGGGCCAAAAATAAAAAAGCCCGTAAGTAGTTGATTTTACGGTCTTTTATTGATAAATAGGTGTCGAACCAGCGGAGAGGGAGGGATTCGAACCCTCGGTACAAGTTTAAGCTCGTACAACGGTTTAGCAAACCGGCCCTTTCGGCCACTCAGGCACCTCTCCTCCAACGAAGGGCGACAAAAATAGTCATTAATTTATTTCGTTCCTAATTCCTAAACGCCAGAATTTTTCCTATAGTCTCAGCCCGTCAGCGTTCAAAAATTTCGTCGACCTATATCCTGGGCCAAACCCACTTCACCACGTTCGCCTCTTTACGCGCGCTTCGCTCTACTCGCAAATCTCGACCACCTCATCCCTCTACAGCACCCGCCAGCCACATCTGAAAGCCAATCCCCGAAATGCTCCCACCCGCCTCACCCCACGCATCCAACGCCCGCATCACTCCACTCGCTTCGCGCCACCCCCCCACGCATCACTACTCTCCCTATCCCTACAAATCAAAAACCCACTCCTTTCGAAGCGGGTTCTAATATCTTTGGTAAGTCTTACATCGCCGCCAACTGTACCTTCTGCTGTAACTCCGTCACGTTCTCCCTGAACAAACTATCCGTATCCATCAGGTCCTTCACCGTCTGGCAACTATGTATCACCGTGGTATGATCCCTGCCACCAAAATGCTCCCCGATCGTTTTCAGAGAATTCTTGGTGAAAGCCTTTGCGAGATACATGGTGATCTGGCGGGCCTGGACGATCTCTCGCTTGCGTGTCTTCTGCAGCAACTTATCGTAGGGAACATCATAAAATTCACACACCATCTTTTGAATGATCTCAATAGTGATTTCTTTACTGCTGGTTTTCACAAAATTTCTGAGCACTTTCTTGGCTAGTTCGAGGTCGATCTCCCTTTTATTGAGCGAAGATTGTGCCAAAAGGGAAATCAGCGCACCCTCTAATTCACGAACATTGCTGCTAATATTGTAGGCGAGGTACTTGACGACCTCCTTTGGCATATCCAGCCCGTCATTTTTCATCTTTTTATCCAGGATCTCGATCCGGGTCTCATAGTCCGGAACCTGTAGATCGGCGCTCAGCCCCCAGCGAAAACGGCTCAGCAGGCGTTCCTGCAATCCATCAAGGTCCTTCGGAGGCTTGTCGGAAGTAAGGATCAGTTGTTTGGCCGATTGATGCAGATGATTGAAGATCGCGAAAAAAGCATCCTGTGATTTTTCGGCCTTGCTGAAAAACTGAACATCATCGATGATCAGCACATCTACCAACTGGTAGAAGTGAATGAAATCATTGATCGCGTTGTTCTTGCTATGGTCGATAAACTGATTGATGAATTTTTCCGAACTCACATAAAGAACCACCTTATTTGGAAGGGTCCTCTTCACATCGTTTCCGATGGCCTGTGCCAGATGCGTCTTTCCGAGACCCACGCCTCCATAGATCACGAGGGGGTTAAACGAATTGGTTCCAGGTTTTTCAGCGACGGTCTTGCCGGCCCTGCGCGCAACCCGGTTGCAGTCTCCCTCTATAAATGCATCGAAAGTGTAGACCGGGTTCAACTGCGCATCGATCTGCATCTTTTTCAGGCCTGGGATGACGAAGGGGTTCTTAACTGGATTACTTATAAAAAGCGGAAAGTCCATTTCGTTATTCGAAAAGGTCTTGTATCCATGTGCAGGTACATCCATAGTCAGAGGTTTATTTTGCTGATTGCCGCTATCCACCATGATCCGGTACTCGAGCCTCGCGTCCTTTGCCAAAACCCTGCGAAGGGTCTTAGCCAGCAAATTCACATAATGCTCTTCCAGGTATTCATAGAAGAATTGACTCGGTACCTGGATGACCAGGATATTATCTTTTAGTTCAACGGGTTTGATCGGCTCGAACCAGGTCTTATAATGTTGCCACTCCACAATGTCCTTAATAATCTCCAGGCAGCTTATCCAAACTTTTTCAAAGGTCTTTGCCATTATTGTTGTGTCGGCATTTATATTAGTTAAAAAATTCTTCTTTTGGTAAAATAAAATTCAATAAGTATTGGTTTAAAAAAGTTTCGCAGGGCAACGAATATCATCACTTTTTTGGGAAAAAAAAATTTTTTATTATGCAGATTTATTCATCCGTAAATCATAGAAATACTCGATAAAAATTAATCAATTGAAAATGATAAAGCTGCATTTAGTTTCTTGTGGTTATACTTATTTTTTAGAGAGAAATTTGAATTTTTTTTCCACCGACTGACGGATAAGTTCTAAAAAATAAAAGGAGGAAGCGATTGAAGGTACAAATAATTTAAAACGTGCACGGCAATTTATTTTTTGGTTCTTTTTTTACTTTTTTTGGATATTTTTCAATTTCTTAAAATTTAATCAAAATTCTGCCCGGCGGACACACTTTTTATATTTGGAGCTAAATTTGCCTCATCAAAGTTGGATGATCAGTCCGATCTAACCTTTAAAGTAGCATAATGAAAAGCAAAATGAAAAAACTCTTTGTAAACCTTCTGATCCTTTTAGCCATCTCTCCTTCCTTTGCCCAAAAAAGCTTGGATGCCAATTCTCCTGTCTTTGGTTACGAATCCAATGTAATCAACGCCGGTCTGGGTCTTGGAGATGTCTATTTCGCTTCCGTCTCCAATAGTGGTATTCCCGTCAGTTTCCATGCAAGCTATGAACGAGGTGTCACTCAAAAACTTGGTATCGGCTATATAGGTCTCGGAGGTGATTTTAGCTTTGCCTCAGCCAAAGAAGTAATCGGCAATACCACCTATACCAATTCCGGAATCCTCTTCGCCGCCCGCGCCGCCTATCATTTCGCAATTACCGGGGAAGTCGGTCGCAAACTGGATCCCTATGCTGGCATCCTGGCAGGGTTCGTTATAGCCTCTCATTCTTCTAAAGGACCTGGAAGCGATATCAATACCTATGAACATTCGGGAGGACCTGCTGCAGGTGCATTTGTGGGAGCCCATTATTATTTTGTTCCGAATTTCGGGGTCTTTGCGGAATTGGGTTATAATATCACTTCCGTTTTCAATACAGGTCTCAGCTTCAAGTTCTAAATAAATTTTCGTTTTCCGGTTAAATACCAGACACGAATGAAAAAACTGCTGCAACTCAAGCTCTCTCCCGCATCATCTTTCAATGAAGAGGAGATTCGCCTTGGAGCCGCCCAAGCGCTCGGTTATATTCCGAATCAAGTCACCGGATTCCATCTCATCAAGCGTTCTCTGGATGCAAGGAGTCGTGAACCCGCTTTTCTCTTAAGTCTCGAATTATTCATCGATGAGCCTTTTGTCAGAAGGCAAAGAACCATCTTTAACTTCCCCGATCTCCCCAAATCTGCCAAAACTGCTTTGATCGTAGGTGCTGGACCTGCAGGTCTCTTCGCCGCTCTTAAATGCATCGAGTCTGGTATCAAACCCATCGTCATTGAAAGAGGAAAGCAGGTGCGTGAGCGTCGCAGGGACCTTGCAATCCTGAACCGGGAAGGCATCATCAATCCCGAAAGCAATTATTGTTTTGGGGAAGGGGGAGCCGGTACCTATAGCGATGGGAAGCTATATACCCGAAGCATTAAAAGAGGCAATGTCAACCGTATTCTCAACCTGCTTGTTAAATTCGGGGCCGATGAGTCCATCTTATACGATGCCCATCCCCATGTCGGTACCAACAAACTTCCCGATATTATCTCCGCTATTCGTAAACAAATTCAAGACAGTGGGGGAGAAGTCCATTTTGAGAAAAAGCTGACTGGTCTTCAAATTCAAGATAACAGGCTCCAATCTATATCTACTGCCGATGGGGACCGCATCCTGGCGGATGCTTTTATGTTAGCGACCGGGCATTCTGCCCGGGATATCTTTTGTCTTTTGCATATTAATAATATCGCCATCCAGGCCAAACCCTTCGCCCTCGGTGTCCGTGTGGAACATCCCCAGGAACTCGTTGACCGTATCCAATATCATTGCAGCTCACGCAATTCCTTCCTTCCACCCGCTTCCTATAGTCTCGTGGAGCAGGTCGCTGGAAGAGGCGTCTTTTCTTTTTGCATGTGCCCGGGAGGGATCATTGCCATAGCTTCAACAAATCCTGGCGAGCTCGTGGTGAACGGTTGGTCTCCAAGCAAACGTAATAATCCCTTTGCCAATTCCGGTATCGTGGTATCTGTCGAATCCAAAGATCTATCTGCCTTCTCCAATCGTGGCCCTCTTGCCGCAATGTATTTTCAGGAGTCCGTTGAGCAAAAAGCCTTCGCTGCCGGCGGTGGTCTCTTTGTTGCTCCTGCCGCTCGCATGACTGACTTCGTTGAGGGGAGACTCTCCGCAACCCTTCCCGCCTGTTCCTATATTCCGGGAATCCGGGCTGCTCAACTTGACGAAGTCCTTCCTCCCTTCATTCATGATGCCTTGAAAGATGCCTTTCTTCATTTCGGCAAAAAAATGAAAGGATACTTTACTGAAGAAGCCCTCGTAGTAGCCACGGAATCCCGGACTTCCTCTCCGGTTCGGATTCCACGCGACCCGAATGGTTATTTTCATCCTCAGGTGAGAAATCTTTTTCCCGCTGGCGAGGGGGCCGGCTACGCCGGTGGAATAGTGAGCGCAGCGATGGATGGCGAGAACCTTATCCCTCATTTATTTTCAGTCCCTTAACTTTATTTTAATTATGAAGACATGCTATATCGTAGATGCGGTCCGGACCCCTGTCGGCAAATACGGAGGCGCACTTGCCGGGACCCGGCCTGATGATTTATTGGCCCTCGTTCTGTGCGCATTACTCGAAAGAAATCCTGGGCTCGATCCCGCAGCTATTGAAGATATAATTGCCGGCGATGCTAATCAGGCAGGGGAGGACAACCGCAATGTAGCGCGCATGGCCGCGCTCCTGGCCGGGCTACCCGTTACTGTTGCGGGAGCCACCGTGAACCGTCTCTGCGCAAGCGGCCTCCAGGCCATCATGGATGCTGCCCGTGCGATTCAATGCGGCGATGGGGAAGTCTTCATTGCGGGCGGGGTTGAAAGTATGAGCCGTGCACCCTATATCCTTCCGAAATCTGAAAAGCCTTTTAAAAGAGACTTGCAGATCTTTGACACTACACTGGGCTGGCGACTGACCAATCCCAAACTCTCCGCCCTGCACCATCCCTATTCGATGGGAGAGACAGCAGAAAATGTGGCAAATCAGTGGAAGATTTCCCGTCATGCACAGGATGAATTTGCCCTCGAAAGCCAGGATAAATATTTTGCCGCTTTACAGCGCAACATCTGGAAAGAGGAGATCGTTCCGGTTGAATTGGAAGAGATAGTCTTCGAACACGACGAGCATCCCCGCAAAACCAGCCTCGAAAAACTGGCCGGCCTCAAACCCGCATTTGCAAATAACGGAACCGTTACCGCAGGAAATTCTTCCGGCATCAATGATGGCGCTGCAGTACTCTTACTGGCCTCCGAAAAAGCCCTCGAAAAATATTCCCTCAAACCCCTCGGAAAAATTATCACCATGGCCATCGCAGGCGTCGACCCCTCCATCATGGGCATCGGCCCCGTGCCCGCTACTCAAAAGGCCCTCAGTCGTGCCGGTCTGACTGTAAACGATCTTGATCTCATCGAGCTCAATGAAGCCTTCGCCTCCCAATCCATCGCCTGCATTCACGACCTCTCCCTCGACCTTCAAAAAGTAAATGTAAATGGAGGGGCCATTGCCATCGGCCATCCTCTTGGATGCAGCGGAGCCCGCATCTCCACCACCCTGCTCCATGAAATGAAACGTCGCGGATCCCGCTATGGACTCGCTACCATGTGCATCGGGGTAGGGCAGGGAGCCGCAATCATTTATGAAGGGGTATTATAGTTAGCCAGATAGTTAGGCAGCTCCTCTTGCCTGATATTCACCTGCTCCCCACTGCCCAGGTTTTTTACCGTACAAGTCCCCTCAGCCAGCTCCTTGCTCCCGATAATCACGGCAATGGGTATCCTCTTTCTATCCGCGTACTTGAATTGCTTGTCGAATTTAGCCATTTCGTGATAGAGCTCACCGGAGATTCCCTTCTTCCTTAATTCCTGCAAAAGCACAAAGGCCCTCGCTGTCTCGCTCTCTCCCAAATTAAAGAACAATACCCTCGTGCCCGCATAAATACCCTCGGGGAATAAATTCAGTTCTTCCAGCACATCGTAGATCCGATCCACCCCGAAAGAAATACCGACACCAGCCATATTCGGCAACCCGAAAAGTCCCGTAAGATCATCATATCGTCCCCCGCCTCCGATACTGCCCATCGAAACGCCGAGGGCCTTCACCTCATAAATAGTTCCAGTATAATAGTTCAGTCCCCGGGCCAAAGTAAAATCCACAGCCAGCCCCTCGATGGCCGCCGTCCTGATCACAAAATCCAACTCCTCGATGCCCTTTCTTCCTGTCTCTACGGCCCCGATAATCCTTTCCATGGATGAAAGTTTCTCTTCATTGCTCCCTTCAACACTCAAAAACTTTTCAACCAATTCGATCTGCCCATCCCGCATTCCCGCAACCCTCAACTCCTCCTTCACCTTCTCAATTCCGATCTTATCCAGTTTATCGATAGCGACCGTAATTGGTATCAATTGTTCCGCGCTTCCGCAAGCCTCCGCCAATGCCGCAAGAATTTTCCTGTTATTGATCCGGATTTCCGACGGCAGACGCAGGCGTTCAAAAGCATCGGCATAAATATGTGCAAATTCCACATCGCTCAGCAATGAATTACTCCCCACCAGGTCGGCATCGCATTGGTAGAATTCGCGGTAACGCCCCTTTTGCGGACGGTCTGCCCTCCATACCGGCTGCATCTGGTAACGTCTATAAGGGAATGCCAGTTGATGAGAATTCATCGCAACATAGCGCGCAAAAGGAATCGTCAGGTCATAGCGCAGGGCCCTCTCGGTGATAACACTTGTATTCTTCCCCTCCAGGATCTTCTCGAATTCTGCCCTCACCTTCTCCTGTTTTGCAGGCAGATCCAGTCCATTGTTAAGAATCTTAAAGATCAATTTATCTCCCTCGTCACCGTATTTGCCGATCAGGGTCTCCAGGTTCTCCAGGGCCGGAGTCTCCAGCGGCTGAAACCCGTACAGCTCAAAAACCTCCTGTAGGATAGAAAAAATAAATTTCCTTTTCCGCACCGTCTCTGCGCCAAAATCTCTCGTTCCTTGTGGAAGGGTTGGTTTCATGGGCTAATATGTTTTTATCTTTCCTGACAGCGCTTTTGCAATGATTGCTTCACAAGCCTGGCTGATGAGTTCAAAAGCATATTCATATTCCGTTTCAGGCCCGGACCAGGGGTCCGGCACTTCCAGGTTCTTTCCGGGATAAACCTCGTTCATCAGCAGATCTGCTTTCCGGGGGTCGAATTTTTTCCCCGCCAGTTTCTGCATATTATAAAGCACATCAGGAGCCATCGAATAGATCTTATCGAAACGATCAAAATCCTCCCCAACAAATTTTCTGGCCCTCTGTTTCCGGATATCGATGCCATGAATCAAGGCAACCTTTTGTGAGAGCGGATGCGGAGCCTCGCCCAAGTGAAATCCGTTGGTCCCCGCACTGTCCACCATCCATTTCAATCCCGCCTCATTGGCTCTTTCTTTAAGTATTCCCTCTGCCATCGGGCTCCTGCAAATATTGCCCAGGCAAACCATCAAAATTTTCATGCTGTAAATATAAAGGATAGCCTCAAGCCAACCGCACTGTTAAAATTTCTAAAGGCTTATGGATTTTTTTTTGAACTGCATCTTAATCCAAGAATCTTGCGTAGGGTTTATCCTTCACTAATCACCAAAAACCCCCAAATGAAACCGGGCATGAGTATTTTGCCTCCGGGGCGAAATATATGCGAGGTTCCGTCCGAAAAAAAATATGCAAAATGAACCCTGAAATGATACTTCATTCAGATATACTGGACATCCTGTTCGAGAATCGCAACAAAGAATACGGTGCCTACGAACTCAGGGTCCATTATAACCGCAGGTTAAAAAAATCGATGCTCATAATTTTATCTTCCTTGTTTGCCTGCCTGATCACCTATTGGGGAATTGGACTGCTTTATCCCGAAAGCCATAATCATCCCATATGGATCAGCCATGAGGTTGAAATCTCATCGATCTCTCCACCCGATCGTCCACTTCCTCCCAAACCCAAACTAGTGCCACCAACTGCACGAATTCTTGCCGGGACTCCCTTTACCAACAGGCCCATCATCACAAGGCAACCCATTATCCATCCCATGCCCGAACAAAAAGACCTCGATAAGAATCTGATTTCAAGCAGAACCATAGAAGGTCTGCCCACCGGCCTAAATGAAGCCCCTCAGCAAGAGACTACCAAATTCGCAGCATTGAACAACAACGACAACAGTTCCGAAACGGAAACCATATTCAAAACTGCTGAGATCATGCCTGAATTTCCCGGAGGGCAGCCAGCCCTCAGCCATTTTCTCTCCTCCCACCTCAAGGTCCCCGAGACTGATCGGGGGCTCGAACCTGGGATGGAAACGACGGTTCAAACCATTGTCCGCTTCGTCGTCAATGCCGAGGGGCAGGTGCAATCCGTTGAATGCATCAAAAGCGGGGGAAAGGAATTTGACGAAGAAGTCAGGCGGGTCTTCGATAAAATGCCCAGGTGGAAACCCGGAATGCAGAATGGAAAGAAGGTTTCCGTATATTTTCTCTTGCCCGTTTCCTTTAACGTCAGTGATGAAAATTAATTCGGCTCATGAATATTTGTACCCATATTTCTGTAATTTGCCCGTCTCAAAAACCTGAATATGCAGGATGAAGCGCCGGATAGGAGGACAAAAGGCTATATACAGATGCGAACCATCATGGATTATGGCATGGGAGCCCTCATATTCTTGCTGGGCCTGTTCTTTATTTTCTCGCACAAACTTGGATTTGAATTTAACGTAGACGATTCCTACCGCTATGGCTTTGGAGGACTTTGTATAGCCTATGGGATCTGGCGCATGTACCGGGGCTATAAAAAAAACTACTTCAACTAACCCTATCTAAGCAATTCAAAGCAAATGGAAAGTCAATTAATTCAAAGGATCAAGAAATGGACTAAAAAATGGACTTCCCCGCTTTGCTTCAGTACCCTCTTTTTGGCCGGGCTCTCCTGCGGCAGCAATAACGGCAAAAAATACAATCATGAGACAGCTACCGACGGACAGATCAATATCAGTGTCGACGAATCCTTCAAACCAGTGATCGATGCGGAAATAAAAGTTTTTGAGTCTTCCTTTCCAAATGCCAGGATTTTTGTACATTACAAGCCTGAGGCAGAATGTTTCCGCGATCTGGTCAAAGACAGCACCCGTATGATTGTCGTGACCCGGGGGCTGAACAAGGAGGAGGAAAATTTTTACGAAGATTCCATTCATAATGTACCCATTTATGGATTACTCGCTTATGATGCAATAGCCATCATTGTAAATCCCAAATCCAATGATACGATCCTCAGCATGAAGGACGTGGTGTCCCTTTTAAGCGGAACCAATTCCGGTAAACAGGTGGTGATGGATGGAGCTTCAGCCACAAGCACGGTGCGCTATGCGATCGATTCCGTCCTGAGAGGCCAGAAGCTGGGAAAAAATGTAGTGGCAGCCAAATCCAGTGAAGACGTCGTCAATTATGTGGCGGGTCACGAAAATGCGGTTGGCTTCATCGGTGTAGGCTGGATCGGCAATCCGGAAGATCCGCAGCAATTGAGCTTCATGCAGAAAGTCAGAATTGCCGCCGTCCAATGTACCAGTTGTCTGGGGGAGACCTATGTAGAGCCCTACCAGGCCAATATCGCACTTAAACGATATCCGATGATCATGGGATTATACTATATCTTAAAGGAGAATTTTAGTGGGGTAGGCAATAATTTCGTGAATTTTTTGCAATTTGAGCGCGGACAGCTGATATTCGCAAGGTCCTATCTATGGCCTGCGCGCATGTCTTTCCAGCTCAGGGATACTAAGATCAGTGATTAAACAGCTATTAATTTTAATACATTTACACCTTTAACAAAAACTCGGTTATATATGAAGAAAGTCCGAATTGGTTTCCTGGTTTCTGCAGTCCTGGTTGGGAAAATGATAGATGCCCAGTCTCTTGATCAGGGGGAAAAATTCTTGTATTACGAGCGTTTCAAAAGCGCCAAAGAAACCCTTGAAAAAGTGCTGGCCGCTAATCCCAATAACATTGAAGCCACATATTGGCTCGGACAAACCCTGTTAAATGCCTCTAGCACATCTGGCGTCAGGGATACCGTTGCAGCCAAGGCCCTCTACCAGAAAGCCTTGCAAACCAACGGGAACGCGCCGCTCCTATTAGTGGGGATAGGAGAGATCGAGTTGCGTGAGGGCAAGACAGCCGATGCCAAACAACAGTTTGAGACAGCTATCAGCCTCACCAAAGCAAAAGATGTGCAGATCCTCAATGCAGTGGGAAGAGCCAATGAGGACAGCCACAATGGCGATGCGCCCTATGCTGTCGAAAAACTCATCCTGGCCACCCAAACCAAGAAATTCAATGATCCCCAGACCTACACCATCATGGGAGATGTTTACCGTAAACTTCTTATAGATGGGGGTAATGCTGTCACCAATTTTCAGAAGGCGCTCGAAATCGATCCCAAGCTGGCAGAAGCCCAGTTTAAGATTGGCAAGATCTACGAAACCCAGCGCAACTGGGACTATTGCCTGCCTGCCTTCGAAAAAGCGACCGAAATGGATCCTTCCTATGGTCCGGCCTTTTATGAGCTCTTCTATTATTGGTTCTATCATGGAGACGTGAACAAGGCCATTGCCTATTGGGATAAATACTTTGCCGTAACAGATCCAAAACCTTCGGATGAGTATGACCGCATCTCCTTCCTCTATCCGGCAAAAAAATACGATGAATGTATCAGCCAGTCCAAGGCTAAGATCGCAGCTCAGGGAGACAATGCCTATCCGCTTTATTATAAGCTGATCGCCTATTGTTACAACGATATGGGGGACTCAACCAATGCAAAAAACTGGCTCGACCAGTATTTTGTGAAACAAAAGCCGGCTGACTTCGTATCGATGGATTATTCCTTCTATGCGCAAGTCCTCAGTAAATTTCCCGGGAATGATTCCCTGGTCACAATCAATTACCAGCAGGCCATAGCTACAGATACTGTTCCTGAGGAAAAATCAAAATTAGCCCTGGAAGCTTTTAATGTATCTCAAAAATCTGGCAATAAGAAAGGCTTTGCTTATTGGGCAGGTATCATCTATCAAATGAAAAAAGAGCCTGGCCCGAGCGATCTTTATAATTGGGGACATGCCAACTACAATGCAGGCAATTATACAGTATCCGATAGCCTTTTCTGTGCTGTATATGAAACCAAATACCCCGACCAGGTATATGGTTATCTCTGGTGTGCCCGCAGTAAGAGAGCGGAAGAAGATTCATTGACGACTGGCAGCATGGCCTACGATCCCTATATCAAACTGGCTCTGTACTGCCGTACCAGTCCGGATTCTGCAAAATACAAAACACAGGCAATCGAATCTTATTTCTTCCTCGCTTCAGTTAACAATGACGTCAGAAAGAACAAGGATTCTGCTGTTTACTGGCTTCAAAAAGTATTGGAAGTGGATCCGACTAATGATACGGCCAAAAAGTTCATAGACATTTTAACTAAGAAGCCTGCTCAGCCGGCCAATAAGCCCAAGACGACAAAAACTACAAGTAAATAGAATTCTATTTTATTTTCTATCGTATGGCCCCCTGCCGAAGGCAGGGGGTTATTTGTTTATCTTTTTTATTCAATTGGAAATTGAACCTGCTGCCTTAAATTTGGGCCCGAAGCAATACCGGAAAAATGAACATTTTTCTTTTGCAGGCAAGCTCCGTTTCGACTGTGGCCGACACCGCATCAAGCTATCTTCCTATCGGCATCCAGTTTTTATTCGCTGCTGCCTTTGTAGTAGTCGTTTTGGGAGTGACCCATATGCTAG
Organism: Chitinophagaceae bacterium; assembly: GCA_003168265.1. Taxonomy (GTDB): domain Bacteria; phylum Bacteroidota; class Bacteroidia; order Chitinophagales; family Chitinophagaceae; genus Puia. The sequence goes on from PMSV01000023.1 coordinate 151,644, forward strand.
GGCCCAAACGTAAAACAAACGACAAACTCTCCAATTTTGAAAGTGGCATCGAATCGGTGGGCAATGCCCGTCAGCCAATGGCGGTCAAGTATTTTCTTGTAGCCATCCTCTTTGTACTCTTCGATGTGGAAGTGATCTTTTTTTATCCCTATGCGATAAACTTTAAAAAATTAGGTTGGGATGGCTTTTCGGCCGTCCTGCTCTTTGTGGCTTTGTTCCTTGTAGGTTTTATATACATTATCAAAAAGGGAGCGCTAACCTGGGAAGATTGATTAAAGGTTAGTTGTAAACGAAACAAAAAAATAACTAAACAAACTATTAGAATGGCTCGCCCGGTACAATTCAACCTACATCACATCCCTGCCGATCCCCGGGACAATATCAGCATGGTCGATATCAAAATTGGAGAAACGCCGGAAGGCCATGCCGGAAATGGTTTTTTTGCCACCTCGCTGGATAAGGTAGTCGGTCTTGCCCGGAAAAACTCCATTTGGCCCCTGCCCTTTGCCACATCCTGCTGCGGGATCGAATTCATGGCCACCATGGCCTCACATTATGATCTGGCCCGTTTTGGGGCCGAAAGACTGGGCTTCTCTCCCCGTCAATGTGATTTGCTCATGGTGATGGGAACCATTGCCAAAAAAATGGGACCCATTCTCAAACAGGTTTATTTGCAGATGGCCGAGCCGCGCTGGGTCCTGGCCGTCGGAGCCTGTGCATCCAGTGGGGGAATTTTCGATACCTATTCCGTTTTGCAGGGTATCGACCAGGTCATTCCTGTCGATGTCTATGTGCCCGGCTGCCCGCCTAGACCCGAAGCCATACTGGACGGTTTTATCAAGATCCAGGAACTTGTTGGTCAGGAAAGCCTCCGTCGCAGGAACAGCGATCGCTACAAGAGGCTCCTGGAGAGTTATGGAATTCAATAAAAGCGTCTTCTATTTTATAGAGTTTACAGATTAACAGATCATGTCATTAACAAACGAAACGGTCAAGGAAAAATTAATAGCCAAATTCGGGGACCAACTAACCCGTTTTGAAGAACCCTATGGCATGCTTGGCTTCGAAGCGCCGAGGGACCTTAACCTCAAATTGCTTCAATTCCTCTACGAAGACCCGGAATTGAATTTTCAGTTCCTGACTGATCTCACCGCAGTGCACTATCCTAAAAATCAAACAGAAGGAAAAGGGGGGGAGATCGCTGTCGTTTACCACCTCCACAATCTTAGAGACAATCTCCGGATCCGCTTCAAGGTCTTCGCCCCGGAAGAAAAGCCGGATATCTTCACCGCCACCCAGCTCTTTGCATCGGCCAACTGGATGGAAAGAGAGACCTATGATTTCTTTGGTGTAAATTTTATTGGTCATCCCAATCTCAAGCGAATCCTCAATGTGGATGAGATGGACTATTTTCCCATGTTAAAGCAATATCCGTTGGAAGACCAGACCCGCATCGACAAGGACGATGCCATGTTCGGCAGATAGGAATAAATAATATACAAACAGTGTCAGAAATAAATAATCCCAAAGCAAAGCATATCAAGCTCCCGGAAGGTTCGGTCGAAAGGCAGACCACCACCCTCAACCTGGGTCCTACACATCCGGCCACCCACGGAGTATTCCAGAATATATTGGAACTCGACGGCGAAAGGATCGTATCGGCAGAGCAGACTGTAGGCTATATTCACCGTGCCTTCGAAAAACTCGCCGAAAGAAGGCCCCTCTATCAAATCACCACGCTAACTGACCGGCTCAACTACTGCTCTTCCCCGATCAACAACATGGGATGGCACCTCACCTGCGAAAAACTCTTAGGAGTAAAAACTCCTAAAAGAGTTGACTACCTCCGCATCATCATCATGGAACTCGCCCGCATCTCCGACCACCTCATCTGCAATTCGGTGGTAGGAGTGGACTCCGGGGCCTATACCGGCTTTCTCTATGTAATGCAATACCGTGAGCTCATCTATGAGATCTACGAAGAGGTCTGCGGATCCCGGCTCACCACAAACATGGGTCGTATCGGAGGCTTTGAACGAAATTTCACCAATGCAGCATTTGAAAAACTGGAAAGATTTCTAAGCGAATACCCGGCCGTGTTAAAAGAGTTTGAAAACCTCTTCAACCGCAACCGTATCTTCATGGAGCGCACCATTGGAGCAGGGCCGATCAATGCAGAAAGAGCCCTCAACTATGGATTCACGGGACCCAATCTGCGGGCTGCCGGTGTGGACTACGATGTTCGCGTCCATACGCCCTACAGCAGCTACGAAGATCTTGAATTCGATATACCTATAGGGAGAACGGGAGATTGTTATGACCGTTTCCTGGTGCGAAACCAGGAAATGTGGCAATCCTTGCGCATCATCGAACAGGCATATAAAAAGGTGCAGGAATTCAAAGGCAGTGAAGCCGAGATCTATCATGCCGATGCCCCCGCCTATTACCTTCCTCCCAAATCCGATGTCTATACGAAAATGGAAGCCCTGATCTGGCATTTTAAGATCATCATGGGAGAGACCGAAATACCACCGGGAGAAATCTATCAACCTGTCGAAGGAGGCAATGGCGAACTCGGATTCTACCTGATCAGTGACGGAGGCCGTACGCCCTATCGCCTGCATTTCAGAAGACCCTGTTTCATCTATTACCAGGCCTATTCGGAATTAACAAAAGGCGCCATGCTCAGCGATGCCATCATTGTCATGAGCAGCCTCAATCTGATAGCCGGAGAAATGGACGCATAAAATATTTTAAAATGGTTCAATTTACTGAAGAAAAGCTGCAGAAGATCCGCGAGATCGTCGCTCATTATCCCGAAGGCAAACAAAAAAGTGCCCTCCTGCCAGTCCTGCATATCGCCCAGGAAGAATTCGGCCGCTGGCTCAGCGCCGACACCATGGACTATGTAGCCACGCTGCTGCAGCTCGAACCTGTTGAGGTTTACGAAGTCGCCACCTTCTATTCCATGTACAATCTCAAGCCCATCGGCAGGTATATGTTCGAAGTCTGCCAGACCGGCCCCTGCATGCTCCGGGGAAGCGATAGCATCATCGAATATATAAAAAACAAACTCAGCATCAATGTCGGAGAAACAACACCCGATGGATTATTCAGCCTCAAAGTGGTAGAATGCCTCGGTGCCTGCGGCTATGCGCCTATGATGCAGCTCGGTAAACATTACCGGGAATATCTCACTCCTGAAAAAGTAGATTCCATTATCGAAGAATGCAGGCAAAACGCAGCTCAAAACAATTAAAATATATGAAACTCATCCCTTACCTGAATTTCGCAGGAAATGCCGAAGAAGCCCTCAACTTCTATAAACGGGCCATTGGCGGGGAGATACTTATGCTCAGCCGCTTTGGCGACAGTCCCATGCCGACTGATGAGGACTGGAAGGACAAGATCATACATGCGCGGCTGGCTGTAAGCGGCGAAATCTTATTAATGATATCTGATACCATGAAGGGAAGAGAAATCTCCACAAAAGGAAATATCCAGCTCTCCATCGGACTCCAAGACGAAGTACAGACTCGGGAAATATTCACTAAACTATCAGAAGAAGGAACCGTGAACATGCCCCTTGCACCCCAGTACTGGGGAGACCTATTCGGCGTGTTAACAGACAAATTCGGGATAAGCTGGATGCTCAATTGCACAATAAAAAAATAAATTTCATAAGCGTGGGCAGAAAATTATTATTAGAAAAAGCTGCTGTAGAAGGGATTCGCAGTTATGAAGTTTACCGCCGCGAAGGCGGCTACCTTAGCGTTGAAAAGGCTTTGAAGAACATGACTCCGGACCAGGTCACCGATGAAGTGAAAAAAAGCGGATTGCGCGGACGTGGCGGAGCAGGATTTCCGACGGGTTTGAAATGGAGTTTTATCGCCAAGCCCGAAGGAATTCCCCGACATCTCGTCTGCAATGCCGATGAATCCGAACCCGGGACCTTCAAGGATCGATACCTGATGGAATTCCTTCCCCACCTGCTAATCGAAGGGCTCATCGTCTCCTCCTATGCCTTGGGCTCCAATACCACTTATGTCTATATTAGGGGCGAATATGCCTGGATACTTGAAATCCTCGAACAGGCCATTGCCGAAGCCAAAAACAATGGCTGGCTCGGAAAAAATATATTAGGCAGCGGATTTGATTGTGAGATCTATATGCACCGGGGGGCCGGCGCTTATATCTGCGGGGAAGAAACCGCCCTCATCGAATCACTCGAAGGGAAAAGAGGAAATCCCCGCATCAAGCCGCCCTTTCCAGCCGTAAAAGGCGCTTGGGACCGGCCTACGGTTGTCAACAATGTTGAGACCCTGGCAGCCATCGTGCCCATCATCAATATGGGAGCGGAAGAATATGCAAAAATCGGGGTCGGCAAATCCACGGGCACAAAACTCATCTCTGCCTGCGGCAATATCAACAAGCCCGGTGTCTATGAGATCGATATGACTATCTCCGTAGAAGAATTCATTTACGGTGAAGAGTATTGCGGCGGCATACCCGGAGGAAAAAGACTCAAAGCCTGTATCCCGGGCGGCTCCTCCGTGCCCATCCTGCCAGCCAACCTCCTGCTCAAGACGGCCAAAGGCGAAACCCGCATAATGAATTACGAAAGCCTTTCCGATGGAGGTTTTGCAAAAGGTTCCATGATGGGCAGCGGCGGCTTCATCGTCTTCGACGAAGACCAATGCGTAGTGAGGCATACCCTCACATTGGCACGCTTCTATCACCACGAAAGTTGCGGTCAATGCTCCCCTTGTCGGGAAGGAACGGGCTGGATGGAAAAGATCCTGAAAAACATCGAATACGGAAAAGGAAAACACAGCGATATCGATCTGCTCTGGGATATCCAGCGAAAGATCGAAGGAAATACGATCTGTCCCTTAGGGGATGCGGCAGCCTGGCCCGTAGCGGCGGCCATCCGCCATTTCAGGGACGAATTCGAATGGCATGTAAACAATCCGGTGGAATGCCAGCAACACAACTATGGCCTGGCCCACTATGCAGACGCCTTAGAACCGGCCTGAAAAAATTGAAAAAAAATGGCAGAAGAACAAAAGAAATTATTTAAAGTAACCATCGACAATATCACGATTGAAGTCGAGCCGGGAACTTCCATCCTCAATGCCGCACGCAAGATTGGCGGGGATATTGTCCCACCCGCCATGTGCTATTACACCAGGCTCAAGGGCAGCGGAGGAAAATGCCGAACCTGCCTTGTAGAAGTAGCGGCAGGCTCTACAGCCGATCCCCGGCCCATGCCCAAACTCGTGGCTAGTTGCCGTACCAATGTAATGGACGGGATGGTGGTAAAGAACATCACCAGCGATAAGGTAATCGATGCCCGCAACGGGATCGTCGAATTCCTGCTCATCAACCATCCCCTCGATTGCCCCATCTGCGACCAGGCCGGAGAATGCCATCTCCAGGACCTCAGCTACGAACATGGCCTGGAAGGCACCCGTTATGAATTCCCACGCCGCATATTCGAAAAACACGATCTCGGCCCCTATATACAATTGCACATGACCCGCTGCATACTTTGTTTTCGCTGCGTCTATGTGGCGGATCAGTTAACCGAAAAGCGGGAACACGGTATACTTGACCGTGGAGACCATTCCGAGATCGCCACCTATATAAAAAAATCACTCGACCACGACTTCATCGGCAATGTGATCGATGTCTGTCCCGTGGGGGCCCTCACAGACAGGACTTTTCGCTTCAAGAATCGCGTATGGTTCACCAAACCGGTGGACGCCCACCGCGAATGCAACAATCCCAAATGCTGTGGGAAAGTCACCCTCTGGTACCGCGGAGAAGAAGTCTTCCGCGTAACTGCGCGTAAGGACCAATGGGGAGAAGTCGATGATTGGATCTGCAACGAATGCCGTTTCGAAAAAAAATTAACCAGCGACTGGGTCATCGAAGGGCCCACCATGGTCAACCGCCATTCCGTAATCGCCCAGGGACATTATGTGGGAGTGGAAAAGCCACAGGAAGTGCTCTACGATGTGCTCGATGGACGCAAGCCCCGGCTCTTCATGGACATCCATAAAATAAGTGAAGTAAATGAACCCGGCAGGGACCTCTCCAAGATCGAAGGCCCGGCCCATTCCACGGATTTTGTAGAACACAAAAACAAATAAACCGGACATGTTACTAACCATCGACTGGCTATTCATCCTGGAAAAATGCATTCTCATCGCCGTGATCCTCAGCATCTCGCTGGTCGTAGCAATGTATGAAACCTGGGCTGAAAGAAAGGTCGCTGCCGTCATCCAGGACAGAAGAGGGCCTAACCGGGCCGGACCCTTCGGCATATTGCAACCTGTAGCAGATGGGCTCAAGCTTTTCATGAAAGAAGAGATCATCCCCAACCTCTCCAGTCCATTCCTCTTTGTGGTAGGCCCCGGCCTGGCCATGCTAACCGCCATGATGACCAGCGCCGTCGTTCCGTGGAGCAGTTTCTTCGATATCAAAGGACATATTGTCCCTCTGCAGGTAGCCGATATCAACATAGGCGTTCTCTACGTATTTGCCGTGGTCAGCATGGGCGTCTATGGCATGATGATCGGAGGATGGGCATCCAACAATAAATTCTCCCTCCTTGCCGCCGTCCGCGGCGCCTCCCAGATCATCTCCTATGAACTAGCCATGGGCCTCAGCATCATCTCCCTGCTCTTTATAACTGGCTCCCTCAGCCTCAAAACCATTGTCGAACAGCAGCAGGACCATATCATCAATTTTGTCTATCAGCCCCTCGGCTTCTTCATATTCCTGGTATGCGCCTTCGCCGAATGCAATCGCACGCCCTTCGACCTCTCAGAAGCAGAAAGCGAACTCAATTTTGGCTATCACCAGGAATACTCCTCCATGAAACTCGGATTCTATCTCTTTGCAGAATACGTCAACATGTTCATCAGCAGCGCCGTCATGGCAACTCTATTTTTCGGAGGATACGATATACCCTTTGTCAATGACCACCAGTTTGGTCTGGCCCATGGGCAGAACCTGCTCGCCATCCTGCAGGGATTCAGTTTACTCATAAAAATTGTCATCTTCATATTTTTCTTCATGTGGGTGCGCTGGACCATCCCGCGTTTCCGCTATGACCAGCTCATGAAGCTCGGCTGGAAGATCCTGATACCGCTTGCCCTGATAAACATGCTGGTAACAGGCTTCCTTGTATTGTTCAAAAGCAATGGCTGGCATTTTTAATGAAAATTAAAAAGTTGGCACATTGAAGACATAAAAATATTTTTGCAGACCTTAATGATCATACGAAAATGCAATCCTTAACGAATAGGGCAAAACAAGTGGAACGCAAACCCATGACTTTGTGGGAGAAGATGTACCTGCTCTCCATTACAAAAGGAATGTCGATCACCTTCGGGCATATCTTCAAAAAGAAACCAACCATCAATTACCCGGAAAAAGAGCGCCCCTTTAGCCCGGTCTTCCGCGGCCTGCACGTGCTCAACCGGGATGAAGAAGGAAGAGAAAGATGCACGGCCTGTGGTCTCTGCGCCCTCGCCTGCCCTGCTGAAGCCATTACCATGGAAGCCGCAGAAAGGCTGCCCGGTGAAGAAAATCTCTACAAGGAAGAAAAATATGCTGCCCGCTATGAGATCAATATGCTCCGGTGCATATTCTGCGGCTTTTGTGAAGATGCCTGTCCCAAGGACGCTATCTATCTATCTGAGACTTTCGCCCCCTCCAATTACAGCCGGGAAAAGTTCATATACGGTAAAAACGAATTGTTGATCCCCGATCCGAAAACAGATCCCGAAGCCTACGCGAAAGCCAAAGGAAATAAATAAGTCGAAACAAATGAGTTGAAATAAATGAATTATAACTGATGAGTCCAACCCAGATTCTATTTTGGTCATTAAGTGTACTCGCCCTATTCAGCGCCATCATGATGGTGGCAAGTAAAAACCCGATACACAGTGTGCTTTGGCTGATAGCCGTATTTTTTTCCATCTCCGGGCATTATATCCTGCTCAATGCCCAGTTCCTGGCCATCGTCAACCTGATCGTCTATGCAGGAGCCATCATGGTCCTCTTTCTGTTCGTAATCATGCTCATGAACCTCAATGCAGACACCGAACCACAGAAAAACAAATGGCTCAAGATCGCCGGCGTCATCGCTGGCGGAGCCCTGCTCCTGGTCTTCGTAGCCGCGCTCAAGAATGCAGACCTCAAAAACCAGATAGCCCAGGTTAACGGAGGCAATATTGGCCTCATCAGCAACCTGGGCCTAAGCCTTTTCCATGACTATGTCATTCCCTTTGAAATAAGCAGCATACTATTTCTGAGTGCGATGGTAGGAGCCGTCGTCATCGGAAAAAGAGAATGAAAATCCAAAACACCCCATAACCAAAAAACTATAAACTGAGCATGCCGATAAACTATTATATATTTCTCTCTGTGGCACTTTTCTGCATTGGAGTAGCAGGAGTGCTCACCCGTCGCAATGCCATCATCATCTTTATGTGTGTGGAGTTGATGCTCAATGCCGTCAACTTATTGCTGGTTGCTTTTTCCAAGATGCACCATGTGGCTCTATATAAGATCAATCCTGAAGCGGGCATCAACGGCCAGATCTTCGTTTTCTTCATCATGGTAGTGGCAGCGGCCGAAGTAAGTGTGGGACTGGCCATTATCGTCATGATGTACCGCAATACCCATTCCGTGGATGTAAATTTCCTGAACAGGCTTAAGCATTAAATATCGAATTGCAGCATGATAAACTATATCTACCTGGTACCGCTCTTCCCGCTCTTAGGCTTTTTGCTGAATGGATTATTGCGCAACAAACTATCAAAATCCCTGACCGCCTTCATAGGATGCGGGACCATACTCGCCTCCTTCCTGCTTAGCGCTGCCATTTTCACTGAAGTCTCAAAAGCCGGATTTCAGGCCCAGACCGTCACCCTATTCCCCTTCATCCAAGTCAATACTCTCAAAATACCATTCGCATTCCAGGTAGACCAGCTATCCACTCTATTCCTGCTCATCATCACCGGAGTCGGATTTTTGATCCATCTTTACTCGACCTCCTATATGCATGAAGAAACTGGCGATCACTATGCCCGTTATTTCTCCTATCTCAACCTTTTCGTCTTCTCGATGCTCCTGCTGGTCCTCGGAGCTAACTATGTCATCATGTTCATTGGCTGGGAAGGAGTGGGGCTCTGTTCCTACCTGCTCATAGGCTATTGGTTCAAGAACCTCGACTACGACAATGCGGCAAAAAAAGCATTCATCATGAACCGCATCGGAGATCTCGGGTTTCTCCTCGCGGTATTCCTAATAATAAGCAAATTCGGATCCGCCACCTTTGCCGATATTTACCCCAAAGCTCCTCAGATCTCCGTACGTGCGCTGACCGCCATCACCCTGCTCCTTTTCATAGGAGCAACAGGCAAATCAGCACAGATCCCCCTCTATACCTGGTTACCCGATGCCATGGCCGGACCAACACCCGTTTCTGCCCTCATCCATGCTGCCACCATGGTAACAGCAGGCATCTACATGATCGCCCGCAGTAATATCCTGTATACCCTCGCCCCGACCACCCAAACCGTGGTAGCCATCACAGGACTCGCAACTGCCCTGCTCGCCGCTACCATAGCGCTCAAGCAAAACGATATTAAAAAAGTCCTGGCCTATTCCACAATAAGCCAGCTCGGCTATATGTTCCTCGGACTCGGCGTAGGCGCCTATACCGGATCCGTCTTCCACGTCATGACCCATGCCTTCTTCAAGGCCCTGCTCTTTCTCGGAGCCGGATCAGTCATCCATGCCATCCACGAGCAGGACATCCGTAAAATGGGGGGACTCAGAAAATTCATGCCCATCACCCATATCACTTTCTTATTCGCCTGCTTCGCCATTGCAGGCATACCGCCTTTCTCGGGATTCTTCTCCAAAGACGAGATCCTGGCGGCTGCCTACCAGAAAAACCCTGTCTATTATGTCATCGGCGTCTTCACTGCCCTCCTGACCGCCTTCTATATGTTCCGCCTCTATGCCACCACCTTCCTTGGAACCTTTAGAGGAGAAAATGCCCATATCGAAGACCATCACGACATGCAAAGTGCGGAACCCGGCTCAGAACCCGCTTCCCATAATCACGAACCCGATTCACATAGCATTCACGAAAGCCCTGCGGCAATCACCATACCACTCATTATCCTGGCCATACTCGCTGTGATCGGAGGGTTCCTGGGAATACCCGAAGTGTTCGCCAAAGATTTACACTGGCTCGGGCATTTCCTTGGTCCGGTATTTCAGGCCTCAACAAATAAACAGGCCGCAGTTTTATTTCCCCCAAGCCAGGAGCTCACCCTCATGGGTATCTCAGTAGCCGTTGCCCTCATTGGGGTGATCACAGCCTGGACCCGTTTCAGCCGCAAACCCGAACTCGAAGAGCCGACCGGTATTGGGGCCATTCTCGCAAATAAATGGTATGTCGATGAAATATATGATGCCCTCATCGTCCGCCCGCTCAATGCATTTGGGAAATTCCTGAATAATGTGATCGAAAAATCCGTCATTGACTGGGCCGTAAACGGTGCAGGCCGAATAGTTCAATACAGCAGCCGGCAGATCCGCCTGATCCAGAGTGGTCAGGTAGGAGGCTATGTACTGCTTATGGTCGTGGGAATGGTCATCCTGTTTATTGTCGAGTTATTCGTCAAAAAATAAAAAAAGCATGATTCCGGTTTTATTCATAACAATTCCATTGATCGGCGGACTCTTGAGTTACCTCCTGAAATCGTCGGGCTCCGCCAAGAACTTCTCGCTGCTTGTTTCGATCCTGATCCTGATCCTGGCTCTCTATGGTCTCAGCCTCGACAAGGACTCCTCCGCACTGAAGTTCAATGCAGAATGGCTCCCCGCCCTCGGATCCTCCTTCGCAGTATCTCTTGACGGGATGTCCAGGATACTAACCCTGTTAACTGCTATCTCCTTTCCGCTCATCTTCATATCCACCTATCATAAGGACTATCCCCATGCAAAAAACTTCTATGCGCTCATGCTCCTTTCCCAGGCAGGTCTTATGGGAGTTTTTGTAGCCACCGATGCACTTCTATTCTATTTCTTCTGGGAACTCGCCCTCATTCCGGTCTACTTTCTCAGTTCCATCTGGGGAGGGGAAAAAAGGATACAGGCCACCTTCAAATTCTTTGTCTATACTTTTTTGGGCTCCCTGCTCATGCTCATCGGAATACTCTATCTCTATTATCATACGCCCGACCGGTCCTTTGCCCTTGAATCATTTTACAAGCTTCGCAATACCATCGGACCCAAGGAACAGTCCTGGCTATTCTGGCCCTTCTTCATCGCTTTTGCGATAAAAATGCCCATCTTCCCCTTCCATACCTGGCAGCCCGATACCTATGAACAGTCGCCCACTGCCGTAACCATGGTACTCAGCGGAGTCATGGTCAAAATGGGGATCTTCGGGCTCATGCGCTGGCTCGCTCCGGTACTTCCTGGAGGCACCTGGCTATGGGGAGACACGGCCTCCGGTCTATGCATCGCGGGGATGATCTATGCCTCCCTTATCGCCATCCAGCAGGACGACCTGAAAAGAATGGTCGCCTATTCCACAATTGCACATATGGGGCTCATGTGCCTGGCTGTATTCGCCACCACCGCCACCGGAATGCAGGGCGTCATGATCCAGTTATTCAACCATGGCATCAATATTATCGCGCTCTGGATAGTCGTCGAACTCATCGAACGCCAATTAGGGACAAGGAAGATCTCGGAACTCGGCGGTCTCGCCCAAAAAGCACCTGGTCTCGCCATTTTGCTGGTAGTTGTTGCACTCGCCAATATAGCCCTGCCCCTCACCAATGCATTTGTAGGGGAATTCCTCATGTTCAGTGGCATCTATACCTCCACTGCAACAACTTACAATGTCGTTTTCACGGTAACGGCTGGGATCAGCATCATCCTCTCCGCAGTTTACATGCTGAATATGATACAGAAAGTTTTTTTTGGAAATACGAATGCGCTGACCGTTCAGGCAAAAGACATTAAGTGGAATGAAAAACTGGCCCTCATATCAATCATAATCCTGATCCTGCTGGTAGGTATCTATCCCAAGCCGGCACTTGATATGACAAAAGGAAGCGTCGATTTGATCCTGGCTAAGATGAATCTAAAATATTGAAGTAAAATCATTGAAGAAAGATCGTAGAATCTATGAATGCAATAATTTTTTCGGCGCTTTGGGGAGTGATCTTGATGCTTGCAGGAGTTTTCATAAAAAACAAGACATCGATACGCTATCTGGCTATAATCGGAGCGGCCTTGCTCATCCTGGCCGACGTCTTTGAACTCTACCATCCCGAAACGCCCATCTTCCATATCGATGCCAGAAACATGCTCTCCTTCAATGTATTCGGGCTCGAAATGAACGCAATCGCCTTTATCTCCACCCTCCTCTATTTTCTTCTATCCTCTAAGGACATCGAAAAAGTCGGATCCAATGTCGCAGAATATTTTGCCCTGATCTTCTTTGTCCTCTGCGGAGTGGCTATCGTTACATCCTATAGCAATTTGCTCATGCTCTTTTTGGGGATCGAGATCCTATCCATCCCGCTTTTTATTCTGACCGGCAGCAGCAAAAAGAACCTCAAGAGCAATGAAGCCTCGCTCAAATATTTTCTCATGGGAGCTTTTTCCACCGGTATTCTTCTCTTAGGAATCGCCTTCCTCTATGGAGCAAGCAAGAACGGTTCCTTCCTGATTGAAGACATCGGAGCCGGAAAAAATACCCCCAGTCCATTAATGATAACGGGCATCCTGCTTTTAGCTTTTTCCTTAAGTTTCAAGGTCTCGGCTGCTCCCTTTCATTTCTGGACACCCGATGTATATGACGGATCGCCTACCGTATTCACTTCCTTCATGGCCACCGTGGTCAAGGGCGCTGCCTTTGTGGCATTTATCCGCATCTTCAGCAATGCATTCGGAGATCTACAGTCAAAATGGGAATTGATCATAGCCATCATAACGGCCTCCACTCTAATCATCGGAAATGTCACCGCCGTCTTCCAGCAAAGCGTGAAGCGAATGCTGGCCTATTCAAGTATAGCCCAGGTCGGGTTCATGCTATTCTCCATTCTCGGGCTCAAATTCATCAACACTGCCCAGGAAGGGATTGCGCTCTATATAACCGCTTATAGTCTTGCTACTGTCGGTCTGTTTGCCGTGCTGACTAAAATGAATGACCATTCCTTGGAAGGGTTTAATGGCCTGGCTAAAAAGCAGCCCTTAATTGCCGCTACGAGCACCGTCTTTCTTTTATCGCTGGCTGGTATTCCCCTCACTGCCGGATTCTTCGCAAAATATTATATGATATCAGCCGTAATGCAATTGGGAAAATTTTATTGGCTCATCATCCTCTCTCTGGTCTGTGCTGCTATCAGTGTCTACTATTATTTCCGGATCATCCAGGCCATGTACTTCAAAGAAGGTGCCGGCACTGAAGTTCAGTTCTCAGAACTTAGTCCTACCTTTGAAGCCCTGTTAGTCCTGGTGTCTGCAGCAATAATAGTACTCGGAATTAAACCCGATCTGTTGACTAACTGGCTTAATCTGATATATTTCTAGGGGCCCGGCTCCGCCGGTTTTTAGCGTTCAACTAAAACCATCGCCATGAAAATCTTTGACATCCTGACACTTGCTTTCAACACTGTAAAAGCAAATAAACTGCGCACCGGTATCACAGTTGCCATCATCGCTTTCGGGATCATGGCCCTGGTCGGGATCAATACGGCCATCGTCGCAATGAAGCAGAAATTCACGGAAAGTTTTTCAGCGATGGGAGCTAATGGATTTATCATCCATTTCAAAGAGTTCCGGCCTCGTATGGGAGATGGGCCCCGTAATGATGTAGGGCAGGAAAAGAAAGGAAAACTAAAGCAGAAGAACTCCAATATCAATATCCCCATAACCAGGGAACAGGCTGAACAGTTCAAATCCCGGATTGATTTTCCAGCAAAAGTCAGCATCAGCGACCCCGGAACAAACGACGCTGTCGTCTCCCTGGGAAATAAAAAAACCACGCCAACCGTCCGTGTTTACGGCGGCGATGAAAACTACCCTGAACTCAACGGCTATACTATTGCGGCAGGCCGTGACCTCAGTTCCCTCGACATCCAGACCGGCAGAAATGTATGCATCATCGGCAGCGATGTATCCACAAGATTCTTCGGCGCTAATCCCGAAACACCGATCGACAAGATCATTCGCGTCAACAATATCCCTTACCGCGTTATAGGGGTCCTCGATTCTAAAGGATCCACCTTCGGCAGATCCCTCGACAATATCATCGTCACCTCCTACAACAATGTAAGGCAGTTCTTCAACTCCAATTCCAATTCCACATTTACGATAGCAGTCAAGGTCCCGGAAGTAGAAATGCTCGATGCCGCTATCGGCGAGTCGGAAGGAATATTCCGGCCCGTCCGCAAACTCTCCACCATTGAAGAAGATAATTTCGTCATCGACAAAAGCGACAATATCGTAGAAATGCTCATGCGCAACCTCAGCTTCATCACCGTTTGTGCAACGGTGGTCGGTGCAATCACCCTGCTCGGCGCCGCCGTCGGTCTGATGAACATCATGCTCGTCTCGGTCACCGAGCGCACAAAGGAAATAGGTCTCGTCAAAGCCATCGGCGGTCGTCAAAAAAGCGTGCGCCGCCAGTTCCTCTACGAATCCATCCTCATCAGTTTAATGGGAGCCGTCCTCGGCATCATCTTAGGCATCATCGTCGGAAACAGTTTCTCCCTGGTCCTCAATACCGGCTTCGTCATGCCCTATGAATGGCTCTTCCTCGGTATTATCATATGTTTCATTACCGGCCTGCTCGCCGGCCTCTATCCTGCCTATAAAGCATCCAGGCTAAACCCAATCGAAGCTTTGCGCTACGAATAAAAAAACCCGGACCAGGGTCCGGGCTCCGAATATTATAAGAAAATCTTCTAATTTCCTCTCTAATTCCCCTTAGGATTCAAAATCAGATTAATCCTGTCCAGCACATCCTGCAGATGATACTTTGTAATCCTGTCCTGCACTGAGGGCAGGGCTGCAGTAATATCAGTCTTCAGGGTCCTCAAAGTGCCCTTGGAAACGGAAATAATATCCGAAATGCGGACATTCACAGCTGTGATCCCATAATAGCTTGCCAGCCTTCCCGAAATGCCGGTAATCCGGATTCCGCCGGATTGTCCATTGATTATATTTCCAAGGTTTTCCACGAAAGCCTTCTGCAGGTTACGCCGGTAAATATCGATCGGCTTATGACTATAGATCTCAGACCAGATCCCCTTACGCAGGTCATCGAACAAATCATCCAAAGCATAGGCCTCCTTGCCAATTTCTGCGCTCGATTCCAGGATCCTTTCCATTCTTCCCGGATCCAGTACGAGGTTCAATGTCAGCTGCTGAAAAGACCTGATTTCTTCAACTACCTGATCCTGGTTGAATTTCTTCAATTGCTTCCAATCCAGTAGCCAATCCGGGGTCTCAAAAGCATTTTTATTCAGGAAAGCCACTGCATCCTTCTGGATGCTCTTAGGAACCGGTGCAAACACCTCTCCCTGTTGGTCATAGGTCTTCGGATCCTCATAAATCCCACCGATATTAGCCGCTGCATGGCCCATATAGCGCCTCAGTTGAATGATCACCTGTTCATAGACCTCATCCAGGTTCTGGTAAGGCTCCCCCGCTTCAAAAGTCCAGTCGTTCAGGTTCGGCAAGATTCTCTTCAAATTCTTGATTCCATATTCACCTGCCTTCATCGCATTATCTCCCAAGTCCTCTGTCTGGGCCCTGGGATCGGTAGAAATAAATCGCTGACGTAGGAAACGATAACGTGGATTGGATATATGCGCCTTCACCCAGGAATTAAGGGTATCCTTCTCCTGTTTCTCTGTCGCGCCAGGAATGATCTTATATCCCCATTCAATGGCCCACTTATCATAGTCTCCGATCCTGGGATAAAGCCCGGCAGGTCCGATATGATCCTCAGGTTGGGCAACATAGTTGAAACGGGCATAATCCATAATTGAGGAAGTATGGCCATTGGCCTCCACCCAGGCCTTGTCTCTGAGTTTTTCGACCGGAGTCGCTGAAGAAGATCCCATATTATGCTGAAGGCCCAGGGTATGGCCCACTTCATGAGAAGAAACAAATCTCACAAGGTCGCCCATTAGGGAATCATCAAACTTAACCTTTCTGGCCCTGGGATCGACCGCTGCGGTCTGGATCAGGTACCAGTCATGCAGAAGGTTCATTACGTTATGGTACCAGCCGATATGGCTTTCCAGGATTTCGCCGCTGCGCGGGTCATGCACCTGGGGCCCATAGGCATTCTCGATATCGGAAGCAAAATAGCGGATCACGGAAAAGCGGGCATCTTCCAGGCTCATCGTGCTGTCATTCTCCGGCCAATCCTTAGCGATAATAGCATTCTTAAAACCAGCTTTTTCAAAAGCCCCCTGCCAGTCCTCTACGCCCAATTTCAGGAATTTCCTCCACTTCACCGGAGTTGCCGGGTCAATATAAAATACAATAGGTTTCTGTGGTTCTACCAGTTCGCCCCTTTTCATCTTCTCCACATCCTCGGCTTTGGGCTCAAGTTTCCAGCGAGTGATAAAAGTCTCATTTTGGGATTTTTGAACATCAAGTCCATAATTGGTATATCCGTCAGAAAAATAACCTACGCGTTCATCAAAAAACCTCCTTTTATAGGGTTCCTTAGGCAGCAAGACCATCGAAGTATTGATTTCCAGAGTCACGGCACCAGCTTCCGCAGCCGCCACAAGCGGGATGGAAGGGAAAGGACTCATCGCGATACCCATCGGCGCAGAAGCTGAATAAGTCCTGGTCACCCGAATCTCCGTGTTGATAGGAAATGTTTTTATAGAATTAATATAACTGCGGTCTGTTGCCGGAGCAGAAAGATTGAAAATTCTCTTATAATTGGCAGGCAGGGAAACCACCTGGTTATCTCCCTTAAAGAAGTCCGTCACTTCAATCACCGCCCCTGAGCTATCCTTGCCGAAAGCCTTGATATCGAAGGAGGCAGCAATTGGTTCCACATTCGAATTCCTTACTGCCTGATTAATGGGTAAGCTGTCTGAAGCCACATTAATATAAAACACTACACGGATAAAGACCTTGTTTTCAGGTCCCTTCACAAAACGAAGCACCTGTTCGTTCACTTCCTCGCCTCCATATCCGGCTCCTGTCGCTGTCTTGGCGATACGGGTGACTGCCAGTATCTCCCTTCCAAAAATCGAATCCGGTATTTCGAAATACCATTTATCTTCCACTTTATGAACGGTAATCAGCCCCGTCGAGGACTTAGCCTTATCGGTAATGATTTCTTTATAGGGCTTGGGGTTAGTCTTTGGAGTCGGCTGTGCCGACCCCGGGTGATCTCCTGACCCGACTGCTCCCGCCGGAGCCGTTTTTTTATCCTGCCCCTCAGCCCGCAAGAAGAAAAACACTATTAAAAACAGAAAAGCTACTGAATGAAATTTTTTGATAGCGATCATATAAAAAAGATATTGAAAAATGAAGATAATGCATTGGGATTGACAAATTGAAAATTCTTATATGACTGGCCGATAACGGGTTTAACAAGGGTATTTTGATTTTTATCATTCAATAAATTTCTTAAATTGTGCATCCCTTAAAAAAATTGTTACTCGATTTGGTATATTAAATGGTTTTTTCATTAGAATTGTACAATCTATTTATTTTAAACTTCATACTTCTTTTTTAAAAAACTAAAAACAAACGATCATGGCCGAAACAAAACCAACTGCAACGGCAGCCGCAAAAGTCTCAACTTCCGTGCAACCGAAGAAAAAAGGCAACTCGATTTCCTGGATAGCTCCCGTAATTTGTGTCTTAATTGGGTACATCTTCTGGCGTTTTATTTTAGGGTCCCCGGATCATTTTGCAAAGACGCTTGATGATAATTGGTTTTGGCCTAAATATGAAGGAGCAAAAGGTGACTTGAATAAAATGTATTTGGGCGGAATTATTGTTCCTATTCTAATTGGGGCACTTTTGACAGTACTGACATTTGTGGTTGAACGGTACCTGACTATCACAAAAGCCACCGGCACAGGAAATATTGCTGAGTTTATCCGTAAGGTTCAATACAACCTTGCAAACAAAAATGTAGATGCCGCAATCAGCGAATGTGATAAGCAAAAAGGCAGCGTAGGCAATGTAATGAAGGCTGGCCTTCGCAAGTACAAGGAAATGATCAGCAATACCGAACTGGATACGGAGCAAAAAGTGCTGGCAATCCAGAAAGAGGTGGAAGAAGCCACAGCCCTCGAACTGCCCATGCTCGAAAAAAACCTGGTTTTCCTTTCAACGATTGCGTCTGTCGCTACACTGATGGGATTGTTAGGAACAGTTTTGGGGATGATCCGCTCCTTCTCAGCACTTGGAGACAGTGGCGGCGGCGAGGCAGCACAAAGGCTTTCTCAGGGTATATCAGAGGCCCTTTACAACACGGCCCTCGGTATCGGAACCTCCGCTATCTCCATTATCATGTACAATATCTTTACCACAAAGATCGACGGGATAACCTATGGTATCGACGAAAGCGGATTCACCCTTACTCAGAGTTTTGCTACCATGTACAAATAATTTTCATGGTCCTGAGTTTATGGAAAATGAAAGAATTTGCATCTATCAGTTAACAAATTAATTAATAACCATGGGAAGAGCGAAACTACCACGAAAAAGCACCAACATCGACATGACCGCGATGTGCGACGTGGCATTCCTGTTGCTATCCTTTTTCATATTGGCTACTAAGTTCAAGCCCCCTGAAATCCTGAGCGTTGACACGCCCAATTCCGTGTCCTCCAAGATTGCTCCGGATAAGGATGTGGTTTTGATCACAATAGACAAGGATGGAAAAGTCTACTTTTCGGTTTCTGATGGAAATCCGACTCAAAAAGCGGATATCATCGACGATATCAACACAACTAAGAACCTGGGCCTTTCTGCCGACGAGAAAAAGAACTTTACAAATAACGCATCAGCCTATGTCGGGGTTCCCTTCAGTGAGTTAAAATCATACCTGGACAAGGACCCGACGCAAATGAAAAATCTCAAGCTGCCGGGAATTCCCGTGCTCGATTCCACTAATAATCAGTTGATTGACTGGATACATTCGGCAACAACTGCATTTTTTAACGGATCGAAAAAGATGAACCTCCTTGTCAAAGGGGATGATGCTTCAAAATATCCTGCGTTTCAGGGGGTCATCAAGGCGTTCAAGAAAAACGATCAGATGAAATTCCAGGTGGTAACCAACCCTGTTGCAGTTCCTTCCGGAACCGAACTTTGGAAGAAAAACCTGCAGACCGGGACTAAGGGTTCACTTGATTAATCAATTAAAAACTGAATTTCTATGGCAGAGATGGATACCTCGTCGGGCGGTGGTCACAAAAAAGGGCCCGGCGTTAAAAAGAGTAAGAAGTTGTCGACCAGGGTGGATCTTACGCCCATGGTGGACCTCGGATTTCTCCTCATCACCTTTTTCATATTCACGACGACCATGAGCCAGCCGACAGCCTTTAAGCTGTTCCTGCCCAAAGACGTAGATAAGCCTGAAGAACAGAATAAGGTCAAGGCATCGGCAGTATTGACCATCATGCTCGGTAAGAATGACCAGATATATGATTATGAAGGCGATGATCCAAAACAATTAAAAGCTTCTAATTTCAAGGAAATCAGGGATGTTATCCTGGATAAGAAGCGCAGGACAGATCCAAAGGATTTTGTTGTTGTCCTCAAGCCTACCAAGGATGCCACTTATAAAAACACCATCAATATCCTCGATGAAATGACCATCGATGATGTGAAGCGTTTTGCCCTGGTGGATATCAGCGATCCGGAATATGGCCTGATCCTGTTAACCCAACAGGCAAATGGTATTAAATAGGAAGGTTTCTTTATGAAAATTGGAAAATGGTCTTGATTAGTCTTAAATAAAAAATCCTACAATGGATCCAAAAAAAATCTTAGACGCTGATATACTCGACATCATCTTCGAGGGGAGAAACAAGGAGTATGGAGCCTACGATCTCCGGAAAACCTATAACCGGAGACTCATAATGGCTATGGCCTCGATTGGCGCACTCATCCTCCTGCTCTTTGTCGGATATCTCCTGGCTGGAGTGATCGGCTCCGGACAAAAGAAACAGAATATGGTAGTACAGGATGTGCAACTTGAAGATGTCAAAGAAGAAAAGAAAAATGAACCCCCTCCCCCCCCTCCTCCAAAAATAGAGCCTCCAAAAGTGGAAATGGCCAAATTCACGCCTCCCAAAATCGTGAAAGATGACCAGGTGAAGGAGGAAGAAAAGCCGCCTGAACAGGAAAAGCTCGAAGACACAAAGATTGGTACTACCAACCAGGAAGGTATAAAAGATGATGGACTTGCCGCTCCGGTAGACCAGGGAAAAGGGGTGGTCGAAGCTCCCAAAAAGGATGAAGAAGACTATGACAAGCTCTTCACAAAGGTGGAAATCGAATCTTCCTTCCCGGGTGGAGATGCCGCATGGCAGCGTTATCTGCTAAAGAACATGCGCTATCCCGAAGAAGCCCAGAATAATGAAATCCAGGGCCAGGTAGTTGTACAGTTCATCGTAGACAAGGAAGGAAATATCAGCGATGTTCAAGCCGTCTCAGGCCCCACGGATGGAGGACTTCGTGACGAAGCTGTACGTGTAATCAAAAAAAGCGGTTTATGGAAGCCCGCCGTACAAAACGGACGCCAGGTAAAATCCCAAAAACGCCAGCCTATAGTATTCAAGCTCGAACAATAAAAGGAGTGGAAATATTTAAATACTTATGCAAATCCCCGCCTCCGGCGGGGATTTTTGTTAGCGAGCTAATTAAATGTGTAGGTTTGGAAAACTTTTCACATGCTCGGAAAACTGATCGGATGGGACGACACCATAGCAGCCCCCGCTACCGCGCCCGGGCCAGGTGCCCTCGCCCTCCTCCGCCTCAGCGGCCCTCATGCCCTTCAAATCATTGACCAGCTCTTCCCCTCAAAGCGGATCTCTACTCAGCCCAACCACACCCTTCATGTCGGAAACCTCGTCCACCAGGGCGAAACCCTAGACGAAGTCGTGGTGTCCCTCTACAAGGCCCCCAGGTCCTATACGGGTGAAGACACCATCGAGATCTCCTGCCATGGCTCCCCCTATATCCAGGAGCGCATACTCGACGCCCTCATCCACAATGGCGCCAGAATCGCCCGGCCCGGCGAATTCACTCAACGCGCCTTCCTTAAGGGGAAGATGGATCTCGTCCAGGCCGAAGCCGTCGCCGACCTAATCGCCAGCAACAACCAAAGTGCACAGCGTTCTGCCCTTTACCAAATGCGCGGTGGCTTCTCCGCCGAGCTCCGGCAGCTCCGTGAACAGCTTATAAGCTTCTCCGCCCTCATAGAACTAGAACTCGACTTCTCCCAGGAAGACGTCCAGTTCGCCGACCGCTGGAAATTCTACGAGCTCATCGAAAGCGCCCTCAATACCACCGGCGCCCTAATCGAATCCTTCCGGCTCGGGAATGTCATCCGCCACGGAGTCCAGGTCGCAATCATCGGCCGCCCCAACTCTGGTAAGTCCACCCTCCTCAATGCCTTGCTCAATGAAGAACGCGCCATCGTCTCCGAAATCGCAGGCACCACCCGCGACACGGTAGAAGAAGTCCTCAACATCGACGGAATCCCCTTTCGCCTCATCGACACCGCCGGCATCCGCGACCATTCCAGCGACCACATCGAAAACATCGGTATACGGCGCAGCCTAGACAAGATCCAGGCCGCCGACATTATCATCCACCTCTTCGATGCCGCCGACCCCGAAGAATCCGTCACCCAGGTCCTCACCCGCCAGGCTGCCTGGCAGGCTCCCGCCAGCGTTAGCGGCAAAACCATCCTCCCCGTCGCCAACAAGATCGACCAGCTTCCCCTCGTCCATATCGAGCAAAAATTTTCGGCCCATCCCGAAATCCTCCAGCTCTCCGCCAAAAACCACCTGCGGCTCGACCAGCTCAAACAAAAACTCGTCCGCTCCGTCCTCGCCAACCGAACCCATGTAGGCGAAAGTCTCCTCACCAACGAGCGCCACCTCCAGGCCCTCAAGAAGGTCCAGCAATCGCTTGACTCCATCAGACAAGGCCTCGACCAGCAATTAAGCGGAGATTTGCTTTCGCCGGACATCCGCCAATGCCTCCACTGGTTAGGCGAGATCACGGGAGAGATTACAACTGAAGATCAGTTGGATTATATTTTCAGTAAGTTTTGTATCGGGAAATAGTCAGCATAAAATGTTGATTGTCAATTTTCATATTTTCTCAAATTTGTTGATTATTATCAGTGCGCTGCTATTTGGGGGTTTTAATGCTGGCACCGCTTGGGCGAAATCCCGCTTAACCAAAACATAAAAAGAAATAGGCGATTTTACAAAAAGATATTCTGTAACTTTCTATTCAATATTTCAAGCACATTTAATTTTACGATTATGAAAAGTGTTATCGGTAGCATTGTTTTCATGTCAGTATTGTTTTCTATCCCCAACTCTGCTGTCTCGCAACAACAAACTGCCTATAAGGTTCCGGACTCTTATAATTTTGATTATGAAGTAGCGCAACAGGCCAATAGTGCAAGTAAGAATTCAGGTGGCGCTAAGGCGATAACTTATTATTATTCGCAAAACGGTGATTATACAGCTTTGAAAGCTGATAACAAGAATAATTCCTTTATAATCTTTACAAAGGATGGCACCACGGTCATCATTGATGATCAAAAGAAGACAATCACCCTCATGCGCATGCAAAATATGGTGGGTGATATGAGCAAAATTGCCGAACAGTATAACAAGAACAGTACTTCTGCAACTCCCTCTGCCGTTAAGCAAGACAACAGTAATTTTAGATTTGCAAAAACAGGTAGCACAAAACTAATTAGCGGCTATACTGCTGAAGAATACGGGTATACAAACAGCAAAGGCGAAAAAGGAAGCGTATGGTACGCCAAGGTTGATTTTAACACCTCATTATTTTCCATGCTTGGTGCAGGAACAGGGCCATCCGGTTCTGCAATGAGCAAATATGGAACTGCTGCGCCCTCGTATCCCCAGCTAAATGATCCGCATCTCCTGGTGGTAGAAGTAGAGAACAGTGCTCATCCGGGAGAAGGGATGACCACTCAGAGCATATTAAAAAAATCATTAGTGATTGCTACCAATGGATACCACATCAATAATCTCAGCAATATGATGGGCCAATAAAACTCCGATCGAAGGATTGTCAGAGGATATCGACATAGCGCCTCATGTATGACTGGCTAATCAATACAGAAGAAGGGTCTCTTGGCGCATAACTGTTGCATACGATAATATCTAAAGAGAGCATTTCAGGCTAATCTGCTTGTGTCCATATACCCTGTGCTGATATTTTTTTGTCTTCTTTAGCTAGCAATAAATATGAACGTAAAAGATCAAATCAAAAAGTATATTACCAGCCAGCCTGAACCAAAACGTAGTGAGATGCAAGAGTTGCACAAGTTTATACTTCAGGTATTACTGGGATGTAAATTATGGTTCCTCGATGGCACTCAGTGAGCGGATCAACTGCCAATAAGGCGAAAAAATAATATTGTCGCAAACGGCTTACATAAGTGTTCAAACTGCATTTGCCCAAAAAACAAACGTAAATTCGTTACTTCAAATAGTAGCTGCAGAAAATGACGAACAGCGTAAACAAAACATAGAGTACGCTTTAATTGCTATTGGTATTATTATTTTACTTACTCTTTATTTACTCCTAAGCCGCAGCTTTATTACCAATACAAAACTGATTGAGTTTTTTGGCGTAATTACTTTTCCGATTGTGTTTGGGTTTTTAAATTTATTCCTACATCCTCAGGGGCGGATCAAACGCACCCGCCTTAGCCCTAATATGGCTAAGCACAGGTTCAAGCCCTTACTCGCCTATCAATAATTTTCTCACTTTTAATATTTCATTCAAAATTGTTTATATTTTTAATCCTCTATCATTTTTACAAACGTAGAATATTTTGATAATCAGGTAAACAAACAACCTGAAAATCCTTCGGACGAAATTATTCCTGCATAGGATAACGAAGAGAAATCTTGAATGCTGTTGGAATTGTAAATAACTAGAACATCGGATATAAACTTTGATATAGGTAAACAAAAAAGAATTCAAAGAGATCATATGGGTAAAATATTATCTAGAGGATTGCTTGCTATATATATAGCGATACTGATTTGGTTAGTGTTATTCAAATTTTCAGTGCATATTTCGCATGTATTTGCACATCACCACAGAAGTCTTAACTTGATTCCATTTGCTGCTCCTTCCATTGTAAATGGAAAAATTAATTACGGAGAGATGATATATAACTGTATCTTCTTTATTCCATTGGCTTTGCTTTTGGATGTCAATTTCAAAAAAATTGGATTTTTACCTAAGCTTGCTTTCATAATGTTTTTTAGCCTTAGTGCTGAAATAATTCAATTTATCTTCGCAATTGGAGCGACAGACATAACAGATGTAATTACGAATACTCTTGGAGGCTTTCTTGGACTGAAGCTTTACGATTTAAGCAATAAGTATATTAATACTAAAAAGTTGGACAAAGTGATTGTTTTAGTCGGTATACTTTTGTTCCTGGTATTTGTCGCAATAGACGTCAATCATTTCGTTCGAAGTCATAAAAATGAGAAAATGAATAAGAATTTATAGGAGGTCTTTAAATAATATGCTATTCACTAAAATTTGAAATAAATACATAAACCTTTCACTAACGGTTAAAAATATATAATACTTAAATCAGATTAAATTCATGTCGCTCATCTATTACTAATTCTTCTCAAAAGCGCACTTGATGTGGCATTTCATTTTCAGTATCGGAAAGTAGCCGCACTCCACTAGTTGCACATTCTACACCCGGTATCTACTGTTCATGCACATTCCATTTGTCTCGCCTCAAGCGAGATTGCTTTTCTTTGCTTTTAGTGACCAAATTGTTGTGCCTAATCCGGTTACTACTTTTTATTTTGTAGTAAACCCATAAATATTGGGAGAAATTATAGGCAACAATGATATGGTACAGAAGATTTTGTACTATTTTTAGTCGGACAATAATGAAAATAATCGATTTATGAAAATTTTATGTTGCTTTTCTTTATTTACTCTTTTGTCTGTTTTTTATTGTTTCTCACAAGACGATGGTACTGCAATTGTTCATATAGATAAAATTTTACCTAAAGGCTTAATATTAATGAATGGATGGAAATTTCATGCGGGTGATAATCTTAATTGGGCGAAGACTGATTTTAATGACACTCCATGGAATACAATCAATCCAGCAATCGATATTCATAATTTATCGGAAATTCCGAAAACAAGTATTAGCTGGCTGAGGTTGCATTTTTACTCAGGAGATTCCAGTGATCAAAAGATGTCCATGCTCATGCAGCAATCGGTCGCATCAGAAATTTACTTGGATGATAGTTTAATTTATCGCTTTGGTACATTGAGTGGAAATGCTACAGAAGTAGCAGCATATGATCCTTTATGGGAACCCCTCCAAATCCCGATAAAGAAAAATGCGTACCACGTTCTGGCGATAAGATTTCAGGCTCAGCCAAATATTTTTTACACCGCAATATTTGAGACTGCAAATCCTTTATTATGGATCAAGGTTATGGGTTCCCATAATGCTTTTGAATACTATCAGGAGAAAGCTAGGCTTATTAATAATTTAGAATTAATACCTCTTGGTATTTATTTAATGATGTTTATCCTGCATATGGCATTCTACCTTGTTTATCCCAGCCAAAAAGCAAATCTTTTTTTTGGCATCTATGCTTTTTCCGCAATAATAGGAGGTACCCTGCAGCTTGTTTTATTTATGTTCAATCACACTGTCGCACATAAATTTTATCTTGCAAATTCTTCACTGCTGTTTTTCTTCTTATGTGATTTGTGTATTTTTACCGCACTTAACTACCTTCTTCAGCGAGTGTGGGATTTCACCTATAAGGCATCGATCATTTTATTGATTGCAGCAATCATCTTTAGTGCGTCAATCTATCCCAGTGGCTGGAAGCTGGGGCAGATTGTTCATTTATTAATTTACGTGAATATTATTCGCATTGCCTTTTCTTCCGTTTTTAAAAGGAAAAAAGGCGCCTGGATCATTGCGATAGGAGGCATAAGTTCAATTGTTTTTTTTATTGTTTTCATACTTAAAGGCCCTCTTCCTGGAACATCCTCATTTGACAGTCAGGACGCCTTAAGGACAGCAATTTTTATGATGTTTATTTTAAGCCTGCCAGCTTCAGTTTCATTGTTCCTAGCACTCGATTTTGCGTTTACCAACCGAACCTTAAAGGAAAAATTGCATGAGGTTAATGAACTGTCACAAAAAAACATAATTCAGGAAAGAGAAAAACAGCAATTATTATCTTCCCATAACGATATGCTGGAAAAACAGGTTGCTGAGCGTACTTCCAAACTGAAGCAATCACTCGAAAACCTGCAGTCCACCCAATCCCAGCTTATACAATCAGAAAAGATGGCCTCCCTTGGTGAACTTACTGCAGGCATTGCACATGAGATACAGAACCCTCTCAATTTCGTGAATAATTTTTCTGAAGTGAACAAAGAATTGCTGGCAGAGATGAAAGATGAAATAAAAAAAGGAAATATTGATGAAGTTAGTGCAATTGCAGATAATGTAATTAACAATGAAGAGAAAATAAATCAACATGGCAAGCGTGCAGATGCCATTGTGAAAGGTATGCTGCAACATACAAGGTCAAGCGCTGGGTTAAAAGAACCGACGGATATAAATGTGTTGGTTGATGAATATTTGAGGCTGGCATATCATGGTTTGAGGGCAAAGGATAAAGATTTCAATACTGATATAAAAACTGATTTTGACAAATCAATAGATAATATCAATATTATTCCACAGGATATTGGGAGAGTGCTTTTGAATCTATACAATAATGCATTTTATGCTGTAACTGAAAAAAAGAAAATAGCAGAAGTCGGTTACGAGCCAACAATATCAGTAAGCACCATGAAGTCTGATAGTAAGATAACGATCATTGTTAAAGACAACGGCAATGGTATTCCAGAACAAATAGTTGATAAAATATTCCAGCCATTCTTCACTACAAAACCCACTGGTCAGGGTACCGGATTGGGATTATCATTAAGTTATGATATTGTGAAAGCGCATGGCGGGGAGATAAAAGTAAATACAAAGGAGGGGGAATATACAGAATTTGTGATCCTGCTTCTTATTAAAGTATGATACTATTCCAATCATTAATCTGTTACTATGTAAGAATTCAAAAAAGTGCCTGTAGAAAAAGGCCCCGCGATTGATTATGATCACCATTTTTATATCATGACTATTTTTGATGACTATTTTTCAAATTCCTGTAATATTTTTATTTCATCATCGGTGACACGTAAAACTTTGAGATTTTTTTCATCCTGGACCTGAACCAGGTATATTGTTTGGTTTTTACTTAAACTAATTTCATTCACAAATGTGATAGTATAATCATAATATGTGCTCTTAACCTTACTTCTGATCTTTTTCGGAAATTGTGCTTCCTGGTAGCTGGCAATAGTAAACAGCCATCCTGTGCAACGAAAAATCGATTTAAATCTTAAAGCTTTCGTTGAAATCTGGTTCCGCTTTAATATTGAAAAAGTTATCGATAAAAAAGGTCAATCAGAAATCCGGGGAGCTGTAGATGAATATTACAACTTGAGCACAAATAATAGTTACGCCCAAAAAGTTATCTATCATTTTTTGAGGGTAATCAAATTGAACCCCGAAATAATCAATTTTCAGTAACTTCAAATCATCATCCATCCCTGTCAGTCTGCCTTGGTCATTTTAGGAATATATCAGAAAAGCACATTGCGGGTAAATTAAAGTGGAAACAAAAGAAGGTGGAGGGAGAGAATTTATAATTAAAATGCCTTTAACCAAAACTCAATGAGAATAATACTTTTATTCCTTATCATTTTGTCTTCATTAAAAAGTTTTGCCCAAACCCAAACCATTGACAGCCTTAAAAAAGCACTCGATAATTATAAAAAGGATGATACAGTAAAGGTGGGCCTGCTATATAAGTACAGCAATTTATTATCTAAAACGGATATTCGTGGGTCAATACAATATACTCATGAAGGAATACAACTTGCCAATAAGCTAAACCGGCCTGACTTTGTCGCTTCCGGAGATCTCATGCTGTCCTCTTTTTATGGCGAAGACAATAAAAATGACAGTTGTGTATTTTTTGGTTTAGATGGGCTGAACACGGCAGAAAAATTGCATCTGAGCAAATTGTTTCCAAATTTTTATTATCGATTGGGTGAAAGTTACCGCCTGCTCCATAACTATAAACAATCAGTTTATTATGATAATAAATATCTTAATGTTGCCAGTAGCGAAAAAAACGACACGATGATTTTAAAGGCGTTGCTATTGATTATATCATTATACGAAGGGCATGGAGAGTGGGACAAAGTGAAAAACCTTGCAGACAGGGCTTTGCCGCTCGCGAAGGCTCAAAAAAACCAATACGCTTTGGGTAGATTATTCTGGAGCATAGGCGGCGAATATCGTCATGCAAATAATTTTCAACAGACAGTAGATAATTATCATGCTGCACTTGAAGTATGGAAAAACTTGAGGAATTACCCTGACATGACCTTTTCATTGGTTTTACTGAGTTCAATTTTTGATAAAATGAATAATAAAGACAGCACTGGCTGGTATGCTTATGCTGCCCTGGATACTGCAAAGAAATATAAGCTAAAAAAAGAAAAAGAGGACGCATATGCAGTCCTCTTTCACTATCATTACGAATATAAGGAATACAAAAAAGCACTGGAAGAAAGGCTTATTTTGGATTCTATGGATGATGAAGAGGAAAATGCCCAAACAGTACAAACAACTTTAAAAGCTGAAATAAAATACGACCAGGAAAAAAAAGACCTTTTGGCTTTGATAGAACAGAAAAATAAAGAAGCCGCTGTAAGAAGAACAAAGAATTTGCAGTATGGGGTTACAACTACTTTTGTATTATTAGCTAGTTTTCTTTTCTATGACAACAGGCAAAAACAACGGGCAAAAATTAAAATCGAGAAGGCATATAGCGAGCTTAAAACTACGCAGGCGCAGCTTATACAAAGCGAAAAGATGGCTTCGCTGGGGGAACTCACTACAGGTATTGCCCATGAGATACAGAACCCATTAAACTTCATAAATAATTTTAGTGAAGTAAATAAAGAATTACTTGTTGAAATGAAAGACGAAATGAAAAAAGGAAATATTGATGATGCAAATGCAATTGCAGACGATGTTATTGGGAACGAGGAAAAAATAAATTTTCATGGCAAGCGAGCAGATGCCATTGTAAAAGGGATGCTCCAGCATTCCCGAAGCAGTTCTGGAATTATGGAACCAACAGACATTAATGCACTGGCTGATGAATATTTGAGATTAACATTTCACGTACTTCGCGCAAAAGACAATTCGTTTAATGCAATAATGAAAACTGATTTTGATAAATCAATAGGTAATTTAAATATCATTCCACAGGATATAGGCAGGGTATTATTGAACCTGTACAACAATGCATTTTATGCTATGAGCGAAAAAAAGAAAACTGCAGATGCTGGTTACGAGCCAACAGTCTCAGTAAATACAAAGAAGATTGGAGATAAAATCGAGATAAAAGTAAAAGACAACGGAAATGGCATACCTCAAAAGGTGGTTGATAAAATATTTCAGCCCTTTTTCACTACTAAGCCGACTGGACAAGGGACTGGCCTGGGATTAAGTTTAAGCTATGATATTGTTAAGGCGCATAGAGGGGAGATAAACGTAAATACAAGCGACGGTGAGTTTACAGAATTTGTTATCCAGTTACCCATTTTAGTATGAATCCCTTCTGAACAGAATTTCCATCACTAATTTTTCTGAAATGTATTAGAATCAAGGGATCTAACTTTTTATATCGGTAAATAGCCACACCCCATCAGCTTCGCATTTGACACGGTGTATATTTCGTTTCTCTTCATTTTCACCGTGGATTTCTTGGTTTTAGTTTATTTTATTATCCGTTAGTCGCCATATTCTTCTCACCAAATTGGTTACTAGTTATTGTTTACTTAAAACCCCAGTAATTGAAGTCCAAGTTGTGGGCACTAATTAAACCTAATTATATGCAATTTTACATAGATCTTTAAGTGGAAACAATTGATGCAAACTTATGTATAAATGCCAGAAAATAAATTCCTGCTTCCAACACTAATGCTGGGCACCTTTATGGCTGCTATTGACAGCAGTATTGTAAATGTTTCCTTGCCGGTTATCCGACAGCAGTTTGGAGTTTCGCTTACTTACGCTGAATGGGTTATTACGGCTTATATGATTTCCTTTACCTTATTCATCCCACTGACAAACTGGTTGAAAAAAAGGATTGGATATTTTCGCCTGTTCACTTACAGCGTTGCTATCTTCACTACTGGATCGCTATTGTGCAGTTTATCAGGCAGCCTGCATGCTTTAATTGTTTCAAGGATTATCCAGGCTGTAGGAGGAGGTGCAATCTCCCCGGTGTCCCTGGCTATACTGAGCGAAAATTTTCCTGCCGAAAGGCGCGGAAATGCGATCGGCTGGTGGGGGATTGGAAACGTGCTCGGGCCAACGCTCGGGCCTACATTGGGAGGATTCTTAACCCATTATTTTGGCTGGCAAAGTATTTTTTATGTTAATCTTCCCTTTGGTATAATAACCATATTTATGTGCATGAAGTACCTGAGCTTCCTGAAACTCCAGCCCGTTTCAAAACCAGCGTTTGACACCTTGGGGTACAGCTGGTTTGCGTTATTTGTTGTTGCCGTCCAGTTAATGATATCCTTCATTTCTGACTATGGCTTTCCTTCCTGGCAGTTGCCGACTGCACTGGCGGTGGCGGGATTTGCATTGTACAAGTATATCCGTTCTTCCAATAAGGATAATGCATTGCTGGATTTAAGCGTTTTCAAATCAGCAGTATTTAATAAGGCGGCCATTGTTGTTGTTATACGATCACTGGCGCTATATGGGGGGATGTTTTTTTTGCCCTTCTTATTACAGGACCTGTTAGGTTATTCACCTGTTCAGTCTGCGCTTCTTTTATTGCCCAATGCACTGATGATGCTTTTTACAAGGCCCTTTGCAGGCAAACTGGCAGACAAGGGATTTATCCGTAACAGTTCCGTTGCGGGGATCGCGCTAGTAGCCATTTCCTTCCTGTTATTTTCCAGGATCAACGTTGGAACATCGCTGATTTTCATTATAGTATCAATGCTCGTACGTGGGCTTGGGATAAGCCTGCTTGTTTCCCCTGTGTCTACTGCCCTGTTGAATGCCGTCAGATCTGATCAGTCAGCAACGGCCACTTCACTGAATGCCCTTTTGCAGCAATTCGGGGGTTCGATAGGCATTGCGGTAAGCGGTGTGATCCACAATTTTATATACACAATCTACCTTAAAAGGTTTAACGAACAGTTTGCAGAACATTACGCGCTCCGCGATGGTTTTCTTATATCCGCATTAGTTATTGCGACTGCGATAATACCCGCAATGGATTTGCCGGAAAATGCAAGGCTTAAATCCTCAAAAATAACGGGGGAGTGATTTACATATTCCTGAAAGGGTGCGGATGCTATCGTAAAAGGGATGCTGCAGCACTCTCGATCAGGTACAAGCACTAAAGGACCCATAGAGGGCGTTCTATGCACGGTATCGACCGTTCATGTATATTTCATTTGTCTCGCCTCAGGCGAGATTGCTCTTCTTTACTTTTAGTAGGCGAATTGTCATTAAAAAAATAGAATGCCAGTGATACAAATTCCGATCGTAGAAGTACAAATGATGATTAGGAAATCCGCTTCACAAGTATTTCAAGCTTTTATCGACCCAGCGATTACCACCAATTTTTGGTTTACAAAATCAAGCGGACCTTTAGAAGTTGGAAAGCATCTTAGGTGGGAATGGGAAATGTATGGGGTTTCTTGCAATGTATTTGTCAAGGAAATATTGGAAGACCGACAAATAATAACGGAATGGGGTGACCCTGCAACCCATGTTGAATACTTATTTACAGCATTAACTGACAATACAACCTATGTGGTAATAAAGAATTATGGCTTCAGCCAAACAGGAGATGAATTAATTCAAGCTATTAAAGATAATACAGGCGGTTTCACTACAGTTTTGGACGGATTAAAGGCATATTTGGAACATAATATCAAATTGAATTTAATTGCTGACAAATATCCCCAGGAAAATAAAAGGTAAATTTAAGCCCCTTGCTGAAGCAGAAATTCGTGAATTTAGTTTCAGATACGATCCTTACTTGCAATTATTGATGGTCCTTACATTCTGTATCAAAGCTATGGTCTACTTATGCATGGAAGCTATCGAACTTTATGTTGCCCAGGAGTGGGTTCGAGGTGTGTCGCACATCGAACTTCCTACTTCCTTTCTCCGCACGGACGCGCAAGAATGTATCCGCCATTTTTGATGATAGGCGATGATCTCGCAATTTCTGTGGCCTGAACGGGCGATTCCGCATTTATAATAATAAAACCGCCTTCTGTGGAATCGGGAAAATGATAAGCCTTTGTTCCCTCAGAATCTATCCGTTCTCCGTCTGACTCTAGCGGATAGCCGACTTCTAAATGCTTTGCTCTCACAAGCTCCGACATCCACTGCGCCCAGGCGTCTCTGTGTTTTTCCTGTACCTCTTTTTCCGGCTTTACGAGATTGTTATACCGAAGCGCCATATTCCCTCCGAAAAATGTGAGCAGATATTTTTTCATAATGCTTTTGCGTTATTGTCCAGTAAAGATAGCAAGAAGGTAAATTTAACTTCCTGAATCTGGGTTCCCTTAAATTATATCCCCTATAGTAACAAAATTTTCATTACTAACAAGTCTATGACTTTAACCCGGCTCAGTAGCATAATGTGCCATAATTTGAAGTATATTCTGTGGCGTAAGTTGCCCGGTATTTGCAAAACCAGACAGTTCGCGCAGATAATTCACATAATATGCAGGGGAGAAAGTGTTGAAAAAACAGCAATATCTCCGAATGGGTTTGAAAACGTATGTGCCACGCCAATAGGTATCACAACATAATCGCCTGCCTGAGCGTCGAAGTTTTTATCTCTGGCGTTGAATCGTATTGCACCTTTTGTAACCAGGAAAGTTTCATCGTGCATTCTATGAAGATGGAGTGGGGTTTGATCTGTACCCGGTGGCACAATTATTTCTACTGCGCCAACACGATTATCAGTATGCGATCCGTCTTCCAAAACTCTCACTGTAATTGGTCCAACAGTAAAAGTTTCTCCTGCCCCCGTCTTTATAAATTGCATTGCTGCGTTTGGTGTCAGAGCCATTTCTAATTATTTTTTAGTGAATGCTTGTAAGAGTTCCATCACTTTATCCAGTCGCTCAATATGGGGAAAATGGCCCGCTTCAGTCAACAGAAGAAGGGGATGAAAGTGAGTTTATTTTTCAATTGCAATTAAAATAATATACCCTTGTCCTTGAAAGCATCAGCTCTCAAGTATATACATAAAAGTAATTCCTTCAATTTATTTCACACTTTAGGTGGTGTATAGCTTACGGTTATTTTGCTGGCGCCGTCAATTTCCTCCGCAGTTAATAATGAGGTAACTTTTATCATTACTAATCCAGTAGAATTTACCGCTAAACTAATGGCAGCAATTGATGCAACGTTCAGTACATCAACTATTACAAATATGTCCGTCTCGCCCAATGCGTAATAAAATCCTTCAAGCTTTCCGTTTAAATTGTTAACCATCTTTTCAACAACTTCCTTTCGGCTTGAGCCTCCTTGTTTAATTAGACCTTTTACTCCTTCCGGGGTATAAGACCCAGTTATTAAATACTTCGGCATAGAATACCTCCTTTATTTTAGGTGAATAATATTTAAATGAGCGTATTTTTTTTACGGATTGTTTTGGTACGAAAATATGATTTTAGATTGGCTATTTTCATTTTAATTATGAATCTAATCGGCATACAAATGGGAATTGCAGCAACAGATTTGAGAGAATAGCAATTAGTGTTTATCCGAACTCATTATTGAATCTCACTTGAGGCAAAGCAAACTCGATTGAATAAGTTTGACCCTCATTTGCTTTTCTTTACTTATTTTAGCTGGATTCACACCAAATTTTTTCAAATGAACCTCATGTTAAGAAAGGGGGAGAAAGAAGATGCCATAGCCTGCGGGGAAATATGCTATAAGGCATTTAAGGCCATTGCTGATCGCCACAATTTCCCGCCTGATTTTCCAAATCCTGAAAGCGCCATTGGATTAATGAACTATATTTTTTCAAGTGGGGGCGTCTATTCGTTAGTGGCCGAGTCAGAAGGGCAGATTGTGGGCAGCAATTTCCTTTGGGAAGATATTCTTATTGCGGGTGTGGGCCCTATAACTGTTGATCCAGGAATACAAAATAAGTCAATAGGAAGAAAACTCATGGAGCGAATCCTGCAACGTGTGGAACAGCAGAACCTTGCTGGGGTGAGGTTAGTGCAGGCAGCTTACCACAACAGGTCCATGTCCCTTTATTCAAAACTGGGATTTGATGTAAGGGAGCCTCTTTCACAAATGCAGGGTGACTCACTCGGAATCCATTTCCCTGAATACAATGTTCGTCCGGCAAATGAAACTGACCTGGATACCTGCAATCAATTATGTTTGAAAGTACATGGCCATAGCAGAGGTCATGAACTTCTTGGGGCCGTTAAAGCACGCACCGCTTCAGTTGTAGAATATAAAGGAAGAATTACAGGATATGCAACCCAGGTTGGTTTCTTTGGGCATGCTGTAGCAGAATCAAATAGTGAACTCAAAGCAATGATTGGTGCAGCAGTTAACTTTTCCGGCCCCGGATTTTTACTTCCTTCACGAAATGGGGAGATGCTGCGCTGGTGCTTAAACAATGGGTTGCGAATTGTTCAACCTATGACTTTAATGAGCAAAGGTTTTTATAAAGATCCTGCTGGAGCTTTTTTGCCTTCTATCCTCTACTGAAGAACTTTCAGTTATGTAAGCTTGCTATTGAACCACCATGTGCAGCGAAAACCCAGAAAAGGGCAATCGCTATTTTAATGTAATACCGGCAGTACCAAAAAAGAGGCATTGGCAGGATCATGATATATTTTTATTGTAGCCTTCTGAAAGTCCAGGTCACTGCAAGTGTAGATATCGACCATTTTTTGCGGATTGCGATCAACCAGGGGGAACCAACTGCTTTGAATTTGCACCATGATACGGTGGCCTTTTTTAAAAGTATGTGCGACATCATTCATTGTAAATTTCACGTCAGAGATCTGGCCTGGAACAAATGCTTCTGGTTTTTCAAAGCTGTTCCGGTAACGACCACGCATAATATCACCTCGGACCAGCATTTGATAACCGTTCATGATATAGGCAGGTTTTTGTCCGTTTGAATCTGCTTCATACCCAAAATTGTCTGGGAATACATCAATCAACTTAACGACAAAATCGGCATCTGTTGTCGAAATGCTAACCTTCAGTTGTGCAGTGAGGGGTCCGGCGATGGTAATATCTTCTTTCAGTATATCTGTCTTATAGACGAGAACATCAGGCCTATTGGCTGCAAAACGTTGGTCATCGACCATATATTCTCTGGTCCGGTCTTCATGTATGCCTTGAGTATAAGGAACTGGTTTGGCGGGATCACTCACATATTCATCATGGTCGGTCATGGATCTTGCGTTTACAAATCCAAGTTGATTATCTGCGAGAAGATAGAGATTGGTGAATTGGACATTTTGCGGGGGCCAAACATTGAACTCATGCCATTTATTTTCTCCGGTAAAAAAAACAGTTGCTTTTGGTATGCTATCCAGGTTACCTTCCCCTTTGAGATAATAATTGAAAAAAGGAATCTCCCTTTTCTGCTGAAACCATACAGAAGTATTTGATCCGAAACGCACATTCCCCAGATGAGTGCCATCCGGCCCTGCCCATTGGCCATGAAACCAGGGACCGATAACTAGTCTGTTACTAGTAATGGGGCTTTGTTTTTCTATTGCCTTAAACACATTCCATGCGCCGAAGCAGTCCTCTGCATCAAATAATCCGCCCACCTCCATCATGGCAGGCTTCACATTGTATAATCCTGACCTTGAATTATGTGCTTTCCACCAGGAATCATAATCAGGATGTTGCATTATTTCGCCCCATATTTGAATATTATTTTCTTCGACAATTTTGGTCATGTTACTCAGCGCCCCCATTCGTAAATAGAAATCATAAGCGTCTGCGGTGAAGGGAGGAATGCCAACGGCATTTTCCGGGGTAGGCCCTTTACGTGGTTTTCCGATGCCGAATTCTACCAAAAACCCATAGGTATCTTGCAGGAAAAAAGCCCCGTTATGATGCACATCATCTCCCATGAAAGCATCTGTTGTTGGCGCTTGGGTGCTTACGGCAATTAGTGCAGGATGGCTGCTCAAAGATGCTTCTGTTGCTGAGAAACCGGGATAGGAAATACCCACAACGCCAACTTTGCCATTATTACCGGGAACATTTTTTACCAGCCAGTCGATCGCATCATAGGCGTCGCTGGCTTCATCGATATCAGATTTTGATCTTTTATTTTTTATATAGGGCGGAATAATATGAAATTCCCCTTCGCTCATGTAACGTCCACGCATGTCCTGAATTACCATAATATAACCATCCTTAAAATATTCCCGCTGAAACCTGTTCCACCATGGGCGCCAGTTATTTTCGCCATAAGGAGCGCAGGAATAAGGGGTCCTTGTAAGAAGGATGGGATGTTTTTCTGTGCTGTCTTTTGGTATATACATTGACGTGAAAAGTCTGATTCCATCGCGCATAGTTATGTAACGCTCACTTTTGTAGTAATGGCTTTTAATCCATATGCTGTCCTGAGCAATTATGGATACACTATAAACCAGCAGTACTAAACTGAAAAAGTATTTCATGAGATTTTTATATTTCCCCTGTTGAGTTTAGGTACGGGTGTTTTGTCAATTCAGGATCTGGAATCACAATATCCCCGAGTGTAAAATGTGAGGGCACTTCCTGAAAAAGGCCGCTTCAACATTTTTTGCCCAACTAATATTGCATACTTTTCGTTCACCATCTAACTTTAGACAATTGATTACTTAGTGCTCCACTTAAACCACTTGATACCCATTGTAGTGAATAAAATGGCATAGCCAATGGTAAGAAGCAGTGACAGGGTACTATGATTGTCCCACCTGACAGGTTCAAGACTTGCTGCAAGTATATTCTTTACAGTTCCATAGGGGGTCCAATCAACCACATTCTTGAACTTATCGCCCAAAACGCCCAATTCCCCAAACATTCCTACGATAATAAAAGCGAAATAGATGAGCCTTGCCGTCGAGTTAACTGTTTCCGGATTTTGGATACGCCCCACTATTGCCTGCCCCAAACCAAGGTAAACCGCCCCGCCAACTATGGAAGACAGGAATGCAAGCACGTACCCGGTTATTGACATAGTGATATGGTCCAGTTGAAAACCGGCAATAAAAACGATTATGGTAAGCAGCAAGATCAGTGAAAGCTGTACCAAAAGCCTGCTTACCATGATGGTCCATAGAGGCAGCGGTGATACGCGCAGTCGTTGAAAAATACCCTTATCTCTGTCGCGGGCAATGGAATTGGTATAGCCCATTAACCCGATAGCTACCAAACCTAAAGTTATGCTGTTAGACAGAACAAAAGCCCCGCCTGCTGTCGCTACCAGATTTTTCCAGGAAAAGACAATGATCATAGGTATGATCAGCACCATAAATGATGCGCGGCGGTTGCGCCATAATGTGGTATAATCGGCCCTAAGCAAGGCCCCCATTACAGTGGATGTTTTTGGTATGATGATTTCCATTTTCGTAATTTTTTCAATTTATGGACGTATGGCTTCGCCGGTGAGCGCTATAAATACATCTTCAAGGGTGATCTTGCCACGGCGCGATACGGCTATCACTTCCGGGTCATTCCGGTGCTTATCTATTAGTGACTGCGGCATACCGGTAGCTATGATGTGCCCGTGATCGATGATGCTGATACGGTCACATACAGCCTCGGCTTCTTCCATCGAATGAGTGGTAAGCACAACGGCGTTCCCTTTCTCGCGTATAGCCTCGATGTGCGACCATAATTTCCTCCTCGATTGAGGGTCGAGGCCAGAGGTGGGTTCATCCAGCAATACCAGCTTAGGGTCATGTATAGTCGTAATAGCCAGGGATATCCTTTGCTGCTGCCCTCCAGATAGCTGCCCGAACTTTTTATCTTCGGAATCATACAGGTTAATTTCCCTAAGAAGGGCATTCAGCATTTTATTGGTAAGATTAAGGCCGTAAATGCTGGCATACAATCGCAGTATCTCAGATATGTTCAGTTCGGGCTGAAAGCTATTGGCCTGCAACTGGACACCCATTGCCGCACGGGCTTGCAGTGGTTGTTTCAACGTATCATACCCCGCAACCATAATAGATCCCGACTTTTGTTTAATCAACCCCTCAATAGCGCTGAACGCACTTGTCTTACCTGCGCCATTGGGACCAAGCAAACCAAATATCTCACCCTGCTTAACATAAAACGAAACATTGTTTACAGCCTGAAAATTTCCGTAAAATACATTCAGGTTATCAACTTGCAGAATATTGCTTTGATGTGTTGAATCCATATTGGGTCAAAGGGTTGAATAAAAGCTAGGCACCAATTTAGGACTAAAATTGTAGGTCTTCAAATCAAAGTGAATCAATTTCCCCGCTGGATCCGGAACATTTCGGTGGCTTACTAGTGATCATCTTCCTGTAAATTATGAAAGATTAAAATTGCCAATCCCGGTTTAATCTCAACGCAGATATTTTGTCAAAAGGCACCCAATTCCCTATATTTAATCGTGAATTTATTTTGTCTCTTAAAATATTTTTTCAGGAAGATACGTGGAAAAGAAGAATCACATGAAGATTATTTCAAATAAGTATGGTATAAGATTTTTATTTTCACTAGTTTTTTTAATGTGCCTGCAGGCACCCTTTTCTTTTTGCCAGAAAATCCACTTCAACACGGTAAATATAGCCAATAATGAAACTATATTTTCAGATGCAGCGATTGACAGGCAGGGATATTTCTGGATGGTGGGTTACTCAGCAGGCTCAAATGTCTTAACGAAATATGATGGTACAAAATTTACTGAGTTTATACATGAACAAAAAAACCCAAATTCCCCCGCAAATGCAACTATGTGGCGTTTATTTATTGATGATGGGAATATAATATGGATTGGCTATCTGGATGGTGGATTAGACAGGTTTGACCCTGCTTCCAATACATTTACCCATTATCGCCATAACCCCAAAGATCCGGGAAGCCTGTCCAATGATTCGGTTACTTCCATCCTAAAAGATCGCGATGGGGATTTATGGATAGCCACTCAAAACGGGTTGAACAAAATGGATATCAAGACTGGCAAATGCACCCATTTTTTTCACGAACCTGGCAACCCCCAAAGCCTCAGTTATAATACTGTTTGGTGTATGTGTATCGACAATTCCGGCAATTTATGGGTTGGCTGTGCCAGCACTTCACTCTTTTCAAATACAATGATTGAAAACAATATGCAAGGCGGACTGAACCTTTTCAACAAAACCAATAATACATTTACTAATTATCTCCACGATTCATCTGATAATTCTTCCATTGCCAACAACTATATATCCAGCATTTATTCAGACAGGTCTGGTATTATATGGATTGGCACTTTGGGTAACCACCTGGATGCAATGGATACAAAAAAAGGCATTTTTGTACATTATGATTATGATCCTGCACACCCGGAAAAATTGAGCGCCCCTCCCATTGCCAATACTAAAAGGCATGATGCTGTGAGTTTCATTAGCCGGGATACTTCCGGGGTTTTATGGGTAGGGACGGAACTGGATGGGATGACAGGGTATGATACTGTTCAAAAGATAGCAAAGCATTTCGGGACCAGTTACGTGTTAAACCAAACTGCCTACGTGGAAAGCGCCTCTGGCTTTTCTAATTATAGTGCGGTAAAAGGGCTCACCTCTTATGATGGCCTGTTTTGGGTTTTTTCGCGGGAAAGAACAAGGGATATTTTCAATTATAATCCCATTAATATCAATATACCATCAATTTCTCTGCGCAACGGGGCTAATGGGAATGCATTTTATCAGCAATCTGATGGCCGGATATTATGGGTTGGAACAAACAAAGGACTGGTACGCAAGGACCTTGCCAGTGGGGTGGAAAAAATATGGGTGCACGAACCGTTAAATAACAACAGCTTGAGCTGTGATACCATTGGCAATATGAAAGTGGATGACAATGGTATTTTTTGGATAGCAACTGTAGGCGGGGGGCTTTGCAGATTCGATCCGGTTTCAGGTAATTTTACTAGATACCGGAAAGACAGTAAAGACAAACAAAGCATCGGCGGCAATCTGGTGCGCAACCTTTGGATAGATCATAGTAAAAATATTTGGCTGGGGTTTTATACCGGAATGGATATGTTCAATATCAGGACTGGGCAATTTATTCATTATGAGCATAACAGTGCAGACAGTACGAGCCTTGTAAATGATATAGTTGATAACATTTATGAAGATAAAAATCATACCATTTGGGCAGGTACGTTTGGCGGCCTTGAAAGGTTATATAAAGACCGGAAAAGTTTCCATCATTACCTCAAAAAAATTGGCGTTTTCTCTATTTTTACCGATTCCTCTGGTATTTTATGGGTTGGCAGCAGCGATGGGCTCTATCATTATGATGCGGCCCGGGATTCGTTTATAAATTTTGTTGATCCGGTCACTGGCCACCATCTGAACATGATACTGTGCGTCATGGAAGATAATGATCGTAATCTCTGGTTGCGTTCTACCAATTCAATTATTAAAATTGATCCGGCAAGGCTTAAAGCTTTTGTTTATGGCAAAAGCTATGGGGTTACAAACAATTTTGATTGGATTTCCAGGTGCTTTAAAGGTAAAGACGGAGAATTATTTTTTGGCGCCCTTGGCGGATATAATGATTTTTTTCCAGGGCAGCAAAAAGAAATACCGCCGCCACGGATTAATATCACTTCCTTTCAACTGCTTAATGCGGGAACGACAGATGAAAATATTGAGCATGCTGCAATCCGATTCAATACATCCGAAGTAAGGCTCAGTCATAACCAGAATAGTTTCAGTGTTGATTTTTTTGCTCTTCATTACAACAGCCCCGGCGAAGTAAAATACAAGGTTATGCTGCAAAACTATGATCAAACCTGGCGCGACATGGGCACTGAACATAAGACCTCTTTTTTCGGCGTAATGCCGGGAAAATATTTATTGAAAATTAAAGCATTCAATGAAGACGGCGGGTGGAATGAAAAAGATATTTCTATCCTTGTTGGGCTGCCATGGTGGAAAACATGGTGGGCGTATCTGTTATATATTTTGCTTGCAGGAACCGCCATCCGTAGTTTTGTACAGTACCGGTCAAGAAAATTAATTAAGGAAAATACCTTACTTGAACGAAAAGTTAATGAGCGCACTAATGACTTAAAAAGATCTCTAGAAGAATTAAAGGCTACCCAGCAGCAACTGATACAATCAGAAAAAATGGCTTCTCTTGGTGAACTTACCGCAGGCATTGCACATGAAATCCAGAACCCGCTGAATTTCGTCAATAATTTTTCAGAACTGAATAGGGAATTGATTGATGAAACCTCACAAGCCATTAAGACTGGCGATCGGGATGAAGCAATAGAATTGTTGACAACACTAAAGGAAAATGAAGAGAAAATTAACCATCACGGTAAACGAGCAGATGCTATAGTTAAAAGCATGTTGCAACATTCACGGTTAAGTGCAGGTCAAAGAGAATCTATAGACATCAATACATTGGCGGACGAGTATTTGAGATTGGCTTATCATGGATTAAGGGCAAATGGTAAAGAGTTCAATGCTGTAATGAAAACAGATTTTGATCGAAGCATCGCTAAAGTAAACTTCATCCCGCAGGATATCGGAAGAGTGCTTCTGAATATTTACAACAATGCTTTTTATGCCGTTCGTGAAAAAAAGAAATCAGCAGAAGCAGAATACGAACCAACGGTCTTAGTAAAAACGATGAAGGTTGGTGATAAGATTGAGATAAGAGTAAAAGACAATGGTAATGGCATACCTCAAACAGTGATTAACAAAATATTCCAGCCCTTCTTTACTACTAAACCAACTGGACATGGAACAGGATTGGGATTATCCCTAAGCTATGATATAGTAAAAGCACATGGCGGGGAGATAATAGTAAATACCGCAGAGGGGGAATTTACAGAATTTGTGATACAATTGCCCATTTGAAAATAAATCCTTTCATATTAATATTCTAATCACTAATCTGTCACTAATTTCTCTGAAATGGAATAGAATCAAGGGATCTTAGA
Source organism: Chitinophagaceae bacterium (assembly GCA_003168265.1). Classification (GTDB taxonomy): domain Bacteria; phylum Bacteroidota; class Bacteroidia; order Chitinophagales; family Chitinophagaceae; genus Puia. The sequence goes on from PMSV01000023.1 coordinate 194,369, forward strand.
TTTATGGGTAATAGAATCCAAATGAGAAGCAATTATTCATTCTTTTTCCTTTTCTTTCGTAAATTGTATAATAACCCATAATTTAGAGCAGATTATTTATTCGCCGTTCCCGATTATGCAGTAATTTCCACCATGTGCGCAGAAAACCCCAACCACTACCCAATTGGTAAAAAAGGCTTCAAGAGCGGAATATTTATGATAATTGTTTTTCCACGGAAAATCATATATGATCCCGAAAAAAAATAATCATTGTAGAAAACGTTGGCAGAGGGACTAAGTTGGGAAACACCAGGCCCAAAAACCCTTTTCAATATCTTACTGATTCAACCTGAAAACAATGGTGCCAGGCGCCCGTATTATGTTTTCCCTTCGCGGATTAGTAATATTATTTGTTATTTCAATGGTTCTTAAAATTTAACCCCTGTTATATGAGACAAATGACCAAACAACTCCTTCTCTTAAGCTTATTCAGTATTTGTGTAATCAAATTAATTGCACAGAATAAAACTAAAGAAGCTTCTTCATCATCAGCCGACACCACCAAAAAAGCTTCAAAAACCAGTGTGGCAGATAAAGTAAAAGGCAACATAAAAATGGAAGGCCTGCTAACCCTATACCAGGATACTTCCACAGGAAGCGTACAACTCTATATCCGTAAAGACCAGTTGGGCAAAGAATTTATTTATCAAAGTTGTTCACTTGGCGGGCCTGCGCAGCTTTTTCTTAACCAGAATATGATCCGTGTCAGTTGGGTATTTAAAATAAAAAAGACATTTGACCGGATTGAATTCTCCCAGGAAAATACAAATTTCTACTACGACCCCGCGAATGCAGTGAGTAAAGCCGCTGGTGTAGATGAAAGTGAAGCTGTATTCTATGCAGATAAAATAGCTGCAGAAGATTCAACCGGTTATCTTATTGAAGCCGATGGGCTTTTCTTAAGTGAAAAGTTAGATCCCATTAAACCCAATTTCCCGCCCAATATTCCTCCTTCTGCCGTTTTTAATTTAGGGAATCTCAATGTGGCGAAATCGAAATATGATAAAATCCGATCATTTCCCAAGAATACAGATGTTATTGTGGAATTGGCATTTGATAACCCTGTACCTTTTAACCAGGGAGGAAAGGACATAACTGATGCGCGTTATAACCGTATTCGTTTCCAGCATTCATTCCTGGAAATGCCGGTGAACGATTACCAGCCCCGTTTTGATGACCCAAGGGTTGGTTATTTTATTGAGGAAATTGACGATCAGACAAATAAAACTTCCACCCCCTTCCATGACCTGATCGATCGCTGGTACCTGAAGAAAAAAGATCCCACGGCGACGCTCAGTGAACCTGTGGAACCCATTGTCTGGTGGGTAGAAAATACAACCCCTGTTGAACTCAGGCAAGTTATAGTGGATGCCGGTTTAAAATGGAATGAAGCGTTTGAAAAAGCGGGATTTAAGAACGCTATTGTCATGAAAATTATGCCCGATACTGCTACCTGGGATCCTGCCGATATGAGATACAATGTGATCCGATGGGTGCCTACAGACCTGGGATATGCGATAGGGCAACACCTGGTCAATCCAAAAACCGGGCAAATATTGGGGGCAAACATTACAATTGACTGGCATTTTTTATCTGGTGTTTCCAGGGAAGAAGATCTTTTTGCCAAAGATGAAAACCTGAATAATAGCGCCGACCCGATTCAGGCCATGATGAGCTATCTTCCCAAACAACTGGTCTGGAAGAATTGTACTTATGCAAAGGAATCAAAAATGCAGTTTGCGACCGGGCAAACCGCACTTGAAGTTGAAGGAGCCGGGGAGCATGAGATGGGTGTATTGCAAAAGGAATTTTTTACAGAGCTCATCCTGCATGAAATGGGCCATACACTGGGGTTGAACCATAATATGAAGGCAAGCCAAATGTTGAGCCCTGCAGAATTGAAAGATAAATCCATAACAAGTGAATTAGGAGTGATGGGTTCCGTGATGGATTATAGCATGGTAAATTTATCACTCGACAGCAGCAGGCGGGGAAATTATTATACTATACGACCCGGGCCTTACGATAAGTGGGCCATTGAATACGGATATACGGAATGTAATCCGGCGGAAGAAAAGGCAGTTTTGAATAAGATCTTGAGCAGGAGCAATGATCCTAAATTGACTTTTGGAAATGACGCGGATATCGTTAACCCTGGATCGGGCATCGACCCTAGGGTGATGGTTTGGGATATGAGTAATGATATGGTCACATATGCTACGGAGCGCTTCAAACTGATGAATAACCTGATGGGTAAATTGAAGGATAAATATATTAAGCCAGGTCATTCCTACTCGGAGATGTATTCTCGTTATTATATGCTAAACTATCAAAGATTCGATATGGCCAGATCGTTGAGCCGTTATATCGGAGGGGTGTACGTAGACAGAAGTTTCCCTGAGCAAAAATCACCCAATAAACCTTTTACGCCCGTTTCTGTGGATTACCAGAAAAAAGCTCTTGGCGTAATCAGTAAGTATATTTTTGCTCCCAACGCTTTTAGCGCCGACGCCTATTTATATCCTTACCTGCAATGGCAGCGGAGAGGATTTGAATTTTTTGGATTAACGGAGGATCCCAAACCACAGAACCTGGCACTGGCCTATCAACAAAACCTGCTTGCCTATATTCTACATCCGGTAACCATGCAGCGGATCATTACCAGCAGCCTTTATGGAAATACTTATTCCGCAGCAGATGTCCTGAGTGACCTCAGCAGTGCAATTTTTAATGAGGACATTAAGACCAATGTTAATTTATACAGGCAAAACCTGCAAACGGAATTTGTAAAGCGACTCGCTGCCATCGTTACCACGCCAGTCAGCGCTTATGATTATTCTTCAGTCGCAGCGGCATTCAACGCGTTGAAAAAAATAAAATTACTATTGTCCACCGCAGTCTCTCAGAATGAACAAACAAAGGCGCATCGTGCCAACCTGAATTTTCTAATAGATAAAGCACTAGTAGTAAAATAGGTAAGAATTTGTGAATGGCAAAAGCGTCCTGTATTCAATATACAGGGCGTTTTTTTATTTATCAAGCTTGAGCAAATAGGTTACATGCAGGAACAAGCATCTCGTGGCTAATGCAAGATTTCGGACCGCTTTAATGAAGCTATTTTTCCTCTTGGTTTCTCTTCTCGTCTTTGAATTCGTGCTGACCAAGCTCAAATGTATATGGTGGCAAATCAATCGCCTTTTCCAGTTTAACATTATTCAGGGAAAAAAATATTTGGTTTGCAATACAAACTACATGTATGTTTGTAACCTAATTAAAAACAGCGCAAATGGAAGCAATAGAAAATGAAATGGACCCTTTACAGGGTTTGCAGAAGATTTCAGAAGTTATCAGTAAGACAAAAGAGAACATAAGAGAACAAAGCTTTTGTTTCTTATTATGGGGATGGCTGATTGCCATAGCAAGTTTTTCATTTTTTATTTTGCATAGTTATACATCCTTCTCACTTTATTTCTTACCGTTCCCAATTTTAGCGATAAGCGGTATAATAGCAACTATCTACTACTATAATGGTAAACGATACGCTTCTGAAACATATCTTGGCTATTATCTTAGAATACTATGGCTGGTATTGGGCCTCGGTTTTATATTGATAGTATTTATTAATGTGGTGGAGAAATACCCCCCATTTACCTATACGATATTAATCAGCGGAATGGGGACCTTGGTTTCCGGATTGGTATTACGCTTCAGACCGCTCATCATAGGTGGGATCATATTTCTGCTTTTTTCTGTTGCGAGCATATTTGTTACCGATAGTATGAAACCGCTTTTGCAGGGGATTGCAGTCATAGCGGGTTATCTTATCCCGGGGTATTTACTTAAATATTCAAAATCATAATCAGGAATTGATGTATAATGAATTGGACCCTGTTTTAAACACACCTGTTCGCCTGGCCATTGTTTCTGCTCTGTTTAAAATGAAACGGGCAGATTTTAATTATTTGATGGAAATGACAAACACGACCCAGGGAAATTTAAGCCATCAGATAAAAAAACTGAATGAAGCGGAATATATAGAAGTATTGAAAACATTTAAGGGCAACTACCCTCATACCATATGTAAATTGACAGCAAAAGGAAGGAAGGCTTTTGAAAAATATGTAGAAGACATCAAAAAATATTTACACTTATGACAAAAGCGAGGTTCGCGGGTCAATAAAGCGGATATAGCAGGCAGTTTAAATATGCATCTATTTTATTTAGCTCAATCACAAAACCATTTTGGGGTGAAAAAGACAATCTTTATTACTGGACAAATATCACGAATACCAGGCAGAAACAACCATAGCAAATCACATCATTAATACACTTAAAATACATTTATGGCATCAGCACTTGGCGATACGCTTTATTTACCTTACAACAGGCACCATGGGCCTCATCCTGGGATAGCCGCTGTGATATATTTTTTGTTATTTATTGCAAGTATTTTTTCATTTTCAATTTTATCACACGGTTCAGAATTCCCCAGGCCTCTTGAAGCATTGGTGAAAGTGCAACAAACACTGCTTCAGTTCCCGGATGCTGTCAGGATTAGTGCGCTTTTTCAGTTCGCTTCTGCAATCCCGATCGGGATTTTTACTGCTGCTATAACCAGCAGACTTAGCTTTTTGGGAGTCAATGTTACTGGCGTAAGCATTGCTTTGTTTGGTGGGATGGCAGCTTCGTTGTTATTCATGCTCTCAGGTCTTTGCGGTTGGGTATTATCTGAACCCGGAATTGCAAATGATTTGAATGTAATGCATGCTATACAACTATTTGGATTTGCTTGCGGAGGAGTCGCTTTTACTGTTGCGCTGGGCTTGCTGATGGCGGGAATATCTGTCCCTTGTCTTTTTGGTAGCTATGCACCCAGGTGGCTAGCATGGGTTGGCCTTATTTTGGCAATGATAGCCTTAATAGCTACGTTTAGCCTAATATTCCCCGAACTTGTCTGGTTGCTTCCTATTGTACGTTTTCCATCTTTTATATGGATGATAGGTATTGGGTTTACTTTAATAAAGAAAAGACCTGAGCCGAAAACTGTATAAGCATAATTTTATAAATAAGTTTCGGTCACTAGTGGTCTCACTCCCTTTTCAAGCTATCCACAGGGTTAGCCAATGCCGCCTTTATAGCCCTGAAACCAATAGTCCCGATGGCAATTATCAACGCCGTCATACCCGAGATCAAAAACATCCACCAGCCCATCTCAATGCGATAGGCAAAATTTTCTAACCATTGGTGCATCACGATCCCTGTCAAGGGGATGGCAATCGTCATCGCTATAACGACCAGCCCCAAAAGATTTTTAGATAAAAGCACCGCCACCTGCGAGGCGCTCGCACCCAGAACTTTCCGGATCCCGATTTCCTTGGTGCGTTGTTCCGTGGTAAAAGTGACCAGCCCGAATAGACCAGGACTAGCGATCAGGATAGCCAGCACTGCAAAAAGACTGAATAGCTGACCCGTTTTTTGCTCAAAATCTGTTTGCAATAAAGCATTGAATTCAAATGATTTCTTCATAAGCGGGCATGATTGGTTTGGGTCTTAAGGGCTAAATTGACTCAGGGCAAGTAGATCAGCAGGCTTTCGAATTGAAATTAACGTGTATCATAGTCTGAATTAAATTGATTTCAGAAGCAGGAAGATTCAAACCCTGAAGAAATTTATCTGATTTTGGCTATGAAGTATGCGCAGTGCCCATCATTCAGCCTTCCTCCCAATCTTAACCCCCGCCACCGCGATCAGCAGGAAAACTATTATGCTTGCCACTATCTGTATGATCCTCCCTATATAAAAAGATTCCGGATGGAACTCGAACCGGATCGAATGACTCCCTGACGGGATCACCAGCCCGCGAAGAACGAAATTGGTACGTATTATCGGCGCTTCATTATTGTCTATATAAGCATGCCATCCCCTATTATAATAGACCTCGCTAAAGACGGCAAAACGCGGTGACGCCGTCCTGGAGCTATAGACCATCTCATCATTATCGTTTTTTTCTAACCACACGGTATCACTGATGCTGCCCGCCCCAACCGCCGCCGCAGCCCTGTCTCCCGCGAACAAAACCGCGCTATCCCTTACATCAAAATCGTTCAGCCCATCCATCACCGCCTTGGCGTCAGCCTCATACCGAATGCCGCGGACAAGCCAAACTGCTCCCAGTGCCCCTGGATTCAGAGCCGCCGAATCCCTGCCGGAATTGGTAGGCAGAAGTAAATATTTGGTATTGAGCATATCCAGCACCGGCTGGCAATTGGGATATTTATAAAGTTGGTTTTCGATCAGATCCTGGTAGATGCTCAGTTTAGCCGGGTTATATCCCGTAATATCCAGGTGAAAATAAGGGGTCGAACTGGTATTGGTAATATTGCCGATACCCTCTCGAAGATCGAAGACCCGGTAATAAGATTTATCCGCCATGACCTGCTGATCGGCGGGTGTAGGTTGAAAAGGGGTCTGAGCATCCTCCTCATCGGTATATTTATCGTTGTTCAGGTACTGGCTGTCGACGCTGATCAGATCGATAAAGGCTAAAGCGCCAATTACTCCAATGGCCAGCAAGGGCTTGATCCGTCCTTTGATCAATAAAAATCCGGTTCCGGCTGCCAGAACTATAAAAGCCACGCTACGGAAAATGCTGCCTAAAAACATGGCCTGTCTATCTTCCCGAAGTGCATGAACAAAACTGTGAACATATTCCTGTACCTGAGCCGGAGCGGATGAAACCTGTTGCAGCAATTTGCGGTCTCCATCTCCGGTATAGTCCAGGCTTATATAAACCAAAAAAAGCACAACGAAGACGCCGCCAACAAGATAAAGGCCTTTCTTATACTGTTCCCAGGCTATTGCCCGTTCATCAGCTTTGAGCCCAATCAGTTTATTAAGTGTAAGTGCGGCAAGCATCACCAGCATCAGGGTAGGAACCACAATGATCACACTCGGCGCGCGGAATTTATTGTAACCGGGAAGTACCTTCAGCAGAAAACCATTGAACCCTGCAAAATAGCTACCCCAGCTCATCAGGATGGTAAAGATCGCAGCCGTAAGAATCCACCATTTGTGCTTGCCGTCGAGAAGAAAAAAGCCAAGCAAGGCGAAAAGGCAAATCACAGATCCGGCATATGCGGGGCCCGCTGTGGTACCGATCCCTCCCCAGTAGCTGCGAATAAACTGGGAAAGCTGCTGGCCTAATTGGGCCGGCATGCTCTGGATAGCCGTCATTGTTTTGGAATCATCTGCCGTGATCTGGCCATCCACATCGCTACCGCCGAAGATCTTTGGAACGATCAGGGTAAAGGTTTCCGTTTTAAAGGAGCTATAGGAAAGAGCATAGTCCTGGCTCAGCCCGGTTTTAGTAACCGAGCCGCCCGGAGCCGCAAGCTCACTCCCACTGCGTAAAGAAGCCTTTGAATAATCAAGAGTCGTAAGGGTCACTACGGCATTGCAGGCAACACCCACCAAACCTGCAAAGACTCCCAAAACTGAAACGATAATTATATGCCGAAAGTCCTTTTCCTTAATCCAACGTATAAGATAGGCCACACTCATAAATGCGGCCGCGATCAACCCATAGTAGGTGATCTGTGGGTGGTTGGCCCCAATAAAAAGAGCCGTAAAGACCGCGAGAGCGGCTGTTCCCAGCCAGTATTTCTTCTCAAAAAGCCAGATCAGGGAAGCAAGAAAAGCGGGCATCGTTGCAATCGCCTGCATCTTCGTCGCATGTCCGACAGCGAGAATTGAAGGATTATAGGTAGAATAGGCATAGGCCAGGCCCGTCGCGATCGCGGCATAAGGATTAATACGCAGGGCAATGGCCAGAATATAAAAACAAATCGAAGCAAGGAAAAACAGGGCAGCCGGGTTCGGCAGCCCAAGAGTCAGCACCCTATAGACCAGGGTTTGAGGTGAAAAAGACGGAGCCTCCATGGCAATCTGGTAAGCCGGCATTCCACTAAAGAGGCCCTCCGTCCAGAGGGGGAAATGACCATGTGCTGCCTTGTATTGGAAAGAATTCTCCGCCATCGCCCTCCAACCCGCAGTATCGTTCGGCGCAAGTGTCTTGCCGTCAAAAAGCGGTTTGCAGTAGACAATAGCCACCAACAGGAATACCACAACTGCGATGGCATGGGGGAGCAGCGCTCGTAACCAGGATTTTTGCATAGGAGCAATATTACTAAATCCCTCTAATATATTCCTACTTCAGCGCCGCGTCAACAATTCCCTGCGCCTCCTTCTGTATCCTGCGCAATTGTTCCTCTCCTGAAAAACTCTCTGCATAGATCTTATATACATCCTCAGTTCCCGAAGGCCGGGCTGCGAACCATCCATTTCCTGAACTCAGCTTCAATCCCCCGATCGACGCACCGTTTCCGGGCGCCTTAGTAATGACAGAAATTATCTTTTCGCCCGCCAACTCTTTTTGATTGATTTTTTCAGGAGAAAGTTTGCCAAGCAATTCTTTCTGGGCCGGAGTGGCAGCAGCATCGACACGATCATAAAAAGACTCGCCGAGCTCAGCGCTGAGTTCTTTATGAATCTCACCGGGATCTTTTTTCATAGTCGCGGTGATCTCAGCCGCAAGTAAGGCCGCGATCATCCCATCCTTATCCGTTGTCCAAACCTCCCCGTTCCTTCGAAGAAAAGAAGCGCCTGCGCTTTCTTCGCCACAAAAACCAATCGATCCATCAAGCAATCCATCCGAGAACCATTTAAAGCCGACTGGAACTTCATACAGTTTTCGGTTTATCTTATTTGCAACCCTATCGATCATCTGGCTACTCACGACAGTTTTCCCAATCATTGCCCTTCTAGCCCATTCAGGACGATTTTGAAAGAGATAAAAAATCATAACCGAGAGATAGTGATTCGGAGGCAGCAGCCCTTCTTTTTTAGTGACAATGCCATGGCGGTCATAATCCGTATCGCAGGCCATCGAAATATCAAATCGGTCCTTTAATGCCAATAGATTTTTCATTGCATAAGGCGATGAAGGATCCATCCTTATCTGCCCGTCCCAATCAACGGGCATAAAGCGAAAAGTCGGATCAACAGTGCTATTAACCACTGTCAGCTTTAAACCATATCGTTCAGCGATCGGCTCCCAATAATGAATGCCTGCGCCGCCCAATGGATCCACACCTATATTGATTCCCGCATTATGGATCGCATCCATATCAATCACGCTACCCAGGTCCTTCACATAATTATTCAAATAATCGTAGCGTTTTGTGCCCGGTTCCCGCAAGGCTTTTTCATAAGACATCCTTTTAACCCCCCTAAGTGAATTAGAAAGAAATTCATTAGCTTTTTCACCGATCCACCTGGTCACATCTGTTGAAGCGGGTCCTCCATTTGGCGGATTGTATTTAAAGCCGCCATCCCCCGGCGGATTATGAGAAGGCGTGATAACGATCCCATCAGCCAAACCCGTTTTCTGGTTTTTGTTATGAGACAGAATGGCATGGGAGATCGAAGGGGTAGGCACATACTCACCACCTTCAGAGATCATCGTTTCTATCCCATTTGCCGCCAGCACCTCCAGGGCGCTTGCAAATGCCGGAACCGACAATGCATGGGTGTCCATTCCGATGAACAGAGGCCCATCTGTTTTTAGCTCTTTTCGATAAAGGCAAATCGCCTGAGTGATAGCAACTATATGCCATTCATTAAAAGAATTTTTTAAGGAAGAACCACGATGTCCCGAAGTGCCGAAGGAAACCTTTTGCTCTACCACTGAAGGGTCCGGTATTCCTGTATAATATGCCGAGACAAGTCCCGGAACATTCACCAGCATCTCCGGCTCAGCAGGTTTACCTGCATAAGGGCTAATATTCATGATATTTTTCAGGTATATATCAAAGGCCGTGCCCCATAAAAAGCCTGCGCAAAAAATTCCCGAAAACCTGTTGACATTTTTTCTCAGGTAGATTATTCACGCGGCCTTATTCTTAAACCGAGGCAGGTTCAAGGCATTCCTGTAAATTAAAATAGGAAGCCTACTATCTGGAAAATTCTTGTTTTTCCTAAACCTCAGTTTTTTAATCCGGTAGTTCTTATAAATTCTATCCGCCTTGATTGCCAGAATCCTCAATGAAATGTCTTGGACTCAAACTCATTCCACTTCTTCTCAAGCCCGAGCAGCGCTTCGTCCATTTTATTCACTCCTTCAATGACCTGTTCGGTTGGCGGAGCGTCGGATTCCTCCAAGCTATGCAATAAATTATCGAAGCTGTTCATTAAGGAATTAAAGTTATCACTGCCACCGCCACCCCTTCTTCTGCCCTGATTCTTACCTGCAAATGCTGTTAACTGCTGTTCCGTATCCTTAGACGCATTTTTCAAATGGCCACCTATCTTTTCAAGATAGGATGTAGCCTTCATTCTGTCATTATAACAGATCAGGGCTAAATCATGTTGCTGTTTCAAATCCTTCAGATTGGTCTTTACTCGTGGGTCCATCCTGACAGAAAAAGACTGGTTATATGATTTTCCATTAACAATCAATACCACGACATATTTTCCAGGCATGACCCAAGGCGAGGTCGCAACCGGAGCGGTGTTTCCATAAATTGCAGCAATAGGATAACTTGGCGCAATCCCTGCAACCGGAGCATAATGCAGGTCCCACAAAAATCGATGTGAGCCTGCCGCTGCTGAAAGCAGTTGCTGAGGCCTGATCCAGTATAATGGAATATTTACCGGCGGGATATCATAGGGTTTGTCATCGCTTCTGAATACCCTGATAATCTTATTGGCCGAATCCCTTATTTCAAGTGTGATAACCCCGCTTGCATTTTCCTTCAAATAATAATCAATGATCGCTCCGTCTGGCGGGTTTTCGCCACCGGGTTCTTCCTGTGGCAGGGGCGTATCGGAATTCATGTTCCAGCGCACACGAATCGCAGTTTCCGGCTTAAATAAAATGACATCATTCTTGTGAAGGGCAATATTTGCCAACTGGCGAATTAGAGTGATATCATCCAATATCCAAAATGACCGGCCATGGGTCGCAACAACGATATCATCATCTTTGATCACCAGGTCACGGATCGAAGTGCAGGGCATATTTAATTGCAGCGATTGCCAATGATCGCCGTCATCAAAGGATACATAGACAGCTCTTTCCGATCCGGCAAATAACAAACCTCGGGTAAGCGGATCCTCTTTCACTGAATTGATCGGATCGTCCGGCAATCCGTTAACGATCTCCTTCCAGGTATTTCCGCCATCTTTTGTCCTGTAAATATGAGGATGCATGTCATCACAGCGGATCCTGTTCACGGCAGCATAGGCGGTGGATAAATCAAAATGACTCCCTTCAAGCATCGAGACCTTACTCCAGGAGCTAATCGAGGATGGCGTAACATTTTTCCAATTCTTCCCGCCATCCCTGGTGATTTGTATATAACCATCATCAGTCCCGCACCAAATGGTATTAATATCTTTCGGTGAAGGGGCTACAGAGTAAATCACTCCTCTCCGGTTCATCTTTTTCTGGTCATCGCTGGTATAGATACCGACACTCGCAGGAATATCCCAGGCCTCTCTCGTCAAATCAGGGCTTATCACCTGCCAGGAATGACCTCCGTTATTTGTTTTGAATAATACATTGCCCGCGAAATACAGAGTTTTAGGATCGATGGGGGAGAATAAGACCGGCGCCGTTCTCAGGAAGCGGTATTTACCCGAGCGAATAGCTTCCGGCGCAATATTCTGGACCTGCCCCGTCCGCTTATCATACTTCGTTATTTTTCCTCCATAAATTATATTCGGATCGAGGGGATCGGCCGCAACATACCCATATTCCTCAGCGGCAACGGGATGCCATTCCCTAAATGTGATCTCACCATCATTGCCCCGCGAGGCAATGCCAACGGAGCCGCTTTCCTGCTGGCCGCCATAAACATTGTATGGAAATGCATTGTCTGTGCTAACATGGTAAAACTGTGCGGTCGGCTGATTGTACCAGGAAGAAAAGCTCTGGCCGCCATTGACAGTAACGATCGCGCCCTGATCAGCAGCTATCAGAATGATATCTGAATTTTCCGGGTTGATCCATATGCGATGATAGTCATCACCGCCGGGAGCCCCGCGAAAATCCTTCCAGGTCGTTCCGCCATCCTTCGATTTCCAAACAACGACATTTGCGGTATAAACGATGTCTTCATTCTTAGGATCCGCTTTCACTTCTGCAAAATCACTACCCCTTCCCCAATACCTTCCGTCATTGCTGATGCTTTTCCAGTTCTCGCCCGCATCGTCGCTTCTGTACATGCCGCCAAAGTCACCCGCATCAACAGTTGCATACATCCTGTTTGGATTGCTTGGTGCAATACAAAAGCCAATCCTGCCCAAGCCTTGAGCAAAAGCCGGCAGGCCATTCTTTAATTTTACCCAGGTATTGCCCCCGTCTGAAGATTTAAATAACCCGCTTTCAGGTCCGTCCCATTCCCCATTTTCCCAGGGGCCCTGCCTTCCCGCCCATAGATCCGCATAAATGATATTGGGATTCTTAGGGTTGATCGCAACCTGGACCGCACCGGTGTTTTCATCCTTATACAAAACCTTATCCCAGGTCTTTCCCCCATCCACACTCCGATATACTCCGCGGGTTGTATTCGGCCCATAGGGATGGCCAAGCACGGCAACAAAAACCTTGTTCTCATTAGTGGGATCGATTGCTATGCCTCCGATCTGCTGCCCGTCATCCAATCCCAAATGTTCCCAGGTCTCTCCCCCATCGGTAGATTTATATATCCCATTACCAACAGAAAGATCAGGCCTTTGAATGCCCTCCCCGCTGCCCACATAAATTGTATTGGGATTCGAAGGCGCGACGGCCACATCCCCGATTGACCCCGTCGGCTCCTTGTCAAATATGGGGAACCAGGTTCTCCCATAATCAGTCGTTTTCCATACTCCCCCATTGTTCACACCAATATAAAAAACGCCTGGCTGTTGCGGTACCCCAACAGCGCCTACCGTCCTTCCGCCCCGATGCGGACCGATCATTCTCCATTTTATAGCATTGAAAAAGCCAGAATCAATCTGGGCATAGATGCAGTTGCTGAATAGAACCAAAGCAAATAAAAACAGCTTTAGGTTTGACCTTTTCATTGATTAAATTTAATCCTTGAACCTTGTATCAATAATAACTTTTTGTTTGGCCTTGATCATCTCATTCAACTTCGGTATAGCTCCGTTCACGACAGTCTTCAATTTCCCCAATTGCAGATCGATCCGATCGGAAAGGGAGGCAAAGCTCTCGTACATGGCAACCGTGGGTTTGGAGTCCGAACCCAGCACAGTCGCGTTCACGCCGCATAATTTTTCCTCAAGCCGCATCGGGAAACGAAGATCATCCTCTCCCGATTTGATCTTGTTATTGTACAAAGCATCTTCGATGGTAGTCAGTGAATCCGTGATCGGTTGTTCCGCATTTTTGAAAGGCTTTGCCTCTGTTGAGTCCTCAAAGGAAGCGATCAAAGCCTCCAATTGGGCCTTGACGGACCGGATCAGCCTGGTAGCCTTGCCAATCTCGTTCAGTTTATTATGCACTTTGATCGCCAGATCAAACTGTTCTTTCAGATCGGCAACAGTAAACGGATTGCGCGGATCGGGAATTATCTCAAATGATTGCGTTTGTACCAGAGAATCTCCAATAAACAGTTTCATCTTGTATGCTCCTGGTACAGCAGTCGGCCCTCCCAGGGTACCCTCAAATGCTGAGGTGCTATCTGCTTTGGCAGTAGGGTATTGCATATCCCAGGCAAATACATTCATACCGCTATCGATGCTAAGAAGTCCGGGCCTTTTTGCCTTGCTCTCATAGAAATCCCTGGAAACAGGCATGGGTTCATTGCGGTTATTTTTTAAACTGGAATAAGTTATAATACTATCTCCCGAAGCAGATTCAAATTTTAAACGAATCTCCTTCTGTGGCTTATCCTTCAAATAATACCTAACGATAACCCCGTTAGGCGTATTGGCGCCCTCTTGAACCTTTGGGTCATCTATATACCCGCCCCCCGTCCGATAACTATTCCTCGGTTTATATAACCAGGCTGCTGATTTGGCTATCTGATCGTTTAATTGGTAAAGGGGAGTAATATCGTCAAGCACCCAGAACGACCTCCCGTGGGTGGCAATTACAAGATCCTTTTCCCGGTTTTGAATCTGAATATCATGCACTGGGGTGTTAGGCAAATTCAACTGAAGGCTTTGCCAATGCGCACCATCGTCAAAAGAAACATAGATGCCAGTTTCAAGACCGCAATACAAAATACCTTTCCTGTTCGGATCCTCCCGTAGGCAACGGTTGTAAGTATTTTCGGGCAGGCCGTTTGTAATAAGTGCCCATGTCTTTCCATAATCATTTGTCTTAAAGATATAAGGCTTGTTATCATCGCTTTTATACCTTGTCGCGGAAACATAGCAGACCGCTTCATCAAAATGCGAAGGCTCCACATAGCTGATCAAAGCCCAATCGGGAAGGGCTTTAGGAGTAACATTAGTCCAGGTTTTTCCATCGTCCAGGGTAACATGTACGAGTCCATCATCTGAGCCGGCCCAGATCAGGCCCTGCTTGATCGGAGATTCTGCAATGGCAAACACATCCGCATACACTTCCGCACCTGTATTATCAAGAGTGACCGGCCCTCCGCTGGGTTTTAATGTCTTTGGATCATGCCTTGTCAGGTCGGGACTGATTATTTGCCAGGTTTGTCCCCCATCCGTTGTCCTATGTATATAATTTGAGCCTACATAAAGCATTTTGGGATTATGAGGTGAAATGGCAATGGGAAAGGTCCAGTTGAACCGGTATTTATAATCTTCCGCTCCGGCCCCCTGATGCAATTCAACATCTGTAGAAATGCTGCGATAAAGATTATTTTTCTTATTGTAAGATGTTAATTGGCCGTCATATTCACCGCCATAAGTAATGTCAGGATTTGTCGGGTCGGGAACAATATAACCGGCCTCTCCACCGGCCACCGGATACCAGTCGCGGATGCCAATTGTATAATTATTCGTGCGGCTGGCGATGCGGATGCTGCTATTGTCTTGTTGTGCCCCGTAAACATTATAGGGAAAATCATTATCCAGATTCACATGATAAAATTGTGCGGTAGGCAGGTCAATATCCGAGAAGTTCTTGCCACCGTCAAAAGTGACTTCTGGTCCGCCATCATCGCCCATGATCCAATTGCCGGCATTGTCCGGATTGATCCACATATCGTGATTGTCGCCATGGCGGTTAGCCACCCTGTACCAGGAAGCGCCGCCATCGATGGATTTGAAAAACTCTACGTTGAGAATATAAACCGTATTTTCATTTTTAGGGTCGGCGAAGATTTGGCTGAAATACCAGGGCCGCTGGGTCAGGTCATTCATTGTACTCACCCTGCTCCAGTTAGCGCCGCCATCATCGGAGCGAAATACTCCGCCATTCTTATTTTCCACGACTGCCCAGATCCTTTCGGGATTAGCAGCCGAAATCGTACAGATGATCTTACCCATTAATCCCCTCGGCATTCCCGGATTTTCAGAGATCAATTTCCAGGTATTTCCGCCATCATTGGATTTGTAGAGTCCGCTGCCTTTCCCGCCGCTGCTTAAGGAATAAGGGGTACGAAATGCTTTCCACATCGAAGCATACAAAACCAAAGGATTGGCCGGATCGATTTTCACATCCACACATCCTGTGCTGTCATCATGACTTAGAATATTCTCCCATGTTTTGCCTCCGTCCCTGGATCGATAAAGCCCTCTTTCCTTATTTGGTCCAAATACCTTCCCCATTGCTGCAACATAGACCAGGTCAGGGTTTTGAGGATCGACAGCAATTGTCCCTATAGCATAGGATTTTTCGAGACCGATATGTTTCCAGGTCTTGCCCGCATCAGTCGTTTTATAAACCCCATCCCCAAAAGAAATATTACCCCGCATTTCAACCTCGCCCATCCCTGCATAGACCACATTCGGGTTCGATTTAGCGACAGCAAGGGCGCCCACTGAAGAGGAAGTAAAATTGGAATCCGAAACACTTAACCAGGTCGTACCCCCGTCCGTCGTTTTCCATACGCCGCCACCTACCGCTCCTGCATAATAAGTCATTTGATTGCCAATAACACCAGTGACTGCCAGACTCCTGCCTGCACGAAATGGCCCGATACACCTCCATTTCAGTGCAGAGAATAGTTTCTTTTCAAAAACCTCTTTTTTGTCCGAAGAAATAGTATGATCCGGTTTTTGCGCCTTCAACGCTAAAGAAAGCAGACAAAAACTTAATAATAGAAATAGATAGCTATGACGTTTACGATGCATGGCAGATAGTTTGGTATTCTGCCAAATGTATCTCATTCATCCAAACAAAAAAAATTGCTATCTTTTAGAATCAAGCGGTATCAGGACCTTAATTGATAGGTTTCTTCCCATATTAAACACGCCGACACGGTCCGTTACATAATTGACCGGATAATACTTGAACCTGCTCATATAATCCATATAGGTAGTATTGAAGAGATTGGAACAAATAAGAAAAAGCTGGCAAAAAATCCGACCATTAGAAATGACATCTCCTCCTGCGCCTGCACTAAACAAAGTATACCCTTTCGTAGCCGATGTGCTTGCCGCATATTCATAAGGGGTCAGGGCTGTATTCAGGCCATTATATATGGCATACTGCCGGTAAATATTGCTTTGCTGAAAACAATTTAGCAAACCAAATTTCAGGTAGGCATTTTTAACTCCTTTGCCTAACTTCTTTACAGGAAATTTAAGATCCGCAGTTATCCTGGTCGGAGGCACAAAGGGTAAATATTTAATGGAATCCGGCACATTGGACAGGCCACCATTGACAACGCTGAGATTAGAATTCAATCTTATCCAGGGCATGGAAGAAGGATGAATATCCAGCACAAATTCTCCTCCGTATAAAACCGCCCGCCCTTGAGTATATTTATAAACAGGCGCAGCCCCCAACCCCGCAGCATTAAGCGAGTTATTGATCGAATCGCCTCCAAATACGCTTTGCAGCCCACGCGCATAGATGAATCTATTAATGTCGTTATTGAAAAGATCGATTTCGAAATTGACCTCCTTTGAATTAAGGCCAAAAGAAACATCTTCTTCAAGGCTGGTCTCTGGATTCAGTGAATTATCGCCGATCTCGTAAACAACCGTGCCATCATGAACACCATTGGCGGCACATTCCGCAACATTGGGAGCCCGCCAGCCCCTTGCAATATTCGTTTTTACAAAAAGGCTTTTCGTTAGTTCATAGGCGCCTCCCAAACTAAATGACATCCCATTAAAATGAGAGGTAAAACCCGGGAACTCATGAAAAGCATCCGGAGCATTAGGGGAAGCCGGGGCCTGGGTAATCGAATCCACCCAATGATCGATGCCGTTAAATGTTCTCGTATCGAAACGCAACCCACCGCTTAGATTCAGCTTTCCAATTTTCTGATTGGCTATTGCAAAACCACCGATCTCAAAAAAGTTATAATTTGGGATAAGCATCAGGGTTCCCAGACTTTTAGAGTTTTGGTAAGCCCCATTAAGACCTCCCGAAATATTAAAACCGCCTATCTGTGGAGAGATATACCTTAAATCATAGGTGGCTGCATTCGAGTAATAATAAATATCCGGAGTGTTAGGTATCGTCGGATCATTTGTTTCCTGGCGCTGGTTTTTTTGCCAGGAAAATATTCCGGTGATCCGCCCGCTCCCCAACGCAAAACTATTGTCCCAGACTAGTTTAGTATGTCTGATCCTTTGGTTTATGACAAAGGGGGTATATGATTTTTCTTCCTGTTCAGTAGGTATCACATAAGTTGCTGCTCCGCCATTCAGCCCAGGATAGGCCACCTGTCGCTCCATAATGCCCGTAGCGGAATCCCTGGTTCCGTCAACAATGCCTGTGTGCATATCAAAATAGCTCGCATGCAACTGCGTATAGCCCCATTTGCGGTGCAGGCCAAGCGTACCATCTACATTAAAATCGCCGAATTGAGTGTTCAGCACATAACCATCCTGGGGGTCCTGATAAGCATGCGCCATCGTATTATCAATTCTGGCGCTCCAGGAGATTCCTTTATTGGCGCCTGCTAAATGCGCCATTGTATTGATAAGCCCGTTATTGGTTTGGTAATTTGCCAGAATATCTCCCTTTTTTTGCCCATCAGGAAGCGTTTGTTCAGGAATAAGATTAACCACACCGGCAATAGCATCTGAACCATAGGCAAGCGAAGCAGGCCCCTTCAATATCTCATACCTGTTCACCGCATCCGGATCCGCTTCAATGCCAAATTCATCGAACCAGGCCTGGTCAACCTGTTCAACCCCATCATTGATGGTAAGTACACGATTATACCCCAACCCCCGAATTACCGGTTTTGAAATACTCTGCCCGTCGGTCATCGCAGAAACTCCAGGTTCCCTGGCTATCGCATCGATCACATTGGTCGCTGAATTTTCAAGCAAGTCTTTATAATTTACCAGATTAATCGCAACAGAAGTCTTCTGTATATCCGTGGCGGCGGTTACACCGGTCAACACCACATCCTTCAATTCGATTGAAGAAGGCGACAAGGAATAATTCATTTTCGTAACCCCTTTCACCGTAACCTTTAGTAATTGTGACTCATATCCGATAATGCTAACCTGGATAACATAGCTGCCGGCCGGTAAGTTCTTAATTGAATAGAAGCCATCAGCACCGGAAACCGTGCCGGTCTTCAGATCCGGAATATAAATCGAGACACTTCTCAGAGATTCCTTTGTCCTGGCATCAGTGATTTTCCCACTGATCTCATTTTGGCAAAAAACAAGGGCTGGAAAAGACAATAACAATGCTGTAAATAATAGATGGGTCCTGCTCATGACAGAGAACATTTGGTGAAAAAATGCTTGAATGAAAAATTATATCATCATGTTCCCTTGGGAGGAGGCGAGGGCAGATCTGTGCCTATTGAAAAATAATCAAGTTTATATCCGGAAATAGGAGGCACATTCAGGCAAATAGTCAATTGAAGCCTCCCCGAATAACTCAGAAGATAATCTTCGTAGTTTATATGAAGTGCCTTTTTTTGAAGAGACGTCTTCCCCTCTAAAAAACCACTCCAATCATTTTGAAAAAAATCACTGGTCTGAGCCAGCATATTCTGTTCCTCCTCATCCCTCATCAGGTATACCCATTCGGTATCTTTAACCGATTCGCGTTTAGCTACATCATATAGTTTGTTATTGTACCAGGCCTCCCCGGACTCGTCCTTCTGTAATGCTGCTACCCGAACCCTGATACATTCAGCATTTCCGATTTTATCAGCAGCCTCGATTTTGGCCTTAATTATTGAGAAAGAAAAATAAGTATAATAGAGAAAACTATTACAAAGCGTAATGATCAACAAAAAAACAAGTATTCTTCTCAATAGCAGTTAATTATCGAATCCTTTGGTTTTAGTTAGAGAGTGGACAAGATAAATTAAGAATTGCAATATTCCATATATGGATTGGGCATTTTGCTATGAATAAAAAAACTTATTTTTAAGCCTATTACCTTCTGTCTAGAATACCGCTCTTATAACCCGTAGAATATGAATGCCAGAATTATCAAAGAAAAGCTTGCCTCGGAATATGAAATTCTCTTGCACAAACCTATCTGAATCATGAAAGCAAAATCGATCAAAGGGGTTTCTCCTGATGAAATTCAATTGGCCTTGCAACAAAGCATGCCAGATAATTTCAAACCAACACTTGCTTTTTTATTTATGTCAATCAATAACGATATAGATGCAGTCTCAGGGCTTCTTGAACTGCAGAGTATCCGGATTTTTGGGGCAACAACCGGTGGTGAATTTATTGATGGTGAAATTGGTTCCGGGTCCATTGTAATTCTCTTACTCGATACGAGTCCTTCCCAATTTAAAATCTTGCTTCAGGATTATCGTGATCAGGACCCTCAAGCCCTGGCAAGGAAGATGGCCGTAGAAGCAAAGGAAATATTTAAGAACCCTTCTTTTATCGTTTCAAACAGCATACGGCCAACCGACGAATCGGCTTTTTTATTAAGAGATATTTTTATGAAGACGATTAAATCAGTCGCAGGCAAGGAGACGATAATCTGGGGAGGCGGGGCGGGAGATGATTTCGCATTCGATGAAACGATCGTGTGCACCAATCATGAGACAATGAAAAGAGGGATACTGATGCTGGTACTGGATGGGGATAAAATTCAGGTCCGGGGCGAAGCGGCATCGGGTCAAAAGCCGGTTGGCACTGAAAAAATAATCACAAAAGCTGTTGGTAACTGGATTTACGAAATTGACCATAAACCGGCCGCAGAAATGGTCCTTAAATACCTTGGGCTCAATCTTTCACAAAAAGAGGCAGAAACCTTTAATCCAAACGAGCTCAATGTGGTATTTAGTGTTTCCCGGGATAAAGGAGAACCTGTGTTGCGTGGCGCTGGATTATTCAATTGGAAAGACAATTCCATTTCCATGCTTGGTAGCATTAAAGAGGGAGATAAGATTCGCCTAACCCTTCCTCCGGATTTTGATGTCGTTGAAGAGGTGAGAATAAATGCTGAAAGAATAAAAAAGGAGGAAATGCCGGAAGCAGATGCGTTGCTGATGTTTTCCTGCATTGGCAGGCTATCGCAATTTGGCCCCTTGATGGGAGAAGAAATAGAAGGAGTAAGAAAAGTGTTCAATGCCCCTATGGCCGGCTTTTTCACATACGGCGAATTTGGGAGAGCCAGGAATGGGGGCAATGAATTTCATAACAACACCTGCTGCTGGGTGGCACTCAAAGAGAAATGATGAACAAGGACCTTCAAGCCATATTGAATATTGTTCAGCATGCCTTGCACCTGAGTGAGGAGGAAAAAAATGAGATTATAAATGCCTTGAAATCCGCGAACAAGGAATTGGAGGTTACCTTTTTCAAATTGGAACGCACTGAAAAGGTTAAACATACTACTGCCATCTTACTGGAAGAAACCATCGAAGAACTTGAAAGCAAAAGAAAATCAGTCGAGGCACAGAACAAGGAATTGGAAATAGAATCATCACTTGAAAGAGTGCGGACTGTCGCCATGAGCATGAATAAACCCGACGACATGCTGCTTGTATGCAAAACCATCTCGGAGCAATTGGGATTATTAAAAGTCAAAGAGATCCGAAATGTACAAACGGCTATCTTCTACAAGGAGAGAGGTATATATATGAACTATGAATATTACGCGAAGCACAATAAAACTGTAATTACAGAAACAGAATACACAAATCACCAGATTCAAAAGGATTTCGCAGAGAAGATGCAGAAGGGGAATGGAGAATTCTATACTTCCCAACTTACAGAAGCCGAAGTAAAAGACTGGCTTACTTACCAGAAAACAACGAACGTCTTTATTGACGAGTATTTGAATAATGCATCCTCCCTAAATTACTATTGGTATTCTCTCGGCTCCGTAGCGCTGGGCATCTCGACCTATAAGGCCCTGAATGAAGAGGAACAGAGTTTATTCAAACGCTTTCTGAGGGTATTTGAATTGTCCTATCGGCGATACCTGGATATTGAAAAAGCTGAAGCGCAGGCCCGTGAAGCCAGGGTCGAAGCATCGCTCGAAAAAGTGAGGGCCATAGCGATGAGTATGAACAGGCCCGATGACCTGCTGAATGTTTGTGAAATATTGTTTAAGGAATTTGCTGCCTTCGGTTTTGCTGGCCTGAGAAATGCGATGGTCAACATTCATGATGACGATAATAGGACATTCGTGAATTATGATTATTCAGATGAGATCGGGAAAAGCACGAACCATTTGACATACGATATTCATCCCGTGATTAAAAAGCAGATCGCACAGATTCGAAGTTCCAATGACGCTTTTTCTGAAACGGTTTTTTCGGGCCGGGACCTGGAGGATTGGAAGAAATTCAGGAAAGAAATCGGAGAGAAGGACGATCCCAGGTTAAACAAATCTACCGCCTTGTACTATTACTTTTATTCCATCGGTTCGGGCTCCATTGGTATATCAACATTCGGGGCCATTGATGAAGAAAAAACAAAACTCCTTAAACGCTTTAGGAATGTTTTCAATTTATCCTATCAGCGATACCTTGATCTGGCACTTGCCGAAACCCAGGCAAAAGAAGCAAGAATTGAAGCAGCTTTAGAAAGAGTGCGCAGCCGCTCGATGGGCATGCAAAAAAGTGAAGAGCTAAAGGAAGTGATCCAGGTAGTATTCGATCAATTCGCCCATCTGAATATCCATATTGAACATACTGGTTTTATTATGGATTATAAGAGTAGGGAGGATATGAGCATCTGGTTGGCTGACAATCAAAAAGTCCCCTCTCAGATAACCATTCCCTATTTTAATTCCCCGCATTGGAATAGTTTTAGAGAAGCAAAGGAAAAGGGGTTGGATTTCTTTGCCAACTACTTAAATTTTGAAGAAAAAAACAAATTTTATCGGGAGCTCTTCGAACATATACCCGGATTGCCACAGGACACAAAAGAGTTTTATTTGACCTGTCCCGGCCTGGCCATTTCAACGGTTTTGTTGGATAATGTCGGCCTCTGTATCGAGAACTTTTCGGCAACTCCCTATACTGAAGAAGAAAATAAGACCTTGATGCGCTTTGGAAAAGTATTCCAGCAAACCTATACCCGTTTCCTGGACCTGGAAAAAGCTGAGGCGCAGGCTCTTGAAGTTCAAAAACGGGCTTCAGTAGATAGAGTTCGCGCAGAAATAGCCTCCATGCGTACGAAGACAGATCTGGAAAGAATAACCCCCTTAATCTGGAATGAACTCAACACCCTCGGCGTTCCCTTTATCCGTTGCGGCGTATTTATTATGGATGAAGACCAGCAAATAGTGCACACTTTCTTATCCACCCCCGATGGAAAAGCTATTGCATCTCTGCATGTGCCTTTCGGATTTGATCTATCCATCATTACAAATGGCATTAAGCATTGGGGAAACAAGAAGAGATACAAAGAACATTGGGATGCAAATCAATTTGTTAAATCCTGGACCGTCCTCTCCTCATTGGGTGAAACAGCAGTTGATAATTATTCCGGTGAGCAAATTCCTGAAAGCCTTTATCTGCATATGCTCCCTTTTTTACAGGGGATGCTGTATGTAGGCAATGATGCCCTATTGACTGAAGAAGACCTGCAATTGGTCCAAAACCTGGCCGATGCCTTTTCAACCGCCTATGCCAGGTATGACGATTTTATCAAACTCGAAGCCGCCAAGTTGACGGTAGAAAAAACATTGGTCGACCTGAAACAGGCACAGCAGCAATTAGTGCAATCCGAAAAAATGGCCTCCCTTGGGGAACTCACCGCAGGCATTGCCCATGAGATTCAAAACCCCTTGAATTTCGTCAATAATTTTTCCGAATTGAACAGAGAATTATTAAGTGAACTGGCTGAAGAGGCGGAGAAAGGAAATACAGAAGAAGTAAAGGTTTTAGCAAACGATATTCGGGAAAATGAAGAAAAAATAAATCAACATGGCAAGCGTGCCGATGCCATCGTTAAAGGCATGCTCCAGCATTCAAGGTCAAGAACGGGAGCAAAGGAGCTCACAGATGTCAATGAATTGGTGGATGAATATTTACGTCTGGCCTATCATGGCCTGCGCGCAAAGGACAATTCCTTCTCTGCAACAATAAAAACCGATTTCGACGAAAGCTTTGGTAAAATAAATATCATTCCACAGGATATTGGGCGGGTGCTCTTGAACTTATTCAATAATGCATTTTATGCGGTGACCGCAAAGAAAAAGTCCACTGGATCAGCCTACGAGCCAATCATTTCCGTCAGCACCAGAAAGGCAGAAAACAGGACAATCATCGCTATCAAAGACAATGGCACCGGCATCCCGCAGAAAATGGTCGATAAAATCTTTCAACCCTTCTTCACCACCAAGCCCACAGGACAGGGCACCGGTTTGGGGCTAAGCCTAAGCTATGATATTATAAAAGCGCATGGCGGGGAGATAGAAGTAAATACAAAAGAGGAGGAGTACACTGAATTTGTCATTCAACTGCAATCTTAAGATCTTTCCAGTCTCCAGCCGAGTGATTTCCCACCCAATAACCAATCATATGCCCTTTGATTGGCATGAAGGGTTCAATTATGAGTACAGGTTTATCAATATCATTTACATATACACTTATCTTTTTGATTTCCACAATTATTCGCACATGAAACCAGTCATTAGGATCAGGTGGGGGAAGAACCGGCTGTTCATATTTATTGGGATATGACTCTCTAAGAATGGGCCAGTCAAATTTAGGAACTGCGATATATTGTACTGCATGGGATCTTCTGACGGAATCAGGCGACCTGAAATTGAAAGGCCTGAAATAAACAGCCTCATAAGTCGTATCATTCAAGCCATGAAAGGCAATGCCAACAAAGCTCTGCTGAAGGACATCCTTCCCCTTAATATCAAATTCAATTCTGCCATAGTTAAATTCCTGTCCGTTGATCCAGGCAATTCCCGGACCCTCGGCTTCATCCAAATGCAAACTGCCAGGAATCGCCCCGCGGCTGATGACCCGGTGAAATACTCTATAATCAGCCATATTTTGACTCGAGCAGTTTAGCACTTTAAATTGGATAGAGATCAAAATGACAATACAGTTCTTCAACATAAACTAAGATTAATATTCTATCGTGTTATTTTTAAATTAGCAAAATCACCGCTCAGGCCATCATCCCACAAACCAAATTTCCCTCCCTTCCAATCATTCAATAAACGAACATGAAGGGAAGGAAGCTCATCACGATTGACATATACCGTTATCCACTGTTCCTTAATAACGATTTTTGCATGAAACCAATCATCTGGATCAGGAACAGGGAAAACTGAATTCTCATAGGCGCCGGGCTTATCCTTACGCAGTTTGTCATAGGGATAATCCGGCAAGCTCATGTACTGAACGGACCACTTTCTTCTAAGACTATCGGGATGTCGGAAATTAAAAGGCCGGAAATATAACACATCATAGTTCAGGGAATCAATCCCATGAAATGCAATTCCAAGAAAGCCTTGAAGAAATACATTTTTCCCCCTCAGGTCAATATCAATGACTCCCTCATCAAAACTGAAGTTTTTAAACCACAGGACCCCCTTTGTGTTGATGGCTCCAGGCAGAGAATTTTCCAGGATTTCTGCTTGCTGCAGAGCAGTTGTTTCTAATTGATTTGTTTTATATAACTCGGATAAGTTATAGCTTATCTCTTTTTGGGCATTGGCCGGGTTAATCATAATACAAACCCAAAAGCAGCCGATAAAAAATTTAGGAGGCATCCTTTTCGTTTTAATCCATGTGCCGAAATCCCTGAAATAAAGGTAAAAAAAAATCAATCGACCTTTTGGACCTGAATTTCTATATATTTTTGTGAGGCGTTTCTTTTGCAAAAAGAATACTAATAGGCTCCCATAAAAAATTGAAATGCAATAGGCCATGAAAACTGATAAATTCATTAGAAACAACCCTCATCTCCCGGTGAAAAACCTTCAGTCAACCATCGACTACTACCGGAATAAATTGGGATTCACAGACGAATGGACCTTTGGTGATAAAGATGGAGGCGTCCAAAGAGATGACCTCCGACTTCTTTTTGGCGAGGACGAAGGCTTCACTGAGGAAATCAACAACATGGACCATCGCCTCTCCCTAATGTGGTTTGTCGAAAACATAGAGGAAGTCTATGCAGAATTCAAGGAACGAGATATTCAAATAGCTGATGAATTGCGGCTGCATGCCTATGGGCTCAGGGAATTTGCATTCATCGATATCAATGGATACTATATTCGGATCGCCGAAGGAGCCTGATTCAAAGCATCTCAAACCGACCTCAGGCTCTTTACCGGGTTTGCCAACGCTGCCCTTATTGTCTGATAGCCAATTGTTGCTAGCGCGATAGCCACTGCTGCTGCTCCAGCAAGCAGAAACACCCGCCAATCGATCACTATGCGGTAGGCAAAACCTTCCAACCATCGTTTCATTGCTACCCATGCGATGGGAAAGGCTATCAGTGAAGCTAGTGCAACCAGCAATACAAAATCCTTTGAGATCAATAATACAATTTGAATCACTTCTGCGCCAAGAACCTTTCTTATCCCGATTTCTTTTGAGCGTTGTACAGTAATATAGCCCGCCAGTGCGAAAAGCCCAAGGCAAGCCAAAAATATAGCAAGCACGGAAAAACTGTTGAATATTTTTGCTGTTTGTTCTTCATTATGATAGATCATATCATAATTGTCATCCAGAAAATGGTACTGGAATGGCCGATGGGTCACATAGCTTCGCCAGGTATCATGAAGTGCATCTATTGTAGCTGGAAGGTTTTGACCTGAGATTTTCACATAGGATTGGTAGATATGAGAGTAGCCGGAATCGAGAAAAATAACCAGTGGCCGGATCGGTTCATGTAAGGGTCTAAAATTAAAATCTTTCAGAACTGCTTTTACGACCCCTTTGTTGAAGTTCAGGTATAGCGTTTTTCCGATGATCTTTTCTGGTGTCAGTCCAAGTGCCCTAACTGCGGATTCATTCAACATGTAAGAACTATGCCTGTCCCGGCCATAATTTGTAGAATCAAATTGTTGCCAGTCGGAAAGGCTAAAATCAGTTCCGGCAATAATTTTCACTCTGGTTGTACGTACAAAATCAATATCCGTAGGTGAAACAGTTACAAGCATTGGGGTAGCCGCTGTATCCGAACTTGTCCTCAAGGCATCTGGCCAACCAATATTGGTTATTTCCTGGTAACCGCTGCTGACAGAGTTAACTCCTGGAACCCTTTCTAGTGCATCCTTTATTTGCTGATAATTTGCTCTCATTATTGCATCAACTGGCAGCACTACTAAGTGGTCCTTGTCGTAACCGAGATTCTTATTCTGGATATAAGAGAGTTGCTGTAAGATCAGGGTTGTAGAAATAATGAGGAAGACGGAAACACTGAATTGAAAAATAATAAGGGATTTTCTAAGTCCTCCGCCTTTTGCTGAATAGGATAAGGATGCTCCGGAACTCAGTACTTTGATTAATTTTATATTGCTTAGTATAAAAGAAGGATAAGCTCCGGTAGCGACACTGATCAATGCAAAAAGCAGAATCATAAAACCAATGGCAACCGGATCTAATAATAGTTTGGGATCCAAAGGCCGTTCTACTAAGGAATTAAATAAGGGCAAGACAAGAATTGCAACCAGCACTCCAAGTAAAAAAGAAATAAGATTTAATAACAGGGACTCACCGATAAATTGTAAGAAAAGCTGCCACCTGCCTGAACCTAGGACCTTCCTGACAGCAATCTCGGTATTCCTGGTGACGGATTGTGCAGTAGCCAGATTGGTATAATTTACACATGCGATGCAAAGGATTAACAAGGCGATGGCGATCAGGATATAGATATAGTTAATATTTCCATTGGGTTCGAGTCCACTAAGTGCAGAATACAAATGGACCCTTGTTAATGGTTCCAGGCGGAAAATCAGATAATCATTTTCTGGCATGCCAATATCCTTTTGAGCCTTCATATAGGGGGCTATATTGGCCTCGAGGCCTTTTCTGTCCTGCGCATTGTGGAGTAAAAAATAGGTAGTAAAAATTTCAACATTCCAGGAAGGGTTATTTGCATTCGGCAAACTCGAATAGGATGCTATGAAATTGAATTTGATCTGAGAGTTAATAGGAGCATCCTGGGCGACTCCGGATACTAAATAGGGTTTTGCTCCCTCGATCAGTAAAAGCTTTCCAAGAGCCCTGGAACCGCCAAAGTATTTTTTTTCCATGGATTGACTGATCACAATTTTACCTGGAGCATTGAGCGCGTTTTGAGCATCGCCTTCAATCAATGGAAAAGAAAAGATTTTGAAAAAAGTGGAATCAGCAAAAAAAAACCTTGGTTCTACAAATATCTTTTCCCCATAACGAACCACATAGGGATCCCTGCTACGAATCCTAACATAGGATTCTATTTGAGGGAAAACAGATGCCAATCTTGGCCCTGGCATAGAGGCCGTGGTCCCCAGTTCGTTCTTTATTCCGTTAACCGTATATTCAGTGGTGACACGTACAATTCGATCTGCATTTTTATGAAACCTGTCGTAGCTCAGTTCGTTTGAGATATAGATCCCAATCAAAATGCAGGATGCGATCCCGATCGTCAGACCCCCGATATTGACCAGGCTGTAAAGCTTGTTTTTAGCCAGATTACGCCATGCTATTCTTAAATACAATTTCAGCATATACGGTCTTAATTTAGTGGACTGCGGACATGGATTTATTAAGCCACTAAAAAAATGCCACAAAGTTAAATACCTGAGATTAAACTAATTGTGTAATACTTACTGAAGTCAGGACTGCCCGCTTTTAGCACGGCTCCTATTCAAAAATGAACATAAATACATGATGAAAATAACTTATATTTGATCTTGCCTGCAGCGTTTTATTAAGCAAAGGGAACTGGAGCTTTTAACGCAAAGCGTAATTGACAGGACCTTAGTTAGACTTCCACTAATTGAACTGACTGAAAGAAAAGCGAGTTGAAAGTTAGCCTCCAGGATTGCCTTAGTGAAATGCTTTCAAAAACGAACAACCTTTAATTAAAAATGAAATGATCGGAAATTCAACTAATTTGTCTCAACAAGAGCGTCAGGGCTATCCGGGATTTCTCTATTCCTTCACCAAAGTAAAATGATGCTATCTGAACTAACATATACCCTAAAAGCACGAATCACCCTTCATGAAACCAAATCAGGAGGAAGAAAAAACCCTGTTTACTCCGGATACCGGCCTTCCTTTGCTTTTACCGGAGTCATCCATTATGCCGGTGAAATCCGACTCATTGGAACCCATGAATTGAAACCTGGCCAATCCTCATTCGCCACGATCAGGCTCCTTCCCGCAAGAACTTTCACAAGTGGGCTCAAAAACAATGACACCTTCACTATCAATGAAGGCGACCGAGCTATAGGTACAGGGGTGATAGAAAATGTAAAGGTTGAAAGCTGACTATAATAGTAAGAAAATTAAAATACATTCTATACTGCCTTTGGGAAGACTTGCAAATCTGAAAAAATGACTTCTGATTGAGAGGCATTCCTTACTGAGCTTCACCCTGAAAATACCAAAACAGCTATTTATGAAAAACTGTTTTCCTAGAAAGACCCGATTAATTGTACTTTTTCTAATATTATTTTTTGCTCCTTCGCATAGCAATTTCTTACACGCCCAACCACTGAATTGCACAGATTTAAAAAATGGAGTCTTTGTATATTTCTCCTATAAAGATGGTTCTAAATCGACCTATACAAGAAATGGCGGGACACAGAAAGAATTTAATCCACTAACTAGAGAAAGCGTATTGTGGGACATTCAATGGATCGATGACTGCACTTATTCTATGCAATACAATTCGGGGATGGAAGACAAGCCAAAAGCAGAATTGGACCTTTTGCGAAAACACAAAATTGTGGCCCAGATCATATCGACTACGGAAGATTACTATATTTTCAAAACTAACCTGGATAAGACCTCCGGTCCCGCAATGCTTACAGACACGCTCTGGATAAAACAGCGCCGCGACCAAAAAAGCAAAATAACAAGCAACCCTAAAATTGACAGCATCCTGCAAAACAGGAAGGCGGCTTATGATTCTGTAGTCAGTAATTCAGCTACCTTATATGTATTCAGGCCCGGTAAGTTTTCTGAAAGCGGCATTAACTGCATACTTTATATCAACGACACTGCTGTTTGCGAAATATCCAATAAGGCAACATTTGTGATTCGCTTATATAAAGAAGGTAAGACTATTTTAAGAGCTAAGAGGGGAAAACAGGAATCTGATGTTTTCATCGACGTCAAAAAAGGAAACAAATATTTCCTGCGCTGTGATATTCCCTGGTCTCTTTCGTCAAGACCAGTCCTTACGATGGTTCCTCCTGAAGATGGCAAACCTTATTTCGGCAATATAAAATAGATTTTAACATTGACTTTATTTAATTCAAATTCATGAATGTAATTAGAATATATAATATTTTGATAATCAATATTTTTATTTTCTAAAAATGAAGTTTATAATTTTTTTGTGAATTTATTTCTAATTTCAGAATTTATTTTACATTTGTGAATCAATAAAATGACCTAAAAACCCTGATTTAAAGCTATAATTATGACCCTAAAAAAATTTACTAAAAGCAAATGGTTATCATTTCAAGACCGATAATCAGGGATTTTATCAGCCTCTACCCGTTGAGTGCAAATGCTCTCAACGACTGGTATGAGAGAACCCAAAAAAGCGATTGGAAACATTTTAGTGATTTAAGAAATACATGGAACAGTTGCGATTCTATAGGGAATGATCGTTACGTTTTTAATATTGCTGGCAACCATTTCCGTTTGATCGCCATGATTCATTTTAGAAGAAGGACACTTTATATTCGACGTATACTTACGCATAGTGAATATACTGAATTAACTAAAAGAAGTGAGTTAAATAAACTATGAGCATGATAATTCAAAATAAACAAGAGTATTATTCAGCAATGGCTGAAATTGAAGGATACCTTCAAAAAGGGTTTTCTACATTGACTCCTTCAGAAGATGAACGTTTGGATGAGTTATCAAAAGCCGTAGAAGGCTGGGAGCTGAAAGAATACCCCATGCCTTTTCAGCCGGAATTCTCAGACATCCTGAGGCATATCATGAGTTTTAAACAGCTTTCACAAAGCCAACTTTCTGAAAATCTTTCTATATCAAAATCACTTCTTTCTGAAGTTCTGAAAGGTAAACGTCAACCCAATCTTGAAATCGTAATAAGACTGCACAAAAATTTTGGGATCGATGCCAATCTATTATTAGATAGTATTGGTTTGAGAGCTTAACCTGATCCTTTTAGGAATTGTTCATTTGGTAAAAACCTTAGAATTTGAAAACAATTTCGATTATTCCCGTTGCCCCAATCAAACCTATCTGAAAATCCAAAACGCTCACCCAAACCCATCGTCCCAAACAATAGTGCAATATCCTGAGACATATATAGATTTCATTTTTGTTGATAGTTTCCCTAACTTTTGACATTCAATGCAAAACGGTCTGTAGAGGAGAAATTGGGTTGGGCTGCTGCCAGGTTGCAAACTTCGGATTTCCATCCCTTTTTTATTTTTAAAGAACCATTCGTAATGAGGCCTTGGTTTAATTTTTTTTTGATTGTATTTTTCCCTATACTGACGGATGCTCAATTTACTCAAATTGAAAAAATAGACAGTTTTAAACATCAATTGACTCAGGAAAATGAAGACAGCAACCGGGTATTGATGATGTCTTATTTAGCCTGGCAATATTGTATTTGGAATCCTGATTCAGGCGCCGTTTATGGCCAAAAAGCGCTCGCTTTGTCAAAACAGATTAAATTTCCCAGGGGTGAAGCAAGAGCATTGATCGGTGTGGCGGGAGTTTCAATTACTCTTGGCGATTTACCTATATGCCTGAATTATGCATTTCAGGTATTACGGATAGTGGATGAAAATCATTATCTCGCTGAAAAGGCAATATGCTTTACTACTATGGCAGAAGAGCCGGTGAATGAGAAAAAGAAATCCTCTGCTTCGGATTATTTACCGAAAGTTTCAGTTTCAACAAAAAAATCAGGGGGTCAGATTCTGATAAGCATCAAAGACAATGGCAACGGCATCCCTCAAAAAATCGTCGACAAGATCTTCCAACCTTTTTTCACCACCAAGCCAACCGGTCAGGGAACTGGCCTCGGTCTAAGCCTCAGCTATGATATCGTCAAAGCCCATGGAGGAGAAATAAAAGTCACAACGAAAGAAGGAGAGGGCTCCGAATTTCTGATACAACTACCCATCGCATGAAACTAACCAGGTCAAAGCGAAAACAGTTAGACAAAGCCTACGACACCCTGATCAGGGTTTGTTTGTACGACCAGCCCCTGAAGGACATGGAACCCTATTTGGCCGATGACGTCATGAATTTTGGCGCAGGCAGGAAGGAGCTCACAAGAACCAAGACAGCCTTTCTCAAACAAATCAAGAATCAGAAAAAGCTTGCTGCAGGCCTGAAAATGGACTTCAGGATCAAGCCTGTTCTTCGCAAGATCACAAATAAGGGCAATGGCGCCATATTCACTGACGATATTGTAAATACAGTTTGGATCAACGAGGTAAAAAATAAATTGAAATTCAGGCTCAGCTTCATCTTTGAATACAAAAAGGATCGCTGGGTGCTCGTTCACTCCCATACCTCCAGTCCCGATTCCCAGCGCTCAGATGAGGAAGTCTGGCCTGTGGAGGAACTGAAGAAAAAAACGGAGGTTTTGGAGAAAAGCCTCGAGGAGAAAATTGCGGAGCTGGAAATAAAGAACCGTGAACTGGCCATTGAAGCGGCTCTCGAAAGAGTCCGTGCCCGCACCATGGCCATGCAGAAAAGTGATGAATTGGCTGAAACGGTTTCTGTTCTATTCAGGCAATTGCTTGGACTAGGAATTCCTTCCGCTCAGATTCGCACCTGCGGGATCGTGACATTTGATGCGAAAGAAGTTAAGGGTGAACAATGGATCACCCAACTAAATGGGGATATCATACCCCGCTCTTTCATAGTGCCGTACGATGAGGCTCCGGCCTATAAAACAATTTATCAATGGTGGAAAGAAGGAGCCGAATTTAGAGTGAACCACCTGCAGGGGGAATTCCTTGTTGAGCATTTGGGCTACTTGTCAAAATACACCAGCGTACCCTCAAGTGTCTTGACCGAGGAATCCCCTGAAATCTATAATCATGCAATGTTCTTTTCTCATGGTTATCTTTTTGTGATCACGCGTTCTGCGATGCCCGAATACCATGAAGTGTTCAAACGATTTGGTTCCTTATTCCAGCAATCCTATACCCGATTTCTGGATCTGCAGAAAGCCGAAGCCCAGGCAAAAGAATCCCAGATCCAATTAGCGCTTGAAAGAGTCCGTGCCAGGACCATGGCCATGCAGCGCAGCGATGAACTCGCAGAGACCTCCTACCTTCTTTACAAGCAATTCCGGGAACTGGACAAGGATCCCACGCAAATCACCATAGGTATAATTAAAGAAGAAAAACGGACCATTGAGCTATGGCTAACCAAAGAAGGTTCCCGGCAGAACCAATTATTCGAAGTCTCCATCGATGAACCCATTGTACTCGAAAAGATATATAAAGGCTGGAAAGAACAGAAAAAATCAATGACCATTGATATTGGCGGACAGGACCTAATTGATTATAACAATTATAGAAACAGTTTAAGCGACGTCAAATTTACTGAAGCCAATTCCGAAGACCGTCGCATCATCTATGCCGCCTTTTTTTCCAGGGGCATCCTTTCCGTCTCCTATGCTGAAGCCGCTCCCCCCGAAACCCTCGAATTGCTCGAAAGGTTTGCTGCCGTCTTTGATGGCACCTATACCCGCTTTCTGGATCTCAAAAATGCCGAAGCCCAGGCTCGTGAAGCGAAAATTGAAGCAGCCCTGGAAAGAGTTCGCTCCAGGGCAATGTCTATGCACAAAAGCGAGGACTTGCAAACAGCCGTTCAAACCGTCTTTGAAGAATTGGAAAAGCTCAATCTCAACCTCGTCAGATGCGGTATCGGCATTCTTGATAAAGAAAACCGCACGGTCGATGTCTGGACCACAGCCAAAATGGGAGGAGAATCAGTTATCCAGATATCCGGAAAGGAATCATTGGATATTCATCCCCTGTTGCGGGGCGCTTTTTATGCATGGCTGGAGCAAACGGATTTCGAATATACCCTGGAAGGAAATGACCAGATTGAATATTACCGGGCCGTTGCGAAGGCCAGTTTCGCCCTGCCGGATTCCCATTCTATTCAGGAGGAAAAGCAGGGGCTGAAGCAATACTACTATGCGACTCCTTTCAGGGCAGGAAGCCTCTACACTTTTCGCGA
Source organism: Chitinophagaceae bacterium (assembly GCA_003168265.1). Lineage (GTDB taxonomy): Bacteria > Bacteroidota > Bacteroidia > Chitinophagales > Chitinophagaceae > Puia. The sequence continues at coordinate 228,406 of PMSV01000023.1, forward strand.
AACACCTCCTACTGCAGGAGACCGGGAGATCATCAAAAGATTTGCCTCTGTATTGAACCTGACCTTTAACCGCTTCTTCGATATACAAAACGCCGAGGCCCAGGTAAAAGAATCCCAGATCCAATTAGCGCTTGAAAGAGTCCGTGCCAGGACCATGGCCATGCAAAACAGTGAGGAGCTGGCGGAAACCTCTGCCGTTCTTTTCCATCAATTGATCGGGCTCGGCATCGAACCCAATCGTTTATACATCACCATCATAAAAGACGACGGGGCGGAATCAGAATTCTGGATAACAGATGAGGACGGCAGCAAAGTAAGTTCTGCCTTCATGGCCAATATGAACAATAACCCCTCATTTAAGAAGATGTTGGAGGGATGGCAGGAAAAAAAGGATTCCCTTATCATTGACATGCAGGGCGAAGAATTGCAGGAATATTTCCGGCACCTCGGCAGTCTGCATGTCCCCTTTAAAGACGGACTTTCACAAAAAAGAAGAGTCCAGCATATCGCTTATTTTTCAAAAGGCTTTATTGGCATGGCTTCGCCGGATGAACAACCAGTGACCACCATTGTCTTATTGGAAAGATTTGCAGGAGTTTTCAACCTCACCTATACCCGCTTCAATGATCTGCAAAAAGCCGAGGAGCAGTCACGCGAAGCTACCATCGAAGCGGCTCTGGAAAAGGTGCGCGGCGCAGCCCTCGCGATGCGTACCAGCGATGACCTTTCTGCGGCCGCCAGTATGGTGTTCACAGAACTAAAGAAATTGGGCATTAAACCAATAAGAAGCGGTGTGGGTATTTTCAACAAAGATACCCGCCGCCTGAATTTTTATTCCGCTGCAAGTTCCTCAGAAGAGAACGGCCTCAGCCTGACCGGGGTAGTTGAAATCAGCAGTCATCCCCTGTTTGAAAGACAATATGCCCATTGGCAGGCAGGAGAAAACCTATTCGCCACACTGAATGGGGAGGAGCTGAGATCCTACTATCAGGTGTTGAATACCAGCTATAGCCGGCAATTGCAAGAGAAAATCGACTCCCTAGACGAACATGGTCACTGGTTGATGTTTTCAGAAGGATTTGTATTTGCCTGGTCCGAAAAGCCTTACAATGAAAATGAGATCAGAATACTCAAACGATTTGCAAATATCATGGACCTGACCTTCAGGCGTTATGTGGAACTCCAGCAATCAGAATCCAGCGCCCGTGAAGCAGTCAAGCAGGCCGCCCTTGACCGGGTGCGGGCGGATATTGCTTCCATGCGCACCCCCGAGGACCTTGAAAAGATAATCCCGCTGATATGGAGTGAGCTGACCGTCCTGGGCCTAGCATTTATGCGCTGTGGTGTGTTTATCATGGATGAGGGCCTGCAGGAAATCCACAGCTTTCTCTCCACTCCCGACGGAAAGGCCATTGCCGCCTTCCATATCCCCTTCTCCACTCCTGGAAATATCGGTCAGGTACTGCTACACTGGCAGCGGAAAGAAAATTATATCGACTTATGGGATGATGCCTCCTTTCAGGATTTTGCGAACACCCTCCTCCGCCAGGGCGCCCTCGGCTCCGCTGAACAATACCTCCGGACCATTCCCCAAGGCGGACTCTACCTCCATTTCCTGCCCTTTTTACAGGGCATGCTCTATGTCGGGAATTCAGCTAAACTAGGCGAAGAAGATATCAAATTGGTCCAGTCCGTGGCAGATGCATTTTCCACTGCCTATGCCCGTTATGAAGACTTCAACAAACTGGAAGCCGCCAAACATACCGTAGAAAAGACATTGTCAGACCTCAGGCAGACCCAATCCCAACTCGTCCAATCCGAAAAAATGGCGAGCCTCGGCGAGCTCACCGCCGGCATTGCCCATGAAATCCAGAACCCCCTCAACTTCGTCAACAATTTTTCTGAAGTCAGCAATGAATTGGTCGATGAAATGAATGAAGAACTCAGCAAGGGCGACATCGAAGAAGCAAAGACTATCGCCACCGATCTCAAATCCAATTTGGAAAAGATCAACCATCACGGCAAGCGCGCCGACGCCATCATCAAAGGAATGCTCCAGCACTCCCGTTCCAGTTCCGGAGTCAAAGAACCCACCGATCTCAATGCCCTGGTCGATGAATACCTGCGCCTGGCCTATCATGGCCTCCGTGCAAAAGATAAATCATTCAATGCCGAATTAAGAACTGACTACGACCCAGCCATCGGCCAGATCTATATCGTCCCCCAGGACATCGGTCGGGCCATCCTGAACCTCATCACCAACGCCTTCTATGCCGTCAATGAAAAAATGAAATCTGCAGAACCCGGCTACCAACCCGAGGTCAGTCTCTCCACAAAACAATCAGGCAACCAGGTCTCTATCAGCGTTCGGGACAATGGCAATGGCATCCCCCAAAAAAACGTCGACAAGATCTTCCAGCCCTTCTTCACCACCAAACCCACGGGCCAGGGAACAGGCCTCGGACTAAGCCTCAGCTATGATATCGTGAAAGCACAAGGGGGAGAGATAAAGCTCGAGACAAAGGAAGGTGAAGGAACTGAATTCATTATTCAATTGCACACTTAGGGACAGCTAGTGTACCGAATTAGAACAGCCTGATAACGATTTAAATCACATCTCTCTGATCCTAAATGATTTATACTTCTGGCACCCTCTTCGCAGCAAAGTAGTCAATTAAAGTCCATGCTAAGAAACTACTTCAAGATTGCATTTCGGAGCATTTGGAAAAATAAACTTTTTACCCTCATCATCATCATTGGAATAATCTTTGGCCCTGCTATCGAAAATGTCCAAATGGTAGATGAAAAAAATAATTGTTTTCGTAGTTTACCGGATACTTGCTAATGTTTCTTATACTAAAATCAGTCGCTTTTGCACTTTCAGCTCGCAGAAACTATCTTATTTTTCCAGTCCAGATTAAAACTATCGAAAGGATTTGCAGAGGCGGCTACATTATCAAAACTGTTCACGAAATATTCCCCTTTTAGATTGCTTCCATCAGCTGTTAGCCTTAAAAACCCAGGTTGTTGCGTGTTGTAATTTTCAAGGACCACATCCGCCCTCGTTGTCTGAAAGGGCAGTGGTATCTGCCCGCTATTATTTGGGTCGGTCTGAAGTTTGTGCATGCTTTTTTCGTTCGTTGCATAACCTCCTGCGCCTGCAATCACATATAAAAACGATTGATTGTTAATGGTTCTTGTGAACCGCTGATAGCTGTGAACATGACCGGAAAATACTGCATCAGGGTAGCGATTGGCCTCAGCCGCCGCCTGATCAATAGCGTCAAGTATATCCGGATAACCCCCATGAACAGAATCAAGAGAGAAGGGAGGATGATGCAAGGCCAATACCAGGCATTTATTGGGATCGGCATTTTTCAATTGCTGGACAAACCAATTGTACTGGCCCTGGGTATTTCCTTTGGAATCGTCAAGAGAGCCGTCAACATTGGTATACAGACCGATGATGGTAAGGAATGGTGCATTCAGAACCCAATATGGCCATGGCTGGTTCATAGTATACCGATATGGGGAATCAGGGGATGGGGTTCGGGACGTTGCACAGAAATTATCAAAAAAACCCGTTAAGGATGGCTCGGTATCCTTCGGGTCTTTTCCGCTGACCCTGGTATCTCCATCGTGGTTGCCTGGTATAGCGAATATCGGGGCCGGGTAATATTGATATGGCTCGTAAAACTGGGGATTATAATCAGTAGATATTCCATTATAGTAGATTACGTCTCCCAGATGGAAATAGAATGAAGGATTATTATTGGCATTAGCAACAATCTGCCCTGCCATCTGGTTGGCAATCTCATCCTCGATCTCTGTGCCATTGACACCGCCTGTGTCACCGACCAAATGAAAAACAATTTGTCCCTGGCTATTAATATTATTTATTGCCGGGGCGCCCAGCAAATTTGACAGGTCATAGGATAAATCGGCTGGCTGAACATTTTGCGCTGGTATCGGAATAAATCTTGGATTGGGTTTTAATGACGCAACAGGATTCCCAAAAATGAGCTTTGTTTTGGAATAGGTATTTGATTGCGGCCTAGGTTTGTATTTCATTTCTAAAGCTGTTTTTAATTGAAGAAATTAGGTTACCAATAAGGCATCTGTTCTTCGGTATCATTAATGAATCGAAGAAGTTATTCCAAATCCACTTTTAGACAGTTCGATGAAAATCCGGACTTCATATTCAACCTGAAAGTCTTGGATCACTTAAGATCAGTAATCCTCATCATCACTTCTTGCAACAGAAGAATTTAATAGGGTTACCAATTTGTCACTGCTGGTTAATTATTGCTTTAATCGCATTCAATAAATTAGTTCCATTCACACTGCCAAGACCTGTACAGGCGTTCCACCTGGGACCTGCCTGGTACCCCGGTGCCCCTGCGAATGCATTATTTCCAACAGTGATCTGGTTGAAGGCATTAGTGTTGATCAGACTGTACAAGGTTGGATTCAAATATCCAACTGGCTGCCCAAGCCCGGAATTGAGCAATGCAGTAAGCCCGGCGAATAGGGGGGCTACTGCGCTTGTTCCTCCCTCAGAGCCATAAGTGGAACCAGCACCATCACCACTAGTGATCTGCAACACCGAAGTGGATTTGCCGTAAATAGTAAGAAAGTATCCGCTGTACGGACTGGCGTTACCGGCTATATCAGGAACTCCGCGCCCGGTTCCCCCTCCTGGGTTCACAGAAACAGGGATATTTGCGCCCTGTTGCCATTCAGGCACCTGGTTGAAAACCGTGCTTATTCCACCACCGCTTGCCCCGACATCATTCCACACTTGTTCATTAAAAGTATTGCCGGCTACATTGCTGATCACTGTACCCCCGCATGCTGTGACATAAGGGTCAGAAGCCGGGTACTCCACATGGGCTTGGCCATCCCCCTGTCCGTCGTCTGTTCCATTGTCCCCCGAAGAGATGAAAATCGTTTTTTTCATTGAAGCTGCTTCCTGGAAAATTTCGGAAAGCGCATTGATACTCTGTTGAGCCCAACCGGTTTCTGTGCCACCCCAGCTAATTGAAAAGACTGAAGGGTTGTTGGTAGTATCATAAACTGCAGTTTTGAATGCATTAATCCAGCCATCATCTGTATTGGGAGCAAAATAAACGACAATATTTACTCCGGGGGCCACGGTTGCAATCACTTCAATATCAAGCAAGACTTCGAAATCAGGATCGTTATAAGTGACATTGCTCGCGCTACCCGCCGGACTATTGGATGCCGGAGGTATTCCAACAGACTTTAGGACTGGGTTTTTTATGCCAAGCCCTTCACAATAACTTATTACATCGTCCTCGCTATAACCACCTCCAAATTCAATAATGCCTACTGTCTGTGAGCTTGCATCAATATTCTGTGGAAATTCATAAAGATCCGCGACAGATGGCGGAGTGAGAACCTGCGTTCCAGCTGGCGGGGCTGAACTTGTAGCATTGCGATGAGCTACCTGCCGATTGTCGATTCCAAAAACGCCTTTGATGATATCTGATACGCCTTCAGGTAGAAAAAGATAACCTTCCCTTCCACGGTAAGTCTGTGAGCCGGCTTTATAGTAGTTAATCTTTATAGAAAATGCATGCTCAATTTGAGCTGTTGTGCCTTCTGCCCGGATGCTGCGTTTTATGGGATCCGATTCAATGATCGTCAACCCATTACCTTTTAGGAAATCAGTCACTTGCTTTATATCCTCCGGACTCGCACTCACCTGTCCGGCAAGTTCCTCATGAGAAAGCGCTTTCTGTTTTAGTGGAGAATGTTGGGCCCAATGCTTAATGTTTGGAAAAGTCTTCGCATCAAATTGTTTGCCCCTTCTCAAATGAATACTGATAGTGATTTTCTCTGAAGGGTCTGCTGCCTTTACAATGGCAGCTCCTTTTAAAGGATCCCTGTGTGACCCTGCCAGTTGGCGGAAGCCGTTAGGAGTATTTGCTGAATCCATAATTAAGATTTATGATTATAGAATTAAATAAATTAATCGATCGTGGAATCTTGAGGTTTATTGAAAAGAGATCGTCCTGCAATCACAAATACGGCTGAGATTTCAGATCCAGAAATTGATTGGAACCTTTGATTGAGCTTAAGTAAGAAGAGCCAGTTTTGATAAGTTGTTTTCTGCTCCTTATATGCCTCTTGAATTAATGCCTGATTTAATGGGTCAAATAAATTGTTCACTAAAATTGGGTACAATTTTGACACTTTGAATATTTTCAATATTATTTTTTTAAAAATACCGTCTTTATCCCCTTTTATAGCCGTATTTACACGGTATTTCTTCTATGGCATTGGAAATTGAAAATGTTTAATTAGATTCTTTGCCTTCCCAAAATCTAATAATCAGAATTGAATTTTCTTTCCTTGAGATGTCGAATTCATATGCTACTGCCATATCTGAAATAAAGTTTCAAGCACTGAAAAAATTGAATGATCACCACTCTAATCCTATTTCTTCCTGCCCCTCAGCTTCAGCCGGTAAATAATCTTCAAAGGCATTGTATCTCCTAACAGAAAAGCCCATGCCCGCAGCTCCTCGATTTGTTCAAATATCAATTTAAGGATACCCGCTACCGGGATAGAGAGAAACATTCCGGGAATACCCCAGATGCCATTTCCAATCAAAACTACGATGATGGCCATCAGCGCATTGATCTTGACCTTTGATGCTACGATCTTCGGGGTGATATAATGATTGTCTATAAATTGGATCAGCATATACGAGATGATCACCAGCAGGGGATAGCTTATCGAGTCCTTAGTAGTAAAAGCGAGCAGCAAGGGCAGAGCTACAGAAAGGATGCCCCCGATAAAAGGGATGATATTCAGGAGAGCCCCGATCACTCCCAACAGGATCGCATAGTCGATGCCCAGCAATATAAGTGCGATTGAATTCAAGGTTGCCACCAACAGAGCCTCGATCAAAAGCCCGTTCAGATAACTCTGCACGATCGCCTTGGATTTAAAAAGAACATGTTCCACCTTTTCCTGGTGGGTTTCGGTAAACAGCAACTGAAAAAATTTAATCAATAAAGGTTTATAATATAGAATCATGAACAAATAGACAGGAATTAAAATAAAAAGTACCAGCACATCTGTGATCGTAAGTAGGGTCTCTCCAATCATGGAATTCGCTCCTGCAAGCGCCTTGACCCTGGTACTCGCATACCAACCATTGATCTTCCCCTTACTCAGGTGAAATTTCCTGGCTCCCCAATCGGTAGCATTGTTCAGTACCTCATTAAAACGCGATTCCATCTTCGGAAGGGTGGACTTAAAGGAGGTTAGCTCCATGGAAAGAAGGTAAATCCCTGCTATCAGGACAACGATCGAAAAGATAATCACAATAACAATTGCCAGTACTCTGTTTATTTTCCTGCTCACCAGAAAATTAACGCCCCTGTTCAACAACACGGCCAGCAGGAGGGAATAAATCAGGGGAACCAGGATATCCCTCCCCTTTATAAGTACAAAGGTGAGCAATACGAGGCCGAATAGTATAATAGTCAATCTCGCATATGTCGGCAGAATGATGGGTCTTCTATCTTCCATAAACAGTCAGGGTTTTATGAAACGCAATACACAAAAATGAGGCCTAAAGCCACTTTATCTTTCTATAAAGCTTTTAAAAAAGCTCTATATCGTGTAGACAATGAATAAATTTACTCATATTCCAGTCCCCGAGCCCATTTCAAATTATACAACACAATTCCAACATGAGAAAAAAATCCCCCATATATATCCCTTTCATTTTATTATCAATCTTCCTCCACACAGAGGTACTCATGGGCCAAAGCACCGTTCTGCTCCAATTCAGCGTCGCCAATGCCCACAGTCATAACGACTACCAGCAAAAAAAGCCCTTTACGACCGCATTTTCAGCCGAATTCGGTTCCATGGAAACCGACATATTCCTATTCCACGACAGCCTCTATGTGGGGCATGAACAGGCCGATATCCAAAGACATCGTTCCCTCAAATCTCTCTACCTCGACTCGCTGGACTATTATCTCGAAAAAAGAAACGGTCAACCCTATCCCGAAACAGGCCGGCATCTCCAACTACTTATCGAACTGAAAACCGGCGCTGAGCCCACCCTCAAAAGACTGGTCCTCGAACTTGAAAAATATCCCCGCATCATCCATTCAAAAAATATCTCCATCGTGATCACTGGCAATCGCCCCTCGCTCGATACATGGAATCAATATCCTTACTATATCTGTTTTGATGGAGACGCATCAAAACAATATCCCGCCGCCCTCCTGCCAAGGTTAGGCATGATGAGCGGCGACCTCGAAGAATTCATTGAATGGAATGGACTCGATCAGATCCGGGAAGACCAAAAACAAATCCTGAGGTTTGTGATAAACTACGCACATCAGCAAGGAAAGAAAATCCGTTTCTGGGATTCACCCGATTTTCCCCAGGCCTGGAGCCAACTCATCGGCCTCGGAATAGACTGGATCAATACAGATCATATCAACCAATTAAAGGAATACCTGGAAGCCAAAGACAATCCCGGGAAATTATATTAAGTGACGGCCTGAATCACTACACCCCCTAAAAAAAATGGCCCCGCCATCCGGCGGAGCCACCCCTTCTTCACGCCGGACTAACCCTGCCTATCCCCTCAATGGAAACCTGCCCTGCATTGACTCCACCATATCAACGATCCGGAAAAATCGTTCGAACCCCTCCTTTTTCTTAGGCGAAGGGGATTGCATATCTTCATTCAGCCTTACAGCCATAAAGGCAATGCTGATCGGATTATCGGATTTCTGCAGCTCATCATCTGTGAAGGAAGAGATCCTCAAAACCGGGTACCTGAAAGTCAGCTCTGTAAAAGCATCCTTCTTACTGTATTGATCGGGGATCTTCTCCGAATCAGGACCGATCATAATAGCGAGACTGAATACAGGCAATTTATAATCCGCGCACAGTTGATTATAATTCCTGTACATCTTTTTCGGGAAATCCGCATCAAAACCCTCCTGGATCGCCACGTAAAAAAGGATCGGCTTCACGGACCCGGGCCGCTTCTTCCTTCTAAAGAGCTTATAAACCAATCCCGGTTTTTGGATCGTCGCACCATCGGGTTCGGTGGAAGAAAATTTCACGTCCATCCCTTCAAAGCCCTTCTGCAGATCGATCCGCCCCTCAATATCCGGGAAAACAAAGCGGAGCAAATCATCCAGCATGCCATCCAGTAGCTCTTTCCAAACCGTTTCATTGTTCTGTTTCATAGAAATTTATTTTTAAAAATTTCCTGTAATAATAGCGATGAACCCTGCTATCCTGGTAATGAAAAGGGTATTATTTTCAATGAAAAAATTATAATTTTAGATCAAACTCCCTGACATGAAAAAGAGCCTCTTACTAATTGCGGGAATCCTTTTATTGATTGCGCTGGAAATCCTCCGGGTCTACTTCATCATGCCATTCCCGGGCAGCCAGCGCGCAAATACGATTGCACTGGCTTATTTCCTTGACCGCAATAGTATTTGGCTGAGGATTTTATTGCTGCTGTTCACGCTACCTGCTGCATTTTACTTCCTGATCAAAGGAAAGGGCTGGCAAAAGTTCCTCACTATTCTGGCCTTATTAGTATATGGTCTTATCTTCTATGCATTCAACTTCCGCTTTCTTGCCGATAAAATGTTCCTGCAACCCAGACAAAAACTATTGGCGCTCGCGGCCAGCGATACCACTAGCCGCAACAGACTTGTCCTTGGAGTCAGTATTGGCGGCCAGGCCAAAGCCTATCCCATCGAAATCATCGGTTACCATCACCTGGTCCCTGACACCATAGAGGGCCAGCCTATTCTGGTCACCTATTGCACCGTATGCCGCACAGGCCGGATCTATAGCCCTATGATCAATGGAAAAGCGGAACAATTCCGTCTCGTAGGCATGGACCATTTCAATGCCATGTTTGAGGATGGCACGACCAAAAGCTGGTGGCAGCAGGCCACGGGAAAAGCTATCGCTGGCCCATTAAAAGGCCAGCAACTAATCGAAATTCCCGCTCATCAACTGACATTAAATGCATGGTTGGAATTGCATCCGGATAGCCGGATATTGCAACCCGATCCCGCCTTTCATGCCAAATACGATAGCCTGAATGGATATGATGAAGGAACGATAGAAGGGAGTCTCGAAAGACGCGACAGCTCCTCATGGAAATTCAAATCCTGGGTAATTGGTCTGTGCATAGACAACCTGTCCAGAGCCTATGACTGGAATCAGCTAGTAAGGAATCGTGTAATCCATGATCGGGTCGGAGAAAAGAACCTGTTATTGACCGTCGAACCAGACAATCGTAGCTTCTATGCCTTCTTTCATTCAGACAGTTTAAAATTCAGTTATGACTCCCTAACCCATCACCTGCATGAAGCCCGAACCAATACCGATTACCTCTTAAATGGAAAATGTCTCGGCTCCTGCCCTGAACCATCCCTTCTGCAACCCGTCCAGGCCTATCAGGAATTCTGGCATTCCTGGAAACAGTTTCACCCGAATACAACCAGGTATGGAGAATGATATTTATAAATAAATAAACCTATTCATGAAATTTATAGCCCTCCCCCTTCTGATCTGTTTGTCTTTTCCAGCCAATTCCCAGGATACCACTCATCGGATTCCCGTAGACAAGGATCGGGTTTTCACCAGGGCTGTGATTGAATCATCTTACCCGGGAGCTGTTGCTGGATGGCAACGGTATTTAATGACAAACATGCATTACCCGGACGAAGCACTCAAAAAAGAGATCCAGGGACAGGTGATAGTACAAATCATTGTTGAGAAAGACGGAACTGCAGACAGTATTATAGCCATTAGCAGGCCAATGGAAGGAGGTTTAAGGGAGGAAGCAATTCGGTTGATCAGGCAGAGTGGAAAATGGGTGCCTGCGATAAGAGACGGAATAAACATAAGAAGTCAAAAACGACAGCCTTTTGTTTTTAAGCTCGGCTGATAGAAAAGAACTAAGGCAGCTCCACTGTCGTCTCAACCGACTGCACGGTGATCGCACCAAAATAGCCTAATACTCCCCCACTGATATTACTCTGTGGATTCTCAGGCGAAGTCTGGTTCTCTAAAAATGCATATTGAAGTATCTGCAGATCGTTGAGGTAATTATAAACATTTACGTCGATGCAGTTCATGACAAAAAGAAGCTTCCCGCCAACTTTCAAATGGGAACTATCATCATAAACCGGGACGTTGATATATTTCCCATTAGAATACTGATCATCAAAAATGAAAGTCTCGTTAATATATACTCCGTTAAAATACTCCAGGAACCAATAATAATTCGCTGTATCCGGCGGATCCTGAAAATAGGGGACGGCTTCGATGACATTGCCAATCTGGCTTCCCTGATAGGTTTCGGTAAAGCCTACAGAATCAAGGGGAACAGGATAAGGCATGGTTGATACTCCCGTATAGGTCTTTCCTAACAGACTCACTTCTAAGCTATAGGTATGGCCGGGTTCGCCCACCCAGCCCCCATGGCCCTGATAGATGCCGGAACTTTCCTGAGTTAGAGAATCCCGGATTCCGTCGTCGCTGCTGATGATAATGCTGGCACCGGAAACGTTGGGAAAACTGTCTGTCTGATTCAGTCCCTCGGAATATTGCAACTGCACTTCGTAAGGACTATTTAGGTTGGTAACCAATCCGCTAATCACCAATTGGGGGCTCGTATTATGCAGCCCAAGATTGATGATTTTTTTACAGGCAATCTGGCCGAGCATGGTTGAAGCTATCAATGCTACCCCCAGACAGCAGATGATCAGGTTCCTCTTTTTTTTCATTATATTGAAAAACAAAGCAATTTACAAAATTGAAATCTATTCTTACCAGAGTGCCCCAAACCTCAAAATCAGGTAATCTAAGGACTGCTCACAAATATTTCCTAACTTGTACACACTTGAAACGACTGGCTGCTATATTACTCATGGGGTTGATCATATTCAACTGGGCCGGTTACCGTTACATCTACGATTACCTCAAGTCCAGGGCCGAATCTGGCCTCCAGACGCGGATTGACCAAAACCAATACGATGAGTCGGAGCTTACCCTCATCAAAGTACCCATCACCCAACTTTCTTATTATAACCCAAACAAGGAATTTGAACAGGTAAATGGCCAGGTAGAATTCAATGGTGTAGTCTATCAATATGTCAGCAAAAGGATCTTCAATGATTCCATTGAAATGCTCTGCATGCCCAACCAAAAAGCCATGATACTCAGTGCAGGCAAGACTGCCTATTTCAAAATGGTCAATGACATCAATGCCTGCAAGACGGAAGCCCAGCAAAACCACTCGAAAAACCACAATATTGGATCGGACCTCACAGATTACATTTTACAGGAATCTTTCCATGTGAATGACTTAGCGTTTCAACCCAAATCGGTCTATATTTTCTTTGTGGAAACCCTCCCTGTAATCCATCAAATTAGCCAGGAACAGCCCCCCGACCGGACCTGAGATCAAATTCACTTACCGGCCCGTTTTTATCCGGCTCAGGCCCTGCTAAATGTGGGCCCCCATAACAATTAGACCCAACATTTGACCTAATCGTCCAAAGGCGAACCTACTCATTCATTAAAAAAATTAAGAACAATGAAACCGATCATAAGCAAGTCGCCGCAAATGGGCAATCATTGCATATGTGTGGTTCCATTTGGCAAACCGAAAAAACTAAAATTATGCAAATGAAAATCCCAACAGAGCCGATTGGCAGCATACCCCGGCCAATTGAATTGATACTCGGCATGCAGGCGTATGCCCAGGGGCAAATGGATGAAAAAGGGCTCCAGGAACTCTATGATTCTGCATTAAGGGACACGATCCGAAAATTTGAACTCACCGGATCCCCTGTCATCACCGATGGAGAACAAACCAAGCCCAGCTTCGCCACCTATCCCATTGCAGGGATGAAAAACCTCCTTCCCCAGGGAGTCGTTATTCCCTTTGCCGATGGCCATACACGTCAATTACCCGTTATCAGCGAGGGACCCTTCCGTTATATGGCTCATGCTTCCGCCTATCTCAAAAAGGCAAAGCAATACACCAGGCTGCCTGTCAAGCAAGCCGTAATCTCCGTGTCCGCTTTAAGTCTGCTCTATCCACAGCAAGGGCTGCCCGGTTATACCCAGGAACATTTCATCGAAGACCTGATAGGTGAAGCCGAAGCCGATATCCGTCAATGTATTGAAGAAGGGGCCTATAACGTACAGATCGATTTCACGGAAGCCCGTCTTTCCCTAAAGCTCGATCCCAGCGGAGGAATACTCAATTCTTTCATAGCCCTCAATAACCAGGTACTCGACCGTTTTACTCAAAGCCAGAGAAAAAATATCGGAGTACATTCCTGTCCGGGAGGAGACCATGACTCCACCCACAGTGCCGACATAGCCTATGCCGATCTGCTGCCTTCCTTATTCGAACTCCATGCCGGAAACTTCTATCTGGAATTCGCCGCAGAAAAAGACAAGCAGTCCGTGCTAAAGTCCATTAAGGAGAACCTGCGTCCGGGTCAGCGAGTATTTTTGGGAGTGACAAATGTGTTGGATCGTCGCATAGAATCAGCCGCACAAATCAATGAACTCATACAGGAAGCGCTTGCTTATATACCTCTTGAGCAATTCGGGACCACGGACGATTGCGGATTCTCTCCCTTTGCAGATGATGTTTCCACCTCCCGTGAGATCGCCTTTGCCAAGATTCGTTCCCGGATCGAAGGAACCAAGATGGCCGAGGCTGCTCTGGAGCAAAAGAAAGTTTTTGTTTAACAATTATTGTCAATGACTTGGGTCGATGCCGGACTAAAGATCCGGCATCTTTATTTTTTGAATAGGAAATATACCGCGAGGATGAGAAAAGCAAAACCTATGAAGTGGTTAAACCTAAAGGTCTCGTTTCGGAATACGAGCAAAGCAAAGACGGTGAATACGACGAGGGTGACCGCTTCCTGAATCACCTTTAGTTGCCAAAGATTAAATGGGCCCCCGTTTTCTGCAAATCCTATCCGGTTGGCCGGAACCTGGAAACAGTATTCAAAAAAGGCAATGCCCCAACTGATAAGGATAATAGTGAAGAGGCCGAGTTTATTAAACCAACTCATCTCTCGGAATTTAAGATGGCCATACCAGGCCAGGGTCATGAAGCTATTGGAGAAAACCAACAGGACGATGGTGAGAATTATTTTTTTCATGAGCAATCCATTAAGATCAGGTAAACTTACCTTATCAACACCACATAACCCTTAACCAGGACCGCTTTGCCCGATGGAAGAGTGCCGCTGATCTTATACACATAACTGGCCACTGGTGCTGGATTGCCACCGATATAACCATTCCAGCCCTCCCCGATATTGCTTGTCGAAAAGACCAGCCATCCCCAGCGATCATAGACATCGAATTCCCTGAGGTTAAGCCGAATGCCGGGAGGAATCCTGAAAACATCGTTGATCCCATCCCCATTCGGGGTAAATGCGCTCGGCATTTCAAGAGGCATTTCGGGAATCACAGTGACCAGGGCCGAATTCATGCAGCCATATTGCGTACTCACATTCAAAAGGTAGATGGTCTCCTTGCCTGGGTCTGCCAGAGGATTTTCGATACCCGCATTACTAAGGTCTGTTGAAGGCGTCCATGCATATTTTATGATATTTCCGCTAACAACAGGATCAAGCACCACGCCCGCCGCCGGCGAATAAGCCGTATCGGGCACAAAACTGATGCCGGGTCTTGGATAGATCACCATATAAATAGCCACTGCAGTATCGGCCGTCGTGCAACCAAGACTTGAAATCAGAACACAATTCACGCTATCGCCGTTCTGCAGGCTATCTGTCAAAAAAGCAGCGCTATCACCACCCTCAGGCAGCCCGTTCACCAACCACTGAAATCCTGGCATCGTCCCTCCATTTGTCGTTGCTATTACATTAAATCGCACAGGAGAATTTGCGCAGATATCATTTGCAGACGCGGCAATATTCAGGCTCACGGGCACCTGCGGCAGCACCTGCATCGTCAAATAATTGCTCGTATCAACCGGGTTAAGCACACAGTAAGCATTGCTGTTCATGATGCACTCAACAATATCCCCATTCTGAAGGGAATTAGTAACTAACACTCCGCTATCACCGCCAGTCAAAAGTCCATCCACCAACCACTGAAAGACCGGTGCGGTTCCCCCATTCAGCGTATCCGCCCGGAAGCTAACCGGAAAACCGGAACAAACCGTATCAGTAAAATTGCTGATGCTAACCGATGAACTAACCCAGGGCAGGAGATTGACCAAAATGGCATTGCTGAGGGTATCGGCAGGTATGACACAGACCCTGGGGCCAATATCGCTCATTAAAAGACATTGTACCGTATCTCCCGCTTTTGCATTGGCATAGACGAAATTGGGGCTATTGGTTCCCGAATAGATGCCATTTACCATCCATTGATAAGAGGGGGACGCACCTCCATTGGAAGCTATCGCGTTGAAACTCGCCGGGCTTCCCTGACAAATGCCATTGTAAGCAGCCTGAATTTGAATCGTCGGATTGATCGGAATAACTCCATAGCCAAAAATGGGAACGACAATGGAATCTGCTCCTGGCGATCGGAAATAAAGATTTCCACCGAAAATTTCGTTTCCACTGGTCTGATAAAGCATGATATAGACAACAGTCTTATTCACGAATCCGCTCGAATCGGGGATGGTAAAATAAGGTTGAAAACCGCTGTCGGGATAAAGAGATACCTCAAAACCGGCGCTGGGGCCCACGAAGATCCCTCCTTTCAGGTTATAACCCCAAATCGTATCGCTCTCCAGGCTGTCAGGTATTGGTGGAACTCCCGTACAAGTGAGTATATTTCCGGTCATTGTACCCGCTTCAATGGTCGGATTACTTGGAATAACCGTGATGGTAAAAGTCACAGGTTTTCCGGTGCAAGTCTGCTCAGGCGAAATAAGATTACCCAGCGCCTGGGTAGCAGAAAAACCGGAGATCGTCCTGGCCACCGACTGCGTAGCAGTATTGATCACATAAAAAGAAGCTATCCTGCTCGTCGTTGTAACATAGGCAACAGAGCCGTCCGGACTGAATGAAACACCTGTCGGTCCCTGGCTGGTATTAATCGTATTCTCCACCTGAAGAGTCGATGTATTGATAATCGAAATGCTATTGGAACGCGTATTGCAAACGTAGATTTGGGTTCCATCCGGACTCATTGCCATCGCAGAAGGATAATTGCCGACCGGGATGGTCGCCACAACCGTGAAAGAATGGGTATTGATGACACTTACAGTATTGGATTCGGCATTACTTACAAACAGCAAACTGCCGTCAGCGTTTAGTACGCCCTGAATGGGGTAATTCCCGACCGGTACAGATTTAATCAATTCATTTAATGAAATGTCGACAAGCTCTACGGCATTTTCCAAGCCATAGCCATTAAGACAATACAGATATTCCCCATCCGGGCTGATCGCAATGGGGCTGGCATTGATTGGCATGATAATGGAATCCGTTGCTGTGTTGATTGCAATTCCGCTGGCATAGAGGACAGAACCGTTGGGACTCATCACCATATTGCCTGTACCTGGGTTGCCGCCTACCGAATATCCGGTCCCGCTTAGCCCGGTGTTGATAGTAGCGATAACCGTATTTGTCGCCGTGCTGATCACAGAAATAAAACTGGAACTTAGGTTTTCAACATAAGCCTTTGTACCATCTTGGCTATAGATAACTGCAAACGGGTTATTCCCAACTTGGATAGAACCGATTACGGAATCCTCAGAAACATCCACCACAAAAACAGAATCAGAACTCTCATCGGGGATATAAGCGATGCTTCCTGCTATCGGTATGGCTGTGACTGTTGCAACCACTGGCGAACTGCCATTATTGATTGCCTGGAAGGCTTGAATATTGCCATTTCCGCTGGCCGCAAGCCCGATCGAGGGCATGTTATTAGTCCAGCTTATGAAGGACTCTTTTCCCGAAAAATTGACCGGATTGGTCATCTCTCCGCTGTTCACGACCTGGTTTGGAATGGGACCTGTTGAAGGAATCCCGTTAACCAGTTCCGAAACGCTCAGGGGCTGCACAACTGCGCCAGGGGAAGAAAGACTCAGTTCGGCAGTTTGGTAACCAGTTAATGCAGTTGAGCTGGAGGCAATATAGACAGGGACACTGTCGACCAATCCATTTATTTCAGGAATAGTTAGAGAAACCCCGAAAGGCCCGCTGCTATTCAGAGAAACCACAAATCCGGAAGGAGCGCTCAGCATAATCCCTCCCTGGAGATTATTGCCGGAAATATAGGCCCACTCGATCGCAGGATAGGCCGCAGGAGTTCCTGTACAACTGGAAATCTGCCCCGAAACCGTCGAAACCTGGATCGCTGGTGTTGGATTTACCGTTATCGTAAAACTGATTGGTGATCCGTTACAAGGCAGCACTGGGGTAACGAAATTCCCGACCATATCCGGGCCATTTGGCAGGGGGATCGTTTGGGTTACCGAATTTGTCGATGTATTATATACAGAGATGAAATTAGAATTGATATAAGAACTGGAATTAACTAAATAGATCAAGCTGCCATCGGAACTTAGAGAAATATCTCCGGTAAACTCATTTTCAATATTTGCAATAACTGTCACAGAGCCATTTACAGTATGAATAAGGTCAAGAGCAAAATTACTGCTGGCATATAAATTCAGTCCGTTGGGACTGATGGAAAGAAATATGATGCCATAATTGTAACCAATTCCAATACTGTCTACTACCGTTTGGGTAGCGGTACTGATCACTTTGATCGAAGAGTTTTCATTAAAAGAATTGTTGGAAGCTGCATAAATCCATAGTCCATCGGGGCTCACTACAATACCTACGGCAGACGAATTAAGAGGAACTGTATTAATCAGGCTATTGGTCGCAGCATTGACCACATAAACTCCCCCTCCGTTTGAACTGATATAAAGTGTGCTTCCGTTCGGTGTGACGACGATGCTCTGCGGTTGGGAGCTACTTCCAAGCGAAATAGTCCCAACAATAGAATTCGAAGCCACATTGATTACAGAAATCGTGCCCGTCGAAGGTTCCGAAACATATACCGATTGACCATTCGGACTCACCGTAACCCCGTAGGGACTTGCAGGCAGGGAAATCTTTGCGACGACCGTATTGGAAAGCATATTTATTGCCTCGAGGTCATTGCTTCCCTGATCCGCAATAAAAACAAGATTCTTTAAGGTGTCGATGGCAATTCCAATCGGAGATTGTCCCACGGGAATATAGCCAACCAGGCTGCCATTGATTGCACTGATCACTTCGACCATATTGCTGTTGATCAGGGGTATATACAAGTAGGCCGAAGCTTGAGGAGTGGCAGTAATTGTAGCCGAAATGAGACTCGATCCGGTATTCGTCGCTATAAAAGAACCAATATTACCCTGTCCGGTTGAAGCCAACCCGATAGAAGGGTTGCTATTAATCCAATTATATAAACATCCATTTGCCGGAAAGGCCACGGGGCTGGATGAAGAACCATTTGAAATGACCTGGTTGTTTTGGGAAAAACTATCCAATATGAACAAAATCAGATAGCAAAAGGTCCATATGGTTAAACGAATCCCAGACATCCTCATAAATATAAGATGAAAAACCACGTCCATTCCAAGGACACCCCGAAGCGACAAATCGTTGTCTGCCTAACTCCTAAATTTCATTAAGATGAAGTAAATCAAACAGAAAACCGCGAAGGACTCCCGGTTTATAATAAATACCCATGCAACTGTTGAGTCCCCTCGCCAGCGAAAATGCCGCCCTCCTGATGCCATGTAAAGCACCGAAAAAAACATCGACATTAGGAACGAAGGGCTCCGCTGCCAATACAACCGCATCCGCCAGGATTCAATCCACGAAGAGCTATCCGACATCATGGCGGCATTCGAAAGCCTTATGGTTCCAGCCAAAAAAGCTGGCACCTAATTTGCCTTATCACCAATGAATCCAAATCTTAATGAAATGACACATCTTTTTAACAAACTCGTGCAATTCACGCGCTATCTCAAGACCGGCGGTTGTTTCCGGGAATTCAATTTCTTAAAAGTTAATGGCAAGGCAGCGCTCACCTATCTCATAGATGTCAGCGACGAACTTGGCATCAGGTACCAGTTCTCTCTCTCCTTTGACGGAAAAAACTGGAACCTGCTCAGCGATCTTACCATGCCCAAATGGATCAATGATGCCCGGGAAATGCTGCAGCAGGAAGTCACTGCAGCGCCTGTTGCCAATGCGGAATCGTAAATCTATTCAACCTCACATCACCCTCTAATGCGCAGCCTTCACCGGAAATGGCGGCCTTACAGGTTCTACTGAAGGATTCTTTTTCAATTCCTCCAGTATCAGTTCGATCGCCTTCTCTAACTGCGGATCCCTTCCGTTAATCACGGCTGCCGGAGTCTGCTCCACTTCCACATCCGGGGCAACGCCTACATTCTCAACGATAAAGCCTTCCTTAGTCCAGATACCCAAATTTGGCGCCGTCACCATTCCCCCGTCAATGAATTCCGGAAAACCCAGGATCCCAACAAGGCCACCCCAGGTCCTCGTACCTACCAAAGTGCCAACCTGGAACTTGCGGAACATCCAGGGCAACATATCCCCGCCCGAACCTGCCGACTCATTGATCAGCATAACTTTCGGGCCCTGAATTGAAGCCGTCGGGCTTTTGATATCCTGGCCATAACGCATATGCCACATAGCCTGGAAAGGATTTCTAAGCAGGTTAATATAATAATCTGCGAGTTGTCCTCCTCCATTAAAACGCTCGTCCACAATGATCGCCTTCCTGCTTGCCTGAGGATAAAAATACCTCTTGAAATATTCATGGCCCTGACCCGCTGTATTGGGCACATAAACATAGGCCACTTCCCCATGGGTAGCTTCCGTCACCTTTCGAAGATTGCCCTCGACCCAATCCCGGTTCCTCAATGCATACTCATTCTCTATGGGCACCACTTTCTCTACGTGGCTATCCTTCAAATCCGGATTCGGTCCCACTGTAATTTCCGTGATCTTTCCAGCCCCATTTTCAAAATAGCGGAATAATTCATCGGTACCCCTGATCTCCTTGCCATTAACGGCCAGCAAATATTCTCCCTCCCTGACATGCACACCCGGCTCCGTCAAAGGCGATCTCAGGTTAGGATTCCAGTTCAAGCCTCCATAGATTTTCCGGATCTGGTAACGATCATTGACAATGGAAAAATCCGCTCCGAGCAGCCCAACAGCCACACCCAGGGGCTGATACAAATGATCTCCACCGTTCAGGATAAAATGATGGCCGATCACGAGTTCACTGAACATCCATTGTAAAACTGAATTCAGGTCATCCCTGCAGGAAAGATCAGGCAGGAGGGCCGCATACTTCTTCTTAATTGCTATCCAATCCGCCCCATGCATGCCCGGATCATAAAAATAGTCCCGGTTCACACGCCATGCCTCATCAAAAATTTCAGCCCATTCGGCAACCGGGTCGATACGCACTTGCACGGAACCTATATCAAGCATTCCCTTGCCTGGTTCCGGTTTTTGGCCGGCATCAACAATTCCCCAGGAATTATCCTTTTCCCAAAGCATTTTCTTACCATCAGCAGAAAGATAATAGGAATTCAGGGGCATCACTTCATCGTCCTTTCTCTTCTTAAAACTGAACTGGTGCAGCACACCCACTCCCTCCTCATCGTATTCTATAAAATAAAGCACATCATCCTTGCCCGCACTTAGGCCCGCATAATTCCCTCGTTTGACGGGGATATCCAGGACCCTGTCATTGATCCCCTCCCAATCCACCTGAAGGGCAGGAATCTCCACATCGGCCTTCTTGTCATCCTTCCCAGAGCCTTTTACGTTCTTCTTTTCTTCTTTCTTATTCTCCTCATCTTTTTTCACAGGTTCCTCGTCACTCTCCTTAGCCAGGGGGGAAACGGTCTTATTTTGAAGGGTCACCAGGTAGACCGTCCTCGTCAACCTCGAATCCTCGTTGGACTGATCAAACCAGTTGATCACGGGACCCGCATCAGTCGAAGCAAAAAAGTACAGATATTTACCGTCTTTAGAAAAACAGGGCTCCGTCGCATCACTCAATCCATCAGTCACTTCATGGGATTTGCCCTCCTGTAAAGAATACATATAAACGCGACTGAACTGTGAAGCTGTAATCTTGGTATAGCTGATCCATTTCGAATCAGGCGACCAGTCCCCGAAGATCCCCCTGAATTCGCCCGGAGTATACAATTCATCCGAATCCACCTTTTTGATCTGGCTACTAGCCACATCCAGCAAATAAAGACTTCTGCTATTGTCGACATAAGCAATAGTCTTACTATCAGGAGACCAACGCGGATAAGCATAAAAGCCGGCCCCATTCAATTTAAAAAACCGGGGCACTCCCTTGCCATCCTGGGACTGAATCGCCAGCTCATATTCTCCGGAAGCGTCACTGAAGTAAGCGATCCATTTACCATCCTGCGACCAGGCCGGGAATTTCTCATGAGCAGCAACCGTCTGAGTCAGGTTTCGGTAATCCCCCTTCTCTGCAGGAACCGTAACGATCTCTCCCCGAACATCAAAAACAGCACGGGCCCCGCTTGGAGAAATATCAGCCGAACGGATATATTTAATGCCCTTCACATAACGCGGCCTCCGCTCCAGAAGATCAGCCGCTATGCCAATAGTCAATTTTTGTGAAGCATTGGAAGCCAGATCATAAATATGCAGGTATCCAGCCTGTTCAAAAATGATCTTCCCGTTACCCGCAGAAGCATTCAACACCGGGAAATCCTTAAAATCCGTCAATTGCCTGATTTGTTTGGAATTGATATCGTAAGCAAATAAATTGAACTCACCGCTGCGGTCACTGCGGAAATAAATAGTCTGATTCAACCACATAGGCTGAACATCATTACAACCCCCATCCGGCTGCGGAATCTTCAGGATGCTCTTGTCCCCAAAGGAAAACTGCCAAAGTCTCGAAATGCCTCCTCCCCGGTAATGCTTCCATTGCCTGAACTGATCCGGAGTGGGATTATAGACCATCGATTGGCCGTCGGGAGAATAGGCGGCATAATAGGCATTTGGGATCTCCAAAGCCACGGCCGGTCCACCCGAAACTGGCACGGTAAATAACTGGGTATAACGATTGGTAAAAAGATTACGCTGTGAAATAAATAGGATGGACTTGCCATCAGGACTAAATCCGCGAACAATATCGGCTCCCGGATGCCAGGTAAGCCTCCTTGGCATTCCACCCTCCACAGGCAGGACATAAACATCCGTATTCCCCTCGTACTGCCCGCTGAAAGCGATCCACTTTCCATCCGGGGAAAAATAAGGGCTCGATTCGATGCCCTGATCGACTGTCAGCCTTTTCGGATCCGATCCATCCGGATTGGCCAACCACAAATCCTCCGCATACACGAACGCAATATGATCTCTGCTAATCGCCGGTTGCATAAGCATACGCGTATCCTGCGTGTGGATTCCCTGTCCCATAACGATCAGACCAAAGGACAAAAAAAGGATCAGGCCGCTAAAAACTTTTAAGGCTTTCATCTGCATATTTTTAGTTTTATTAGTTTGCAAAATGGAACCTCGCTTACTCATTCTTCGTAATAGTTGTGATAAAATGAACCTGCTCGGTTTCATGAAAAAACTTGAAATGAATGTGAAGGAATAGCTCATCGCACCAATATAGATCAAATCTCTTTTGGCCGATTTAGAATTTGATGAAAGGCAGGATAGGTAAAAAAAGGATTTAGAAAAAATCGACTCTGTCAAGTACGATAACTACCACGAAAAAAAGCAGAACTCCCAGGATAAATAGAGCAATAACGGTAGATTCTGAGATTTTGGTTTCTCTATATTTCATAAAAAACTAAGGTAAGCAGTTAAATTAAGAAGCCGGATCTAATTTTATCCACAGCCAATCAACTATCCAAACCCATCAAAATGCTGTAGCTTCAAACTGTCGGAAGCAAATCCCGCAAACACCCATCCAAAACAACCAGACCATGCAATTCAACGAACAAGCCGCCATCGTCACCGGAGCAGGAACGGGTATAGGATTTGAAATCTGCAAGCAGCTCGCCTTACAGGGGTGCGCAGTATTGCTTAATGACAGGGATGCGGCCCTAGCTGAAACCGCGGCCGAAAAAATATACCAACTTGGAGGAAAATGTCAGCCACTCGCAGGAGACGCCGCGGATCTGCAATTCATCGAAGAAATGGTTAAGACTAGCGTAAAGAATTTTGGAAAATTAACGATCGCTATTGCCAATGCAGGAATAACCCGGTTCGGGGCCTTTCTCCAATACCCGCTCCAAGACTTCCGGCAAGTCATGAGCCTCAATCTGGAAGGAAGTTTTTTCCTCGCCCAGCAAGCCGCAAAACAGATGATCAGTCAAAAATCAGGAGGCACTATCCTGTTCATGTCCTCAGTAACCGGACACCAGGCTCATAAAAATCTGGCAGCCTATGGAATGACCAAGGCCGCACTCGAACTTTTGGCAAAAACCCTTGTCGCCGAACTATCCGAATTCGGGATCACTGTCAATGCCATTGCCCCCGGAGCCACGGTCACCGAAAGAACACTCAGTGACCAAGACTATGAAAAAACCTGGTCAGGAATAACGCCTATGAAAAGGCCGGCTTATGTTAGCGATATTGTCAATGCGGCCCTCTTTATGGTATCCCCTGCTTCCCGTCATATCACCGGTCAGTCCCTAGTCATAGACGGAGGCTGGACCTCTGTAAGTCCCTCCCCTTATGATCATAAATAAAATGCCCGACGACTATATATAAATAAGCCGGGCAATACCTTAAAACCATGTCTAATATTCGTTCTGCTATGGCCGGCTTCGCCGGGAATTCCCAGACAATTTACATTTGTTGCAATTTTTTCCCATTTTTAGACTACTATAATTTTTCTTAATTCATATTCCTATGAAAATGAATTCCCAAATTTTTGGCAAGCCATTCGCGATCTATATTTTAAGTCGATAAATTCAAATCAAGATATTAGAAGGACGGTTATTGCAAAAAATGGAGCTAAGGCTCCTTTTTTGATTTCTATCCTAAAAATTCGGGTTTAAACTAAATCTCAGGCCCAGCGTACTGATATTGGGATGTTGCAAATAGGTAAAACGCTTGATCAAGTCAACTCTAATAACTGTAAAAATATTATAGATCCCCACACCGGCTTCCACATAGGGCTGACTGCCAAACGGAAATGAAAAGGTGGTACCGTTTTCGGTCGGGAATTGCATTTGGTAAGGATTAACTGCCGGATTATTTTCATTTCTTAGTCCCCCATAAACGATCTTCCCTTCTACCAGTTCCCTCAGACGCAACTTCTTAACTAAGGGAATCTTATTCAGAAAGAAGCCATTAAAATAATGGTTGATATTCATGGACACATAGCTATCCGACATGAACTCCCCATTGTCCATCATATTATACGCATTATAACTATAGAAATAACTTTGATTTCCAGGTTGAATGATCAGCAGGGGATAAGGCAGGTTGCCGCTAAGGTATCCCAGGCCAAAATTAACATCTGAGAAACCAATAGGAGTCAGGTAGAATCGCTTGAAAAGATTAAATCCAATAGCATTGTAATTGTACTGACTTCCGAATATTCCCGAAATGCCTCTGGCATATTGAAATTGAAGTATAGGATACTTGTTAATAATATCGGTGCGAACGGTCTTCCCCTGGTAAAACTGCTCATGAGGAGCGTAGCGTAGCGTAATTGAAAATTCCGTAGTCGTCAATTGGTGCGTAGTATCCGCTTCTGCAGGAACTGGTTTATAAATATAGTTCAGTGTGCCGGTAGGATTTTGCATCCAGTATTTAAAGCCGACATTAAAGGAAAAATTATTTACATATTCATGAACATAATTTGCCCTGAAAATGCTGTTATAGAGCCATGCATTATTCAGCCCCCTGCTAAATGACCCAAGAAAACTATTTCCTTGAGAAAACAAATCCTCCTGACCCAGTATTTGCACATCGTTCATATAGCTGAGCTGGATAAAATTAAAGGGGAAGCTGTAAATGGACCGATGATTGATTGAATAGGTTCCGCTTAAAAAATACTTCCAGCGTTGGTCCTGAACCCCATAAGCGAGATAGCCGTTGAAAAAATAGGTAGTGCTCAATTTGGGTTTGGAACGAAGCCCAAACTCAAAGCGACTGCCCTCAATGCTGTTAAAGGAATAAAAATTCCCAAACGGCCCAATCTCCACCTTTCCCGCCGATTTATATCCCGCAGTCAAAAGGGTAATAACGTCCATCATATGGATGTAGGGCTTCATTTTGATCAGACTATCGCTATTGGAATAAGTAAGCGATTCCTGGCTATTTAAAGGAGTACCCCTTCCTGATACCCAATCACTATCCCTGCTTATTGTCGGATTCAACAGGGTATCAATCTGTTTGCCCCTCATAATGCCCTCATCGACAGGCGAATTGCTATAGTCACTGAGGCGGATCAATCTCTCGCCATAGGCAGAAACTCCTTTTGGGAACAGGCTAAATAAGGCCCTCATTCTCGACTCGGTCAAATGATAATGACTTTCCTGGCCCTTCTCAAATTCCTGATCCACTTCAAAACTCCGGATATAATTCAGGTTGATATGCTTATTAAAGCCCAGGTGAATTTTTTTGATCGCGTAGGCACCATCCAACGTGATATAAATAGTGCCGTTAAACAGCAGATCCTCCGGGTTTCTCGCAGTAAAATCGAGTTTCACCAGTCTTATCCCTTCTTCTTCAACGGTATCCGAAATATAGTATTTGTAAAATCCTGGGGCTCCTTCAGCGACAGGGCTCAAAAATTCGAGGGTGAAAGCGCTGATGCTGTTATCATAGATCCGTATATCTTCATAAAGCCTGTTCAGCATAATACTCACCCCCCTCATATCCACATATTCCCCTAGGTTGCTGTATTTGTGGTCAAGCACCATTTTCTTCTTCTTTTCCGGCTCTTTCCGAAAATAATTCTGGGAAAGGACTTCCTCCAGGAAAAGGGGAAACAGCCTCTTACCCGGAATAATGGTGGTATCCGTATTGTCAAAGACAAAGCTGAACTTCTTGGTTACGAAATTGTGAGTGATCAGCCTTGGAGGCTTATCCATCAGGAACTTAACCTTCTCATATTCCCTGTAGGAAGCAAAATCAGGAGATTCCGGCCCATTTTTTTTCTTATTCTCTATAACCTTCCGGATCAGTTCAACGGCCGGATTGTCCTTATTCCGATACCTTTTTTTCTTCCCATTCACTACCACACTATTCAAAGTCGTAAAAGACCGCGAAAGAAGGACTATCTGTATATGGGTGGAACTATCGGAAACAAACAGATATGCTGTTTGATAGCCGGAGGCTGAGATCGCCAGCCTCCTTGTTCCACTATCGACTGAAATCCGGAAATCCCCACCAGGTCCTGAAATCGTGCCCTTCCGCTGTCCGGCAACTAAAACGGTCACATTCGGCAAAGGGCTCTTCGAAG
>PMSV01000023.1:260000-713345 GCA_003168265.1 Chitinophagaceae bacterium
ACGAATGGTCTAATGAGTTGAACGCTGTCTCCTCCACGAGCCCGGTGAAATTGTAGTATCGGTGAAGATGCCGGTTACCCGTCACGGGACGGAAAGACCCCGTGAACCTTCACTACAACTTTGCATTGATTTTGAATTACGGATGTGTAGAATAGTTGGGACGCTTTGAAGCAGTGGCGCTAGCTATTGTGGAGCGGTCGTTGAAATACCAACCTTCTTTGATTTAGAATCTAATCCCTTTCGGGAAACAGTGCATGGTGGGTAGTTTGACTGGGGTGGTCGCCTCCTAAAGTGTAACGGAGGCTTGCAAAGGTACCCTCAGTACGGTTGGTAATCGTACGCAGAGCGCATTAGTATAAGGGTGCTTGACTGTGAGGCATACAGGCCGAGCAGGAGCGAAAGCTGGCTAAAGTGATCCGGCGGTTCTGCATGGAAGGGCCGTCGCTCAAAGGATAAAAGGTACTCCGGGGATAACAGGCTGATCTCCCCCAAGAGCTCATATCGACGGGGAGGTTTGGCACCTCGATGTCGGTTCGTCACATCCTGGGGCTGGAGAAGGTCCCAAGGGTTCGGCTGTTCGCCGATTAAAGTGGCACGTGAACTGGGTTCAGAACGTCGCAAGACAGTTCGGTCCCTATCTGTGATGGGCGTCAGTAAATTGAGTGGACATGACCTTAGTACGAGAGGACCGGGTCGTACGTACCGCTGGTGTATCTGTTGTGCCGCCAGGTGCAGCGCAGAGTAGCTATGTACGGACAGGATAAACGCTGAAAGCATCTAAGCGTGAAACCTTCCACAAGATGAGTTTACTTTTAAGGGCCGTCAAAGACTATGACGTTGATAGGCTACAGGTGTAAAAGTGGTAACACTAAAGCTGAGTAGTACTAATTGCCCGTATGCTTTAATTTTTTTTTACTTTGTATTACAACTTCCCAATATGTAATTGTATTTGTAACTGTATTAATGACAAGGTGTTAAATGGCAGGGATCAATAAATCAAGCTATCCTTTGACATTCCTGGTCTACATTCTTATGGTGGTTTTGCCGAGGGTGTTCACCTCTTCCCATTCCGAACAGAGAAGTTAAGCCCCTTATGGCCGATGGTACTGCACCACAATGCGGGAGAGTAGGTAGCTGCCATATTCTTTTAAGAGCCTTTCAGATTTTCTGGGAGGCTTTTTTATTTTCTTTCGGATTAATTAATGAAGCCCTGATAGCCAATTCTTCAGTCTTTCCATCCACTCATCTTTGGTTGTCTCATTATTCATTCCAAATCCATGGCCTCCTTTTGGATAGATATGCAGTTCGGCAGGAATACCAAAATTCTGTTCTGCTTCATAAAAGGCTATACTATTTTTCACTTTTACAACATCATCGTTGCCGGCATGAACAAGAAAAGCAGGCGGAGTCTCTGAGTTTACCTGATATTCATTGGAAAACTCTCTGATCTTGTCTTCCCTAGGGCTCTTTCCAATCAGATTTTCCCGTGACCCCAAATTACCAATATTGTCAGTAAAGCTGATGACCGGATATATCAAAATCATGAAATCCGGTCGCAGGGAAATTTTATTAGGGTTAAGTATATATGATTTGTCATAATGTGTTCCGGCAGAGGAAGCGAGATGTCCCCCTGCAGAAAAACCCATTATTCCAATCTTTTTAGGATCAATTTCCCACTTCAACGCATTTTCTCTGACTAATTGAATGGCTCTTTGTGCATCCTGGAGAGGGCCAATTTCTTTTTCAACCATGGTTTGATCATTAGGGATCCGGTATTTGAGAACAAAGGCGGCTATGCCCCACTCGTTAAGCCTCTTTGCCACATCGTATCCCTCATGACCAGCAGCAATTATGGAATATCCGCCGCCGGGGCAGATTATTACAGCCTGACCAGTCGAAATGTTTTTGGGAGGAAAGAATGCTGTCAAACTGGGCCTGGTAACTTCATGTATAATCAGGATTTTATTGTTTCCTTCACAGGTTGAAAATTCTTTGTCAGAACCCGGCTTATTGTTTGGGATACTGTCCTTGTATAAGGGAATAATCATCTGGGAATTGGTTTTCATAATGAATATTGAATAAATAAAAAGACAAATAATTCGTTTCATGACTATATTTTAGAAATATGTAAATTAATGAAAATGATCCTTTAATAGATTTGCTTGGAAAATGATCTTTTAATGGATTCTGTTTGAAAAACAGAGCTTAAATATTTGAATTTTTTTTTATGAAGATTGGTATTGAAGTTCAGCGTCTTTTCAGATCAAAAAAGCATGGTATGGAAGTCGTTGCTCTTGAACTGATAAAGCAACTGCAAGCATTGGATACCCATAACCAATATGTGGTTTTTACTAAAGAGGATTCGGATAAGGATTGTTTGAATGAGTCGGTGAATTGGAGTCTGCAAACTGTTCCTGGTTATACTTATGCCGATTGGGAACAGATTCAATTGCCGATAGCGGCTAAAAAGGAAAAGATTGATTTTTTACATTGTACATGCAATACCGCTCCACTCTATCTCTCAAAGCCGACTTTACTGACCCTACATGATATCATTTACCTGGAAAAACTCGATTTTGATGGCACTTCCTATCAGAATTTTGGGAACATTTATCGTCGTTTCGTAGTTCCAAGAGTGGTGCATAAAGCGTCCTATGTTATTACAGTTTCTGAATATGAACGAAATACCATTTTGGAAAGATTACACCTGCCGGAAGAAAAGGTGAAGGTCGTTTACAATGCGGTGAACGAGAAATTTAATGACAGGAGCGATCAGGAAGAAATTGATAATTTTCGTAAAAAATATCGCCTGCCCTCCGATTACCTGCTTTTCTTAGGTAATACAGCGCCTAAAAAAAATACCAAAAATGTGGTTCTGGCTTTTGCTTCTTATTGCCGTCTCGCGAAGGACAGAGTGCCTATGGTTATCCTGGATTATGAACAAATGCTTGTGAGGGAACTTCTTATTTCAAACGACTATGGGGACTGTCTGGATCATTTTATTTTTCCAGGATATATTAACCCTTCCGAAATGCCCCTGGTGTACCAGGCAGCCACCCTTTTTCTTTACCCGTCCTTAAGGGAAAGTTTCGGGCTTCCAATCCTGGAAGCTATGGGCTGCGGTGTCCCGGTGATAACCTCCAATACATCTTCCATGCCCGAAGTGTCAGGCGATGCTGCTTTGCTGGTCGACCCCGAGCAACCAGATCAAATAACAGAAGCGATGCTATCCCTCTTATCGGATGATGAGCTAAGAAATGAACTATGCAGGCGCGGGAAAGCAAGAGCTGCAGCATTTACGTGGGAAAAGGCCGCAAGACAATTACTTTCTATTTATAACCTGATGAAGCCATAGAGCGTAACATTTTTCGAGGCATCGGAATTTTCACTTTAAAATACTACCATGGCATCACCGTAACTAAAAAAGCGGTACTTATCTTTAATCGCTTTTTTATAAGCTTCCATTGCTAAGTCATATCCTGCAAAAGCGCATACCATGATCAACAGACTAGTTTTGGGCAGATGGAAATTTGTGATCAGGGCATCTGCAATATTAAATTGGTAAGGAGGATGAATAAAGGTATTGGTCCAGCCTTCTGAAGATTTTAGTAATTTTTCCGCAGTAAACGAAGACTCAAGTGCACGCATCGTCGTTGTGCCTATCGAACAAATTCGGTGACTATTTATCCTGGCTTTGTTTACGATCTTGCAAGCCTCTTCATCAATACGGTAGTATTCTGCATCCATCTTATGCTTGCTAAGGTCCTCTACCTCGATTGGCCTGAAAGTCCCGAGTCCGGTATGCAATGTCACTTCAGCAAATCGGACTCCTTTTATCTCCAGCCTCTTTATCAATTCCTTGCTGAAATGGAGACCGGCAGTTGGGGCTGCAACAGCGCCTTCGTATTTCGCATATACGGTTTGATACCTTTCCTTATCTTCCTCGTCAGGTTTGCGTTTGATGTATTTGGGAAGCGGGGTTTCTCCTAGCATTTCAAGCATTTGCCGGAATTCTTCATCATTTCCATCCCACAAAAAACGAATGGTGCGACCTCTGCTTGTCGTGTTATCAATTACTTCTGCCACTAGTTCATCGCTTTCCCCAAAATAGAGCTTATTTCCCACACGAATTTTTCTTGCAGGGTCAACAATTACATCCCATAAGCGGTTCGGTTTATTGAGTTCTCTGAGGAGAAAGACTTCGATTTTGGCGCCCGTTTTTTCCTTACGGCCATACATGCGGGCAGGGAATACTTTCGTATTATTCACCACGAAAACGTCCTTATCATTAAAATAATCCAGAATATCCCGGAAATGCTTATTCTCAATTTGACCAGTATGCCGGTGTACTACCATCATTCGGCTGTCTTCTCTCTTTTTCGTAGGATGCTGGGCAATTAGGTTTAAAGGAAGGTCGAACCTGAACTGAGATAACTTCATGTGGGTTTTTAATTTATTTTATGATGGCCACATGACACCTGGGGATAGCAGGATGGATTTAACGGATAACCGTTCCAAACCAGGCCTTACGGCACCCGGTTCAGTATCATGTTACGGCATGATTTTTAGGGGTGCAAAGATAATATAAAATCCGGGAAATAGAAAAATGGAGGCTAATAATAATTTTTATCAATTATTACCTGAAATACCTGATTTTATAAAGGATTTTCCAATGTATTTCGAATATCAACCTGAGTACAACTCTCAATTATTTCAAAACCTCAAGTGCCTTACAGTGACACCGCCATTGATGAGCTGCTTTAAGGAGTCAATACCGATATGGAGATGTATTTCTACAAAATCTCCCGTTATTTTCAAATCGCTATCTTCCGTTTTAACTCCTTCCGGGATCATGGGCTGGTCGCTGACGAGCAGCAAGGCCCCGGTTGGGATTTTGTTATAGAAACCGACCGAAAAAATGGTGGCTGTTTCCATGTCAATGGCATAAGCCCTTATTTTCTTAAGATATTCCTTAAATGCTTCATCATGTTCCCAAACCCTGCGATTAGTTGTATAAACGGTACCTGTCCAATAATCGACAGCATACTCCCGAATGGTGGTTGAAATGGCTTTTTGAAGAGCAAAAGCGGGTAATGCGGGTACTTCGGGCGGGAAATAGTCATTGGAGGTTCCTTCCCCACGTATCGCTGCTATCGGCAAGATTAAATCGCCCAACTTGTTTCTTTTCTTCAGGCCCCCGCATTTTCCAAGGAAGAGAACGGCTTTTGGATGTATTGCGGTCAACAGATCCATAATTGTAGCTGCTGTAGGACTACCCATACCAAAATTTATTATTGTAATATCTCCGGCCGTGGCGCATTGCATGGGCCTGTTTTTGCCTACAAGCGGCACTTTATGCCATTGGGCGAACAGATCGACATAATTACTAAAATTGGTTAGCAATATGTATTCACCAAAACGATCGATTTTTTCTCCTGTGTACCTGGGCAGCCAATTTTGAACTATCTCTTCTTTGCTTTTCATATTTTGAAGCTTTTATTTTATTCCGGACCCTTGTTTTTTTAACAGAGAATTATTTCACATCTTCACAGCATAAATTTAGCAAATTACTTTATCGATGATCAAAATCTACTATCCCCATTATGCTTTCAAAATAAAAGAAGAAGAACCGGGGAAAGAGTTGATATTCGACGAATTGCGGAAACAATGGGTGAGTCTGACCTCGGAAGAATGGGTACGCCAGAATTTCATCCGTTATCTCATTGATATAAAGAAGTACCCTCCTTCCTATATAGCGATAGAACGTAAGATGAAACTCAGTGAAATGACCAAACGCTTCGACATTTTGGTTTTTGATGAGGGCGCCAGACCCTGGATGATGGTGGAATGTAAGGGCATGGAAATCGACCTGGATAAAGCCGTCCTATGGCAGGCTTTGCATTATAACATAGCTATTCCCGTTAAATATCTTGTAATTACCAACGGATTACAATGTTGTGCCTATGAGAAGGGAACCCTTGATTTTGATGAAGTGCCCGTTCTTCCTGCTTATGGTGAGCCAAAATAAAAAGAAGAGCCTGCAAATCCAGGCCCTTTGGTCCATCTTAAAATCCTATATGAAAGTTGTGAAGTTGCATAAACGGACTTGAATTTGGGTTTATTGCCGCATGGATCTTCATATATACAAAAATCCCCAGTTGCCTTGGCAATGGGGATCGAAATTCTTCGTAATATAATTTTATGGAAAAATTCCAAGTTCTGCATAGGAGGTTGCAACTTTATTGATCGCAACGATATAGGCCGCAGTCCTCATATCCGGGATTTTATCATTACTAAACCAGCAATCAATAATTTCTCTGGTGGCAGTTATCATCGTTTCTTCCAATCCGCTGTTAACGATGTCCACTTCATCGGCGCCATGTAAAATAAAATCCTTTTCCGTTTTGGAGACTTTCTTACCGGTTAAATTCTCAATTTGATTCAGGATGCGGGTATTCATATTTTCTGTAAAACGCTTTTCCATTCTGCCATGTCGCACATGACTCAGGTTCTTAAGCCATTCGAAATAGGATACCGTAACCCCTCCGGCATTAAGATACATATCAGGCACCACCAGAATGCCTTTTTGAATAAAAATTTCATCTGCTTCAGGAGTTAGTGGTCCATTGGCTGCCTCCCCAATGATTTTTGCTTTAATACGTGGAGCATTTTCCTGATTAACGACATTTTCCAAAGCTGCAGGTATCAAAATATCACATTCAATCTCAAGAGCATCTGTGGATTGTTCAAAGTTCTTTGCTCCGGGATAATTGAGGATGGAGCCGGTTTTCTTTCTATATTGGAATACTTCTTCTTCGTTCAGCCCTTCAGGATTGAAAATAGCTCCTTCATATTCTGCCAGAGCTATGAGTTTAGCCCCTCCTTCCCTAAAGAATTTTGCGGCATGATACCCCACATTGCCAAGTCCCTGAACTATCACCCGCTTTCCTGCTACTCCAGTAGGCAATCCGATCTTATTCATGAGTCTTTCCATGCTGCAAACTTCCCGGATACCAAAATATACGCCCAATCCGGTTGCTTCTCTTCTCCCGCGCACTCCTCCCTGGGAAACTGGTTTACCAGTTACGCATGCCAATGCATCCACTTCACCTGGTCTCAAACTCGTATAGGTATCAAGTATCCAGGACATCTCCCTTTCACCTGTTCCATAATCAGGAGCCGGAACATCCGTTCCAGGACCGATAAAATTCTTTTTTATCAATTCAGAAGTGTACCTGCGGGTTATTTTTTCGAGTTCATAGGGAGTATATTTTTTGGGATCTATGCAGATTCCTCCTTTAGCTCCACCGAATGGCACATTGACTATTGCACATTTGTAGGTCATTAGTGCAGATAGTGCCATGACTTCATCTAAATTGACGGACAGAGAGAACCGAATTCCTCCCTTGCTCGGGGATTTATGCTGGGAATGTTGTACCCTGTAAGCTTTGATGACTTCAATCTGGTCTCCTATTTTGACCGGAAAGTTCATTCTGTAAACAGAATTGCATTGCTTGATCTGTTCAAGAATGCCTTTATCCCAATTGGTAAAAGCTGCTGCTTTGTCGAAACTTTTTTCTACGGCTTCAAAAAATTTGTATTCTGTAGCTGCGGGCATAAAAATGTAATTTAAGGTTATCAGATTGGTTCATATTGAAAGCAAATCGTTTACAACTTAGATTCAGGCTGTTCTATTTATTATTCTCACTGCTCTTTTCAAGTTTCCCAATTTTCCTGTCGATCCGGGCAATATATAAAATGAGCCCCAATAAGATGATAACAAGAACAGCGACCACAACATAAATTTTTCCATTGCTGCGCATAGTATCAGCCATTGAGACCTTTCGGTCAGGATACGAATATTGACCGAAGCCCAGGGCTGAAACCAACAAGAATGTCAGTAAAATTAGCGTGGCTTTGATTTTCTTAACCATGAATGAAATTCTTTTCTTTCAGGAATTCAAGACGTATTTTCAAAAGCGCAATCCAGGTCCCTAGCAAAGCCCAGCCGGGTACGGCACCAATCCAGAATACCAGACGCATTTTGGGGTCTATATCCTGACTGTTTAAGGCAGGATTACCCATACCGCCCGGATGAAGGCTTTCCAATAAGCGGGGAATTATCCAAATTGTAGGGAATAGCATGGCAAAAGCGAAAATATTGTAGACCGCTGCCAACCTGGACCTTTTATCAATGTCAGTCAAGGAATTTCTCAAAACCAAATAGGCAAAATAGATTAACAATGCGATTGCCGCACCCAATTGTTTTGGATCATTACTCCAAAAAGCGCCCCAGGTGTATTTTGCCCAAACTGCACCGGTAGTTATACCGAGCACTCCAAACAGGAGCCCGGTTTTAGCAAATTCCAGGGCGTAAATATCCGAAGCCGGGCGCCCATGACGAAGATATTTTATTGAATATATGACGGAAACAGTAAAGAAAATCATCATGCAAAACCACATCGCTACATGAAAATACAGGTTTCTGATGGTCTCATTCAGGATAGGCCTTGCTGGTACTTCACCGAGAAAACCTCCGATGAAAGTGTATAACAGGCATACAACTGATAATATTTTCCACCAATTCTTTCGGATCATAATATTTCGTGGTCAGTGTTGCTTCATTAAAAGCCTTCTTGCCCGATCACTGTGATTTGGTTCGCAAAAATAGGGCAAAGCTTGCCATATTGTGCGGGAATGGGTTAGCTTAAATAAATATTGACTGATTATACAATAGATGTGTAGTTATTAACAGCTCTCAAACAAATACAGTCGTTGACTAAAAAATATTAAATATATCAGGCTGATTTTTGAAAGGAATGATGGCGTTTTAGCCTAATCTTAAAGATCGGCTTTGCGAAAGCGCCAAATAATAAAAAAACAATACAGTACAATATAACAGGACGCTATACTAAGGTAACCTGGAACATGATTTTCCCAGATTTTTAGGTCTGCTGCGGACATCATTCTTCTTCCGAATGGTAAAGGAATCAGCCTGTCAGTGACCTCCTCCGGCAAGTAGTTGGCTACGGTAAATTTGTATTTTTCGCGCATCAGTACGACAATGAATTGTTCGATCAGCATATAAATGAAAAAAATTCCCATGGCAAGACCAGCCCTTTTAACAAATAAAGCGATTAGAAAGGCGATCAGGGAATAGCTAACCATTTGGACAAAGTAGAAAAATACAAATCGCAAGTATTGCCAGTCAAAAGAATTCGGTGAACTCGTATGATTCGAAAATTTCCCGAATCCAAAAGCGGTAAAAAAGACTACTCCGGTTGTAAACAGAGACAGAATCAATACTTCCAGGAGTTTGACATAAATGAATTGATTTCGGCTCAATCCATCGATAATATTCTGCCTGTTTGTTTTGAAAGAGAATTCATTGGTCAACAGTGTAATGATCAAAATTCCCGGAATCAGAAATAGCGAACCTGCGAAATACCCAATGGTTTGCCAGGAGTCAGGAAGTGCAAATGGGTTACCCAGCAAATTCTGCCCGTTCAGTTTTAATTTTGTATTCAGGAAGTCATATACAACATAATTAAAAGCTGGAATGCTGATGGCAACAATAGATAACAAGATCCAAAAGGTCCGATAGAACCTGAGTTTCATCCACTCAATTTTCAAAATATGCATCATTCTAATTGCTTTCGCTTTTGGTTAATTCAATGAATTTTGACTCCAGGCTTCTTTTGCGCAGCAGTAGATGATTTAGAATAATCCCTTTTTGATAGCAAAAAAGGTTGATTTCTGATAGCCTGGGTGTATCATCTTGGAAATGGAATTCCAGGTGCCCATCCATTTTTTTTGTCTCTTTAAGGCCCGGGAAAGCACTCATAATTTGACTCAACTGAGTTAAGTCCTCCGATCCTGCTTCCACAAATTCTTCATTCACCAGTTTTTCACTAACCCTGCCAGCGGTTAATAAATTGCCCCTTTGCAGTATAGCAACATGCGTGCAGACTTTTTCAACCTCGTCCAGCAGATGACTGGCTAAAATGATGGTTTTGCCTTCTTCCGCTAACCTTCGAATCAAGGAGCGTATCTCGGCAATTCCTGCCGGATCAAGGCCATTGGTAGGTTCATCGAATACCAGTACCGAAGGGTTCCCCAGAAGGCAGGAAGCGATGGCCAACCGCTGTTTCATACCCAATGAATAGGTATTGAATTTTGAATCCTTTCTTTCAGTAAGGCGGACTAAATCGAGCACCGCATCAATATCGGCATGACCGCGCTGTCGGATCTGAGCAACGATTTCCAGGTTCCTTTTTCCAGACAGATAATGATAAAAATTGGGTGTTTCCAGCAAACATCCAATTTGTTGTCTTTGCAGATGTGTAGGAGGAAGGTCAAACCAGTTAAAATCCCCACTGTTTGAACGAAGTACACCCATCACGATCCCTAAAAGAGTTGTTTTCCCGCTTCCGTTAGGACCCAGCACTCCGAAAATCGCTCCACGAGGCACTACAAAACCGACTTCATTCAAAGCCCGGATCCGGCCATAAAATTTTGTGATCCGGTTGAGCTTGAGAATAGTTTCCAAATATTTTTTTGTCAAGTTAATATAAATTAAAACCCGTTTTTAGAGAAAGGGTTAAACAGGTTTAGAATGATATAGGCGGCAAATGCTTTTCATGAAATAAACTTGTAAAATCCCCTACAAGGGCAAAGTTTTCCTTGTTATATGATAGTCGCTGAAGCCGTAGCGAATCAATGCCCGAAGGAAGTACCCGTCGGAATTGTGGATTGAGCGTGCCTCCGGGCTGAAGGGGCCGGGCATCGCTGTCGTACTGAAATGCAGGATCGCAAATAGTTCCTCTGGGATACATGATCCCGGGTTGTCCGATTCCTCTTATATCGAGGCTGGGAGGGTGTTTTAATCCAAGGCTATGCCCATATTCATGTGCTGCCGTCGTGGAATGATGAAGAAGATTGTCCAGTTTAAAATAACCCGTATTGGCGCCAATGCCGTCTACAAAGGAGATATCATTACCCGAATAAACCTCAATTCTGAAGTAATTGTTTCTTGGATTGGTATTTTTCAAAATAGTTTCAGGAAGGATTTCCGGTTCATAGAAACCATGTATTTCAAATTGGACAAATGTCCAAAATCCCCTGTATAGAATCAAACCACCTGACTCATTCCAGTTTTCCGAAATATCCTTTGCAATTATTTCAGAAAGTTCAACTGATGCTGCCTCACCGTAGAAATAAAAATCAGAACGAATCAGAATTCGCTTTTCACTTGCAAACCATTCGGCTTCTCCCATTGCTAACTATGAATTTATTCCTGATAATCAATTAAATATCTACGTAATCCAATAAAAATTAATAATTCATATAATAATTATTCGAATTCTAAGTTATAACATTGTTCCTGTTCGTTTTTTCTATTTTCGAGACCTTTTCTATGAAACTAAATCCGGTATGCCCATGAAAATGGTTTTGCACCCCCGTTTGGTGGTCTTGATTCTTTGCTTTTATACCTTTTGCATCCAGCAACTTAATGCACAATGCGGTAGTCCGCCTTCGAGCGGAACCTTTACCGTTTCTTCTTTGGGTACTATCGCAAATTCTTATTATCCCGGAACAGGAAACCCCTCAGCAGGTACTTATACGATTACAGTGGGGACTTTAGATGCCAGAGGAAGCTCTACAGCTATTGGAGCCAATGACATGATAGTTATTATTCAGATGCAGGGTGCAGACATTGATACCGTAAATTCCGTGAATTATGGAGGCGTCAATAGTTCAGCACCTGCGAATGGTTATAAAGCCAATTCCAATTTGGTTGCGGGTTATTATGAATATGCTACTGTGACAGGCGTTTCAGGGTCCACTCTTACTTTGAGCGTCGGCCTTTCTAACAGTTATCATACAAGGCCATTTACTTCCAGTACTTCCATTCAGGCCTATCAGGTGGTTCGGGTTCCAAGATATTATAACCTAATCGTGAATTCCGGAGCATCCGTTACCTCTCCTGCATGGAATGGTTCTTCTGGTGGAGTTGTCGTCCTTGATGCTGCCGGTACTTTTACATTGTCCGGCTCGGTAACTGTTTTAGGAATGGGTTTTAGGGGGGGCGGAGGATTGCAAATGACAGGAGCATCTTCCGGGGATGGGAATAGCGATGGTTATGGGAATTTGCAGGATACAGATTACCGATATAATTCCCCTCTTACTAATGTGCATAATCAGGCAGGAGGGTCTAAAGGAGAAGGAATTGCGGGAACACCGGCATATGTTTACTTATATGGTGATTCGACTGTAGACACATTGACCGTAGAAGGTTATCTGGCTGGTTCGATGGGACGTGGAGCTCCAGGCAATGCCGCAGGTGGAGGAACAGATGGACAACCATTGAACGGAAACCAAAGCAATACCGGAGGAGGTGGCGGAGGAAATGCCGGAGCCGGAGGTGAGGGTGGAAGCGGCTGGCCTGCAGGTGTCGGAACACAGGATTCTTCAACCTTTCCATACGGGGGATACGGAGGTGCTGCTTTTACGCAGGGAAGCCTTCAACGTATTATAATGGGTGGCGGCGGAGGATCGGGAACGGCCAATAACAGCGGCTCTACAAATGTATTTCATGATAGCGGTTCTCCCGGAGGAGGTATTATCATATCGCGGGCCAACCTTTATAGTGGTTCCGGTTCCTTTGTTGCAGATGGTGCACCGGGTGTAGGAGTTACCTGGGTATCTGGTCAAACAGATGCGGCAGGAGGAGGGGGCGCTGGTGGCACGATCATCGCAGTTACCTATTTTTCAGGCACTACCGGACTTGGGTCCATCACAGCCTCGGCACAGGGAGGAACTGGCGGCTATATGACTACTTACTATAACCATGGACCTGGTGGCGGCGGCGGTGGAGGTCATATATATGTCTATGGTACCCTGGCTTCGACTAATGTTTCAGGGGGCCAGCATGGTTTCACGCGCACCGGTTCACCTACCGGACCCATTACGAACTGGTACAATACCACAAACGGAGCTAACGGTTTAGTTACTACCCTGACTTCCGCTCCTTTGTTTTATTGTGGTGTACTTCCGGTTACGCTGGAGAGTTTTACTGCAGTTTCTGAAGGTACACAGGTGAATTTGAATTGGACTATCTCGAACAGCATTGATTTTAGTTCTTTTGAGATTGAACGTTCTTCTGACGGGTCCGATTTTTCAACCATTGGAGTGGTTAGGTATAGTGAGGGGGTAGATGCTTACGAATTTCCGGATCTATCTCCTTTGCCTGGTAAAAACTATTATAGGTTGAAACTAATGGATCTCAATGGCAAATACACGGTAAGCCAGGTTCAATGGATTTCTTTCGGTGGTCTAAACTCAAACGAATTCTCCGTATTTCCCAATCCGGCCAGCAATTTCATCAATATTCAAATCAATACCATTGCCAGCCAAACTGTTCAGGTGTCTCTTTTCGATAATACCGGAAGGCTTCTTTCTGAAAAGAATTTCAATGTTGAGAGTGGAAACAATGCCTTTACCATGGACGATATAAAAAATTATGGCACCGGAATGTATTTTATCCGGCTTAACATGAATGGTAGCCTTTATATGCAAAAATTGCTCATTCAACGTTAGGGATCTCCGCCATCCAATCAGTTTCGGATTGGGCGCCCGGTTTTAAGTACCGCCTGAATCCTCTCGAGGGTTTTCTTTTCCCCGCAGAGGCTTAAAAAAGCCTCTCTCTCCAGATCGAGGAGGTATTGTTCGCTCACCCGGCTGGGTTCGCTTAAATCACCCCCACACATAACATAAGCAAGTTTTTTTGCAACCACTACATCGTGATCGGTGGCATAATTGCCCCTCCACATCCCATTGATACCGGCATAAAGGGCTCCAAGGGCAGACCGCCCCAATACTTTGATATCGGTGCGCTCGACCGGCATTACATAACCATCTTCATATAATTCTATTACTGCCTGTTTTGCCTCAGAGATCCTCCTTCCCTGATTCATTGAAACCATATCCCTTCCCTTACGCAGAATTCCGAGGTTAAATGCCTCGAAAGCCGAGGTGGAGACTTTTGCTGTTGCAATGGTAAAAAAGCGATTTTTCAATGTAATGGTTTCCGGTTCGTCTTCATGCATTTCATCAGCAGCCCTCAACACGAATTCTTTAGTGCCTCCTCCTCCGGGAATAACGCCTATGCCCAGTTCAATCAGGCCGATATAAGTTTCTGCCGCAGGAATTATACGGTCGGCATGCAGGCTCAACTCGCAGGCTCCCCCGAGTGTCAGGGCATGAGGTGCTATTACTACAGGAACAGCCGAATATCTTGCCCTCATCATAGTGCGCTGGAATTGCCTTATGGCCATATCCAGTTCGTCATAATCCTGTTCGATAGCGAGCATGAAAATCAGTCCGACATTGGCGCCCGCGCTGAAATTTGGTCCTTCATTGGCGATCACCAATCCCCTGTATTGGTCTTCCGCAATAGATATGCTTTTTTGAATTCCTTCCAATACTTCGCCACCAATGCTATTCATCTTGGTATTCCATTGGAATCCAAGCACTTCATCTCCGAGGTGGTAAAGATGGCAGGCGCTGTTTTTCCAAATGGTCTGGTTTTCAAAATTCTTCAATATGATAAAGGATTCAGCACCTGGAATGGCATTGTAGGATTTGGAGGCAGGATCATAGGCCAGGCGCCTGCTTTTTTCAACCTTGAAAAAAGATTGGTTCCCGGAAGCCAGCATTTCTTCTACCCAGGAGGCTGGTTGATAACCTGCATCTTTCATGAGTTTTACCGTGTTTTCAACTCCCAGGGTATCCCAGGATTCAAAAGCGCCGATCTCCCATCCAAAACCGGCCATCATTGCATCATCAACCCTATATATTTCTTCACTGATTTCCGGAATACGATGCGATATATAGGAAAAAAGTCCGTAATGAAAATGCCGGAGAAATTCGCCTGCTTTATCCGGAGCCTGGATCAGCGATCTAAGCCTGCTTCTAAGATCTTCAATGGGTTTGGCGGCATCTACGCTCGAAAATTTTGGTTTTGTGCGCGGTCCGTATTCCAGGTTATGCAGGTTGAGAACAAGGATCTCTTTTTCCCCCTTTTCATTGGCTGTTTTAAGCTTCTTAAAAAATCCCTGTCCGGTCTTATCGCCCAGCCATTTATTGGCTACCAATTTATCAAGCCAGGAAGGAATTTGGAATATGTCTTTGGCTTCATCCTGCGGACAATTATCATGAACGCCTCTTGCAACCCGGACAAGGGTATCGATCCCAACCACATCAGCAGTGCGGAAGGTCGCGGACTTTGGCCGGCCAATCAGCGGCCCGGTCAAAACCTCAACCTCATCAATACTCATCTTGAGCTTATCAATCAATTTGAATATGGCCATCATGCCATAGACTCCAATCCTGTTAGCTATAAATGCAGGAGTGTCTTTGCAGAGTACTGTGGTTTTGCCCAGATATAGATCTCCGTAATGAAGCAGAAAATCAACTACGGCCGGGTCGGTAAACGCTGTCGGAATAATCTCCAGCAGCCGCAGGTAACGAGGCGGATTGAAAAAATGCGTCCCGCAAAAATGCTTTTTAAAATCTTCTGACCTGTCCTCAGTCATCAGGTGAATTGGAATGCCCGAGGTATTTGAAGTTATCAGGCTGCCGGGTTTCCGGTATTTGTCAACTTCAGAAAGGATAGATTTTTTAATATCCAATCTCTCAACCACCACCTCAATGACCCAGTCGCAGGAGGCAATTTCAGTCAGGTTATCTGAGAAATTGCCAGTCCTGATCCTATCGGCCGCATCCCGGGTATATACAGGCGAAGGATTGGATTTAAGAGTGGTTGCGAGCGCTTCCTGTACTATGCGGTTTCGGACTGCCGGGTTTTCCAGAGTCCAGGCCTTCGATTTTTCCGCGTCTGTCAATTCAAGCGGAACCATATCCAAAAGCAAAACAGAAAGTCCGGCCCCAGCAAAATGGCAGGCAATGCGGGAACCCATCACCCCGCTACCCAATATGGCGACTTTTTTGATAATTCGGTTTGGCATAACAATTAGTTGTATCGTCTTAGTAATATTAATTAGTTAGTTAAACAACTATTAGGTGAAGTTAGGGAAATTTTATTTTGTGAGGTAAAATACCGGTGGGAAAAACGAACCTTAATAAGACAAATAAGTGAGTTTTTGAAACTCAAAATTCCTTTGTTCGACCCAAACAGCATTATGGACCTGCCAGCGAACCATGAAACGCCGGGCAGAATCAAGATCGGTTACAATTGTGAGATTGCGCCCGGCATAATATTCGATCATAGGGTTCCTTTTGATATTAATGAATATTTTATATTCCGGGTCAACCTGTTTCAGGCTGTCTCCGAATTCACGAAATGCAGCATAAGCTGTTCCCTCTCTGGAGACTCTTCCCGGGCGATTGATAAAATAATATTGACCAACCGAAAAAAGCAAATAAAGCGTACATAACCGGATCCATTGCCTTCTTGTGAATGACTCAGTGAGTAAACGACAGGCCAAAAAAGCAAACAAAATGGCCCAGGGGAGAACCGAATATTCATGCTCAGAAGACCATTCGAATAATACAAGATCATAGAGCAATGCCGCCCCTGCATAGGCTTTGATGAAAAGCCATTCCCGCGCAGAAAACACAATCCTCGTTCCGTCCTTTCTCATTTTAAGATAAGCAATGATAATGAGCAAAAAAATGGGAAGGTAGGCGGTGACGAAATTCAAAAGAAAATACGCGGACAGGCCTAATGAAACGTCGATGTTTGCGACGGTCCTGCTTCCCGAACGGGCAAACCAATAATGCAGAAGATGCCGGCTTCCTGCATAGGATGAGAATTGCCAGTAAAGCAATGCAATACCTGAAATGCAGCCAAAAAATTGTACCAGGATGAGCCTGATAAACCTTCTGTTTTTCCTGCAACGGATAAGCATTATCAATGATGTTACCCCGCAGAGTGCGAGTACGAACCAGTCAAAATAGAGCAGTGCGACAATAAGGATGACGGTAACCAAAAGTCTTTTCATGTCAATCAAAGCCGGGTACTGTATCATGCGTAATTGAAACCACAAAAACCCGATCACGAGCGGGGTCATGATTCCAATATTGATATATCCATTCCCTAAATACCATAACGTGCCAGGTGAGAACAAGAAGACAAAACAACCTATCAGGACAGATTCATAATTTCCTTTGACCTTTGATTGGAGAAGGTCTTCTAAAAATAAAAACAAGAG
Source organism: Chitinophagaceae bacterium (assembly GCA_003168265.1). Taxonomy (GTDB): domain Bacteria; phylum Bacteroidota; class Bacteroidia; order Chitinophagales; family Chitinophagaceae; genus Puia. The sequence continues at coordinate 277,235 of PMSV01000023.1, forward strand.
GGCCAGGGACATCAAATTAAAAAACAGGTTGATAATTTGAAGGCAGAGGGGATTTGGCTGGAGATGAAGAAGGTTGTAAACCCAATAGGGAATCAGGTACCAGGCTGGCCCAAAGGAGAGATACATGGTATTTCCGGACCGGTCGATGGAATAGTAGGATGTATCAGGAATTTTATCACCAGGATTCTGGTAATTCAGCAAGGGAATAAAATGAAAGACGGACCCTCCTTTTGCCTGTCTCCAGGATTGCAGGTTGATCAGCACCACCGCAGAATTGAATTCATGATGCTTGGAAATGTCCCGGTTCAGGTTGGGAATGCGTAGCAACAGGCTTACCAAAAATAGAATGAAGAGTATGCTTATGGCTTTTTTACGGTTCATTTGCTCATTCTTTGAATACTCGTTACCCTTCCTTCTTTCAGGTGAATAAAGACGGCATGCTTTTGTTTAAAGCTTTGGAAAATCTCTTTTGCCCGCACACTATCGCTGGCCTGAAAATATGTCCTGTTCGCATAGTACCAGCCTTGTGGTGCGGGCACGGAATTGGTAAATATCACTTCATCCGGGCGGGCTATCAGCCTTATTTGTTCGCCTAGTAGTTGGTAGGTTGCATAAGGTTGACCCTTCCTGTCGTTTGCGCCAGGCCTGTTAAAATAATAATATTCCAAAACGCTTAAGATGAAAAAGCCTGATAGCATCATCCATCGCATGGAAGGCTGCGCAAGATCAATGATTATTGCCCCGCCCAGGATGGAAAACGGAATGCAATAATTCATTACTGAAAAGTCATTGGCCGCTGTCCATCCCAGGAAACAAAGATTGTGGATCAGGAGTACAGCGATCGAAATTAATAAAACCTTCATGGCGGGCGATGAAAGATTTTTTAATTTACCTGCTCTTTTCAAGATCCCTAAACCAACACCCAATACGAGGATCAGGGGTAAATTTCTTGTGAAAAAGATTTCGGCAGACCAATGAAGAAGGTAGGAAATGCCTTGTTCTCCTGGCGAATAAGTGCGATATAAAAAACGATGTGAAAGAATTTCGCTCGTTTTTTCCCAACCAGCATAGGAGACATATTGAGCCATGAGCAAGGCCACGCTAAAAGGAATAAGGAGCAGGAAGACCCAGGCCGCATACCGGTACTTGTGATCTTTTTTACGTAAAAAAATAAATGCTGCTCCAAAAAAAAAGGCCAGAAATACTCCAACCCAATCACAGTAGATTGTTCCGAACCCGGCGATTAGGGCAAATAACAGGTTTTTCCAGTTGATTTGAACGGGATCCCTGAGCATGATCGTGAAAAAATAAATCATTGTCAACTCAAAGGGCAGGGCTGCGCTTCCGGGTGAATAAGCATTGCCCATCACCCAGAGAAGGGATGGGTTTAGTAAAAAAAGACTGCAGACAAATAAATTGGGAGAATAATTACCAGGATAGATGGATGTGAAAAGTTCAGTGCATAACTTAAAAAGCAGCAGGCAGGATATGAAATGTAAAAGTAGATTGAAAATCTCCAGATTAAGCGGGTTTGCCGTTATGGAGAGAAACTTGAAAAGAATTGCCGGTATAACACACCAACCGGGACCAAAGCTGATATAAAGATAATTGCCATTTTGGTCTGAAACAGGAGCCCCATAGGTCTTATCTCCTTCGTTTTGAAAGTTCAGGACCGGTACATAATTGAATTTGCCCGCTCCTCCGCCTTCCTGCCAGGACAGGATGCAATTAAGTACGACGGCAGTATTCAATTCGTGATGATCGGAAATGGGCCTGTTGAGATTGGGTAATCTGATCAATATGCTCAAACCAAAAACTGCGAAAACAAGAAACAAGGCCTTGCGTTTTTTCATATTCGGTCGCAGGTTCACTTATTTGCATTTGATACGGCACTCCAATCTATTTCAGCCTTTCCTGCTGCGATTAAATTATCCATATTTTCTTTAATCAGAGAAGCGAGGGGCATCGTATGGTCAACTGAGGTTGCCAATTTCAATACAAGATTGAGATCCTTGGCCCCTAACTTCATTGTGAACGCTGCAGGCTCAAAGTTTTTTTGAAGGATGATCTGGCTGTAATTCTGGTAAACAGGAGCGTTGAAGAGGGTTTGAGAAAGCATTTGCCACATTTTCTTTGCATCAACCCCTGCTTTTTCTGCGAGTTGAATGCTTTCTCCAATGGCCTCAAGGGCTGAAGCGATGAGAAAATTACCACAGAGTTTTACGGTATTGGCGGCATAAATATTATCGCCAAAATCCCAAACTCCAATTGCTCCCGCATCCTGAAGTAAAACAGCAATTTTTTCTCTAACCGGGCCCTCCCCGCTAAGAACAAAGTTTAATTTTTTTTGCAGGACTGCTTCGGGCCTTCCGAAAACGGGGCAGGCAAGGTAATGCTGTCCATGCTGGATGTGAGCAAGAGCGAGTTCTGCTGCCGTCTGAGGCAGAATGGTACTCATGGATATATGAACAGATTCTTTTTGCAAATGGGCTATCAACCCACCATCTCCTTTACAAATACTGGTAATAGCCGCGTCATCCGACACGATGGAAAAGACCAGCTTGCTGTTGTCGCAAATCTCTTTAATGTTTTTGCATACTAATGCACCTGCATCTGCCAAAGGCTGGGTGCGGGAAAGGGTCCTGTTATAAACATAAACCTCATGTCCGCTCTCAACCAAATTTCTGGCGATCGGGGTTCCCAGATTGCCCAGACCGATAAAACCTATTTTTTCTTTCATATTGCTGCAGTATGAATTAATTGACTGTGGAACCGGGATTTATTAGCAATTCCGGCGACACGAAATGAAGTTTTCCATCTTTGTCCTCAGCCATTAGGATCATGCCATCGCTTTGAATGCCTCTCATTTTTCGGGGAGCCAGGTTGGCAACCACAACGACTTGTTTGCCTTTGATTTGCTCGGGACTAAAGTGCAGGGCAATTCCCGAGACAATTGTCCTATGTTCATTTCCCAGGTCGATTAAAAGCTTGAGCAATTTATCCGCTTTTTCGACTTTTTCCGCTGAAACTATTGTTCCGATTCTCAGGTCAATCTTTGAAAAATCTTCATACACGATCTCTGTTTTCAAGTCAGGAGCCTCCTTCCCTGAATTTTGACCAGTTATCGGAGCAACATCTGCATCGGATTGTATTAATCCATGCTTCAGCTTTTCAATCTGGACATTGATTTCCTTGTCCTCGATTTTTCTGAAAAGCAATTCCGGAGCGCGAAGGCTATACCCAACGCTGAGAAGGTTTAACTTCCCGGCATTCTCCCATTCCAGGATCTTGTCCACTACTTTTAGTATATGCAATAGCTTTTTTGCTGTAGCAGGCAAAAATGGATGAATCAGGATGGCCAGGTTCGCTGTCAACTGCAAACACAGATGAAGGCAATTGTCGATATCCTCTTTTGCCGCCTTGCTTTTCTCATTTTCTACAGTTTCTGTAAGGGTAGTTTTTTTCCAGGGTTCCTTTTCCTGGAGGTACTTATTCCCCTTTCTTGCCAGGTCTATTACGGAAAATAAGGCATCTCTGAATTTATATTCTTCCAATGCCTCGCTTACCAGGAGCGGGGTGGTCTGGATGGCTTTCATAATTGCCCTGTCTGATTCATCGAGAGCCGATGCATGCAGGACGGGGACCTTACCCCCGCATAACTTATGCATCAGCACCATGGTCCGGTTCACAAAATTGCCGAATATGGCTACAAGTTCACTATTGTTCTTTTCCTGAAAGTCCTTCCATGTAAAATCGTTGTCTTTTGTTTCCGGTGCATTGGAACAAAGTACATATCTCAAAATGTCTTCACATCCGGGAAAGTCCTTTAGGTATTCGTGTACCCAGACAGCCCAGTTACGGGATGTAGAAACTTTCTCACCCTCGATATTTAAAAATTCATTGGCCGGAACACTATCGGGCAAAACAAAATCACCATGGGCCTTCAACATGGACGGGAATATGATACAGTGGAATACGATATTATCTTTTCCAATAAAATGGATCAATTTGGTATCCTCCCTGCACCAATATTCCTTCCAATTGGGCAATAATTCCTTTGTCGCAGAGATATAGCCGATCGGGGCATCAAACCATACATATAAAACCTTTCCTTCAGCGCCAGGCAGGGGCACCTGGATGCCCCAATTGCCGTCCCGGGTCATTGCCCGGGATTGTAATCCATTATCCAACCAGCTTTTGCATTGGCCATAAACATTTGGTTTCCATTCCTTGTGTTCTTGCAGAATCCATTCCCTCAACCAGGACTCGTAGTCCTGAAGCGGAAAATACCAATGCCTGGTTTTCTTTTTAATTGGGATGGCCTCACTTAGTGTGCTGCGCGGATTGATCAGCATATCGGGGCTGAGTGATGATCCGCAATTTTCACACTGGTCCCCATAAGCCCTGGTATTGCCGCAAACGGGGCAGGTACCTGTGATATACCGGTCGGCAAGGAACAGGTTGGCCTTTTCGTCAAAAAACTGTTCGGTTTCTTTTTCCTCGAAAAGGCCTTTGTCGTATAATTTTTTAAAGAAATCAGATGCGGTTTGATGGTGGATTGGGGAAGATGTCCTTGAATAGATGTCGAAGGAGATTTCCATTCTTTCAAAACTGTCTTTTATTAAAGCATGGTATTTGTCTACCACCTGCTGGGGGCTAATGCCTTCCTTCATCGCGCGAATAGTAATTGGAACGCCATGCTCATCGCTTCCACATACGAATTTTATATCTTTTTTCCTCGCCCTTTGAAACCTGACATAAATATCTGCCGGAATATATACTCCGGCCATATGCCCGATATGGACAGGACCATTGGCATAGGGAAGGGCTGCCGTGACTAAATATCGTTTGTAATTTTTCATTTCCTGCCTCTTCCATATTCCTTTATTTTAAGGTGTTGATGGAAGTCTGCAAAAATACCGCAATCCCCACCAATGCCAAAATGGACATTTACGATAACTTTAAAAAATGAAGCGGAAGAACTTTATCTCATTAATGGGCCTGGCTGGCATTCCTTTTAACAGGAATTTACCTGCATCAGGCATTGCTGACCGACCCTTGCTAGTTCCCCGCTATTTAAAGCAGGGCGATCTTGTCGGTATCACCTGCCCGGCAGGAAATATCTCCTTGCAGGAGATTCAGCCAGCGATGATGAAGCTGGAAGAATGGGGGTTTTCTATAAGGATAGGCCAGACCGTTGGCAAAAAGGATTTCATATATGGAGGTACGGATGCGGAGAGGCTGAATGATTTTCAGGATATGATCGATGATCCTTCCATTAAGGCCATTCTCTTTGGGCGGGGTGGATATGGTTCAATGAGGATTATTGACCGAATAGATTTTACGAACCTGTTGGAACACCCAAAATGGTTGATTGGATTCAGCGATATATCGGTAATTCATGCTCATCTTCATACACGTTTTAATATGGCCAGCATCCATTCCAAAATGTGCAATAGTTTCCCAAATGACTGGACGAGCGCTGAACAAGGACAGGTTGATTCAATACTATCCATCGAGCAGGCACTGAAAGGCCAGAATATGGCGTACAGTGCGGGACCCCAAACCATGAACCGGGTGGGTACTGCCGTTGGCCAATTAGTTGGCGGCAATCTGAAAACGATCGAGTCCATTTCCGACAGTCCATCGGATCTTCAGACTGCAGGAAAAATTCTATTCCTGGAGGATACAGGGGAATATTTATACAGTATTGACCGGATGTTCTGGAACCTGAAACGCGCTGGCAAGCTGAATCAATTGAAGGGCCTGATAATCGGAGGTTTTAAAGCCAAACCGGATGACCCGGGCGAGGAATTTGGGAAGAATATTTATGAAATCGTTATGGAGAAATTGGAAGATTGTAATTTTCCGGTTTGCTTTGATTTTCCAGTTGGACATCAGAAAGATAATTATGCCTTGAAATGCGGTTTGTATCATCGTCTGGATGTGAAAGCAGACCAGGTAAAACTCACAGAATTGATCGCACATGAATAAGATGGCTCCCTACCTGCAGAGTGGTGACACTATCGGAATAGTCTGTCCGGGTGGTTTTATGGAGAGGGAAAATGCGGAGGCCTGTATAGAGACATTGAAGCAATGGGGATATAGGGTTAAGATCGGCGATACTCTTGGAGCAAATTCAATGAACTATTTTTCCGGTTCTGACGAACATCGGGCAAAGGATTTTCAAAAAATGCTGGACGATCCGGAGGTAAAAGCGATTCTATGCGGACGTGGTGGATATGGAGCCGGAAGGATTATCGAAAGGATCGATTTCAAACGGTTTGCGAAAGAGCCTAAATGGATAATCGGATATAGCGATACCACTGTTTTTCATGCTCATATTTTACAGAATTATGGGATTTCCACCTTGCATGCTCCTATGGCCGGCGCTTTTCAGGAATCGGATGAATATGTACTTTCTATCAAAGATGCACTTTCCGGTGAAAAAACAATGTATAAGAACGACAACCCTCATCCTTTCAACAAAAAAGGATTAGCGAAGGGAGAATTGGTTGGAGGCAACCTTTCTGTCCTTTCTCATCTTATAGGAACTTCTTCGGAACTCAAAACCGATAATAAAATTTTATTCCTCGAAGACATTGGGGAATACTTGTATAATATCGATAGAATGCTATATCAGTTTAAGCGATCCCGCAAATTGCAAAAGCTTTCAGGCTTGATTATCGGCGGCTTCACTGAGATGAAAGATACAGTGAGGCCTTTTGGTCTTTCGGTTTATGAAATCATCAATGAAATCACTAAGAAATACGATTATCCGGTATGCTTTGATTTCCCTGTGGGCCATACTAAAAAGAACCTGGCTCTTAAAACGGGCATTACCCATCGCCTAAATGTGAATGAAAACGAGGTTCTTCTTGAAGAATGTTCCTGAGCTAAAATGCAGCAAACAGGATAAATGACTTTGCTAAATAAACTTGAAAGAATTACTGCTATATTTGCGCTCCTGAAAATAGGGGGATTAGCTCAGTTGGCTAGAGCGCTTGCATGGCATGCAAGAGGTCGTCGGTTCGACCCCGATATCCTCCACTCCTTTGTTTTCTCCAATTTATTTCCCCCCGCATCAAAAAATGTCAAAAAAGAATTAATAATTGCAAAAAAAATATCAACTATTATTTAAAAAAAGTTTAACATTTGGAACGGCAACGCAGGATGGGACTCCTATTTAATAAAAAAAATTAGAATAGATACAGCAAATCTTAAAATAATTTTGTCGATTTATATGTTTTCGGTATTATTGGGCCGAGAATTTTGAAAATTTAACGATTAGTTAAGAGTTGCTGTTGAAGGTCATGAGAGATTCCTTATCCTGAAGGCTCTAAAATTTCTTTTTTTAACAGAACCATAACACGCTCGCGTATGAGAAAAAAAACCCACTGCCTGGTTGCACGTTCATGTGCAATATTTTTCCTCTTTTTAGTTTCGACCTCACTATTAGCGCAAAAAAAAGTGTCTGGGACAGTAACCAGTTCTAAAGACAAACAGCCTCTTGGCTTTGTCACCGTTACAGTGAAAGGAACGAATATTTCAACCGCTACCTCTTCTTCCGGACAGTTTTCAATTGTCGTTCCGGCCGGAAGAAAAACACTTCTCTTTACATCCGTTGGATTTGATGATTTAGAAGCCGACGCTAATTCTGACAATCTTTCTGTTTCGCTAAAAGAAAGGACATCTTCTCTGGATGAAGTAGTTGTAACAGGATATACTGCTCAAAAGAAAAAGGACCTTACTTCGGCGGTTGGAGTGGTCAATATTGGAAATATGAAGGAAATTCCTGCTGGAAATCCAGAGAACATGCTGCAGGGACAGACGCCTGGGATTACTGTGGTGACTTCAGGAAGCCCGGGAGGGTTCAGTGATCTTAAGATCAGGGGGATTACTTCACTCGGTAATGTTACTCCTCTGATAATCGTTGACGGTATGGAATCAATCAACGGTATGCATGATTTGAATGTGAACGATATCGAATCCATGCAAGTCTTGAAAGATGCAGCGGCTTCAATTTATGGTGTAAGGGGCTCCAATGGCGTCATTGTAATTACAACCAAGAGAGGGAAGGCCGGCAAACCAAAAATCAGTTATGATGCTTATTACGGCGTTCAGGAACCAGTTTCGGGTTTTAAACTGGCTAATGCCCAACAATATGCAGATGTATTATATGATCAAAACTACAACTCCGGCGCCAATATAGCTGCCGGTTCGCCTCTGGCCAATTATTTCGGCGCAGGTGATACAGTAAATCGCCAAACCCCGGTCATCCCGGCCTATATACACTATAGCACTGCGGCTCAGGGCTATATTGGTGACAGTGGTCCGGGCACTCTGCCTTATGACATAAATAACAACCAGATCACCAAAGTGAGTCCGGGGAATAACTGGTACAAAGACATTTTTAAACCAGCCCCGATCGAAAGCCATAATCTTTCTGTAAGCGGCGGCGGTGATAAATCTTCATACCTTTTCTCCTTTGGCTACATGAACCAGCAGGGGACATTGATTAACACCTATCTGAAACGTTATTCGGTGCGCGCAAATACGCTTTTCAATGTTGCCGACCATATCAGGGTTGGTGAAAACCTGACTGTCTTTTTCAAAGACAATCCTACTATTCTGAACCAGAATGAAGGCAATGCTATTTCTTATAGTTATCGTGAACCACCACTTCTCCCAACTTATGATGTTATGGGGAATTACGCCGGTACTAAAGTATTTACAACAAATAACTCAGCAAACCCTGTTGCCACACAGCAAAGAATGGCAAGTAATAAGGGGAATGACTGGCAGATCGTTGGTAATGCGTTCGCAGAAGTCGATCTGCTGAAACACTTTACTTTGAGGACTACAGTAGGTGGTACCATAGAAAACTTTTATCTCTGGTATTTTACTTATACAGCCTATGAAAATGCGGAAGGGAATACAACTGCCAATTCCTTTACAGAAGAATCCGGTTATAATAGCCACTATCAATGGACTAATACACTCACTTATTCAAATCAATTCGGAGATCACAATATTCGCATACTTGCAGGAACGGAGTCTCACGAATATTATACCCGCTACATGGGGGGCTCCCGTTCGAACTATGTCGTTACCGATCCTACAAACGAGACGGTTGACCCCAATACCTGGACACTTTCCAATGGATCACCCGGAGGACAGACGAATAGCAGTTACGCTAACTGGTCCTCCTTGTATTCCCAATTTGGACAGCTTAATTATTCCTTCAAGGATAAATACTTGTTAGATGGAATTGTCCGCAGGGATGGATCATCTCTTTTCGCTCCCGGGCACCAATACAATGTTTTTCCTTCGGTCACAGGCGCATGGAGAATTTCCAGGGAGGACTTCTTTAAGAATGTCACATTTATAAATGACTTGAAAATCCGCGGTGGCTGGGGCGTCATGGGAGCTTTGAGCAATGTGCCTACCACGAACCAGTTTAATATTTATAATCAGGCCCCCGGGAACTCTTATTATGATATAAACGGGACCAGTAATTCATCAGTTCTTGGTTTTTATTCGGGTCAGCAGGGAAACCAGAATGGCACTTGGGAGAAGGATAAAAATACAGATGTTGGTTTAGATGCTACCATGATTAATAACAGGTTGGAATTCACTTTCGACTGGTATAATAAAGCAATCTCAGGTCTGTTGTTTCCAGCATCGGAATATTATGTTTTCTATAATGGTACTGAACCATATGTTAACTTAGGAAATGTAACCAATAAGGGTGTTGAATTTACGTTGACCTATCACGGTAATGCCAGCAGGGATTTCAGATATGATATCGGTATCAATGCATCACATTACACAAATGAAATTACTGCATTGCCTGCTCCTGGTTATCAGGACGAATTAAGCTATGGTTCAACCCGTATTTCCAATTTTGAACGTAACGAGGTTGGACACCCGATTGGGGCCTTTTACGGATACCAGGTTGTCGGTTTGTTCCAAAGCTGGGCAGATGTGGCCAAATCCCCCGCTCAGGCAAGTGCAGCTCCAGGCAGGTTCAAATACGCAGATGCCAGCGGTGATGCTACAATTAGCCCAAATGACCGGGTCTTCTTTGGTAATCCCAACCCTAAATTGACTTATGGTATCAATATCCGTTTGAGTTACAAGAATTTTGATTTCTCCACCTTTCTTTATGGTGTTTATGGAAACGATGTCCTGAATTATACAAAGTATTGGACTGATTTTCCGCAGGTATTCGAGGGTGATGTCCGATCTGCTTTGTTGACTCAGTCTGCTGTCCTGGTTAACAGCTCGGGTGCATTGACGACTGTTAATGACCCGACAGCAACGGTAAAAAATCCCGGAGCAAAAATTCCCGTGATTGAAAGCCAGGCCAATTTCAGTAATTCGACTGTGGTGAATTCCTATTATGATGAGAAAGGGAGCTACCTGAGAATGAAGAGCCTGATTATAGGGTATACTATTGCCCCGGCTGCTTTACACAGAGTTGGAATTGACAGATTGAGAATTTACGTTCAGGGAGCTAATTTGTTCACAATAACAAAATACTCGGGGCTTGATCCTGAATTGCAGACATCGACTTATAATAGCTCCAATCCAGCTACAGGGAATACAGCAACGACTAACTCCAGTTTCGGAGTAGATTTTGGTAACTATCCCAGTAACCAGAAGAACTTCAATGTTGGCGTTAACGTAACTTTCTAAAATTTCAAATCAACCATAATATAAATATTTCAGATATGAAAAAACTTAAAAGAAACAGAAGATTGATTTTTTCAGGATCTGCCGTGCTGCTCGTTTTCTTATTTGCCTGTGGCAAGGGTTTTTTGAATAAACCGCCCCTAGGATCTCTTTCATTGGCTTCAATTGAAAACGAGGCGGGTGTGCAGGGTTTGCTGATAGGTGCTTATTCCCTTCTGGATGGTAACGGTGGTAACGAGACTGACGCGGGAGGATGGGCAGCATCCCAGGACAATTGGGTATACGGCGGAGTCGCCGCGGATGATGCCTACAAAGGATCCACACCTTCGGATCAGGGCGATATTCAATCATTGGAAATATGGGATGCCACTTCCACCAACAGCTACCCTGATAGTAAATGGTCCTTAGTGTACGATGGTATCAACCGGAGTAATACGACAATTCGCACGATGCGTTTGGTTACCAGCATACCTCCGGCAGACACTACAGAAATTTCGGCGGAAGCGAGGTTCCTGAGAGCGTATTATCATTTTGAAGCGTGGAAAATGTGGAGAAACGTTCCTTTTATTGATGAGAATGCCAACCTGACTAATATCCTGACCTATACCAACAAAAATGATATCACACCGCTGATCATTGCAGATTTCACTTATGCAATGACCAATCTTCCTGCCGTACAGACGGCAGTGGGTAGAGCGAATAAATATGCAGCCGAGGCCTTGCTTGCAAAATTGTATATGTTTCAATTAAATTATACGGCGGCCTTACCATTGCTGAATGACCTTATCACAAATGGGGAGACCCCTAACGGCAAGCCTTATGCATTGGTTCCTTTTACTTATAATTTCAATCCCGCGACTAAAAACAGTTCCGAAGCTATTTTCTCGGTGCAAATGTCAGTCAATGACGGTTCAGCAGCCACAGGAACACCCAATGGAAATTATGGCGATGCCCTTAACTTCCCCTACGGTGCCGGACCCGGTGCCTGTTGCGGATTCAACAATCCTTCTCAAAGCCTGGCCAATGCCTATAAGACGGATGTGAATGGATTGCCGCTTCTGAATGGTACCTATAATACAACGGGCCAGGACATTGATTCAGCCCATTCCACTGGTTGGACCGGCACCCTGGATCCCAGGATCGATATGACGATTGGCAGAAAAGGTGTACCCTACCTGGATTGGGGTCTTCATCCCGGCGACGCGTGGGTCCGATATGTACCACAGGACGGGCATTTTAATCCCAAGAAGACGGTTTATGCCAAGTCCCAACAGGGGACCTATTCAGATGCTACGGGTACCTACTGGGCTTCAACAGAAATTACGGCCAATAACTACGCGATCGTGCGTTTCTCCGATGTGTTGCTTTGGACTGCAGAAGCCCTGATCGGCACCGGTGGCGATGCTACCCAGGCTGAGGCCTATGTAAATCAGGTACGTGCCAGGGCTGCTAATCCGATCTGGTGGGTTTATACGAATGGGACTTTTGATCCTGCAACTTATTTCTATACAGGCGGTACGATCCCTGCTGATAATTATGCTATAGGGATGTATCCTGCAGGAGCATTTGCAAGTGCAACATATGCCATGCAGGCCATTCAATTTGAAAGAAGGCTTGAATTCGGACACGAAGGACATCGTTTCTTTGATTTGCAGCGCTGGGATAAGGCCAGTCCGGGAACCATGGCTGCTGCATTAAATGCATATGCAACCTATGAACAGTCAATAGGACGCACCCAATTCATTGGCGCATCTTTCACTGCAGGAAAAAATGAAATATATGCCATCCCTCAGAGCCAGATCGATGTGGAAGGTCTGCCTGGTGGAGGTTCTGCCTTAACACAGAATCCGGGCTATTAATTCGGTTTAAGCAATTGTTTTGTTCTGAGGCGGGGCTTGGCCCCGCCTCTTTTTCTTTGACAATAACGAGGAAATATATTTATTTGCGTCTAATGAGATCTCCGCTGAAAATGATATTGCACCCTGCCTTCCTTATTCTATTGACCCTGCTTATCCACTCATGCCGGAGCCATCCGACTCTTTTCAAGAAAATATCTTCAGAATATTCAGGTATACACTTCAATAACCAGATCACTGAGAATGATTCTGTTAATCCATTGGATATGACTAATATTTACAATGGGGGCGGGGTAGGAGTGGGTGATTTTAATAACGATGGTTTACCTGATCTTTATTTTACAGGTAATTTGGTTTCCAATAAACTTTACCTCAATAAAGGCGATTTTAAGTTCGAGGATATCACGGATCAGGCGGGGGTAGGGGGAAACGGAAAATGGTGCAGGGGAGTTTCAGTCATTGATATCAATAACGATGGCTGGTTGGATATCTATGTTTGCGCTACCATTTCCAATAATCCGGAAAAAAGAAGAAACCTGCTATATATAAATCAGGGAGTGGATAAAAATGGCATTCCCCATTTTAAAGAAATGGCGAAGGAATATGGGTTGGATGATACGGTTTATTCAACTATGGCGACTTTTTTTGACTATGATAATGATGGGGACCTGGATATGTACCTGGTAGTAAATGAAATTCCAAAAGGATATAATGCCAATCTTTTCAAACCGATTGTAACCGACGGCACTTTTCCCAGTACCGGTCGCCTCTACCGCAATGATTGGAATGATTCGCTCAAGCATCCTGTATTCACCAATGTTTCGAAGCAGGCTGGAATCACAATTGAAGGGCAGGGCCATGGTGTAACGATTGCGGATTTCAATAGGGATGGCTGGAAAGATATTTATGTTAGTAATGATTTTGCAGGGAACGATATACTCTACATTAATAACCACGACGGGACTTTCACGGATAGGGCCAGAGAATATTTTAAACATACTTCTGCAAACGGGATGGGCCAGGACTTCGAAGATATAAATAATGACGGACTTGCAGATCTGGTAGAGCTGGATATGAATCCTCCCGACAATTACAGGAAGAAAATGTTCCTCAATGCCAATAACTACAATATTTACCAGAACACAGAATATTTCGGCTATCAATATCAGTATGTGCGCAATAGCCTGCAACTGAATCAGGGACGCAGGGTAAACGGCCGGGATTCTGCCGGCGAACCGGTATTCAGTGATATTGGTTTTTATAGCGGCATCGCAGAAACAGATTGGAGTTGGACTCCACTAGTGGCTGATTTTGACAACGACGGATATCGTGATATTCTGATCACTAATGGATATCCAAAAGATGTCACCGATCATGATTTTATCAATTTTCGCAAACAGGCGACCAACCTTGCGAGTAAAAAAATGATACTGGATCAGATCCCCCAGATAAAAATCCACAGTTTTGCTTTCCATAATAACGGCGATCTCAGGTTTCAGGATGTTTCGCGGGAGTGGGGGCTTATGACACCGGGTTTTTCTAACGGGGCTGCCTATGCCGACCTGGATAATGACGGTGCGCTGGACCTGATAGTTAACAATATTAACGACGAGGCTCATATATATCGGAACACTTCCAGGGATCAGGAAAAGGAGACGCATCATTATCTTGACATTAAATTGAACGGCGGCTCCAGGAATTTGAATGGGATCGGCGCATTTGTAGAATTGCATTATGACCATGGCAGGCAGCAGGTTTATGAGAACTCACCCTACCGCGGCTATCTCTCTACTATTCAAAATATGGCCCATTTCGGCCTGGGCTCCGAGAACAAAGTTGACTCGGTAGTTGTCAAATGGCCAAATGGCAGGATGCAGTTATTCCGGAATGTAAGGGCAGACCAGGTTTTGAAAATCAGCATTGCTGATGCCGACAGAGATTTTTCTATGTCACTCCCTGTTTTGGACACAGGGGCTTTGTTTGAGGATATTACAGATTCCGTAGGGATTCATTTCAGGCAGAAGGAACAGGATTATATTGATTTCAATATCCAGAAATTGCTGCCCCATAAACTTTCCGAATATGGCCCTGCGATGGCTGTAGGTGACATCGATGGCAATGGCCTGGATGATATCATAGTCGGAGGTTCCGCGCATTACAGCGCTCAAATTTTCCTGCAGCAACCCGATGGAAAATTTATCCAGAGGCCTTTGCTCAGCGATGCCGAGGCGGCGGCTAAATTGGCAGATGATGAAGGCATCCTGTTATTCGATGCGGATGGGGATGGGGATCTGGATCTTTATATCACCAGCGGGGGTTACGAAAATGCGCCCAATTCCCAGGCTTTTCAGGACAAGCTATATGTCAATGACGGTAAGGGAAATTTTAAATTGGCCGAAGGCGCCTTACCTCAAAACTTTACGAGCAAATTCTGTATTCGGGCGGCTGATTTTGACCATGACGGAGATTTGGACCTCTTCATATCAGGAAGGGTAGAACCCGGGAAATATCCTCAGCCGGTATCAAGCTTTATCTATCGGAACGATTCTAAAAATGGTAAGATAAAGTTTACGGATGTGACAGCCCAGGTGGCGGGCGACCTGCTTAATATCGGAATGGTTTGTGACGCGGCATGGACTGATTTTGATAATGACGGATGGCCTGACCTTATCCTGGCGGGGGAATGGATGCCAATTACTCTATTGAAAAACGACAGGGGAGTTTTTAAAAAACTTCCTACCGGGATAGAGGACAGAACTGGCTGGTGGAACAGTGTCACTTCGGCGGATATCAACCAGGATGGCCGAATGGATTATATTTTCGGCAATACCGGGCAGAATACTTTTTATCGGGCTTCTCCTGAGTATCCTGTCCGGGTCTATGCAAAGGACTTTGATAATAACGGCATCTACGATATGATACCTTCTCTCTACCTGCCGGACCGGGATGGTATTATGAAGGAGTTTCCGGCTCAGGGAAGGGATGATCTGCTCGCTCAGATTAATAATATGCGCAGAAAGTTTCCGACTTATAATTCCTTTGCTGAAGCAACCATGGATAATGTCCTGAGCCGGGAAGACCGTAAGAATGCATTGATCCTGCAGGCAAATGACCTCCAATCCAGCCTGCTTTTGAATATGGGTCCGGAAGATTTTAAACTAAGCGCACTTCCTCTCCAGGCCCAATTCTCTCAGATCAATGGCATATTGGCCGAAGATTTTGATGGGGACGGGAATATCGACCTGCTCCTGAATGGGAATGATTATGGTACCGAGGTTTCGGTAGGTCGTTACGATGCATTGAACGGATTGTTCTTAAAGGGGGACGGACAGGGCCATTTTCAACCCTTGTCTATTTGGCAAAGCGGCATTTTCATACCTGGAAATGGAAAGTCCCTGGTTAAGTTGCGTTCAGCCGGCGGAGACTGCCTTGTGGCGGCAGCCCAGAACAGGGGAGAACTCAAGATATTCCTGCTAAAAAGAAAATGCAAGACCCTGGTCCTGCAACCTCTCGAAACCCGTGCTGAAATCTTATATAAGAACGGAAAGACGGGTGTGCAGGAATTCTATTATGGGTCTTCCTTTCTTTCTGAATCCGGGAGATTTTTGCTCTTGAGCGATTCCGTTTCATCAGTTACGGTTATCAACAACATAGGAAGGAAAAGGAAAATAGTTTTGTAAAATCAGTAGCTTCCCTTCAAAAAAAGGCATGAAATGATGAATTATTGCAAGTATGGTTTGCTGATTGTTCTTATTGCCGGCTCACAGCTTTCCTGCTCCCACTATAAAAAAAATGCCAGTCATCGGAATGTAACTGATGCGAGTATTAAGGAAGGTGAAAATCTCGCTAAACAATATTGCCAGTCTTGTCACCTGCTTCCGGATCCCTACCTGGCTAATTCAGATTCCTGGAGTAAGGGCATTTTGCCAAATATGGGCCCCAGGCTGGGTATCTTTCATTATGGCTGGGAAAATTACCCTTCCTATGCAAATGACCCGAATATGCCTGCCGGATTTTATCCATCCAATCCGCTTCTGTCCAGTAAACAATGGCAGAATATCATAGATTATTATACTGCCCTTGCACCTGATTCCCTTGCTTCTGCACATCGAATGCTAAACATAGAAATGAAGGAAGATTTATTTAACGTGAAAAGCCTGTCTTATGCCGGAATTACTCCATCCACCTGCTATGTGAAGATTGATACCTCGAATCAACCCGGTTCATTACTTGTAGCAGATATTTTTTCCAGGCAGGTAAGGAGATATGATCAAGACCTTCATCTAATTGACTCTGTAAAAGTACCGAGTCCGGTAGTGGACATCTTCATTAAAGACGACGAATGGGTAACTACCCATATTGGTGAATTGAACCCTACCAATGGTCGTTATGGATGTCTTCGCAAATATATAAAAGATCTTCATGGGCTAATGAAACAGGACAGGAGTTTTCATATTGATTCGCTTCAGCGTCCGGTCCAATCGATCCAGGCTGATCTCAATGGGGACGGCCTGGAGGACTACCTGATTTGTGAATTTGGACATATTACCGGCTCATTGAGCTGGTATGAAAATAAAGGGAACCAGACATTTGTCCGTCATGTGCTAAGACCGGTTCCCGGCGCGATCAAAGCTTATCTGTGTGATTATAACCGGGATGGGCTGCCGGATATTTTGGTTCTGTTTGCTCAGGGGGACGAGGGAATTTTCTTATTTACCAATCTGGGAAAGGGTCGATTTGAACAAAAAGAGCTGATTCGTTTCCCGCCTTCCTTCGGATCTTCTTATTTTGAATTGGATGATTTCAATGGCGACGGATTTCCTGATATACTTTACACTTGCGGCGATAATGCGGATTTTTCACCAGTTTTGAAACCTTATCATGGTTTGTATATTTTCATCAACGATGGGAATTATCATTTCAAGCAACAATATTTTTTCCCAATGAACGGATGTTATAAGGCAATTGCAAGAGATTTCGACGGGGATGGGAAAATCGATATTGCCGCTATAGCGTTCTTTGCGGATTTCGATAGGCAACCTCAGGAAGGGTTTGTATTCCTGAAGAACCTGGGCGGTATGCAATTTCAGCCATTTAGCCTCAAGGAAGCCGAATCGGGACGATGGTTGACAATGGATGCAGGCAAGCTGAAAGCAAATGGCAAAACAGATTTGATTCTTGGCAATTTCTCCATAGCGCCTTCCATCAAAAAGCCCAAAACCGACTGGAAGAAAGCAGCCCCCTTCCTTGTTTTGGAAAACCAAATGCAATAGTTGCTTGTAGCTTATGCTCTACATTTGATCCGTTTGCAAATGACAGGATATTGATAGAGTTGTCTATTTTACAAGCTGTATATCAATTGTTTCTTTGTATTGCAAAGTCAAGCAAGCTTTAGGCAAGAACAAGAACAGGCCGTACTCTTTGAGACTAACCTTAACCAAACAGTTCTTTATCCTATGAAAAAAACAGATCCATTATGAAAACCGGAAGGTGCAATGTGCGGCAATCATTTCTATGAATGCCCTGAATTCAATGAAAAAACCAAACCGTTCCAAAAATTCTCTTTTTCTTTATCCGGTATCTTTCCAATGCACCTTCTTTTTTTCATTCACTCCTTATCATCTGGACCAGGTGAATCTTGCTTTCTGATCCCCAATCATCAATTCAAAATCTCCCGGCTCTGAATAAGTTTTCAACTGGGCGTTTACAAAAGCCAGATCGGTTTTGTCGATCTTAAATACCACTGTTTTTTCTTCTCCCGCTTTCAGGTATATTTTTTGGAAAGCCCGGAGCCTTTTCATATTAGGCGTCACACTTGCATAAAATTGATGCGAGTAAAGCTCGACAGTATTTTTCCCATCTCTCTGCCCGGCATTTTTCACATTGACTGAAACGGTTAGCTTTTCGTTGCCCCTGATGGAATCGCCGCTTAAACGTATTGGCCCGTATTGAAAATTGGTGTAGCTAAGCCCCCAGCCAAAAGGGAATAGTGGATCATAACCGCCCGAAATATTGTCATTGAATACTTCCCGGATATCTTCGGTTGGCTTTCTGTCGTAAAGAACTATTTCACCCATGCTTTTCGGATAACTGAAAGGCAGACGGCCATCCGGATCATAATCCCCAAACAGCACATCGGAAATGGCTTCCGCTGATTTTCTTCCGCTCCAATAGGCCATTAGGATACCCTTTATTTTAGGTTCGATACTGGTAATGAATCGTGGCCTGCCTTCAGTAAGTACGAGGATAACGGGCTTGCCTGTTGAAATCGCAGCTTTGGCCAGGTCCATTTGTTCTTCGGGCAGGGCAAGGTCACGTATATTACCCGGACTTTCCGCGTACGCGTCTTCGCCCAGGCAGAGCAGGATCAAGTCGGCTCCGTCGGCATATTTTTTCAGTTTGTCCGTATCATAATTTTCCGGCTGATCAAAACCTCTAGTGGTACATGTGATTACATGATCATTGCCAGCCTTATCGATAACGGCCTGTAAAATGGTTTTACTGTTTGAAGGGTACCAGCGTTCGTCTTTGCCCTGCCAGGTATAAGTCCAACATCCATTTAAAGCGCTAATACTTTGTGCGGAAGGGCCAGCTACCAGAATTTTTTTTGTTTTATCAAGGGGCAGAATATGATCTTGATTTTTAAGGAGGGTCATTGCTTCCCTGGCTGCATTCAATGCAATTTCCTGGTATTCGGGTTTTCGAAATTGGGAAATCGCCGCCTTTTCCGGGTAGGGATTATCAAATAAGCCCAACTTTAATTTGAGAAGCAGGATCCTTTTGACCGATTCATTAATCCTTGCTTCAGTTACTTCACCTTTTTGAACCGCTTCTTTCAACAGGTCAAAAAATGAAAAATCCATGGGTACCATGCTCATATCGATTCCCGCTTGAATGGCCATGACAACAGCGGCTCTGGCAGTTGGGGCTACATTGTGCCTGGTATGCAAGCGGATGATGTCCTCCCAATCTGACACTATCAGGCCCTCAAATCCTAATTCCTTTCGCAGAATATCCGTTAGTAAATACCTGCTGGCATGTACCGGAATTCCATTGATTTCACCGGAATTCACCATGACACTCGCTGCCCCGGCTTTTACGGCATCCCTGAAAGGAGGCAGATAGTATTCTCTCAACTCAATTTCAGGAATATAGGCAGGGGTGCGATCTTTACCGGAGCGAGGGTCGGAATATCCGATATAGTGCTTTAGACAACTAGCTACGGCATTTGAATTTCTAAGGCCACCTGCCTGGTAGGTTTTAACTGCCATGACGCCCATAGTGCGGTCAAGCAGGACATCTTCGCCATAGGTTTCCGGAAACCTCGGCCAAAGAGGTTGACGTCCACAATCCAGGACAGGAGCAAAATTCCAGCGCACACCTGATGCCCGGAGCTCATGGGCAGTTACCTCAGTTATGGCCCTCACCATGTCGGTATCCCTCGTAGCTGCCATTGCAATATTTTGTGGAAAAATGGTTGCATCCAGGGTATAGGTCTGCCCGTGTATCCCATCAAGACCATAAATAACGGGAATATGCATTCGCTCTTTCATTGCTTCATCCTGGATTTGGCTAATGACAATATGCCATTGGTCAACTGAAAGGGCATGATTGGTGACATTAAGGATTGATCCGACTTTGTATTTGTGTATCGCTTTTCTGAGAGCGGTCGTATCCAGCACCCCGTCGGTTTGAGTGCAAACCACGCCCAGCGTGACCTGTGTCATTTGTCCAATCTTTTCATCAAGGGTCATTATTTTGAGTAGGGAATCAGCTTTTTGGTCATCGCTTTTGACTGTCTGGCATAATGCTGAATTAACCGTCATGCAAAAGATGACCAGTATTATTATATTTTTCATATTGGCGTTTTCTATAATTTAAAAATGGGGAAAATTCTTCATTTTCGCCTATGGGTTTATTTTTCCTGAAGGTTTCGAGAAGCTAATATTCGGAATGACATATTTTTTCTTCAAGCAGCTAATTCGGATAAAAAGTAGTCTTTTAAATTCAGGATCTTTTAAGTACTTTCTTATCCATTAGTGGAAATATAAGAATTATTGCTGAAAACCATTGGTTAGTTAATATTTAAGAGCATTATGCTGTTCGTTTTTTTTGCCAAAACCTCCGATCGCTGCCATGAATATGAATGTAATCAGGGAAATCACAGCACTGACCCAAAATGATTGTTTCACCGTATTTTCAGGGACCAGATCCTGCTTTGATTTTTCAATGCACTATCATGAAGAATTTGAATTAAACCTGATTGAAAATGGGTTCGGTGCAAGAAGGGTGGTAGGAGGCCATGTGGAAGATGTTGAAGATTTGGAATTAGTGCTTATCGGCCCAAATCTCCAGCACGCCTGGTTTACCCATCAGGCAAATTGCGAGGAAATCAAGGAAATAAACATCCGGTTCGACACTGACCTTTTTGGCGAAAATTTTTTGAATAGAAATCAGTTGCATTTTGTCAAAAACTTGTTGGATAGATCCTCCCGGGGCATTTTATTTTCAAAAGACGCAACTCTTCAATTAAGTTCCAGAATACGTTCGTTAGTTGGAAAAAACGGTTTTGATTCAGTTCTGGAATTAATGTCCATAATTCACGATCTTTCTATTTCCAGGAATATGCGCGTGCTTTCCGATTCCGGATTTCAGGCTGATGGTCGACAGGAACATTGCAGTCGCAGAATTGAAATGGCTTTTGAACACATGAACAGGAATTTCGACAAGGCAATTACTTTAGCCGAGATTGCCAAAATTGCAAATATGTCCGAAGTTTCCTTTAGCAGGTATTTTAAGCAAAAGACGGGCTGCACATTTATAGATAGCCTGAATGAAATCAGGCTGGGCCATGCCAGCCGTTATCTGATTGAAACTTCACAAAATATCTCTGAAATTGCTTATGATTGCGGGTTCAATAATATATCCAATTTTAACCGGATGTTTAAAAGAAAGAAAAAATGTACGCCTAAAGAATTCAGAGAAAGTTTCTCGGGCCAAAAGCTTTTCATATGAACCGTCAGCATTTCCCGGTCTATGACTCTTCTATAATTTTTTGTGAAAAGACCTGTGGATAAATTTTCGTGAGAATGAAAAGACTAACTTGTAAATTGTAGCAATAACGAATAATATGGATCCTTTGTCTTCAACTCCCATTCGCGAATTCGGCCTCGTAACAACCATCCATATTCTGCAAGGCGGCGAAGTCATTCGTTCCGTAGAGGAGTATTTAAAGGTTGAAGACAGGTTTTCCTGGGTTGATAAGGCTTTACTGGTTTCGAAGATTTTGCAATTGAGGCGACTGACGGACGAAAGCAAGAGATCTGTCATTGCTATCTATGAGGAAAGCCGTCTGATCAAGGAATTTGTAAATGTGGAAAAGGAATTTACCCCCCTGGTCTATTGTTGATATCAGGTTGTTGATTTTTCTTAAGATTTATCGTCATTGATCTCGATCCAGTATCCATCGGGGTCCTGAAAATAAATCTGATGCACCCCATCCGGACGGGTCTGGCTCTTTTTATTTCTTTCATTCCAATCCCCATATTTAATATTCTCCTGATCGAGATGCTTCATATAGTCAGTCAGAGAAGGGACACTAAAACTGAGATGTATGTTGATATCATGCGCTGTGATTGCCTGAGCACCCTTGACGACATGTAACTGGCAATGGGGACCGATCTTGAACCATACATGCCTGCCATCTTTGAAGGGCTCTTCCATCCTCTTTATGCCGACAACCTGTTCGTAAAACGATGCACTTTTCTCCAGATCGGTCACATAGATAGTAGTATGATTGAACTGAGGAGTTTGCTGGTTTTGACTATGGCCTTGCTTCGCAAGGTTGAATAGCAGGGCGATTACTAAGGCGAATTTTAGATTTATCATGCAATGAAGTTAATGAATCGGCGGATGAATTTTAAACTTTTTCCGTATGCACTTTGGGTGTATGAATGAATTCCTTCCTGTTCTTTTTCATCCTGAAAATGGCCCGGGTCATCGAAAGGACTAAAAGAGGCAGGCTAATTAGCGCCTTGAAAAGATTCCAGTTGTATAAGGAAAGGGGGAGTGAAATAAGCAAGGCGGACGCATATAGGGCCATGGCAAGATACCACCAGGGAACAGGGGGAGCCATAAATGGAATCGGTGAAAATTGCATGGCCAGCAAACAGCAGAAAATTACAAAGAAAGCTACCAGATATAAAGAGCGGGGTAATAACAGGGTCTGGAACAATTTATACCAATATCCAGGATTGCCTGAATGGGACCTGATATCTTTATCAAAAAACCTCCTGATATTATTGAACTGGGCTTCAAGCCAACGCAAACGCTGGTTTTCAAATACGGCAGCGGAAGAAACCTTTTCGTCAAATACATAGGCGTCTTCTATAAATTCCACTTCAATTCCTTCCTTCATCAATTGGAGATCGATCTCCCTGTCTTCGCCCGGGTTTTCAAGTATGATCGGGAGGTTGAATATTTTTTGAAAAACCCTGAAATCAAAAGCCATGCCTGAGCCGATCAAAGATGAAGAAAAGCCCAATGCGCGCTGGCCCCGGCGAAAGAGATGATTATTGATTTCTTCGCTGGCGACATCCAGGATCGCCACAGCATTGTTTTTATTTTTTGCTACCCGATGGCACTGAACTGCCTTATAACCGCGGGCAAAGGCGCAATTTATTTTTTCCAGGCAATCCGCCGACATGATATTGTCTGCATCCAGTATCACTGCAATATCAAATTCCATTGGCGTGGCTAAAACCAGCGCTTCATGGAGGGATTTAGCCTTGGTGCTGATGTCAAAATCGACTTCTATCAATTGAACCGGAAGAGTACGGAGCCTTTCTAATGTGGATTGCTGTAAATGGTCGGCAATTACAAAGACCTCGTATTTGTCTTTCGCATAGGATTGTTCCAGGGCCCTGCCGGCCGTTTCAATAATGATCTGATCTTCCTTATAGGAAGGGATGAATAGGGCTATCTTTTTTTTCTCTGGATAGATTCCATATTCAAACCCTCTTTTAATTCTTCCTGCCATCGCGACTACAAAAAAATAGAGGCTTGTTAAAAACAGGTAGGTAAAAAGAATATAAAAGATGATATGAGTAAAAAAGACGAACATGGGTTCTAAACGAATGGTTGATAGGGATAGTATGTTTATGCCTGCGACTTGCTGGAAGAATATAGATTCCAGAAAACCCCTTTCATAAAATACCTGAGCTGTGCGATTTGTCTTTTAAAAATGAATTTTACTATGGCTCTGGGGGCGACGAGAAATACAAAGAAAATCCCAAAAGTCAGGACTTGAACCGGAGTTCCGTTCCGGCGTATGTAAAGTATCCTGTTTCTGGTATGGTAATATATTTTCAGCGGATTGGATTTCCCAACTGACATGGATTCCTTGTGAAAGATCAGAGCACTGGCTGTGTACCAGATTATATAGCCAGCCTTAAGGATTCGTGCAGACCAGTCCCATTCTTCATAATAAAGAAAAAATTTCTCAGGAAACATCCCGGTCTTTTCAGCAACATCTCTTTTTACCATCATTGCACAGCCATGAGCAGCATTTGTTGGCCCTGAAATATCATATTGACCTCTGTCTATCTTCTTATCACCGATACCGGCCACACGGCCAGTATACATATTCATTTTTCCGAAACCGGCATATTGTATAGTGTCCGGATGAGAAAAATAGCGGATTTTCGGGCAGGTGACACCAATCGCCGGGTTATCTAAAAAGGGTTGAAGAAGCTGGTCCAACAAGTCTTCCGTGACTTCCGTATCGTTATTGACTATGAAAAAATAATCCCCTTTTGCCATTCGCATCCCCCAATTGTTGCCGCCGGCGAACCCGAGATTCTGATCATTTATGAAAACTCTTGTATTCGGATAGTGCCCCGCTTCAATCAAATCGAGCGGCTTGATTTTCGAAGCCATATCGCAAACCAGTATTTCAAAATTGGGGTATTTTAATTTCCGCGCAGACTCCAGAAACTCACAGGTGACTTTTTCCTGGTTATAGTTAAGAGTAATGATGGAAATAAATGGTCTACGATCATCACCTATCATCATCATAGATATCTTTAGAGATGTCTTTAGAGGCGGGGTTCAGCCAATTTACACATTTGTTTTCTGGAAAAGCGCAGATGGTGTGTTTGCCATTATCCAGAGGTCATACGCAAAATTCGATTTATTAGCATAATCAATGTCCAGGTTTATTCTTTCTTCCACAGACATGTCTTCCCTTCCTCTTTTTTTGATCTGCCACAAACCCGTTATGCCTGCCGGAGCCATAAACCGTCTTGCCCAATCATCTGTGGTAAGTGTCTCGGCCTCATAAAGCGGTAAGGGCCGATTTCCTACCAGGGACATATTTCCGAGGAGAACATTGAATAACTGAGGCAATTCGTCCATGCTTGTATTGCGAAGGAAGGATCCGACCTTTGTTATTCGCGGGTCATTGCTGATCTTAAAGAATACCGGGCCTTCCCCTGAAATCGAATCGTATTGATTCAAATGAAGGAATTCAGCGATCTTCTCATCAGCTCCGACAAACATCGTTCTGAATTTGTAGAAATTGAAAATCTTATACCCCTTTCCTGCCCTTTTTGCAACATAAAAGACCGGGCCTTTTGATTCAATCCTGATAGCCAGGGCTATCAATAACATGATGGGGCCGGCAATCAGCAGGAAAAGGGAAGAAACTAAAATATCAAAAGCCCTTTTCAAAATATTACTTAAGACGGTCCCCCAGGCATAGTGCTGATTATCTCCCTGAATATTCAAACCACCAACCCCTGACTTGATCTTTTTCAGGAATTCTCCTTTATTGTAAAGGCTTTTTTCTTCGTATTCTCCGATGAATATGATCTCATCTAATAATCGGTGCTTTCTGTAGAGGTTCAACTCCTTTTCCGAAAGCCCGGTCGCATCGAGTACAAAGGGAACGGAGGCAAGTAATTCATGCTCTTTAAGAAAGTTGCAAAAACTCTTTATAGCAGAAAACCCGAATCTGGATTCGCAGAAAATGATCTCCGGGACTGCATTTCTTTCCTGGCAAACAAAACGGTATAATTCTGCTTTTGAATTCTCCAAACCTTCGGAAGCAAATCCTCTTTTGAATACCCGCACTAACTTTTCAATATTATTCTCCTGGTTGCCAATATAGTAAAAACCCAAGCGGTTTAGTGATACGATCTTCGCCTCCTCTATGGGGAAAGATTTAACCACGTACCTTGCGAAACGCGTATTTCTAAAATTTGCTTTGGGTAAGAATGTAAATTCCATAATAGGGGTTTATAGTTTCATATAGTCGGTAAGTCTCAGTTAGCTTGCTTTTAAGGCAATACTATTGGATTTTTCTTTGGACAAAACTAAATTGATTTCGTTTAAAAGGGTAACAGGATTAAATGGCTTAAGAAAATAGGAAGCCAGATCATACTGTTCGGATTTGCTCTTGGTTTCAAATTCTCCCAACGAAGAAAGGGCAATCATCGGAATATGGCCAAATATGCCACTTGAAGAGAGGTGTTCAATCAACTCCCAATTTTCCATATCAGGTAACTGGGGATCTATGACAAAAAGATCAGGGAGTTTCTTTTTGGAGAGATAATACATTGCTGAACAACCATCCGGAAATGCAATTACATCAAATTGCCTGGATAAAACTGTTTGGAGCAAAAACCGGATAGCCTTGCTGTCGTCAATTGCTAAAATTTTCTGTTTCATGGGTTGAAATCATTAAGTCTTAAAAACTCAATTTTTCATCAGGAGCAATGGAAACAGGCTAACAAAGGACTTGGGACTTTGAGGTTGATTTTTTTGGAAAACTTGGATTGGGATAAAATACAACAAATGAAAAGGAATCGTTTCGGGTAATTTTCAATGGATTTTGAAGAAAATGTAAGATGTATTAGTTACCACTCGCCAGCTACTTTCTAGTCGCAATCTTGTTGCTATCTAGTCGCTTTCTAGTTGATTTTAGTTGCTTTGAAGTTCTTCAAGGGAAGTTGAATCCAGATAAACTGACTTGTCTCATTAAAAGTAATAACAATTTCCCACAAAGCAAATTAGATCAAATATTTTTTATACACATTAGGTCCATTTCTTATTTTCTGTACTTCCCATAGATGCCAATTTAAGGCCAAAAAATTAATCAATTAGATATCAATTACTTACAAATTAATCAAAGGATATTCAGTCCAATTCCTGGAATTTTTTTCCCAATCTAGGCATATTGACCTCTGGCAGATTTTTCCCAGAGTACGGATTGCTGTTTTTTAAGAAATCTCTTGAAGCCGATGAACACTGATATATTCATAAATAGAAAGTAATAAGGTATATAAAGGGCTTTAACCCTGATATTTCGGTTTGCGAAATACCAGCCTACCAGGGAAAGCAGGTAGAACACCCCCTGCACCAGTAATAGAAGGGCAAAATAACGACCTCCCTTAAGAATTGTCAACGTGATATTGCTCAGAAGAATCAGACCAAGGCAGACCGGGCAAAGAGTCCAACGTAAAACGCGATGGGAAATGAATTCAAAGGACAGCAAGGGGTATTTGAAAATATTGAACAGGCCTTTTAAAAGGATCATTGCCTGAAAGGCCCCTGCGCAAATGCGAATTTTTCTTTTTTCCTCTTCCTTCATTGAAGAAGATGATGATTCCATGGCATAGGCATTTGGTTCATAACGAATGACAAAGCCCTTCATGCAGATCCTCAAAGATTGTACAAAATCTTCGATTACGATTTGTTCATCCGTGTTTTCGTAAAGCAGAGTTCGAAGGGAAAATAGTTCTCCGGCAGCTCCAACCACGGTGTAAAGATCCGAATCCAGTTTTTTCAGGAGTGACTCGTATTTCCAATATAAACTTTCTCCTGCTCCGGCAGCCATGGTTTCAATCCCGGAGATGACTTTTTTCTCTCCTGCTACCCCTCCTACCAAAGGATCCTCGTAATGCTTAACTATCTCTTTTATGCTATCAGGGTTTAACAATGTATTGGCATCTGAAAACACGACTATAGGAGTTTCAACATACTGCATAGCCCTGTTCATGGCAGCCACTTTTCCCTTGCGTTCTGGTTGGTGCAAAGCTTTGATGACCGGGTATTTTTCTATGATTTCACAGGTGCGGTCATCGGATCCGTCAGTGATAAAGATCAATTTAATTAGGCCGTCCGGATACCGGAGCTCTAATGAATTCTTGATCTTTTTTTCAATGAAGTCTTCTTCATTATAAGCTGATACGATCAATGTTACATAAGGAAGGTTTATCTGGCGGCCTTTTCCATAGGCCGGGCTTCTGAAAAAAACCGATTTGAGCTTGACGAGCAGGAGCATCAATAAGGCATAACCCAGATAACTGTAAAATACAATCCCGATGCTTGCCCAAAAAATGAATTTCAAAGCGACCATATTATTAGGTTGATAAGGATGGCTGTTTAACGGATGCGGTCCTCAAATATTATTATTATGCCAGATTTGGGAACAATTTTCCTCCAGGAACCTTTGTGATAGATAAAATTATCATTTTCAGTGCATTTACTGTGGTTTCAACACAATAAATGACCCTACCTAACCGTCTTTCGTTCTTTGAGAATATTAGCAATTTATTGACGGGATTATTATGGAAATTGCCTATTTTTCATATGTTGCCGGAAAGAACCCTAAATTTCTCCTCATTTTACCAAAATATTGCCATCCATGGATTTAGCATACCTTTTCAGGGCGCTCTTAAGAAGAAAATGGATCATTATTGTAAGTACTGTTTTTGGCAGTGCGGCCGGAGTGATCGGGACTATGTTCTTACCTAGAAACTTTGTATCCTATGCACAATATACTACGGGATTCAGCCAAACTCAGCGTGTCAGTCTTTCATTGAATGAAATCTTTGATGTCAACCAGATTGATGCCCGATTTACGAATGTGATCGAGACCTTTCATTCTCCAACCGTTCTGGGGATGATGGCCTATGATCTTCTATTGCATGACCTTGAATCCTCCAGGCCATTCCGCATACTCACAGATAAAGAGAAAAAGGATACGGTATACCTGAGAACCGATTTTGAAAAGGTCAAAAAAATTTTAAGGGATAAGCTCTCAGACATGACGCTTTTGACTACTTATGATCCGGATGAAAAGAGAGTATTTGACTTAATTGCACTTTATGGTTATGGAGAATTTAATCTGAGCAAGAAACTTTCTATTGAAAGGGTGCCCCATACTGATTATCTCGATGTGACATACAGTTCAGAAAAACCCGAATTGTCAGCTTATGTTGTCAACGAGATCGGCGTGAAATTTAAAGAGTTTTACACAACACTAACCACTTCCCGAACCAAGGAATCCCTTTCCAAATTGGATAGCCTGGCACATTCCAAACAAAAACAGGTGGATAGCCTGAGAAAGGTCTATGAAGATTTCAGGTCCAAGATCGGTACCCCAAATATCGGCGACCAGGCGACAGCAGCCATGTCCGGTGTTCAGGAATTGACTACATCGCTTACGACTGAGCAATCAAGAAATAATGAGTTAAAGTCACAATTGATTTCAGTAAATGAGCAGCTTGCTACTTTAAATTCGACGACCGTTGCCCCGATCCGGGTGGAAAATAATAATGACGAAATACTCTCACTAAGAGAAAAGAACAGGCAATTGAACAGTCAGCTAGCCCAATCCGGCGGAGATGACCCGGATATCAAGACCAAGATCGAGGAAAACAATAAGAGAATACTTCAGTTATCCTCTACCAGCCCAACTGCCGGGACCGGAAACAGTGCCCAGAAATTGAGTGAAAAAAAAGAAGAGCTGCAAACCCAGAAAATCAATCTGGAGACAGATCTAAAAGCTTCTGAACAAAATATCGATCTGTACAAATCCCGCCTGAAAGAATTCCGCGAAGTCGCTTTTTCCGGTGGAGGGGCCGAGGCGACAGCAAATGCGTTGCAGAATGATCTGAACATAGCCCAGAAAGACCTCGAAAAATACAATAGCAGCATTTTCGCATCCCAGGATATTGATGTAGCTCCCGATTTTAATTTCAAACAAACCCTGAATGGTCAGCCATCCCTGAAACCCGAATCTAACCACAGGAC
This sequence comes from Chitinophagaceae bacterium, assembly GCA_003168265.1. Taxonomy (GTDB): domain Bacteria; phylum Bacteroidota; class Bacteroidia; order Chitinophagales; family Chitinophagaceae; genus Puia. The sequence goes on from PMSV01000023.1 coordinate 306,886, forward strand.
CCTGATTGTGGGCATTTCCGGTCTTTCCATGCTCTTTATTACCAGTCTTTTCATATTGATATTGGAGTTTATAGATACTTCTGTCAGGACCCCCTCCTTTTTCTTTAGGGCCACAAAAATGAAGCTATTGACGACAATCAATAAGATTGATATCCAAAAAAAGCCCCTGAAGGAATATTTTGAGACGGGAAATCAAATTGACCGTGAAAAGAGTTCAAATATATTTATTGAAAATCTTAGAAAGCTGCGCTTTGAGCTGGAAAATTGCGGTAAAAAAGTCATCCTGGTTACCAGTTTTAAGCCAAAAGAAGGGAAAAGCCTAATCATCGAGTCTCTAGCCAGGGCATTCAGCATGAGCAAGAAGAAAATATTGATCATAGATGCCAATTTCTCGGATAATTCACTGACGAGGACCTTTTCAGCCAAGCCAGCCCTGGAAACCTTCAGTCTTGGTTCGCAGGATAATGCGATCGACAAGATATGGGGCATTACGACCTTAACCAATATAAGTAACACGGATATCATCGGATGCAATGAGGGGAATTATACTCCTTCTGAAGTATTGCCAAAAAACAATCTGTTGATGAATATTCAGAAGATTGCCCAGCACTACGATATTATTTTCATTGAAGGAGCGGCATTAAATACACATGCCGATAGCAAAGAACTTTCGAAATTTGCGGATGGCATTGTGACGGTCGTTTCCAGTAAAGACATTATTCGAGAAACGGATAAGGAGTCCATTCAATTCCTGAAAAACCATACCGGTAACAAGTTTGTTGGGGCTGTTTTGAATAATGTGAATGAGGAGTTTCTGGATTTCTAAGGTTATTTCAATTACAAATAAAACGGTATTTTTTGCCTGGTCAATGCAATTAATTCCGGTTTTTAAGTGGAAGGGAATTAATGGTGGTTTGCCGAAAAACGACAAATACATGCAAAAACAATTTTTGAAGGATAGAGATATTGTTCTGTTCAGTTTTCAAAGTTGGGATTCCGAGATTGGATTCAATCTTAAAGATATGGCTTATGAATTGGCAAAGAAAAATCGTGTTTTATTTGTCAATCGGGCAGATGACCGGGCTTCCCTGATGCCGGACAAAAAGGATGGATTGTTTGCAAATAAAAAAACCAGGGAAAACCTGGAGCAGGTTGAAAGGAATTTTTGGCTTTATAATTCAGGGTTAGTTCTTGAATCCATCAACTGGATCGCCTGGAGTTGGCTTTACGATCAATTTAATAAGGCTAACAATCGACGGATTTCTAAAAAAATAAATAAGGCAATCAGGGAATTAGGCTTTCAGAATGTGATTTTGATCAATGACAATGACTTTTATCGTGGACTCTATCTGAAAAAAATGGTCAGGCAATGCAGCACTTATATTTTTTATATAAGGGATTTTCTTACCATACAGCCTTATTTTAAAAAGCATGGCGTCCGTCTGGAACAGCAGATGATTCATAATTCAGATTTAGTGGTGGCCAATTCAGGATACCTGGCGAAATATGCAGCCAAATGGAATCGATATAGCTATGATATTGGCCAGGGTTGCGATCTGGAAGCATATCAGGCGATCGAGTATCCCATGCCTGCTGACCTGGCAGAAATACCGCATCCGGTAATAGGGTATTGCGGGGCTATTACCGCTATGAGGCTGGATGAGTCCATTGTCTCTCATTTGGCGGAGAGCTTTCCTGAATGCAGCATCGTATTAGTTGGCCCTGAGGATGATTTTTTTAGAAAAAGCAGCCTTAAAGACTTGAAAAATGTATTTTTTCTGGGCGGCAAGACTCCTCGAGAAGTGCCTTCCTATATCAGTCATTTCGACATCTGCATAAATCCGCAGTTAACCAACGAACTGACGATCGGGAATTATCCCAGAAAGATTGATGAATACCTAGCAATGGGAAAGCCAACCGTTGCCACTGCCACAGACGGAATGCTTATCTTCAAAGACAATGTTTTCCTTTGCAATAGCAAGAAAGAATATGCAGATCAGATCAGAAAAATATTAATGGATCCTAACCTTTCCGGAGACGAAATCAAAAGGGAGAGAATCAATTTTGCCTTATCCCATACCTGGGAAAATTCAATTGGCCTTTTGGGTGGGGCTTATTTTGATTCAATAAAAAAAAATTAAATGGAGGGCTCTAATAACCAGGGTAAGAAAATAGCTGAAATGCTGACTATAGCCGTACTGGTTATTTATTTCATATTCATATTCATTAAATTTCTATTCGATTGAAAAAATGCACGAATTAGATCAAATAAATAAATTCTCTTTTGCCCGGTTATTGAGGTATCAGATCTATGACCGAAAGTTGAAATCTCCGCTTGGTGTGATACTGCTTACGCTAATCGCCGGTCTGATCGGTTATTTGGATGTGGCTGTGGATTATAGGGCCAGCTTTGGGCTTGCCGCATTATTCATGGCTGTGTTTTTTTTGATCATTTTCATGCGTTATCCCTATTTCGCCCTTTATTTGACCATTGCCTTTTCAGCTTTACCCAGCCTGCTTTCCCGGATCTTCATGGATACTTCTGTTAAAATCGAGTTTAGCAATATCGTGGATATTTTCACTATCCTGTTGTTTATTAGTATCAGTACCAAGCCTCAGATCATGTATGCAAATCCGGATGGCAGGAAGTTTTATGGAAACCCGATTACTACGACCTTCATCATACTGTTGATGTTTTATTTCATCGAAGCATTGAACCCGAATATGCACAGCATTTTAGGGTGGATCAGTTATGTGAGGAAATACATAGTCATTTTTCTTTCATTTTTTATTCTGTTCAAATTGCTGAATACCTGGGAACAGTTTAAATGGTTCATCATTTTCAATATTGTGTTGACCACGGCACTAGCCATATATGCATGCAAGCAGCAATGGTTTGGCATCACCAATTTTGAAATGAGATGGGCAACCGCTTCTCCTACGGGTTATATCATGCTTTTGCAGGGAGGCCTGTTGCGTAAATGGTCCACTCTATCGGATCCGGCGACTTCCGGAATTTTATTTTCTTCTGTTTCATTGCAACTCATGATCCTGATTTTGCGCCTGAAGGGGGTTAAAATTAAAATTTTCCTTTCCATTGCTCTTATTTTCAACCTGATGGCGTATGCATATTCAGGCACCCGGACAGCCACGTTGATGATCATAGTCGGGGTAGTATTTTACTGTATAACGACCATTTACGAGAGACGTACTCTGATCTTTTTTGTCGTTTCCACAGTATCATTTATCACCCTCATGTTTATGCCTTTTTCTCCTCCTTCCATTGGCAGGATTCGAAGCACTTTCCAGGGCACCAAGGACATGTCTGCGGCTGTCAGAGAGTATGACAGGCACCAAATTCAGCCCTATCTTTACAAGCATCCGATGGGAGGAGGCATATTTACGTGTGGGATCGAAGGGCCTAAATACAATCCGGGCCATTATTTAATGTCCTTTCAGCCTGACAGCGGATATATGAAGACGCTTGCTGAACAGGGTATGATCGGACTTGCTGTATTGCTCGTTACCTATTTCATGATCATGAGCAATGCACTGAAGATATTCTACAGGTTGAAAAAACCGGAATTGATGGACCATAGCATCGCATTGATCGTTATGATGTTTTCGCTTATGGTTGGACAGTATTCACAATTTGCCCTGGGACCCTTCCCGCAATTACTTTCTTATTTGGGGGCTTTGGTCTTTTTGATAAAATTGCCGGATCTCGATAATACTGATAAAAGTCAAAAACAGATCTCTAACTAGATATTATGAAAAATTGTCTGATTCTGCTCCTTCTAATCTCACTGCGGATTGAGGCCCAAAATCCCCCAAAGCCGATACACGCCACTTCGACCTATAATCTGACGGATACTTCCAGAAATTACAATATGCGGGAAAAACTGGTGCAACTGGCCATGAACAATCCGCTTTTTGAGGAAAGTGACCGTATGACCAATGTAGCATATTATCAATTGCACCTTGCAAAGGGATCATGGCTTGCGGCAATTAACATACAAGGCAATCTGAATGAATATTCCATCGACCCGAGTGCTGCAGGTTATTCAACGATTACTACAGGTACCGGGACAGCTACGACAACAAGTAAAATCCTGAATCAAAGCTTTTACCCTAAATACAATTTTGGCCTCAGTCTTCCTCTGGATATATTTTCAAGAATTCCTGCCAATGTGAAGATTGCAAGGGAGAACTATCTTATTGCCCAGGCAAATAAAAATGAGCGATTCCGGGAGATCAAAGCACTCGTGTTAACATCCTATGAAGATTATCTTCTGTCCTGGCAAAAATTGCAAATACAGACTTCTATAACAAGCGACGCGTATACCAATTACCAATTGGCAGAGGACGATTTCCGGAAAAATGTAATAAAATCAGATGATTACAATAAGGCCTATCGCAACTGGATCGCGGAGAAACTTACACAGTTAGAACTCCAAAGAAATCTGAATGTAACTAAGATCGAGCTGGAGCGTTACACCGGAGTCAGCCTGGATGAAATCCTGAAAGAAAATCAATAGTTAAGCAACAGCTTTGTTTACAAGTGCAGCGGCTTCGCTGAGCAGGATGGCAGATTGAACCTTCAAGCCGCTTTCATCAATCAGTTTTTTCGCTTCCACCGCGTTTGTTCCCTGCAGGCGAACGATGATCGGAACCTTGATATTTCCCATGCTCTTATAGGCATCGATCACCCCCTGGGCTACCCGATCACAGCGAACAATTCCTCCAAAAATATTGATCAGGATTGCCCTGACTTTCGGGTCTTTTAAAATTATCCTGAAGCCTGCTTCTACAGTTTGGGCATTTGCCGTGCCTCCTACATCCAGGAAATTGGCAGGCTCACCTCCGCTTAGTTTAATCATATCCATTGTTGCCATGGCCAGACCGGCTCCATTGACCATGCATCCTACATTGCCATCCAATTTTACAAAGTTCAAATTGTATTTGCCAGCTTCTACTTCGGTTGGATCTTCTTCACTGATATCGCGTAAAGCTTCAAGCTCCGGATGCCGCATCAGTGCGTTGTCATCAAGGTTCATTTTGCAATCCACAGCAATGATTTTATCATCGCTTGTCTTGAACAGGGGATTTATTTCAAGCATGGAGCAATCCAGACCTACGTAGGCATTGTAGAGACTGGTAACGAATTTCACACAATTCTTAAAGGATTCGCCGCTTAGATTAAGATTGAAAGCTATTTTTCTTGCCTGAAAGGGTTGTAAACCGCCACCAGGATGCACCCATTCCTTGTATATTTTATCAGGTGTCTTATGAGCTACCTCCTCAATATCCATCCCCCCTTCCGTGCTATACATAATGACGTTCTGACCTTTTGACCGATCAAGCAAAACTGAAAGATAGAATTCTTTGGTAGGTTGTGCGCCAGGATAATATACATCCTGGGCAACCAGGACCTTGTTGACTATTTTTCCTGCCGGCCCGGTCTGAATCGTTACAAGTGTCCCTCCTAATAGATTACTTGCGATTTGTTTGATCTCTTCTGAACTTTTCCCTACCGCTACTCCCCGTTGTTCGGTTCCTTTGATTTTGCCTTTCCCACGACCACCGGCATGAATCTGTGCCTTCACAACCGCAAAACTGTTTCCGAATTGAACCTTTAAATGCTTGTAGGCCTCTTCTGCAGCGCCTGCACTATCTACGGGAATCCCTTCCTGAACGGGAACATTGTATTTTTTCAACAATTCCTTAGCCTGGTATTCGTGAAGATTCATACAGGTAAAATTTCGGCTAAGATAGTAAACAGTTTTTATTGAAAGGTCTGGCTGTAATTTTCTTAAGTTTGGAAATTAATAAACCAAACCTGATGCGCCTGTTTGCTGTTCTCTTTTTACAATGGATATTTTTTTCTATTGCTATTGGCCAAAAACACGAAATCCTATGTAAACCGGACAGTTCGGCTGCAAGAGTCCGAATCCTCGATAACGGTAGGCCTTTCACAACATTCATCTATGGAGCCCAATTAGAAAAGCCGATATTATTTCCGCTTCTCGCTCCGGATGGAGCAACCCTAACCAGGGGGTTTCCGCTTGAACCCCGAAAAGGGGAACCGGCAGATCATCCTCACCATATTGGCCTTTGGATGAATTATGAGAATGTAAATGGTATTGACTTCTGGAATAATTCTTCTGCTGTGCCGGCGGGTAGGAAACAATTATATGGAAGGATAGTTACCATTGGCAGCATATATGTCGAAAATGGGCCCCAGGCAAGGCTGATTTATCATTCTAAGTGGTTGAAATTCAACAATAAATCTTTGATCAATGAAAAAACGGAGTATATTTTTCAGGCGACGGACAAAATGAGGATAATCGACAGGGTGACAACGCTTACTGCAGTTCAGGACATTCTTTTTAAGGACGCTAAGGATGGGTTCCTGGGAATCCGGGTTGCCCATGAACTGGAACTGACTTCGAGGGAAAAGCGTCAATATGTGGATGACAAAGGCAACCTGACCACGGTCGAGGCTGATTCTGCCGTAACAGGGAATTATCTGACAAGTGAGAAAAAAGAAGGAGAGAGTGCATGGGGTACCCGTGCCGATTGGTGCCTTCTTTATGGAAAGATCGGTGGAGATACTGTCAGCCTGGCGATACTCGATCATCCGGACAATCCCGGATATCCTTGCTATTGGCATGCCCGGGGTTACGGGTTATTTGCTGCCAACCCCCTTGGGCAAAAGATTTTTAGCAATAACAAGGAAGAATTGAATTTGACCTTAAGAAAAGGCGAGTCCGTGACTTTTCGTTATCGCATCCTGATCGCTTCAGGAAGATACCGTTTATCAGAGGATGAAATAAAGGATCAAAAACTTAAGTTTGAAAAGGAATATCGCCAAATAAAATAGATTTATAATTACAACACTATCAAAATCATTAAATTCGCCTCACCAATCAAATTGATTTTATGCAGTCAAAAAATTTATTAACGATCGTAATTATTGGGTTGCTCGTTATATTGACCTTCTGGGGATGCAATGGCTATAATAGCCTGGCACGCATGGACCAGGACGTAAAGGGTAATTGGAGCGCCGTGGAAGCCCAATACCAGCGGAAGAAAAATCTTTATGAGAATGTAGTGAATACGATTAAAGGTTCTGCCCGTAACGAGGATACTACGCTTATAAAAATTATCCAAATGCGTTCCCGCATCCCTTCTATCGATCCGAACAATCCACAGACCTTGAATGATGCCAACAGGCAATTGGATCAAATGAAACAATCCATTCTGAATATCAACGTGGAGGCCTATCCGACAATACAAACAACACAGGCATTCAGGGATTTTCAGGCTCAAATTGAAGGCACGGAAAACAGGGTTACGGTAGCTATCAGGGATTGGTCTCAATCTGTGCAGGCATATAATACCAAAGTGGTGCAGTTCCCAGGTAAAATTCTGGCTTCCTTATTTGGTTTTAAGGAGAAACCTTATTTCCAATCCGATGCAGGTGCAAAGGATACCAAGGTTGATTTTGGCAGTTGATCACCCTCGATTTTAATCAATAAAGCCCGTCCTTTTTTTGTAATATATTTTTCAACCGTCATAAGTATTTCATTGTTCTCTATTATTAAGCGTAAACATTATTTCAATTCGATCGAGCAGGATCAGATCATCTCTGCAATCCGGGAGGCTGAGAAACAATCCAGTGGCGAGATCCGGCTTTTTGTGGAGGGGCGTTGCCGATATGTGAACCCGGTTCTTCGCGCCGAAGAGATCTTCTTACAACTGAAAATGGATCAAACAAAGGGCCGCAATGCCGTATTGGTCTATGTGGCTATGAAGGATAAACAATTAGCTGTTTATGGCGATCGGGGAATTCACGAAAAGGTTGGGGATGAATTCTGGAATCGGCAGATAGCTTCAATTCTTCAGCATTTTGATAAGAAAAATTATGTGCATGGCCTGACGAAAATCATTGAAGAAACAGGCCAGGCCCTGGCCTCGCATTTTCCCTATGATCCGCAAGGGGATATTAATGAATTGCCAGATGATATTGTTTACGGCAGGTAGTTAAACATCCGGAAGAAATGAAGAAAATTTTATCCCTCCTAATTAGTTTTTCCATCCTGGCATTGAATGCTCAGGATATTCCGGCAAAACCCAACCCGCCCAGATTGGTCAACGATCTGGCCCATGTTTTGACCGCCGATCAAATCCAGACCCTGGAGAACAAGCTTGTTGCCTATGATGACAGTACCTCAATACAGATAGCAATTGTTACGGTTCCGACCACAGGTGATTATGATATTTCGGATTATGCCCTTAAAATACTCCGTAGCTGGGGAGTAGGTAATAAGAAGACGAACAATGGTTTGGTGATCCTGGCTGCAATGAATGACCATAAGGCCTTTATTGCTACGGGATATGGAATGGAAGGATCGGTTCCGGACATCACGGCTAAAGAGATCATTGAAACGGATATTACTCCCCATTTTCGAAAACAGGACTTTTACGGCGGGTTCAGCAATGCAGCCGATGACATCATCAAGGCTTCTGCAGGTGAGTATAAGGCTCCGCCCGGTTATGGCACACGCGGACAGCAACAGAATTCGGGAAGTATTATCGGTATCATAGTAATCGTAATTATCGTTCTTATTGTGATTTTTGGCAGAGGGGGCAGAGGTGGTGGCGGAATGTTCTCCGGATCCGGGATGCTTCCATGGATCATCGCTTCTATGATGAGTAGTCGGGGCGGAGGCTGGTCGGGCGGCGGAGGCGGTGGTTTCGGAGGCGGCGGAGGTGGTGGATTCGGTGGATTTGGCGGAGGCGGCGGAGGTGGAGGAGGAGCTGGCGGAAGCTGGTAAAAGGTGTATGTGTAGCCAGAACACAAATTGCCCTTTCTATGGGTTAAATATGAATAGGCTGTAGCTGATCATCTATTGGATGAATATAAGCCAGACGGATTTGTATACTTTATAAGGCAGAGAATTTGGAATATGAATGAATATTTTATAAAAAGGTGTTTTAGTTTATATTGTTATTTAGCTGGACGAAATATTGTCAGATTCAAAAGTCCACATGACTTTTACCAATAATAGTGGAGTTAAAAATAAAAATGAAAGATAGATATAAATATGGTGTCGGTTTCTGGTCAGGCTCTGGGATTTACAGCTTAATCAATATGATTATGAATCTTAATCATAGAAGCCAGAGTAAAATTTGGGTTTATGACTGTATTATTACAGGCGTGTCTGTCTTTGGTTTGATTTTCTGTATTTATTTATTGAATAAAAGAAAAGAAAATTAAAATATTTTCCCTATCAGTCAATTTCAATCCTTCTCTTTGGGACTATTAAAATAGCCCTGTTTAGTGCCCAAAATTTATCCACAATTTTTCTTTTGTCCTGGCTACACTTACGCCTAAAATTCAAATTAAAAAGGCTGACCGAGGTCGGACAGCTTTCAAAATATTTATTGCCCTTCTTTGAATTATTTCTTTGAATTATCGGGAATTTTTGACCTCACATAATCGGCCTGTTCTTTTTGGCCGTCATAATCTTTTTTGTCGGCAATGGGCTTCAGAATATTGTTGTTAATAAAAGGATCTGTCTGAGTCCTGTAAGTTTTTGGAATGGCTTCGCGGAGTTTTACAATCTCATCGATCCCTTTTTTCAATTGATCCGTGTTTTGGACCTTTGTGACCATATCAGCGAACTGTTCAAGGAAATTCAGCTTTTCCTGACTTAAAGGCATCTTTTCAAAACCATCCGTCACTGCGTCAAAATAACTCTGATCTCCTGAACTGATCAGGGCACTCGTTATGGCGATATTCAATTTTCCTTTGGAAGGAGTATGGGTTAAGTTTTTGGCTTGCTCAAATGCGGCCGTTGTATCTATTTTTTGCAAGGCTTCCAGGGCGCTTCCTGCTACTGAATAGGAGGAATCATTTAATGCTTTCATGAACAATGGCCGGTAGTCCGCTTTTTCATATTTTCCAAGGATTTCTATGGCCTTGGCCCGAACAAGGGGTTTGGGATCTGATGTTGCCATAGCGGCAATCAGCGGCTCGAATTCGGTCTTAATGCTGTCTTTTTTCAGGTTCAACCTGTCCATAGTAAAAATCCGGAGTTTATCAAAGCGGTCCGAAAGGGCTTTTTTCAATAACTCGATTGCCTTGGGATCATCCTGCTTTGAACTGCAATACACAATAGCTTCACGGCGATCCAGGAACAAGCCGGCATCACTATATTGATGAATGAAGTTGTCGGTTGTTTTATTGTCTCTTTTTTCACATAAGAGGACCTTGTCTCCATCCACGTTGATGAGATCAGGTTTGACTGAGTAGGAGAAAGAAAATGTATCTGATTTGTCCTCAACCCATACCTTGTGTCTTTCTTTGGCGCCATTCGCATAGATATCAATTGCGATGGGAAGCTTGAATATTTTTCCTCCTTCCTGGGTTTGGGTGATGATGACTTTCACGTTTTTAATGCTGTCATCATAGACATAGTCGATATTCAATTTGGGATTGCCTGCCCCGAAATACCATTGGTTCCAAAACCAGTTCATGTCCTGTCCCGTGATCTCCTCAAAGGCAAGGCGAAGGTTATGCGCTTCAGCGGATTTGAATTTATTGCTTATAAGGTAAAGGTTGAGTGATTTGAAAAAGGCGCTGTCTCCCACATAGTTCCTTAACATGTTAAGAATTCTGCCGCCTTTGGAATAGCTCACGGCATCGAATACATCTTCTTTGTCGGCATAATAAAAACGAACCAGATCCTTGGTCTTGTTTTCCGGTTGGGAAAGATAGGAGCGCAGTCCTTCGAAATTTGTGGCGTCCCCTGCATCTTTACCGTATTTGAATTCGTTCCAGAGGGTCTCGCTGTAATCTGCAAATGATTCATTGAGGGTGATATTGCTCCAGCTTTCTGTAGTTACAAGGTCCCCGAACCAATGGTGGAATAACTCATGCGCGATAACATCTTCCCAGCTATTTCCATCTACCAATTCCCTCGCATCCTGCTGGGCGCTTTCCTGGTGCAGGGTTGCAGTGGTGTTTTCCATGGCCCCACTCACATAATCCCTGCCTACAATCTGTGAATATTTGTTCCAAGGATAGTCAATACCTGTTATCCTGGAATAGAAGGCTATCATTTCCGGAGTATGACCGAAAATTCTCCTTGCTTCAGGAGCAAATTCTTTTTCAACATAATAGCTTACTTCCTTACCCTTATAGAAATCCTTTACGATGGCGTATTCTCCGACCCCCATGAAAAATAAATAAGGAGCATGGGGAAAATCCATTTTCCAGTGGTCCGTCCTTGTTCCGTCGGCGTTCTTTTTCTGTCCTACCAGTGCACCATTTGAAAGTGTAACATATTTCTGCGGGACGGTCATGGAGATTTCCTCAGTCGATTTTTGATTGGGTTTATCAATGGTCGGGAACCAAACGGAATTGGATTCAGTTTCGCCCTGGGTCCAGATCTGGGTGGGTTTATCTTTTTCCTCTCCCAGCGGATTAATAAAATATAAGCCACGGGCATCCGTAATTGCTGCACTTCCCTGAACTTTCAATTCGTTGGGTTTGGAGACATAATCGATAAACACGGTATACATTTCATTTCGTGCATAGGTCTTATCCAAATGAATATGAAGAAGCATTCCATCGTATTCATATTTAAGTTGACTTGTTTTTGCACCTTTAACGATCTCCAGTTTATTTATATCCATGCCCTTGGCATCCAGCTCCAGTGAGTCAGTCGGGTAAAAATGCGGCCTCAGGGTAATTAATGCTTTTCCATACATATAGGATTTGGCATAATCAAAGCGGACATCCAGCTTGGTATTGACCAGATCATTGATTTTGGTGGCAGATCCACGATAGATCTTCTGCCACGCATCAGCTTTGGTTTCCTGCCCTGTTTGAGCGTTCAGGCAGAGGCCCGGAATAAAAGCCAGGAGCAGGAAAATAGTTCTTCTCATAAAATCTTTTTTGAAGCAGCAAAGATAACGGGTAGGCCGAATCAGCGTCTTAAAATTTATTTAAAAGGCTGAATGATAAGCACAATCATTAGTTTTGTTTATTGAATACTTGAATGAAATGCAGGGAAAATATTTGACTCTTTTCATCTTGCTGTGGGGGTATACCTGTAAGGCCCAGCAGAACTATTTTATTTTATTGCAATCTGAAAATAATGACCCCTTTTATGCGAAACTTAACGGTAATTTGTTCAATTCTTCAGAAAAGGGGCGACTAATCATTCCTAATCTGAAAGACAGCGTTGAAATCATGCGGATAGGATTTCCCCAAAATAGTGTGCCGGAGATGGATTTTCTGATCGTTATGGACGGAAGGGATAAAAGCCTGACCCTGAAGAACCTGCCGGGAAAGGGTTGGGTTCTTTTTGACAACAAGACAATGACCGCCCTGTCCCCTATAAAGGGGGAAGACCCGGTAATCAACGAACGAGATCCTTTTACCGTGCTTATGGCCGGGGTGGTCAATGACTCCAGCATATTACAAAAGAATGATTGGGAGCAGGAGCCAAAGACAGTGATTGCCAGCGCAAAAAAAGAGAATCCACCGCAATCTTCTATCAATCAGCAGGCCATTAAGGATTCCGTAACCAGGATAAAAGCGCCGCAGGATACTGTCAAAATTCCGACCCAAGTAGTATCCTCAACTAAAAAGCCCTCAAAAGAACCAAAGCGCCTTGCTGATAGCATTATTTCGGTAAGAAGGACTTCCTTTATTAAGAAAATTGTTGAAAATAAGTCTGATAGCAGCCTGAAGTTGAGTTTTGTTGATATTCCGGATAAGGGACCGGTAGATACGATTAACATCTTGATTCCTATGGAATCCCAAAAATTTGATAACCTGAAGCCAGCCTTAAAAGAACCTGCCAAATCCAGTCTTCCGAATACTACGGCAACAGTGCTTCAGGGAAAAGCACCTGGAGGGGATTCTGTTAAAAAGTCAGTAGATAGCTCCCTTGTCAGAAAAAATGTTTCGCCCCCCGCAACCCGATCGGATACTTTAAGAAAGATTGCTGCAAAAACTGAATTTTCAACCGTGAATAAAAGCTGCAAAAGCTTTGCCAGCGATTATGATATTGACAGGCTGCGAATTAAAATGATGACATTGGATAATGATGATGACAGAATAGCTGCTGCCAGATCTGTTTATAGGCAAAAATGCTTTTCGGTTAAGCAGATTAGGGCGCTTAGTGAATTATTCAAAACTGATGAAGGCAGATACAAATTGCTGGATGCGACATATACCCATGTTTCAGATACAGGCGAATTCACACAGTTGCAGGACTTGCTTTCTGATCCCTATTATATTAAACGGTTCAATGCAATGATCAGATAAAGCTAAAAGTAAATGTCCAGATATTTTGTGGAAGTTAAGTATAAAGGAACCCTTTACAGTGGATTCCAGAAACAGCAAAACGCAGGTTCCGTTCAGGAAGAAATTGAAAAGGCATTCGGCATTTTTTTTCGCAACTCTTTTCAAATGACTTGCTCTTCAAGGACAGATACGGGGGTTCATGCTCTGCAAAATTTTCTTCATTTTGATTATGAGGGTTCAATAACAGATGAGAATTCCATTTACAATATTAATGCTATCCTTCCCCCCGACATCGTTGTTAAAAAAATATATTTAGTTCAAAATCAGTCTCATTGTCGCTTTGATGCAACTTGCCGGACATACCAGTATTATATACACCGTAAAAAAGACCCTTTTTTAAAAGAGATCGCTTATTTTTACCCCTTCCGGCTGGATATGGATATCCTAAAGCAGTCAGCATTATTGATTAAGGATCATGCAGATTTTACCAGTTTTTCGAAGCGCCGAACCCAAGTTAAGACCTTCACCTGCAATATTTTAGATAGTAAATGGAAAATGCAGGGGGATCTTTTTGTTTACAGTGTGAAAGCGAACCGTTTTCTAAGGGGAATGGTGCGAGGCCTGGTCGGAACGATGTTACTGGCAGGCAGGAAAAAAATCAGCTTATCCGGGTTTGAAGAAATTTTGAATTCCAGTCAGTCTTCTAAGGCAGATTTCTCCGTTCCAGGTCATGGTCTGTTCCTGGCAGCCGTTGAATATCCTGAAAGCGTCTTTCAAGAAAAGGTTCTACCTGTATTTCCTAAAGATCAGTTAAACATTTGATTACCGGATATAACTGAAAATAGTAACCTTAATTTCGCCGCGGATAGTTATCAGATTTATCGATATATTGAAAAATTTATGAGAAAATTAGCCTTTTTGGTTGTTCTATTTTATTCCCTTGGTTGCAGTAAGTCAACCCCGGTAAATTCAGGCAGTTTTAACTATACGCTCATCGATACCCTGGGCCAATCCCATAGTTTTTCTGATAATTCAAATCAGGCCGGGGCGCTTTATTGGTATGATAATGATCTGGGCTGGGGATTCTATCCTGATGGCTATATCTCCAATCAAAACGGGACGCACTATTTCATGTTTTACGATTACAGCAGTCAGGCCGCAAATAATATCATATTCAGCGTGCCCGCTTTTAATCAATCCATAAGCGGAACGGACTTGTCTACAACAAGTTCTGTTACTATAACTTATACGAGTAATGGAATTGTCAGCATCATTAAACCGGTTTCCTATACGGTCGTTACCAGCATAGGAGATACTACGGGGACTAGATTAGGCGGCAGTTTTAATTTTAGTGGAACAACTGCCGATGGAAAGGCAATTTCTGCCAGCGGAGCTTTTGGCGGTTTCATTTTATATTAAACAGCAACCTGCCCTTTTAGCCAACAGCAGTATTGATAATTACCAAATTAAAAAGTCCTGGAAATTCAGAGCCTGTTTTTTCTTTGTATGCCGCTGAAGCGATCGTAGATGGTGATATAGCTTATCAGAACAAAGATTACAAATAATGATGCCCTTGGATCAATATTTCTGATCACGGCAAAATAGAATGCATGAACGGCCATAGGGGTACGTTTTATAGGGGGTGGATAATAAAGAAAAACGAAAATTCAATTCTTTTATTTCCTAAAGATAATATCCGGAATTGAACAAATCAAGCTCCTTTGGTTAATTCCTTAAACATTGAAATTGTCAGGCTTTTAAATTCCTCCTCAGCCGGCGCTTAAGTAAATCACTGAAAATCATCGTCTTGCCTTTTGGAAAGTTTCATCTGAAATATTTTCCCAATCCATTCATCTACTGAAGACTGAGTATTTTTTGCCATTCCCTGTAAATCTATTTTTGAGAATAATCATTAATTAAATAGAATCTGTATGAAAAAGAATTTCTTTTCCGCCACCTTGTTTATTCTGGCTTTTATAGTCGCAGGGACTGTATCCTGCAAAAAAAGCAGCGGCAATTCAGACAGTATAACCGCCATTGCAGGAACTTGGTATGTTACCGAATGGGGAGGATACAGTGATACTGTAACCATGATCATTAGTACGACCAATAAGTCGGCCATCATGGCAACTATTCCCCTGGCAGCTTCTCAGGGTACCAATTGGTTTTCCGGCGATTCCGTGTTTGCGAATATAGTGACTGTCTCAGGTGGAACTTACAATTGCATGGGCAGATATGAGGATTTAAACGTTGCCTATTATACAAAAGCGGTTCTGAGTTTCACTAACGACAATACCATACTTACTGCAACCTATTCAACGGATCCAAACACGGGTATCACACCCCCCCAGTATGTTTGGTACAAATACCCATAATCTTCTAGTCTTTCCATAAAAATGGGAAAAGAATTACGGACAAAGCCACGACCATGGCATCGAGTGCCGCGATGAGCAAGAGCATGGAAATCAAACCAGTTTGATAAACCTGGGAGAATGCAATATTTGACAGCCTCATGAGCAATAGCAATTGGGGGATGATCAGAGGAAATCCCATTATGGCCATGAGCGCCGCATTATGCTGAGCGCGGGCTGCAATAGCTGCAATAAAAGTGAAAACCAGGCTGAGGCTCATTCCTCCAAAACTGCTTAGAATTATGAATTTTACGGCATTGTCGAGAGGATTGCCGAGCATGAAGGCGAACAAAATGAGGCTGATAATATTCATTAGCCCCATCAGAGCCAGGTTAAAAAGCAACTTGGATAGTATAAAATTCCTGGGGCTGACTATCGAATAAAAATAAAGCATTCGTCCACGACTTTCCTGCAAAAAGCTTTTAGCGATGGCATTCACACAAATGAATAATTGAATCATCCAGAACAAGCCATTCCACACATTGGGCTCGGGTTGACCCATCGCCATATACAGAACGAAAATAGTTGAGACGACATAGAGCAAAATGCCGTAAAATGTATATTGCTGTCGAATTTCCAGCAGCAAATCTTTTTTGAAAAGAGTAAAAATCTTTTTCAGATCTGAATGGATTGTTAGTTCCGGTAAAGTTAAGCGATCGCAGGTTTATTCAACGATCAGCCTCGTCAGGGTAATGACCAATTTTTTAGAAGATTCGTTATAGCTCCATATTCAGCGAACCGACTGTCAAATGACAGACATGACCTGTATTTCCTGTTTACCAGTTGGGAACAGATGCCGTAACTGTCTTTATTTTATCCGGTGTAGTGATCAATTTCTATCAAAGCAAACCCCCCAAGTCCCGGTCGCGTTTCCTGAAAAACAGGCTGCTTCGTTATTCAGTCTTCCCGTTATATTAGGTTTTTCATTCCTGCTGGAATCTTATATGCAGCCTGCACTTGTCCGCATCTTTGAACCGAAGAAAATGCCTTAGACTTCATCGCCCTTATAAAAACAGACCCTGCAACGGGGTTCATAGAGTTCTTTTTCGCCAAGCAGCAATTTTTGCCTGGATGAATTTTTTCTATAGGAATAATTAGCGATATGGCCGCATTTTACACAAATTGCATGAAGCTTTGTGATATAGTCTGCCCGGGCTAGCATAGCGGGAATGGGCCCGAAGGGATTTCCGGTATAATCCATATCAAGCCCAGCCACAATCACGCGTTTTCCCTGAATTGCAAGTTTTTCACAGGTTTCGGGCAATTCCATATCAAAAAACTGGGCTTCGTCTATGGCTACGATTTTAGCGCCGGAAGACAAAGGGATGATTTTGCCGGAATGGTCTACCGGTATGGAACTCAAGCTGTTCTCATCATGTGAAACAATATCGGAGTGATGGTAACGGGTATCCATTACAGGCTTGAATGTGCTGGTTTCCAAATGCGCGATGGCTCCTCTTTTTAATCTGCGGATCAGTTCTTCTGTTTTGCCTGAAAACATGGATCCGCAGATTACTTCGATCCAGCCTCTTTTTTCATCCTGCTCGTTTTGAATATGGGGCTCGATAAACATGCTATCCAGATTTAAATTCACAAATTGTTATAATTTTATATGTCTCTTGCTGCTTAACGATTTATTAAATTTGAGTATGGAAAAACTGGGGCAACTAATAAATCGACTCAGGGAACAATTTGAAAAAAATGCTCCTGCTTCGCAAATGATGTCAACGGTCAAGCTGATTGAATCTGAGATCTCACACAGTTCAAACCGCCCGGGGTCGGTATTAAGTACTGCAAAAGTAGCTGTTGTAATGCCTTCCTCATCCTATTTTCAAAACGGAATCCTAAAAGAAGCTGATTTGGAAAAAGCCGTTCCCCCCAGGCAGGCTGCGCCAGTTTCTCAAGTGGCGGAGCATTCCCTTTCTGATCATGAGGGTTGGAATTATGATCCGCTCAAGGAGATTCCAACGCTGTCTCATCAGGAATTGCCCCGGGACCTCAATGATGTTATCGGCAATAACGATCAATCCCTGAATGACAGGCTGAAAATGGATATTACCGAACTTGGCGATTCCCTGAAAGGAGAGCCGGTCAAAGATCTCAGGAAGGCTATTGGGATCAATGACCGCTATGTTTTTATCAGTGAATTATTCAGGGGAGATGAAGCGATGTATGAGCGATGCATTAAAACGATCAACAATTTCAGAATTCTGCCTGAAGCTGAATATTGGATGGAGCGGGAGCTGAAATTAAAGCTGGGTTGGGACGATACCAAAGAAAGTTCCAGGCATTTTTATCAGTTGGTCAGGAGACGGTTTTCGTAAATATATTTCAGTATCCGGTCTGTCGCTCCTTTTTTTTCATTAACATATTCGATAGATGCGCGGCATGCATTGTGATATTCATCTTCATTTCCCAATAGCAAGGTGAAAATTTTTTCGGCTTCCAGTGCACTTTCTATGACGAAACCACCTCCGGACTCTGCCAGTTCGATAGCCTCAATATACTTTTCTATTACGGGCCCGAAAATCACAGGCTTGCCATATACGGCGGCTTCCAGAACATTGTGGACTCCGTCATCGCCGAATCCTCCCCCCACATAGGTAATCCGTCCATACCGGTATAAACTTGCCAGCATGCCTATATTATCGATGATCAGTGTATTGGTTCCGGGCGGGATCATGATTTTTCCTGCCGACTGCATTTCTTTCAGCGTTGAATAACGTAAACAGTTCACAAAAAGAGTTTCAATCTCCCGAACCCTTTCATCGCCCACTTCATGGGGCGCAATTATAAATCTAATATCGGGACGTGTACGGGCAAAATGATCTAATTCTTCTTCATCCTCTTCCCAGGTGCTTCCGGCCACTAATACCGGAAAATCCCTGCAAAATAAATCGATAAGCTCCATCGGTTTGTTTTGCGCCGCAATTTCTATAACCCTATCGAACCGCGTATCTCCCGAGATCTCCGTTTTTTCCTTAAATCCTATGGTTGCAAGCAATTCCTGAGACTGGGGAGTTTGAACGAAAAATCTATCAAAACAGGCCAGCATCCTGCGATGAAGGCCTCCATACCATTTGAAGAAGGGCTGCCCTTCGCGAAAAATCCCCGAAACTAGTAAGAGCGGTACCTCTCTTTTCCGGATTTCAAAAAGATAATAATACCAATATTCATATTTCACCCATAACACGAGGCAGGGTTTGATGATGTTGAGAAATTTTTCTGCATTTCGGGAGGAATCAGCAGGTAAATAAAAAATATAATCAGCACCGGTATAATCTTTTTTAGCTTCATATCCGGAAGGAGAGAAAAAAGTCAGCAGAATCTTATAATGAGGTGTTTTTTCTTTGATTTTTTCCAATAGAGGCCTACCCTGTTCAAATTCCCCGAGTGAAGCACAGTGCATCCAGACAAGACAATTCTGTTCAGCAATTCCGGACCTTTCCAAAATGTAAAACAGATTTTTTCTCCCATCTAGCCAAAGCCGGACCTTTTTATTCCATGGGCTGATCAACCTTGCCCCTAATCTGTACAGGACTAAAAAAAGATTATAGATTGTCAGCATTACAAAATGAAATTAGGATAAAGATAAAGGCATTCCTTCAGTTCATGTCACAATGAGCCGATGATTGGATAAACGGGTTTTTTGCTGTAGGTTTGTGCCCGCAAAAAGCATGTATGAAGCCGATACAAATGGTTGATCTGAAACAGCAATACCTGAAAATCAAAACGGAGGTGGATGGCGCCATTCAGCAGGTTGTGGATAGCACGGCATTCATAAATGGAAAACCGGTGGGAGAGTTTGCAGGCAGTCTTGCCGGGTATTTGGGAATTAAGCATGTGGTTACTTGCGCAAACGGAACTGATGCCCTTCAAATTTCAATGATGGCCCTCGGGCTGGAGCCGGGGGATGAGGTGATTACGCCTTCTTTCACCTATGTGGCAACTGTTGAGGTGGTGGCTTTGCTTAGACTAAAACCCGTCTTCGTAGAAGTTGACAAAAGGACATTTTGCATGGATCCCGAATCCCTGGAGAAGGCAATCACCCCAAAAACCAAAGCCATCGTACCTGTGCATCTTTACGGGCATCCGGCCCCAATGGAGGAAATACTGAAAATTGCGGAAAAATACGGGCTTTATGTCATCGAAGACAACGCGCAGGCAATCGGATCCGAATATAAATTTTCAGATGGCAGCGTCAGGAAAACGGGTACCATGGGCATGACCGGCACCACTTCTTTTTTCCCCTCTAAAAATTTAGGCTGTTATGGTGATGGCGGTGCAATATTCACAAACGATGATTCGTTAGCTATCAAGTTGAAAATGATAGCAAATCATGGGCAACAAAAGCGTTATTACCATGAGGTGGTGGGTTGCAACAGCCGTCTGGACACCCTGCAGGCAGCTGTTTTGAATGTTAAGTTGAAAAGCCTCGGAATATATATTGATGCCCGAAGGAAGGCGGCGGATTACTATGACAGGGTTTTTGGAGAACACCCCAAAACAACAATACCCTACCGTGCAAACTATGGACTTCATGTATTCCATCAATATACGCTGATCCTGGAAGGGGTCGACAGGGATGGCTTGATCCAATTCCTATCCTCCCGGAATATTCCTTCCATGATATATTATCCTGTGCCTGCGCACAAGCAACAAATGTTCGCTGCCTTTGGAGGCTCAGACTGGCTCCTGCCCGATACAGATTGGTTGACAGAGCGTGTGATTTCCTTGCCTATGCATACGGAATTGGATGAGGAACAATTGGCCTGGATCAGTTCCGCTGTTTTAGAATATATAGGTCGATAACCTAAATCTTATAAAAAAAACAATGTATGAAAATTGCCGTAGTTGGTACCGGCTATGTTGGTTTGGTAACAGGTACTTGTTTTGCCGAAACTGGTAATGATGTGACCTGCGTTGATATTGACGATAAAAAGGTCAATAAGTTAAATAACGGAGAAATCACGATTTATGAGCCCGGGCTATCAAAATTGTTTCTACGCAATTTAAAGGAAGAGAGGCTTCATTTTACCACTGTACTTGAAGATGGAGTCCGTGAAGCTCAACTGATATTTCTAGCCTTGCCCACTCCACCCGGAGCTGATGGTTCTGCGGATATGAAATATGTTCTCGGCGTAGCCGAACAATTAGGAAAAATCATAACGAATTACAGGGTCATAGTGGATAAGAGTACCGTGCCCGTGGGTACTGCAGAAAGGGTTCGTGAGGCCGTGGCAAAAAATTATAAAGGAGAATTTGATGTTGTATCCAATCCGGAATTCTTACGTGAAGGGGTAGCTGTTGAAGACTTCATGAAGCCTGATCGCGTAGTAGTGGGCACTTCTTCGGAAAGAGCCAAAAAAGTGATGGAAGATTTATATAACCCTTTTGTTCGCCAGGGGAACCCGATCATTTTCATGGATGAACGTTCGGCAGAACTTACCAAATATGCAGCTAATTCCTTTCTGGCCACAAAAATTACATTCATGAATGAAATTGCCCAACTTTGTGAAAGGCTGGGCGCTGATGTGGACATGGTTCGCAGGGGAGTGGGAAGTGATGAAAGAATTGGCAAACGATTTCTATTTCCAGGAATAGGATACGGAGGCTCTTGTTTCCCCAAAGACGTTCAGGCATTGGTCAAGTCTTCCAGGGATGTGGAATACGAATTCCAAATTCTCAATGCCGTCATGAATGTGAATGAAAAACAGAAATTGCATCTTATCCCAAAAATCAAAAAATATTTCGGTAATAATCTCAAGGGAAAGAGATTTGCGCTTTGGGGGTTGGCCTTTAAACCAAATACCGATGATATACGTGAGGCGCCTGCTTTGTATATCATTGATACACTAATGAAAGAAGGGGCCTCCCTAACTGTCTATGATCCGGAAGCGATGAATAATGTAAAGGAAATAGTGGGAGAAAAGTTAACCTACGCAGAAAATCAATATGATGCATTAAAAGGTGCAGACGCGCTGATCATTGCCACCGAATGGAATGAGTTCCGTACTCCGAATTTCCTCAAGATCGTGACCAACTTAAAATCAAAGGTGATATTTGACGGCCGCAACCTTTTTGACATTGCGGCAATAAAAGAATTGGGCTTCTATTACGAGAGTGTAGGCAGAACGACCGCAATTCCTACAAATGGCGTTCTCAACAAACAATGAATTCCAATGGGAAATGATCGAGTTCTAATTACCGGCGCTGCCGGATTTCTGGGATCCCATCTTTGCGACCGGTTTGTCCGGGAAGGTTATCATGTGGCCGGAATGGATAACCTGATAACCGGGGATCTTAAGAATATCGAGCATTTGTTTAAACTGGAAAATTTTGAATTTTATCACCATGACATCAGTAAATTCATTCATGTTCCCGGCCCAATAAAGTATATTCTTCATTTTGCCTCCCCTGCCAGCCCGATCGACTATTTGAAAATACCCATTCAAACATTGAAAGTGGGCTCATTAGGAACCCATAATTGCCTTGGTTTGGCCAAGAGCAAGAAAGCAAGAATCCTGGTGGCTTCCACTTCAGAAATATACGGAGATCCCTTGGTGCACCCTCAGAGTGAGGAATACTGGGGAAATGTAAATCCTGTTGGCCCAAGGGGCGTTTATGACGAAGCCAAAAGATTTCAGGAAGCCATAACGATGGCCTATCATAATTTTCATGGACTTGAAACAAGGATCGTACGCATATTCAATACTTATGGTCCGAGGATGAGGCTCAATGACGGACGTGCCTTACCCGCTTTTATCGGACAGGCCTTACGCGGGGAGGACCTTACCGTATTTGGTGATGGCAGCCAAACCCGTTCATTTTGTTTTGTAGACGATCTGATTGAAGGAATATATCGCTTGTTGCTCAGCGATTACCACCTTCCTGTTAATATCGGCAATCCCGATGAAATATCATTGAAGGAATTTGCTGAGGAGATCCTTTCATTGACAGGCGGGAACCGGAAGATTGTTTTTAAACCCCTTCCTGTTGACGACCCCAGGCAAAGACAGCCGGATATTCGCAAAGCAAGAGATATTTTGAAATGGGAACCAAGAATTCAAAGGAGAGAGGGGTTGAATATCACTTATAACTATTTCAAGGGTTTATCGCCCGAAGAATGGTATAAACTTCCGAAAGAATTCATCAGTCAGATCTGACCTCTAAAAATAGCAACGGCAGAGAAAGCCTACCATGAACGTGATCGATCAGTTGATACAAAAAAAAGCCAGGTTATGTGTTATCGGACTTGGATATGTAGGACTGCCGCTTACTTTGGAATTTGCTAAAAAGATTCAGGTCACTGGATTTGATATCAATCCCGACAAAATAAAATCGCTTCGGAAGGATATAGCAGATCAGAAAATCTCTCTTGTATCTGATCCGGACTGCTTGCAAGAAGCCATTTTTTTTCTTGTCGCAGTGCCTACAAGCATAGACAAACACAATATACCGGATCTGGGACCGCTTTTGTCTGCCTGCGAGCTGGTGGGAAAACACCTGAAAGTTGGCGCATATGTAGTTTTTGAATCGACTGTCTATCCTGGATGTACAGAGGAGGATTGTTTGCCTGTTTTGGAAAAGTTCTCAGGATTGAAAGCAGGCAGGGATTTCAAATACGGTTTTTCTCCGGAAAGAATAAATCCGGGAGATTTGAATCATCGTCTTATCAATACGGTCAAAGTGGTTTCAGGCTGTGATCAGGAAGCATTGGAAAATATTGCCAGATTATACGAATTGGTTGTTGAAGCAGGTTTGTACCGGGCTTCTTCCATTAAGATAGCAGAGGCCTCCAAGATCGTTGAGAACACGCAACGAGATCTTAATATTGGATTGATGAATGAATTATCGATGATTTTCGACAGAATGGGTATCAATACCTATGAGGTGTTGGATGCTGCGGCCACCAAATGGAATTTTTTAAATTTTAAACCTGGTCTTGTTGGCGGCCATTGCATCAGTGTGGACCCCTTTTATCTTACCTTTCGCGCATCCTCTCTTGGATATGAATCCAAAGTCATATCCGCTTCCCGCTATATAAACGATGAGATGGCAAAATATGTAGCAAGAAAAATCATCCACCATGTTTTGAAATTTCAGGACCCTGTTGTTTTAATAAAAGGAGTTACATTTAAGGAAAATGTGAGTGATATCCGTAATTCCAAGATCGTTGATACGGTTAAGGAATTGCAATCCTTCCACATAAAGGTCGATATTGAAGACCCCTATGCCGATGGTGAGGAAGTTCGCCTTCAATATGGAATACAACTCAATGATTATCCCGGTAAGCACTATGATGCAGTCATAATAACTGTTCCGCACTCTTCCTATGTGGATTTAAATGATGACTACTTCTGCTCCATTACAAAACCGGAGGCCCTTATCGCAGATCTTAAAGGAATCTATAGAAACAAAATTTTAAACCGAAAATACTGGACATTATAATGAGTGATTATACAAAAAAAATCATGGTTACGGGCGGAGCTGGTTTTATTGGCTCCCATGTAGTCAGGCTCTTCGTTAACAAATATCCATCCTACCTGATCTTGAACGTTGATGCCTTAACATATGCCGGGAATCTGGAAAACCTCCGGGATGTGGAAAACCTTCGCAATTACCAATTTGAGAGGGCCGATATCACAGATGGAGAAGCCCTGTCTGTGTTATTTGAAAAATATGGCATTGATTCGGTCATCCACCTCGCAGCCGAAAGCCATGTGGATCGTTCTATTTTGGACCCCCTGGCTTTTGCCAGGACCAATGTGTTGGGTACGGCTAATTTGTTACAGGCTTGTTTGAATCAATGGAAGGCCGATTTCAGCCTAAAGCGTTTTTACCATGTTTCAACCGATGAAGTCTATGGGTCGCTTGGAAAAAATGGTTTATTCACGGAGGAAACATCTTATGATCCCCGGTCTCCTTATTCGGCTTCCAAGGCATCCTCGGATCATTTTGTGATGGCCTATTACCATACCTATGATTTGCCGGTAGTCATGTCCAACTGTTCGAATAATTATGGTTCCCATCACTTTCCGGAAAAGTTGATACCGCTGATGATTAACAATATAAAAAACAGCAAGCCCCTTCCGGTTTATGGGAAAGGAGAAAATATCAGGGACTGGTTATGGGTGAATGATCATGCAAGGGCAATCGATGTAATTTTTCATAATGGCATATCGGGTCAGAAATACAATATTGGCGGATTTAACGAATGGAAAAATTTAGATCTGGTTTACCTTCTCTGTTCAATTATGGATAAAAAATTGGGAAGGGAACCGGGAGAATCGGCTAAATTGATCAACTTTGTAAAGGACCGGCCAGGTCATGATCTGCGCTACGCCATTGATGCCACCAGACTGAACAAGGAGCTGGGCTGGGAACCCTCTCTTCAATTTGAAGAGGGGCTTGAGAAGACGGTAGACTGGTATCTTCAGAATGAAGAATGGGTGAATCATGTCACTTCGGGTGATTATCAGAAATATTACGAAAACCAATATGCCAAACGATAAAATATTCAGATTTTTGTAATAAACTCCAGATGGCAATTACCAGCACCTTATTTCCTGGACTCCTTTTATTTGAACCGGCAGTTTTTGACGACGAGCGTGGATATTTTTTTGAATCTTACAACGAGAGGATCTTTCAAAAATCCGGCATCGACCTTAGATTCGTTCAGGATAATCAATCCCATTCGGTGTATGGAGTCATCAGAGGACTTCATTATCAACTTTCCCCCCATAGTCAAAGCAAACTAGTTCGTGTATTGATCGGTAGCATACTGGATGTGGTAGTGGATCTTCGAACCGGGTCCTCGTCTTTTGGGAAGACCTTTTCCATTGAGTTATCTGCTGAAAACAAAAAGCAACTCTTTGTACCCAAGGGTTTTGCCCACGGCTTTGCAGTATTGAGTGAGACGGCTGATATTATGTATAAATGCGACGCCTTCTATAATAAAGAGAGTGAAGCCGGCATATGTTATAATGACCCTGAACTGGCGATCGACTGGGGAGTTCCTACTGATAAAATCAATGTCTCTCCTAAGGACCTTGAGCTCCCCGGATTTAGCGAGTGCAAAAGAAATTTTGAATTTGATTCAATATGAGTACCGATAAGCCTATCCTACTCGTGACGGGCGCTACGGGTCAACTGGGTCGCGAAATCAGGGCCGTTTCAGAATTTTACTCTGATTTCCATTTTGAATTTTTTGACAAAACCAGTTGGCCGATCGAGCAGGAGGAAATTGGAAATTCAATCTTTTCGAAATTTCATCCGGCGTTTTGCATCAATTGTGCTGCCTATACTGCTGTGGACAAAGCGGAATCAGACCGTGAAAATGCTTATCTGATCAACGCAGAAGCAGTCAGGATACTTGCTGCGACATCCCGGAAATTCGGTTCCGGTCTGATACATATTTCTACCGATTATGTTTTTGACGGCAAGTCATCCGTCCCTCTAAAGGAGGATGACCCTGTCCATCCAATTAACGTTTATGGCGACTCGAAACAGAAGGGTGAGACCTTTTCCATGATCGAAAATGATCAGACTCTGATCATTCGGACATCCTGGGTTTATTCCGAATACGGTAATAATTTTGTGAAGACAATGATCCGTTTGATGAAGGAAAGGGCGGCTTTGAATGTGGTGAGCGATCAGGTAGGTTCCCCAACCTATGCAATGGACCTGGCCAGGGCGATCCTGGATATTATTTCATCAGCCAGCTTTGTTCCCGGTATTTATCATTACAGCAATGAAGGGAGGATTTCATGGTATGATTTTGCCATGGTGATCCGGGATATTACACGCAGCCCTTGTTTGATCAATCCCATCCTTACCGAGCAATATCCCACAGCGGCCAGAAGACCTGCTTTTTCGCTGCTGGATAAAACGAAAATAAAGGAGATCTATAAACTGGAAATAAAGGATTGGCGCCAGAGCCTTATTCAATGCCTGGACAGATTGCGAAAGCAGGAAGGGGTAAATCCTGAGTGGATAATTAAAATGTAAATAGGAAGCAGTTAGCTTCTACCTGTTAGCTATGTTTTTGGTCAATTCGGCCGGATTTCTGATTTCAATGACCCTGGCTTCATCTTTTCCATAAAGCAATTCGGCATGTAATTCAAGTATGTCGTTTTCCAACTTGTACACCCGGGTCTGCAGTTTTTCAGATTTTCTCCTGCCATACCAATAACCTACTCCGAAAAAAGTAAATACAGCGGCAATCACCTCCATTGCATTCAATTGAATGGCCTGGAGAATACTCATGATGGTTTCCATGGATTTTGTTTTTAATAAGGAATCGGATCATTCAACAACTCATAAATCTATTCAAAGATTATCGTTCAGGCAAAGTATTTCTACTAGGTGTTGACTATGTACAATTCCTAATAAACGGTTCATTTCCATACTAAAACGCAGTATATACTGAAATTATTTTACTATATTGAAAGTTGGGCAAAATTTCCCGTAAACGAAGAAGGGGGAGCGTTCCGGAGGGGAGGAAATTCAATATGAATTTTGCCTGACATCCCTCTGATTCATCTGTGCTATTTGTAAGATGGAACCTAGTCTAATCGTTCCCGCTTTGCTGCAAAATGCTCATGCCCGGTTTCATAGAATCGAAGCTTGTTCTTGAGTGCGGTTATTTCTCTTTGCATGGATTCAATTCGCTCCAATAAATAAGTTATGGCTTCCATTCCTTCGAAATTGATTTCCAGATGCCTGTAAAAGCTCACATACCGTTCCAGTGTTGGTAAGTCTGACTCACTGATATAGTCGGACTCACCGACCATTTGAAGTTCAATGAGGCCGTAAGCTTTTAGATTTTCGATAAATGAAATCTTCAATTCATGGTAAATGCAAAAGTCTTTAACAGCTATGAGATTTTCTTTTTCCATTCAGGTTTGTATTAAAGCTTCGATAATTCCAGAAACAGATCTTTTTGTTTTTGTGTCAAATTGCTTGGCAGTTTGACCAGAAACGTTATAAAGAGGTCCCCTTTTTGATCTTCATTTTTATATATCGGAAAGCCTTTTCCTTTCAACCTTATCTTGTTTCCGTTTTGCGTCTCCGGACTTATTTTCAGTTTTACCTTTCCATCCAATGTTTCAATAATGACTTCTCCCCCAAGAATGGCTGTGTATAAACTGATTTCGACTGTCAGGTAAAGATCGTTGCCGTCTCTTTTAAATGGGGTATCGTTCAATATCGAAAAGCTGATGTACAGATCTCCGTTTGGTCCGCCATTCATTCCAGGCCCGCCATATCCTTTCAATTTGATTTTTTGGCCGTTTTCAATTCCTGCGGGAATGGTAATCCGGACATTTTTCCCGTCTAGTTTCAGCGTCTGCTGATGTGTCATGAAAGCATCCTTTAAATTCACCTGCAATTCCGCCTGGTAATCCTGCCCCCGGAATTTTATGTCGGCTCCCCGTTTTCTTCCAGTTCCGAAAAGAGATTCGAAGAAATCGGAGAAACCCTCTTCATCAAAATCTCCTGTAAAATCCCTGTTATTTGATTGTTCAAAATCCGGCCGGTTTGATTGCCCTGCCTTTTCGAATTGATCGGCATGTTTCCAATCCTGACCGAAAGAATCGTATTTTTTTCTCTTTTCAGGATCACTTAAGACCTCGTTTGCCTCATTGATCTGTTGAAAAATTTTATGGGCATCTTTATTGTTTGGATTCAAATCCGGGTGATGTTTTCTGGCCAGTTTCCGATATGCTTTCTTAATATCGTCCTGCGAGACATTCTTTTCTACTCCCAAAATCTTATAATAATCTACAAACTCCATCTAGTAAGGATTTGCCTGCAAATTTAATGGGATTCCCCGTCGTAGATCTATAAAAACCCATCCAAAATCAATTAGGTTTCAGGTTTAACCTGGTTTATACACAAAGGAGGTTGATAAATTTTTAAGTGGCTTTATTTTCCAACCTTTATCCTGTATATCTTCGCCGCTGATATCATTTGATCTATGCAAAGTTCAGCTAAAATTTTCTCTGGTACCGAATCCAGGTACCTGGCCGAGAAAATTTGCCGGCAATTCGGCAATCCCACCGGGAGAATCACTATACAGCATTTTAGCGATGGGGAAATCCAGCCGGTTATAAATGAAAGCATCCGGGGGGATATGGTTTTCCTGATTCAAAGTACCTGCTCCCCTGCTGAAAATATCCTGGAATTATTATTAATGATTGATGCAGCACGAAGGGCATCCGCCTATAAGGTTGTGGCTGTCATTCCCTATTATGGGTATGCAAGGCAGGACCGCAAAGACAAGCCCCGGGTTGCCATCGGTTCTAAGCTGGTTGCCAATATGTTAGTTGCCGCCGGAGCCGATAGGGTAATTACCATGGATTTACATGCTCCGCAGATCCAGGGGTATTTTGATATTCCCGTAGACCATCTGGACAGCTCTGCAATTTTTATCCCTTATATAGAGCAATTGAAGCTGGAAAACCTTAGTTTTGCAGCCCCTGATGTGGGAAGTGCAAACCGAATAAGAGAAATCGCATCTTTTTTCAACGCGGAAATGGTTATTTGCGATAAGCACCGTAAGAGGGCGAATGAAATCGCCAGCATGGTGGTAATTGGAGATGTGACGGACAGAGATGTTGTTTTGATCGATGATATCTGTGATACCGGAGGAACACTTTCTAAATCTGCAGGACTGCTAAAGGAAAAGGGGGCCAGGAGTGTGAGAGCCATGTGTACCCACCCTGTTTTAAGCGGTAATGCATATGCTAACATTGAAAATAGCGTATTGGAGGAGTTGGTGGTTTGCGATACCATACCCTTGAAAGGCGAATGCAGTAAGATCAAAGTGTTGAGTGTAGCGGAGCTATTTGCCGTGGCTATCCGGAATGCTCACGAAAACAAGAGCATTACGAGCCTTTTCATTCATTCACAGTTACGCAACAAATGAAAAGGATGGAATTAAACAGATGAAAAGGATAGAATTAGAAGCGTAATCTTTAATTAAATATAATAATGAAAACAATTACAATCGAAGGACAACTCAGGACCGAGATCGGCAAAAAAGCCACCCGCCAGATCCGCTCTGAGGGCAATGTGCCCGGTGTAATTTATGGGGGTGCTGAGGAAGTGAAATTTTTAGCTCCTGTTACCTCTTTT
Source organism: Chitinophagaceae bacterium (assembly GCA_003168265.1). Lineage (GTDB taxonomy): Bacteria > Bacteroidota > Bacteroidia > Chitinophagales > Chitinophagaceae > Puia. The sequence continues at coordinate 336,763 of PMSV01000023.1, forward strand.
AAGGGCATCGTTTATACACCGGATTTTCAATTGGCGGAGATCAAAATTGATGGCAAAGCATTCAGGTGTATTCTTAAAGATCTTCAGTTCGACAAGGTTACAGATGAATTGATCCATGTTGATTTTCTGGAATTGGTTGAAGACAAGAAGGTGATTGCAACAATTCCGATTAAGTTTACCGGAACTGCTGTTGGCGTTAAGGACGGCGGTAAACTGATCACCAAAATGAAGTCTCTGAAAATTAAGACCTTCCCCAAACACCTGCGGGAAAATATCAAAGTGGATATCAGTAAACTGGAATTAAACGGAAATATTCGTGTGGAAGATGTGAAGGAGGAAAATTATGAGATTCTCAATTCTGCCCGTATTCCGATTGCTTCCGTGGTATTGACGAGGGAACTGAAGCAGGAAGAATCTACTACCGGAACTGCTGCCGTAGCCGCACCGGCCACTACTGCTCCTGCTGCTGCAACAGCCGCCGCTCCGGCAGCGAAAAAATAAGTGTGTTAAAATCTTTGTCATCAGGCCCGGCTAATTTTCCGGGCCTGTTTTTATTTAGCCTTAAACCGGTAAAACCAAGTATTTTTACTCGGATTGATGAAAATAATTTTCAACAATGGAAAAGTTCTTATTTGCCGGACTCGGCAATTTTGATCCCGAATATGCAGGCACCCGGCACAATATAGGTTTTGATGTGGTCGATGCCTTTGCCGGCAGGCATGGAGGGAATTTTATTGTCCGCAGGTTGGCCGGGGTGACCGAATTGAAATGGAAGGGCAGGACTGTTTTTTGCATTAAGCCGACCACCTATATGAACCTTAGCGGAAAAGCGGTCAAATACTGGGTAGAAAAGGAAAATATCCGGCTGGAAAATCTGATGGTCATTGTGGATGAGATTTCCCTTCCGCTGTCTAAACTGCGGATACGCCCGGGTGGGAGTGCCGGGGGACACAATGGTCTTAAAAGTGTTCAGGAGTATCTTGGAACCACCGAATACCCTAAATTGCGGTTTGGGACTGGAAACCATTTCCCTCGTGGAAATCAGGTAGAATACGTGCTCGGAAAATGGAAACCGGAGGAGACTGCGCTGGTCAGTCTAAAAATCGAGAGGTCCCTTGACGCTTTGGAGAGTTTTATCCAGATAGGAATCGAGCGGACAATGGAGCAATTCAACAAATTAGAACTAACTTTATGATTTATAATCTGGAATGTTTACATTCGCAGAATCTGTAATACCTGAGCTTTAATTAGAAAAGAACCTATTCTTAATCCTCCTATGCGGTACCCGGCTTTTCAGCCAAAAAATGAACTAAGATTTTCTATTTAAAACCTTAATTGAATATGAAAATATTCTGTGTTGGCCGTAACTATGTTGCTCATGCAAAGGAATTGAACAATGATATTCCAGAAGAGCCCATCATATTTATGAAGCCTAAAAGCGCCCTTCTTCAGGCACATACTCCTTTTTACTACCCTGAGTTTACAAATGAACTGGACTATGAATGCGAGTTGGTGCTGCGCATTTCAAAAAATGGAAAATACATTCAGGATAGATTTGCAAGCAAGTATTACGATGCTGTGACAGTTGGAATTGATTTCACCGCCAGAGATGTCCAAAATGAACTAAAAGAAAAAGGATTACCGTGGGAAAAGGCAAAGGCCTGGGACAATTCTGCCGCCATTGGCAAATGGATTCCGCTTCAGAACATTAAAAATAAGAAGGACATCAATTTTTGCCTTTACAAGAACAAAGAACTGGTCCAACAAGCCAATTCCAGCCTTATGATCAATAATTTCGACAAGATTCTTGCTCATATCTCGAATTATTTTTCAATCAATATCGGAGATTTGGTATTTACAGGAACCCCTGCCGGGGTTGGTGAATGTGTGGTTGGTGATGAATTGGAAGGCTTCATTGAGGATGATAGCCTGCTCGCGGTTGAAATCAAGTGAGTTCCTTCAGCCTGTCTTAAAGGCCCCACTTCAATCAGGACCTGGCCCTTCAATCGGATTTCATAACGCTTCTTACATTTGCAGCACATTCTTGATCTATGCTTAGCCAGGAAATTTTATTGGATGCCTATAAGCTCATGTGCCAGGCAAAATCCATGGCTGCCTTATATGAAGCTAACAGGGCTCTTTGCAAATATGTTCATTCAACTTCCAGGGGGCATGAAGCCATTCAATTAGCTACGGCCTTCCAATTGAAACCCTTCGATTATGTGAGCCCTTATTATAGAGATGAAAGCCTTTTATTGGGACTCGGCTTTAGCCCTTACCAATTGATGTTGCAATTGCTCGCTAAGCGAGACGATATTTTTACCGGAGGGAGGGCCTATTACAGCCATCCAAATTACCGTGGAGATGACAAACCCACTATCATACACCAAAGCAGTGCAACCGGAATGCAGGCGATTCCGACTACTGGTGCCGCACAGGGGATTCAGTATTTGGATACCATCGGGTCCGGGTTGCTTAAAAAGGGCAGGAACGGAGAAAGACCTGTTGTTATCTGTTCTCTCGGGGATGCCAGTATCACTGAGGGAGAGGTCAGCGAAGCCTTTCAATTTGCCGCTTTGAAAAAATTACCGATCATTTATCTGGTTCAGGACAATGGCTGGGGTATTAGCGTCACCTCTGCTGAAGCCAGGAACAGTGATTCATTTGAATTTGCAGGAGGATTTCATGGGATGGAAAGGCTTAGAATAGACGGGAGTGATTTCGAACAAAGCTACGAGACGATGAAAATGGTCATTGGTCAGGTTAGAAAGGGCCAGGGGCCCTATATTGTACAAGCGCGGGTTCCCTTACTAAACCACCATACCAGTGGGGTTAGAAAAGAGACTTACAGAACGCAGGAAGAACTCACGGAACAGACAAAATCTGATCCATTTTTAAAATTGTTCAGGCAATTGCAAAACCAGGGTTTGGCGGAAACCGAACTCAGGAGAATCGAGAAAGAAGAAGATTTGTTTGTTGCCGAACAATTCAAAAAAGCGGCAGCATCACCGGATCCCGATGAGTCGACCGTAGAGGAACATGTATTTGCACCTGCCCCTTTTATAAACGAATCGGAAGATCTGAAAGAATCGGGAAAGGAAAAGATACCTATGGTGGATGCGGCTTTGTTTGCCATAAGGGAAATTCTCGAGGATTTTCCGGAGGCAATATTGTTCGGACAGGATGTTGGAAAGAGACTAGGTGGAGTATTCAGGGAGGCAGCTACGCTGGGGGAGCAATTCGGAGACCATCGGATTTTTAACACTGCAATTCAGGAAGCCTATATAATCGGCTCAACTGTAGGGCTTTGTGCTACAGGGGTCAAACCGATCGTGGAAATTCAATTTGCTGATTATATCTATCCTGGATTCAACCAGTTGGTCACGGAGATCTCCAAGTCCTGTTATCTTAGCATGGGCAAATTCCCTATTCAAACCCTGATCCGCGTACCCACGGGCGCATACGGTGGAGGAGGCCCCTATCATAGCGGCAGCATTGAAAGCACTTTACTTTCTGTAAAGGGAATCAAAGTGGTCTATCCCTCGAATGCGGCTGACATGAAGGGACTGATGCATTCTGCATTTTTGGATCCCAATCCGGTTATTATGCTCGAACATAAGGGGCTGTATTGGAGCAAGGTCCCTGGCACGGAGCTCGCAAAGACTGCGGAGCCCCCAAGAGGTTATTGCCTGGCTCTTGGAAAAGCCAGGCTGGTTCTGGCTGCAGAAATGGAGAGGATTCGACAGGGTCAAAGTTGTGTGATAATAACCTACGGAATGGGAGTCTATTGGTCTCTTGCTGCCTGTACCCAATTCCCCGGGCAATTGGATATCATCGACCTCAGGACTCTGTTTCCTTTGGATGAAGCTTTTGTTTTCGAAACGGTTAAAAAGCATGGAAAATGCCTGGTGTTGACAGAGGAACAGCAAAACAATTCTTTTGCCGAAGCTCTCTCCGGAAGAATATCACGTGAATGTTTTCAATGGCTTGATGCTCCAGTAATTGTTTTCGGGGCCTTGAACCTGCCTGCGGTCCCGATGAATATCGGCCTGGAAAACGCGATGCTACCCAATGCGGGAAAGGTCTCAGAAAAAATCCTGCAACTGCTTCATTATTGATAACCGTTATTAAAATCCCTTATATTTAGCTTCCACAATGAAAAATAACTATGAGGAATTTGTTGATGTCATTTCTTTTATTATTTCTTTTTGCCTGCGAACGAAGGAGTACACCTGCCGAGGTGGAGAACAATCTTAAATCAGCCATGATTCGGTTCCTGGAAAATGGAAAGGATACCGATAAGGTGAAATTCAGGGCCACTAAAGTTACTTTTTACGAAGACCGCCTATATTATGATTGTGAATTTCAGATACATATGCTTGTACCGGAAAAGAATATTGACACGGTTGGCTATATGACTGCTCAAATCTCCAAGGATTTTGAAACGGTAAAAAGAAAACTCTGAGTTTTTCCACGCCATCTCCTAAACCGATAAAGGGAATTCTTAATGTATGGCAGGGTCAGTCCTGGTTTGAATGTTTTATGTAAACATTACCATTTCGTTTGAAATTAGACTATTGAATTTATTGGCTACAGGCCATTAAATCGTACATTGCGAGACTCCAAATGCACCTAGAGATGGCTAAAAGAAACAATTTCGTATTTTCAGGAGAACCAGAACCGCACCGCCTCAGAACAAAAAAAATCCTGAAAGAGCATCCCGAAATGCGGAAACTGATTGGTAAGAACTGGAAGACGATTTTTGCAATTGTTGGAATCGTTCTACTACAGGTAGGGTTTGCCTGGTTTTTACATGACAGGTCCTGGTGGCTGCTGGTTTTAGTGGCCTATCTGATCGGGGCCTTTGCCGACCATGCGCTTTTTGTGATGATCCATGAATGCGCACATCATTTGTTGTTTAAGAACAGAACAGCCAACCGGCTGGCAGGAATTCTCGCTAATCTTCCTCAATTGTTTCCAAGCTCGATTTCTTTCGAAAGATACCATATCAAGCATCATTCCTTTCAGGGGATTCATGAACTGGATGCGGATCTTCCTAATAAATGGGAAGCTAAACTGATCAATAACCGTTTCATTGGTAAAGTGCTCTGGCTTTTGTTTTATCCCCTCTTCCAGGTTTTTCGGATTTCGAGACTTAAGGAAATCAAGCCGGTGGACAAATGGATCGTGCTTAATTTCATTCTTGAAGCTGCTTTTATATTTTGTATAACCTGGTTCTTTGGTCCAAAGGCAATTGTTTATTTATTTCTCAGCTTCTTTTTTTCCGTGGGTCTTCATCCGCTTGGAGCTCGCTGGATCCAGGAACACTATCTTACAAATGGAACCCAGGAAACCTATAGCTATTACGGGCCGCTTAATTCAGTGGCTTTTAATGTCGGCTACCATAACGAGCACCATGATTTCCCCTCCGTTCCATGGAATCGGTTGCCCAAGGTGCGTCAGAAGGCGCCAACTTACTATGATACGCTCTCTTATCACACTTCATGGACTAAATTATTCTTCCGCTTTTTGTTTGACAGGAACCTTTCCCTTTATTCCCGTGTTGTTCGCAATGACCGGGGAAGGGTTCAACTCGTCGATGAATCCAAACCTGACGTTGAACTAATTAAAAAAGAGACGGCTACTCTTTGATTTGTTTACAGCTTTATCAGTTGACTAGTTACGAGTAACTCCATGAATCAGACTAAATTGGAGATGTTCCAAAACAGGATCGGGAAACTGTATAAACATCTGGGAAAACTGGCCAGGCGTCAGCAAGTATCCTGTTACCGTTTATATGATTATGATCTGCCCGAATTCCCTTTTTGTATAGAAATCTATAAGGATAGTCTCTGCGTTTCCGAATACAAGAAAAGGCTGGAAATGGGAGAACAGTTTCATGAAACATGGATGCTTGCCTGTATGGAGATATTATCAGGGATCACGGGAATACCTGAGGAAAGGATTAATCTGCGGACAAGGCAAAGGAAGGAAGGCCGGGAAGGCCAATATGAGAAAAGAGAGGGTTCCGGAGAGTTTTTTACCGTTGAGGAGAATGGGCTGAAATTCCTCGTCAACCTCCGGGACTACCTGGATACCGGCCTTTTCCTGGATCATCGGCTGACCCGTCAGAGAGTCTCTGAGGAATCAAATAAAAAAACAGTGCTGAATTTATTTTGCTACACCGGATCATTTTCCGTGTATGCTGCAAATGGAGGGGCGGTTTCCGTGACCTCTGTCGATCTTTCGAAAACCTATCTGAAATGGGCGGAGCAGAATATGCAATTAAATGGTTTCCAGGACCAGGGAAAATATGCCTATAAACACGCAGATGTGAAACAATACCTGGAAGGATTGAAGAAAAATATCTTTGATCTGGTTGTCATGGACCCGCCGACTTTCAGCAACAGTAAGCGGATGAAGGAGATCCTTGACATACAACGGGACCATGTGGAATTGCTCAATAAAACCCTGGATACGATGAAGGCAGGGGGCAGGCTTTATTTCAGCAACAACCTTCGCAGTTTCCGTCTCGATACCGGGCTGATCCAGGCAAGTGATATCAGGGACATTACCCGCGCGACCACTCCTTTCGATTTTCAGGGCAAACTGCATCGCTTTTGTTTCTGCATCACCAAATAAGCTTTCATTTTTTCGATCCCCAAAACTTAGGGGCCTCAATGACCAGGGGAACAAGGAAGATCAGCCCAAGTAAAATATATCCGGGAAGATGGAGTGAAGAAGGATAGCGATGCCAGAAAAAGGCGCCAAAACCTATTAAGGATAGACCGATCAGGATCCCCTGCCACCAGGCTCTTCGTTGCAGTTGTTTCAGAGGGGAAACAAGGAATAGAACCCAAATGCCAACCAATAAGAGCAGCATGCAGGAAAGGCTCCAATGAATAATGACCGAATGAACATAGGCCTGCCCGATATCATGTATTTTTTCCCCTACTATCAGGTTATTAATACTGATGGTCATCAAAATGGCAGCAAAGATGAGAAGGATCCCTTCGATCAGGGCCGAATAATAAGCCAGGCCTGAGACCCGGGAATTATTTGGGGCCGCATTCATCTTCTCCGGTGTTTTCTGCATCTTCGTTTGCAATTGAGTCGCTTATTTGAGCGGAATATCCCTTTTCAGCATTTCATTTCGATTCGCCATTTCCCAGGCAATATTGAAAATAAACCTGTCTCTTTTTGCGAGTATGTCGTAATTGATCTTGTCTGGAGTATCGCTCGGTTTATGGTAGTCATTATGGATCCCGTCAAAGAAGAAAATAATAGGCACTCCGTGTTTGGCAAAATTATAATGGTCGCTGCGGTAATAGATCTGCTCAGGGTCATTGGGGTCGTTAAACTTGTAGTCAAGCTCGAGTTTCGAGTACTTTTTATTCATTTCCTGGCTGATAGGTTTGAGATCGGAGCTGACCTTATCATCTCCTACAACATATATATAGTTGGTAGAATCCCCGTTTTTGCGGTTAGGGTCAATCCGGCCTACCATATCTATATTCAAATCAACGGTTGTCCGGGCCAGTTCATAGACAGGATGATCAGTATAAAAAGCAGACCCCCAGAGTCCTTTCTCTTCACCTGAATTGGCAAGAAAAAGAATGCTTCTCCTGGGCCCCTTTCCTTCCGCCTTCGCTTTTGCAAATGAGCGGGCCATTTCTAGTATGCTGACCGTACCGGATCCGTCATCGTCGGCTCCGTAATAGATCACGCTATCCCTTTTACCCAAATGGTCATAATGAGCCGAAAGGACGACCAGTTGATCTTTGAGGTCCGTCCCCTCCAGGTATCCGAGTACATCGCTACTCTGCAATTGCCTGGTTTCCTTGATAAAACGGAGGATCAAATTGGCCGAATAGGGTTTAGGCTGCGGCTGAACATTGTCCTTTCCCCTGTAGTCGGTTCCCATAATTGCAGTTGCGATTTTTTCCGATACATAAAATGTATTGGGCCGGATCACTTTATTAAAACCGTTCAGATACATATTCCCACGATTATAATTATTACTCTTTCGGGGAAAATTATTCTGAATGATCAACAGCGCAACTGCACCGTTGTTCTGTGCGGCGTCCTGTTTCCCATATGGATTAAATGCCCTTCTACGGATCTGCGATTGAAGCCGATCGCCAGGCGTCCCATCCAAAACAAGGACAATCTTTCCCCTTACATTTAATCCCTGGTAGTCGTCACGGGTAGAATCTGTGATTCCATAACCTGCAAAAATGACTTCAGCCCCGAATAGCGTAGCTGAATAATTATAATTTGGAATTACACTGAAATCCTCACTGCTTTGGAATGACTGGCCATTAATATTTATTCCGGCACCTATTAGACTGTCCTGGAAAACAGGGTAATAAAGCTGGAAACTATCTTTATTGCCCGGAGCAAGGCCTATTTTCTTAAAATAGTCTTCTATGAAAGCAGCAGCTTTGCGTTGCCCTTCAGTAGCCGTTTCTCTTCCTTCAAAATTCTTGCTTGCAATAACGTAAAGATCCTTTTTCAGATTTTCTTCAATTATCTGATTGGCATATGGTCTTGGGTCGGGCATCTTCTGAGCCTGCAGGGTCACCTGGATCAGGAGCAGGACCAGTAAACAAAAATTTCTCATTTTATGGGGAATTCAAATTGAAGTTCAAATATATTTATCTATGGCCAGTAATCCATGCAATAGGGATGAACGGATGTTTTACCTTATTCATTATTCACTCAGTTCCAGCCAGCGGGTTTCCTTTTCATCAAGCAATCGGTTGAGTTCTGTGTAACGATGGGATATTTTTTCCAATTCCTCGTAGGAAAGAACGCTGTTATTGAGCTGCTCGCTGACCCTGATTTTTTCAGCGGAAAGCTGTTCTATTTCTTTCTCAAGTGTCTCAAACTCCCGCCGTTCTTTAAAGCCGGGCCTGCGTTTTGATGAAGGATCGGTTTCCAATGCAGGGGAGGGGTTGGGTTTTTTATTTTCCAATTTTTTTCCGGCCTGCATGTTCTCCTCTTTTTTAAGGGAAATTCGGTATTGGGAATAATTACCCGGGTAATCAACTATTTTACCGGCGCCTTCGAAAACAAACAAATGATCTACCAACCGGTCCATAAAATACCGGTCATGCGATACGATCAACAGACAACCTTGAAATTCGCTCAGAAAATTTTCTAGTACGGCGAGGGTCTGCAGATCCAGATCATTGGTAGGTTCGTCCAGGATGAGAAAATTAGGATTACGGAATAAAATGGAAAGAATGAGCAGCCTTCTTTTTTCACCTCCGCTCAGCTTGGAAATATAAGTATACTGCTGGTCAGGACTAAAGAGAAAGAGCTGCAGGAATTGGGAAGCGCTTAATGATCCACCTGTTGCAAGGGGGAAATGTTCGGCGATATCCTTTACAAATTCAATGACCCGCTGATCCTCTTTGATCAGAAGCCCTTGCTGTGAATAATTTCCAAAAACCACGGTCTCCCCTATGTTTATTTTACCACTATCGGCTTCTTCCTGTTGTTGCAGGATCCGCAAAAAAGTGGATTTGCCTGTCCCGTTTTCTCCAATGATGCCAATTCTTTCTCCCTTCTTGAAAGTATAGTCGAAGCCTTTCAGGATAATATTCTCCCCAAAAGATTTATAGACTTTTTTTAATTCTGCTATCTTCCCTCCGAGACGGGTCATCTTCACTTGTAATTGGATGCTGCCTTCCTCCAGGTTTCGATTGGCCCTTTCTTCAATTTGATAAAAGCGGTCCTGTCTGCTCTTGCTCTTGGTTGTTCTGGCACGGGGTTGTTTGCGCATCCATTCCAATTCTTTTCTATACTGGTTTTTTGCCTTATCAACGCTGGCCGAATCGCTTTCCGCCCTTAATGTCTTTTTTTCTAAGAAATCTTCATAGCCACCCTGGTAGCTATAAAGCAACCCATCATTTATTTCCCAGATCTCATTGCATACATTGTCGAGAAAATACCTGTCATGGGTTACGAGCAGAAGGGTTAGTTTTTCCTGGCTTAGGTAATTCTCTAACCATTCCACCATGCTAACATCAAGATGATTGGTGGGCTCATCCATGATGAGCAATACCTGTTTATGCTCAAATCCGGTATCGATCAGGGTTTTTGCGAGCGCAACTCTTTTTCGCTGACCTCCGGACAACCGCCCCACAGGTTCCTGTAAATGTTCTATCCTCAGTTTCCCAAGGATCTGCTTCACCTTAGTTTCAAAATCCCAGGCTCCTATTTCGTCCATGCGATTGATTGCCCTGCCGATCGAATCGGAATCTCCGGCTTCTGAAGCCGCCTCATACTCCCTAATCGCTTGTATCGAAGGGTGTTTATGGTGAAAGATATTGTCCAGAATACTGAGTTCATCGATCAGGACGGGTTCCTGTTCGAAAAGCGCCACCTGTACATCCTTGTGAATCCAGACCTTTCCCGAATCCGCAGTTTCATTACCGGACAGAATCTTCAATAAGGTTGATTTCCCGGTGCCGTTTTTGGCCACGAGCGCGATCTTGTCTCCTTCTTCAATATGAAAAGTAAGATTCTCAAATAAGGGCTTGATCCCATAGGACTTGCTCAAACCATCCACAGAGGCATAATGCATGGCGCAAATATAATCAAATGCTTGTCGGGGATTGCTAGGCGCTTTTTTGGGATTGTCTAAGTTTGAAATCCCTAAATTATGATATACGTGTAAATAAAGTATCCAGCAAAAACGGATAATAATATAAAAAGCCTATGCCTGACCTGATTTTTTACAAATCAGACTTCTTGCTGTTCTATTATTAGGAAAACATTCAGATGAGGTTATCGATTTGTAGGAACAAGAAAATGGGAAGTCAGAATAAGAAGCAAGAATAAAAGTCGTCCTGGACTCCAATGTAATATTGGTTGCAATCGGCAAACATTGTAGTCAATAAGCCCGAACCAGTTCGGGGCTTAATTTCAAATTTTATTATCTATTTTTCAAAAACGAGCAAGGGATACTCCCCTTTCAGTCCGCATTTTTCAGGTTCCTTTTCCTCCTTGTCATAGAGCCAGTTCAATATCTGCTTGCCAAATAACCAGGAATGGATATAACCTTTCATGAAAGGCACGCTCACCGAACGCCATACCCGAACTTTGAACGGAGGCAAATGCTCTTTGAAGTATTGATAACTATGGGCATGGAAATACAACATCTTGTGCTGACTTGTAGAGCCGGATATTTTCCGGAAAACATCTGCTATCCGGTTTTTGGTATAGAGCACTCCGCGAAAAGGAAGCAACCAAAAATTCATCCAGACAGAATGTTTGTACCATTCGTAGACAACGACTCCCTTGCCGTTAATGGCCAGGACTCTGAACAATTCCCGAATGGCTTTGGCCTGCTCTTCCTTGGGTATGTGGTAAATGGTATTCAGGCTGATAAATCCATTCATCACATTGTCCTTGAAAGGCATATTGGTCATATCGCATAAAACGCATAGCGCTTTGTCGCCTAATTTCTTCTTAACTTCACTGAGAGCCTGAAAAGACAGATCTACACAGACGCGGTACCTGTATCCGGTGGAATATTGAAGGTAATCATCATATTGGAGCGCCCCGGAAGCGGCATCCAGCATATAGTCACCAGTTGGATTCAGGTATTGACTCACCCGGTCATGGCATTTTTTAAGGTAATCTTTCGACACCTCCCGAAGGTCCTCAAAAATAACTGCATCTTCATAATTACCGGCTGCATCGGTATGCCATCCCCTCTTGTTATAAAAGTCCTGGACCAGCTTCTTGTCTGCGCTCATCGTGTCCCGAATGACCTTTTCCTGCGAGTCAACAATCGCCAGATCCTTCAACAGCAAAATAATTCCATTTATTATCGGATAGATATAAGCGCCTTCTGCAGAAATAAGCCCCTTTTGAACGGTTTCTCCGAATAGCTGCCCATCCGCCTGAAAAACAGTCCCCAGTGCAATCTTTGAATTCAGATCCGCCAATTCAGGTTCTGTAAGCATCCGTACAGAATTTCCGGTAATCGGGCATTTAAGTATATCTATCCAATCCATTTTGGGAGATTTTTGGCGTAAAAATAGTTTTTGGGGGGCATTTTTGCAACTCGGGAAAACAATGATTTGACAAAGACAATGCTCTCATTTCCATTGCTTTTCCATTCCCCCAACGCTTACCTTTGTTGATTATTTCAATGTATGGAAAAAATATTCGCAACCATCATTACTATCGGAGATGAATTGCTTATCGGGCAGGTAGTTGATACCAATAGTGCCTGGATGGCCCGGGAGCTGAACAAGGCGGGTATCTGGGTGAGAAAGCGGGTTGCAGTGGGAGATCATTGGGATGATATCCGGACTGCCCTGGATGAGGAAAGCCGCCAGTCTCCGATCATTCTGATAACAGGGGGGCTGGGCCCCACTGCGGATGATATTACCAAGCCCTTATTGTGCGAATATTTTGGTGGTAAAATGGTAATCAATTCTGAAGCTTTGGGTAATATCAAACGAATTTTCGAAAAAATCCTGAAAAGGCCTCTTATAGAAAGAAATCTTAAACAAGCGGAAGTGCCTGATTGCTGCACTGTTATCCTAAACAAGGTGGGTACCGCACCCGGGATGTGGTTTGAAAGGGACGGAAAGGTCTTTGTTTCGATGCCCGGCGTGCCTCATGAGATGAAGGTGATGATGACCGATTCCATAATTCCTGCCCTTTCGCAAAAATTCAAATTGCCCCATATCGGTCATCGGACCCTGTTGACTTTCGGAATCGGGGAATCCTATCTCGCAGAACATATTGCATCATTCGAAGAAGCCCTGCCCTCCCCAATCAAACTTGCCTACCTGCCCAATTTCGGCATGGTAAGGCTTCGCCTTACATCATGGGGTGGCGATGCCGCTTCGGTCGAAAAAGAACTCGACCTGCAATTTGAAAATCTCAAGGAAATAGTTTCAGACTGGCTGGTCATTGGGGATGACAAATCCCTTCAGGAAGCCATCGGACTATTGCTAATGACCGGAAAAAAGACGATCGGCACGGCTGAAAGTTGTACCGGAGGCTATATCGCACATCTGTTGACCAGTGTTCCCGGATCCTCGGCCTATTTTAAAGGAAGTATTGTCTGTTACGCTAATGAAGTGAAGGAAAACCTTCTTGGCGTCAGTAAGGAAACTCTAGCTGATTATGGCGCCGTTAGCGAAGAAGCCATTAAACAAATGGCAAGCGGCGCCCTGGAGGCCCTCCAAACTGATTTTATCGTTGCCACATCCGGCATTATGGGCCCCGATGGCGGAATGGCCGAAAAGCCAGTCGGAACGGTTTGGATTGCTGTGGGGAACAGAGAAACCATAATTGCCAGTAAGTATTATTTCAGGTTTGACAGGCTCCGCAATATTGAATTGACAGCCAATAACGCCTTAAACCAGGCCCGGATCCTGATATCGGGCAACCCGGCCAGGCCAAAAGACCAATGAGAGAATTAGTTTACCTTTGCCTCCGGCCCGTTAATTAAAATTTCAAAAGAATATGGCGATTGTTGACCTCATAATGCCCAAATTAGGCGAAAGCATCACGGAAGCTACCATTCTCAAATGGCACAAACAGCCCGGCGATTCGGTAAAAGAAGATGAAACCGTTCTGGAAATCGCAACAGATAAGGTCGATACCGAAGTTCCATCGACCACCTCCGGCGTGATCGAAGAAATATTGTTCAAAGTCAACGATGTGGTACCTATCGGTTCCCCTATCGCAAGAATCAAAACAGCCAACAGACAGGTCGAACATCAGCCGGCTCCGGTTTTTACAAATAACACTGTCTCCCTGCCTGAAAAGCAGACTAGTACAGCCCTCAAAACCGGAACCCGTTTCTATTCACCCCTTGTATTGAATATCGCAGCCAATGAGGGCATTGGATTGGCGGAATTGGAGCATATTCCCGGGACAGGCAATGAAGGGAGGGTTACTAAACAGGATATTCTACTCTATATCAGCCATAAGGGTCATGATAGTCATTTGAAACCAAATGATCAGCCAAATCAGCAGTCATTGAAGCAGCAGGCATTTGCCCTTCCGGAAAAATTTTCAGAAAAGCTTTCAGACCTCCAACAGGAGGAACCTAATTCCCAAATGGTAACAGGCAGCGGAAATGTGGAAATCATCGAAATGGACAGGATGCGCAAATTGATCGCCGGCCATATGGTCCATAGTAAAAGAACAAGCGCCCATGTCACCAGTTTTGCCGAATCTGATGTGACAAATCTGGTTCAATGGAGGGATCGTATTAAAAAGGAATTTGAAAAGAGAGAATCCACAAAAATCACTTTTACACCCCTGTTCATTGAGGCCCTCATAAAATGTATCAAAAAATACCCTCTGATCAACAGCTCTGTAGATGGTGAAAAAATCATTCTTAAGAAAGACATTCATATCGGCATGGCGGCTGCCCTGCCCTCGGGAAACCTCATTGTACCCGTTATCCGCAATGCTGACCAATTAAACCTGGTCGGCCTGGCAAGACAGGTCAACCAGCTTGCGGAAAACGCCCGTAGTGGAAAGTTAAAGCCGGATGATGCGCAAGGGGGGACTTTTACTTTTACCAACGTGGGTACATTCGGCAGCCTGATGGGCACACCAATTATCAACCAGCCGCAGGTGGCCATACTAGCCGTGGGAGCCATTAAGAAGCGTCCGGTAGTGATAGAAAATGCACAGGGAGATTCCATAGCTATCAGGCATATGATGTACCTTTCTCTATCCTATGACCACCGGATCATCGACGGAAGCCTGGGCGCTACCTTTCTTACGGCTGTGGCGAATGAATTACAGAATTTTAATCCGGAGAGGGATTTCTAAATATCCGACCAGGTTCGGAATTAGTTTACCTTCGTTAATATGAGCGAGCAGAACTTTCAGAATCATACAAGATGGGTTACTGGTTATCATTTTGTGACCTTGGGCCTGATTGGGCTACTACTGATCGGCTCCCTGGTAAATTTATTCCATTCCACCCACAGCAATCTTTATTCCGCGTCTTTGATTTGCCTGGTTTGTATTATTCTGGCGCTACTGGCAGCTTTTGTCCGTCAATTCCCTCTCAAAGTCCAGGACCGGGCCATCCGGGCAGAAGAAAACCTTCGTCATTATGTGATGACAGGAAAATTGCTTGATAAGCATTTGAGTATGGGGCAGATCATTGCGCTGAGGTTTGCCAGCGATGAGCAATTTGTCGACCTGGCTAATAAAGCAGTTCAGGAAAAAATGACTCCTAAGGAAATCAAAAAAGCTATCAGGATCTGGAGGGTGGACTATCACCGGGCCTGATTGATCCATTCACCTCCCCATGGCCGCATCTACACTGTATTTTCCGGGACCGAGAAGAAGAATGCTAAAAAATGCCGTGAGATAAACAATGGCGATTTCATATTGCGCGATGGGCTGGCCTTTATGAAATAAAAATATGGCTACAGCGAGATTGATGGTGATTACCATGGCCGCAAGCCGGCTGAAGAGGCCTATCACTAATAAAACAGAGCAAACCAATTCCGCAAATAAGACAAGGGTCAGCGACCATTTGTGACCGATATGAAGGGGATCGAAGAAAACATATTTTAATTCGGAGAACTTATTGAATTTCGGTATTCCGTGATTGAGAAATAACAGTGATCCTGCGACCAATCTCATCACAAGTGTCGCGATATTGAATGCCCAATCAGTGTAATAGGAAGAAAAGATTTTTTTCATCCCCCAAAAATAAAATGAATGATGCTCATATAAAGAAATGTTAATCCTTCAGTTATCCACAACTGTTTGGAATGTTGTTTGGTTGTGGGCAAAATAAATAGAAATTTAGCACGTTAAACCCCTTCAAGGACATTGGCATGAAAAGAGCGATCTTATCAGGATTTGTTTTTATTGCAGCCAGCTTATTGGTTGCACAACAGACGGCCTTCATCAACGATCCGCTCACCACATTCAAACAGGCCCAGGAATTTTTCCGGAAGGGTTACTATAGTCTGGCCTTTCCGCTATTCAGGGAGCTGGATCGTGAATTAACTGAGTCGGACAGAAGCAACCAATCACTCAATTATCAGGAGATCCGGTATTATTCGATTGTTTGTTCATTGAACCAGAATGATTCTATTGCAGTCGGCCATGCGCAGGATTATATGGAGACGGTGAACAACGAAGCCCGCATGGAAATGTTGAGTTTTCAATTGGGTGAGTATTATTTTCGCAAAAGCGATTATGTATCTGCGCTGAAATATTATGAACTGTCTGCTTCAGAAAATCTGGACAATGAACAAATAGCCGAAATGAAGTTCCATCAGGGATATTGCTATTTTTCACAGAACCGTTTGCAGCAGGCAAAGCCGCTTTTCAATGCAGTCCGCCAACTTCCCAAAGACCCGAATTATCCGGATGCGAATTATTACTATGGTTTTATTTGCTTCAGCGACCGGAATTATGCCGAGGCCCTGGCCTCATTCCATGTCGTGGAGAATGATCCTGTCTACGAAAAGGTCGTCCCCTATTATATCGCCAATATTTATCTGGTACAGGGAAAAAAGGAGGAAGCATTGAGATATGCTGAAGAAAAACTGAAAAAGAATAACCAGTATTACGATCTGCAAATGCGCCAATTGGTAGGGAATGGTTATTACGAAGAAAAGGATTTCGCAAAAGCTCTTCCTTATCTGGATCAATATCTGCGGCAAGCGCCAAGGGCTAACAGGACTGACCTTTATGAGCTTTCTTATTGTTATTATCAGACCGGTGACTGGAACAAGGCGATTGCCGGATTCAAGCAATTGGGCAACAAATCCGACTCTCTTTCACAAAACGCCATGTATCTGTTAGGAGATGCTTATTTGAAAACGGGCCAGAAGGCCAATGCCCGGAATGCTTTTATGGTTTGTTCTTCAAACAGCAGCAATCTGGAACAAAAAGAAATTTCAAAATTCAATTATGCAAAACTTTCCTTTGAACTGGGCTACCAGGATATTGCCTTATCTGAATTGCAGCAGTTCATAAGTCAATATCCGAAGTCGGTCTATGTTCAGGAGGCGAAGGAGCTGCTTGTCAATACACTCGCAAATACGAGCAATTACAAAGAAGCGCTCACCATGACGGAGAGCATGGGTGTAACCGAACATACCAGGCATGCTTATCCCAGAATTCTTTTCGGAAGGGCCACAGAACTTATCAATGACGGACAATTGCTGGCCGCCAACGATATGTTGGATAGGGCATTGAAAGAGCCTTCGGATCAATCCGTATCGCCATTCATCGATTTTTGGAAGGCCGAAGTCTCCTTTCGCCTGAATAAGGTCGACGATGCGATTCATTATTATTTTGAATACCTGAAAATAGGAGGCATAAGCGGAGATGCAAATCCACTTAACGCAAAATACAATCTGGGCTATTGCTTTTTGAAGAAGGAGAACTACCGGCAGGCCCTTGGATATTTCCAGCAAATCGTCCTGACTCCGAAAATCAATTCGGAGCCCATTCAGCAGGACGCTTATATACGGGAAGCGGATTGTTATTATATGAACCGGGATTTCAGAACCTCCCAGGCCATGTATGACAAGGTCCTGGACTACTCCTGGCCTTCGAGCGATTATGCTTTGTTTCAGAAGGCAATGATCGCAGGAGTAAACAATGGCCATGAGAAAATAAGTTTACTGGCTTCACTGATCCGGAAATTTCCATCCTCAGAACTGCTGCCTGACGCGGAAATGGAGATTGCAATAACCTACCTGGCAGATGAACAATACCGGGAAGCTCTTCCCTATCTTAAAAGCATTACAGCCAGTACGGGCAACGATGCGATGAAACCCAAGGCCTATCTGAAAGCCGGGATCACTTATTATAACCTGAATAATAGCGATGAAGCGTTGAACCAATACAATACGCTTGTCAAACTTTTTCCGAATTCACAGGAAGCGCAGGATGCACTGGAATATGCCCGTTCGATCTATGTGGAACTGGGAAGAAGCGCGGAATATGTCAATTTTGCCAAATCCATGGGTGTGGAAGTGTCGGCAACTCAGGCAGACCAGTTGGCTTATGACGAGGCAGAGGTGCAGTTCAATGACGGGAATTTTAGCGATGCAGCCACCAAATTCCAAGCCTACCTGAAAAAATTCCCGGAAGGCAAATACGCTTTGGAAGCCAATTATTATAAGAGCGAAATTTATTCCAACCAAAAAGACTGGAAAAATGCCGTAGTCGGTTATGAGGCAGTTGCAGATAAGGCGCCAAACAAATTTGCCGAGAGATCAATCCTGCAAGCTGCCCATATCAATTTTTTTGAATTGAAAGACTATCCAAATTCCGAAAAATATTTTCTAAAACTCAAGGATTTTGCCAGTACCCAGGAAAACAAATCCGAAGCGATGCGCGGCCTTCTCAGAAGCCAATACCAGTTGCAGAAATGGAATGAAGCGACAGATAATGCGAAGGACCTTCTCAATCAGAAAAATATCAATACCGATGACAGGATCCTGGCAAATATGATCCTGGCAAAGTCCTATCAATCCAATAATCAGTGTGATAACGCTTTGCAATATTTCCGCACAGCTGCTTTACTCAGCAAGGCGGCATATGGAGCTGAAGCCCGGTATGAGATTGCTTATTGCCTCTTTCAGAATAACCAGTTGAAGGATGCAGAAAAAGCGGCTTTTGAAATGATCAATAAGTCAGGCTCCTATGAACAATGGGTTACCAAATCCTATTTGCTCCTAGGGGATATTTATTTGAAAGAAAAGGATTATTTCAATGCAAGAGCCACCTTCCAGAGCATTATCGATAATGCCAAGATTGAAGATATCCGTAATGAAGCCAAACAAAAACTGGAGGAAGTGAACCAGGAGGATGGGAAAGACGGTAAAGGGAATGGAAATAATCAATAAAAGAAGGAGTTTATGGAGTCAGGGAATTTCAATAAGTTTTTTAATGTCTTAACGACGGCGCTGGTTTTGATCCTATCAGTCCCTTCTGTTCATGCTCAGGATTCCGCTAAAAAGAAAACCATTGACATTACTTCTCAATTCAAGCCTGTTCTCAGGGAAGCTTCCAAGATCATTTTTAATGCGACTCCCTCTTTAACAGATACTTCAAAGCCCAGACTGAGCTATGACATCCCTTCGAAATTCCTGACACTGACCTATCAGCCGGCCGAATTAAAACCAGTCGCCCTAAACGCGGACACTGCCAAGGCCTGGGAAAATTATAATTATATCAAGTTAGGGGCAGGCAATGTGGAACTTCCATTTATCAAAACAGGATTCAGTTTTGGGGATGGAAAGTCTACTTTTATCAATCTTTATGCAAATGAATACATCTCCAAAGGGAAATTGCCTTATCAGCAAAACAGCCTGACCGATATTCAATTGGCAGGTACACTGAAGGCCCAAAACAATCTTCAATGGGATGGATCTTTGTATTATAAATACGATGGGAACTATCTCTATGGGTACCAGCCGGATACCTTAAAGTTTGGCAAGAACGACCTGAAACAGAATTTTCAGACTTTTGGGGGCCGCCTGAGCATGAATAATATGCTGCCGACAGAATTTGGTTTGACCTATAATCCAAATATTACAGTCTCGGTATTCAGTGACAACCATAATCCTCAGGGAAGAGAGGCTAATACTGTACTTAACCTGCCTCTGAGGAAAACTATCGGGGATGCATTTGCATTTGATCTCGGATTTACTGCCAACCTGACTAACTATCTGTTGAATTCCTATGGGATCAATAACAATATTTTTTACCTATCGCCGGCTTTGATCTATAAATCCACCCTGATCAGCGCTCATGCAGAATTGACGCCTTCCTGGGATGAAAAGACATTTCACCTGCTTCCGAACTTTACTGTCGATTTTGACCCTCTGGATAATAAAAAGCTTGAATTCGAGGCCGGTTGGATCAGTTATTATCAAAAAGGTTCCTATCAGCGTTTCGAATCTATTAACCCCTGGTTGGCTCAACCGGATATCCTGCTGAATACAAGAGTGCAAGAGCGATTTGCCGGAATCAAGGGATCGCTGACTGACCATGTTACCTATACCGCCAAAGTGGGTTTCGACCAGTATTGGAGGATGCCCTTGTTTGTCAATGATAGTGTTGGGGGCGGAAAAGACTTCCTGATCTATTATGATTCATCCGTAAAAGACTTTTTGATCCACGGAGAAATTACCTATACAATTGGAGAAGAATTCAGTCTGTCTGCAGGCATGAGCATACACAATTACCAAACGAGTACACAGGCTCTGGCCTGGGGCCTATTGCCGCTTGAATTCAACTCTACCTTAAAATGGCAGATATTAAAGGATCTCTGGTTAAAAAGCGATCTTTGGGCCTGGCAGGGCGCGCCTTATCTTGTCGTCAAGTCCACTTCAGGCAATAACAATCCTGCATTTGACCTGAATGCGGGAGTGGAGTTCCGTCTTACCAGACAATTAAACCTCTGGCTTCAAATGAATAATATTTTTAATGATAAATACGAACGTTGGAATCAATACCAAAGTTTTGGACTTAATGTTTTAGGAGGCATTATTTTTTCATTTGCTGACTGATAATCAGTTTTTAAAATCATTTCCGCGCGAAAAGACCCTTGTCCGTGGATGTGAAAAATCCGATGAATGGATCGTAAATATAAGTGCCCGTTAATTTTTAATTTCTACACAAAATTTGTTTCTTTCGTATCAGAAAAATAGGGTCTATGTTCCAGATTTTGAATAGTTATTTATTTCAACACAAAAGCATCAGCATTCCGGGTTTGGGTACTATTTTCCTGGAAAAAAAGCTGCCGTTGCTTACTGAGGATGGTAAGAATTTGCTAGCTCCTGTTTACCATTTTCGTTTTGATAAATATTTTGATGCCCCGGATAAAGATTTTTTTTCCCATCTCGCTGCAGAAAAGAAGATAGCGGATTATGAAGCGATGAAATTGTACAATGAATTTTCTTATGAATTACGCAATAAGATCCGTGTCGACGAAAAGGTGGAATGGGAAGGTGTAGGGGTATTGAAGAGGGATCAGGAGGGTAATATTGTATTTGAGTCCAGCGCAGGAACCCCTGAGTTTTTGGGAGCCGTTCCCTTATTCTACCCCAGGCATGTTACGATTAAAGAGAATAATGGTTTGGAAGCCGCCGAAAATCAAGAGATGAGCGATGAAGCCATCAATTACCCGGAGGATATTTTGCAGCGGGAACACAAATGGTGGATATATTCACTGATCGCAGCCATAATTGCAATAACCGTACTTTTATTCCATTTCTCGTATAACGGTTGGAGATTGGAGTCACTTGGTAATCAACAGGGTATAGAAGCGGATAAATGAGCTCTGCCGCTTTATTAAATCGGATTTCTTTCATTTCTTTGTGCCCGCTAATGGAAGTTTCAACTATCACATACAAGGTTTGCCCCGTTTGCAGTTCCGAATCCATAAGAAAACAAATGGAAGCCGTCGATCACCTGGTTTCCGGGAAAAGTTTTGAAATATGGGAGTGCAGCAAATGCAATCTTCGCTTTACCCAGCAGGTCCCCGGCCCGGAGCAAATCGGTAAGTATTATAAGTCTGAACAATATGTGTCCCATTCGGAAACCCAAAAAGGAATAATCAACCGCCTCTATCATTATGTCCGGTCTTTGACCCTGGCTGATAAGCGAAGGCTGATCTTGTCAACTACCCAATTGGATAAAGGGGGTCTCCTTGATATTGGATCCGGTACCGGTGCATTTGTCCATTATATGAAGACGAATGGCTGGTCGATCACCGGACTAGAGCCTGATGAATCGGCCAGGTTGAATGCCAGGCAACTGCACCAGGTCGATCTTGATACACCTGAAAAATTCTTTTCCTTTCCGGATGAATCCTTCGATGCGATCACGATGTGGCATGTACTCGAACATGTGCATACTCTTCATGAATATATGGATCAGCTAAAAAAGCTTATCCGACCTACAGGTAAGATTTTCATTGCCGTTCCGAACTATCTCAGTTTTGATGCTTCTTTTTATAAGAATAATTGGGCGGCCTACGATGTCCCCAGGCATTTGTACCATTTTTCCGAATCATCCATGTTTGAATTGCTTGAAAGGCATGGCCTGAAACTAAGCGCCACCAGGCCGATGTGGTATGACAGTTTCTACATAAGCATGCTGAGTGAGAAATACATCTCAGGGAAGGGCAATCTGGCAAGGTCGATAGGAATCGGTTTTCTTTCAAACCTCATGGCCTTTGTCGATAAAGAGCGCTGCAGTTCACTGACCTATGTCATAACTAAATGATGTGGTAATCAATAGCTGAATTTCAATTCGTATATATTCGGCCATAGCTTCCCGGTAATATAGACCTTATTGGTCGCTGAATCATAGGCAATTCCATTCATTTCTGCTGATGGTGGATACTTGTTTTTAGCCTCTTCCGCCAGCGTGGTCAGATCCAGTCTTCCGATTACTTTACCGCTGGCAGTGTCTATTTTTAGAATATAATAGGTGCGATATTGATTCACATAAAGAAAACCATTGATCAGCTCCGGTTCATTCAAATCCGAAACCGGCCCATTATTGTCCGTAACGGAAAGGGTTTTAACTGAATGGATCAGGGGAATGGTCTTGCTGGCAGAATCCCCATTTTCATAATGAATAATAAGAGATAAAGGCTCTGATGAAGCAGGGTCCAGCCAACGAATCTGGTTACTTCCATCCGTCATTATCAGGTATTTGCCATTTGTGGTCATGCCCCATCCTTGCTGGCTGGGATAGGTAAACTCTCCGATTTTCTTAAATGTCTTTGCATCATATATGAACCCGATCCGGGTGGTATAGGTCAATTGAAACAGTTTACCGGATAGGAATGCTATTCCTTCCCCGAAATATTTGGTCTTGTCCAGCTCCGCCTTTGCCTGGATCTGCCCGGTTTGCAGATTGACCTGCCCAAAAAGGGATCTGCTGCTAGGAACCTCATCGGTATGGCCTTCGCTTTCATAGAGGCTCCCTTCATGAAACAGGAAACCTTCCGTATAGGAAGTAGTGTCATGAGGATAACTATTAACAACACTATAATTGATGTTTAGCGGGAAATTGTCAATGACGGAGGTGGATGAATTTTCAGGCGACTTATCACTGTCATTGTGACAAGCAGTGTATAGGAGAATGATGAGCCCGAAAAACACAATCTTTTTCATTTGAGGTAAAATAGGGTGTAAAAATAAGGGCCCGAAGCGTGCAATGGGATATCACTTTCATAATTTATTGGTCAAAGATTTCAGTTTTATTAAAATTCAGCGTACCTTAACAGCGCTTACAACTGAATACCGTCGTAGTGGTTGATTTATAGTTCCTACCGCAGTATTCCCTCTATTCAATGCCAAGTCCCCTGAATTGCCTGCCAATCTCCTATTTCTAATTTTCTGACTCTTAAGTTTCGAACCAGATTCAATCATTCTTTGAAATTCATGCAGTTTGACCTGCTAAAGGTCGTACCTAAACTTAATTTCAAATGGGTAGATTTTTGTTTGTGATTTCATTGCAGGTTTCGGTACTGGTCACGCAGGCTCAGAATTCCTGTCAAACGGTAGAATATATGCATCAGGCTCTCCTAAAAAGTCCTGACTTTGTATCCCGCATGATGGAAATTGAGAATTTTACGCAGGGTTATATCAGATCCCATAATGCAACGACAAGCTCAAATGACGATTCAGGTTTAGTTGTCATCCCGGTAGTCGTTCACATTTTATATAACAATACACAACAAAATATTTCCGATGCACAGGTCAAATCTCAAATTGCAGTTTTGAACCAGGACTATATCAGAAGGAATGCCGATACGGTCAATACCCCGGCAAGATTTAAACCGGTAGCAGCGGATTGCGGTTTTCAATTCGAATTGGCCAAAGTCGATCCCAATGGCTATGCCACGACGGGAATTATTCATAAACAAACCGATGTGCAATCCTTTGGATTGGAAGACGGGATCAAATTTTCTTCAACCGGCGGAGACGATGGCTGGGACCGCGACAGCTATCTCAATATATGGGTGGGGAACCTGACAAATGGCTTCCTGGGCTATTCCAGCGTGGTAGGCGGCCCGGTGGCAAATGATGGAGTTGTTGTCCTTTATAATGCGTTTGGGGTTGGGGGCAGTGCAGTAGCGCCTTTTGATAAAGGAAGAACGACGACCCATGAGATCGGTCACTGGATGAACCTGATCCATACCTGGGGAGATGCTTTTTGCGGCAATGATTATGTTGCTGATACGCCTCCTCAGCAAGCTGCTGATTATGGATCTCCCAGCGGGATCATCATTACCTGCAATAATGCGCCCTTAGGGAATATGTATCAGAATTATATGGATTTCAGCAATGATGCCAGCATGAATTTGTTCACACAGGGCCAGAAGCAGCGCATGATCGCCCTTTTTCAGCCGGGTGGGCCGCATTATGCAATTCTTTCTTCAACTGCTTTGACTGGAATCCCTTTGAAGGATACCCTTTCTGCTGATGAAGGGTCAGGTTCTGGCTTCAGCGTTTCTTTGTATCCCAACCCTTCGACGGATCATATCAATGTCAATTTCAGCGACAATTCCGTTTTTGGCTCCGAACTTGAAATATTCAATCAGCTAGGAATGAAATTGACTTCAACCATAATAGAGGAATTGAACCTTAGCGTCAATGTTTCCTCTTTTCCAAAAGGGCTTTATTTCGTAAGGGTCAATAAAGCTCAAGGAGCCCTGATCAAAAAGTTCATAAAACTTTGAGATTCTTCTTGATCAGACTTTCAAATACAGTATCTCGGAGCTGTTTTTGGTAGTATCGACCAGCAAGATCCCTTCTTGCTCCCCATCCATTTGGGCGATAAATTTTCCCTTTTCATTCCAATAAGCCGACCTGCCTCCGCTTAGAAAATTGTCCGAAGGGCCGACTGAATTGGCTATAAGAGTTTTTAGGCCATAACCGGAGGCGATCTTGTTCAGCCTGACATGAGCCTGTTCCATACCCGCCCCGGATTTGGCCACGCTTGCCAAATAGATCATTGCTCCCCGATCGTAAGCCAGCCTGGCATGTTCGTCCACATTGATTTCATAACAAATGGACAGGGAAATATCATTTTCTTTTTCAACTTCCAGCCACCTGGGGTTTCCTGGAGAAAAATAGGGATATTCATCCTGATGAAGATATTGCTTAAGATAAACCTCTCTTTTATTTACCGGAATAAATAGAAACAAACCGATGCATGGCCCGGCTTCAGACCAAACCGGCATCCCTGCTCCAATGGATATTTGATGGGTATTGCTAAGTTCGGCCAGGGCCGTTGCCCAGGGTGCATCCACATCTTCCCGGACGGATAGCCATGAAGCCAATTCGGGCTCATATCCTGTCAATGACAATTCCGGAAACAGGATCAAATCTGGCTCCCGCGGGAGCGAAAGGTTTATCAAATCGATGTGTCGGATCAGATTACGGGAAATATCTCCTTTGAATGACCTGGTTTGTGCAGCACAGATTTTCATGAAAGTGCGATCAGGGTTGATCTAACTAATTTAAAGAATCCGATCCAATAGAGAAAATGAAATTCCGGTAATCGGCTACTGCTTTATGAATTCGAGAACTTCGGGACCTGACGATCCTTTGCGAATTTGCATTACATAAAAGCCTCCTGTCCAATGACTGGCATCGATCACAGTGTCCGAAGAAACAATATTTGCTTTAGATACGCGAATGCCCAGGGAGTTGAAGATTTCATAGAAGCACTCCGTTCCTGGCTGGTAAGTGGTTTTCAACAGCATGTCCACATGAACCGGATTGGGAAAAAGGGAAGTCGCTGAAGTTATGGCGCTTGATGAGTCGGGTCCCTGCCTGATTGTGGCCGCTATTTCGTTTCTGGCAGTGGCTACCGAGCTATAGGTTATTAGTTTTCCATTACTAATGATTTCTAATCTGTAGTAATTCTCTCCGTTAATAGGCGAGAGGTCCCTGAATTGATAGGAAACAGAAGTATCGGTATTGTGGTTTATTTCATCGATATCAATGAAGTTCACGCCATCGCTGCTGCGCTGAACCTCAAAAGAATCCAATGTTGGATTGGGACCATATTTCCAGGACAAATCATTATTGCTGGTATTGTCGGCTATAATCCAGTCTGACAATCCTGGGGCTGGAGCCAGCGGTAGAGAGGACTTAACCGCATCTGGTGGCTTGTTTTTGGCAGTTATTACCGTGCTATAGGTTATGAGGTTTCCTTTACTGATGATTTCTAATCTGTAGTAATTCTCTCCGTCAAAAGGCGAGAGGTCCCTGAATTGATAGGAAACGGAACTATCGGTATTGTGGTTTATTTCATCGATATCAATGAAGTTCACACCATCGCTGCTGCGCTGAACCTGAAAGGAATCCAATGTTGGATTTGGGCCATATTTCCAGGATAATTCATTACTGGTGGTATTGTCCGTAATTGTCAAATTGGACAGGCCGGCTGCTGATGGAGAATCCACAGCCTGCGCAGTTGACGACATCTGATAGGCTCCGATATCTATGGAATCGGTGGCGCCCCTTGTCTTGCCGTCATGATCGGTCGCCGGGGCATCGGTCTTTGTTCCGGCATCAATTGCAGGGCTGCCTTGCAGGAGATGGAAATCCGCCACGCCTGGATTAGATGATGCATTCACGAAGAGCGGATTACCTGTTAAATTATTTGCTCCCTGGGGGCTGGCTAAAGAAGCATTAGCTCCATACAGGTTGTAATTGGCCTGTACCTGCGTGGCATTGTATTGACTCATAGGAGCCAGATTCCCGCTGGGCACAGCAATATTGTTCAGGAAGGTGACATTTCCACAGGTATTGGCGGAAAGCTCGCTGCTGGTCACAGATGGGCTCTGACAGTTTTGATAGCAGGTGTTATTTACTGCAATAACGTTGTCCGATGAGTATACATGAATTCCCCGCCCGCCGTTTCCATAGACTACATTATTTGCGATATAAGTTGTGCTTTTATATGGCCCCAGGGTAGAATTATTCTGTGTATTCCTTGAATCGTCGATGATAATTCCGTTTCCATCTGTGATGCTTGCTGTGGTGAAATTTGGAATATAATTCCAATTATCATAACAGGTATTATTCATGATGTAATTCTTTGTGGTTATCTCCCCGTCGGAATTCCAGTTTTGGTAAAGTGAAATTCCACTCGCATCATAGGGTGCATACCATCCACAAGCCGAAACAACATTATTCTCAATCGTTATATAATCTGCCTGACCGCTTCCGATACCTCCGCCGCCACATTTTTGAACCGTACAGTTTTTGATGACGATATGCTTAGGGCGATTGGAAGGATTGTTGTATTGTGGCTTGATGGAAATCCCATTGCCGGAGGTAGCCGGGTTATTGATATTCATTTTTTGAGATTGGGCATAAGCGAGAGTGATCTGATCATTATTTCCGATAACGGTAAATCCGTCAATAATCACATAAGCTGCGCCATCCAGGGTGATTCCCTGCCAATTAGAGCTTAATTGAATTACCGGTTTGTCTCCCGGATAATTCTTGAAAACGATCCATGCTGAAGCCGTTCCCTGTGCCCCGATTATTACAACATCCGATCCATAATATGAACTTGTATATGTACCGTTCATTACCAGCACCGTGTCTCCAGCCTGAACAATATCTGCCGCTTGCTGAAGGGTCTGGAATGCATTGGTAGGAGTGCTGCCGTCGGTGTTATTCCCCGATGGACTAACATAGTAAGTTGTAGAATAAACAGGTTTATATATGACTGATGAAATGACGAGAAGGCATAAAGCCGCAGTCAGATAACGGAATTTCATGGTACTGGATTAGTAGTGTTTTTCTCTAGGATTTCTCTATGGTTTCTCTATGGTCTTCTCTCGTTTCTCTATGGTCTTCTCTGGTTTTTTCGGTATTCACATAGCAGAAATAACCAGATAGCTCTTTAATTCAAAGATTATGCCATAGGTTTTTTAATTTTAGCTATTTTTCGACAGCCCAACTTATTTTTTATTGCATTCATGATTAAGAGATTTTTGATATTATTTACGGCAGCCCTGATCCTGATCCAATTTATTCATCCTAAGGAAAACCGTTCCGTTTCGATTTCACCGAATGATATCACAAACAAATTTCAGGTGTCGCCTCAAGTGCTTTCCCTTCTGAAGAACTCATGCTATGATTGTCACAGTAACAATACGAACTATCCATGGTATAATTACGTTCAGCCCATCGCCTGGTGGCTGCAATACCATGTCAATGAAGGTAAGAGCGAGCTTAATTTTTCCGAGTTTGGGGGATATTCAGCCAAAAAGCAATACCATAAATTGAAAAGCATTGTTGAATCCCAAAGAGATAATTGGATGCCCCTGGGCATTTACCGATGGCTTCACAGGGATGCCGCGCTTTCTGATTCCCAGAAATTGTTGATTTCAGGATGGGCAGATAGCCTTGCCCAAAAGATTAAAGTTGAAAACAATATATCGATTGAAGAAGGGCATAAGATGATTTATTAAATTTGTCCTACAACTATGCAAGCCCCAGTTTCGTTTAAGATACGCCACCAGCAGTTTTGGTTATCCCCTCAGAGGGCAATTTTTTGGGAACAGAAAAGAGCGCTGATTATTTCGGATCTGCATTTTGGGAAAACAGGCCATTTTCGTAAGGCAGGTATCGCTGTTCCTCAGTCCATTTACCAGGAAGATTTACAGCGCCTGGTCACCCAGATCCAGTATTTTCAGCCCGATAATCTGATCATCGTAGGGGATTTTTTTCATAGTGCGGTCAATAAAGAAATTGAATTTTTTATCCGATGGAGAAATTCATTTCCGGATTTGAAATTCCGGTTGATAAAGGGCAATCATGATATATTGGAAAGAAGCTGGTATCAGGAATGTGAGATGGAATTGTCAGAAGATCAAATTGAAATCGGAGGATTTTGCTTTATTCATGACATTTCTGAATGTGAGGAAAATCCAGTTAATTATTATTTCAGCGGGCATATCCATCCGGGAGTCAGGTTAAACGGAATGGCCCGTCAATCCCTTGCCTTCCCTTGCTTTTATTTCAGGAAGGATTATGCGATACTTCCTGCATTTAGCCGTTTCACGGGTTTGGCAATGATTGAACCGGAAACCGATGAACAGGTCTTTGCAATTGTACAGGACAGGGTAGTTCAACTTCAATAATTTCAGTAACTTTCAGAAAACAAGTTTATGGGGAAGGCTTTACTGGCGGGGTTATTTTTGTTTTTTTCGGTCGGAAGCCGGGCCCAGAATTTTTTTTATGTGGAAGCGGGTTCGGGGACTGAAGAATGCATCAAGAGCAAATTGGCTCATTCCTTTCAGTTCATTACCAAATCCTTGTTGGAATCGGATTATACAGTCAAACCGGTTGTAACTACTAATGCAGATCTCTATCAATCCTTCAGCATAACCGTGGTTGATACAATGACACAGAAGACAGTTTTTGTTGCCCAGGAATGCTTTCCTCCAAGGCATGCAAATTCAAGAATTCCGAAAAGGGTGAGAACAGAAATGATCATGACGCTGCTTTTGGAAAAAAATTTTCAGGACATCCTGATGAGTGCACGAATGCAGAACCATGAAAAAACTTCCGGTTATTTGGGTGCCAGAAAGGATAAGACCTAGATTAATCTTGACTAGTTCATCTTCTTCTTTATAGAACTAACCTGTTCCTGAAGGGTCGATACAAGGTTGGCCAGTTGGTTCACATCCCATCTTTGCTGCGTGTTTGCCTTACTGATGATCATTTGGGCTTTCCAAATCTCGATCACATCTTCTGTATTTACATTATAGGGTTGATAGGCCTGATTATCGCTCAATAGGGTAAGTTTGTTTTTAAGCTTATTGTTCTTCATTACCCGCTTATACACAATCCCTTCCTGTCTTGAAACGACAACATAGGTATCATTGCTTTTCACATCTTCCACATTGCCGATTTTCTCACCGACGATCACGGAGCCGCTGGGCGTAGGCAGCATGGAATCTCCGACGATCTCAAAAGCGCGATAATTTCCGGGAGCAAGCATGGGAAGGGTAAATGTATTCAGTTCATCGAGAAATTCCGGGTCCCCATATCCTGCGAGGTATCCTGCAGCAGCTTTGACGGGAACCATCACTATATCCTGCGATGCGGCGGATAGCTTGAGCGCCCTTCTCCTGGATAGATAGGTACCCGTGTTTTTGCTATCGCCAAGGTCTTTTCGAAGCAAGTCATCGAGCGTTAGCTTAAATAGATGGCTGACGATTTCAAGCACATCAATACGTGGGTCCGCCCTCTCTTCTTCATAAGCCCCGAGAAGAGATCTCTTAATTTTTAGTTTTGCAGCAAATTCTTCCTGGGTCCAGCCGCGCAGTTTCCTGAGATACTTTAGGTTTTTGGAAGCAACAGACATAACTAATAAATTTAGGGTAAAAATACTAACTTATTTGGAATACAAAAAAAATAATTATTATGGAGCGGATCAATTGAGTGCTATCTCTTATTTTTACAAAAAAAATTGATAAGATCACGGGTAAAAAGAATACTATGGACATTTTTGAGCAAGTGGCCGAACTCAGAGCCGAGGAAGGCTTAAAAGAAGGTTTGAAAAAGGGGTTGAGAAAGGGCCGAAAAGAAGGCCGGCAAGAAGGCGACGAAAAAACTATTCGGCTAATGTTAGAAAACACGAAATTTTCTATAGAAAAAATCGCTGAAAAAGTAGGTGTCAGTGTGGCCTTCGTTAAGAAAGTGAAGGAAGGGAAACGCTAAATAAATTATTTAAAGCATATTGTGACCGCCGATTCGGCGGTTTTTTATTTGGACCCAGGCCAAAGCGCCATGAGATTTGGGGGACTGTAGTTGTTAGTGACCATTGTTAAGTGTAGCCTGCATTTTTCTTACTCTATCTTCTAATTGTTCACTGGAGAAGTTTTCGCGCATGCTGTCGACCTTGATGGGGAAGCAGAAGGGGGTGAGCCTGGTGGGGAATTGGATTAGAATCCTGCTATTCCGGACTCTTTCAAGCATGTTGCGAAGACGTGCTTCTTCCATTTGCTGCTCCATAACTTCCTGATAGGATTGGCGGAGCAGGAGGTTATGTTTGTCGTATTCGGACAATACATTGAACAGGAGCGAGGCGGAGGATTGTAAATGGCGCTGCTTCAGGTATTCACCAGGGTAACCCTGGAAAATGAGTCCTCCTATGACAGCGATGTCCCGGAATTTTCTTTTGGCCATTTCGGCGCTGTTTACGCTTAATAGTATATCCCGGCTCAGGTTCCCTGGGGAGAATAATTCATATACATTAGTGTCGTCTATCGGAATGGGCTGATCGCTGAGCAGCTCAAATCCATAATCATTCATGGCAAAGGAGAAGGTGATCGGGAGGATTCGGCTGATTCGATAGGAGAGAAGGGCGGCCATGGCTTCATGTACCAGTCTGCCCTCAAAAGGATATACAAAAAGATGGTAACCGTCCTTAGTTGTGATATGTTCCATCAGGAGTTCCTGTTCCCGGGGCACGCGTGAAAGCTCTGCCTGCAATTCGAAAAGAGGGTGTAGGGCACGAAGCTCAATATCTTTTTGTTTGTCAATAGAAACTTCATCGAGTTTTTTTCTGAGCATTATGCCGAGATTGGCTGATAGCGGCATTCGGCCTCCCTGCCAACTCGGGACAATTGATTTTTTTGCACTTGACTTCCTGACAATGGCCGTCATGTCCTTGATCATAACAAATTCCAGGTTCCTTCCAGCCAGGGTGAAGATATCACCCGGCGATAGCCGGGATATAAAATATTCCTCAATAACGCCTATATATCCTCCGCTGAGAAATTTTACTTTCAGCATGGAATCGTTTACGATTGTACCGATATGCAGTCTATGCCTCATGGCCACTTTCCTGTTAGTGATCCTATATAAGCCATCGATGATCTCCAGCTTTTTGTATTCGTCATATTGACCCAGGGCCGAACCCCCTTCTGTAATAAAGTGAAGATTCTTTTGCCATTCTTCTTCGGATATATCCCGAAAGCAATGCGTGGTCAGAATTTCCTTATGAATTTGCTCTGGTTTAAATCCTTCGGAGATGGCCAATGTATTCAGGAACTGTATCAGCACATCAAAGCAGCGGATCATAGGTTGGCGGCTTTCTATGAACTGAAGATTCATAGCCATCTTCAATGCAGATGCTTCGATGAGTTCGAGCGAATGAGTGGGCAGAAAATAGATCTTACTGGTCTCTCCCGGTTGATGCCCGCTCCTGCCGGCTCTTTGCAGGAATCTTGCAACTCCCTTTGGGGACCCGACCTGGATGACGGTTTCTACCGGACGAAAATCAACACCGAGATCCAGGCTTGCAGTACAGACCACCGCCTTCAATTTTCCGCTGTGAAGGGCTTCTTCCACCCAAACCCGCAAATCCATGTCGATAGATCCGTGATGAAGAGCGATTGCTCCGGCAAGATCGGGACAGGCGGTGATCAGGGCCTGGTACCAGCGCTCACTCATTCCCCGGGTATTGATGAAAATGAGGGTAGTCCTGCTATTCTGTATTATTGGGATGACTTTGTCAATGAGCTTTAACCCCAGGTGCCCGGCCCAGGGATAATTCTCGATTTGATCGGGAATGATCGATTCGATCAGGATTTTTTTTTCGATAATCGCCTTGACGATCACGCCTTGTCTTTGCAAAGGAAAGAGCAAAACCTCCGCCGCTTGTTCCAGGTTCCCGATGGTAGCAGATATCCCCCATACCATCAGAGATGGATCGGTCTTGCAATGCACGATACGGCAAATGGCAAGTTCAACCTGGACACCTCTTTTGCTGCCTAAGAGTTCATGCCATTCATCCACGGCTATGATTTTCAAAGTACGGAAATATTCGGGGTACCCTTTTTGTGCGAGCAGCAAATGCAGGCTCTCAGGCGTAATAATCAGCACTTCGGGCATTTGCCTTTTTTGCTTTTGCCTTTCGTTAATGCCTGTGTCTCCATTCCTGATTCCCACTTTCCATTTTATTTCCAGTGCAAGGATCATTTCCTCCATAGCCCGGCCGATATCCTTTGCCAGGGCGCGCAGAGGGGTGATCCATAGAAGTTGCAAACCATTCCTGGATTTGGTTCTGTAATCCGAAGGATGCTCATTGATAAATTGAATTACTGCGCCGAGGAAAACAGAAAAGGTCTTGCCGCATCCGGTAGGGGCATTTACCAGGCCTGAATTTCCACCGGCAATATGCTGCCAGGCTTCAACCTGAAAAGCAAAAGGCTTTAGTTGTTGAGTGTCAAACCAGGTGCGGATGATCTGATATCCTTTTGTTTGGTCGATTTTCAATGGATTCCTTATAGCTATAGTGTTTTGAGATATTCAAGCAGCGCCGATCTTTCATGATCGCTTAACTGGTCTCCGAAATAGTGCCCATAATTTCCATAGCCGGGCAATTCTGTATTGTATATTCCGGAACCCTGTGAAGGATCGGCTTCCTGGTATTTCCATCCAACCTTTTTGTAATCGTATTCCAGGTTATCAAAATCACGTGTCCAGTGAGCCGGGCGCAGACGGCTGTTCAGGACCGCCTCCAATGTGGGTACCGAGCCATTGTGAAAATAAGGGGCCGTGATCCAGATCCCATCCAATGGTGGTGCTATATAGCCGTTGAATGGCTCTAGCCTTGCCGGATGATCACCCTTTGCAAACCAGCTATTATTGAACCAATTCACAAATTGGGGATTCTGGTAATTGCTTTTATAAAGGAAGGAGTCCGTACCTATGGTTTCTTCCGGGATCAATAGATTTGGATAGTCATCTCCGTTGCCATGGCATTTTACGCAGTGCTGAAGATATATGACCCCTCCCTGCCTGGCCAGGAGATGGCTGATTGGGTAGGGATATTTTGGAGCTTCAAGTGTCCTTAGATAGGCAAGTACATCGTTGAAGTGCCTGTCCACTTCGGCTGATTCGGATGTATCGTTTACAGTCAACAAATTGGAAGCCATTAAAAACCGGCCAAAATCTCCCCGGCCGAATCCGTTGTAAAAAATCCCATGTTTCCTCTTCATGAGCCACCAGGCAGGTACATCGGAGGGTATCACCTGATCGGGGATCTCCATCATGGGTTTATCGTTCCATATGAAGGTTTGAGGATCCCGGTGTGCAGCCAGCAGGCCAGCTAAACGGTCTGCTGGGTTAACTCCTCTTGTCTGGGTATGCAGTTGTGCGCTGATGGCTTTGACAACTTTCAAAAAGGGTTCCGCAGCCTCGTATTCTTTAGGATCTGTTTTTCTCAAAAGGTTTTCCGTCATGGTGGCCGTCCTGGGATCCAGTTTTTCCCCGCCTGTAAAATCGACGGTAGAATTCCCCAGGCCGATGATCAGCTTATTTTCGAAAACCTGTGCATGGCATTGAAGGCAATTGGGCGCTACCACGATTTCACCGTTTCCAGCTTTCACCGCAGTGTATTCATAGCCAATGTCCCGGTTGAGGCTGTCTCTTTGCAAATAGGAACTGTTCTTTTTTGCGAATACCATCCTGAAATAATTGAAGGGTATCCCGCTTTTGAGATAATCGCCATTTAGCAGATAATGATATCCAACTGCGGGGTCTCCGCTTCTTTGCGGGCTGGGCTGAATATAAGTGCCTTCTCCGGGATTATTATATACAAACCGGGAAAACGAAAAACAAACAATAGTAAGAAGAAAGATTATTTTTTTCATGTTCTCCGGTTCTTTATTCACTTGACCAGGCTGGTAATTCCGTCTGCTTTTTTTACGAAGAAGAGGTATTTATTTTCGAAATAATCCGGTTTTGGGCCCTGGTTATTCAGATATACGGGTTCGATATCGAAGGGGTCGAATAAAAGGAATCTATTCTCCCCCAGGAATTCCCTTAGATTGGTTGGATGTTCTGCCAGTAAGCGGCCAAAATGGTAAACCGTTTCAAGACCCCGATAAACCATATCGCTGGGTCGCATATAGTAATTGCTCCTGAAATATTGCTGTATTTGGGAAACAAGACTGTCGTTGGCATTCAGATAAAAAGGAGTCGTATATATAATTTCCAGTCCGTTGTAAAGTGGGAGAGAGAAATCCGATACATTATCCCAGGTAGGCATTCCAATCACTGTCGCGGGATAAGACTTTGCCAAAGGAGATAGCTGAAAACAAAAGTTCTTTGCGAAGCCTTCATCGAGGCTTGCGGCAATCAAAACATTATGGATATTGCTGTCCAGGTAGGGTCTGAACAGTTTTGTTTCAAAGTTGTTCTCCAGTAAAATATATTTAATATTCAGTGCTAGTCGCCCTTTGGACTGTGACAGGTTGATGAAATAACTCTTCAATTTTTCATCCGATGCATTTTTTCTGCCAAAAAGATAGAGGGTCTGTGTGGCATAATTTTTTTGCAAATACTTATAGATGGCTTCGCAATGCGTTTTTACCGTCGAATTCAGGATAACCAAATCGGGGTTATCACTTGCATTTCCCTCATTTGGCAAATTGGCATTGATGAAGGGAATATTCCTGCTTGCGGCTGCGGCAGCCAGTAGCCTTAGCTCGGAGGCAGAGACATGGCCAATGATCAGATCGGTTTTGTTTAGTTCATCTCCCTTCAAAAGCCGGGCAAGAGGTTTTTGATTGGAACGGGTATCATATACAGTCAATTCAAGGTTCACTCCATCCTTTTTCAGAGAGTCCATTGCTAGCTGGGCCCCCTCAAAAAATTCAATACCAGGGTTCAAAAACTTTGGAAAACTGT
Source organism: Chitinophagaceae bacterium (assembly GCA_003168265.1). Taxonomy (GTDB): domain Bacteria; phylum Bacteroidota; class Bacteroidia; order Chitinophagales; family Chitinophagaceae; genus Puia. The sequence continues at coordinate 372,504 of PMSV01000023.1, forward strand.
TGTCAAAACGATAACTGCCGGATTCATCAAAAGCGCTGTCAAGATATAGCGGAACAAATAAAGCGATTTGGCGGACTGCTCGGACGCTATCCCTCTGTGCTACTATTAACAGAGGTGCCCCCAGAATAAAAAATATCAAAAACTTTCTTGCCATAAATTTCGAAAATCTTATTCCCATTCAATTGTAGCGGGAGGCTTGCTGCTGATATCATATACCACCCGGTTGATCCCTTTGACGTTATTGATGATCTCACTGGAAATCATAGCCAGGAAATCATAGGGCAAATGAGCCCAGTCGGCGGTCATCCCATCTACGGAAGTTACAGCACGTAAGGCTACCGTGTATTCATATGTCCTCTCATCGCCCATGACCCCTACGCTTTTTACAGGCAACAATATTGCTCCGGCCTGCCATGTCTGTCCGTAAAGACCTTGATCTTTTAATGCCTGTACAAATAAGCGATCTGCCTGTTGCAGTAATATTACCTTTTCTTCGGTAACCTCTCCCAGTATGCGGATTGCCAGGCCCGGCCCGGGAAACGGATGGCGCTGGAGCAAATCTTCAGGTATTTGCAATTCCCGCCCTATTTTTCTCACTTCGTCTTTAAACAAAAAACGAAGGGGTTCGACCAATTCCAAATGCATTTTCTCAGGGAGGCCGCCAACATTATGGTGGGATTTGATCTTAGCTGAAGGACCATGAACGGAAATGCTTTCGATGACATCAGGATATATTGTACCCTGTCCGAGCATCGAAGCTCCTTTGATTTTTTCCGCCTCCTTGCTGAAAATCTTTATAAAGAGCTTGCCGATGATCTTTCTCTTTCCTTCAGGATCTGATTCTCCCTTCAATTTTTTATAGAAAATTTTTTTTGCATCCACTCCGGTCACATTCAGGCCGATTTGTTTGTAAGTAGCCAATACCTGTTCGAACTCGTCTTTTCGCAATACTCCATTATCAACGAATATTCCATGAAGGCTTTTTCCGATTGCACGATGGATCAAAGTGGCTGCGACTGTTGAATCAACTCCCCCGCTAAGGGCCATGACCACTTTGTGGCGGCCGATCCGCTTTTTGAGCTTCTCCACAGTCTCCGTGATAAAATGAGCGGCAGTCCAGTCCTTCGAACAGCCGCAGATCTGAACCAGGAAATTGGAAAGAATTTTCTTGCCCTCAATGGAATGATAAACTTCAGGATGAAATTGAAGACAATAAAGGCTCTGTTTTCTAAAAGCGGCATAGGGTATGTTTTCAGTTGTAGCAAGTATATCGAACTCATCTGGCAATTCCAATATGGTATCTGCATGGCTCATCCAAACCTGCGATTTCTCTATTACCTGATCTAAAATGGGGTCTTCTTTTAGAATATGAAGAAGGGCTCTGCCGTATTCCCTTTTTTTGCTATTGGCTACACGGCCGCCGAACTGCTTTGCCGTAAGCTGGGCCCCATAACAAATACCCAATACGGGGACATGGCTATTGATCTCAGCAATATCTACGAGCGGTGCATTTCTATCATTAACTGAATAAGGGGAACCGGAGAGGATCACTCCTTTTAAGGACGTATCGTACCGGATCTTTTGAAAATAAGGAAGGATTTCACAGTACACATTGGCTTCTCTTACTGCTCTGGCAATCAACTGGGTATATTGGGACCCGAAATCAAGGATCAGAATTTTTTCCGTCATAGATTCCGCAAATCTAACGAATGCGGAACAAAGTTCGTTAGTTAAGGTATTGTAGTCCGGCTAGCAACAGTTAAAAACGAAGCTTAAAATAAGTTTAGATTGAAAAACGAAAATTAATAAGCCCGAGTAATTTCGGCATGATCTAAATCATCTGATTTGTTTAAGGCATTTGAACCTTCATCTCCCATTACGGGCATCAGGAATCGTTTAGTTCTCCTTATTCACACTCCCTACTCCGCTTACATGCTGATTCACTTCTGTGGGATTGCCCTTATAATGTATGCTGCCGACTCCGTTGACGGAGGCGTCGATCTTGACACTTGAAAAAACATCCGCGCTTCCGACACCTGAAACTTCAGCTCTGACATTTTCAGCCTGCAAATCGTAACAATGCGCAGATCCTACTCCGCTGACATCCACCTCCACGTCCTTTGTCTGGCCTTTGATATACAAGGAGCCCGCACCGGAAATCCGGCCGGTGAATTTCGGAACATCGACATCCATTCGGATATTGCCGGCGCCGCTGAGCTCGATCTCCAAATCATCGTCCCCCTTGATCTTATCGTCGGAAACGATATCTCCTGCCCCCGATAAACTGATCTGGTGAAAGGAAGGGGACGTTACCGTGATGCTCATACCCTCCGAACTTTCGAGGTCATAATCATGCCGGTTGCGAATGATCAGACGATCGCCTTCCTGTAGCACTTCGATATATTGAAGCAGGTTTTCATCTGCATGAATACTGACCGGCTTCAGCTCTCCTTTAACGATATGAACATCGATGGTGCTCGATACATCGAGATCGCGGAAAGCGGTTATGCTTCTTTCCTCTGTCCTTCCATTCCCATTGCCATGCACATGCCTGCCAAAGAAATGCCTGCAAGAACCCAAAAAAAAGCTCAGAAAGAGGACGAATATGAAAATTTTCTTCATGTCATAAGTTTTTGAAGCCAAAATTTAGCCAATTATTTTAAATTGAAGGCGCCTTTTATCCATAAGATGGCATTTTTTAAGCCAGGTTACCGATCTTTGCAAGGTTTTTTAATATCAAGCCCCGCCAAAACCCTGGAACTTTAAGGACAGATGAGGACTATTCATAACCGAGCAACCGGAGTTTCGCATTTTCGTTTGACGAGAGTGGATATTTTCTTTTGTCGATTGCTAAAGCGAACCCCGAACTCATGAAACTGAGAACTTTAGTTATTCTTATTCTCTTTCCTGCCTTATTGGAAGCCCAGCAAAAAAAAGAAATAGCACTGGCTGTCGCCCAGGATACCCTCTTGCATAAAAAGAAAGACAGCGCTAATGTTCATGAAGTTCCGCAGATCGATATTTACGATGTAGCCAAATCCATCTTTTTTAAGCATAAATCCCCAAATAAGAAGACCGACACTGCATTAACAAAACCAGTATTTTCCGCCGTCCCTGCGGTTGGTTATACCCTTACTTCCAGGCTGGCCGTGACCCTTTCCGGAAATATGGCTTTTCGCCCTTTGGCGGATTCAAAGGCTTCCACTGTAACTGCCAGCGCTGCTTATACGCAGAACAAACAATTTACGATTCCTATCGAGTCTAATATCTGGTTGGACCATGATCTCTATAATCTCGTGGGGGATTACCGCCTCTATAAATACCCGCAAAGCACTTTCGGCCTGGGAAGCGATTCCTGGATAGGAAATGAGGACCCGATGGACTATGCTTACTTTCGTTTCTATGAATTGCTCATGAGGCGTTTGGTTCCGGACCTATATTTTGGCGCAGGTTATATCCTGGATTACCACTGGGGTATCGTAGATGAAAGTGGCGTTAAAAATTTTCCCAAGGACAGCGTTACAGCTTATCAGGCCTACGGAGCTTCGAACAGTTCACTTTCTACCGGATTCACAGTGAACCTGCTCTATGATCACCGGGACTATTCCATAAATCCATCCAGGGGCGTATATGCGAATATCCAGTACAGGGATAATATGAAGGTGATTGGAAGTACCCGGGGCTGGCAATCGGTAATCATAGACTTGAGAAAATATTACAAATTCCCGGAGTCCTCACATAATGTATTGGCCCTTTGGAGTTATAATTGGTTGGTTATCAGTGGACATCCTCCCTTTTTGGACCTTCCAGGCACTTCCTGGGACCCTTTTTCGAGCACGGGTCGCGGCTATATCCAGGGCCGGTTTCGCGGAGCGCAAATGGTCTACCAGGAAGCTGAATATCGATTCGGTATCACGCGCAATGGCTTATTGGGAGCGGTGGTCTTTGTAAATGCCGAGACTTTTTCTGCCGCTGAAGGTACCCCTCTGGAAAAGCTTCAACCTGGCTATGGTCTCGGGGCGAGAATCAAACTAAATAAGGCTTCCGCTACCAATATCTGTATCGATTACGGCTTTGGAACCCAGGGGTCAAAGGGGCTTTTCATAAATATCGCCGAGTTATTTTAGAGGTATTCGATTTCCTGCACTTATTCTGGTATAGGGACCGCTCATTTTGTTTCAAACAATAAAAACATAGCAAACTAAAATATTTCTCAGGTTACTGTGTTTGCTAAAGTTCTTTTCCTGCCGGATGAGGGGCCAATAAAAATATCCTGTTCTGATGATAAGGGGAGAAACAGGGAAATACATATAAGGGTAAGGCGGGTTTCCCTGTAGGGGCTCGATTATTTAGCTAAAGCATTCGTCCTTTTCGCCAGCTTGCTTTTTAGATTCGCTGCCTTGTTCTTGTGAATGATACCGCGTTTAGCCATTTTGTCAATCTCGGAAGCTACCTTGGGAAGTTTTTCACTGGCTTCATTCTTGGATTTGATCTCTTTGAAATCCCTGATTGCGTTACGGGTGGTCTTACCATAATAACGATTTCTTTCCCGGCGTTTGGTGGCCTGTCTCACATCTTTCTCGGTAGCCGAATGATTTGCCATATATTATCTTAAATTTGGGAGGGCAAATGTAGGGCTTTGACCCGGAAACTCCAAATTTACATGGTCTGTTTTTTAGGTCCGGGAGGGTTGAGGCTCTAATAAATTTTCCTGCGGCGAAATTCGCCGATATTTGTGATTCCAGTAAAGATTTTGACATGAAGGATTTTCAATATATAACAAATTCTTCTCCTGCATTTATAGAAGGATTGTACCAGGATTTTGTAAGAAATCCCGATTCCGTAGACCCCGATTTCAGGAAATTTTTTGAAGGTTTCGATTTCGCCATGGCTACGGGGAGAAATGGCTCCAATGGTAAGCCCATCGCTGAACCGGTTAAAGAAAAGCTGTTTAAAACCTCGGACGGTGTGGACTGGAAAAAAGAATTAGGAGCCTACCGTTTGATATTGGGTTATCGGAACAAGGGTCATTTGCTGGCTACCACCAACCCGATCAGAAAAAGAAAAGACAGGGGGGCTAATCTGGAACTGCCCTTCTTCGGATTCACCGAGGAAGACCTTGACAAGGATTTTTTTGCCGGAAACCTGATCGGCTTAGGCACTACTTCCTTGCGCAATATTCTCAATCACCTGATAAAATGCTATGCGAGTAATGTCGGGATTGAATTTAAGTATATCAGTGACCAGGTAAAGATTGATTGGCTGACCAGGGAAATGGAGAAAGAATTCCTTAAGCCAGTGCCCATTGAAAAGCAAAAACAGATTTTGGAAAAACTGAATGAGGGAGTAATTTTTGAAAAGTTCCTCCACACTAAATATATCGGGCAAAAGAGATTCTCTCTTGAAGGAGGCGAGACCACCATTCCGGCGCTGGATAATATAATCAATATTGCGGCTGAGCATGATGTGCAGGAGGTAGTTATCGGGATGGCACACAGAGGAAGGTTGAATATACTTGCCAATATCATGGGCAAGACCTATGAACAGATTTTCAGCGAATTCGAGGGAACGGCCCAGTTGGACCAGACCATGGGCAGCGGGGACGTGAAATATCATATGGGCTATGGGAGTGAATTAAAAACTCATTCCGGAAAAACAGTCCATTTAAAGCTGATGCCCAATCCTTCCCATCTTGAGGCGGTGGATCCGGTAGTGGAAGGCTTTTCCCGTGCCAAGGCGGATATCATGTATGAAAGTGATTATGAAAAGATATTACCGGTGCTTATTCATGGAGATGCATCACTTGCCGGCCAGGGAATCGTCTATGAGGTTTTGCAAATGAGCGATCTGGATGGTTATTATACCGGGGGGACCATTCATTTTGTCATCAATAACCAGATCGGATTTACGACCGATTTTGAAGATGCCCGCAGTTCGGATTATTGCACCTCGCTTGCTGCCGCCATCCACGCTCCCGTTTTGCATGTAAACGGAGACGATGCGGAGGCCGTTGTCAAGTGCTCCGAAATGGCGACTCGATACAGACAGGAATTTCACGGGGATATTTTCGTCGATATGGTTTGTTATCGACGCCATGGTCATAATGAAGGCGATGATCCCAAATTCACGCAGCCCCAAATGTATGCGCTGATCGAAAAACATCCCAATCCAAGAGAGGCCTATACGCAGTTCCTGATAGAGAATGGCGAATCCGATGCCAAGGAATTGGCTCGCGATATGGAGAAAAAATTCTGGGGAGATCTGCAGGAGCGTTTGGATGAGGCAAAACAAAAACCCCTTCCTTATTCTTATCAGGCCCCGGAATTGGAATGGAAAAAATTGAGAAGGGCTGTTTTGGAAGATTTCAATCAGTCTCCGGTCACGGCCATCAGTGAAAATGATTTCAGTAAGATTTTTCAGGCATTGATGGAATGGCCTGAGGATTTCAAGCCGCTTAAGAAAGTGGAAAAGATCCTCCAGGACAAGAAGAAAATATTTCAGGAAGAAGGGAAAGTGGATTGGGCTACAGGTGAACTTATGGCTTACGGTAGTTTGATCCTTGACGGAAGGGAAGTTCGCATGAGCGGTCAGGACGTGCAGAGGGGAACTTTTTCGCACCGCCATGCCGTTCTTCGCGATGAGAATACAAATAAGGAATACAATCGCCTCAGCCGGATTGAGGGTGCGCAGGGCCATTTCAGAATTTACAATTCTTTTTTAAGCGAATACGGAGTTCTCGGCTTTGAATATGGTTATGCTATGGCCAACCCTAACGGGTTGGTTCTTTGGGAGGCACAGTTTGGGGATTTTGCCAATGGAGCGCAAACCATGATCGACCAGTTCATTGCTGCCGGTGAACAAAAATGGCTGCGCATGAACGGGATCGTGCTATTATTGCCCCATGGTTATGAGGGCCAGGGACCGGAGCATAGCAGCGCCAGAATGGAACGTTTTCTGCAAATGTGCGCCGAATTGAATATGGTCGTCACCAATATCACAACCTCCTCAAATCTATTCCATGCGCTTCGGAGGCAGATGGCGTGGCCATTCCGTAAACCACTGATCAATTTTTCGCCCAAGGCAAACCTTCGTTTGCCCGCCAGTTATTCTCCCAAAGAGGAATTCACGGGCGGCGGTTTTCGGGAAGTCATCGATGATCTCTTTATTGCATCTGAAGATCCGGAAAGGATCAAGAAGGTTTTATTCTGTACAGGTAAGATTTATTTTGAGTTGGCTGAAAGGCAGGTTAAGGACAACAACAAAGAAGTGGCGATTATCCGCTTGGAGCAAATTTATCCATTGCCCTATGTACAATTGGAATCCCTGAATGCAAGATACAGGCAGGCAACCTGGTTTTGGGTTCAGGAGGAACCCCTGAATATGGGAGCGGCTTCCTTCCTGCAAATGAATATAAAATCCATCAATTTCGGCATCATTAGCAGACACCCCAGCGCTGCAACTGCTACCGGATATAACAAGGTTCATAAGCAGGAGCAGGAAGAAATCATTGAAACGGCTTTTTCCATTTAATTTTAACAGATAACCTTTCTCAGAATGATTGATATTAAAGTTCCAACTGTAGGCGAATCGATCAGTGAAGTGGTATTGGTTAAATGGCTCAAAAAACAGGGAGACTATGTCGATAGAGATGAAGTGATCGCCGAACTCGAGAGCGAAAAAGCAACTTTCGAAGTTAATGCGGAACAGGCCGGCACTTTAAATCTGGTCGGCAAGGAAGGCGATACCTTGAAAATCGGGGATGTTGTCGCCCGAATAGATGAAACTGCCTCGAAACCCGAGAGCAAACCCGAGAGCAAGGCTGCCTCACCTGCTGCCCAAAACGCTTCGAATGGCAGTCCGGTTAAAACCGCAGCGGCCCCAAAACAAGCAGAGCCGAAGCAGGCTGTCGCTGCTACGGAGCAGGTTAAAGCAACCCCCGTCGCTTCAGCCATTATCGCAGATAAAAAAATCGAGACTTCCAGTATCTCTGCTACTGGCACCGGAGGCAAAATACTCAAGCATGATGTTTTAGAAGCCTTGAATAACCCGGGCCGCGCTTTAGGACAGGATTTATTCAGCCGTGCGGACAAACACGAGAAGATGAGCAACCTGAGAAAGACCGTTTCCAGGAGGCTGGTCGAGGCAAAAAATACGACTGCCATGCTCACGACCTTCAATGAAGTCGACATGGGACCCATCATGGCTTTAAGAACCCAGTATAAGGACAAGTTTAAAGAAAAACACGGAGTTAATCTCGGGTTCATGAGTTTTTTCATCAAGGCCTGCTGTTATGCATTGCGTGAATGGCCGGCGGTAAATGCTTATATCGACGGGGATGAAATCATTTATCATGACTATAGCGATATTTCCATAGCGGTTAGCGCTCCCAAGGGCCTGGTAGTGCCTGTGATCCGAAACGCCGAAAGCCTGAGCATGGCGGAAATAGAAAAGAAAGTGGTGGAACTTGCTACAAAGGCCCGTGACAATAAATTAAGCCTCGAAGAAATGCAGGGCGGTACCTTCACGATTACCAATGGCGGAGTTTTTGGCTCCCTGATGAGCACCCCGATCATCAACATTCCTCAGTCTGCGATACTTGGAATGCATAAAATTGAAGAGCGACCTATTGCTGTAAATGGTCTGGTAGTGATCAAGCCGATGATGTACCTCGCGGTCAGTTATGACCACAGGATAATCGACGGACGCGAATCGGTCAGCTTCCTGGTCCGGGTAAAGGAATTGCTTGAAAACCCTGGCCAACTCTTATTTGGAAGGGATCCCGTGAAGACCTTACTGGAACTCTGATGTATCGCTCCCATCTTCGGACGGCTGTGCAGATCTTATGTCTTTACGACGGTAAGACCCCCTTTGCAAATTTCATCCGTCAATTTTACAGTAAGGATAAAAAATATGGTTCCAAAGACCGTAAATCGATAAGCAGTCTTTGCTATTCCTATTTTCGTTTGGGGCATTCATTGAAGAATTTGCCGATCGAGGATAGGATACTAAACGGACTTTTTTTGTGCAGCCAGGGCAAAAATGAACTTTTGGAATATTTTTATCCGGAGTGGAATCGGGCTGTTGAGCTTCCCCTTCAGGAAAAATTGAAACTCGCAGATCCTTCATTTGTATTAAAGGAAATTTTTCCATGGCAGGAGGAACTAAGTGAGGGAATTGTTCACGAAGATTTTTGCCGTTCCTTCCTGGTTCAACCGGATCTTTTTTTGAGAATGCGTCCAGGGATGAGAGGCATCGTAATGAGCAAGCTTACGGATTCAGGGATTCGATTTCGGGAGATAGGTGAGGAGGGGCTGGCCTTGGATAATTCCACGAAGATAGATCAGGTGCTCCTGCCTGACAGGGAAGTGGTTGTTCAGGATTTGAGCTCTCAAAAGACGGCGGAAATTATTCGGGGATTTGACGCTCCAATTAATGCCTGGGATTGCTGTGCGGGCAGCGGAGGCAAGTCAATTCTTTTGCAGGACCTTTTTCCCGGAATTAAATTAACTGCAACGGATAACCGATCACCCATTTTAGCAAACTATAAAAAAAGAATGAAGGATGCGGGTATTAAAAACTTCCAATGTTTTGTCTCCGATCTCATCAAGCCAATCGGGGCTGGTTTTGAAGGACAATATGATCTGGTATTGGCTGACCTTCCCTGTTCCGGTAGCGGGACCTGGGCCAGGAATCCGGATTCGCTTTGTTTTTTTGATCCAAAGTCTATTGATCGTTTTGCGGATCTGCAAAAAAGAATATTAGCAAATGTGGTGAGTGGGATTCGTGAGGGGGGACGGATGGTATATATTACCTGTTCGGTTTTTAGAAAGGAAAATGAAGCCTACGTGGAGTGGTTAAGCCAGCAATTCGGATTGCAGGTGGAGAATCAGCAATTGCTTAAAGGATATGGATTAAAGGCGGACTCGATGTTTGGGGGGGCTTTACGTTCTTGAGGAAACCAAGGAAATATTTTATTTGAACAAATGTTACCAAATTGGTAACATTTTTATATATTTGCCTATGAGAGTTATTGCTGTTAGAACTTTAAAGGAAGATTGGATTGCATACCCAATGGCAAAACAGGCATTGCTAGCTTGGTATGAAGAAGCTGAGGAGGCTGAATGGGATAACCCTAATCAGCTCAAGGTGCAGTTTAGAAGCGCTTCCATTCTGAGCAATAAAAGAGTTGTTTTCAATATTCATGGCAATGCATATCGACTGATAGTGGATATTGAATATAGACTTAGAATAGTTTTCATAGTTTGGTTCGGTACACATAAAAAATATGACAAAATAGATGCAAAGAAAATAAGTTATGATAAAACCAATTAAAAATAAGCCTCAATATGAGTCTGCTCTTGCACGAGTTTATGCAATTATGCAAAAGGAAATAAAACCTGATTCAAAAGATTCAGATGAGTTAGAGGTATTGTCCATACTCGTAAAGGAGTATGAGACAGAATATTACCCCGTACCTAAAGCCAAACCGTTAGATGCTATTAAGTTTCGTTTGGAGCAAATGGGCATGTCAGAGGGGGAACTTTCAAAAATATTAGGAAACCGTTCGCGTAAATCCGAAATTTTTTCGGGTAAAAGGAAATTGAGCCTGTCTATGATTCGTAAACTAAATGAAGTATTACACATTCCGGCTGAAGTGCTTATTCAAGCTTACTAGGTATGCCTCGTTCTATTATTTTTTTTATTATTAATAAACTTAAAGCCTTATCCCTCAATTTCTCGAATTGATTAGACTGACCACTACTTTTATCATCAACTCCTTCTCATCCGGTTTACTTTCTGCGATCATGAGCGTGAGCGCGACGAGGGCGTTGTCCGCAATGCGGCGGGACCCGTCTGCCTTATACAGAATTTTGTTCTTTTCCAGAAACCAGACGAACAAAAATGCGGCGATGCGTTTGTTGCCGTCGGAGAAGGAATGGTTCTTGATGACAAAGTACAGGAGGTTTCCGGCCTTTTCTTCTACACTTGGATAAAGATATTGGCCGCCAAAGGTTTGGTAGATGGCAGCGAGCGAACCCTGGAAGGATTCATCTTTTTCATTGCCGAAAAGAGCGCTTCCACCAAATTTCTCACGCAGGTTATGGATTGCCAGCATAGCTTCCTGGTAATTTATCTGGAATAATTCCTTTGGAGTGGTCGCCTCAATTTCCAATACCTGATGATCATATTTATCCAATACATCAAGGGCATAAGTATAATCAGTGATTACTTTTAGTAGGCCTGATGCTTCATCGGAAGAAAGGGCCTGCGACTCAAGTACGTTTTCTAATAGTTTTACTGTTTGTTTAAGTTGCTCTAATTGTTCGGCTTTTTCCTTGAGCAGTTTTTCATTTACTGTATAACCCTTTACTAAATAATCTTTTAGGATTTTATTTGCCCAGATACGGAATTGGGTACCCCTTGGGGATTTTACACGGTAACCGACGGAAATAATGACATCGAGATTGAATAATGTGACCGGCTTGTCAGAATTAGGAATGTGCATAATTTGCACATTACTTTCGCGAATCAGCTCTTTCTCAGTGAAAATATTGTTTATATGTTTTGAAACAACTGTGCGATCGCGATCAAATAGATGAGCGATTTGTTCTTGCCGTAGCCAAACTGTTTCATTTTCGAGCTTCACATCAATTGATGTTTGCCCGTCCTCCGTCTGATAAATAATAATTTCCCCTGTCTGCATAACACCTGATTTTAATTTTAATGGATTGGAATCAACTCTTGTGAGATCAAGATGTGGATTAAGGATGCGAAAATAAAACTAAAAGTAAACAGAGAGGTTTTTAAACGTTTAAAATTTTTGGCAAACTGTTTATGCTATAAAAATATTCCAAAATCGAAAGAAAATATTCCAACCTGGTGGTATTGATTTTCCTCCCTTGCTGAAACATCCACCCGAAAACCAATTTTTACGCCTTCTCTGAATTTATTGCTATGTTTGAATCCAGCCATGCAGCTTTTGGAGAACATTAACTCTCTTTGAAATTGTAGGGCCCCCATTTAAGATTGGAAGGTTTTCCGCCTTTATGGGAATTTTTCCGGCAAACGTAGGCAAATTCGTCAATGATTACAAAATGAGCTTTTAATATTCAAGCATCCATATAGGCTCTGATCTTTTTTCTGTTTCTTTAAGCCCTCAGATCAACCAGGCTTCGCCTCATATTCTTTTTTGCCATTTGTAGATGGTTTTTCACGGTCGAGATGGAGATCCTTAGTTCACGGGCGATGCGCTTTTCTTCCCAGGCTTCTTCCTTGAGTTGGATGATATTTCTTTGTTTAACAGGGAGCTTTTCGAGAGCGGATTGTACTGAAGATTTTACTGATTTCCGGATCTCGGATTGAAAGGGATCAAATAACAAATCATCCCGAACACTGCGCTTGTATTCTTCAAATTCCAAAACTTCTTTTTTCTGTCTTCTGATCCGGTCTATCATCGTATTACGCGCAACCCTTAGCACATAGGCTCGGGGCTGTCTTAGCCCAACCAGGCTATTTCGGTTGAGCCAGAGTTTGAGAAAGGTTTCCTGCAGGATTTCTTCTGCCTGATATTTGGAATGACTGTGGTTATAGGCCCATCGATAAATTAAGAGGCCATAGTCGCTGAACAGGCGGCAAAATATTTCCTTATCTCTCATGTGTTCAGTAGTGGATATTATTTTGAAAATAATTGCCCGCGAGTAAAATTTACCCGAGTAAGTTTACTCGTTTGGAGCCTGGAGTAAATGTCAGCTCAACAAATCTTAAGGGGTAATGCAGCTTAAAATTTATTTTGATGTCTATAGGTGAATAATGTTGCCAAATTGTTTTTATTAACTTAGTATTATCTAATAATTAAATCACTGAGTGGACCAGGATAGAGATTATACGGATAAATTGCTTTTGAAGCGAATGGCCCAAGGGGACAGGGATGCTTTTACGGAGCTGTACAATAAATATTGGGAGGAGCTTTTTGTCAGGGTGGCCCGCCTGATTCCGGTGCGGGATGATGCTTCTGATATTGTCCAGGATATTTTTCTCTCGCTTTGGAACAGGCGGGAAGAACTCGAAATCAATTCTTCCGCGGGGGCCTATCTTCATACGAGTGCACGTTATAAGACAATCAATTATATTGAAAAAAATATCACGCGCCAACACTATATAGAAATGTTGGCTTCACTTGGTGAACGGGGAGAGGAGGATAACCCGGCGACTACCCTGCAACGGAAGGAGTTGAATGAAATGTTACAGGGAACCATCGACAAGATGCCTCCGAAGATGAAGGAGGTCTATCTTCTCTCCAGGCAGGAACAGCTTTCTCATCGGGAGATCGCAGAACGATTGAGTATTTCCGAAGAGACGGTTAAAAAACATATCCAGCACGCTCTCAAATTGCTGAAAAATGCAATGGGTCAATCTGGTAGGCCCGGTCCGGGTCTTTCCATGGCTACAATCCTTGTGAACATATTCTTTTAATGATTTCTTAATAAAAATTTAAGATTCACTTACCCCCTCTCTTTTGTTCGACTGACATAGCTTTTGTTAAAGCCGTTTATGGAGCTCAGAGACATTCAATCATTATTGAAACGCTATTTGAATCAGGAGGCCAGCGCCGAGGAGGTGCGGGTGGTCGAAGAATGGTATGAACGCCAACTGAAGGAGCGGGGATTTGAATGGCAGGAAGGCGAGAAAGAGAGGATCCGGACAGCGATTGAGGCAAGATTGCTGGAGAGGATAAATGAAAATGCTGAAGGAGCCAAAACCGGAAGGCTATTATATATTTTCCGGCCATGGGTCGCGGCTGCAATAATATTATTACTCATTGGAACAGGCACGCTTTGGTGGATATTCCATAGAATCAAGCCAGAGGTTGCCCAGGCTTCCATAAAAATTCAAAATGATGCATTGCCAGGAGGTAATCGCGCCCTGCTGACCCTTTCCAATGGGCAGACCATTGTGCTGGACAGTGTACATATCGGAAAAATCGCTTCCCAGGGAAATGCGGACATTATCAAGAAGGATAGCGGGATCTTGGCCTACTCGAGAGGAGAACAGGCTGCGACAGAAACCAGCTATAATATATTGAGCACACCCAGGGGCGGGGAATATCAACTGATGCTTCCGGATGGAACGCTTGTCTGGCTGAATGCAGCATCTTCCATCAAGTACCCAACGGCTTTTATAGGAAAGGACAGAACAGTAGAAGTCAAGGGCGAAGCTTATTTCGAAGTGAAGCATGATGTCGGTAAACCCTTTAGGGTCATGGCAGGAAGTGAGTTGATTGAAGACCTCGGTACGGCATTCAACGTGAATTCCTATTCGGATGAAGCCAGCCTGAACACCACTTTAATCCAGGGATCCATTCAAATCAATCATGCTGAAATACTGAAGCCGGGCGAGCAATCGCAGATGAGTAAAGATGGCCGGATAAAGATCACGAACAAAGTAGACCTGGAGGCGGTAATGGCCTGGAAGAACGGGAGATTTCAGTTCAACTATGCGCCGCTTCCTGATGTGCTGAGACAATTAGGCAGATGGTATGATGTGGATATCCAGATCAATGGCGATCTGTCTTCAAAGAAAGTGTGGGGCAAGATGCAGCGTGACCTCAATTTGTCGGAGGTGTTGGATGGCTTAAGGGATATCGGGGTCCATTTCCGGATTGAAGGGAAAAAATTAATGGTTACGAATTAACAGATACAGTTTAAATAAGGGTATGCGCGCCGAGACAATAAACGAGACGACAAACGAAACGACAAACGAGTCGCAGTGACTGAAGGCTCAATAAGTCTAAATTTTTCGGCGCTAAAAACAAAGCCAGAAATGGTGATGACATTTCTGGCGGCGTCTGGGTACCTGGAACAAACGAATCGGTAAGACTGCTTATTCATTCACCCAAACCCGGCAAATTTATGCATTTCATGCATTTACCTAAACCGTATTGCGAAACATCTTGCAATTCGCGGCGGTTTCTCACCAAAACCCTGTTAGTCATGAAGCTAACAACGATTTTGCTCACTGTGGCTGTTTTACAGGTTGCTGCAAAAGGCAGCTCTCAGGCTGTTACTCTTAGCGGAAAGGACTTGAGCCTGAAACAGGTATTCGCCGCCATTGAGCAGCAGACCGGCTTTGTAGTGTTATGTGATGCGGCCGTACTACAGGATAGTAAACCTGTGACGGTGGCGGCCAGTCATTTAGCGCTAATGGATTTTCTGAACGAAGTGCTTAAGGACCAAGCGCTGGATTTTTCAATAAGAAAAAAAACAATTTTCATTAAAAAATCCGTGGTAGCCCCGGGTTTAAAGCAGGAGAGCGCTATCGTTTCTCCTCCGCCTAGTGATATTCATGGGCGTGTGGTGGATTCTACCGGCGCGCCGCTTGAAGGGGCTTCGGTAACGGTTAAGGGGAAGAAAGGGAAGGGGGTGGTGACCAATGAGAAGGGGGAGTTTGATTTGAAGGAAGTGGATGATGGTGCGACGCTGGTGATTTCGTTTACGGGATATGTTTCGCAAGAGTTAAAACTGAAAGGGAATAATTCCTTCAACATAAAATTGGTTCACTCCGACAGCCAGCTCGACCAGGTGCAGGTGATTGCCTATGGGACGACTTCCGAAAGATTGAGCACGGGGGATATCACAACCGTGACCAGTAAGGAAATCGAAGAACAAAATGTTACGGACCCGATCCTCGCATTAGAAGGAAGGGTACCTGGCCTTTATATAACACAGTCATCAGGATTTGCAGGATCTGGTATCAATACCCAGATTTTAGGGCAGATGAGCCTGCAAAGTGGAAATAATCCACTATTTGTCGTTGATGGAGTGCCTTATACATCGACTTTATTGCCTCAGCAAAATACCGTTCAGGGCAACACAAACGGGCAACCATACCCCTCGCCTTTTGCCTTCCTCAATCCAGGGGATATCGAAAGCATTACTGTCCTAAAGGATGCTGATGCGACGTCCATTTATGGCTCCCGTGCGGCAAATGGGGCAATTTTAATCACGACTAAGAAGGGAAAGCCGGGGCAAACAAAGGTTGACATCAATCTAATGGATGGCATTGGCCAGATGACAAGACATATAGACATGATGAATACTCCACAATACCTTGGGATGAGGCATGAGGCGCTGTTGTTGGATGGGATTACTTCCCCGGCTTCAACCGATTTTGATATAAATGGCACGTATGATTCGACCAGAAATATAAACTGGCAAAAGGCTTTGCTCAATGGATTACCACATTATACAACTTTGAGCAGTACAACCTCCGGAGGGTCAGTAAACACCCAATACTTAGTGGGAGTAACATACCATAGGGAAACGACAGTTTTTCCCATTTCCCAGAATTATGCAGATTCTAAAGGGTCTCTCCACTTTAATCTCAATAGCTCTTCGAATAATCAGAAATTCAAATTTCAATTAAACGGGAGCTATCAATTTGATTACAATCTTTTACCTAATACCGATCTTACTGGGGCGGCTGTAAGTTTATCGCCTGATGCTCCGGCCCTTTATAACAAAGATGGAAGCATTAACTGGGCGCCTGATTCTAACGGAAATCCGACTTGGTCAAACCCCCTTTCGTTTGTGTTAAGTCGGAGCATAGAGAAAACCAATAACCTTGTAAGTAATATGGTAGTGGAGTATAAAATATTACCTGGCCTGGAAATCAAAAGTAATTTCGGTTATACCAATTTGCAATCCAACGAAACCTGGCTTTACCCGCAATCAGCTGTACCTCCAATATATTGGCCGTTTTTCACTGGCCTTTCCTGGTTTACAAATAATTCCATCGATTCCTGGATTGTAGAACCACAAGCTGAAGAAAGATGTGATTTCATCAAAGGAAAATTAGATTTGGTTGTGGGGGCCACAATGGAGCAAAATACTAGTTACGGACAGCAGATTTCGGCCCAGGGATTCAGCTCGGATTTGCTAAACCAGGATGTTGGCGCAGCTTCTAATGTGCAGATCATGACACCGAATACAGCCATTTATAAATATAATGCATTATTTGGCCGTCTAAATTACAATTGGGAAGATAAATATATAGTGAATCTTACAGGCAGAAGGGATGGAAGCAGCAGGTTTGGACCGGAAAACCAATTTCACGATTTCTGGAGCTTGGGCGGAGGCTGGCTTTTTTCAAATGAGAATTTCATGAAAAGAGATATCCCTTTTCTTAGTTTTGGAAAGCTTAGTGCTAGCTATGGCACAACGGGGAACGATCAAATTGGAAATTATGCTTATGAAAGTACATATTATACCCTGGGTGTTTCCTTTCCTTACCAAGGGGCCTCGGGTTTAGCAGTGTCTTCTTTAGCTAATCCATTTCTCCAATGGGAGTTGACAAAAAAGGGTCGCGTTGGAATGGATCTGGGTTTTCTGAAAGAGAGGATTTTAATTGCAGGGAATTTTTTCCGGACTGTTTCTTCCAATCAATTAGCAGGATATATCCTCCCTTCGCTAACTGGATTCGGATCTATTACGGAGAATTTTCCCGCAACATTTGAAAATTCAGGGCTTGAACTAGCTGTGAATACCGTAAATATCAATTCAAAAATCTTCAGATGGACGAGTAAGTTTAACATGACTGTTCCGAAAAATAGGTTATTGTCCTTCCCGAATTTGGATAGTTCATATTATGCAAGCGCTCTTGTTATTGGGAAACCCGTTAATATTACCAAGGTATTTAATTTCGCGGGCGTTAATAAAACTACTGGCATGTATCAATTTATGGGGGCAGATGGCCAAATCACGTCAAACCCCAATAGCCCTAAGGATAATACAGTAATAATCGATCGAAATCCAAAAATATATGGTGGATTTATAAATACACTTTCCTATAAAGAGTTTGGGCTGGACATATTTTTCCAATTCGCAAAATATATTGTAAACAATTCATTTATTAATCAAGGTTCTAACCCTGGTAGTTTTTCTAATGGTTCAGGCAACCAACCTGTCTCTGTTTTGAACGGTTGGTTACAACCAGGCGATTATACCAATATTCAGCGATTTAACTCCAATGGAAATTATAATGCGACATATTCTGATGCAACAAACAGCAGTGGCGCGTTTTCGAATGCTTCATATGTAAGATTAAAAAATATCGCTTTTTCTTGGCGAATACCAGAAACATGGAAGAGTAAACTTCATTTAGTAAATGCAAGGTTATATGTACAAGGACAAAACCTTCTAACTTTTACAAGGTTTACAGGACTTGACCCTGAAACAGGCAGTTCCACCTCGCTCCCTCCATTGCGGATTATAACTTTAGGGGTGCAATTAACAATGTAGGTTAACGAGGTTAATTATTTGCTTAGATAGAAAAAGATGAATTATGATAAGAACATTTTTAAAAAAATTTAGACCGCAAATTATCTTATTTGTCGTTGCAGTAAGTGTGACTATGGCGGGGTGTAAAAAGCTAGTTGAAGTCCCTCCTCCGATCACTGAAATTAGCTCAGCGAATGTTTATTCTTCAAATACGACGGCTGCGGCTGTGTTGACAGGCATTTATACTAGTCTTAGCCAGGATGACCAACAGCTTGAAAACCTTCCAGCGATTTTTCTACTGTGTGGATTATCAGCTGATGAATTGACATTGTATGATATTAATAATTCATTATATAGCCCTTATTATAAAAATAATTTGGGTAGTTATATAAATACGGGAATTCCCAATGACATTTGGACTAGTACATATCAACTTATGTATAGGGTAAATGCCGCAATTGAAGGGGTGACAGACAATTCCAACCTATCTACAACTGTTCAAAACCAACTGTTGGGCGAAGCCTTTTTTTTAAGAGCATTTTATTATTTCTATCTAGTTAATTTATACGGTGATGTTCCATTGGTCACAACAACAAATTATAAAGTAAATGCCTCCCTAACAAGATCACATGCAACGGATGTATGGAAGCAGGTAATCTCAGATCTAAAAATGGCGCAAAGTCTCCTCAGCACAAATTTTGTCGGTTCGGACGCAGAAACACCAACAATGGAAAGGACCAGACCAACTAAATGGGCGGCGACTGCTTTGCTTGCTAGATCTTATCTATATACGGGAGATTGGCCCGACGCGATTTCCCAGGCTTCTTCACTAATTAAAAATACGTCCCAATTTCAGCTTGCACCCCTAAATTCAGTTTTTCTTATGAATAGCGAGGAGACTATCTGGTCACTGCAACCGGTTAATAGTACACCTAGTGCAAATACGGGAGAAGGCGCAGTATTCGATCTTCCACCTTCCGGACCCAACACTGGCGGATCTTTCCCAGTTTACTTGAGTAATTATGTTATTCAAGCATTTGAACAAGGAGATCAGAGACGGCAAGTCTGGGTTGATAGTGTTATCGCTAATGGTACTATATATTATTTCTCGTACAAATATGCTATGGGTGCCGGTAGCTCAACCACTGTAGAATATGATGTCATATTGAGATTGGGAGAACAATACCTTATTAGAGCCGAGGCCGAAGCAAATATGGGGGATTCTATAGATGCTACCTTAGATTTAGATACCATACGATATAGAGCAGGTCTGTCAAATTATAGTTTAAATTTAAATGGGACATTGTCAACGGCTATTTTACATGAGAGGCAAGTTGAGTTATTTACTGAATGGGGACATCGGTGGCTTGATCTAAAAAGACTAAATCAAATCAACTCTGTTATGGGTGCGCCAGGGAACGTTACTGGTTTTAAAGGGGGCATATGGAGTTCTTATCTGCAATTTTTCCCTGTCGAACTGTCCGAGTTGGAAGCTGACCCTGAGCTTGATCAAACAGCAGGATATGGCACATAAAAAGATGTTTATGAATGACTTCATTGTTGGCCTGCTATTTATTGGGTTTCCATTTTTAGCAATATGTCAAAATCCTGGCGGCGTTCAATTTGATCATAGTCTTTCCTGGTCACAAGTAAAGGCCAAAGCGAAGCTGGAAGGAAAATATATTTTCCTGGATCTATTTGCGACGTGGTGCGCTCCTTGTAAAATGATGGATGCATATATTTACCCTATTGAAAATGTTGGTGAGCAGATAAATAAAAAATTCATCGCTGTAAAGGTGCAGATGGATTCTACGCAGTCGGATGACTATTATGTAAAAAGCTGGTACAACGATTCGAGGTTTTTAGAGAGGGAATTTAAACCAAGCGGATTTCCAACTTTTCTTTTCTTCACGTCCAGCGGGGAGCTTATATATAAAGATCAAGGATTTAAGACCGTTGAAAGCTTTCTTAGAATGGATAGTTTGGTTCTTGAACCGAAGCGCGTTCGATTATATTCCGCATTGGAGGATTATAAATCCGGAAAAAAGGATTATTCATCGATGTTAAATTTGGCTTTATTTACTCATTCGGTAATTGGTGATAATTATTTGGCCACCCAAATCGCAAAGGACTATAAATATAACATTTTGGACACTATCTCAAAATCGAACATTTGTAGACGAGAATATCTTCAATTTTTTGGCAAATTCAACACCATAATCGATTCAGGGGATAATATTTTTAGGCTGTGTTACGAAAATCCTGAAAGAGTGGACTCAATCATGGGACAGAACTGGGCTGAGAGACTCGTTAAGATAATAATTATGAGAGAAGAAGTTTCAGATAAGGTCAAAGAACAAAAGAATGCGAATATGCAGGATAGTGATTGGGACGCATGTTATAAGGCTATTCGAAAAAAATTTTCGAAGGTAGATGCAAGGTGGATAGTACTGACATTTGAGGCGAATTATTATAGGAATACAGCTTTAAATTGGGGGAAGTACATCAATGTGAGGAATGACTTGATTGCTGTTGATTCATCTGTATTTTCAACCAGCTGGGCGATATATGTAAATTTAAACGTACTAGGCGCGTGGGATGTTTTTTTGCATTGCAATGAAAGATCCGCTCTAAAGCAAGGGATCGTTTGGATTAATATGGCAATTGAACGGGATACAAGCGAAGAGTCTAGAGTAGCCTATTTGGACACGAAAGCCAATTTAATATACAAACTTGGTAAAATTCATGAAGCAATCAGTCTAGAGAAAATGGCTTTGAAATGTTCTCATGAGATCGCGCAAAAGAAAGGTGAAGAACATGGACCTTACTTTGATGAATTCACAAAAGCCTTGAAGTTAATGAAATTGCGAAAACCAACCTATGTTGATTCAGGGGCGATTTGGAATAAGAACACACTCCCTGACTAATTGCTTAGTCTATTTATGACGAAATGAGGCTGTAAACGCCTGGGGAACTAGGGTCCAAATGAAAACTAATAGTAGATAGCTTTGAAGTATCTATGTAGGAAAGGCCATACTGCAATCTTCGTAAAGGAAATCAGAAGTGATTTCGAGTTAAATTTAAGGGAGTTATCACATATATTTTCTTGAATTTAAAAAGTTGCAATATGAAAAAGAATAAATCAAACGATGGCATTGATCTAAATGGTGAAAGGTTTTTCATAAGTTTAGACGTTCACAAAAAATCATGGACCGTGACTATCAGGCATGCTAATATGCAAATTGAACAATTTACGCAGCCTTCAAACTGCGAGGCATTGGTAAATCATTTACATCAAAGATATCCCGGCGCAGAATTTTGAAACGCATACGAGGCGGGCTTTGGCGGAACTGTAGTTCACGAAAAATTAATAAAAAATGGGATACGCTGTGAAACAAATTGAGCTCTATTGTGCAGGATTATTTTGAAGAAGCCCTAGTTATGCCCAATCATATTGAGCCGTATACCATACCCGATTCTATACCCCTGGGAATTTCCATTTGAACCTGGGGGCTCGTAAAACCAATGGAGGAAGTCCTTGTAAATGAGGCCAACACCTTTGGCGTAGACTTCGACGCTATAAGTGAGATAGCTGGTTGAAGCGAGATTGGTGGAATCAGGCTCATAAACATTGGCTTGCAAGATGTACAGTGTATTAGGAATGGTTCCTGCGAGAACGGTAAAGGGGCCGCCAACGCTGTCATAGGTATAATCCCATCCTTCCATATAAGTGGGATCGGGAGTATTGTCGTCTCCCACGGGTCCGATATAATTATTCCCCGGCCAGGTGAATCCTTGCGTGATGGGCTGGGCCAGCATGACATACCTGAGATTATTTTCATTCACTTCAATGCTGGTTGGGGTTGGCGTTATGGTATAGGTCTCAAGTCCGGACCATCCTTGCGTTTCGGCAGTATCGGTAATGTTTCGGGATACGAGCCAGCAGGTCCGCCCCAGATTGTCCAGAATAGTGGTGTCCACCACATCCTCAACTATATAGCTGGTCGTCGTCGTAGCCGTTCCGTAATTGGTAAAATTGGTCGAGTCAAGCCGGTAGGTAATGGTCTTGCCGGACTGAAGCTGAAAATAGTCCGTCAATGGTTCGCCCTGATAGGTAAGGGTTTTTTTGCAGGATGAGATAATCACCAAAGAAAGACCCAGAATGATAAAAAATGGTAAAGTTCTGATTTTCATGCCATAGTGCTGTTACGGAAATTGAGGATAAATCCTGACTCTGAGCTTTAAAACGAAACGGGGGGGGTTTTATTATAGAGGGATTGGACTAGCCCCGCGCTGAATGATACCGCCTCCAATCACATCCTCGCCTTCATAAAATACGGCGCTCTGGCCGGGCGCGATGCTTTTGACCGGATCGGAAAAAATCACGTTGATATTATTACCGTTAGGATAGAGCTGACTGAGACTTCCTGCATCCTTATACCTGATCTTGGTGATGGCTTCCTGACCTTCAGCAACAGAATCATACTTCATCCAGTTGATGCCGGCCACAGTCATGAATTTGCTGTTTAGGTCTTCTTCATCACCCAGAACGACCGAATTGTTAAGCGCATCGATGCCTGTCACGTACATGGGTTTTCCAAAAGTGACTTCAAGCCCCTTTCGCTGACCGATCGTATAGAAGGGATAACCCTTATGCTGGCCCAGGACCTTGCCAGACTTGTCCAGGAAATGGCCTCCTGCAATTTTCTCTTCGAGCCCGGCCACCTTTTTTTTCAGGAATCCACGGTAATCATTGTCGGGGACAAAGCAGATCTCATAGCTTTCGCTCTTTTTTGCCAGTTCGGGATAACCGAATTCGGCCGCCATCTGGCGGATTTCAGGCTTACGGTATTTTCCGAGTGGAAGGAGGGTCCGTTTTAGCAGATCCTGTTGCAGTCCCCACAGAACATAGGATTGATCCTTGTTTTCATCCCTTCCCTTACTGATATAATATCTTCCTTCCTGCGTTTGATGAATTTTTCCGTAATGTCCGGTAGCTATGAATTCGCACCCGAGGGCATCAGCTCTTTTAAGCAATGCGCGCCATTTGATATGGGTATTGCACATTACACAGGGGTTGGGCGTTCTTCCCGCCAGGTATTCTTCGACAAAATTGTCGATTACAAAATCCCCGAATTCTTCCCTGATATCGAGGACGAAATGGGGAAAGCCATGGTCGACTGCTGCCATCCTCGCATCATTGAAGCTATCCAGATTGCAGCATCCGGTTTCCTTTTTGGAATTGCCCGAACTGGCATAATCCCAGGTCTTCATGGTAATTCCAATCACTTCATATCCTTGATTATGAAGCATGAGCGCGGTGACTGTGCTGTCAATTCCGCCGCTCATTGCCACCAGGACTTTTCCATTTCTGCTCATATCAAAATTATCAAGCCGCAAATTTACGGAAATGGTTGAACAGAACTCCATGTGAACAACTTGGCTGTTGCTAAAACCTGTTTATTTATAAATTGCCAGTTCAAACAATTTTAAGTACGAAGCTAAATTTTAAAGTATGATCAAATTACAAGTGATTGGCAACCTGGGGAAGGATTGCGTGACGAATACCGTGAACGGGAAAAGTGTTATTAATTTCAATGTTGCCCACACGGAGAAATTTCGTGATTCCCAGGGTAACCAGAAGGACAAGACCATCTGGGTGGAATGCGCCTATTGGACCGACCGGACAGCCATTGCTCCCTATTTGAAAAAAGGGACACAGGTTTATGTGGAAGGGGCTCCCGAAGTCAGGACCTATCCGAAAAACGATGGAACGACAGGGACTTCTCTTACGCTTCGCGTATTTAATGTTCAATTGTTGGGAAGCAGGGTGGGAGCCGATAATGCCGCCAGTGCGCCTGCTGAGAATCAGCATTCCTACCAACCCGCTCCTTCGACCAATTATGCACCGTCTGCGAGTGATATCACGGAGCCGGTGGATGATCTTCCCTTCTGATCTCATTTAAGACAGTCCAATGCCCCGCATCGCCGGGGCATTTTATTGTTACTGCTTCTCAGACCGACTGACCAGTGATTCGATCTCTGTCTTGCCTACGGGTTTTTGCTGGTTGCCGAGATCGATTACAAATAGAAAGCCGTTTTGCCCGGGTGTAGTAACAAATGCATTGACCAGGTTGAGCTCCTCACTTACCAATAGTCTTCCGGTGGTATTATTCCAGATTTCTTTCGTTGTCAGGCAACCTTCCGAAGGAACCAACGGATAAAAACTTTTATTTCGATAATACTGCGGATCGAGTGTGGTTCCATGGACTATAATCGCAGTTCTGCCGGATTTGCCGGCATTCCAGGCTTCGAGGATGGCTCTGTAGTCACACCATGATTCGGGTAAGATTGCAAAATAAAGATTCAACGAATCGGTTGGGTGAGGCATATGAAAAAATTTTTCCCAAGTCTTTTCGAAGGGAAGGATCAGGTGCAGGTTGGGCGTTGGGCCGATAAAACGGTTATGGGAAACCGAAACTTCCTGGATGCTATAGATCCCTTGCGGGGTATTTCCGTCCTTGATGAAATAGGGAAGATTGGATCCGGATCTTGCCAATTGTTCATAAACAGCCAGGGTACCGTCCGCATTTCTTACAAAGCTGCCATCCTCTTTCTGTATGATTGCGAGTCCGGGATAATCCCGGTTATGTCTTTGAAAGGAATAGATATTCCTGAAACCTTTATTCTTCTGAAAATTAAATAGAGAGACCAGATCAGGCGGGACCTCATTGATCGCGGCGGTATCCTTGCTTAGGAATTCCTGCAAGGCCTGGAGGACGGGAATGGTATCGTATCCGGGAAATTTTTCAACCATCCTGATCTTTAGGTTGTTTCCATTATTTATGGAAGAGTCGATATTGAAAAGATAGCTGCAACAGATTGAGAACAGGATAGGATCCGATTCTTTGTTGAGGATTTCCCCGATTTCTTTTCCATAGAGGGCCGGATAAGCTCCATTCAAAGCCTGTAAAAAACTGAGCTTTGTTTGGTATTCCAGGCTATCATAATAGGGAAATAACCTGGCAAAACCTTCCTGTACGAAGGGTCCACTAATAAGAAATTGGGTGACCGCATCGCATGCATTGGCGTAACGATATTCGGTGTTGCTGTCCAGGGGCCCTGAAAATGCTTTTTGAATGACCCTTTCACGCAAGTCCTTTTCCATGGAGGCCCGGTTCTGGAATAGGACCATTTCTGAATATAAATCCTCTCTGTTGGTTTGGGAATGGGAAACGGAATAGACAAATAAAAGGAGCCCGGACAATAAAACAAATCTGTTCATCCGGTAAATTTACCGATTTGAATGTCGCGTCAAATGTCAGAATAAAAAGAGGAGATTCAAATCTTTGCCACCGGGATACCCTTTATGCCTTCCCCCACCAGCCAGCCTAAAAACTTCGCAAAGGGTTCAATATCCTGTCCCACACTGGCCATTTCCAATGTCTGCATATATTCCTCCCGACGCTCTACCGGGATTACTGTCCAAAGGTAGCCTCCGGAAGCCAGCATGACGTTCATTAAGAATCGTCCCATCCGGCCATTGCCGTCCATATAGGGATGGATGAATACAAATACGAAATGCCCAAGTACTGCCCTTACAGATGCTTCATTTTCCTCTGCAAGCAATTCAAAGAGGACCGGCATAGAATCTCTAACAGCTTCTATATTCAAAGGTGTATGCATTGATCTGCCAATATATACCTGATGATTCCGGTATCCGGAAAGATCGGAAGGTTTTAAGAGGCCCACAGTTACACCAGGGCCGAAGAGGGCCGCAAACCATTCCCCGTGATCTTCATCAGCGACCTTGCCGGGATTTTTTCCTTCCAAAATGCGGCCAATGCTATGCTCCACCACTTGAAAAGCATCCCAATACCCTCTCGCTGCCATAGCATCCCGCTGCTTACGATCCTCTTCATTTCCTTTTGAATTCCAGGTTCCTTTCCTTACTCTTTCAATGAGTTCCGGCGTGACTTTATACTTTTCAATGGATAAGGAGTGATAGGCGTCTGTAACATATATCTTTTCAACGGCTTGCAGATAGGCTTTTTTATCGGTGGGCAAACCCGGCGCCGCTGGAAAATGCTGAAGGACCTTATCTCTCATCGCTTGCCACATCAATTTTATCCGGTTGCCATAAGGAGAATGCGCCCTGCCGGATAATGAGATTATTAGTTTTATTTCGAAAGGGTCTGATTCCCTAACATCATAACCGGCTCTTTGCATTGTTTTAATAATATTTTCAGCTATTCGACCCTGGTTATTATTTCTGAAGGCACCGGCGATCCTACCGGCAATTGTGCTATGCCCACCATCTAAAAGCAAAGCCAGGATGCTTGATGCATCACTAACCAGGGAAAGAGCAGTTCTCACATCAATTGGATAATTGATAAAGGTGATAGGCGAGGCTCTCACCAAAGACGCCGCCAGTGAATACATACGAATCCCTTCTTTCTCGTTACGTTCAGCAATAGGAGGCAAATTTCCCCGCATTAAAAAGAGCGAAGTGTTGTATGGTAAATTAATTTTGTAGTTATTACTCTCCGGAGAACGAATGATCATTTGCGGGGGTACAGTTGTATTGCCACCATGCAGCAAAAGGGATTGTTCAGGAGAAACACACCAATTCTGTCCAAATCGGTCGGTTAGAAATTGAGCACAAAAACCCCAATAGCTGCTGTACCATGTTGTACTATCTCCTTTTATTGCCTGGGGGGAAGCAGCTATATACCAGCCTTTATGTACTTCCTCTATAAAGCCATTTTTCAATAGCCGTTCCCTGTGTGTACGGCTTAATGCATCTGCTTTTATAGCTATCACGCCATTGTCCTGTAGCTGTTTCAGCTTATCAAGGGAATCAGCCAATTTTTCAGAAGGAGTTGCCATTCAAGCATTTGTGAAATTATACTAAAATAGAGTTGTGTAAATATACTAAAATAACGTTGCGTTAAAATTATAAAATATCGCCGTGAATTTATACTAAAATAATGTTGTAAAAAAAGCAATTTGTAATTTAAACCTGAAGTTCGGAAACAAAACATCAACAAGAACCTCATATGCAAATAGAGATCTCAAAGGTTTTCTTACTGATATGAAATACTAAGAGACAGCAATACGAGGATCTTTTTCTATAAACTTTATACCGAATCAAAGCCATTTGTAAACGAGGGTCTATATCGAATAAACTACTAAATAAAATATCTTTCTCCACTCAATCTATGATAAGCCCGAAGCTGAAATATGATACTAATCAATTTCTGCTATAGGTAACTGTAAATATTCCCTAACTTCAATTTTCCATTTTTATTTAAAAAAAGCTATATGAAAAAATTGATCCTAGTGCCCATGGTATTGGGCTTTTTATTTTATACTGTTTCAAGTTGGGTTAAGGGTGCGAATGAACGACCTAAATCGGATTCAACTTCGGTCGATTCAGCCAATGTCCAGAAGAACTGGAAATTGGGGGTTCAAATGTGGACCTTCCATTATTTTCCCTTTATAACAGCACTTGAAAAAGTGGACAGTAGCGGTATCAAATACATCGAGGCTTTTCCCGGACAGAAACTGGGTGGGGGATTTCCCGGCGCTTTTGGTCCGGATATGAGCGATTCGGTCAAAACCCAACTGAAGCAGTTGCTTCAGTCTAAGGGGATCAGTATCGTGGCGATGGGCGTGATCGTTCCACATACGATTGATGATTGGAAGAAATACTTTGATCTGGCCAAATACTTCGGGCTGAGTTATATAACGGCCGAACCCCTTAAGACCCAATGGAACCAGGTCGATAGTCTTGCCGGGTTATACGGGATCAGGGTAGCCATCCATGACCATCCAAAACCAAATGTCTATTGGTCGCCCGATTCTGTTCTGGCTGCCACCACAGGGCATCCGAATATTGGCTCTTGCGCAGATGTGGGCCACTGGGCTCGCAATGGCCTGAATCCTGTGGATTGCCTGAAGAAGCTGCAGGGTCATATATTTGGAGTTCATCTGAAAGACATCGTTGAATTCAACAATGTCAAAGCGCGGGATACAACCGTCGGACATGGGGTAGTTGATTTTCCGGCGGTATTTGCGGAACTGAAAAGACAGGGATTCAGCGGAATGCTTTCTATCGAACAGGAAAGCAATTGGTATCATAATGTACCCGATGTGATCAATACGAGAAAATATTTTGAAGAGCAGGTGGCGAAATGGAAATAGATCATTATTGGCCGCAAACGTGGTATGCCCGCGGCCTTCGCTTAAATACCAGCGGTAAACTGGGAATGAATATAGTCGACTACCTCAGTGAGATTATTAGACTTTTCAAAAACGCGCAACTGACGGTCGGCACCTGTTCCATGTTCAAGGATCTTATGAACATAGTCAATAGACTGCCGGCTTCCCAGATCTATAGCGACATCGCTTACAAAATCCAAAAGCTCATAAATCAAAGCACGGGTATTTACTTCCTGTTGTTTTCCAAAATCGATCAAATGTCCTTCAATGCCATAACGGCTGGCGCGCCATTTATTTTCATTGATGAGCACCCTGGAATATTGTATGAAGTTCAGGTTTTGGGAATGCAGCTTGTAAATTTTAGCACAGATGGCCTGGAATAAAGCAGCAATGGAAATGGTTTCCTGCACCGTCATCGGCACATCGCAGATACGGAATTCGACGGTATTATAAAAGGGATGCACCCGCAGATCCCACCATATTTTCTTGGCATTGTCAATGCAATTGGTCTTGACAAGCAGTTTTACGTAATTTTCATAGGCCTCGATGCTTTCGAAATAGTCCGGGATACCGGTCCGTGGAAATTTATCGAAAACCTTTGTACGAAAGGATTTATACCCTGTTTTTCTTCCTTCCCAGAAAGGGGAATTCGTACTGAGGGCATAAATATGGGGCAGAAAATAGCGGGTGGAATTGGCAATATGGTTGGCCATCTCCCGGTTTTCCATGCCGACATGCACATGGAGACCGAAGATCAGGTTGCTCCGGGCTGCTTCCTGCAATTCATTTACGATCTCATTATAACGGTCATGGTCGGTGATCAGTTGGTTTTCCCAGTGACTGAAGGGATGGGTTCCGGAAGCAGCAACCCATAATCCAAGGGAACCGGCAATATCGGAGATCGTTCGGCGCAGAAGGGCCACATCATTGAAGGCTTCATCAATATTCTGGCAAATGTCCGTGCCTACTTCCACAACCGCCTGGTGCATTTCAGCTTTGACTTTATCTTTTATAATCTTTTGTCCTTCATGAACGATCTTTTGTTCGTGGCTTCTAAGCTCCCTGGTCTGGGGATCGATGACCATATATTCTTCCTCTACACCCAAGGTGAAATGCTTGTAGCTGATATTGCCCATGTGTATTAGGTTTTAATATGTTTGGCTCTCTAATAAAGCGGCAGTCCGGCCGTGCTTTTCTTCAGGTATTCGCCCCAGGTAAGATTATCCGCTCCTTCCTTATGTTCAAATGCCCTTTCTATTGCATATTGAGCAGCGGTTTCAACTACCCAATTGAAGTTGTCTTCACCAACGCTCGTTCGCTCGGCATCGGGAGCAGGATTGCAAAAATCGATGGCGTAAGGAATGCCGTCGCGCAGAGCCAGTTCCACTGTATTGAAATCATATCCCAGGTATTTATTGATCCTCAGTACGATTTCTTCCATTTGCCTGAGTCTTTCTTCACCGGGGCTGAAACTTGCCTGATAGCGCAGGTGATGTGGATTGCGCGGCTCATAAGGCATGATGCGCACGTATTTGCCTCCAATGCAGTAGCAGCGGTAATACTCATCGAAAACGATCTCTTCCTGCAAAAGCATCACCAGTTTCCCCGTTTCGGAATGTTTTTGATAAAAATCATCGGCGTTCTCAAGACGGTAGACATTTTTCCATCCACCACCCGCGAAGGGTTTCATATATGCCGGAAATCCTACATATTGAAAGATATTCGCCCAGTCAAACGGATAAGCCAGGTTGGCGAAGGATTGTTCGCTCGTATCTTCAGGATGGTCCCTGGAAGGCAGGATAACTGTCTTGGGCACCGGCACCCCAATTCTGGTTGCAAGGCAATTGTTGAAGAATTTTTCGTCGGCACTCCACCAGAATGGATTGTTGATGACTGCGGATCCGCAGAGGGCTGCGTTTTTGAGGAATGCACGGTAAAATGGAACATCCTGTGATATCCGGTCGATGATCACATCGTATCCGCTTCCTTCACCCTGAACGACTTTATCGATTCTTACGGGTTCAGCCACCACTCCTTCGATATGCTGCCCATTTACTTTTTCCACAAAAGCCATAGGAAAGCTCCTCTCTTTTCCGAAAAGAACACCAATCTTTTTTGACATGGTATGTTGGTTTTAGTGTATCAAAAGCTA
The DNA here is from genome assembly GCA_003168265.1 of Chitinophagaceae bacterium. GTDB lineage: Bacteria > Bacteroidota > Bacteroidia > Chitinophagales > Chitinophagaceae > Puia. Next base: position 403,155 of record PMSV01000023.1, read on the forward strand.
TTGGTCCATCAGCGACAAATACTGGGGAAACATTTCCTTCCAGACAGGCCAGTCGTGATTGGCATTTGGCCTGATGTCCAGCCAATGTTGGATATTCTTCCTGTTCAAAATCTCACTTAATTGCTCGTTGTCCCCCCTGCAACTGTCAAATTCCGCTGTTCCCAATACAATTCCCATTTTCCAGAGGTCGGGATCATTGTCACTGGGGATGTAATCCATTGGATTATTATAATAAACCGTATCGTCATAATATCCGTCCAGAAATTGTCGCATGTCGAACGCCCCGCTCATCGGAAAGCAATAATTGCAAACCGAAGGGTGGCGGAAAGCAAAATTTACGGCATGATACCCACCGAAACTGCAACCGGCTGTGGCCACCTGCGCATGGCCTGTTTCATTTTGCGCCCTGCTGACGACTTCTTCTAAAATGAGGCGGTCATACAATGTGTGATTATATGCCCTGACCGATGGATGAACCGATTTATTATACCAGCTTTCCGCATCAAAGCTGCCCGGGCAATAAATTTTTACTTTACCATTATCGATAAACCATTCGACCGAACCGATGAGTCCCATGTCCTTATTTTCATAATAACTTCCTTTGGATGTGGGAAAAAGAATTACCGGTTGCCCGCTATGGCCAAATACCAATAAATCCATATCTCTTCCGATTGCCGGTGAATACCACCTGTGATAATTTTCTTCCATATGGTTCAAATTTATTTTTAAATGCAGAAAGAAACAAATCGTTTATTTGCAGGGTAAACCAAAACTAATGTTTAAACCAGGTCGGGAATACACTCTATGATCCTTTCAATGAAAGAAGAGAGAACGCTGGACTCGGAAAACCTGGGAAGGGAAGTTCAGGTTGATTTTTACCTGCCAGGCAATGTGCATCACTCCTCAGACATCAGTTTGCTGCTGATCAATGATGGCCAGGATCTGGAAAAATTGGGACTCCAGAAAATGCTCCAGGAGCTATATCGGGGCAATAAAATTGAACCCCTGCTTTGCGTCGGAATACATGCCGGAAAGTTGAGAAAGAGCGAATATGGCACGGCAAGAGTTTTGGATTACAGGGGTAGGGGGGACCGTGCTGCCGCGTATACCCGTTTTGTTTTGGATGAACTGATGCCTTTTATAAGGTCTGATTTCCTCATACCTGATTTTAAGGAAAAGGCCTTTGCCGGGTTCTCCCTCGGTGGTTTGAGCGCTCTTGATATTTGCTGGAATAACCCTTTAGAATTCTCGAAAGTGGGTATTTTTTCAGGTTCTTTTTGGTGGAGAACAAAGGACCAGGATGAAGAAGATTATAGCGACGACCTGCACAGGATCATTCACCAGGAAATCCGAAATGGCAAGTATTACCCCTGGCTCAGGTTTTTCTTTGAATGTGGCGCAGCAGATGAAAAAGATGACCGCAACAACAACGGCATTATCGACTCCATTGATGATACGCAGGACCTGATTGCCGAATTAGTCAAAAAAGGCTATGACGGGAAGAAGGATATTCATTATCTGCAAATTGATGATGGGAAACATGATATCCCTACCTGGAAACGGGCAATGCCTGATTTCCTGAAATGGGGATGGGGCATCTAACTTAATATTTCTCGCTTAATATTTCCGGCAAAATATTTCTAACTAAACATTTCTCTGACCTTATCAAAAAAACTCCTGTCAGTTTTATCGGGCTTTGGCTGGAAATTCTGGGAATTATTTAATTTTTCCAGTATGGCTTTTTCTTCAGGGGTCAGAATTTGAGGTGTCCATACATTGACATGTATCAACTGATCTCCTTTTTCATAGGAGTTTACGCCTGGAAATCCTTTTCCTTTAAGCCTGAAAATCTTTCCGCTCTGGGTGCCCGGAGGGATTTTGATTTTCGCTTTCCCGTCGATGGTAGGAACTTCAACCTGGATCCCGAATGCGGCATCGGGGAAACTGAGATAGAGCTCAAAAGCAACATTCATTCCATCCCTGTGGAGTTCAGCATGTTGTTCTTCTTCGATTAATATGATCAGGTCTCCGTTGGGGCCGCCTCTTTCGCCTGCATTGCCTCTTCCTCCTACGCTTAATTGCATACCTTCCTGAACACCGGAAGGGATATCGATCGTAACCGTCTCTTCGCCATAAATCCTTCCCTCTCCTTTGCAGACCGTGCATTTTGATGTTACAATAGTTCCTTCTCCATTACAGGTAGGACAGGTGGTAACGGTCTGCATTTGGCCCAGAAAGGTATTGCTCACTCTTCTGACCTGTCCGCTTCCTCCGCAGGTTCCGCAGGTTTGCATGCTGCCCTTGTCCTTGGCTCCGCTGCCTCCACAGGTCTGACAGCCGATATATTTCTTAACCTTTATATTCTTTGTAATGCCTTTTGCGATCTCTTCAAAATTCAACTTGATCTTTACACGGAGATTGCTACCTCTTACGCCACGGGAACGTGTATTGCCTCCACCTCTGCGACCGCCGCCGAAAAAGCTGCCGAATACGTCTTCCCCAAATATGTCACCGAACTGGCTGAAGATATCATCCATATTCATTCCTGATCCGCTGAAGCCCCCACGATTGTTCAAACCCGCATGTCCATAGCGATCATATTGGGCCCTTTTATCGGAATCACTCAAAACTTCATAAGCTTCAGCAGATTCTTTGAATTTTTCCTCGGCAGCCTTATCGCCGGGATTCCGGTCAGGATGAAATTGCATGGCCACTTTGCGATAGGCTTTTTTAATCTCCTCCGCCGGAGCGCTTTTGGACACCCCTAAAACCTCGTAATAATCTCTTTTGGACATATTAAGACTTCTACTATGATCAACCGATCTTATTAATTTTTATTTTCCGACAACCACTCTGGCAAAACGGATGATCTTATTATTCAGGTAATAGCCCTTTTGCACTTCATCAATGACCTTCCCTTTAAGGTTTTCTGATGGAGCCGGAATTTCTGTAATCGCTTCATGTTTCTCCACATCGAAATCGGTCTTGAGACTCTCCATAGGCTTCAACCCTTTACTATACAATACCGATCTCAATTTATTGAATACCAATTGAACACCTTCTCTTAACTGCGTGTCACCGCTTTGTTGCAATTGTTTTTCGGCACGGTCACAGTCATCAAGGACATCTAATAGTGAACCAATCACTTCTTTGCCTGCAGTCTGGATCAATTCCAACCTTTCCCGGGCATTTCTCTTCTTGTAATTGTCGAATTCCGCAACCAGACGCAGATACTTATCCTTCTGATCCTGAAGCTCCTGGCTTAATTTTTCGATGACGTTCCCCTCAGCAATTTCATCGTTCAGATAAGAGGTTCCGGAGAGATTCTCGTCTGCATTGATACCTGTATCCTGGTCATCATAAGCGTTTTCCTTATTACTTGTCTCCTTATCTTGTGTTTTTTCCTGTATTTTTTCTTGCATTTTTTCCTTCATTTTTTCTTGCATTGAACTTTATATTGGCATATTAAAATGGATGCAAAGGTAGGGGAGTCAAGAATTTTGCCAACTTCATTTTAGGACAAAATGTCTTGAATTTGAACTCTTTCGCCAAAAAAGCGGGTATTTTTGCCGATGGTTAAAATCTTTCTGAAAAGCAGGATCAGTCATCGCATAGAAAGAGGGCATCCCTGGATATTTGGAAATGAAATAGAAAGGATTGAGGGAGAGCCTGCAGGGGGTGAAATAGTGGATGTTTTTTTCCATAACCGTAAATTCGCCGGCCGGGGATATATAAATCCAAAGTCCCAGATTGCCGTGAGGTTGTTAACCTGGGACAAAAGCGAACAAATAAACCATGAGTTTTTTTTCAGGAGGATCCGGGATGCCTGGCAATACAGAATAAAAATCGGCTTTAAAAACTCATTTAGGCTGGTTTTCGGAGAGGCAGATTTCCTGCCCGCCCTGGTAATAGACAAATTCGAAGGCTATTTTGTGTTACAGACTCTATCCTTAGGGATGGACAAATGGAAGGAAACCATTGTAGCGGTTTTGAATGATTTATTCCGGCCTCTTGGTATTTATGAACGAAACGATGTTCCCGTTCGGGAGTTGGAAGGATTGACCCAGGTCAAGGGATTTCTATCTGAGCCATTTGATACGAGGATAAGGATTGAGGAGAATGGCCTTCAGTTTTTGGTGGATGTAGAGAATGGGCAGAAAACAGGTTATTTTCTGGATCAACAGGAAAATCGAAAAGAAATACGCCATATCGTAAAAGGGGCCGAGGTGCTCGGCGCCTTCTCTTATACGGGCAGTTTTGAAGTTCAAGCGGCGCATTTCGGAGCAAAGAATGTTCTTGGGTTCGATATCTCTCCACTGGCTGTCGAAATGGCCAATCAAAATGCGGCACTAAATGGCATGGAAGCTTCTTGTCGTTTTGAACAGGCTAATGCCTTCGACATACTGAAAAAATTCACCAGGGATAAAAGTTCATTCGATGTGGTCATGCTGGATCCACCCGCCTTCACTAAAAGCAGGGAGAATATTGAAAATGCGGTACGCGGTTATAAGGAAATCAATTTGCGTGGTATCAAGCTTGTTAAACCGGGAGGGTTCCTTGTAACTTCATCCTGTACCAACCTGGTGAGCCCGGAATTATTCCTATCGACCATTGATTCGGCGGCCCATGATGCTAAGCGGAAATTGAGGCAGGTGGTCTTTCGGACCCAATCCCCCGATCATCCAATTATGAGCAACCTGGAAAATACGAACTACCTGAAATTTCTGATTGCGGAGATATTGTAGAGAAGCTATTTATTAACCTGAAACTTTCCTGACTCAATCATCCTCCCCTGAGAGTCCTTGAGCTGAAAGATATAGATCCCCCTTGTGTATTCGGTTAGGTTGACAATGGAACGATTGTTTACCTGGGTTTCAAAAACTTTCTTTCCCATGAAATTATAGATCTGGAAGGAAAAGCCTCTGTCGGTCTCTTTCAGGAAATCAAAAGTAATCTGTGAAGTAGCCGGATTGGGGTAAAATTTTACATGCCTGGCAAGATCAGGTTCCTGTGAGCCAGCCAAAACATTCTGGTTCTGGCTTTTCACCTGAATAGATGTCAGTAGGGTAATGAACAGTATGTAAAAAATCCTCATAGGCGAACCTGGGCTTTTACAAAATTCAAAATAGCCAAATATACCCAAAATTACAAATTAGTCCGATACAAAAATCAAAAAAACTACCGGATTTAAATCATTAATAATGTGGGCACAGCATCTTATACTTGGAACTGGTTTCCCTATCGAGAAAGCCGATAAAGGAAACGGACAGTTCAAAGCCGCCCTGACCCTCACTGACAGTTTTCAACTGAGAAATATTTACATCATAGCTGAGTGCAATAGAAAGTGGTAGTGCCTGGATCTTAATAACCGGAATCAAGGCATCCTGCCATCTCATAAAAAGTCCTGCGCTCAGGATATAATGGGGATCAGTAATGTCATCCAACTTATAAGAATATAGTGCTCCTGCGATTGTTTCTGTCGCAGCTCCCTGGGTAGTATAATCCCCCTGGATATCCAGGTAGGAGTTCTCATCCATATTTACTTTAACCCCTAGAGAAATGACATATTTGGGATCTAACTGACTTGCATCAGTATAAAATGAGTTTCTCGGACGGTTAATATTCTGATATGCCGCTCCGAAAAACATACTGTTTTTCTGATCCTGACCAAATGTGGTGTTGAAGCACATGCCAACACTGGCATCCCAATAATGAATATTAGCGCTGGGAAAAGCCTCCCCATTCGGAATAGCATCATTGAAAACCCCGTTTGCATATTGGGAGCTGGTCGTGACTTTTGAGAGATCTATCATTTTATCCACTATGCCTCCCATAAAGCCCAGAGAAAGATACATGGTCTTTTCATCGCTGAGCGATTTATGATAATTTAGGGCAGGAAATATTTCAGTGGTGGTGAGGCCGACAGTTCCGGCATCATCGAAAAGACACTGGAGACCGGTGGTGATAAAATCGCTGCCTGATCCAATGGGCATTTTGTATTCAGCATTTAAAGACCCGGTCTTGTAGGCATCGGTAAGGCTGTTCCACTGATCACGATAAACCCCCTGAATCCGGTAATCACCTGTGAAAATCCCAGCCAAAGAAGGATTCCTGAGAAGCGGGGCTTCGAAGAATTGCGAGAAATGCAAGTCCTGTGACTGCGCACAAAGATTCCACAAGATCATCGTTGCAATGAACAGTGGCATTTTGAGATATGGTACAAATTTTCTCATGCTTCACATTTTATCTGATAAGTGCTACATTTCCGTGATAGGCTACCAATTGGGAGTTTTCACAAACCACTACAATTGAATAAATATAAACATCCATGGGTGCTTTCTGTCCATTGAAGTTTCCATCCCATCCGGAAGTCGGATCGTTTGGCGCAAAATTCTTCTTCTCGAATACGAGCTGACCCCACCTGTTGAATACCTGCATAGACTGAATCGTAGTAAGGCCATCTCCCTGTACAAAGAACCAATCATTATGCCCGTCCCCATTTGGCGAGAAGGTATTGGGAACAAAGATGTTACTGCCATTACATGTTACAATGATCTTAATGCTGTCCAGGGTTACACATCCTCCGTTGTTCTCAACCGAAACCGTATAGGTGGTTGTTGTTATGGGGGAGGCAATCGGTTTCAGACAATTGGCGCAGGATAAACCAATGGTCGGAGTCCAATTTATGGAATCAATATCGGAAGAACCTGATCCATTAATAGTATAGCTGGTTCCTATCGGGATATTTACTGTTTTTGGTCCAATGCTTACTGTTGGGTAATTAAAGACATCTACCGTTACTGACAAGGTATCCTTGAAGCAATAAAGGCTATCGGAACCGACGACCTGGTAAGTGGTCGTGCTATCCGGACTGGCAAAGGGCGTAGCAGAGCTTGGATCACTTAAACCGGATGAAGGGGTCCAGGTGTACACCTGCTCCCCGGCAGCAACCAGTTGAACCTGCTGGCCCAGGCAAATGGAATCCAGCATTGGAGTGAGGGTCAGGTTTGCCGGCTGCACAACAGTCACAACCATGCTATCGATCGTACCGCAACCGAGGGCATTGGTCGATTGCACATAATAGGTCGTTGTCGTCGTTGGGTTGGCCACCGGATTGTAGCAATTTGTACAACTTAGCGTTCCATTGGTCGGTGGCAGCCAGGTAAAATTCGCCGGCGATACGCTGGAACTGGCATGCAGGAAGGCGCTTTGGTTCAGGCAAATCGCAGTGTCCGGACCTGGATTGGTCTGAGCAACGGAATCTATGGTTACCACCGAGCTTACAGTAGTAGAACAGTTACTGCTGTTGGTTGCCGTGAGTTTAACTGTATCGATTCCAGGAATTGGATAAATCTGAGCAGCCGGGTTCTGGACGGAGTCGATATTGCCGTTTCCGAAATTCCAATTCCAGGTGATTGGTATATTGGCGGGCGTCAGGTTTACTCCCTGGAATGTGAAGGTCGCAGGTGCGCATTGTGTAGAAGCACCTGTTATCGAAATGGATGGACTTGCTACTACTTTGACAATATTCGGTATTGTTATCGTATTAGAGCAATTAGATTGAACCGTAACGATCAGACTGACTGAATAGAGCCCGGGATTGGCATAGAAATGTGAAGGATTTTCCTGATTGGAAGTGCCTCCGTCTCCAAAGCTCCATTGCCAACTGGTTACTGCACCTACCGTATCGGACAGATCGGTGAATTGGACAGTTCCACTATTACATAACACACTATCACTGACGCTGAAATTAGGTTTACTGCCCAATACATAAATCGTATCTGTCCCTGTGACCGGGACATCGCAACCGGTCGAGCTTTCCAGGATCACGATGGGTAAATATTTTCCGACAGAATCGTAAGTGAAAGAAGTGTTTGGAACGGTTGTGGAATCGGAATTCGAACTATTGAAAATCCAAACATATTTGACCACCTGATCGCCGGTAGTTAAGGTGAAATTCACCGGCAGGACATGACATCCTTCCAAAGGCGTATAACTTAAAGCCCCATAAGGACCTAAAACAGTGATAGTCACCGGAGCGGCCGTTTGGGTGCAGCCTCCATTGCTAACCACGGTCAGGGTCGCGGTATAGGTTCCCGGAATAGTATAGAAATGAGTTGGATTGGTATTATCAGATATACCGCCATCACCGAAAGCCCATTCGAAGGTTTTAACATAACTGCCCGTGAAGCTAAAGTCTGCAGTAAGCGGGGGACAACTGGCGAAAATATTATCTACCGTGAATGAGGCATGCGGCGTATCCACGATAATATTGTAATTGGTATAGGATGCAGGGCAGCCGTATTGATCAACAACACTTAAAGAAGCCTGGTAGGTGCCAATAGCGTACAGATGTGCGGGATTGACCGCATTACTAGTCTGACCGTCCCCAAAATTCCAGGTGTAAGTAAGCCCATAACCTTTCGAATCATTCACAAATTGAATAGGTGAACCCGGGCAGGATAAAGAATCCTCTGCCGAGAACAGTGCGCTGGGATAGGCGACTGTTATGAAATTAACCTTAGATATGCTGTCTGAACATCCTGAAGCATCGGTCACTGTCAGGATGACCGTGTAGATACCCTGTTTAGCATATTCATGTGTAAATGGCGGACCTGAATAGGTCTGAACAGGTGTACTGTCCCCATAATTCCATTTCCAGCTCACGATTGGGCTGATTCCATCGCTTTTCGACTGATCAATAAATGTGGCATTGAGTCCTGTGCAGCCTACTCCATTACCTGTTACGCCGAAGTTGGCTGTGGGTCCGTTAACCTGTACGGTATCCGGCCCAAGGGTATCTAAACAACCCGAATTTTCAGTGAGTATTACATAGATTTTGAAGGTACCTGTTGTATCATAGAAATGCTGCCTGATTACCGTGTTGCCTGAATCAATTTTACCATCCCCATATATGAATTTATAGCCTGCTACTTCGTTATAATTAATTTGGAAAGGTGTTATGAATATGGCATTGTTAATACAGATTTTTTCACCGCTTAACACCAGAATTCCTTGCTGGTGGCTGATGAATACAGGATTGACTACAGTATTTGTGCAACCAGTTGTGGAATTGGTTACAGTCAATGTGACGGAATAGGTGCTATCGACCGCGTAGACATGGGTTGGATCTTCTAAAGTGGACGTCGCGCCATCTCCGAAATTCCAGTTCCAGGATGTAGCTAGTAATGAACTATCATGAAAATCGAATACTGTGCTATTATCGGAGCAACTGAATGTATAGGCAAATTTCGCCAGTGGTGGTTCTACCGTTATGGTCTGTTTTGCCGAATCATTGCATCCATTGTTAAATACATAGAGTGTAACATAATAGGTTCCCGGTGTCAGATAGCTATGCAAGGGATTTTCTGTCGAGGCATTACTGCCGTCTCCAAAAAGCCAAAGCCATTGATTCGGATTATTAGTGGATTTATCGGTAAATGCGACATTCTTTTCCGTGCATACCGTAGTAGGTACCGCAGTAAAAGCGGCAACAGGTTTAATAGTTCCGACTCGTACAGTATCCCCAGCAGTTGCAGTGCAACCTCCGTTTGTAGTAATGGTGATGCTCACAAAATAGGTCCCTGCATTGGGATAAGAATGTGCAGGGGGAGAAGCGAGCGTGGAACTAGTCCCGTCTCCGAAATTCCAGTTATAGGATTTAATACCGTCGTAAGCGGTATCAGTCAATTGAGGACTGAAAGTAAAGGGTGCACAACCTTCATCATTATACTGGTTTAACAACAGAACCGGTGGCCCGGATTGTACGAAATTGCTTTTCGTTAGCGTGCCGCTGCAACCATTTGCATTGGAAACAAACAGTGTAACACTGTAGGAACCATAAGTTTTATAAGTGTGTGTGGGGTTTTGCAAAGCAGAGGTTGTTCCGTCCCCGAAATTCCAAAGCCAATTGCTGGCGCCGGTTGATTGGTCAGTGAAATTTACAGTGAATACGGAATCGCAGCTAACCGTATTGGTAGCAGTAAAATTAGCTATGGCCGGATTGAGCACGGTGATATTCTTGCTGACCGAGTCTATGCATGCTCCGAACGTATTGGTCAGTTTCACCGTATAGATTCCCGCAGTTGTGTAAGTTTTTGTGATATTGCTGATCATCGAGGAAGCCGTGCCATCCCCGAACGTCCAGTTGGATACAGTTGGTGTAGGAGCGGAGGTATTGATAAATGTAATGGAAGAATTTACGCAAATACTGTCGGGAGCCGTAAAATTGGATGTGACATTGCCGGCAACAATAGGGGTAGTAACGGTAATACTGTCTGAGCAACCTGCGGAACTTGATGCGACCAATTTGATAGGGTAGTTCCCGGTAGAGCTGAAAGTATGAGAGGGACTAACCACAGTTGATGTTGCTGTGCCATCCCCGAAATTCCATAGATAACTCATCGTCGATCCTGCAGGACCAGTGGATGTATTATCTAAATTAACAGTTATAGGGATTTTGCAACCCTGAGAAGCGACAGTTGTAAATGAAGGTGTTACACCACTGGGTATTTTAATATATCCTGATTTGACGATGGTATTGCTACATCCGTTTTTGTCGGTCACCTGAAGGGTAACCGGAAAACCTCCCGGATTTGCCAGATAGTAGGTATGTATAGGAAATTCGAGATTGGAAGTATCCCCGTCCCCAAAGTCCCATCGCCAGCCGACAATTGTCGAATTTGAAGAAGTAGATAAATCCTTGAAATCAGCTGTCAGAGGGAAACAACCTGATGAATCGGAGGAACTAAAATTTGGGGAAGGGATTGCATTGACGACGATTTTCACAGTTGTTGTCAATGCGCCGCCGCCGCCATTTATACTTAACGTCACAGTGTAGGTACCCGCTACCAGGTAATCGTGGTTTGGCGTCGCTGATGTAGAAGTATTATTTAAAACATCTCCAAATGTCCAGGAATAGCTGGTTGCGCCCGTAGAGCCTGTTCCGTTGAAGACGACTGTCAAAGGGGCACAGCCCGTTGTAGGGACAGCGCTGATGATGGCCTGCTGGGCATGGGCCAGGCCCATCCAAATCAATCCCAAGGTTAAAGCAAATAGTTTTCTGTTCAACGGGTAATAGAGTTTTAGGGTTTCCTGATTATTTTATATGGTGTTAATCTGATTTATTAAATGTGATATGGTTGCAGTCAGCAAATCATAGAAATTTCTCTCGTCAATGCACTAAGTGAAAAAACCTAAGCTTCCTCAGTGACTTACGATAACTAACGCGTACTAATACTTAAAATTGTCCTTTTTCTTAGGAAAAAGAATTACGGGATACAATCAACTGGACCGGAATCGAAAGACGAATCTTTGGCATAGGATGGGAAGAGGGAAAAGACGAATGACATCAAACGTAAAGGAACAAAAATATCCCGATAAATTCAAATTTGTTTGAAGGTTTGTTTTCACAAATTTACTGTTTATAAAGCGTAAGATATTGGGTGGTATCATTAATTACAGCCGTGGCGGAAACGCTGTCGATTGAGCTATTCGTGATTTGCCAGATAGCGTTCAATCTTCCAAGCGGGGCTGCCGCGCCAGGGAAATTTGATGTAATGGAATAGTTGGTCACATTGGCTGACCAGGTCCCACTCGTATCGATATTTCCTACTGAACCTATTACCGTTCCGTTTTCATAGAATTGGAATATATACCCTGAAAAAGAAGCGGTTAGGTTGCCCCCGGAATTTGTATAGGACTCCACGATCCAGGTTCCATCCGTAATTATGCTTATGGCTTCGTTCTCTTCTTGCTTCTGTACAAGCTTCTTGCAAGCTGTGGAAAACATAAAAAAGAACATGATCAAAACCGGGCCTTTGATTTTCATAATGGTATTAAATTTCGTTCAAAATTTGCAAATTTTAGTGGTATATTCAAGGGTTTTGCCTGAATTTACGGTTATAAGTCCGGGCCGGATGGCGGTACCTGTCATTAATTAGTGTTCTTAACAAATTTTTTTTAGGAATATTGCCGAACATTACAAAAATATGGTGCTTATTTCCAAATCCAGCCGAGGTTTAGTCATGAAACTTCAATTCGCTTTGATTTGTTTTGTTCTTCCAATTCTGTCGATGGGCCAGAAGATCGATTCCATGATGAATGTTTACGCCGAGAATTTCCCCCAGGAAAAAATTTATGTACATTTTGATAAGAATATTTATAATGCCGGAGAAACCATCTGGTATAAAGTCTATTTAATGGCTGATGGGTTTCCCTCCCTGATCAGTAAAAATTTTTACACTGAATTGTCGGATGATAAAGGCAATGTCATTGAGCGAAAAGTCACTCCTCTTTATGAATCGACCACAGCCGGAAATTTTGATCTGCCAAATAAGGTTGCAGGTGCGCATCTCCATTTCCGGGCATATACATCGTGGATGCTGAACTTTGACACAGCGTTCTTATATGAAAAGGATATCCGCATAGCCAACGGCAAAAAAGACAGCTTGAAATTGCATGCAAAAAAAGATTGGCATTTGCAATTCTTTCCGGAGGGAGGAGATATTGTTGCAGGGGTTGAAAATAATATTGCATTCAAGGCAACGGATATTTTTGGTCTGCCCATAAACGTACGTGGCGTAATCCGCGATGGATCCGGAAAAGAAGTTGCCAATTTTGAATCAGTCCATGACGGCATGGGCAGCTTTATTTACAGCCCTGAAAAATCTGATTCACTTTTTGCGGTCTGGAAGGATGCCGAAGGAAATGAAAGAAGCACTCCCTTGCCTTCAGTTAAGAATTCAGGGGCGGCTTTAAGGGTCTTATCAATGAAAGGTAAGGTTCTGTTTAATGTAGCCAGAACCCCTGATAGCAGCGGGGAAAATGATCAATTTATCATCATTGGCCATATGAACCAACACATGATTTATAAGGCCAAAATAAATCTGAAAGAGAGTTTTATGAGTGGTGGTTCCATTCCAGTCAGTCAACTGCCAACAGGCATATTGCAGATCACTCTGTTCAATGCGAACATGTTGCCGATTGCGGAGCGCATCGTTTTTGTCAATAATTACAATTATAGTTTTATAGCGGATATTCACATCGATGCCAAAGGGATGGGCAAACGAGGGATAAATATCCTGGACATTGTGGTTCCCGACTCTTTAAAAAGCAATCTTTCCATCTCAGTGACGGATGCATTAGCGGATGGCATCTCGCCCAATGACGATAATATTATTTCGAGGTTTCTTTTAACCGGAGATATCAAAGGCCATGTATATAATCCCGGATTTTATTTCCTGAATGAATCAGACAGTCTGCTACATTATTTGGACCTGGTCATGCTTACCAACGGTTGGAGAAGATTTAAGTGGGACCAATTGGCCAGGGGCAAGATCCCGACAATCAAATTCATTGATCAGGATCATCTTTCGATGAATGTTGAAGTTTTGGGAGTCAGCCCTTCCACTATCGCTAAAGATGAGCAATTGAATGCAATAATCAGGCATAAGGACTCAAGCACACAGGTCATACAGATACCGCATTTGTCGTCGAATAAATTTGGGGTTGGCGGCCTGCTATTTTTTGATACGGCAAAAGTCTATTATTCATTTTCCATCAATCGCAATCTTTCCAATATTGCTGCGATCACTTTTAATAACGGATTGCTTAGACCAGCAAGAACGGTAAAACCCCTCACTCTTACCAATGATATCTGGCCCCCTTCTGATTCTTCCCTTTTGAACAGGAACCGCTTTTTTGCAGATGAGACAGAACATAATACATTCAACAATCAAAAGATCAAAACCCTTGAAACAGTTACAATCAAGGCTAAAGCCAAATCACCGATAGAATTATTGGATGAGAAATATGCAACGGGAATGTTTGCCGGTGGGGATGCTTACACTTTTGATTATGCAAATGATATGGCCTCCTATTCAGGCTTGGACATATTCGCATTTCTTCAGGGTAAAGTTCCTGGTCTGACAATAACAAACACAGGGTCTACGGTCGGATCAGCATCAGTAAACCTTTCGTGGAGAGGCTCTACACCCACTTTATTTCTAAACGAAATGCAAGTGAGCGCCGATGTATTAAAATCGATGCCTTCCACGGATATTGCCTATATAAAGGTTTTCAGACCGGGGGCATCCGGCGTAATGGGGGGAGGACAGGGCGGAGCCATAGCCGTGTATACAAAGAAGGGTGGAGATAATCGGGGTGCCGATGACCCGAATTTTAAGGGACTGGAACATACCACAGTGGTCGGATATTCCGTAATGAAGGAATTCTATTCACCTGATTACCTTAATCCGGATAAATTGAATGAAAATGAGGATACCAGAACTACACTCTATTGGAAACCATTTCTCCTTACGGATGCATCTACAAGGAAAGTTTCGATCAAATTTTACAACAATGATATAACAAAGATCATGCGCCTGGTACTTGAGGGTGTCAACGATGATGGAAAATTGGTCAGGGTCGAAAAAATTTTACAGTAAGTGTTGAAAATAAGTCATTTAGATCAAATATTTTTGGAGCTCATTGTTAGATCAGTCTTTCAAGAACCATTTACGAATATTGGAAAATCTTATGGACCAAGAGCCTGAAAGGCTTTTTATACTTTTTTGTATAAACTGATTCGTATCTTTACTTAATGAATTCAGAAACATTCGAGCCGGTTCGACAGGAACTTGGGAAAGAAGTTGATGCAGGGCTCAGTACTATAGAAAAGACCGTTTTAAGCGACTACAAATATGGCTTTATAACAGATATTGAAGCGGATGAAGCGCCAAAGGGTCTTAATGAAGGGACAGTTCGTTTTATTTCTTCCAAAAAGAACGAACCGGAATGGATGCTCGAGTGGAGGCTGAAAGCTTTCAGGCAATGGCAAAAGATGAATGGCCATGAACCTAAGTGGGCCAATTTAAAATTTCCCCCAATTGATTATCAAGATATTAAGTATTATTCTGCTCCTAAACAGAAGATAAAGGCCAATAGCCTGGATGAGGTGGACCCGGAGCTAAGGAAAACATTTGAAAAACTGGGCATTTCCCTGAATGAGCAAAAAAGATTGACGGGAGTAGCCGTAGATGCAGTAATTGACAGTATTTCCATCGGTACGAGCTTTAAGGAACAATTATCCGAATTGGGAATTATTTTTTGCTCCATTAGTGAAGCAATCAGAGAACACCCTGAATTAATCAAAAAATACCTCAGTACGGTAGTACCTCCTACCGATAATTATTTTGCAGCCCTCAATGCTGCAGTTTTCAGTGATGGTTCGTTTTGCTATATACCTAAAGGAGTCCGCTGTCCCATGGAGCTTTCGACCTATTTCAGGATCAATGCTGAAAATACGGGGCAATTTGAAAGAACCCTGATCATCGCTGAAGAGGGGAGTTATGTCAGTTATCTGGAGGGTTGTACGGCGCCGATGCGTGATGAAAATCAATTGCACGCGGCAGTTGTAGAATTGATCGCTATGGAAGATGCGGAAATAAAATACTCGACCGTGCAAAACTGGTATCCCGGCGATAAGAATGGCCTGGGCGGTATTTATAATTTTGTAACCAAAAGGGGTATTTGCGCCGGAAATCGTTCAAAGATTTCCTGGACCCAGGTTGAAACCGGATCTGCTATAACATGGAAATACCCCAGCGTAATCCTGAAAGGCGATTATTCAACCGGCGAATTTTATTCTGTTGCAGTTACCAATAATTACCAACAGGCTGATACGGGTACAAAAATGTTGCATATTGGCAAACATACCAAGAGCAGGATCGTATCAAAGGGCATTTCTGCCGGACATAGCAATAACAGCTACCGCGGCCTTGTCCATGTAAATCGTCAGGCAGAAAATGCAAGAAATTATTCCCAATGCGACTCTCTTTTACTTGGCGATAAATGCGGCGCCCATACCTTTCCCTATATAGAGGTCAAAAATGCCAGCGCGGTAGTTGAACATGAAGCTACCACTTCAAAGATCGGGGAAGACCAGATCTTCTATTGCAATCAGCGTGGCATAAATACAGAAACGGCAGTGGCCTTAATCATAAATGGATTTGCAAGAGAGGTCATGAACCAGTTACCAATGGAATTCGCTGTAGAAGCGCAAAAACTGCTTGCCATCAGCCTGGAAGGCAGCGTAGGTTAAATAGAAGTAAAAGAAAATTAAATAGAAAGAACATGCTGAAGATTCATGATTTGCAAGCAGGCATCGAAGGAAGAAAAATCTTAAGGGGAATCGATCTTGAAATAAAACCGGGAGAGGTTCATGCGATAATGGGACCTAATGGATCTGGTAAAAGCACGCTGGCTTCAGTTTTGGCCGGAAAAAAAGATTATGAGGTCATCTCCGGAACAGTCAGTTTCCTGGGAAAGGATTTGCTTGAACTTTCTCCGGAAGCAAGAGCTGGCGAAGGACTGTTCCTGGCTTTTCAATACCCGGTGGAGATCCCGGGGTTGAGCACGACTATTTTTATGAAAACGGCGGTGAATGAGGTTAGAAAATACCGAGGTCAGGAACCGCTTGATGCCGTCGCCTTCCTAAAAATGATGCGGGAAAAAATGGCTCTGATGAACATCGAGCAAAGCCTGCTCAGCCGTTCATTGAATGAAGGCTTTTCCGGCGGAGAAAAAAAACGAAATGAAATATTTCAAATGGCCATGCTTGAGCCGAGATTGGCAATCCTCGATGAAACCGATTCCGGTCTTGATATCGATGCGATCCGGATTGTGTCCAATGGAGTCAACAAAATACGAAATAAGAATAACTCCGTCCTGGTAGTCACCCACTACCAACGGCTTCTGGACTATATCGTACCCGACTTCGTGCATGTTCTTTACAATGGAAGGATCGTCAAATCAGGGACGAAAGAACTTGCTTTCGAATTAGAAGAAAGGGGTTATGATTTTATAAAGAACGATCAACCCCTGGAGCAAGGAGCCTGATCAGAACTTTAAATTATGAATGCGGTAGAATATTACAAAGATCAATTGGAGCAGCGAGTATTAAATGATTCCGGCTCAGGCTCCGGATTAATCAGCCTCCGGAAAAAAGCTATACTGGATTTCACCAGATGGGGCATTCCAACTATGAAGAACGAGGAATGGAAATATACCCGCATCACTCCGCTTCTGGACAAACTTCCGGAGCTTCCGAAAAATGGGGACAAGCAAATTCCATTTACAGTCCAGGATTTTCAAAAAAGACAATTGCCGGGTCATGAGCTGGCCAATGAACTGGTTTTTGTGAATGGGCTTTTTAATTCAGATTTATCCAAACTGATTTCAAAAGAGATCCAGGTCCTCCCTATTGACAAAATGCAGGAAAACGGGATGCAAGAGATACTTGAAAATCATTTTGATCATAGCAGCAAATACCTGCAGGATGGAATTCATGCGCTGAATACGGCATTCCTTAAAGACGGGATTTTTATAAGGGTAGGAGAAGATCTAAAAGTAAAGAAGCCGATTTACATATACCATATTACAGATGCAAGGGCATCCAATATTCTTTCCCAGCCACGCAGCCTCGTTCTACTGGAAAAGAATGCCGGACTACAGATCGTTGAGACCTTTCTGGCCCTGGGACAGCCCCAGAATCTTTCAACGGAAAGTTTTTCAAATCATGTCATTGAAATTGTCCTTGAAAAGGACGCTTCCCTCGAATACTACAAGATCCAAAATGATGAGCTGACCAATGGACAGGTAAGTTCCTGTCATATTCGTCAATTAGGGAAAAGCCTGGTACATACAGTGGTGATTTCACTGGAAGGCGGTATGATACGCAACAACCTTAATGTGGTAATGGAATCAGAGCGTTGCGAAGCCCATCTTTATGGTTTGTATTTTCAACATGGGAAAACCCATATCGATAACCATACAATAGTTGACAACAGAAAACCCGGTTGTTTCAGCAATGAATTATACAAGGGGGTACTGGCCGGTGAATCCACCGGAGTATTTAACGGAAAGATCTTTGTCAGGCAGGAGGCTCAAAAAACCAATGCCTACCAATCCAATAAAAACATTCTTCTTTCAGGCAAAGCAAGTGTCAATTCCAAACCCCAATTGGAAATTTTCGCCGATGATGTGAAATGTTCACATGGGTGTACGGTGGGGCAATTGGATGATGAAGCCTTCTTCTACCTCGAATCAAGGGGGATACCGAAAACCAAAGCAAGGGCCCTCCTGGTAGGCGCTTTTGCTTCCGATATCATAGAACATATTCGGATAAGTCCGATAAGGGAATGGGTCGAAAAATTATTGGCAAAACGCCTCGAAATTGAAAACAGATGACGCATGACTGCTTCGGCTTCCATATCAAATGAGTTGGACGTTTATGCAATACGCAAGGCCTTTCCCATTCTGGAAAGAAAGGTAAAGGGCTGGCCCCTGGTTTATCTCGACAATGCAGCGACCTCACAAAAACCATTTGCTGTTATTCAGGCCCTGACCGATTACTATACAGAATTCAATGCGAATATTCACCGAGGTATCCATACTTTGGCTGAAGAAGCTACAGCAGCTTTCGAATCTACCCGCGATGCGGTCCGCCGTTTTATTCAAGCGGAAAGCAGGGAAGAAATAATCTTTACGAGGGGAACTACTGAAGGGATCAATCTGGTGGCCCAGACCTGGGGTCGGAAAAATTTAAAGGAGGGCGATGAGATAATAGTCTCTGCCATGGAACACCATTCGAATATTGTACCCTGGCAAGTACTCTGTGCAGAAAAAGGATCCGTACTGCGGGTCATTCCTGTCACTGGAAAAGGAGAATTGATCTGGGAAGAATTTGAAAAGCTCCTGACCCCCCGTGCGAAACTCGTCTCAATAGCCCATATTTCCAATGCATTAGGCACTATCAATCCTGTTAAAAAAATAATCCGCAAAGCGCATGAAGCCGGGGCTATTGTGATCGTTGATGGAGCCCAATCGGCAGTTCACCTCGATATCAATGTGCGGGATTTGAATTGTGATTTCTTTGCTTTTTCCGCTCACAAAGTATATGGCCCAACAGGAGTTGGTGTTTTATACGGAAAAATGCAATTGCTTGAGGATATGCCTGTATTTCAGGCAGGAGGAGAGATGATCAAAGAAGTGAGTTTTGAGGGTACGACATTTAATGAATTGCCTTATAAGTTTGAGGCAGGCACTCCCAATATCGCCGATACGATCGCGCTGCGGTTTGCGATTGAATTTTTGGAAAGCATTGGCAGGGAAAAAATAAGGAAACATGAAGAGGAATTACTGCAATACGCAAGTGAACGCCTGATGGAAATTCCCGGTTTGAAGATTATCGGACAGGCCGCCCAAAAAGCAAGCCTGGTTTCATTTATTGTGGAAAATACCCATCCGCAGGATTTGGGGATATTATTGGATAACCGTGGGATTGCTGTCCGGACAGGCCACCATTGTGCTCAACCACTGATGAAATTATTCGGCATTCCGGGCACGGTGCGGGCCTCTTTTGCACTATACAATACCAGGGAAGAAATTGATGAATTGATAGTGGGTTTGGAAAAGGCAGTCCATTTGCTTAAGCGATAATTATAAATTTTGGATTCAATAAAATCGATAGGAGAGGCTGAACAGGAGATAATTGAGGATTTTTCTCTTTTTGATTCTTGGGAAGAAAAGTATGAATACATTATTGACCTGGGAAAAAAGCTGGCTCCCCTGGAAGCCAGTTCGAAAACAGAAGAGAATAAGGTGAGAGGTTGTCAGTCCACGGTCTGGTTGGTTGCAGAAGAAAGAAACGGAAGGATCTATTACCGGGCGGAAAGTGATGCCATAATTGTGAAGGGGTTGATTAGCCTTCTGATCCGCGTCCTCTCCGGCCATACAGCTTCTGAGATCCTGGAAGCCAGATTGGATTTTATCAGGCAGATCGGCATGACTTCTCACCTGGCTCAAACAAGATCGAATGGGCTTTTGGCGATGGTAAGACAAATGAAGAATTATGCTATTGCATTTCAGGTAAAAAATTCAGCAAGTTAAGATGATGGATACGGAAGAATTGAAGGAAAAAGTAATTGAATGTTTAAAAGGAATCTTTGATCCGGAGATACCAGTCAGCATTTATGAATTGGGTTTAATATATGAAATCAATATCCTGCCAATCAATAATGTTCAGATCGTCATGACCCTGACTGCTCCCAGTTGCCCTGCTGCTCAATCAATTCCCGTGGAGGTAGACCAGAAAATAAAGCAGATCGAAGGGGTCAACGATGTGCATGTTGCTATTACCTGGAATCCGCCCTGGAACAAAAGCATGATGAGCGAAACGGCCCAGCTTGAATTGGGAATGATGTAAAATAAAAAGATAATGAAACCGGGCATACCCCTTTGGTTTTACTGTCAGGGTATACGAGGTTCTATCTGACAAAAAAGAATACAATAAAATCACAGATGAAAATAAGCGCACAGGAGGAATATGGTTTGAGATTATTGATCCGGATAGCAAGTTGCCGGGATGAAGAAGGATTGAATATTCCTCAATTAAGCGATGCGGAAGGCCTGAGTCCTACTTATATTGCCAAGCTTACGCGAATGCTCAGGATGGCCGGTTATATAAAGAGCACACCGGGAAATAAAGGAGGTTATCTCCTTGCCATTCCAGCTAATGCTATCAATATCAACGGGGTTTTAAAAGCTATGGGCGGATCCCTCTATGATTCCTCCTTTTGCGGGACCCATGCGGGCACCATGAAATTTTGCACCAATTCGGTTGATTGTTCCGCCCGTTCCTTATGGCAAATGATCCAAATGACCATCGACCAGGTTTTAGATCAGATTTCCCTTCAGGACCTGGTAACCAATGGTCCAAATAAAAAATCTTCCTCAGGCCTAGAAAAAACCTTTACAAATATTCTCAGCGCGGAAGAAAGCACCGCAACCAAAACGGTCTAAATGTCTTCCCAGACTTTTTTTGCAAATTCTTCAAGAGAAGGATCGCGGGCTCCCATCAATAATAAAACCGATTCCTGGCTTAAATGCGGGCGGACTCCCTGCAACAATTGATCTCTGTTTTCAACGAAAAATGCCGGCTTCCCCAGCGCCTGCAGTTCCCTGATAATATCCAGTGAGGAAATATTTTTCTCGGCTGTTCCCCCTGCATAAAAGATTTCGCTCATCCACAACTGATCCTCTGGCCTAAGGACGCGGGCAAATTCCTTCACGAAATCATCGCGCAGAAAGCGCGTGGGCCCATAGCCGTGAGGCTGAAACCAGGCAATGACCCGGGAACCGATCCCCTTGCAGGCTTCGATCGAAGAGGCACATTTGGCCGGGTTATGAGCATAATCATCGATTACCCAGACTCCCTTTTTCTTTCCCAATACCTGATGCCTCCGGAAAATTCCATGATAATTTGAAAGAGCCCTGCTGCAAATATCCAGGTTCACGCCAATTTGATGAGCGACAGCAGTCGCGGCCAGGGCATTTTCCATATTATGCCTGCCCACCGTATCCAGAGAAAAGGGTTGTCCATTGACATTAAATGAAATGCTTAATCCGCTTTGTTTAAAATTGCTGGCGACATATCCGGCTTGCGAATTTTCGTCAATGGAAAAATCATGGAGGATATTCACTGAAAGCGTTCGGGCTAGTGCGTTAGACTGGTTTACCGCAAATAAATGCATGGTATGACTTCGAAAAATGCCAAATAGCCGGAGCAATTCATCTATTTCCTGATGGTCCTTATCGATATTCAGGAGCAATCCTGTGTCTGGCTCGTATTGTGTTATGGATCCATCGCTTTCGTCGGCTTCGATCACCAGTAAATCTCCTTGCCCCATTTTTGCATTCCCGATCCGGCCTTCCCGGATCAGGCTGACAAGTCCAGCACCGCTGATAATACCCGGCTGCAGGCCGGCTTCCTGGAAAATCGTAAATAGCATTGCACTGGTCGTGCTCTTGCCGGAAGTGCCGCCTACCGCGATAGTTTTTTTTGAACGCGTGATCCAGGCGAGTAATTCCGATCTTTTCACTATGGGTATTTGCAGTTGCCTTGCCTTCTGCACTTCAGGTACGGAGTCTTCCACTGCCGTTGAAATAACGACCAGGTCGGTTAATTGATCAATTCCGCTACCATCCTGTTCAAAGCAACTTATACCCATGGAGGAAAGCTTCTCGCGGCTTTCATTGAATATCCCTTTCTTAAAATACCGATCAGAACCCCTGACCCTCATACCCATATCAGTCAGGTATTGAGCAAGAGCGCTCATACCGGTTCCGGCAATGCCAATAAAGAAAGGGTGATTGAAATCTGAGAGTCTCTGCTCCATGAAAAAATGTTCGCACACAAGATAACATAAAGCCGCAAAAAAGGAAGCCATCCCAAATTATCGGGATGGCCTACAGTTATAAAAAATTCTTACAATATTATCTATGGTGTTCATGGCCTCCGCCTCCGGCAGGATGGCCTCCGGCAGGATGAGGATGCTGACCGCCAGCCGGACGATTAGTATTTGCGGGTTTTGGTTGATTCTGAGGCCTTGACTGGTTTTGTGGCTTTGATTGATTTTGGGGTCTTGATTGATTTTGAGGCTTATTCTGGTTTTGAGGCTTTGGATTATTATTTCCTGCATTTGGATTTGTCCGGGCACCATTATTCCCATTGTTAGCTCTTGGACCTTGTTGTACCTGTTTGCCGCTACCGTTAAATGGGGTGCCGCCAACACGATTCATTGCAGCCGCACGAGGGGCGCCATGATTTACCGAGGCTAGCTGGTTTCTATCCAGGCTTGCAGTGTGGAGGTGATTCATCTGATCATTTGTAGCCTGGACATGCTGTTCATTCATCGCCACACGCTCATCGGCATTAGGTTGACGGGTTATACCTCCGGGGCCATTAAAGCTGGTTCGGTTGACAGTCGTATTATTGATTACTGTTCTGTTTACATAAGTATTATGTACGATAGTCGTATTGACATTCATAACGGCAGTATTGTAACGAAATACGCCTCCAGCCCACATTCCGCCAACAAACCCGATTCCACCATATCCGAATCCATAATTAATTCCGCCATAATATCCGCAATGAAGCCCCCAATAACCCGAATGCCATCCATAATATCCACCGACAAATCCCCAGTATCCGGGTGTCCATAAGTAACCTGGTGTTGGAGCAGCTACCCAGACTCCGGGTACCCAATAATAGCCATCGGGCCCATAGGCCCAATATCCTGGAGACCATAGATAGCCGTCTACCGGACATGAAGGCTGTACGTAAACAGGCATCGCTGGTGGAGCAACACTGATAGAAACACCTGCACTAAATGTTTGTGCGTGGGTTTGAGAAATTAGAAAAAGACAAAGCAGGAAGGAAAGACTGTTTTTAAGGAATATCTTCATAATGAGGATTTTGAATGATTAATACAATTAATAGACCAAAGCTGTTTGCCATTGTTTAAAAAAACAAGGTTAATGGCATGTGAATAAAAATCAATGGAGTATAAAAATAGCCAAACTAATTGATATGGATGCGATAAAGCTTTGAAAATCATAGAAATTAACAGGATTATGAAACCTATATCTTTTAAAATGAAATTATTTTCCGGGTTTTGAAAATGAATACCGGAAAAAACATGATGAAATTTGGGATGAACTGAAGCTCTTACTTGAGGCATAAGCGAATTTTGAATTATTCCATCTTTTTGGATATGGAACACAAATATTCTGGTCGCTTATTTAGAGGTTTCAGATAAAGGGAATCACAAGAAGGATATCATGGAACCCAATGAGGATGGATCTCCAAAATCCGTTTCGCTGGAAGAAGTTTTTCATTTGCACTAATTGATTTGTGGAAGCCCCAATTTTCGATAGATCTGTTCGTAGATTTTTTCCGGCATTTGAATGAGGATCGGGTGCTTTGTATAATCGACCCATTTCAAAATACTAAGGATATCGGACTCCGCCATTGCGGTGCAACCCACTGTTCCACTATCTGCATTTTGCCAGATATGAATGAAAATACAGGACCCATTGCCGGATATCGTTTTGGGATAATTGTATTGGACAAATAAGCCCCAGCGATAATCTTCGTCACTTCGGTGCATTTGTTCAAAACTTTTCCAATCCTGTTTAGCTGTGTCTTTAATCAGTAACCTGTTATAATAGTACGAGTCGCTGTCGTCGACACATAATAAATCACCCGTAGCCTCTAAGTAGGGGAAGCGGATCCATTTTGCACTGTCTGAGGCAGCATAACCGAATGCAGGCCCGATGCCGAAAAAACCTGCTGGGGAGCATCCGTCTCCTTCTTTCTTATAAGAGCCGCCTAGGGCTGGCAGGAGATTGAAGCCTTTTGCCCTTTCGAGTCCTCCTTTACCGATTACGACTGGATTTTCGAGTACTTTTTTCCACGCATTTTCTTTTTCCCCGAATCCATAAAGACGGGCATGAATGGATTGCCAATCATCGGTAAGGACGATGAGGAGCTGACCGGGATGGTCCCTGGTAAATCGGGCAGGATCGCCGTCTGCCACGGACTGGCAATTTGCATTATAGTATGTGCACAGACAAATCAGGAGCAGCAATAAACCGTATTTGAATTTCATATTCACTGTTCAGGATTCAGGACTTGAGATCGATGATGACATTTATGCTTAATGCAACAATTACTGTATTAAACAGAAATGATAATAATCCGTGAAGAAGGGCCAGCCGGCGAATGCGTTTGGAATGGATACTGATATCGGAGACCTGAAAAGTCATTCCTATTACAAAGGAAAAATAGGCAAAGTCCAGGTAATCCGGATTTCGTTCACCCGGAACTTCGATGGCGTTGAAATTCCGCTCAGGAAACTGCTGCTGTTCTTCATAATAATAATGTGCATAACGATAGGTGAAAATAATATGCAGCAGCAACCAGGAAAAAGTTACACCGGTTATATAGATAAGGGTTTCCAGATTTTTATTCAGTAACCATTGATTCTTATTTAATAGCAAGACCATAATACCGATCAGACTGATCACCGTGCTGACAAGGACGGTAAAAAAAACAACCGGCCGGGTAGCATCTTGTGTTTTCACAAGCAAATGGATTTGTCTCGGCTTCATACTGAAAAAAGTCACCAGGGTCATCGATATCATAGTAAGGCTAAAAAAATCCCAGCCAATCATGATCCTGGTGATCCATTCCATCCTAATTCTCAGGACCAAAAGCAGAACAAATACAATCAGAGAAAGGGAAGATGCATATATCAGCTTATAGATTGCAGGTAAACGATTATAACGATTTATAGGGGTGTTATGTCTTAACACGGGTAAATTATAAATTAATATTGACAGCCATAAAAATAATGATGATTTTTTAACGGGAAGAATTTTTAAATCTCAGTTCCCATATCTTTACTCGACAAAACTACCATATGAGGAAATGCATGATAATCCTGAGCCTGATTATTTCGTCTTCCGCCTATGCTCAAAAATACGAAGAACTTTCTCTGACACCGCCAATGGGATGGAATAGTTGGAATACCTTCCAGTGCAATGTTAGTGAAAAATTGGTGATGGAAACCGCTGATATCATCGCCTCATCAGGGATGAAAGAAGCGGGCTATGCCTATGTTGTGATCGATGATTGCTGGATGCTTAAGGAGAGGGACCCAAAGACCGGTGATCTCGTTGCGGATCCTGCGAAATTTCCCCATGGGATGAAGGCTCTTGCCGACTATGTTCATTCCAAAGGTCTGAAATTCGGGCTTTATAATTGTGCAGGCACTAAAACCTGTGCCGGTTATCCTGGAACTCGCGGATTTGAATACCAGGATGCCCGCTACTATGCTTCTTTGGGAATCGATTATCTGAAATTCGACTGGTGCAATACGGAAGGAATAAACGGAGAAGAAGCCTACACCACAATGAGCAAGGCCCTCAGGGCTGCAAGCAGGCCGATCGTGTTCAGTTTATGCGATTGGGGCACCAATAAGCCCTGGAGATGGGCATCCCATGTTGGTCAACTTTGGCGCACAACCGGTGATATCGGGCCTTATTTTGACCGCGGCAAAACAAAGGAAGGCTGGGAACCAAATAGCGTTATGCGAAATCTGGACCTCAATGATACCCTGAATCAATATGCGGGCCCGGGACACTGGAATGATCCTGATATGCTCGAAGTGGGTAACGGAATGACGGAAAGCGAGGACAGGACCCATTTTTCCATCTGGTGCATGATGGCTTCACCGCTTATTGCGGGAAATGATTTAAGGAGCATGTCTCCTGCTACAAAATCCATCCTCACGAATAAAGAGGTGATCGCGATCGACCAGGATTCTCTGGGAGTCCAGGGATTCAGGTATTCTAATCAGGACAGCCTTCAAACCTGGTTCAAACCCTTAAAGGATGGAGGCTGGGCTCTTTGTTTTTTAAACCGCTCGCTTAAAGTCCAAAAAATCAGTTATGATTGGAAAACGCAGGTTATCACTGACCCTGTTTCTCACCGTCAATTGGACCCGGCATCATCGGTATTTAAGATCTTCAATCTCTGGACAAAAAAAGAGCAAGGAAACACTTCAAAGGAATTAAACGCTGAATTGCCTGCCCATGATGTATTGATGCTTCGATTGACCAAATAAGTGACACCTTAAATGAAAAGAAATTCTTTTGCCTTCTTGTTACCGGCCTTATTGATTTTAGTTTCTTCATGCAGGGGTATAGAAACCGATGACCCTATTCTTTGTTATCAAAAATGGGCCCACGAACTCCCTCCACGAGATGTTCATGTAATGAAGGGCCATTACTGGCATTCCGGCCTTTGGGCGAAGGATGATGAAGTTTATCTCATCATGAAATCGGAGAGGAATTGGTGGAGCGCATTTATCTATCAGAACGGCCTGATTCCTGATAGTTCGGCCTGGATTCCCTCTTCCGGGAAGCCCGGATGGTTTAATCCCCCATCAAGAACAAAAAACTGGAAAAATCCCAAAAGCAATTCGGAATCTTATTATATGATGGACAGCTTATATCAGATCATTTATATTCATGAAGTAAAGTAGGGCCCCTGCCGGCTTTGCTAATTCATCGCCTGTTCCAGATCGTTTAGGATATCCTCTATATTTTCAATGCCCACACTCATGCGAATAAGCCCGTCGGTGATACCAAAGCGTATTCGCTCATCCCTTGGTACGCCATAATGGGTCATGCTGGCCGGATGAGAAAGCAGGCTATCCGCAGTGCCTAGGGAAACGGCCCTTACACACATTTTCAGGCGATCGATAAATCTCATTCCCGCTTCCAGCCCTCCCTTCAGCTCAAAACTAAGCATGGGTCCGAAACGCAGCATCTGTCTTTTAGCAAGGTCGTGATCCGGATGGGATGGGAGTCCTGTATAGTTCACATGACTGATATGCCCGGACTCCGAAAGAAAAGCCGCTACACGCTCGGCATTTTGGCAATGACGGTCCATACGGAGCTCCAGTGTTTTCATTCCCTGTGACAACAGAAAAGCGTCAAATGGATTGGCATTTCCCCCAAGCAACGCATGCCATTTCCAGGCCCTTGTCTTCATAAATTCAATATCCTTTCCGATGAGTACGCCTCCAATCGCTGTTCCATGGCCATTCAGGAATTTAGTAGTGGAATGAAAAACGAAATCTACGCCGAATTTAAATGGCTGTTGCAGGTAAGGTGTAGCAAAAGTATTATCTACGGTTACTATGATCCCATGTTGTTTTGCCAAAGCGGTGATGGCTTCGATATCGACACACTGAATAGTGGGATTGGCCGGTGTTTCGATATGGATCAACTTGATCTTGTTCCTGAGTATGCTTTCTTCAACCTGACCGATCTGACGCATGTCCACGATGATCGGCTTAATGCCGTTTGGTTCAAGGACTTTATGCATTAGCTCATAAGTGCCCCCGTAAAGCGAATAATGGGATAGCAGCTTATCTCCCGCCTGCAAATTGCACATCAGCATGGTGGTCATAGCAGCCTGTCCACTGGCATGAAGCAATGCTTTGAGCTGAAGGGGCCGGCCCTGCCCGTCATCTAAACCGAAAGCTTCCAGCGCCGCGATCGTTTGCTCAGCGACCTTAAAAGTCGGATTTCCCCATCTGCTGTAAATATTCTCCTTCTCGATTCCGGCAAATCGTTCCATTCCCTGTTTGGCGGTATCGAAAGTAAATGTGGAGGTAGCATATATCGGCGGGGTATGGGCCCATTCCGCATTTTCCTTACCTGCTGCATGGAGTGCCACGGAACTGATCCCTTTAAAAGGAAAATTTGATTTATCCATGAAAAAGCAGAATGCCTAATTTTGAGATGAAATCAAAAGTAAACGAAATTTTTTTGTATGAAGGAATTATTGACTTGCTATGCGGCATATACGGCTTGGGCCAACGACAGGATCAGAGAAACCTTGTTATCACTTAGTGACTCACAACAGCAACAGGAGATAAGCAGCAGTTTCACCAGCATCTACAAAACCGCATTTCACGTCTGGGGGGCCACTTATTTATGGTTAAAACGAGTACAGCATGAACCGCATATTATCAAATTGGATGATCCATTCAACGGCTCAATGGAGAAGCTTTGCGAAGCCTGGAAATTGGTTGATCGGGATTATGCTGAAATAGTGAAATCAATGGGCGAAGAGGCATTGATTCAGAAGTTGAAATACCAAAATTTTCGGGGAGACCCGTTTGAAGAAGAACTATACCTCATATTGCAGCATATATTCAATCATGCCACCTATCATCGCGGACAATTGGTAACCCTATTGAGGCAGGTGGGGCAGGAAAAAATTCCTTCTACGGATTTCATTGCATGGGTAAGAAGCAGGGGAATTAATGCCTGATGAGGATTTTTATGGTTTGGATTCCTGAACTACTGCTGACGCGTATAAAATAGATTCCCTGGCTATAAGATGATAAATCCATCCCCATATATGAGTCAGCGACATTCAATTGTTGAACTGTCTGCCCGGCAGCATTGATCAGGGCGACGGACCGGGGCATTGCATTTGGGAAACTGATATAAACAATGCCTGATGCCGGATTTGGATAAACCTGGAGGGTCGTGTTATTTGCATTCATGGCGATCTCAACTGCCTGCGAATAGGCTTGTTTCCCGCCGACCTCCATAATTTGCAGCCTGTAATAGGAGATGCCGGAAAGCGGGTGCCCGTCGGTAGCGGAATAATTCAAAACCGCGGCAGTATCTGCGCTGTTTTGATCCGGAACAGACTGCATGGTCTCCCAGTGAAGGCCATCGGAAGACCTCTCCAATCCAAAATAAGAGATCTGCTGTTCATTTTCCGTCTTCCAGTCAATGGCCACGATGCCATTTTCCGGTTTTGCAGTGAATGAGACGAGGTTTAAGGGCAAAACATCGTTGACTTCATCGGTGGCGATAAAGAAGGAGTTATTTAAATCGGTAAGGGACACATTGGTACGGTTGACCTGCGGATCAGCTGTAGTTCCTCCATTGGCTCCAGGATCCCCGACCCAACTGGATTGAAGTATCAGACGAAGATCATTTACATTTGCGATGACGCCAAAACCGGTCCCTTCACCGCGGAGATCATAAGTGCCTCCTGTCAGACCATTGCCACTTGTAAGTGTCCAATAAGAGTCGTTCTCGGTGACGAGCAGGGTTCCGTCTTCATCTATTACATTGATATAACGCCAATCGTTGATATAGGTATGCGATACCGTTATCGTGCCTCCGGCGCTCGGGGCTGTGGTTGGAACTGAGACATGGAATGGCCTGAGATCCCCGCTGATGGCGCCCATCGGAAACAATCCTTTTACATTACCGGCAGCAATGGTGGCAGCAGTAATCCATCTGGTAAAATATCCGACATCGACCATGCTTCCCGCAGTATAGCTAAGGGTTCCCGGTGCGGCTGCAGAGGTTCCAAGCGTAACTGTATTTCCATCTAGTTCGATATTGCCGCTTGTCATCGTCAGCTTATTGGCGATATTGATATCGTCCTGGAGATAAACCTCGCTTCCGGAATTATCCGTAGTCAGGTTATAGAAATTTTCATCGCTTGGGTCACTGACATACTGTATCCCGGTGCCGTTGAAAACCACCGTGCTGGTCCCTTCAGTGAATCCAGCGCCATAATCGGTCCAGCTCCCTCCGACATTGATAGTATGTGCTCCAGGAATCAGGACTCCGGTTCCACTCATGGTGACATTGTTTGCGGCAGTCATATCATTGCCCAGAGTAGTATTGCTGGAAACAGTAGTGGCATTATAGAAACTCATGCCATCGCTCTTGACATTCAGGTTATGGGATCCGAAGACTACGGTGCTGGAATTGGTTATGGCATCTACGGTGCCGCTTGTGTAGGTCCAGTTCCGGGTTTCGGAAATAGTGCCGCTCATCGTGAGAGTGCCTCCTGTTTTAATGATCAGGATATAGGGTAGCCATCCTTCCTGAGCTGCTGCAGAACTGGAGAAAAGCTGGTTGGCTGTCCCATCGATCATGATTTCGCCATTACCTCCCCCCGTGGTTCCGCTGTTATTGACAGTAATATTTCCCTGTGCTTCCAAAACATCTGTTCCGGCAGTTGGGGAGCTAAGGGAAAGATTGGAATTTCCTTCCGTAGTCAGCGTTCCTGTAACTGTAAGCAAAGTGCCTGTGCTGAAAGTAATGGTATAAATGGCATTTGCATTAAATGTCACATTGTTGAGGGTAAGCGTGCCTGAAATCGTAAGCGTATTTTCAAATACAACCGTTGCGTTATTGGTATTTACGTCCAATGAACCGCTGTTATAGGTCCAATTGCCGGTTACAGTAATGAGCGAGGGAAAGGTGACTGTTCCGACAGTGTTAGTGATCGTCACAGCAGGAAATTTTCCCTGGTCCAATACGCCTGTAGAAGTGATATTTTGTGAGGATGATCCATTGATCAAAATGGTGCCCGTTCCGCCACCCGAGATGCCGGCATTATTGTCAGTTATATTTCCCTCAGCCGCAATCGTGCCCTTATTAATCGTTATGTCATTGGAAGAATTCTCCATATCGAATGTGCCGGTAGAAGTCAAAATATCTCCGGTCGCTATTGTGATAGTCTCAGCGGCTGCTCCATCAATTTCCAGGTTATAAACGGTAAAACTGCCTGTGATGGTCAGGGAGCCCACTAATTCCACCGTTGAGGTTCCGGGCACAAGGGTGCCTGCGGTATATGTCAGGTCTCCTGCAAAAGAAATGATATTGTAAAGATTCAGATTGCCTGAGGTTTTGTCAATATTGACGATCGGCAAAGCGCCATAGCCGGAGGTTGTACTCCCATTGATATTTTGATTTCCAGTACCGTTTATAAGGATGGTGGTCGTTCCGCCCCCGCCAGTGGCGGTATTGGTTATATTTATATCGCCGGTAACTTCGATTGTTCCTTTGTTCAGAGTGATATAGGAGGAACCGGAAAGATTGAGCGCATTAGTTACCTGCAAGTCCCCGGTTGCAGTAATGTCGTATGTCCTGCCTAGCCCGACAAATTCTGCAGTGTATAAAGTGGGACTGGTGCCCGAAATGGTAAGGGTGACCGCTGCCGTTGAATTGAACTGCACTGTACCGTTATTGGCAATAAAACTGCCACCGGTAAATGCAGCGTTGGCATTCAATTCAAGAATATTGTTCGTGGAAGTGAAGGCAGTTCCGGACAGGGTGAAAGTTCCCTGAAAATTGATTTCGGCAGTGCCGCCGGTGAAAGTACCGCCGGCAAATGTTGCAGTACCAGAGGTCGTTACCGTGTAATTTCCCTGTATAATGGTTCCGGTATAGGCAGCTTTGACATTTAAAGTTGTAAGGGTGACATTGATATTCAATGTACAATTGCCGGGGCCATTTCCATCGAATATGGCGGCGTCAGTGGAACCCGGCACACTGGCTCCTCCCATTCCTCCGGAAGCAGTGGACCAGTTGGCTGAAGTATTCCAATTTGCAGAACCTGCTGCTACCCAATAACGGTTAACAGCATATGCAGGGGAGATCATCCCCACTAAACATAGGACCTTTACTATTAAGGTTAAGGCTTTCATGATATAGGAT
This sequence comes from Chitinophagaceae bacterium, assembly GCA_003168265.1. Taxonomy (GTDB): domain Bacteria; phylum Bacteroidota; class Bacteroidia; order Chitinophagales; family Chitinophagaceae; genus Puia. Next base: position 435,114 of record PMSV01000023.1, read on the forward strand.
TCCAAATCGAACGGATCAAATTTAGGATCAGATCCAAATGCATAAAAACGTCAAGATAATATATATATTGCCGTTCTCACAGTATTTGAAATCTGGGAATTGAAATTTTCCCCGGCCGAAATAATCTTGGTTATCACGAATGAACTTGTTAACAATGAACACTTTATATTTGTGAAAAAAATATGAACCTGCATAAAGCCGAGATTTCTGATCTGCCTGCACTTGCCAGGTTGATCAACGGCGCTTACCGGGGGGACAATTCAAAAAAAGGCTGGACGACGGAAGCGGACCTGCTGGATGGTACCCGAACTGATGAGGATAACCTGGCTTCTTTGATCAATGATCCTAACGGACTGATCCTTGAATATTTGAATGAGAAGGGGGAATTGATAGGCTGTGTGAACCTGCAAAGGCAGAACGAAAAGACCTACCTGGGCATGCTGACCGTCGCTCCTGAATTGCAGGGAGGGGGTGTCGGCAAGCAATTATTGCAGGCAGCGATTGATTTTGCCCGGGGAAATAGCTCCAAATCAATATACATGACCGTGATTTCGCTAAGACATGAGCTGATTGCCTGGTATGAGCGGCATGGGTATCACAAGACAGGAGAAAAGAAACCATTTCCGGCAGGTGCTCCCTTCGGAATTCAAAAACAGCCCCTGGAACTGATCGTGCTGGAAAAAACTCTTTGAAGACATGAATCATCCATTATGGTCTGCACCTGGCGGAAAAGCCTTTCTGCTATTGGATGGGGCCTTGGCCAATGAACTGGAAAAACCGGGGGCTGACCTAAACCATCCCCTCTGATCAGCAAGGGTGCTTGCAGAAAGTCCGGAATTGATTAACGATGAGCAAGCTGGCTGTCATAGTGGCCGTCATAGGCCCATTTGACCAGGGTTGCACCCCAGGTAAATCCTCCGCCGAATGCGGCAAATACCAGGTTATCCCCTTTTTTCAATTGATTCTCCCAATCCCATAAACAGAGAGGAATGGTGCCGCTCGTTGTGTTACCATAACGATCGATGTTGATCATCACCTTATCATGGGAAAGCCCCATTCTTTTAGCAGTTGCATCGATGATTCTTTTATTCGCCTGGTGTGGAACAAGCCATGCGATATCTTCTCCGCTCAGATTGTTTTTTTCCAATAATTCCGCACTCACATCGGCCATGCCTTTTACGGCAAATTTAAAAACAGCCTGACCCTCCTGGTAAATAAAGTGTTGCTTGGCGGCGACTGTTTCGAAGGATGCAGGTTTTAAGGAGCCACCGGCTTTCATATGGAGATAATGGGCTCCGGTTCCATCGCTTCTTAAGATGCTATCCAATACCCCGAATCCTTCGGTGTTCGGTTCGAGCAATACAGCTCCTGCACCGTCCCCGAATATGATGCAGGTAGTGCGGTCGCTGTAATCGACGATAGAACTCATTTTATCCGAACCCACAACGACTACTTTACGGCATCTTCCACTCTCGATCAGCGCAGTGCCGGTCGTCAAACTGTATAGGAATCCGGAACATGCGGCTGCAAGGTCAAAACCCCAGGCATTTTTTGCTCCTACCTTGTCACAAACCAAATTGGCGGTAGAAGGAAAAAACATATCAGGAGTGACGGTGCCGACGATCAGGCAATCAATCTCTTCCGGACTGATCCCTCTTTTCTGGCAGAGTTCCCGCACGGCCTCGGCACACATATCTGAAGTGGCTTTGCCCCTGGTTTTTTGTATCCTTCTCTCCTCAATACCTGTTCTTGTCCTTATCCATTCTTCATTGGTATCAACCATTTTCATCAGGTCAGCATTGGTCAGCTTGTCTTCCGGAACATATCCACCTATGGATGTAATGGCTGCCGTAATTTTTTGGCTCATTATGTCTATGTTAATTCCTAAAAATACTCCTGCAAATTTGGCATAAAAAAAATAAAAAGGAAATAATTAATGCAAAATAGCCTTGGGTGCTGTAAAAAATCAAAGCGGCTTAATTTCCTGCAATTGCATCTAAGCTATTTGTATTGTATCTTGTGTAATACTTGGTAAAATGAAGCATTATATTAAGCTCCTGCGGCCAAAGGACTGGGCAAAAAACCTTTTTTTATTCATACCTTCTTTTTTCGCAGGGAATATTTTTAATTTAAAGGAAATCCTGTCACTGTCTGCCGGATTTGTCACCTTTTGCTGCTTTGCCAGCAGCATTTATATAATCAACGACTATCGCGATATTGAAGATGACCGAAGGCATCCTCAAAAATGCAAGCGACCATTGGCGGCTGGTTTGGTTAGAAAACCCATTGCCCTGCTTCTTTGCATTTTCCTTTTTTTAGGAGGGGCATTAGTGGGTTACCTGATTGACCCGGGTTGGAAATTTCTGTTTGTAGCCGGAGTCTATTTCTTTCTTAACCTGGCATATTCTTTCGGATTGAAAAATATTTCAATCCTGGATATTTTGATACTTTCAGCCGGGTTTGTGATCAGGGTGAAGGGCGGGGCGATACTTACGAATACGGATACCTCCTCCTGGCTCATCATTATGACTTTCCTGCTGGCGCTATTCATGTCAATCGCGAAGAGAAGGGACGATGTTCTTCTGAAACTTTCCACTGGAAGTGAGATGCGAAAATCGGTCACCGGGTATAATCTGGACTTTTTAAATACGATGCTCGGCCTTTTTTGTGCCATTATCATCGTCGCCTATATCATGTACACAGTGGATCCTTCGACTTTTTCCCGTCTGCGTGCCTATCGGCTCTATTATACCAGTCTTTTCGTCGTGGCAGGGCTGATGCGTTATCTCCAAATAACGTTTGTTCATGAGAAATCGGCTTCACCAACTGAAATATTGTATAAGGACCGCTTTATTCAGGCTACCATTATCTTGTGGGTTGCCAGTTTCTATGTCATATTGTACCTGAGGGATGTGGTCATCTTCAAAAACTATGGGATTTCCCATTAAATAAATTATGAAACCGAGCAGGGCATATTGCCACGTGTTTTTGCTAGGTTTCATCTGACAATAAGTATTTACAGATGAAAAAGAAGATTGCGAACTGGGGAAATTATCCGGCAATTGATGCAGAGGAAAAATCCTTTATATTTGACGACCAATTAAAAAAGCTGGTTGCAGAAACAGAATACTTTATTCCGAGAGGGAATGGACGTTGTTATGGCGATGCCTCTCTCGCCGACTTCACACTCTCTACTCTCAAATACGATAAGATGCTCTCGTTTGACAGGGAAAGGGGAATACTTGAATGTCAAAGCGGTCTTCGGCTGGATGAGATATTGAAAGTGGCCGTTCCTGCGGGATGGTTCTTGCCTGTTACACCTGGTACGAAATTCATTACGGTAGGAGGGGCCGTTGGAAGCGATGTGCATGGAAAGAACCACCATGTGGACGGGTCATTCAGCAACCATATCATAGAAATGGATATCCTGCTTGAAAGCGGAGAGATTGTTATCTGTTCATTGTCAGAAAAAGCAGATTTGTTTGAGGCTACCTGCGGTGGAATGGGTTTGACTGGCCTAATCACCAGGGTGAAATTCGGACTAAAAAAAATAGAGTCATCCTATATTGCTCAAAAACAGATCAAGGCGGAGAATCTTGAAGAAGTGATCCGCTTATTTGAACAGTATAAACAGTTTACCTATTCAGTCGCCTGGATCGACTGTTTGAAAAAAGGGAAAAATTTTGGAAGAAGCATATTGATCCTTGGCGAACATGCGATCCGCGAACAATTAAATGAAAAGCAAATCAAAGACCCCTTGTTGCTTCCCCGAAAAAAGCAAATTCAATTTCCCTTCAATCTTCCCTCCTGGGTTTTGAATTCATTGACCGTAAAGGCTTTTAATTTTCTATATTACAACAAGAACCTGAAACGGGAAATCAATAATGTTGTTCCTTATGAACCTTTCTTTTATCCCCTTGATGCTATCCTGCATTGGAACAGGGGATATGGAAAGACAGGCTTTATTCAATACCAGTTCGTTCTCCCCCTGGACGCAAAAGACGGATTAATTGCCATATTGCAAAAGATCAGCGATAAGGGACTAGGATCCTTTCTTGCCGTGCTTAAAGTATTTGGTCGCCAGGAAAGCATGATATCCTTTCCTAAAGAAGGATATACCCTGGCCCTGGATTTTCCTGTACGCAAAGGCCTGTTTGAATTCCTGGATGAACTCGATAAAATTGTCCTGCAATATGGCGGCCGATTGTATATGAGTAAAGACGCGAGAATGAGGCCTGAAGTGCTGGAAGCCGGTTATCCCGAACTGTCAAAATTTAAAGCTATCCTCCACAAGTATAACCCTTCCGGAAAATTTCGTTCCTTGCAGTCAGGAAGACTTTTATTGACGAAAAATTAGTTCATGTCTACCGTATTGATTTTAGGTGCAGGTTCAGATATTGCCATTGCAATCGCCAGAAAATTTGCTTCCCGGGGATATGATATCCAATTGGCGGCTCGTGAAGCTGATCGGCTAAAACCCCTGGAATCTGATATTCGGGTCCGGTTCGGCGTTGACTGCTCGATACATGCATTCGATGCACTCTCCTTCTCCTCTCACGAACCTTTTTTTAAGGCGCTTGAACCCAAGCCTGAGATAACCATTTGTGTTTTTGGGCTTATGCAGGAGGAAGACCTGGCATTCGAAGATTTTGATGAAGCCTTGCGCATGATCCAAACCAATTATAGCGGTGCCGTATCTATTCTTAACCGGGTCGCCGGATATTATTCGCGACAAAAACACGGGACCATTGTCGGTATAAGTTCTGTTGCCGGAGAAAGAGGAAGGCAAAGCAAACTCATTTATGGAAGCAGTAAGGCTGCATTTTCAGTCTATCTGGATGGGCTCCGCAATAAAATGTATAAGGACCAGGTTCATGTCGTTACCGTGAAACCCGGTTTCGTATTCACAAAAATGACCGAAGGGTTGAAACTGCCTGCTCCCCTAACTGCCAGCCCGGAAGAAGTGGCCGATGCTGTATTCAAATCCGTTTTGAATAGAAAGAACACAGTGTATGTTAAATGGATGTGGAGATGGATCATGCTCATCATCCGAAATATACCCGAGTTCCAATTCAAAAAAATGAATCTTTGAAAAAGAGAATCGCCTTTTTTGATTTTGACGGAACCATTACCCGGGGAGATACCATGCTTGAATTGATACGTTACCAGAAAGGCAGTTTATCTTATTTCCTCGGCTTCATCTTAAACCTGCCGGTTCTGGTCGCCTATAAATTTAAAATTATCAGCAATAGCGCGGCAAAAGAGAGGGTGTTGCGGTATTTTTTTGCAGGAATTCCTTCCGACAAATTTCAGTCCCGCTGTGACCAATTTCAAAGAGAAATACTAGCAGACCTGATCCGCCCTAAAGCCATTCAGGAAATTGAAAAGCTTAAAGCCTCCCATTTCGAGATTGTCCTGGTCTCTGCTTCCGCCGATCTGTGGATCGGTAACTGGGCCAGGGAATATGGTATTAAATTAATAAGCACCCATCTGGAAATCAGAGATTCAAAAATCACCGGCAGGCTGAATGGGAAAAACTGCCATGGGGAGGAGAAGGTTTACCGGATAAGGTCAACCTACGAACTGAATGACTATGATGAAATTTACTGTTATGGAGATACAAAGGGGGACCTTCCCATGTTGGCTCTAGGTAATATTTCTTTCTTCAGGCCATTCCGTTAGCCAACTTTAGTTATCTGAAAAGTAAAATGCATTCGGGGATCAAAAATATCAGGTTTACTACTACCAGCCATATCGGCACTTCAGCCGATTTGAATTTTTTAAGCATTCCCAAAACCATCAGAACCAGGTTCACTACAATATTAAGCGCTCCAGCGAATAAATAGCCTATGACGATGGTTGTCGCAACAATTTCTCCTTGCGGAGGATGTGGCAGGAATTGTAATAAAAGCGCGCACAGAAAGCAAAGATTGCATATAAAGGAAAGCCTGCAATAGAACCGAATCCGCATAATCTTTTCGAAAATTGTGGTATAAAATATTGATGATCCGTTACTTACCCCGGATGGCGAATTGGGTTATTTCTCAGCAAAATAACCTTATTTTGCCGGAACAATTTAGGAAGTTATGAATTCTTCTTTGCTGAAAAAATCACTTCCACATTTTGTAGCGATCCTGGTTTTTCTGATTATAGCCGTTCTTTATTGCAGACCGGCATTTGAAGGAAAAGTCTTATCCCAATCGGATGTAATCAACTGGAAGGGGATGGCTCAGCAATCTTTTGAATACAAGCACAAATATGGCCATTTCCCCCTTTGGACGGAAAGTGCATTTAGTGGTATGCCGGCATATACAATCGCTATGGAAGCCACATCAAAAATAAGCCTGAGCTATATATATTATCTGCTGACCCTTGGCTTGCCTAAACCGGTTTATTTCTTTTTCCTGGCCTGCGTCTGCTTTTATATTCTGACACAGGTTCTGGCCATCAATTCCTGGGTTGGTATTATGGGTTCCCTGGCCTATGCCTATAGCACATTTGATCCTGTGATCGTTGCGGTGGGACATGACACTCAGATGTATGCGATTGGTTATGCCCCGGCGATACTTGCCAGCTCATTGCTGGTATTTCAGAAAAAATGGCTCAGAGGCACAACGCTGCTTGCCATTTTCTTTGGCCTTCAGGTTAGCACGCAGCACCTGCAGATTGTGTATTATACAGTAATCATCACTTGCTTTATGATCATTGGTTACCTGGTGCAAAGCTGTAAGAACAGGGAATATAAGGATTTTGCCTTCGGACTTGCAATGATCTTTATCGGCTCGGCCCTCGGATTCGGGAGCTACGCAATCAGTTGGATGCCTTTGCAGGAATATGCCAAAGAAACCAAGAGGGGAGGGAAATCGGACCTTCAGACTGCTTCAAATGATGAAAATAAGTCTACAGGCGGTCTTGATAAAGATTATGCTTTTAACTGGAGCTATGGCCTTGGCGAAACCTTCACTCTCATCGTCCCGAATATTTATGGGGGAGGAAGTGAAGGCAACTTATTCCCGGATGAAACAAGGTTTTCAGCAAAAATGGCGGAGCTGGGTACTTCGGAAGATGCCAGTTTACAAAATGAAAACCAAATGGCCTACTGGGGTAACCAACCCAATACGGCCGGCCCGGTCTATCTGGGTGCAGTGATTTGCTTTCTCGCCCTATTCGCAGCGGTCTATCTCATGAGCAGGCATAAATGGTGGCTGATTTCGATATCAATATTGGGCATTATCCTGGCCTGGGGAAAGAATTTCCCTGCATTTAACTATTTTCTATTCGATCATTTTCCCTTTTACAGCAAATTCCGGGCACCAACCCAAGCCCTTTTCCTCCCTCAATTCGCCTTCCCGGTCCTTGCATCCATGGGCCTAAACGCTTTGATAAATGACAGGGAAGATAAAGCCATTGCCTGGAGCAAATTTCGTTTGTCCCTTTATATTACAGCTTCAATATTGGTAATTCTCACGGGATTGTATTTTTCATCGGATTTCAAATCTCCCAATGACGAAAGAATAAAGAAAGGTTTGGCCGGACAAATCGTTCAGAGACTTGCCAGGGGCAAACAGCCGACACCGGAGATGCAACAGCAGGCTTTACAAGTTGCGGGTGAATCTACCCATGCGCTTCAAAATGATCGCCAATCCCTCTTTGGCGGCGATCTCTTCCGCAGCATCTTTTTAATTGCGGCTGCAGCTTTGCTGACGGGCCTGTATCTAAAGGGCAAAATCAAATCGATGATCCTGGTCGGAGGCCTGGTTTTGACCAGTTCCTATGACCTGTTAGCTGAGGGGCGCAAATATTTTAACGAAGACAATTTCCTTGAGCCTTTAGAATTTGAAGCATCCTTCAATCCGACTCCGGCTGATCAATTGATCAGTAAGGACCCGGAAAAAGGTTTCCGGGTTTTCGATGAGTCACAGGGAGGCAATGCCTTTCAGGATGCTCAGACCTCCTATCACCACAATTCCATTGGAGGCTATTCCCCGGCTAAATTGGGTCTTTATCAGGATATTATTGACAGCCAACTCTCCAAAATGAACAAGTCAGTGTTTAATATGCTGAATACAAAATATTTCATCAGGCGCAATCCGATGAACGGCCAGCCGATGGCAATGTCAAATAGCAATGCGTACGGGCCTTGTTGGCTTGTAAAAGGCATCCGATGGGTCGACAATGGGAATGAAGAATTAAGGGCCCTGGACAATACTGACCTGAGGGATACGGCCATTATTGAGAATAAATTTCAGCCTCAGATTCCCTTCCCTCCCGTTCCCGATTCTGGCGCCACCATAAGGCTGGTTGAAAACCGAAATGATATTATTGATTATAAAGTGAGCGCTAAAACCAATCAGTTTGCCGTATTCAGTGAAGTGTATTATGATAAGGGATGGGAAGCCTGGCTGGATGGGAAAGAAGTTCCCTATTGTAAGGTTAATTATATTTTAAGGGGTATGCCCGTTGCGACCGGTGATCACTCTATAGAGTTCAGGTTCGATCCGCCTATCTTCAGATTGGGCAATTGGATATCTGTATGGTGCTCCCTTATCGCCTATTTACTCCTGATCGCATCCGGAATTTTCACTTGGAGGAATTATCGGCAACAGAAAGAAATAAGCAATGGCTAAGATCATAAGCATTGTGCCCTACCCATTTTTACCTGCCAGGATGGGAGGACAAAAGGGTGTTGCACTTTTTTACAAATATTTTTCCAGGCACCTTAGCCTGATCACTGTTACTACTAAAAAAAATGACCCTTTAGCGGCGGACGGTTATGAAGTGATGAATATATTATCTGATTCAAAGCTTCGGTATATCAATATTTTTTACCTTTTTAAATTGGGAAAAATAATCAGGGAGGCTGGTGCGACACATCTTTTACTCGAACATCCTTACTATGGATGGCTGGGCATTATTCTCAAAAAATGGTATGGAGTCAAACTCATTGTACACTCTCATAATATCGAAAATCTTCGTTGGAAGTCCTTGGGAAAATGGTGGTGGCCAATTTTAAGGATTTATGAAAAAGCCACCCACCGGGCTGCTGATTACAATTTTTTTGTTCAGAAGGAGGATCTGGCCTATGGTATCAGGCATTTCAGACTTTCCCCCGCCCGTTGTCTTCTGGTCACCTATGGAACGGAAAGCAGCAAGATCCCTGATAAAGGGCTGATCGATAGCTCCCGTCAAAATGTTCGCGCGCGATACAGGATAGAAGCAGATGAAAAATTATTGCTTTTTAATGGTTCTTTTAATCACTATGCCAACTTATCAGGACTTTACAAAATCATTGATATTATTAATCCCAAACTTCAGGAAAAAGCCGATTTCTCATACAAAATCCTGATATGCGGGAAGGACATACCCGAAGACCTGATGAATGGCAATATCCCTAACCTTTTGTTTGCAGGATTCGTAGAAGATATAGATGAATATTTTAGAGCGGCAGATATTTTCCTAAACCCTATAGTCGAGGGGGGTGGTATTAAGACCAAATTGGTGGAAGCGCTGGCTAATAATTTGAATTCAGTTTCGACTGTAAACGGGGCAATAGGTGTGGACCAGGAGATTTGCAATGGGAAATTGTTTTTGTCGGAAGACGGCGATTGGATAAAATTTACGGATCAAATTCTAGAAGCAGCAAGGTTCAAGGCCGATATTTCGAATGCATTTTTCTATCATTTTTATTGGGCATCTGTAGCAGAAAAAGCTGCACGTTTCGTTGAAAACTAAATCGCTTTATAGAAATAGTGCTTATTGCGCAGGATTTTAAAAAGGTACCCGCTCAATTTGTACATATTGATACAATATCCTTTGAATTGCTGTATGTCAAAGGAAGGTTTTCCTGCATTAAAGATGCTGTCGAACAACCATCCGATAAAAAAAACCGGGATGTCCAGCAAGTAAAAAAAATAGATGATCAGGAACCAGGGCCATCCAAATTGTTTTCGGATCCTAACCAAATTCGATAATATGATTTGCAGCCCCTTTTTGTCAAAAATGTTGAAGTAGGATTTATTATTCGATCCAAAAGTTCGAACGGCGGTTTCGCCTTGCAAATGGATGATTTTAAAGGCTCCGAAGATGCAGAGAGGGCCGTTTTTGCCCAAGCGGTAGCACCATTCAGCCTCCTCAGCGTATAAAAAAAAGTCCTCATCGAGTAAACCCACCACGTCGATGGAATGCTTTTTCACCATCAGAAAGGCACCATTGATCCAGTCAACCCGGACCGTAGAGTTGGCATCAGGTAAATTGGGCTTTCTGACCCCGGTTAGCTGTCCCATCCATTTGATGAATTTTCCAAAATAGGGTAGCGGAAGCAGGGAATTGAGCCCCCCAGGCGTAAAATAATTCCCTGAAATCTGCGGACTTCTATCTTCATTGAGCAATTGTACGCCACATGCTATAAAGGAGGACTCCATAAATAACTGATAACATTTTTCGATTGCCGGGCTGTCTAACAGGGTATCTGCGTTCAATAACAAAATGGTTTGTGCATTTGTATGCCGGATGCCTTCATTGTTTGCTCTTGCGAACCCGGCATTATAATCCATCTGTATCCATGAAATTTCAGGGAAAGCTGCTAAAATCCATTCCTTTTCTTCGGGCCCGGAATTGTTATCCACGACGATGATTTCGAAATCGATCCGCTTCGTGTAGGCATAAACCGTTTGAAGACAGGGAATGATCAGAGCAGAGCTGTGGTAGTTGACAATGATGATGCTTAGATCTTTCAATTGGATCAAATGCTTTGGTTCTGGATGGAGCCGAAATTATGGAAACTTCCTTGACTTGCCGCCTGGTAAAGAGCGGGAAGGAACTATCTGATTAAAACCCAGGCAAGGAACAATGTTTTTTATCCGCATGCACATTCTTAAATAGGGTTTAATGTAAGACATTTTCAATCTGATTCGAAAATTAAAGGCTTAAAAAGCCTTAACTAAGGAGCAAGTGAAATCCTTATCTGTATACCAGCCCTTGTGGTTACGATCGGTGGGGAGGTGGAAATCTTAGGCGTCGTCCTCGTCTGATCGAAATAGAGCTTTGCATTGATCCTATTGCTCATGACATAGTCTATCGAAGGAGATATCCTCACGACTGTCTGGCCACCTGTTGGCAAGGTGGCGGTTTGATCCAATATACTGTTGGTGGTAATATCGTTCCTGATTGAAATATCAAGACGGAAATTCATTTCATTGTCTAATTTCTTGGAAGCCTCCGTCTTCCCTGGCATTTTGATTTTGAAGGGAAGGGGTAGACCTTTCTTCTTCCATCCTCCGCCAAAAGTGAACTCATTTGAATGGCTTTCCACCAATTGATAATCGACCAGGCTTAGACTCAGTTGACGTGACCTGCTATAGCCTACTCTGGCTTGCAAACGATTGACAAACTGCATGTCCAGATTAAGAAGCGGAGAGAAAGCCTCCTGTACGGTAATATTGGGAATCGTAAAATAAGGAACAAAGCTTCCGGAAACGGTGTCGATGAATCCGGGATAGCGAATGCCTAACGGATCCTGGTAAAGCAGGGAAGAATTGAAACTCCCCATGCTCAAAGTACTCGTATAAGCATGGGTTAGATTGAAACTTGTAAAAATATTGTCAAAGCCCGGCAATTTGGCCAAACCATTATAGGAAATACGCCAGTTGGGCTTGGGTATATAACTGGAAAACGGATTTGAACGGATACTGGAATTGGTTTCATTGATCAGGCCAATCTTATATGGACTAGTCCCGGAATAGGCGGCGAGGAAGGCAGGAATGAGAACATCCTGGGAGTACTCCTGATATCCCTGGTAATATCCATTGGATCCGACAACTGCAGAATAAGGATTGACCGATCCCAGCCTCTGTGATAATATCACCCGGTAATTTTCAAATTGGGTGAATGTTGAAGAGACCTGTTCTGTACTGACCTTGGCAAACATCGTCTTTAACGAGATATACGAGATGGTGAATGTGCCTGTCGTATAGGGAGTGAGTTGTAGAAAGCCGCTGTTGCTCGAAGTGTCCTTAAATAGATCCGTCGTGCTTTTCCCAAAGGTCTTATCCAGATTCAGATCGATATTGAAGTCACGGAAAGGCTGCAGCAAGGCTGTTATGTGTATTTTTTGGCTGAAATTTTGCTGGTTCTGAAAATTCAGTGTTGAATCGGTAGTGATATAGCCTTTGGCTGCAAGGTTTTGGACAAAATTATTGCCTGGTTGTTTTCCAAAAATATATCCCAGCCCGGGTTCTCCGGTTCTTAAATCCATGCCAAGCAATTGGGTGCTGTCCATATAACCATAGATGGTTGAAGAGGAGTTGTCAGAATAGTTTATGTTGATCCGCTTAACGGATAAAATGAGTCTTCCGACAAATTTAAGGGCCCAGTTGACCTGGGGCACGTCATTGGGGCTTTTTAATTGTTGCGCTTTCAATTGTGCCGAATCCGTTTTGTTTCGGGGAGGAGGCTGGGCATTCCTGCCTGCCGCAGGAGGCTTGGCAGCAGGTTGTATGTCGATGGCGTGCAGCCACTTTGATTTCGCATAAAGCTTGGTAAAGTCCAGGTCGGCGGTCGCATTCCTGATCTGCCCATTCTGCAGGGTATTACCAAGCGTTACGGCAAGCAGGGATGCAGCCGTCCAGGAATAGGTCGTCGAATATCCCACACTGATATTGGTCCAATCGATCAGGGGCAATTTTGCGGTTGGAAGCCGGTAAGTGACGTTTGCTGTCTGCGTGTATAATAGGTTTCGGCCACCCTTCCAGAAATTATCCCACATCTGTCGCTTCTCCGACGCATTCTGTCGTTCCTCCACTTCGTCGACAACAGAATTATTCGCCGCAGCGAAATCAATATTTATGGATCTGGTAAGATCCCATCTCATCACATAGGTTCTTTTAAGATTAAAGAATTTGTCAAAGGATTCCGGGAGAGAGTCAGTCGGACCTCCGATATTCCTGGAACGAAAAGCGGCGAATTGCCGGTTCGCATCATCCCTGAAAGTCAGGGTGGTGGGCATCAGGTTCACATTGAAGTCCTTTACCAACGAAAACCATAGCGATTTGGATTTGATTCGTTTCTTGAATGGTTCTTTGAATTTGGGTTGCCGGATATAGTTATAGCCAACTCCTGCCTTATAGGTAAGTGTTTCATCTTCTACGGCAATTGGACTATGGTGCTGTGAAGAAGTAATTGAGAAGCTGAAATCGAAATTTTTCAGGCTCCAGAGCTTGGTTGGTTTCCCGGACATATTCAGAATATGTGCATTGGTAAGATTCAATGTTTTGATAGTGACCACGTCAATAGCCTGCGCTTTTACCGAATCCCGCTGATAAGGGTTCGTCGCATTTGCAATTTTATCTTTTAGTTTTATATCCAGGTCAAAGGGATCGTATTCGGGGGCATCGATGGTGTTGGCGATACTGGCATAGGTAGGTAGTGATATTGCTGCCTTCTTTGGCAACAACCTGCCCAGTTCAAGGGTGGTTGCAGCGTTGATTTGCGTGATATCATCCAGGGACCGGTCATTGATATGCGTGTCGATGCCTCCAAATCCTACAGACTTGTATGAGCCCGAAACATAGGCTGTACCCAAATCCGCCATTTTGAGGTCAACACGGCCCAATGCGGCCCAACCGCCCTGTTCATTGATATCGGAAAGGCGCAATTCGTCGAACCAGACTTCGGTACAAACAGTATTAGGCGAAGTATTGCGAACACCTAAGAATATTGCCTGTACTGCACCGATATTGGGATTTCCCATGATGGAATAACTCCGACCTCCCGGATCGGTCTCCGTGTAATACACATTGGTTGCCACGACCTTATTTCGGTCTTCCTTTAATTTGATCAAACGGGATAAGGTAAGGTTCAGATTATTGGAATCCGGCCATACATCGGTGGCCACATTATCATACCATTGGCTCGCGACCAGGGGGATCTTGATTTCATAATAATTGCTGATAAAATCGCTTCCGATCCTGACGACGGCAGTGAGGGTATTATTACCCAGATTGGTTCCGGTAAACCCAGCTCCTTCGGCATGGATAAACATATCCATGTGTCCGTAGTGCCTCAGATCAAGGTTAACGGTCTTGAATACTCCCCTGGCATCATCAGGAGCCAGGTTGCATATTTGGAGGCTCATCGATTGTTCATTGAGCAGGACATTTACATTATTTGTACTCAATTGCTGTTGCCGCTGAATACCGGGAGGGATCACATAGTTAATGGGCTGCCTGCTACTGTTTTGCTCAATGTTTACGGCCGTCACATTGAATGAGGTAAGGCTATTGGTGGGGAGGGGTGTATAATTCCCAGTGGTGTCCAAAACATAACTGAAATTTCTCCAGGCATCCCTGATAAGCTGAAAATCCGCGAATCTCAATACAAGAGAATCAGTGAATCCGGTCAGGTACATCCTGATAAACCTAATAGATTTAAAATCCGGTGGTCTATTTGTAACATTAGTGTCATAGCTGTTGATGGGGATCTTGAATTGATACCATTGCTGGGTTATATTCCCCTGAAGAAAAGAGGTGCTGTCCGTTATGAAATTGCTGCCGACACCTGCGGCAAAACCGGCAGGACTAAAATTGACCTTGTATTCAAAAAATTGTTCCAATGTATTGAGGGTTCCGTCATGGTCAAGGTCTTCCTCATCCGGGTATTGAGTAAAGGCGGCAATATACTGCTGCCCTGTGGTAGCTACAGGTGAATTGCCCTGGGGGCTGTTGATGTTTTTGTATCTGGAGAGGATATCTGCAGAAACTGCATCGTAGCTGGGATCCCGATAGTTGAGAAAATTATCCGAGGATGGATCGTTGAAGGCCGATTGGTACCCTTGAGGATAAACGGCATTGATCTGGTTCAGGTAGGGTCCAAACTGAGCTCGTTCGCCTGAGTCGGTAAGCCCATCGAATCCTACATCCTGGTAGGGCCTGTCGGCCGGGTTATTGCTGAAGGCATCGGTGACCTGGATCGGATTAAGCGGGACCTTTCCCCATACCGAAGTGTCGGTTTCTGCAGGTATATTGGGAGTGGGAAGACCGTTTTCAAATAATCTCTTTCCGTCCTTTAGAACGTCTTCCGAAATGCTTCCCAGGTCAATATATAATTGTCCTGTCGGACTGGCTGTGGTATTGTAGAGATAGGGGTTCATCACCCAGAATTCGATATACTGGATATTGTTTGTTTCAAAATCGGTCTGATCCAGGGCCCGCATTATACCCCCCCATCGGGTTTGTGGATTATTCAGTTTTCCAGTGCCAGTGTTTATACCTTTAGAATAACTGCTAGGCAAAACATCGAAATTATAAGGCCCTTTGTCTGCAGGATAATAAGCGACATCAAAAGTCACCAACTGGGCTTGCCCATATTGGGGAGTTTCCTGGGGGAAAAGAGATTGCACATTGATAGGCGCTACGCGCGGGTCGTTGAGGTTCTGATAGGCTCTGACCGGATTGGTACTATTGGTATTATCCTGGAGGACCGGGTCAATATTATACCAGGCTATTTTGGCACGATTGAATCCATAAGTCAGGTTATCGTTTAGTGTGGCTTCAGGATAAAGACCATTTCCGGCTGGTGTAGAAGCGAGGGCCCAACTGGTCAGCGGGAATCTGAGATCAATGGAACTCGTCGAACCTTCGAAATCATCGATATAGATCTGGCCATTGTTTCCTTTCCCAATTTGAGGTGCATGTCCTGGCTTCAGAAAGGCAGATTCACCATAAGCGGTGACCGAACTCATCTCCTTTGATGAATAAAATGGCAGCCGGTTCAACAACCTGGTCAGGCCTGGCAGTTGGGACCTGTAGTTGAAATCCAGCCCATACATGGTATTGCGTATAGGATCTTCTCCATAATTGGTAATGGTGAAATAAGGTCTTTCACTGAGCCGTTCGATAGTCCCTCCAAACGACATCGCTTCCTTTGTCGTGTTTTTAAGCGTATAATCCAGCCTCAGGCCCATGAAGCTTCGTTGCTGCTGCCCGAAACTGGCATTGTTCTCGAATTTAACATTGACCGGTACACCTGAATTCAGGATGGCCTGATTGATGACGGTTACTGTACCCAGGTTATAATCTACCGTGTAATCCACTCCCTCTTTCAGGGTTTGTCCCCCTGCGGTGACGATAACCGAGCCCTGCGGAACATTTAAAGCACCCAGAGAAAGAGCGGAACTAGCCGTTCCTTTTGCAACCCCGCTGAGAATATAACGATCCACATTCGCAAAGGTACTCGCAACTGCTTTGATAGTATCATAAAGCTGGTAAAAGACATAACCTGGCGCCAGGGTTTGTGAATGCGCAAAAGCAATTGAATCAAGGTCATTGCCAAAAGGTTCCAATACGGGAAATATGACGCGGCCCTGCGATGAAACGATGGTGAACCCTTCAATATAATCGAATACTCCATCCGGCCCCGGATCATTATGAGAATTTAATCTATCCAATCCCAATAGGGTGAGAAGCGGAACTCCGGCCTCATCTCCTACCGGAAGATAGCGTTTGTCTCCTTTTCCGGGGTCATCATATAAAATATTCAACTGAAAACCGGTAGGCTGGATATTGGAAAGGGGAGTGCCGGTTCCTGTTTTAAGCGTATAAACATTTTTCATCATGAGGTTCCAGATCGGCAGATTAGTTCGCTGAGCAGTTGCCTTTAACAGCTTCAGGTACAAAACCTGGGAAGTACCTGCATAATTTCCGGTAGAAGTATCCGGCGGTACATCACTGGAGAATTCCCCTACCTGGTAGATATTTCCATTATAGCTGTACTGGTAGGCCACTGCCAATACATCATCGGGCTGTAATTGCTGGGTCAAGGTTAGGAAACCGACCTGCGGATTGAATTGGTAAGCTGAACTATCAAGTTTTTTTGCATAAACGAATTCAAAATCCTGCACCTGCTGAAGACCCAGATTATTTAGTACAGAAGTAGCGGATGTCCCACTTCGGGCTTGAGAGTTGGAGATTATTCGGGCATATTCATCATTGCTGTTATTGCTAGGCAAGGGATTGAGTGAAGCCTGGTGGACCAGGGGGCTATATGGGGAAGTTTCTGCCAGGTCCATCAGACCCACAACCTGTCTGGCCTGGTTGGTAACTCCATTGCGGTTGGTTACCCACACTTCCATGCGAAGGATCTGAACCTGGGAATTTACAATCGGCAGGTTCGACATGGCCTTCTTAAAATTATTTCTGAAATATTGGGCCAGAAGGAAGTCCCGGTTTTCATCATAATCATCCGCCTTGAACTGATAAGCGGTGGTTGCCGCCCCGCCCTGTGAGTTGACGGACTGGCTTTGCGAGTATTGATTGGCTAACACTCCTGTAACCATGAGTTTGCCAAACTGCAACTGCATTTTGATCCCAAAAAGAGCCTGCGTGCTGGAAATCAGGGTGCTTTTCGTAATAAAATTCGTGTTGCCTGCCTCAATTTTCTTGACGATGTCTTCCGGGCCACCAGTATATTCCAACTTCAATTGATTCATGAAATTGAAGTTGGCCTGTGTATTATAGGCGATGGGCAATTTCAGTTTACTGCCAATATTCCCAAGCACATTTACATTGGCATCCATGTTGAAATCAAAACCACCCGTCTTCCGGGCGATTTCAGGTAAAGTGGGGTTATCGACTTTTTGGCCCATGTACCCGGCCGTAATATCGACATTGCCCTGGGGCTTGATATCGATCTTTCCATTTCCGAACAAGCGATGGAACAGGTCGTCAAAGATCCAATACTTTGGTTGGATTTTTTTCCGGTTCAATTCATCCAATACATCAGCTCTTTTCCGGAAATAATCGTCCTCCTCTTTTTGGGCCTCCAGGCGAAAGAACTCATCAAAAGTCAGGTAAGTGGGTTTTCGGTAATACCTATCTCCTATTTTCTCAATGATATAATACTGCTGGGTCTTCGGATCATAGATGATGGAATCTTTGATATTGAAGGGATCTTTGAGATTGAAAGGATTGTCCTCCGGGTAGGTAAAGAAATCGCCCCTACGGTCATTAATGGGAAATCGCAGGGAATCGGCCTTTTTTGGAGCCGTTGTATCCCAATAAATACCTGGATTTGCTGATACTTTGGAGCAGCATGATAACTGAACTGCAATCAGCCAGGCCGTTAAATAAAATAATTTGATAAGAGGGCGCGTCAAACCTTTCCTCAAGAATTAGTTAGGTAGAGATAGTCCCGATAGGCTACAAAGTTTTTAATGCTTGCTTAATAATCTCTTCGACACCAGCTCTCGGTTCTTTAAGAACAAGCATTGCCTTTTTTACAGCCTGTTCTGCGACCTGTCTGCTAATGCCAAGGGCTATAAGCGCATTTAACGCATCTCGCTCCAAAGTATTGTTTATCAAGGGGGAAATATTTGAATCCGGGTGGAATTTTCCTATTTTATCGCGCAGTTCCAACACAATACGTTCTGCGGTTTTTTTGCCAATTCCCTTGATGTTTTCCAATTGCCTGGAATCGCCTTTGGCGATTGCGCCGGCAATTTCTTCAGGTTTCATCGAAGAAAGCATCATCCGGGCCGTGGAAGCCCCTACTCCTGAAATGCTAATTAGTTGCACAAACATCTCTTTTTCAATCGGATCAAAAAACCCAAAAAGGGTATGTCCATCTTCTTTCACCTGAAAATAGATATGCAATAAGCCATGCTTCAGGGCCTGAATATGGCCATAGGTGTGAAGGCTGATTTGCACCTCATATCCGACTCCATTTACTTCAATGTTTAGCTGGGATGGGGTTTTATGGACAAATTCTCCTCTTAAAAAAGCGATCATGGGCGCAAAATAAAGGAATTTGACGACTGTGGGCAGATGAGGCCAGCCCGGAATTTACTCTTTGTCTTCATTTATTTCATACTGGACAAATCCATTGAGCCGATAAGAGGAAAGTGCAGTTTGGGCAGTCAATGATATATGAACCTGGGGTATCAGGTCTTGCTCTGAAATTTCAAGAAAACGCATCGCTTGTCCGCAGGCAATAAGACGGGCTCCTGTTTTCAGGATCAGGTCTTCGATCACGCCGATATTGGGATTATCTATGCCGAATTTATTCCTATACTTTTTATTGGTATAAAGAGAATACAGTGCCTTGCCATGGACAACGATGACTGGACTGATCTTCTTCACCGCGATGCCTGAGGCCACATGCAGGTTCAGGATCCGGCAAATTTCCGTGATCCCATGATTTATTTCTTTGGCTGCAGATTCCTTATTCTGCAAGGTCAATTCGAATAGCAGCTTATAGGTCAGATCGGGGTTAGGGGTTTCTGTCACATGCTCAACCGGAAAGACTCCGGAAAAAACACCAGCCTTTAAAAGCGGATAAACCAATTTTGATTCAAACAAGGCCATTTTGATTGAATCCTGTTTGGCCTTATTAAGACTGTCTTTGGAATTATTTTGTGAATATCCATGCAGGAATCCGGAAAGGATCAAAATAGCTATAATTGTTTTTCTCATGATCATTAGTTTGAATGAAGTTAAGTGCAATGTTCGGTTATACAGCTATTTAACCGCTTGAAAATTTTATGATAGTATTATCCTTTTGAATCAATTGGCAGATTCTTTATAAATTAATTAAAAAAAGCCAGACCCAGATTGATAACGATGATACTAAATCAGGAAAATCCAATTCGAACAATTTATTCAGGATTTTATGAACAAAACCTCAGGCATGTTTCTGAGGCATTTTCTTTAATTTGGCAGTATTAAAATGATTCACATGAGCTCCATTCGCGACCAGTTCCTTCTTGATCCTGATATCACCTATCTTAACCATGGTTCATTTGGAGCCTGCCCAAAGCCAATATTTGAAGATTACCAATATTGGGAGCGTGTTTTAGAGTTTGAGCCGGTTCAATTCATAGTAAAAAAAAGAGAAGAGCATTTGCTTAATGCAAAAAAAATATTAGCAAATTATATCGGCTGCGATGACCAGGATTTCTTTTTCATTCAAAACCCAACGACAGCCATTAATCAGGTAGTTAAAAGCCTGGAACTGGGTCCCGGCGATGAAGTGCTGACAACCGACCATGAGTATGGAGCGATGGATAAGACCTTCGACTTCTATTCCCGGAAAATGGGTTTCCATTACAGGAGGCAGGAGATATCCCTTCCCTTGTTAAGCAAGGAACAATTTGTCGAAGAATTTTGGAAAGGATATAATGAAAGAACAAAGGCTATCTTTATCAGCCATTGCACCAGCACCACAGCCCTTGCCTTCCCAGTGAAAGAGATCTGTAAAAAAGCCAAGTCGCTGGGCCTGATCACGATCGTAGACGGAGCTCATATTCCCGGGCATTTCCCGGTTTGTATCCGGGAACTTAATGTGGACTATTATACCGGGACTCTTCACAAATGGCTGATGAGCCCCAAGGGCTGCACTTTTTTATATGTCCATAAGGACAGGCAGGATAGCATCGAACCCTTGATCATTAGCTGGGGCTATAAGGCGGCGATGCCAACCAAGAGCCGGTTCCTGGAAGAAAATGAAATGCAGGGCACCAGGGATATTTCTGCCTATCTCACGGTAGCTGCTATTTTCAAATTCTTTAAAGACTTTGATATTCCTGCCAGGCAGGCTGAATGCCGGCTCATGATCAGGGAACAGTACCCTGTTTTTTGTGAATTATTGGGAACCTCTCCAATTAGTACAATCAGCGAGGAATTCCTTGGACAAATGTGCAGCATTCCGATTCGGACTAAGAATCCTCTGAAGTTAAAAGAAGCTCTTTATCATGATCACCATATTGAAATACCGGTCATGCAACGTGGATCAGAGACTTATTTGCGTATCTCCTATCAGGTTTATAACAGACCGGAAGAGCTGGAAAAACTTAAGAACGCGGTCAGACGATTGGATATCATCCCAGTTGCACTGTCTTCTTAAATGGCTAACCCATGAAAATATATCCGCAGTCGGCAATCCATCAATTAGAACTGGATAAGATCAAAGAATTGCTGCAGTCTTATTGCAAGACCTCCTATGCACTTGAAAAAGCCGGGGAACTGCGCATCCACACACGAATAGAATATATATCAAAGGAACTTAACCAGACCCATGAATTCAAACTGGTCATAACCACGGGTCTATATTTTCCTAATGACCTTGCATTGAATATCATGAAAGAACTTCGGCTCCTTGGTATTCCCGGTGCAACACTAAAAGCCCCTGATTTCCTGGAGATCCGAAAATTGGCAGAAAATATAAAGGATATTTTCCGCTGGTTTGAAGCGGAAAGAAAGCTTGCCTACCCGGGCCTTTCCGAAGTCATCAGTCAGACCCATTATGAGAAGGCAATAATCGATGCAATTGATCGGGTGATCAACGAAAACGGCGAAGTAATAGACAGCGCTTCTGAATCCCTTGCTTCGATCAGGATCAACCTTTCCCGCAAACGGAATGAGCTCAGAAGGGCCTTTGTTCGTATTTTGTCCAAACTGGCTAAAGCTGGTTATGTGGCAGAAACGGAGGAGGCCTTCTTGAACGGAAGGAGGGTAGTTGCGATTTTTGCCGAGAACAAGAGACAGGTTAAAGGAATTCTTCATGGCGAAAGTGATACCAGGAGAACCTCATTTATCGAACCTGAAGAAACCATTGGATTAAATAACGATGTTTTCTCCCTTGAACATGAGGAAAACAGGGAAGTGCTTCGCATATTGAGGGAGTTAACAGGAAAATTGTCTGCCTATTCCTCACTGCTGATCATTTACCACAATATACTGGGGGAATACGATTTCATTTCGGCCAAAGCCAAACTGGCTATCGATATGAGCGCAAACCTTCCTATGTTAACTGACCGTCCTTTAGTCCGCCTGGAAGAAGCCTACCACCCCCTGCTCTTTCTCTATAATAAGAAGAATCAGAAGCCCACTATTCCAGCCTGGATTGAATTGAACCAGGAAAAGCGCATTTTACTGATCTCGGGACCAAATGCCGGCGGAAAAACAGTCACCCTCAAAACAGCGGGACTCCTTCAACTCATGGTACAAAGCGGCATGCTCATTCCGGTGCACCCCCATAGTGAGCTTGGCATCTTCAAACAATTGATGATCCATATCGGAGATACACAGAGCATCGAATTTGAATTAAGCACCTATAGTTCCCATCTCATTCACATGAAATATTTCATGGAAAATGCCAATGGACGGACACTTTTTTTTATCGATGAGCTGGGAAGCGGAAGCGACCCCAACCTGGGCGGCGCTTTTGCAGAAGTGATCCTGGAAGAACTGATTCGAAAACATGCATTTGGCATCGTCACCACCCATTACCTGAACCTCAAAGTAATGGCCAGTAAGACCCTTGGTATTATGAATGCTGCCATGGCATTCGACGAAAAAAACCTCCAGCCACTGTACAAACTTGTAACAGGAAAACCCGGCAGTTCCTACACTTTTTCAATTGCCGAACGGATCGGGTTGGAACCTAATCTCATCCAAAAGGCCAAAAACCTTGTAGACGAAGACCATTTTCGCCTTGACAAACTGTTGAATCGTACCGAGCAGGATCTGCAATTCATTGACAAGGAGAAAAAAGAGCTGCAAGAAATCATGAAGGAGAATGAGCGGTTAAAAAAAGAAATGGAGACGATAATGAACCGGGAACGTCATCAACAGCAGTTAGAATTACATAAGCATCAGAACAAGATTACAGAAGACCGAATTGCCTATCTGAAAGATATGGAACGCAAGCTCAAACAAATTCTATTTGATTGGCGGAAATCAGAAGATAAAAATCAGGCGATGAGTCAAATGCAAAATTTGTTATTCAGGCAGAAGGAAAAACAGGTGAACGAAAAAGTCAAAAAGAAATTTGAGCAGAAATATACCGAGGTGGTAGGGGAAGCAAAGACCGGGGATAAGGTCATGATGAAAAAAAACCACCAGGTAGGCTTGCTGAAAGAAATCAGGGGCAAAAAAGCCATTGTTCAAATCGGCCTCCTTCCGATCACTGTGGATCTTACAGATCTGACTGTGGTGAGAGACAAACCTGGTGAAGAAAAGAAGGAAAGAGAGAATAATTGAAACGGGCCGGGATTTTACCATTTCTACAATTACTTGCAAATCTTTCGAAGTCTTCTCCTCCTGAACTCACGATAACTTTTGCATGGTAGCCTTCTGATTTTCCGATATGGTGAAAAACCTTAATCTGTACAGTTACAGCGGATTTTCGGAATGGACGATGTTTGTGGAGATGGTCCGTATAAGGGGCAGCAACTGCAGTCATAATTTCAACGGGAAACTTTCTCGTGAAAAGCCCTGGGAATTGCCTGCATCAGCCTGGCTATGAACAAGAAATTAACATGGTATATAGTTTCCCTTAACGTATGTTAAGGGCTTGCAATTGAATAAATAGCCTTTGTTTTGACTGCAATTATGTTTAATTTTAAAGGTGAATTAGAAACTTCTTACTCTAAAAATGAAAGCGATGAAAAAGATTGTAATTCTGATGGTGGTGTTCATTATGGTTTGCTCGGTCGGTTTTGCACAACGCGGCGGAAGAGGTGGGGGCGGTGGCCGTAGTGGTGGCGCCGGACTCAGCAGAGGGATTGGTGCAGGCAGGGGAGTAGCAGGATATCGCGGTGTTGCAGGATATCGCGGTGTGGCAGCCTATCACGGCGCATATGGAGTCGGTTACAGGGGAGGATATTATTATGGCGGATACCGTGGCTACGGCTATGGGGGATGGCCCTATTACGGTTATGGCCTCGGCTTCGGATGGCCCTGGTATTATGGTTATGGTTATCCATACTATAATCCCTACTACGGAAACCCATATTATGATTATGGTTATGCAGATCCCGGTTATTATAACCAGGATACACCTCCTCCTTCCGGATCCGGCGGCGGAGCGCCACCTCCAAACAGTAATGAAGGAGGTAGCAGACCCCCCATGGATAATTCTTATAACGAGAAGGAAAATGGTGGTTATTATAACAATGATACAATCTATACCAGGAGGCCTTCGACGATCAGCACTCCCAGGACAGATGGACAGGGAAGAATCTGGGTTGAAGCGCATTGGAAGCACACTGACGAAGGATGGGTATGGATCGAAGGGTATTGGAAAAGACCGAATCAATAAGAATCTTAATGAATTCAGTAAGGCCGTCTCTTTTAAAGAGACGGCTTTTTATTTATACTAATTGTAAGAGCTTGGCATTCTTTCCTGCTTAAATTTGCAGATCTCTGATAAGGATATTACCAAACCCAGAATATTATGTGCGGCATTGTTGCTTATATCGGTCACAGGGAAGCCTATCCCGTTATTCTAAAAGGCCTGAAAAGACTTGAATACCGGGGTTATGACAGTGCAGGTGTTGCCCTCTTGAATGATGGGTTGAAAGTTTTTAAGAAGAAGGGTATGGTTGCAGACCTGGAAGAAAGCCTGATCGGGGAAAACCTCCATGCCCATTCGGGGATCGGCCATACCCGTTGGGCAACACATGGTGAACCATCGGACAGAAATGCTCATCCGCACCAATCCTCAAACGGAAAACTCGCGATGATTCATAATGGAATCATCGAAAATTATACACAACTAAAAAACGAGCTGCAAAAAAAAGGTTACCAGTTCAAAAGCGATACCGATACGGAAGTACTATTGAATTTTATTGAAGATATTCAGAAAAACAATCAGTGCGGATTGGAAGAGGCTGTTCGGATTGCTCTGAAAAGAGTAGTAGGCGCCTATGTCATCGTGCTTATCGACCAGGACCATCCCGATACCCTTATTGCAGCCCGAAAAGGGAGTCCGCTGGTGATCGGTGTAGGAAAAGGAGAACATTTTCTGGCTTCGGACGCATCTCCTATCATAGAATATACCAAAGAAGTGGTTTATGTCAATGACTACGAATTAGCGATACTCAAGCCTGACGAGTTGATCCTGAAAAACCTGGGCAATGAAAAGATCACGCCATTCATCCAGAAACTGGACCTTGAACTTGCAGCTATCGAAAAAGGCGGCTATGACCATTTTATGCTTAAGGAGATCTTTGAGCAGCCTGACACGATATTTGACTGCTTGCGTGGCAGGTTGGACATCCATAAAGGAACAATCACGATGGCCGGCGTCCAAAACCATATGGAAAAACTTATGCATGCAAACCGTATCATCATAGTGGCTTGCGGAACCAGTTGGCATGCCGGTCTCATAGCCGAATATGTCTTTGAAGAACTTTGCAGGGTCCCGGTTGAAGTGGAATATGCTTCCGAATTCAGGTACAGGAATCCCGTTATCCGTCAGGGAGATGTCATCATCGCAATTTCTCAAAGCGGGGAAACCGCTGATACCATCGTGGCTATTGAAAAAGCCAGGGAACAGGGCGCCTTCATTTTCGGAGTAGTCAATGTAGTCGGGTCTTCCATTGCCCGGATTTCGGATGCAGGAGCCTATACACATGCAGGTCCCGAGATTGGAGTGGCAAGTACCAAAGCTTTTACGGCTCAATTGGCGGTACTCACGATGATTGCTCTGAAAATTGCCAAAGAGAAAAAAACTATCAGTGAAGAAAGATATCTGCAGCTTTTAAATGAAATGCACGAGATCCCTGAGAAACTCAGAGAGATACTGCCCTTAAACGAGCAAATACGGGCATTGGCAGAAAAACACAAGGACGCAAAAGACGCTTTGTATTTAGGAAGGGGCTATAATTTTCCGGTGGCACTGGAAGGGGCGCTCAAACTCAAGGAAATCTCTTATATCCATGCCGAAGGTTATGCTGCCGCTGAAATGAAACATGGACCCATTGCGCTGGTGGATGAACAACTTCCAGTTGTATTCGTGGCTACACGGGATTCTTACCACGAAAAGATCATCAGCAATATCCAGGAAATCAAGGCCCGAAAGGGTAAGATTATCGCAGTGATCAGCGAAGGGGACGAGGTCATACCCATGATGGCCCCCGATATTATGAGGGTGCCAAACGCAGATGAATTGGTTGCTCCTATGCTCAGTGTGATCCCTCTTCAGCTATTTGCCTACCATATCGGGGTAGCGAAGGGCTATAATGTGGATAAGCCCAGAAACCTTGCCAAAAGTGTAACTGTTGAATAATTCTTTCCCTCAGAGATCATTTAACCTCATGAACCGGCTGCTGGGACATTTTTTTGAAAGTTGATTGCAAAATGATTATAATCGCCCCGGTAGTGATGGATAAATCAGCCATATTGAATACTCCGGTATGGAGGACCCCGAAATGCAGGTAAAGAAAATCAGTTACGGACCCATAAGCTATGCGGTCAAAAATATTACCGATCCCGCCTCCGATTATGAAACATATTGCGATAAGGGAACTGATATTAATACTCTCCTTTTTTAGCACATAAAAGAGCGCAAATACCAGGGCAATGATCGGAAGCACTGATAACAATATATTTTTTACGGAATGAGAGAGGGAATCCCCGAAACTCAGAAAGGCACCGGAATTTTCAACCCTCATCAGGGTCAGGTGATTGCTCAGCATTTCAATTACATCGGATTCATTCAGCTTCGTGCGAACAATTTTTTTTGAAACCTGGTCGCAACTGACATTCGCCAGTACAAGTAATAAAACGATAATGATACGGGTTACCCGATTGGTTCTCATGTGAACGTTTAGACTGTAAAAATATTAATTATTCGTCACTAGCTTGCTTTTCCGATAGCCATAGAAAAAGTAAATCATCAATCCGAAGGCCATCCATCCAAAAAAGACCATCCAGCTCTTTGCCGGAATCTCGATCATCAGGTACAGGCAGCAAAGCGCCCCAAGCACGGGGATCAACGAATATTTTCTGATAAAACTTAATATGGCGACTAAAACTGAAATCGCAATAAAAACCAGGAACAGGATCTCCTGGTAGTTTTCGGAATGGATATTACTCAAGCCAT
Source organism: Chitinophagaceae bacterium (assembly GCA_003168265.1). Classification (GTDB taxonomy): domain Bacteria; phylum Bacteroidota; class Bacteroidia; order Chitinophagales; family Chitinophagaceae; genus Puia. The sequence goes on from PMSV01000023.1 coordinate 461,991, forward strand.
CCGATAACCTTTGTCTGAAAATAAAGATAAAACAGACTACAAGTACCGGCACAATAAAAGTTCCATTGATATAGGGAATTTTAAATTTGCCCGGTTGCTTTTCCATCCTGGGCAAGTACAACACTCCGAAGCATACCAACACGAAGGCAAACAATGTACCGATGCTGGTCAGATCAGTCATTAGTTTATCATCGACAAAAAGCACGGGTGTTCCGACCAGTAAACCCGTCATCAATGTCGCGAAAGCTGGAGTTTGAAATCTCGGGCTGAGTTTGCTGAACCTTTTTGGCAGCAAACCATCCCGGCTCATGCTCATCCATATCCTGGGTTGCCCGATCTGAAAGACCAATAGAACACTGGTGGAAGCCACGACCGCGCTGATGGAAATAATAAATCCGATCTTATGCATATTGATCTTGTCAAAAACATAGGCTAGCGGGTCCGTTACTCCATTGAACTCTTTGTAATTCACCAGACCCGTAATGACTAAAGCTGTCACGATATAAATCACTGTACAGATCAGCAGTGAATAGATCATCCCTTTGGGGAGATCCCTCTGGGCATTCTTGCATTCTTCAGCGGTAGTGGAAATCGCGTCGAAACCTATATATGCAAAAAACACAGAAGATACACTTTGCAGGACGCCACCCATACCCTCTGGCAGAAAGGGAGACCAGTTGGAAAAGGTCTTTTTAGAAAATATCAGCCAAAAGCCGAGCACGGCAATGAATACCAAAACGACGATCTTGAGTCCCACCATGAAGTTTGCGCTCTTTCGGCTTTCATTGATCCCGACATAGGCAAGAAGGGTTATCAATCCTACGATCATAAAAGCAGGCAGGTTGATGATGCATTTAAATCCCAGGATTTCCGGTGCATTTGCAAATATCAGATTGGCCACCGGCCGGCCGGCTTTAAGCGCATCTTCATAGGCCATTTTCGCGGTTTGGTATCCTATGGTCAGCCAATCGGGAAGATGGATACCGACCGTTTTGAGGATATTATTAAAATAAGCGCTCCATGAAATGGCTACCACTACATTTCCAATGGCATATTCCAGGATCAGTGCCCATCCTATAATCCAGGCAATCACCTCCCCGAATGTCACATAAGAATAAGTGTAGGCGCTGCCGGAAACCGGTACGCGGCTGGCGAATTCCGCATAACAAAGCGCTGTAAAGCCACAGGTAATGGCCGTGATCATGAACAGAAAGATCACGCCTGGCCCTCCGTGATATGCAGCGGTTCCGATTGTGGAAAATATACCGGCGCCAATTACCGCCGCCACACCCATCATGGTCAGGTCCCGGACCCCCAATACTTTTTTCATGCTATGACCATGAGTATCGCCCAGTCCGGACTCAGCATCCGCTATAATTTTTGAAAGGGATTTTTTCCTAAATAGCGAACTTGGCATGATGCTCGGGTTTAGGAAGGGAAATTAGGGAAAATATGATAAAGATCGGAACAACCCCAATTCTAAAAATCCAATTCATTTCACATCATAAACCTTTTCCTGGCAAAGCTGCCCTTTTTTCAATCAACTCCTTCCAGTTAGTGAGTATGATCCCTTCATGTTCTAATGCCTTTTTGAATGCGGGATCCATCATAGCCAGAAGATCGCCCTTTCGCGACGGACCTGAACTGGAGATTTGAGAAAATACCGGAGTGGTTGCCGTGCAATGCATAATCATCATCGTCAACCCTGGCCTAAGTGATTTCAATGCCTCAATGTATTTTTCGGTTTTGAATTGCTGAAGTTTAGCATCATCGTTTTGAATGTCATCCGGTATTTTCCAATCATAACTTGTATTATGCAGGTCATCCAGTACAGGTAACCCTGAGTCCCAAAGCATTTTTCCCAGTTTTCTGATCTGACTGATTGCCTCCGGCGGAAAATGCTCCTGTTCTTCGATTAAAAAATCATGCCCTCCCGGCAACATTACCGGAATATGGTTCTCAATACCGATCTGAATATAACGTTCCAAATAGCCTTCGTTGGCATAAATCGTGCCCATATGCGTATCCAGGTGTGTGGGCTCAAATCCCATGCTACGGGCACGATCCAGTTGGGCGCGCATTTCCTTTTCGACCTCATCGGCGCTTGCATGGAGGGCGGTCTCCTGCACCGTAGGCCACATCGCTCCCTCCTTGTCTACCAGTCCGGGTACGGTCAATTTACCGGCCAGGGGACCCCAGCGGTATTCCTTCCATTCACTTGTCAAGGTCAGGTGAAGACCGGCATCTATACCGGGGTTTTGCTTAAGCCAGTGCACAAAAGCGGGAACCCAGGGACATGGCATCATAACACTGCAACTGGTTGCCGCTCCCTTCGTCAGGGCCAGTTCCCCTCCTTCATTCGAATCGAAGCTCATCCCCATATCATCCACGTGGAGAATCAGAACCCGGGCTGCTTTGGGAAAACCCAGTTTCTCAGCATAGGTCATTGAATCAGTCTGGGCGGCCGGCCTGAATCCGGCAAGACTTAAAATGCCCAGGCAAAAATATTTTTTCAGCATGGCAGATTAATTGTTTAAAAAAAATTCAAAGGATCTTTGCCGAAAGTTCTTTCTATTTATTCAAATTGTAGGATTGGGGCCAAAAAGAACTAAAAAAAAGCCTGAACCTTAGCTAATCGATTCGCCCAATCCTCAATATTCTTTTCAAAAAACCTCTCCTAAATTTCCCGCAAATCCACGGGATCCTCCGGTACCCAATCCGTAATCAATACATGCATTTGTTCCGGAAAATTTATTGAATTTCAATCGGATGCCAGCCCCGATGCCGGGTGCAATAACTTCAAAACGGCCGGAAGCCAATTCAGAAACAGATTCCGCATTACAAAAAATCACGCCGCCAATCAAACCATCCCGGGTAATTCCAAACCGCCACTCCGCTTCTGCGTCCAAAAATTTTTTCCCTATATACCGGTCCTGTTCGTATCCCCTTCCTGTATTATTGTAGGAGTCTGTTCCTGTTCCCGGCAGATCGAGATAAGGAGGATTTCCACTTAATGTAAGTACCCCATAAAACCATAGCGCCAGAAGGTTCTGATTTTTTAACTTTATGTACTTACGCAAATCCAGAGTCAGGGAATTCCAATTGCTGCTGCTTCCAAGACTCCTGACATTTTGAAGAAATATCAAATTGACATACCAGTCCCCACCTTCCGGGTTTAAAGAATTCTTCCTGGAATCATAAAGCAAATCCAAACCAAGTCCCGAAGAGGACGAAACCTTATTGAATCCATATTTGTCAAAATCGGTAATCTTACCAGGTGTAATTCCCGCTTGGGTTATTCCCCAATGGTAATCGAGCTGGTATCCGATACCTGCATAGATTTCAGGCAGGACATTGCGCAAAGCATATTCATAGAATCTCAGGTATTGATAGCTAACTATATACTTATCGGATAGGGTAGTAAAACCTCCAATTCCATAAGTGTCCTGAGGATAATTGAAAAAACGCCAGTCCCCTGTTAAATTGTATTTGTTCCCGGTGGTCCAGACAGACGATTGAATGGGAAATAAGAATTGCTTTTTTTGCGTGTACTTTACTGCAATTTGAAAGGATGAGGTATTGGTTTGACGATAGCTACTTGTATAAAAAGCCCCATTTCCCAGCAATCCGCCGACGAATCCCGTGGAGAGGGCGTAAATAATAACAGGAGTCATGGATAAATGAAGTTTCATATTCTTCCGGTCCATCTCCCCAAATCTTCTGGCCGGATCCTTCCCGATGATCTTCATGCCCAGATCTATCAGGTCCAATTGCGTTTTAAAAAACTCATTTTCCCGCCTGAGGGAATTGGAAATGCTGTCAGAAGATTCGTTGACAGGTATTTGAGTGAAGGCGTTAAGATCGAAAGCCTGTAATACAGAGAAGAGACATAGGTATATAATGACTGCCTTCATGCGGAAGTCTTTTACGAACGCTGCCTCTAAAGTTAAGAAAATTAGGGCAGCGGATTTCTCTTTGGCAAATAAACAATTTAGTTGAATATTATGCATTTATAAATTTCAGGTAAGGTTCTCATAACAATTGGGTAATGATTTGATAACACACTAATTTTTACCCTGAGTATGGATCTGCTTTAATTGCAGAAAAAAAATGTTTCCCACCCTGAACCTGATCACGCTCCCCTTTATCGGAGAGATAGATCTCAGTGGATCCATCCTTCTTTCCTTCCTGATTTGCCTCCTGGCTTGTGTTGCTTTTGAATTCGTGAACGGGTTCCATGATACGGCCAATGCGGTAGCAACAGTCATTTATACCAGGGCATTAAAACCCCAACTGGCCGTTCCCTGGTCCGGTCTTTGGAATTTCCTGGGGGTTTTTACAGGCGGTGTTGCTGTTGCGATGGGTATCCTGAAACTGGTTCCCTTAAATGAGTTGATGACTTTGCCGGTTTCTGTTGGCGCAATTATGGTACTTTCAGTACTTTTTTCCTCAATTATCTGGAATCTGGGCACCTGGTATCTTGGCATTCCCTGTTCTAGCTCACATACGATGATCGGTTCCATGATCGGGGCCGGCCTGGCTTTCACTCATTATTATGGAGGAGCCGGGGTCAACTGGGACAAGGCTAAAGAAATCGGCGCCTCCCTGATCCTTTCTCCACTATTTGGTTTCGGAGTGGCTTTTTTACTGATGTGGCTCCTGATCCATGTGATAAAAGCGAAACAGCTTTTCCATGTGCCGAAGGGCGAGAACGATAAGCCGCCGATTATGATAAGGTTATTGCTGATTACCACCTGCACTTTGGTAAGCTTTTTCCATGGAAGCAATGATGGCCAAAAAGGCGTTGGCTTGCTTATGCTTATACTGATAGCCTTTTTGCCGGCAAAATTCGCTGTGGACCATTCGGTAAGCAATGACAAGGTAATAGCCATGTTAAATAATGTGCAGCAATCGCTTGGAAAAACCATTTCCTCCAATTCACAAGGCAAAACCAATTTGCAAAATCTGGACTCATTGATCACGAGTACCCGGGGGCTGGTAGCCGCGGACCCGGTTGGGAAAGTAGTTGTTTCTGAGACTTTCAAACTGAGAAAACAAATACAGGTGATTGTTAAGGACCTTAAGGCAATGACAGCAGCTCAAACAATTCAAATCGAACCTTCGGATAGAGCCATTTACAACTCGAGTATTTCAGGTCTGACCAAACTGACGGATTATGCTCCGGTTTGGGTAATTGCCGTCATTTCCACATCGCTGGGAATTGGTACCATGATTGGATGGAAAAGAATCGTAGTCACGATCGGGGAAAGGATAGGAAAGGAGCATCTCAACTATGCCCAGGGAGCATCTGCTGAACTGGTTGCGGCAGGCACTATTGGCCTTAGCACGGGCTTCGGATTACCTGTAAGTACAACCCATGTGCTTTCCAGCGGGGTAGCCGGAGCCATGGTGGCAACGAATGGAGCCAAGAACCTGAATAGCGGAACCTTAAAAAGTATCGCAATGGCCTGGATACTTACGCTACCCGTTTCCATTTTGCTGGCCCTTGTTTTATTTGTGATTTTCCATCTGTTCATTTAATTTCAATAAGCATTATTCCAACCACCTGTATCAAATAATAATATGAACCAAATTTTAGTTGCTTCTGATTTTTCCGCTTGCGCCGGCAACGCAATGGAATATGCTTTGGGCCTGGCAAAGGTCCTTAACCTTCAGGTTTGCGTGATCCATGCCATCGGAGTCAATGAAGGCGTGGACAATAATATTTTTAACGCTATCTATATAGAAGATTACCATAAAAATAAAAGGGAAGCATTGACCAGATGGGCCGGTGCCTATACCAATAAGGAGGAGTACCTGAATGTGCCGGTTTTATCTACAGTTGATGTTGGTACTGTTGCGATTGTAATCTCAAAATACATCGAGTCTAATCCGGTCGAATTACTCGTTTTGGGTACCATGGGTTCAACGGGCATCGCGGGCCTTTTTGGAAGCAATGCCAGCACCGTTCTTTTAAAGTCAAAAATTCCCACACTGATCGTGCCCCTCGAAAGTAAATTCATCATCAATCCGGTAATCACACTGGCAACTGATTTTCCTTCCAGCCTTTCTGCAGAGGACGTGATTGCTTTAAATGAGATCATACTTGCGTTTAAAATATCCAGATTGAATGTGGTGAATGTAATAGAAGGACCCTCATGGAAAATAAATGAAGCCGGAGAAAATAAACTAAGAACACTTATCAACCACGCTGAACTGGACTTTAAGTATATCAACGAAGAAAGTACGACAGAGGGAATCATGAACTTTATCAATAGCAGCAATACGGATATTCTTTGCCTCGTGAAACATCACCATAATCTGGTGTACAGGTTCTTCAACAAGAGTACGGTGAACCAGGTGGTGAACCGGGCAATAAAGGCGATCCTGGTTTTGCATGAATAGTTATTGGCTTAATAATTGGGATTGATCATAAAAATCAATCTTTACATTTAATCGGGTATAGGGTCAATTATTACTTCAAATTTTCTTCAAACAGTTTATAGATTCTTTTGTACTCATCTGTCCAACTGCTGGGTTCAACAAATCCGTGATCCTCCATCGGATAGACAGCCAATTCCCAGTTGTCCTTTCCTAGCTCGATGAGCCGCTGAGTGAGCCGAACGATGTCCTGGAAATGAACATTCAGGTCAAGCATTCCGTGAAGCATTAACAAATGGCCCTTGAGCCCTTGCGCAAAATAGATAGGAGAGCTCATCTTATAGGCGAGGCTGTCCGTGAATGGCTCATTGAGAATATCCGAGGTGTAGCCATGGTTATAATGCGCCCAGTCCGTGACACTGCGAATGGCGCCACCGGCGGCAAATACATCGGGTTGGGTGAATAGAGCCATCAGGGTGATAAACCCACCGTAGGAACCTCCATACATACCAATATGGGCTGGATTAACGCCAAGTCTTTCAACCATATATTTAGCAGCATCCACCTGGTCATCCAGGTCCTTTCCTCCCATATGGCGGTAAATGGCTGTCCTCCATTCCCTGCCATAACCGGCACTACCCCGATAATCTATATCCATAACCACATAACCATTGTCAGCCAGGAGGTTATTGAACATATATTCCCGGAAATAGGAACTCCACCATTTGTGTGCATTTTGAAGATAGCCGGCGCCATGGACAAAGAGCACGCCAGGATTACCCTTGGCGGGACTGGCAGGACGATAGACCCGCGCATAGACTTCAGCCCCATCCCGGGCCTTAAATTGAATCAATTCTGGGTCGCGCCATGGATAGGACCGAAATTCCTCGCTCATAGCCCGATTGGTGATTTGTCTTATTGCTCCCCCCGGCCGGTTCTCCTGAATATAGAGTTCCCAGGGCTTATTGGAATAAGAATAAAGAATGGCAATTTCTTTTTCGTCAGGCGAAACCGTTACCTGGTTGGCGCCTGTCATGGTAGTGATCCTTTCCTTTTTCCCGTTATTTAAGGCAAGCCGGTAGAATTGTTTCTCACCCGGATGGGTTTCATTAGTGATGATATAGAAATATTTTTTATCGAATGATAGTGCTGTTTGCTGCACTTCGTATTTGCCGGAAGTAAGTGCGGTTTTGACTCCGGATTCAACGTTGATTTTATAAAGCTGGGAATAACCTGTTTCTTCGCTCTGATACCAGAAATTCTGTTCATCGATCCAACCCATATTGCGGTCTTCTCCTATACCTGGCCCACCGATCCATGCTTCATCCCTCTGGCGGCTCAGCAAACTCAGCTTCCCGCTTTCAGCATCCAGCAGCATCAGCCAGCGATCCTTATTGTCAGAGGACCAGATTTCGACAACAGCATGGGAAGATAATTTACTCCAATTAGGACCATAAACGGTCACTGCCCTTTTTCCGGGCTTTTTTTGGGAGCTGTCCTTTGAGGGATAAAATTTTAGATAATCGGGCGGATCGCTGATTCCTGGTATTTGATCTGTCAGGATTTTTATGACCGTGTCTTTTTGCGTATCATAGACATAGAATTCGCTCTTGGTTTGCGGAGTTCCCACTTTGGTTCTTCCCGGAAGATACTCAGTAAAACCACTCTGGGTCACGTAATCAGGAACAATCGCATTACGGGTATCTGAAGGTTTTTCAAAAAGCCGGTAACTGATAAATCTTCCGTCAGGGCTAATGACAAGCCCATTTACAGATCTTTCACCGAGGTAAATTGGCTTAATTTTTTCCTTTATCTTATTGATTTTCTCAATCGAATCCCTTGCAGATTTTTTCTCTTTACGAAGCCTCAAAACATCAAAATTTTCCAACTGGTCAGTTTCCAACCATTTTTCCTGTCTGTTCAGGCTGTCTTTTTTTCCCTTGATCTCCTGGCCCTTCCGGAAATCAGAAAGCTGGGTGGTTAGTCCGCCGGAAAGATCAAATGCATATAAATTTTGGTTTCTGGTATAGACGATCTTGCTGTTATGAAAGGAAAATGAGGGGTTGGTTTCCTGGTCCTCCGTTTGGGTGATCTGGCGCTGGACCCCTGTTTTAATATCAACCATAAAAATATCTCCGTTCCTGCTGAAAGTATAGGCCGTCCTGGTTGAATTGTAGCTGATATTATCAGCGGATATGATGGTTTGAAGGAAGCTGAAATCAGCCTTGCGGGGTTCTGAATCTACATGACCGATATAATAGGTGGAATCGCTCCAGGCTTTTTCCGGATTCCACTCAAATAACAATAACCTGGAATCACTGCTCCAAAAGGGATTGGAAGGAGAAGCCCCTATCCATTTCGGGTCACGCATGATTTTTTGAACAGTAAGAGGAGCCAGAGTGGTTTGGCCAAAGACAGTAGCCTGAAAAAATCCAAGAAAGATTAAAATGTATTTTCTCATGTTAATGTTGGTTGATGATTATGGGGGCATAAAGATAACAGATACAGGATCCGCATTCAAATCTGCTGCCATTAGCCATGCAATGCACACCTGTTTATAATTATTTTATGGAAGGGGTTTTCCGGTAAATTACCTTGTAGTACATAACATCTGCAAACCCGATATGAAAGAATCAATATTCATTACCCTGATTGTTTTCTGTTATTTTTTTGCATCCCTGCTATTCCACTTCGTATTCCTGCGGACAGGAAAAAAATACTATTTATTGGTGGTAGCCCTTTACCTGATGGTGACCGTGGCTTTTTTCATGCTGGCCGCATCCATCTGGGACTATTTTTTCCCTCTCAGGTTCTATGAATTCGAAGATCCCTCAGCCAGGATACTGGCAGTAGCAATTTGCTTTTGTCTTCTCGCGGCCTTTATGAATTTGGTCGTAGCGGTGTCAAAAATCGAAAAAAAGGGCTGGCGGTCAAAAATTACTTCCGGTAGAGTGCCCGGAAATATAAGAGTTATCAGGCCTGCTGACCGGACGGTCAGCACTGCATCCAGTTAAATCCCACATCGGCATTCTTTCGTAAATTGAATGATGAAGAAGCCTTTTCTTTTTCTCTGGATCTTCCTGCTCAATTATTTGTCGGCATTTTCACAAAATGAATTTTCGGAATTTAACAGGGATGCAAACCGCACAGGAAAGACTGCCATGCTGGTACTGGGATCCTGGGGTATTGCCAATGCGGCGGTCGGGGGCATTGGCATGATTCATTCGAGTGGGGAGTCCTATTATTTCAATCAGATGAGCCTGATTTGGGGAGCAATTAATATTTCAATTGCCGCTTCGGGATATATCGGCATGAAAAAAGGTCCTCCTGAATTCTCTCTAACAGAAACGATAAGGCGTCATTACGCTTCGGAAAAGATCTATATGATCAATGCTGCGTTGGATTTGGTTTATATGGCTGCAGGAGCCTATTGTATCCAAAGAGGCAATGCAGAACCGACCCATTATGACCTTTATAACGGCTACGGTAAGAGCCTGCTTTTGCAGGGTGGCGGCCTTTTTGTTTTCGATTGCGTTAATACGCTAATCAACCTGAGAAAAGGGAAGCAACTTTATAAAATACTGGAAGCACTTCGTTTTAATGGAAAGACTGCTGCTATTTTCTGGCATTTCTGAAACCTGATCAGTTCACTTCAGCCTAGTTAAAATTCTGATTCATCGATTTTTGCAAGGTGGCCAAACTCCAATACCCGGGTACGATCATCCTGCGAATTGTAAATAAGGGTTCCTGCGGATCGCGTTTTGTGATAAGTTGAAATGCCGCAATAAAACTCCTCTTTTTCAATTCCGGAATTGCTTGTTCATTCCAAAGGCCGAATGGGTAGGCAAAATAATGTATGGTTTTTCCCGTGATCGATTCCAGTAAGCGGGTGGGACGGTCGATCTGAATTTCCCAATCCTTTCCCTGGTATTTTTTCACGTTGTGGTGGTCCCATGTATGGGATCCGATCACATTGCCTGCATCGCTCAATTCCTTTACCTGCTCTTTACTCATATAGTGAGGCCGGTTCAGGGAAACCGTCATGATGAAGAATACGGCCTTGAAATGGTATTTGATCAATTCGGGATAGGCATCTGCGTACTGTCCGAGCTCCGTGTCGTCAAAAGTGAGCATTACCGGGTTGCTGGGAAGAGGGGTTCCTTTTGTGAGATAATCATAAAGCTGGTCGGGCAGGATGGTATGGTAGCCATTATCCGAAAGCATTTTCATCTGTTCCCTGAAGGCGGCTACAGGTACGATATAATCCTTGGAACGCTTTGAATCGCCAGGCCTCCAGTCGCGTATCTGATGGTAGCAAAGAATAGGCACCTGCTTTCTCGCCATGATCGTCGCTGCGCTGGCCCCAACCTGGGTATTGACGTTGGTTTCAATCCTTGCAACCGGGAGAAACGGCCAGGGTATTGCAATGGCAGGGCAAAATGGCCCGGTCAGTATGAGCAGAAGTTGAAGGCCGGGAAAAAATATCTTCATGGTCTTGTGGTTTCTAATGGGTTGATGATATCAAATGAAATATTTGGACAGCCAAATTTATGAAATTGGAGTGATGGAACTAAGGTTAGGGTCCAACTGATGATTCGACTCCCATCTTCCAATTTTTCTGGATTGCATATATTTGCTCTCTTTTTTCTGATTTATGCAAAGAATCTATTTTGACAATGCCGCAACGACGCCTCTGGATCCGGTTGTCCTGGAGGCCATGATGCCTTACCTCACGGAAAAGTTCGGGAATCCTTCCTCTATTTATTCTTATGGAAGGGAGGGCAGGATGGCTGTAGAAAGCGCAAGGAAATCAGTCGCTAAGATTCTCAATGCCCATCCGGCAGAAATTTTCTTTACTTCCGGGGGTACGGAGAGCTCGAATACAGCTATTTACGCGAGCGTTCATGACCTGGGTTGCCGCCAAATAATTTCTTCACCCATTGAACACCATGCGACGCTGCATTGTATAGAACACCTGCACAAAAGGGGTGAAGCATCGCTCAGCTTTGTGAAATTGCTTCCCAATGGCCATGTAGATCTTGCCGACCTGGAGGCTCAATTGGCGGAAAGCACGGAAAAATGCCTGGTCACGCTGATGCATGCCAACAACGAGATCGGAAATATTTTGGACATTCATGCCGCCGGGGAAATATGCAAAAAATATGGTGCGATCTTTCATTCAGATACGGTTCAGACTGTTGGACATTTTCCATTTGACCTCCGCAATACCCCGGTCCATTTCATTACAGGGGCCGGGCATAAGTTCCATGGTCCTAAGGGGGTTGGCATCCTTTATATCAATGAAAATATCCGGATCAGCCCCTTTATTCAGGGCGGCTCCCAGGAACGCAATATGAGGGCCGGAACGGAAAACCTCTATGGAATCGTAGGAATTGCCAAAGCCCTTGAACTGGCTACGGCCAACTTTGAAAAGGAAAGCGCTCAGATCCGGGAAATCAAATTGCATATGGCTGAGCTGTTGAAAAGTCAGATTGCTGGGGTAGAATTCAATGGCGACCCCTTCGGCAAGAGCCTGTACACTGTACTTAATGTCAGTATTCCCAAAACAGAGAAAACTGAAATGATCCTGCTTAACCTGGATATCAACCATATTTGCGCTTCCGGCGGAAGCGCCTGCACGAGCGGGGTAGAACAGGGTTCGCATGTAGTAAGAGCGATCAGGAATAATCCCAACCAGATCGCCATTCGCTTTTCCTTCAGTAAGTACAATACGAAAGCGGAAGTCGACCAGGTGGTTGCCAAACTCAAGGAACTTATCTGATTTATTTTAGGCTGAATCAATGATGACATGGTTTTTCAGTTACTTCCTTTCAAAACCTGAATCAGTTTTTCTTTACCTTTCCGATTCAGATACATTTGCCATGAAAAAACGATGTTTAGCTTTTTTTCTGATTGCATCATTCGGCACCTGCCAGTTATTTGCAAATGATACCAGCGGAATTGCCCGACACCCCGCATGGAGCTATAGGGCTACCATCTATGAAGTCAACCTGCGACAATATACTAATGCAGGAACTTTCAGCGCTTTTGGAAAATCACTTCCCAGGCTGAAAAATTTGGGGGTGGACGTATTGTGGTTCATGCCGATCACTCCCATCGGATTGCTTGGACGGAAGAATACGGAAGCGGAGATGGGCAGTTATTATTCAGTGAAAGATTATAATGCTGTCAACCCGGATTATGGGACCATGCAGGATTGGATCAATCTGGTCAAACAAGCCCATGCGCTTGGGATGAAAGTCCTTGAAGACTGGGTTCCCAATCATACAGCACCCGATAATCCATGGATAGAAAGGCATCCGGATTTCTATAAGAAGGACAGCCTTGGAAAGCCTGCCATTCCCTTTGACTGGACAGATACGCGCCAATTGGATTATAGCAACCGGGAGATGAGGGACAGCATGATAGCCGCCATGGAATGGTGGGTCAGGGAAACGGGCATCGATGGTTTCCGTTGCGATGTGGCCTGGAACATACCTGCTGATTTCTGGAAGGAATGCATTGGCCGTTTACATGGGATTAAGGATGTATTCATGCTTGCCGAAGGAGATGCACCCTGGCTGCATGAAGCAGGTTTTGATGAGACCTATACCTGGAATGTCATGAATATTGCCTATGGCATTTATTCAGGGCGTACAAGCATTAGCCAGCTTGATTCCGTGATCAATAGAAATAACCAAACTTTTCCAAAAAACTCTTTCCGACTTTATTTTACCAGCAATCATGACGAAAACAGTTGGAATGGAACGGAATTCAAGCTATTCGGTGAGGCATATAAGAGTTTTGCAGTCTGGGCCTTTACCCAGGGAAACAGTGTTCCTTTGATCTATAACGGACAGGAGGAGCCAGACCGAAAAATGCTTAAGTTCTTTGTGAAAGACACGATTCCCTGGAAATTGTATGCCCTGGCTCCTTTTTACAGGACCCTGATCATGCTTCGCAGGAAAGATCCGGCACTTTCTGCCAGTGCTTCTTTCCGGAAAATCAATACGGGGAATGATCAGGAGATTTATGGATATTACAGGCAACAGGGTAGGCACAAAGTGCTGGTCCTGCTTAATTTTTCGGCGAAGCCCCAGAATATTAAACTGAAGGAGCCGGCTTTGACCGGTAGTCCTCGCAATGTATTCACGGGTGCAAGTGAGAAGATTGGCCCCGCGGCAACCATTCATCTGGCGCCTTGGGATTTCCTGCTTTGCGAGTACGAGGCAAAATAATTTTTCTGCCTCCTTTTGATCAATAATTCATGCAATCCGTCATTGGCATAGATATCGGTACTTCGGGAACTAAGGCCGTCGCTTTAACAACAGAGGGAAATGTTATTGCTTCCGCGCGCTCAAGTTATGCCGCCGTCGTGCCTGCTCCCGGTTACCACGAATTGGAACCCGTAATTGTTCTTCGCGCGGCCAGCGATGTGCTGGAAAAAATCTTCCGGGACGCAAGTTCCGTTTCTGAAGTAGCTGGGGTTGCCCTGAGCGCTGCTATGCATGGATGCATGGCAGTGGACAAGGCCGGTAGGCCTTTAACCAATTTTATCACCTGGGCTGATCTTCGCAGCAACGAAGAAGCGATGGCGTTGAAATCACAGCCCCTTGGTCAGGAGATCTATGAATTCACAGGAACGCCCATTCATGCGATGTCTCCGCTTTGTAAAATTGCATGGCTTAGAAAAAATAGGCCGGAAATATTTGCCAGCACAGCGCGGTTCATTGGGATTAAAGAATATATCTGGCATGCCTTCTTTAATAAATACCAGGTGGATCATTCCCTGGCTTCGGCGACGGGAATGTTTGACATCCGCCTTTTGCAATGGTTTCAGCCTGCCATTGCATTTGCCGGGATCAGAGAGGAAATGCTATCATCCCCGGTTGACCCTTTGTCGATTGTGACAGGGCTTTCAGCTGAATTAAGGAAAAAATCAGGATGCAGGCCGGATCTTCCATTTGTGATCGGTGCCAGTGACGGATGCCTTGCTAATCTGGGAAGCCGGGCCATCGGGCCCGGACAGGCGGCCCTGACCATCGGAACCAGCGGCGCCCTCCGCATGGCTTCAGCAAATGCGAAGCCTGATCCCCAACAGAGAATTTTCCATTATATTCTTTCCAGGGATCTTTACATATCAGGAGGCGGTATGAACAACGGAGGTGCAGTTCTGCAATGGTATATCAACCAATTTCTCCAGTCGCCAGAATGTAAAGCAGAGGATTATCAACGGATCCTTTCCGGAGTGGAGGAAATATCATCGGATGGCTTGATCTTTCTGCCTTATCTGTTCGGAGAACGTGCGCCCATCTGGAATGAGGACGCAAAGGGTGTTTTTTTTGGGATTCGCCCATCACATGGGCAAAAACATTTTCTCCGTTCTTTGCTTGAAGGGATCAGCTATGGCCTTTGCCAGATCGGGCATTCTATTGAAGAAACCCTTGGGCCGATCGAAAAGATCTATGCCAGCGGAGGGTTCATCCGTTCCAAAACATGGGTGCAGATCGTATCCGATGTCTTTGATCGTGAGGTGATGGTCAGAGATATTGCCGATGCCTCCGCTATCGGTGCCTGCATCTTGGGATTGAAGGCATTGGGGATCATTGGAGAGTACAGTGAACTTCCAGATAATAACCGGGAGGAAGAAATTTTTTTCCCGGACAGGAAGAGACACCTGATCCATCAAAGGAATATGGATAAATTCAAGTCACTATATACCGCTTTAAAAGAAGAATTCTGATATGAATGCATTTACTAAAATACCATTGTTCCTGCCTGGACTCCGCACAGGCGAATCCGGGGTGAAAAGGATACTGGCCGGGGATGTAGGAGGAACAAAGACTAATATGGCTTTATATGAGGTTAGTGGGAATGGTCCTGTCTTAAGTTATGAGAAAAGCTATCCTTCTTCAAAATACCCCTCCTTTCAGGATGTCATCCTTCAATTCATTAGTGAACATACCCTTAACAAACCAGACCGGATCTGTGCCGGGGTAGCGGGCCCGGTAATGGAAGGCAGGGCGGAGATCACCAACCTTCCATGGAAGATCGATTCAAGGCAGATTGCTGCTACGACAGGGGTAAACGAAGTGCAGTTGCTCAATGACCTGGAATCTACTGCTTATGGTTTGGCGGGGCTAAATGAAAAGGATTTTGTCTTACTCAGCGAAGGCCAGCCGGGAACCGTAGGTCATGGGGCAATTATTGCACCA
This sequence comes from Chitinophagaceae bacterium, assembly GCA_003168265.1. Classification (GTDB taxonomy): domain Bacteria; phylum Bacteroidota; class Bacteroidia; order Chitinophagales; family Chitinophagaceae; genus Puia. The sequence goes on from PMSV01000023.1 coordinate 477,587, forward strand.
GGGACGGGGCTGGGGGAGGCGGGACTTTACTGGGACGGACAGGATTACCACCCATTGCCAACAGAAGGGGGACATTGCGATTTTTCGCCCAGGACCGTCCTGGATTTTGAGCTGCTTGTATTCCTGCAGCATAAATACGGAGTAGTGAGTTGGGAAAAACTGATATCAGGGCCGGGCATACATGATATTTATTTATTCCTTCGGGGTCGCAGCGGGGAAAAGGAGCCCACCTGGATTAGGGATGCCCTCGCCGGTGAAGATCCTTCTGCCGCAATAAGCAAGGCCGGTATAGAAAATTCGGATCCGGTTTGTGCAGAAACAATGAAAAATTTCGTGCGATTTATAGCAAGGGAATCCTCGAATCTTGTACTAAAGATGAAGGCCACAGGAGGATTGTTTCTGGGGGGTGGAATTCCTCCAAAAATTGCACCTATGCTGAAAGGGGATTGGTATTATTCCAATTACCTGGATTGCGACCGTATGCAGCACCTTCTCAGGCAATCACCCATCCGGATCATCAACAATGAAAAAACAGCCTTGATCGGTGCAGCCTGGTATGGGGCCTATGGCAAATTTTGATCAGGGATCGAAATTTTCGGCACAGGATTTATTAAAATATTCTCAGATCAGATTCGTCTACCCAATCGGAATTAGTTTTCATTCTCAGAGAATCATATGGCAAGAAACGATAGATCAGACAACGGAAATTCCAGAATTGGGATGCCAAAGGCAAAACTCAATAAAGAGAATTTGGGACAGGCCCTCATGATCTTTTCCTATATTAAGCCCTATCGATGGAAATTTATATCCGGCCTGATTTTCATTGGCCTATCCAGCCTTACGACCATGGCCTTCCCTTTTCTGCTCAAGCAACTGATCGATAGCGCCAGCCCTTCTCATAAATTGCCCTATACCCCCGGTTTGATCGCAATTGCAATGATCCTGGTTCTCTCAGTACAGATGTTTTTTTCATTTACAAGGATCTATCTTTTTTCCTGGGTAGGGGAGCATGCATTGGCAGACATGAGAAATGATATCTATCAGCGACTGATTACGATGCCCATGGATTTTTTTGCCAGAAGAAGGGTGGGGGAACTTTCCAGCCGCATCAGCGCCGACCTTTCCCAAATACAGGATGCTGTCACAACGGTGCTGGCTGAAGTGCTGCGTGGCCTGCTTGTCTTGCTAATCGGTATGACCCTGATTCTCTATATTTCGCTGAGGCTCACTCTGCTCATGCTATCTGTGGTTCCGGTGATCGTACTGATCGCACTTATTTTCAGTAAAAGAATCAGGGGACTTTCCAGGCAAACCCAGGACGAGTTTGCCGATTCAAATACCATCGTCCAGGAAACCTTACAGGGGATCAGCAATGTCAAATCATTTTCGAATGAAGGGTATGAGATCAAACGTTATGCAGCGAGTCTGACCAAAGTGGTGGATATGGCAGTCCGTAACGGTAAGAACAGAGGCCTCTTTGCCTCCTTTCTCATATTTAGCGTTTTTGGCGCCATCGTACTTGTTGTGTGGTACGGAACAGGTTTAATGCAATCCGGAGCGCTCTCTTTTGGAGCGCTGACTGCTTTTGTAGTATATACAGCCTTTGTGGGCGGAAGCATGGCCGGTTTTGCAGACCTCTACGCGCAATTGCAAAAGACCCTTGGAGCGACCCAAAGAGTAAGAGAGCTTATGAAACTGGAGAGGGAGGAAGTTTTTATAAAAGAAGTCAATATTGATCCGGAAAATCGGCTTAAGGGAAATCTTAGATTTGAACATGTTTCATTCAGTTATCCCTCCCGACCGGAAACAGTAGTGCTTAGGGACGTGGATTTTTCAGTGGAAAGCGGGAAGCAGATAGCGATCGTTGGCCAGAGCGGTTCAGGAAAAACCACCATGGCTTCCCTGCTCTTGCGTTTTTATGAACCGGTAAAAGGGAGGATATTGTTTGATGGTAAGGAGGCTCATAGCATTCCACTTTCTGAGCTAAGAAAGCAAATGGCCCTGGTTCCACAGGATGTTCTGCTTTTCGGAGGAACGATCCGGGAGAATATTGCCTATGGCAATCCAGGAGCTGAACAACAGGAAATCGAAAACGCTGCCAGGCAGGCTCATGCACATGAATTCATAGTCAGTTTCCCGGAAAAATATGATACCATCGTGGGTGAGAGAGGCGTCAAGCTCTCCGGGGGCCAAAGACAACGCATTGCCATTGCCAGAGCCATCCTGAAAGACCCTGTTTTTCTCATTTTGGATGAGGCAACCAGTTCCCTCGATACCGCTTCAGAGTCTGTAGTGCAATTGGCCCTTGAAAACCTAATGAGAAACAGGACTTCCTTTGTTATTGCCCATCGGCTTTCAACCATCCGCAATGCAGATAAAATAATCGTTTTGGATAAAGGGATTATTCAGGAAACCGGAAAACACGAAGAGCTAATGGGCTATGAAAATGGAATCTACAGGAACCTCAACAAATTTCAAATGGATTCGGTGCCTTCCTAGTTATTTTTATGTGTTTTCTGGTTCAGACTGAACTTGGAATTTGCTAAATTGCCTGAAGAACGTATGAGCAAATCTGCCGGGGCAACCAAATATCGCATTCAATCCATCGATTTGTTAAGGGGAGTCATCATGGTCATTATGGCCCTTGATCATGTCCGCGATTTCTTCCACATCCAAGCGTCCACCTCGGACCCAACCGATCTGGCAACTACCACTCCTCAATTGTTTTTTACCCGCTGGATAACCCATTATTGCGCACCACTTTTTGTTTTTCTCGCAGGTACGGCTGTTTATCTATCCGGCACCCGGAAAACTAAAAATGAACTAAGCATATCCCTTTTAAAAAGGGGGATCTGGTTGGTTTTTATAGAGCTCGTTGTTATGAATTTTGCTTTTACATTCAATCCAAAATATCATCATACAATACTTCAGGTGATTTGGGTGATCGGGATAAGCATGCTTTTACTGGCGATTTTTTCCAGGTTAAACTTTAAATGGGTGCTGGGAACAGGATTGGCGATGATCGTATTGCATAATTGTTTGGATTTTTTGCATTTTCCGGAAAGGGGCAATCTGGGAATATTTTTAGATATCCTTCATAAAAAACAATTTATCCAATTGGCCAACGGCCATATTCTTGGTGTTTTATATCCGATCATTCCCTGGCCTGGGGTAATGTTCTGCGGGTACTGTTTAGGTAAGCTCTATGATAAGAATTTTCAGCCGGAAAGAAGAAGAAAAATTTTGATTCTCCTGGGTTCCGGGATTACAGGAGTTTTTGTGTTATTGAGGCTGGTGAATATTTATGGCGATCCCTCCCCCTGGAGCCAACAGCATAATCTGACATTCAGTTTCATTTCTTTTTTAAATGTGACCAAATATCCGCCTTCTCTCCTTTATCTCTGTATGACAATTGGGCCAGGATTGCTGTCCCTTGCCTACCTGGAAAAAATCCAAAACAGGGTCACCGCTTTTTTCCTAAATTTCGGGAGGGTTCCATTTTTTTATTATGTAATTCATTTCTACCTGATCCATTTATTGACGGTTGTTGCATTCTTCATTTCGGGTTATACGCTTGGAGAGATAATTCCCAGGAGGACTCCATTTCTGTTTCGACCGGATGATTTTGGGTATTCTTTATCAGCAGTTTATGCAATATGGATTTTTGTGATTGCAACCATGTATCCCCTGTGCAAGCGTTTCAACAACTATAAGAGCAGCCATTCCTATTGGTGGCTGAGCTATATCTGACTGGAGCCTCTCTCATCCCCGGATCCGGGTTTTCCGGGTTCCTTCTCACTACAAATGCTTAAATTTGCGGCTTCTTAAAAAGGACCTATGGTTAAAGTGAATAATGTTACGTTGTCTTTTGGAAAAAGGGTATTGTTTGATGAAGTGAACCTGACCTTTAACAAAGGCAATTGTTATGGTGTAATTGGCGCCAATGGTGCAGGAAAATCTACTTTTCTCAAAATCCTTTCGGGCGAAATAGAACCCAATAAGGGTTCTGTGGAAATCAGTCCGGGCCTTCGCATGGCAGTGCTGAACCAGAACCACTTTGAATTTGACGAATCGACAGTTCTCAATTCTGTATTGATGGGCCATTCCAAAATGTGGGAAACAATGCAGGAAAAGGATTCCATCTATATGAAGCCTGATTTCAGTGAGGAAGATGGTATAAAGGCAGGGGAGCTGGAGGCGGATTTCGGGGAGATGGGCGGCTATACCGCTGAAAGTGATGCGGCGGCCCTGCTTAGCGGATTGGATGTGCCGGAGAGCTATCACCAATCCCTGATGAAGGAACTTCCGGGTGCGATGAAAGTGAGGGTCCTGCTTGCCCAGGCTTTGTTTGGAAATCCGGATGTCCTGATACTGGATGAGCCAACCAATGATTTAAACGTAGAAACTGTCGGCTGGCTGGAAAATGTTTTGGCGGATTATGAGAATATAGTAATTGTTGTTTCCCATGACCGCCATTTCCTGGATGCGGTTTGCACCCATGTTGCGGATGTGGACCGTCAAAAAATCAAAATCTATACGGGAAACTATAGTTTTTGGTATGAATCTTCTCAACTCATGGCCAGGCAGTTGACTGATAAGAACAAAAAAACCGAAGAAAAACGCCAGGCTTTACTAGAGTTCATTGCCCGATTCTCTGCAAATGCCTCCAAGTCCAAGCAAGCTACCTCAAGAAAGAAAGCCCTGGAAAAACTCACCATTGAAGAGATTGAACCTTCCAACCGCAGGTATCCGGGAATCATTTATAAACAACAAAGAGAGGTAGGAAACCAGATCCTCAATGTGGAGAGCCTGGCTAAGAAAGCGGAAGATGGAAGGCAGCTTTTTTCGAAAGTGAATTTCACTGTCAATAAGGGAGACAAAATTGCCATGGTGAGCCATGATCATCTGGCCCTGACAAGCTTTTTGGAAATTATCAATGGCGCGGCAAAAGCCGACCGGGGAAAATATGAATGGGGGACAACGGTCACTTATGCCTATCTTCCAAATGACAATAGCGCATTTTTCGTTGATAAGGATCTGAATTTGATGGACTGGCTTCGCCAATTTGTGCCGCCGCATGTAACAGATGTGGACGAACCATTTCTCCGCGGCTTTCTGGGGAAGATGCTTTTTAGCGGTGATGAGGTAATGAAAAAAATCTCGGTGCTTAGCGGGGGTGAAAAAGTTCGCTGCATGATCAGCCGCATGATGCTTCAAGATCCTAATGTGGTCATTCTCGATGAACCAACCAATCACCTGGACCTCGAATCGATACAGGCATTCAACGAAAGCATGATCAATTTTAGGGGAATCGTTCTAGTGACTTCTCATGACCACACTTTCATGCAGACAGTGGCAAACCGAATCATTGAGCTTACTCCAAATGGAATAATCGATCGCCTCATGTCATTTGATGAATACCTGGAAAATGAAAGAGTAAAACAAATTCGGGAAGAGCTGCACGGAAACGAACGCTATGAAGCTGCCTGATCTGTTTCAAAAGCGCTTTTATTTTGACTTTTTTCCCAATTGATAACTCATTCCGGTTTGGATATTGAATGCGTAACGGTCACTCAGATTGAATTGCACAAAGCCCGAAAAACGGTCCCTCGAAAAATGGAGAGTATTCGAAAAATAGGTCATCGGGTTAATGGCTTTAGTAGTGTAATATTTGATATAATCCGATTCCGGATTTAAAAGAAATCCATAACTGATCTTGTATCCGATTTTTGCTTTTTTTCTATTCAGCGCAATGATATCTGTATAGAATCCCAGGGTGCTTGTGAAATTATTTATAAAAATCACGTCAGCGTTTGAATCAGGTAGGTTCTTTCGAAAATTATAATAATTGCCGAATTCTTTTTGAAAAGAGGTTTCCAGACCCAGGATCCTCCATTCCCCACCTCTCCCGTCTGGTAAAGGCACCGCAATATGAATGCTTCCGTTGAATCCATAAGTTCCGAAAAACTGGTTGGATCCGGCTACCTTGAAGGATTGGGAATCGTAATGACTGTTCCCGTATTGCGAAATAGTGTAGGGGCCGACAGAATAGTTGCCAAGAAAAAGCGAAGCCCCATAACTTGCGCCGAAAAGACCCCAATTATTGCTCCTGTGAAAACGACCGTCAAAAGCGATGACATTATCCCGAAAATTCTGGTTGACTCCGCCTTCGGTTAGCACAATACCAAGATAATTGGCACCGCGAATTGAGTCAGAAATGACAGGAACTTCCTGATAAGGGTTTGAAGACGCATTCTGGGGACTTAGAAAATAGGATCTCGTGACACAACCTGAAGCTGTAATAGTAATAATTATCATCACAAGCAACTCGTTGATTTTCATAAATAAATGGTCTCGTTTTCGAAAATCAAGATTTTTTTTAATAGAATTGGCAGCCTGGAATCGATTGAATTGGACAGTCTGGCATAATCATTCGCTGCGTTTGTTTGAATAATTTCAAAAAAAACGCTTTTCAGAATGCTTTTTAAAAAGCCGGTCACGAAATATAACTCTCTGATTTTACTGCTGTTAACACAATAAAATTATGTTTTTGGCATTTTAGTAGAAACCCAGATCGTTGTATGCTAAGCTGCTTATATCCGGATTGATTTTTTGTGTTATTTGTTTCGCAGCAAAAGCGCAGAGGCCGCAACAGCCAGTTGCAGCGGGGAAAAATAATGCTTCCAATCTACACCGAAAATTTATCAGGGTAACCAAGGGCATAACTCATATAGATTCATTAAGCATCCTACCCGAATCATTCTCTGTCGTGGGAATATCTGACAGCTCCTACCTGCTCGATTATGTGAATGGCGATATCCGCTGGAAAAAGCCACCCAGCCTTGATAGCGTGCTGGTAGTTTACCGAACCTTTCCTTTTCGACTCAATTCAATGGTGAAGAGATTGAATTACGATAGCATCGAAGGCCATTTCCTTGTGCAGCAATCCACATTTCGGGGCGATAAGAATGGCGATGATAACTTTTTCAATTTTGGGAATATCACCTATAATGGAAGCTTTGGAAGAGGACTGACTTTTGGAAATACCCAGAGTGCTGTTGTCACTTCCAATCTGAATCTCCAGATCAGCGGCTATCTTGCGGACAGTATTCAAATTACGGCTGCTTTGACTGATAACAATATTCCTGTTCAGCCAGATGGAACCACAGCGCAATTAAGTGATTTTGATAAGATATTCCTCGAATTCAAAAAGAAGAACTGGGCTCTCAGCATGGGCGATATTGATCTTCGGCAAAACCAAAATTATTTTCTAAGTTTTTATCAAAGGCTTCAGGGAGCAAATTTCGAAACGACACAAAATCTGGGGGATGGAATCACGAACAAAACGCTGGTCAGTGCAGCGATAGGAAAGGGAATTTTTAACAGGAATATCTTTCAGGGCCAGGAAGGAAACCAGGGGCCCTACAAATTGCAAGGCGCAAACAACGAGCTTTATTTTGTGGTTTTGGCTGGAACGGAAAAGGTCTACCTGGATGGCCAATTGATGCAAAGAGGCGCTGACCAGGATTATATCATCAACTACAATACGGCGGAAGTGACATTTACCAGCCGCCGGATGATTACCCAGGACTCAAGAATCCAGGTGGAATTCACCTATTCAAACCAGAGCTACCTGAATGTCAATCTTTATTTGGCTAATGAGACTGATTTCAATAAAAAATTGAAAATCCGGTTCGCTGTTTTCAATAATAGCGATTCAAGGAATTCTCCTATTAACCAAACCCTGGATGCCGACCAGCAAAAATTCCTTTTCTCACTTGGGGACAGCATCAATAAGGCCTTCTATCCTTATGCGCCAATCGATACGCTCGGGCCGGGTAAAGTTCTTTACCAGAAAGTCGATACCACTTATATCGCAGCAAATGGTTTGGTTGTGCATGATTCGATCTATGAGTATTCAGTGAATCCCAATATCACACTATACAATCTTTCATTTGTAGATGTCGGGCTAGGTAACGGGGACTATGTTCCGAATTTAAACGGGATAAATGGGAATGTATATCAATGGATTGCACCTGTTAACGGGCAGAAGCAAGGCGAATATGAAGCGGCTCAATTCCTGGTCACGCCTAAGACAGAGAGAGTAATTACGCTGGGAGCCGATTATTCCCTTAGCAAGGAAACACAGTTGACTGCGGATATTGCCGCGAGCCACTATGACCCCAATACTCTTTCAACTTTACAGAAAAACAATGTTGATGGTTATTCTGCAAGATTTCAATTAAAAAATGTTCATCCTCTTAATTTCCCGGATTCGGGGCTAAAATTAACCACTATTTTAAATTATGAGAATGTGGACGCCAACTTTCACCCGGTAGAACCCTTCCGTTCAGTGGAATTCACCAGGGATTGGGGACTTCCACTGGCATCGGAATTACAGGCGGCAAATGAACAATTGTATTCTGCTTCTTTTCAATTGGATGATAAAAAGAAAAATTTTGTAAAATATGAATTTGACGGATATGACCGGGGCAGTAGCTTTAAAGGGATAAGAAACTCGGTTTCCAGCAATCGGGAATGGGACGGCTGGCATTTCAATGAAAATATAAGTCTTATGAACGGTTGGTCGGATACGGCCAATGGTTATTACTTTAAACCTGATCTGGAAATCTTCAAAACCTTCCCTAGACTTCATAATTATACTTTTGGAGTAAGCTATCAACTTGAAGACAATGTCCTTAGAAACCAGGCCACGGACACGGTTTCCATATCCAGTTTTGAATTCCAGGTTCTCCAGGCCTATCTGAAATCTCCTGCCGGCAAAAAGGATAATTGGAGCCTGAATTTCACCCAGCATACAAATTATTATCCGGTTGGTACAGCAATGGTAAAGGGGGATTTGGCCAATAGCATCAATCTGAATGTGCAGCTCATGAGCGACAAGCATGAGCAGTTGAAATTTAATGCAACTTATCGGGATCTGGATGTTGTAGATACGACGCTGTCTTCACAAAGATCAGACAAAACTATGCTGGCTAAGGTCGAATACCTCGTAAACGAATGGAAAGGATTTCTAAAAGGGAATATCTATTATGAAGTGGGCTCAGGCCAGGTGCAACAACAAAACTATTCTTACCTCCAGGTACCTGCCGGAACCGGGCAGTATGAATGGATAGATCTTAATCACGATGGGATACAACAATTAAACGAATTCTTTCCCGCTCAGTTCCAGGACCAGGCTGATTTTATCAGGATATATACACCAACCAACAATTATGTAAAAGCTAATTACAATACATTTAATTTCAGCTTTTCACTCGACCCGAAGACCCTGATCGACCTGAAAAAAAGTGAAGGATTCCTGAACGCAATAGCCCGCTTTACATTACAAACCTCTTTGCAATTAAACCAAAAGGAGCAGGCAAATGGGTTTGTCCAGCTAAATCCGCTCAAAGGCCTGCCTCTTGACGATACCACGCTTATAACCCGAGCCGCTATTTTTACCAATACTCTCTCTTTCAATAAATCCAGTACCAAATGGGGCTTTGACGTGATCAATGCACAAAACTCGGGTAAAACCCTGCTTACCTATGGATACGAAAGTAAAAACATCAGTCAATGGACCTTCAGGGGACGCCTCAATCTTTCAAAAGAATTTATACTCAATGGCACCATGATCACCGGTATAAACCAGCTTAACAGCTCCAGTACCAATATCGACAGCAATGATTATAACCTGAAACAATTCTCTATTGAACCAGATCTGACTTATACTCAAAAGTCAAATTTGCGCATTCTGATTGGATATAAACTCAGTAATAAATTGAATGGAGCCGTATATGGCGGTCAATTATTCACTTCAAATGCGCTGAACACGGAGGTGAAATATAACCTGCTTCAGAATACTTCAATCCTGGCCAAATTCACTCTAAATACTATCGACTTTACACTTAATAAGGCTCCTGCAAGTACCAGCTCCCCGGTCAGCTACATTATACTGGAAGGGCTTCAGCCTGGAAAAAACTACCTATGGAGCATTGATTTTACAAAAAAACTTGGTGGCAACCTGGAATTAAGCCTGCAGTATGAGGGGAGGAAGCCAGGGGATACCCAAATTGTTCATACCGGGCGAGCAACACTCAGGGCTATTCTTTGATAAATTCGGAGATAGGTCTGCATTGTGGGGAGGAGTTTGCATAGGAGTAACCGCAAATTGTTCAGAGGACGAGCAGGGTAGGGAACCCTATTATTTAATAAAAAAACCTGCATGCCTTTTAAACATGCAGGTTAATATATCAGGTTTTTCAGAGATTATAAACTTAAGAGTCTGTCCCTTCTCAGCTAAACAAACCGCCTTTCTTCAACTCCCTAGTACCTTCCCCGATTTTGAATCCGTTATGATAGATTTCTATCTTGTATACTCCTTTAAGGAAGTCAGAACCGGATTGTTGTTTCCAGGCAAACTGAACAGATTTGGTCTTTCCTGCTTCGATATCAACCGGAACTTTTGCAGTATACGGTTTGTCACCATCCTCGCGGCTAGTGAAAGTACCTGAACCAAGAGCCTGGTCGGTAATTTGTTTTCCATCGGGGCCGGTTATGCAAACATAGACATCTGTTTGGCCTGATTGAGCGATGCGGTTATTGACGTCAAAAGAAATAACCAGCTTGTCGACCCTTTTAGCCGTTGTAGTGATCTTTTCTTTTCCGTTCTTCCTGTCATGATAAGGAGTGATTGCAATATTGGTTGCATTCAGAGTAGAAGCGACATCAACCTTCTTTGCGAGATCCTGTTTTTCAGTCGTAGTAGTCTGAAGATCCTGTGTGAGTTTTTCCTTATCCTGGGTCAGTTGGGTCTTTTCAGCCGTTAATTGCGTATTCTGATTGGTCAAATCCTGAACTTGTTTTTCAAGATCGGATATCTTATTATTTAGCTCACTGATCAGTTCTTTTGCTTTGTTGAGTTCGGCTGCTGTTGCATGATCCTTTCTCAAAATATTGCGAATCTCAGCTTTTTTCTTGGCAATGTCAGAATTAGCGCTGGTGAGCTGGGTTTGCAGTTTATTGTTGTTACCGGTCAGGGAATCAAGACGAACAAGTGCGTCGTCGAAATTCTTCTGTATCTGGCCCTTTTCATCAGTAACTTTTGCAATCTGTGATTGATCAGTCTGATGCGTTTGCTCATTCTTGTTGTTGTTGTACAACAAATAACCCCAAGTGCCCAGAAAACCAGCAGCAAGCAATCCTATAATCAGGTTCTTGAAATCCTTTTTTGGAGGTTGGCTTTGTGGCGTAGCAGATGGATAGTTGGTTGTGCTCATAATTGTATTTTTTTGATAAATTTTTAATTTTGGACCATTGAATCGGGATCCATAAAATTTTAAGGGGGAATAATTTAGTACCAATCTCCAATTTGTCTAAAACCGTGCCAAAATTAAATTGCCTTTACCTAACTCTCGATCATTCAGGTTATTAATAACGATCAGAGGGACCTAAAAAATGGTTAAATCTGCGATTTCATCCTCATTTCATACTTTGCAGAAGAAAAGTTTAAAGACAATGTCTGTTGAAAAAATCATTGGGAACTGGAAAAAAAAGAGCTTCAGGCCGGTCTATTTGCTGGAAGGTGAGGAGGACTATTATATAGATAAGCTGGTGAATTTTGCCGAACACCAAATTTTATCGGAATCTGAGTCTCCATTTAACCTCAGCGTTTTTTACGGAAAGGATACAGATTGGTCAACATTGATAAATGCTTGCAGACGTTACCCGGTATTCGCTGAAAGACAAGTTGTTATACTTAAGGAAGCCCAACAAATGCGGGATATTGACAAATTAGAGCCATACGTTGCTAAACCTTTGGAATCTACTATTTTGATCATCGCTTACAAGGAAAAAAAGCTGGATGGCCGGACCAAATTGGCCAAAATCCTGAGAGATAAAGCCGAAATCCTGTCCACAAAAAAAATCTATGACAATCAGATTCCACAATGGATAATGGAATTGACAAGCTCCAAGGGGATCGGGATATCTCCAAAAGCGACAGCCCTATTGGCGGACCATATCGGAAATGATCTGAGTCGAATTGAAAATGAGGTAGACAAAATGCTGATCAACCTGGGTAGTCGCAAGGAAATAACGGAGGATGATATTGAAGTATTTGTAGGGGTGAGTAAGGAATACAATGTTTTCGAATTGCAGGATGCCGTAGCACGGAAAAACCTTTCCAAAGCAATGCGGATCATTCAATATTTTCAGTCCAACCCGAAAGCAGCTCCGATTCAGCTCATACTTCCTTCACTTTATAATTTCTTTGGTAAGACTTATATGATTTTCGGCCAGCAGGGAGCAGATGAAAAAACACTAGCTGCCACATTGGGTGTGAGCCCTTTTTTCATGAAGGGTTATATGTCTGCTGCCCACTTGTATAGCTTTGAGGGTGTTGAAGCCGCAATTCTACTGCTCCATGAATACAATTTACGGAGCATTGGCGTAAACAGCTCGGGGCAGGAGGACGCATCGCTACTAAAGGAATTGGTAGTTAAGATGCTTCGATAGATGGAGCATTGGATTGGGGGACAAGAATTGCCGCTGCTTTGTCCCTGGCAAGCTGTTCTTTTAATTCCTGGAGGCCATTGAATTTTTGCTCTGCCCGAAGGTATTTCTTCACAAATACCCGAATGGTTCTTCCGTAGATAGATTCATCAAAATTGAAAAGGTTCACTTCGATGGTAATTTGTGAATCATCGTTATTAATAGTTGGCCTCTTTCCGATATTCATCATGCCAGCTAGCTTCACTCCTGATAACTGCTTCCCGGGATCTGTCATAAACTCTGCATCCACAGCGTAAACTCCCTGGCCGGGCAGAATTTTTTCCCAATCATCAATCTTCAGATTGGCAGTTGGAAATCCGATCGTCCTTCCAAGCTTATTGCCTTCCGTAACAAGGCCGTTGAAAAAATAGGTGTAGCCTAACAATTGGTTTGCAGTTTCCACATCTCCCAGCATAATTGATTCCCTGATCCTTGTCGAACTGACCGATATTTCGCTTAATAAATGTACAGGTATCTCTTTCAGCTTATATCCATAAAGGTTCCTCCCTTCCTCCAGCAAATGGTAATCGCCAAGCCGGCCTTTCCCGAACCTGTGATCGTAACCGATTATAACGGTATGCGGATGGAATTTTTCAAATAAAAAGTCCCGGATATATTGTTCTGCGGTGAGCTGCGAAAAGGCTTCAGTAAAAGGTACTATGACCAGGTGGTCAATCCCAAAAGCGCTTAGCAATTCAATTTTTTCTTCCGGTGTATTAATGAGTTTGATGTCCTCCCCCGATTTTCCCACTATTTTTCTGGGATGGGGGTGAAAACTGATGATAAGGGATTCACCATTGGCTCGCAGAGCTTCCTCTCTAAGCTGTCTTATGATCTGCTGGTGGCCGGTATGGACCCCGTCAAAAGTACCGATAGTGATAATAGCATTGCGGAAAACGGGCAATTCTTCTAATGGTCTGTGTATAATCATGCGTTTGAAGCTGTCTGCGAAAATAATACAGTTGGGTTAATGATTAGGGCAATTCAAACCAAAAGATTTCGGGGCGTTTTGAATGTGATCTGAATGCTTAAGTTCATCCCAAATCAATTAATTTGCGGATCATTACAAAGATCAATTTTTAAGAAAAAACATGTCTTTATATTCCCTTCGGGGTGTTTCGGCCCAAAAAGAAGAAGTCCACAAAGCAACCCAAAACCTGGATCAGGGACTTTATCCTCATTCTTTTTGCAAGATATATCCGGATTTACTAGGAGGTGATGAGAAATGGGTCAACCTTATGCATGCTGATGGGGCTGGTACAAAGAGTATTCTCGCATATCTATACTGGAAAGAGACAGGGGATCTTTCTGTTTGGAAAGGAATTGCACAGGATGCGATCGCAATGAACCTGGATGATCTGCTTTGCGTTGGCATCCACGACCGTATACTCTTTTGTTCAACGATTGACCGAAACAAAAGACTGATTCCCGGGGAGGTCCTGGAATCGATAATTAACGGTTCCCAGGATTTTTTTGAAGAATTGAAGAAATATAGGGTGGATATCCGCTTTTTAGGAGGAGAAACAGCAGATGTTGGGGATATTGTTCGCAGTATTGCAGTCAATGGTACGATGTCGGTTCGTTGGCCCAAAAAAGAACTGGTTACCAATGAAAAGATAGGATCCGGCGATCTTATAGTGGGAATCTCCAGTGCCGGGCAGTCAGTTTATGAGAAAGAATACAACAGTGGCATCGGAAGCAATGGCCTGACTTCGGCCAGGCACGATGTGCTGGAAAAATATTATGCCGGGCAATTTCCTGAGTCTTTTGATCCCGGTTTGGAGCAAAAAGTAGTTTATATCGGTCCTCACCGATTGACGGATAATATAATCAGCCAGGAGGGGAATTCCTATCAGGTGGGTCGGTTGCTCCTGAGCCCCACAAGGACCTATGCGCCTCTTATGAAAGCCCTTCTCACCGAACATTTTGGACTTGTCCGGGGACTCATTCATTGCAGCGGTGGCGGCCAAACCAAATGCATGAAATACCTGCCGGAGCCTTTAACTATCATAAAAGACAACCTTTTCGATCCTCCCCCAATATTCAGGATCATTCAGCAGGCATCCGGATCTGATAACCGGGAAATGTACCAGGTTTTCAATATGGGCCACCGTCTGGAGGTCTTTACCCATGAAAAGGATGCTGAAACTGTCATAGCAATTTCCAGAGGGTACGGCATCGATGCAAGAGTTGTAGGCAGGGTGGAATCCTCGGGCAAAAAGGAACTTGTTTTAAGGCTTCCCGGAGAAGATATTCTCTACCAATTCTGATCCTTTTTATAGGGGGCTCCCAAAGGAAAGAAGAAATAATACCCGAAAAAGGCCATGATATTAGCAACGAATTGATTATGAATAAGATAAGATTCATGGCAATTGGTTTTTCGAACCTTCAATTTGTTTTAGCAGTTCTTCCGGTTCCTGCTGGCTAAGCCTGTTTTCGCTTACAAACTGGGAGACCAATCTTTACGGGGAGCCTTCAAAATAGCTTTTTACCATCTGGTTAAGGGTTTTCCGGGCATATTCAGATTTTGCAACTTTTTGCTTGTAAAAATTGTTTCTTCCCTGGACCTGGTAATCAACATGGCCTTTTTCAATTAGAATTTTAAGCAGGGTGGCGATTGTGTTGGGGTGGGGTTTTGGTTCTGGTGAGGCATTGATTATATCCTTTAGAAAGCCTTTTCCCAGTTTCCAAAGAACCATCATCACCTGTTCTTCTGCTATGGTAAGCGGGCTGGTCATAACTAATTTTTTTTACAAGGATTTTATTTTTTTTTTAATAAATATCAGCTTGGAAGAGAATTTCATGTAATCTAATACAGGCAAGGGTTTCAGAATCTTTCAACCTGATTGTGCAATCGTTTGCGCGATTTTTTCTGCCTGATTTCTGAGGATATTTGCACCGTATTTTTCCGAAAACACTATGAACTTTCGATAATGAAAACTATTTTTGTAGCAGTTCTGGACGGATTCGCATTAATAACATCTTTTTTGCACTTTCCCCGAACACCCGCACCTTGTTATTTGTTGTTTTTCAGTACCCCAACAGTTAGTTAAATTTTTATTAATACAATATGAGGCAACTTAAAATTGCTACCCAAATTACCAACCGGGATTCTCAGGCGGTTGAGAAGTATTTGCAAGAAATTTCCAAAATACCCATGATCACTCCTGAAGAGGAGACGGTACTTGCTCAGCGTATCAAGATGAGCGATCAGCGGGCTTTGGATAAACTGGTGCAGGCCAACCTGCGCTTTGTGGTTTCCGTTGCAAAACAATATCAGCACCAGGGGCTTTCTCTTAGTGATTTGATTAACGAGGGCAACCTCGGCTTGATTAAAGCGGCACAACGCTTTGATGAGACAAAAGGCTTCAAATTTATATCATACGCAGTATGGTGGATCCGCCAGTCTATTTTACAGGCGTTGGCAGAGCAGGGCAGATTAGTCCGCCTGCCTCAAAATAAAATCGGCACATATAACAAAGCCAATAAGGCATATATGGCTTTTGAACAGGAACACGAGAGGGAACCAAGCACGGAAGAATTGGCAGAATTACTCGAAATGAGTGAAACTGAAATCAACAATATTTTCCAAAGCAATACCCGGCATAGTTCTTTGGACGCGCCTGTACATGAAGCCGAAGACGTAGCCATGGGCGATCTCCTTGAAGGCAGTGACGATACGGATGACGATGTGATGAAGGATTCACTGCGTGCTGAAATTCGCAGGGTGCTCAAATCCCTGAGCCCCAGAGAAGCTGAAATTGTCAATGCTTATTTCGGATTGGATGGTGAAAATGGCGTGACGATCGAACAGATCGGAATGAAATACGATCTTACTAAGGAACGCATCCGTCAGATCAAGGAAAGAGCAATCAAACGTCTCCAAAAAGCCAGGTATAGCAATGCATTGAAAGCTTATTTAGGTTAATACTTATCAGGCTAGATTTTTTGACCCCGGCCTATGGCTGGGGTTATTATTTTACCAGCGTTGCCTATCCCCGGGAAAATCACATCATGGAAAACGGTCGGAGTTCCGACCTTTAATTTCCGGAATTTGGGCTATTTTTACAAGATTTCATTTGTTTCAGTAATCAAGTATATCAGATGGAAATTCAATCAGTTGAAAGGATCCAATGCCTGATTATAGGTTCTGGGCCTGCCGGCTATACTGCAGCTATTTATGCCGCGAGAGCTAACCTGAAACCCGTTCTTTATCAGGGAATTCAGCCAGGCGGTCAGCTAACAATAACCACTGAAGTGGAAAATTATCCCGGATATTCAAATGGCGTTCAGGGACCGGAGATGATGGTGGATTTTGAAAAACAAGCAGTAAGAATGGGGGCAGATATCCGGTTTGGATTGGCTACAAAGGTGGATTTTTCAAGTTCTCCTTATAAAATTTGGATCGATGAGGATAAATTGATCGAGACTGATGCGGTGATCATTGCGACCGGCGCTTCCGCCAAATGGTTGGGATTGGAAAGTGAGCAACGTCTGAATGGGTTTGGAGTGAGTGCTTGTGCGGTATGCGATGGTTTCTTTTTCAGGGGCAAAGAAGTTGCTATCGTAGGCGCCGGAGACACTGCGGCAGAGGAGGCGCTCTATCTGTCCAAGCTTTGCACTAAAGTGCATATGCTAATCCGAAAGGATGCAATGAGGGCATCGAAAATAATGCAGGAGAGGGTTCAAAAAACAACAAATATCCGGATCTATTGGAATAGTGAAACAGAGGAAGTCATTGGAGATTCCAAGGTTGAAGCTCTCAAAATCCGTAATAACCGGACCGGAGAATTATCGACAATTCCCATCAGTGGTTTTTTTATTGCAATCGGCCATCAGCCAAATTCAGATATATTCAAGTCATGGATCGAAAGGGATGAGGCCGGATATATCAAAACCCTGCCCGGTACTTCAAAAACCAATATTGAAGGAGTATTTGCTGCAGGTGATGTGCAGGATAGAATATACCGTCAGGCAGTGACTGCAGCCGGAAGCGGATGCATGGCTGCCCTTGATGCGGAGCGTTGGCTTTCCGCAAAAGGGGTGCATTGAGGCCCGCCCAAGGCGGCAACATTCAGTTAATTCCCGGCCAAATCAAACTTAACAAATGCTTATTGTTCAACTGCACCAATTGATCTTCAGCGGGGTTCATGGCATCCACGCAGAGGAAAAAAAGACCACAAACCAATTCGAGGTGGATCTGGAGGTTTATTTTGAGGAAATGAATAAACCCTATCTCGAATTGGAGGATACCGTCGATTACTGCATCCTTTATCAGATCATTCGCAATCGCATGTCCCATCCAAGTGGTCTTCTGGAACAGATCTGTGTGGAATTAGCAGACCATATCAGGAAGGAATTCCCTTTCGTGAAAGAGGTCCTGATTTCCATTAAGAAATTAAATCCTCCTATTGAAAATTTTGTGGGAACAGTTGGAACGACCCTAAGAAAAAGGTTTGATTAGCTCTCTAAATGATTTTCTTTTTCCATTTGCCGCTTTTAAGGTAGAAAAAAGACATTCCAAAAGTGAGCAGCCAATATACCCATTCGCTCATCCAACCATAGGAGAGGGGAAGATTGAAATATTCCAACACAAAGAATACATAGAGGCAATAGAACAGGGCCGTGATGATTTCTATCAGCAGGTTGACATCTGTGTTGCCTGTTCCGGTCACAGCGTTTAACCAGATCGTGGAAAATGACATCAGTACTAGAGCGACGGACACGACCCGGATAACAGGAAGCGCCTCCTGGGCGAATTGGACCCCCTGGCCAAAAATGGAAAGGAAGACTCCGGGATAAATATTTAGCAGAATAGCCAGGCTGACAGAGAAAAGAAGGCTGATGCGAATGATCTTATAAAC
The DNA here is from genome assembly GCA_003168265.1 of Chitinophagaceae bacterium. Classification (GTDB taxonomy): domain Bacteria; phylum Bacteroidota; class Bacteroidia; order Chitinophagales; family Chitinophagaceae; genus Puia. Next base: position 496,006 of record PMSV01000023.1, read on the forward strand.
CAGTTCAATCACATTGTCCTGCTTCCCCTGTCCGATTATATTGCTGACCATTGTATTTGTAGTAGCCGCAAATGACCATGTGAAAACGCCGAAAATCCCGAATAAATTCCTCATAGTATTACTTATTGCAAGGTCCCTTTGACCATGGTGCTCGACCATGATGTAGAAGAATTCCCAACTGGTAATGCTTATAAAATACTGAAATATGAGGGGAGCCGATTGAACCAGGATGAGCCGGATATGGTCAGTGTTCAGATGCCATTTGAGTTGCAATTGCAATTGACGACTGATGCCTTTGAAATGTATCGCTGCAAATACGACGGCCATGCCCGCAGCTTCGGCGGCGATTGATGCATAGGCAGCTCCGTTAAAACCTATTTTAGGAAATCCTAAATGACCGAATATCAGGGAATAATCCAACAGGATATTGACAATAGTTTCGGCGAGGGCTCCATAAATGAGGTATTTGCTTTGGTTGGTGCCCACAAGTAATGCATTGCGCATCTGATATATATAAAGAAAGGGAAGTCCCCAGATACGGATTCTCAGGAAACTCAGAGCCTGTGCCCTCATAGCTTCGGAATGAATGGATAAATGCAGGATATATTGCGCAAAATAATAAGTGAATGCAATACCAATGGCCGAGAGGGCCAGTGAGATGAAAATGCTTTGCAAAAAGAGTTTGCCAATTTCGCCAATGCGATTCTCACCGGCACGCCGCGCTATCAGGACTTGAAGCCCATTGTTCAGGCCTAAACCCAAGGCTGCAAAAATCAGGTAGAATACGCCTGTGATCCCTGCTGTTGCAAGAGATTCTTCATTAAGATGGCCAAGAAAAATATTGTTGGTGACAAAATTGATCTGGGGTACAAGAATGGCCATGCTGATAGGCAGGGCCATCCGGAGTATTTGCCGGTTGGTTGCTTCTATTTGGAATTTGTGATGGCGGTTGGCTTGCGACATTTTTTAAGAAAGGGGTAATTTAAGACAAAGCCCATTCTGCTCAAAGCCATATCATATAGGTTTAAGCTAGTAACAGCCAGATTACCTTTTTTGTAGTATTATTGCCCCCATTTATGCTCCAACCGGATTTTCATATGGCTTTTACGGGCGACTCCTTTCAGGATAAGGAAAAATTCTGCAACCTGGTCCTTGTGGACCAGGATTCGCTATCCTATGCATTGTTTGATAAATCCAGTTTGACACCGGTCTGCCTGAAATATTTTTATTGTGGTTCGTTAGGCCTGATTGAACACGAGGATTCGATCAGGGAGGTCCTGAACAGTGATGAAGTGCTTAAGGAGGATTTTGAGACCGTTCTAGTTTATGGATTCCCTTATAGCTGCCTGGTTCCTGATGCCTATTTTGAGGAGGAGCTAGGCGCTCAGCTACTTAACTTTAGTTATGGGACCCTGGATAGAGCAAAGTTGAGGCAGGAGAAAGTGCCCTGGTGGGATTTGCATAATGTATACAGGATCCCTGTGAATATAGAGCACTTATTTTCCCAACGTTTTGACAATTCAAAAAAATACCATTTTTACAGTCTTCTTCTGAAAAGCCACAAAAAATACCTGCAGTCGGGTCAGAAAGATATTCTGGATCTTATTTTTTACAGGGAGAGGATGGTGGTTTCGGCTTATAAAAGTGATCATTTGCAGATCCTTCAAAATTTTGATTATGAAGGGGCGGAAGACGTTGTTTATAATTTGCTTAACTGCTCCTCCAGATTTGCATATGATCAGGAGCAGGTTCGATTGCAATTGAGTGGCTTTATTGAGAAAAATTCGGCTATTTATCATGAGCTGGCAAAATATTTTACAAATATTTCATTCCAGGAAATGGGATTGCCAGGCAGGTGGAATAAAGAACAAGTGCAATTTCCCGAGCATTTTTTTTCAACCCTCCTGAATTTGACCTCATGCGTATAATTGGCGGCGAAAACGGAGGCAGAAAAATAAATCCTCCTGTTAAAATGCCCTTCACCAGGCCTACCACGGATATCGCCAAAGAAGGGTTATTCAATATCGTTCAGAATCACCTGGATTTTGAAAAACTAAAGACGCTCGATCTTTTTGGAGGTACAGGAAGCATCAGTTACGAATTGGCGTCAAGGGGGACCAGTGATCTGACGATTGTGGAAAAGGATCCATTAATGCATGCATTTATCAAAAAGACTGCTGACCAACTTTATCCTGGATTATTCCAGGTATTAAGAATGGATGTTTTCAGGTTTTTGAAACAATGTACTGATTCTTTTGATTTTATTTTTGCCGGTCCACCCTATGCACTTGAAACGATCGATGAACTGCCCGGAAAAATCATTGATCGCAATATATTGAATCCAGGCGGTTGGTTTGTACTAGAACATACCGCCCGGAATAACTATGAAGCTTACCCCTTTTTTTCGACTAAGCGTCACTACGGAACCACCTTATTCTCTTTTTTTACAAGGCCTTCCGGGAATTGAAGATTGAAAGCCGTCCTGCGGGCGAACCCATTAAAAATTATAGGTAACTTTACATGCTTCGATAAAGCTTCTTATGAACCTTAATTTTCCCTTATTAAAGCCAGTCCGGATTCTTCTTTTTCCATTTTCACTTATTTACGGATTCGTGATAGGGTTAAGGAACTGGTTATATGATAAATCTTTCTTTTCCTCTTCTTCCTTCAATCTTCCTATAATTTGTGTGGGGAATCTTGCAGTGGGTGGTACGGGAAAATCACCGATGGTGGAATACCTGGTCAGGCATTTGCACAACCAATTCGAACTCGCTGTCCTGAGCAGGGGATATAAAAGGAAAACGCGGGGGTATGCAATTGCATCCACCCACTCTAAAGCGCTGGATATCGGTGATGAACCAATGCAATTTCATATGAAATTCCCGGATGTCACCGTTGCAGTGGGGGAAGAGCGAATAGTAGCGATCCCTCAGCTTCTCCATGACAGGCCGGCTACCGAGGCCATAATTTTGGATGATGCTTTTCAGCATAGAAGTGTGCAGGCTGGACTGAATATTCTCCTGACTGATTATAACAATCTTTTTACAAGGGATTATTTTTTGCCAACAGGCGACCTGCGGGATGGAAAAAACAGTTATAAGCGTTCGGATATTATCGTTATCACTAAATGCCCAAAAGACCTAACAGGGAAAGATCGTTTAATAATTCTGAATGAAATAAATCCTTTAAGAAAGCAGTCCGTCTTTTTTTCAGCGATCGAGTATGGAAACGCCTATCACATTATCGATAAACGGGGATATGTCCTCAACGAAAAAACGGAGCCATTGCTGGTCACAGGAATAGCCAATCCCTGGCATATTAAAAATTACCTGACAGAAAAGTGCGCAACTTTTTACGAATTGTCCTATAGCGACCATCATATTTTTTCCATCGATGATCTTCATGAGATTTTGAAGCGGTTTGAGGGCATAAGGGCCCATAATAAAATCATATTGACTACGGAGAAGGATGCGGTCCGCCTTACGAAGTTTCAACAGGAACTGGATAATATTCCATTTTATGTTTTACCCATTCAATCGAATTTCCTTTTTGATGGCGAATCCGGATTTCTGGAGAAAGTAAGCGGCTTTATCCGGCACTTTAAAAACAATCAAACAACCAATGAGAAGTAAAAAAAATAAAACGAAAAAAAAATCAGCTGCGCCGGCCTATCTTTCAAAGGGCATACTGGATATTACCCGGTCGGGTATGGGATTTGTGATCCTGGAAAACAAACAACAGGACATATTGGTAAGGCCCAATGATTTCAACACAGCTTTACACGGGGACACGGTTAGAGTAGAAATCACAAGCAGTTCCGCAAAAAGCGGCCGTCTTTTGGGAAGGGTTGCGGAAGTGGTCGAAAGGAAGCAAACTGAATTTCTGGGCAGGGTAGAAATGAACGCTTCTTTTGCCTTTTTTATGGCGGAGAGCGAAAAACCTATGCCGGATATCTTTATTCCGCTTTCCAAACTGAATGGTGCTGGAAACAATGACAGGGTAATTGTGAGAATCACAAGATGGGAGGCCAATAAAAAACCGGAAGGAGAGATCATCGAGGTAGTTACCAGGGAAGACTCTAATGGAATGGCGATGAAGGAGATCCTTTTGGAAAATGGGTTCCCTGTATTTTTCCCCAAAGTGGTATTGGAAGCGGCTGATCAATTGGAGGAGGCTATAGATGAATCGGAATTATCCGGCAGAAAGGATTTTCTAAACACACTTACTTTCACTATCGATCCTGTAGACGCAAAGGATTTTGACGACGCCTTGTCTTTCCGTTTGATCAGAGAGGGGCTTTATGAAATCGGAGTTCATATTGCCGATGTGAGCCATTATATTCAGCCTGATTCGGTCCTGGATAAGGAGGCCTATGATCGCGCCACTTCAGTTTATCTGCCGGACAGGGTTAACCCCATGCTTCCCGAAAGGATCTCAAATGAATTGTGTTCTTTGAGACCTCATGAGGACAAACGCTGTTTTTCAGTGGTTTTTGAAATTAACGGTAAAGGGGAGATCAAGCAATACTGGTTGGGCAAGACATTGATCCATTCCGATAGAAGATTTTCCTATGAGGAAGTGCAGGAAATCATAGAAAAATCGGAAGGCCCGCTTTCAGGGGAAATCCTGATGCTTAATGATATGGCGCAACGCATGCGTAAGCAGAGGATACGGAAAGGCGCGATCAATTTTTCCTCTACAGAGGTGAGGTTTCAACTGGATGAAAAAGGTAAGCCACTCGGCGTGGTGATAAAGGAAAATAAAGAGGCCCATCAACTTATAGAAGAATTCATGCTCCTGGCCAATAAAACAGTCGCAGAACATATTTCTAAAATAAAGATTCATAAGAAACCCATTCCTTTTCCTTACAGGGTCCATGATATGCCGGATAAGGAAAAGCTCCTCCCCTTTGTTGAATTTGCTAAAAAATACGGCCATGTTTTCGATATGAAGACTCCGCAGAAGATTGCCGAATCTTTCAACCAGATGTTGAAAGACGTTCAGGGAAAACCTGAGCAGCATGTGCTCGAACAACTAGGGATACGTACTATGGCTAAGGCAATTTATACCACGGAAAATATTGGGCACTATGGATTGGGTTTTGAAAGTTATTGTCATTTCACTTCACCAATCAGACGATATCCGGATGTGCTGGTCCACAGAATACTGGGAGAATGCCTGACTGGCTCGGCAGAGACCGACCAAAAAATGGAAATCAAATGCAAACACTGCAGTCAGCGGGAAAGGTCCGCGATGGAGTCTGAAAGAGCTGCAGGTAAATACAAGCAAGTGGAATTCCTTGGCGATTTCCTGGGGGATGAATTTGACGGTGTGATAAGCGGAGTCGCTTCTTTTGGGTTTTGGGTGGAGACCCTCGAGCATAAATGCGAGGGACTGGTCAGTTTGAATAGTCTGTTGGAGTACGATGATTTTCGCTTATTGGAAGGTGAATATTGCCTGGTCGGGAAAAGGTCCGGCCGGAAATTCCGTATGGGAGATAAAGTGAGGATCCGGGTCATTTCTGCAAACCTCAGCAAGCGGCAATTGGACTATGAATGGGTGCTTACACCTGATTCCGGGGCAAGCGTAAGGCCCGTAGCAAAAAAGCAGAAAAAATAATTATATTCATTCAACTCATGCACAATTTTGAAGAATTATCCGATTCATTCAGTCGGCGGTTCAACCAAAAACATTTCCCTGAAAATCCGAATAATTTATATGAGCCTGCCGATTATTTCCTTTCCATTGGAGGAAAGAGGATTCGTCCTGTAATGTGCCTTATGGCTAATGAATTGTTTGATGAAATAAAGGAAGATGCCTGGAATGCCGCCATTGCCATTGAACTCTTTCATAATTTTACACTTATTCATGACGATATAATGGACCATGCGCCATTGCGCCGCGGTATGCAGACGGTCCATGAAAAATTCGGCTCCTCATCTGCTTTACTTTCCGGGGATGTGATGCTTGTTTCGGCTTATGATTACCTTAATAAAGTGGATTCTTCCTCCCTGCACAGGATCCTTCATATCTTCAATCAAACAGCAAGGGAAGTATGTGAAGGACAGCAATGGGACCTGGATTTTGAAACCCGCCGCGAGGTCACTTTTGAAGAATATGAAAAAATGATCGGCCTGAAGACCTCCGTTCTGCTGGCTGGCAGCCTTCGGATAGGGAGTGTAATTGGAGGGGCGGGGGATGGCAATCAGGCTCATTTATACGAATTCGGAAAAAACCTCGGTCTGGCCTTCCAGGTCCAGGACGATTATCTCGATGCGTTCGGTGATCCGTTGAAATTTGGCAAACAGATAGGAGGAGATATTTTGGCCAATAAGAAAACATTCCTGCTTATTAAAGCGATGGAATCGGCAGACTCGAAACAGAGAAGCGAAATCCTTAGATTGATGAAAAATAATTCCAATGAAAAAATTTCCCTTATGATCACGCTGTTTCGTGACTGCGGCGTCGATCAATGGGCGGCTGAACAGAAAGAAAAATACACCCGTGATGCTTTTCAGCACCTTGAAGATATTGCCGTATTGTCGTCCAGAAAAAAACCATTGGCCGATCTGGCTTCTTTCTTACTGGGAAGAGAATATTGAATGCTTCAATTAATTTTTTGTGAATTTTCTCTAAGCGTTTCCTTTTCTTTTTTGGTCAGGCTATTCATTCCTTTTCTATGAATTTTTTCTAAAATCCTGTCGATTTCCTGTTGACGCTTATTTCTTTCTGCATTATACAGATGGTCAATGGAATAATTGTATTTATTCTCTTTAAAAAATAAGTTATCGACCAGCAGGGCGTGGGGCCGGGTGAGAATAAAATAAATGAACAGAATTGTGGGGACGGTCAGGATTAATATCGGAATATAATTTTCAAGAAAAGCACGGGGATGTAAGAGAAGAACCAATAACATGCCCACGAGTGCTCCCCCCAGATGGGATTCATGGCCTACATTATTTTGCCTGGACCTGATACCATAAATACTGAATGCGGTAAAAAGAAGACCATAAAGCCAGCTCGGCAAGGCAAAAAGACCAAAAAAACTGATCATCTGGCCCGGAAAGATGGCTATAGATGCAAATAAGACGCTGCAAATAGCACCGGAGGCTCCGACAACGCTATATGCGCTGTCCCCGCGGTGTATCCGAAGTGCAAGAAGGTTACCACCTACCAGGCCTGCAAAATAGATCAAAAGGAATTGGGCCGCCCCCAAAATGCTTTGAAGAGCCCCGCTGAATACCCACAAACTGAACATATTGAATAAAAGATGCAACCAGTTCACATGGAGGAAACCGGAGGTCAGGATTCTCTTATAATCTTTGTAAATAAGAATTTTTTCAACTTCGAATTTGTAACGCTCGAAAAATTCCTTGTCCCGAAAACCCTGATAGGAAAAAATCACATTCGTAACTATAAGAAGGAGGCTGACCCAGTTCATGGATTGCAATTATGTATTGTAAATTACTGATTTTGCGGGGCCCTCCAGCCAATTACAGGCCCATATGTTTTGCGAAGCAGAATCTCTGTCAGACCGGGTCGCAGAAAATCCGGGAGCTCTCCGATCTTCCTAAAACCGAAGCGCTCGTATAGTTTTAAAGCCTCCTGGTTAAAGTCCGATACGCATATGAACAAGTTCGGAGAAATTTTTAATATTCTTTCCTGGCAAAATTCAAGGAGCTTTGTTCCAAGACCCATTCCCCTTCGCTCTCCATTCACGCATAGGGTTTGAATATAGCCCCGGAAAGTTCCGGCAAGCTGTATAATTGCAAATCCCTCCAGCCTACCCTCCATTTCAAGACAGTAGATTTCCTTTCCCTCCCCATCAAAGGACTTTAAGCAGAGCCCTGAGTCCATTCCGTAACGGACCCATGGATCCGTTTGGCTCATTATCAGAGCACAGTGTTGGAACAGGTCCTTATCAGTGGTATTAAAGATTTGTAAACTGGTTTTTGAATCCATTGTTTTCTATTAAGAATTAAGAGGGTTTTTCAGGGAGCCAGGGTCAAATTTAAAGATCACCGGTCAAAAAGCCTGGGGTTATGTTGACTGGAAAGGAAATTGGGTTATCGAACCGGCCATTCTTTTGTCGATGCCCTTGATAGTGGAGCGGCGGGGTCATAAAGGGCGATAAGGTTTATATTATTGACCGCAACAACAAAATCATGCATGAGTAGCCCTGTATTTTTTTGAGTTGAGGGGGCCGGTTTTCACCTGCCTACTGAATTTTAAAGCTTACAACAAATCTATAGTCTGATTGATGACCTTTTAATGAAGGCTTCAAAACTTTGAAAGCTCCACATGGAGGAATTCTCTATTTTCGTCTGAAATATTCATTCCATGTCGAAATTTTCCCTGGTGATGCACGGCGGGGCGGGAACCATCCTCAAACAGGATATGAGCCCTGAATTGGAGCAGGCCTATATGACTGCCTTGAAAGCAGCAGTAGATGCCGGCTATGAATTACTCGAAAAGGGGGATTCGGCCATTTATGCTGTCAAATCTGCAGTTATGGTTCTTGAAGACTGCATACTTTTCAATGCGGGGAAAGGATCGGTCTTTACAAAGGAAGGAGTTCAGGAAATGGATGCCGCGATCATGGATGGATACGATCTTTCTGCCGGGGCGATTGCCGCTGTTCGTAATGTTCGTAATCCGATTGAACTAGCTTCAGAGGTCATGCTTCATAGCAATCATGTTTTCTTAAGCGGAAAGGGCGCAGGCGATTTTGCAATCCGCCAAAGAGTGAGACTTGAACCCGATGAATATTTCTTTTCCCAATTCCGCTATGATCAATGGAAATCCATTCGCGATTCGGATAATTATGCGCTGGATCATTCATTGGAAGAATTGATGAAGGATAAAAAATTCGGTACTGTCGGTGCGGTAGCCTGTGACGTTAAAGGAAATCTCGCGGCAGCCACTAGTACGGGCGGCATGACCAATAAGAAATACGGACGTATTGGAGACAGCCCGCTGATCGGCTGCGGCACTTATGCCAATAATCGAACCTGTGCCATTTCCTGCACCGGGCATGGGGAGATGTTTATAAGATCAGTGGCTGCATATGATGTGAGTTGTCTGATGGAGTATAAGGGTTATAGTTTGGAGAAAGCAATGGAACTTGTAATTAATGAAAAGCTCCATCTGATTCAGGGTGAGGGTGGCATGATCGGCGTCGATGCAAAAGGTGAGGTTGCTATGGTATTCAACAGCGAGGGCATGTATCGGGGATTCCGTAATAGTGAAGGCCTGAATGAAATATCTATATACATGTGAATATCTATAGGATTTGCCTAAACTGGTTTGCTTCCCTATTTTTGGTCCACAAAATTGATCTATTGAAAAAATTCGCAGTCATTGTTGCAGCCGGATCAGGCACCAGGATGGGCTATGAAATCCCCAAACAGTTTTTGCATCTAAGCGGTGTTCCGATAATTCTTCGGACTTCCATGGTTTTTTTGGAAACTTTTCCGGATATGAAATTCATTGTAGTTGTTGGACCGGGGAACGTAGAAAGGGCAAGGCAAATACTGGAACCGGCACTATCAAAAACGGAACTCATAATTACAGAGGGCGGAAGCAACCGGTTTCAGTCTGTCAGGAATGGACTGAATCTTGTGGAAGATGATTCGATTGTATTTATACATGATGCTGTAAGATGCCTGCTCACAGGGGATCTGATTAAAAGGTCCTATGAATCTGCGATAGAAATTGGTAATGCCATACCGGCTGTCACCTCATCCGATTCTGTCCGGATAGGAACTTTAAATGAAAACCAATTCATCGACAGAAACCTAGTATTTCTGATCCAAACCCCACAGTCTTTTAAAAGCATCCTGATCAAATCAGCCTTCAATCAGACAGTTGGGGATTCTTTTACTGACGAAGCCTCTGTCCTGGAAAGCACTGGCGTCAAGATCAACCTGATAAAAGGTGAAAAGACAAATATAAAAATTACACATCCTTCTGACTTGAAACAGGCCGAAGCAATACTCGGAAGCAGAACCTGATTCCGAAAAATTACCTGAATATCCTTGCCCAAAATGGCAGACGGTTAATGCTGAGAAATGGGTAGGTTTCAAGCACTGCTCCAAAACTGCTGTAAAAAAAGGAGAGGCTGGGAATATCCGAACCTTCAAAATCCAAGAGTAGTTCCCTGCCTGCATGGTCCTGGATAAAAGCGTCAATCAGGAAATGGGAGGCGCCCATGGTTTTTCCATTGGGGTGGTTTCCCACCAATATATAGTAGGCCCTACCGTGTGAGAAAAAATAAACGCAGGAGGCAACCAGCTCGTTCGTGGAAGAATATACCCCGTAATTGCTGGCCTTATTCTCCGAATTCAAATACAAGAATATTTCCCTGAACCTATTAAACTCATCTTCCCTAATTTTTGTGGTTCTTTCAAGGACAGGCCTTGCCAACCTGAGAATGTCATCTAGGGCGACTTCTCTTGAGAGCTGGCATCCCAATTGTTTTGCTTTCTTAATATTGCGTCTGACATTTTCCCGGTAATTATCATAAATTTCTTCATAAGCCGGACGAAGGGAGAGAATATAATTGTTCCGCATTCCCAGGCCCTTAATGAGATTCCCATGATTCAATGAGATTTCAACGAGACGATATTTTTTTGGAATGGCCTGAATAAAAGCTTCTGTTATTTCTTGTGTTACTGAGGCTCCAAACACTCCCAATGAAGGAGTAAATGCAGGCTGATATAAATAAAATAACCCGTATTTTTTATTCCATGTTAAGGGCATGATCGCTTCATAATTGTTCAATACCAAGGCATTCCAATGTTTTGCCATGCGTTCTAAATAATAGGAATAAGCATATATCAGACCATTGGGGGAGGTCGAAATGCAATCGTCCCATTTCTTGAGGTCGATACTCTTTTGCTCAATATAATTTATCATCAGAAAGGCAGATCCCGGTTGATCTTTCTCAAGTTAATGTTTTGGATGTCAATACTGAAGAAGACTTTTTTCCAGAATGTGTTTTCCTGCGGGAAGGATCTAAGCGCAGTCCGGAAATCGCTGCTGTAAATTAATGGGATATAGACATTTACGATTTTCCTTAATAATGATAACTGCAGGCCTCCAACATAGAGAAATTTACTTGTTAAGGCATTATTACCCCAGGCATCTGCATAGCTGCCTATATCAAAATAGACTTTTAAGGGTATTTGTTTGGGTATTATGCTTTCAGGCAGCGTGCTACTCATATTTACCGAAGCAACCCAATTATCCGAACTCCCCTGTAAATAAGGAAATAAATCCATCCGGAATTTAAGTCCCCCGTCCCGGATCATGATTTGCTGGGCGGCCAGTCCGTCATTTTCAACTGGTTTATCGGGGTTGGCCGGAGAGGCAGTGCGACCGATAAAATAATTGCTATAGGTGTAATCATTCAATCCGTTGCCTGCCAGTAATTGGGGTTCATAACCGCTTACAGAATAAGTCTGGCCCCCAATATAACTGAATTTGGAGGCAAAAAGACGGGCATTGAAGCCGCCTCCCTTCGAGTAATTGAAAAAATAATTTCCATTGAAGTCAATACGGAAAAAACGGTCACCCTGCTGAAACAGGAACTGATAATTGTAAGGGTAAAGCGCCCTGTATTGATTATAATTGAAGCTGACCTGGTTAATATACCGGAAATTAGTTTGAGAGGCAATAGGGTAGGTGATTGAACTATCACTTCCTGCTATATAGCCGAATTGGCTGAAGTCTTTTTCATAGATCAGATAAGTCCTCAGATCAATCCAGGAATCAACTGTTGACAAAGGATTATGCCTGAAAAAAAACCGCAGGGAAGGGACCCATTTTGAAAAATTCTGAAATGACTTGTTACCATTGGTATCCAGGCTTTCTTCGGTCGAGAATTTCTCTGTCAACAGGCCCAGAGTGATTTTTCGGAAACCATTTTCCGGGGACAAACTATAGTTTAGATTGGCAATGCCATTTAGCGCCTTGCTATTTATGGCATAGAGCGGTATGAGCAGGAACTGGAATTTATTCATTGGCAGGTTATAATCATGGATAATGGCTCCTAGCTGAAGCCCATCATAATAATTATATCCGAATGCGGGCAAAATGGAAATATAATCGTAACTGGTGCTGTTATTGAGATTGAAAAGAAAGGCAGGTTTCAATTTTCGGCCGTTGGCGGGCGGGGTTAAAGCCCCTTTCCGATTCAATAGGGAAAATATACTGTCTGTTGAAGAGGTGGGATTTGGGGCGAATATATTGCGGAAATCACCTGGCATGGGATGACCGAATTGCCAGAGCTGATAGTATGTCTTTATGGAACTCAGGAATTGATTCTTTCCCTTTTCATTTTCCAACAAATCCAGCCATTCTGAGGTTTTCCAGGTTGGAACCAACCTGTAATTCAAATTATTAAAATCAACAGTTGCGGTTTGTATCGGTTGATCCTCCTTGAAATCTTCAATTGATTGCAAAAGCAGCAGGGAAAGATCAGAAGGTATTTTTCGTTGAAGCCAATTTTGCCGACCCTGAATGTCTGGCTGTTTTATATTCTGGGCAAATAATTCATTCAGACCCTCAGTCATCCATAAATACTGGGTTTCATCTGTTGCAAGTGCAGTATGAAACCACTGCAGGCCGACCATTTTGTTTATGACATAATAAAGACTGGCCGGAGCAGCGGTTGCCGGAACGCAGGTTAATCCGGGGAACTGATAGCGGCTGTTCGTTCCAAATTTTGCCTCTGTTACGGTCAGTTGGTCATAGGGATAATCTCCCACCTGATCGCTGTAATAAAGAAGGGACTCTTTGATATATAAGAGAATTTTTTTCCAAACATCAGCCTGCTCGGACAAATAGCAGACCTGAATAGCAATTTGTTTGCCGGAAGGAAGCCTCACGCTATCAAGAGCGACGAAAAAATTCCGGTCTGCCAGCCAGGCAAAATCATCAGCCTTGTCTAAGACATAGTGAATTGTCTTTGTTTTTTGCAAGGGTAAAGGCTGGGGCGCAATTTGCTGAGCCAGGGGCTTTTTATAGGATTTACTTTGATAAACTCCAGATTTTGATTTTGGAATAGAAGAAGGGGCCGGTTCCGATTTTTGTTCTGCTTTGCTGGAAGCTTTAATACTGAGCCATTGAGCCTCTTCCGGATTCTTAAGATTGCCGCTGGCAGCCACAATATAATCTGCAGGAACTGTGATTCTTACATCGAAACTTCCGAATTCGCCATAATACCCTCCCTGGCTTAAATACGGTTGTTCGTGCCACCCGCTGGCATCATAGACTGCCGGTTGTGGAAACCAATGAGTGATTTGGTAGGATTTTCCTTCACGTCCGAATCCTGAAAAATTATAGGGTAATTTGATATGAAAGGGAGTGGTTATTTCTATTTGTTGACCAGGGGAAAGCGGCCGGGGTAATATCAGTTTAGTGATTTCCAGATAAAGAGGATGATCCTCCGTTCTTGCCTGTATTCCATCAACCCTGAAATCAAGCCGGTTGATATAACCACGATGGTCCTTATCCGAAAAATAGAATCCTGTTTTGCCTGATAAAAGCTGCTGCTCGCTAAAGGCGCTGCGATCGGTTTTAAATGCATCCGGCCATAGATGAAACCAAATAAAATAAAGAGTGTCAGGAGAATTATTCTTATAATTAATGGATATAAACCCGTCCAGACTTTGCTCTATGTCATTTAAGGAAACATCAATCCGGTTATCTGCCCGTTGTTGCCAACGGGGTAATTGGGCAAATGAAGCGAATGGTGACCAATAAAATAAAATGAGCAGTATTTTCTTCACTCTTTGGAGTTGTTTATTGGCCTTTTCCTTTAAAGATGATTCGGATGGTGTGGAACATGATTTTCAGATCCAGGGCGAGGGAAATATTCTCGATATAAATCAAGTCATATTTCATCCGTTCAATCATCTCTTCAACGTTTTGGGCGTATCCATATTGCACCATTCCCCATGAGGTCAGGCCTGGTTTAACTTTTAAAAGATACCGGAAATAAGGCGCCTCCCGCAGAATTTGGTTTATATAGAATTGCCTTTCCGGCCTCGGCCCAACAAGGCTCATTTCTCCCTTTATGATATTCCATAATTGGGGAAATTCGTCGATCCGCCATTTGCGCATGGTCTTACCCCATTTGGTCACGCGTTCATCGTTCATCGAGGACAATTGGGGTCCGTTCTTTTCGGCATCATAAACCATGGACCTGAATTTGTATATGCGAAATTTCTTTCCCTTAAAACCCACCCGGTCCTGTGAGTAAATGATCGGGCCCGGAGAAGAGAATTTCACTCTTAAGGCGGCATATAATATCAATGGTGAAAAACTCAATAAGGCAATTATGGAAAGGACTACGTCAATAAGCCTTTTGAGATTTTGTTGCCAGTCAGGAATCAGACCGGTTTGTATATCCGAAAGCACTGCACCGAATACATTGCTTGTTTTTACGGAGCCGGAAAGGATATCGATTATATTGGGGACAATTTTGATTTCAACATCTTTTTCAGATAACCGATCGATGATATTTTCAACCTGTACCTTTTCTGATTTCTCCAGCGCAACCACGACCAGGGCGATGTCAAAGCGATCGATGGCTTTTTCCATTTCCGACAGGGACCCCAGGAGTTTGAGGTGCTTGCCAATTCCGTTATGGTGATGATCGTTACTCAGGTAACCGGCGTAATGGTATCCCACAGAAAGCAGACCACTATTGGTTTCCTTGTATGTCTTGGATATAATCGAATGGCTGCCCACCAGCAAAGCATTGAATTGTACAAGCCCTTTTTCGATCTGTTTTTTCACTTTTTGAAGGATGATCCATCTGCCAAGCAGCGTGAAAAAAAATTCAGATCCTAAAAATGTGAAATAAGCCTTATAGTAATACCTGTAGTCCGTTTGGGGATCATTAATGACAATTGAGAAAAAAATCACTGTACAGCCGATCATGGTGCATATAAAGGTGATCGTAATCTCATTCAGCCTGGATTTTTTATAAAGGGATTGATAGGAGCCGATGATAGCGTAAAGCATCAACCAGCAAATCGGGATTAGAACTAGGCCCTGCCAAAACCTCGCGTTGAGGTAAATGCCATTGTCAATCGTGCGGATGGGTTCGCCCAGCAGGGAACGTCTGGTGAAATAAAGAATGATCCAGGTAATGACGGATGCGATATAATCGCTGAAAATATACCAGTCAATATGAACCTTCTTTGATTTTGACATCCCACGCATCTAGTTTGAAATCGTATTGTGTTTTATTTTTTGCAGAATTTGGTGAGCAACATCCATTGCTCTGAAACCGTCAACTTCCGAAACAACGGTTGGAGTGTTGTCTAAGATTGCATCCCGAAATTTTTCAAGCTCCATTTTGATCGCATTCACTTCGGGTATCTGCGGATTACTGATTGAAAGCGTTTTTTTCCCTTGTGTTGTTTCAATATCAAATGAAAATGAATCAATGTCTTCCGGCGATTTTAATCGTATGATTTCCGTCTTCTTGTTCAAAAAATCCATTCCTATATAGGCGTCTTTTTGGAACAATCTTATTTTTCTCATTTTTTTCATTGAAATCCTGCTGGAGGTCAGGTTGGCTACGCAGCCGTTGTTGAATTCAATCCGTACGCTGGCAATATCCGGGGTATCTGTCATTACGGCTACGCCATTGGCTGATATACTTTTTACATCACTTCTGACAAGACTCAGTATAATATCAATATCGTGAATCATGAGATCCAGTATAACGCTCACTTCCGTACCCCTCGGATTGAATTGGGCCAATCGGTGAACCTCAATAAACATGGGGGAAAGAGGCAGGTCCCGTATGGAAAGGAAGGCCGGGTTGAATCGTTCAACATGCCCCACTTGCAACTTTATATTGGATTCCCTGACCAACTGAACCAATTCCTTGGCTTCAGCCATACTGTGGGCAAGGGGCTTTTCGACAAAAACATGCTTTCCTTTCCGGATAGCTTTCTGGCAGATTTCGAAATGATGGTTGGTTGGAGCTATGATATCCGCTGCGTCGCAATTGTCCAGTAACTCGTCTACATCTTCAAATCGCTTTAAAGCATATTTATCTGCTACCTCCGAAGCTGTAACGTCATTTGGATCAAAAAATCCCGCCAATTCTATAGCTTTTATCTCCTGCCAGTTGTTCAGATGGAATTTCCCTAAATGCCCAACACCGAATACCCCAACTTTAAGCATACCCAAATCTTTTTAGGTCAAATATAGTCATTATAAAAAAAGAGAATTTGAAGAAGATGGTCCACTTTTTAGAGTGTTTCCTTTACATTTTCGAAGCTGGTCTTTACATTGCCATGCATGACGCCCCTTTTCTGGAGGGTTTTCATTTTGGGAAGGGGGAAGAAGCCGCGTTGCAATACCTTGCGAATTGTAAGGATGGCAATCGGAATAAAGAGAAATAGGGTTATATAAAAATAGAGGTCATACATGCGCAGGAAATGAACCCTAAGAGAAATAGTGTCCGACTTCTTTTTGCCTAGTATCAGGTCTAATATCTTTTTAAAAGCAGGCATGATAACCGGGATTTTTTCCCAATTGGTGTACCGAACATCTTCATATCGATAGGAGGTATCGTAGCCTTTTGGCAATTGCTGGCTGTAATAAGGCCAATTGGCCTTGACATTATCAAAACTGGCTAAACCACCACCAGGCCTGACAAAACAAAGATCATAAAGAGGATCGAGTACGATCCATTTACCATTTACGTTGACTTCGATAATGTTGTGGGAAGCATAATTCCCATTGGCCTTCATCTGGTCAATTCGCACCGGGAAATGATAGTTCTGAAGGATCCTGGCAAGCACAAATGAATAGCTGCCACAGGCTCCATTTGCTGTCATCAGATCTACTGTGGCAGGATGGAAGAAATCTGTTTTTATCCCTTCCAGGTCCTGGGTGCTATTCGCAAAAACCTTAGACCTGTTTCCCATAATCGTGCTGCAGGTCTCCATGATCTTAACAAGCACCGAATCCTTGTTATCGTTGTCATCGATTCTCCGGTCAATACTTTTCTGGATAACCTTAAAAAGATTATTCTCGTAATTACTTTCAATCTTGAAATAGAAAAGAGAGGCGAGTAAAAAACCGTTGAAAAAACAAAGGAAATACAGGCTTGCGAAAAATCTCCTGATCCATCTGAATAATCTTCTGAACATATACAATTAAATAGATTCAATCCGGTTCCCAATCTACAAATTTACAATTAATATGACAGAATTAAAAGGGCCAGAAGCCATTTTCACAAACCAATCATCCTGTCATTGGAAACAAAAGGATATATGGAATTAAGATTTTAGTTAAACCTGACACTAATTGCATATTTAAACGGACAGCTTTTCAAATTAGTATATCCAATGAATCCTTGATTATAAATACACATTCTTCTATTTCCTCCCGATTGATGATTAGTGGTGGAGCAAGCCTGATCTTGTCCCCATGAGTCGGTTTTGCCAACAAACCTCTTTCCTTCATTTCAAGGCAAAGGTCCCAGGCTGCTTCAGGATTCTTATGTGATATGACAATTGCATTTAGCAGCCCTTTCCCACGAATTGCGCATATATGGGGGGAATCAATTTCCCTGATTCTTTTTCTCAATAATTCTCCCATTGAGTGAGCATTTTCGGTCATTTTTTCATTTTTGAGCACTTCCAAAGAGGTTATGGCAACCCTGCAGGCCAAAGGATTGCCTCCGTAAGTGGATCCATGTTCCCCTGGTCTGATGCAAAGCATGATCTTATCATCTGCAAGAACCGCTGACACAGGAAGGGTGCCCCCGCTCAAAGCTTTTCCAAGAATCAAAATATCGGGTCTGACCCCTTCATGATCACAGGCCAGCAACTTACCTGTTCTACCCAGTCCTGTTTGAATCTCATCCGCAATGAAAAGAACCGAGGCATTTTCACAATATTGCTTTGCTTTTTTCAAATATCCTTCATCTGGCACCACGACACCGGCTTCGCCCTGGATGGGTTCAACCAGGAACCCGGCTACGTTTTTGTCACTGAGTGCCATTTGAAGGGCATTCAGGTCATTAAATGGAATGATCTCAAAGCCAGGCATAAATGGACCAAATCCGAAATAGGAAACCGGATCACTGCTGAATGAAATTACAGTTCCTGTTCGTCCATGAAAATTGTTTGCGCAAACCAGGATTTTGGCCTTGTTCTCAGGTATACCTTTAACGGTATATCCCCAGCGGCGGCAAAGTTTGATGGCAGTTTCAACTGCTTCAACGCCTGTGTTCATGGGCAAAACTTTCTCATACCCGAAATAGGCCGTTATATATCTGGCATATTCCCCCAGAAGAGCACTATGGAAAGCTCTTGAAGTCAAAGTCAGTTTCCGCGCCTGGTCAATCAGTGAATCAATAATTTCCGGATGACAATGACCCTGGTTAACGGCCGAATAACCGCTGAGAAAATCAAAATATCTTTTCCCTTCCACATCCCAGACATGTACGCCTTTTCCCCTGGTCAATACTACAGGAAGCGGATGATAATTATGGGCCCCAAACTGTTCTTCCAGTTCAAGATAAAATTTGGTTTGGTCAGCAATAGCCGAAAGAATATGCATTTTAGAATAATTAAAATTGAGGATAATAATGCGACGGGAATAAAATTCCCTAACAATGAAGTCCTTTTAGCTTTGATGATGGTCTAAAAAATCCAGATTGCTGTCCAAAAAGTCGGGTATGAAGGGGAAATGCTTTATGACTATAATATTTCAGCCAATATAGTTATTTTATTTCAGATAAGCCAGGTTTTACAACCTGGGAATACGGGATTTTGCTGAATTGTATTTTCCTGGAAAATTCCATAGATCACAGATCCGCTGCCGCTTAAAGATGCATAAATGGCCCCGGATTCGTAAAGGCGCTTTTTTATAATTTTCAATTCAGGATATTTTTTCAAAACCGGCTCGTCAAAATCATTAAATAACCCGGTTTTCCACTCTGTAATGGGCCGGTTGATCATTTTTTTTAAATCATTGTTCCCAGAATGAGGGGACACCTGTGTAAATGCCCAGGAAGTTCTGATATGGATGTTCGGATAGACCAAAAGAAACCGGTATGCCGATAAATCAATCTCCAGGGGGTCCAGGATTTCACCCCGGCCACTGGCATGGCAGGCCTGATTCAAAATGAAGAAGGTACAATCACTGCCCAGTTGTGCAGCATAGTTTATTAATTTTTTCTCGCTTAGACCTAATTGAAACAGCTTATTCAACAGTTTGAGCATGTATGATCCATCCGAAGAGCCCCCACCCAAACCTGCGCCCATGGGAATACATTTATGCAGCCAAATGGAAAGGGTGGTTATCTTCGGAAAATCCTTTTGGAGGAGACGATAAGCCTTAACGCACAAATTGCTTTCTGCCTCCCCATCTATGAAAATACCTGATTGGTGAAACTGAAAATTGACTGATTCAACAGCCTCCAATGCATCGTGAAGGCCAATAGGGTAGTAGATGGTTTCCAATTCATGGTATCCATCCGATCTTTTGCCCTTGACGATGAGTCCGAGGTTTATTTTGCAAATGGGAAATTCGATCATGACTTGACCTTCAGTTAATTTGGCCTATTTTTTCTTATAAACCTCTTTTCCGTTTACAATAGTCCTGAGGACGGTAATATCCCGGATTTTTTCAGGGGCAATATCCAGAATATCATCGGACAAGACCACAAAATCCGCCAGAAATCCGGTTTTAAGTTGGCCCAATCGCCGTTCCTGAAAAGAAGCATAGGCGTTGTTGACTGTATAACAGCGAAGAGCATCCTCAACACTTATTTTTTCTGAAGGAAACCAACCTTCTGGATTTTTATCATCCAGGGTCCTGCGAGTCACTGCAGCATAGATACCGGCGATGGGATCAAGGGGGGCTACGGTCCAATCCGAACCAAATGTCATACGTGCGCCAGTTCCGAGCAAGGTCTTAAAAGCATAGGTCCTGCTAAGACGGTCGCTATCCAGCCTTTTATATGCCCATTTCCCATCATCTATCAGATGATAGGGCTGCACCGAAGGAATCACCCCCAAAGACGCAAATTTGCCAAGGGCCTCCTTACTTAGATGCTGTGCATGTTCCACGCGGAAACGATGGTCCTTTCCAGGGTTTCTTTTTTCAGCCTCCTGGTAAACACTCAAAATAAAATCGTTCGCACGATCTCCGATAGCATGTGTGGTACAGTGAAGGCCTGCTGAATCTGCCTTGATTATCCATCTCCGAAGATCGTTGGTATCGGTCACTTGCAAGCCTGTCTTGCCAGGCGCGTCCAGATAGGGTTTATAAAACCAGGCAGTGGTGGATCCGAGGGATCCATCTACAAAACCTTTGAGGCCGCCCCAATAAAGCATATTGTCACCCCATCCTTCTTTCTTGACAAAGGAATCCAATTTCTCCCAATCCCGAAGGGGCACAAAAGCATAGATTCTTAACCGAAGAGCATTTGCAGCACGCGCTTTTCTATAGGTAGCTAATTCAGCCCATCCCCCCAGACTACTCATGTCATTCACTTCTGTCACACCGTGTTCAAGAGCTTCTTCTTCTGCCCGCTGGAGAAACTGGTCTAATTCGATCTGAGAGGGCAGGGGGATAAATTTTTTTACAAGTGCTGTTGCATCGTCTCTTAGAACTCCTGTTGGTTCTCCTGAATGCGGAACCCGGACGATTTCTCCCCCGGGCGGATTCGGAGTATTGCGATCGATCCCAGCCAGTTTTAGGGCCAATGAATTGGCAAGCGACATATGTCCATCATAGCGTTCAATGAAAACAGGATGATCTCCGGTTATGCTATCGATCCAGGACCTGGTTGGGAGCTCTCCGCCCCAGGCTTCATGGTCCCAATCCCCACCCATGATCCAATGAATTTTAGGGTGAGTGGAAATATAGTCCTTAAGTGTTTTAATGAATTCTGCCTGCGTTTTTGCCTGCCTTAGATTAACGCTGGCCAACTGATATCCGCCCGCGAGAAAATGGGTATGGTTGTCCGTGAAACCTGGCACCACCATTTTGCCGTCAAGGTCTATGATCTCGGTCTTCGGACCTTTAAAATTGGAATAATCGTTTCCGACATAGAGGATCAAACTGTCCCTGGTTGCAACGGCGGTCGCCCGGTCATTAGTCGAATCACCAGTCCAGATTCGGGCATTGATATAGATGCGATCCGCTTTTTGTCGGGAATTACAGCTTGATAATACATACAAAAAAACCAGAAGGAAAAGACTGTACCTCATGACAGTTAATTTTTAAAATCTGATTGGTCTAGCGAAACTAAAGAACGTCAATTGCTCCTAAATAAAAAATCCTTCACACATGGAAGGATTTGGAATAAGATGCATAGATCTTGTGGATTAATAGTCACGGTCATAACCACCACCGCCGCCGCCGCGATTGTAGCCGCCTTTTTTATATCCACCGCCACCGCCGCCACCGCCGAAGCTTCTTTTCTTGAATCCGCCTCCGCCTCCGCCTTGCTGTTTCGGCTGAGATTCGTTAACGATGATTTTGCGGCCCATGACCTCTGTATCATAGAGGCTGGTGATGGCCTGTTGGGCTTCGTTGCTGTCTTCCATCTCGACAAAGCCGAAACCTTTGCTGCGGCCTGAGACCTTGTCCTTTACGATTTTGGCAGACGAAACGGTGCCATGTTGTTCAAATAGGCTTCTCAGATCCTCATCGGTCATTTGCCAGGAGAGGTTGCCAACGTAAATGTTCATGTAATAAAGATTATAAATGAAAAAAACTGACTCGGAATTCTTAGCTACAATAAACTGAGGTTACTAACTGAAAAGGAAGTTGCGACAGCATACAGTATGGCTTTAAAATAACTGAGTTATTGTAAAGATAGGATTTTTTATCACTTTTAGAAATTTTCCCAAAATTATCAGCCGCCTCAAATTGACTGGTAAAAACTCCTTTTTGTAATAAATTCCGGGTCCAAAATGCAGGAATTGTCCAAAAAATAAAAAAGCCATGGGTCACGTGGCTTTTCAGGTATTTTTTTCAGGAGATTTTTATTCAGCTACTACTTCAAATTCGATTTCAATTTCATTGCCATTGCCAAAATCAACTTTAGCCTTATAACTTCCCAATTCCTTGACTTCGTCCAGGATCTGGATTCTGCGACGGTCCACTTCGTAACCCTTTTGGTCACGGATCGCACGGGCTAATTGCACTGAGGTTACACTTCCGAAAATCTTCCCGCTAGTGCCGGTCTTGGCTCCAATTTTCAGCGGGCCTTCTTTCAGCTTGGAAGTTACCTGGTTTAATTCAGCCAATAATTTTTCCTCCTTCTTATGCCGCTGCTTCAATTTTTCCTCTAGTTGCTTAAGATTGGAAGGGTTGGCTTCTATTGCTAACTTTTTAGGGATCAGGTAATTACGTGCATAACCATTTTTCACACTGACTTTTTCGTGTGCGGCTCCCAGGTTGTCTACATCCTGTATTAATATAATTTCCATTATCAATTTGTTTGTTCACCTTTTCCCAATCTAGCCTTAGGCTATACTGTCACCTGACGAACAGGATTAGGGTGAGTGTTGACTAAACTATTTTCTAAATATTTTCTAAATATTTTCTAATCTATTTCAAAAGATCCGTAACATAGGGCAACAGCGCCATTTGTCTTGCTTTTTTCACAGCATCGGATACCTTACGCTGGTATTTTAACGAGTTACCCGTAATTCGCCGGGGTAATAATTTTCCCTGCTCATTCAGGAATTTTTTCAGGAACTCGGCATCTTTATAATCAATGTATTTGATGCCATATTTTTTAAACCGGCAAAATTTCTTGGCGCGCTTCTCCGGTTTAATAGCTGTGAGATACTTGATTTCATTTGCTTTTGCCATGACTATACCTCCGCTATTTTGTTTCCTGTTGGTACGCCGCTTCTTTTTCTGGCATTGTACTCGACGGCGTATTTATCGA
Source organism: Chitinophagaceae bacterium (assembly GCA_003168265.1). GTDB lineage: Bacteria > Bacteroidota > Bacteroidia > Chitinophagales > Chitinophagaceae > Puia. The sequence goes on from PMSV01000023.1 coordinate 518,960, forward strand.
GTTTGGTAACCATGGAACGCAGGATGGATTCATCCCGGAGAATCTGGATGTCCAGTTTCTCATTGAAGTCGGATGGCGCACTGTACTCCAGAACCCAGTACAAGCCTGTGGTTTTTTTCTGGATCGGGTACGTCAGTGATTTTAGTCCCCATGGTTTATCGTGCAGAACCTGACCTCCATTGTCTTTGACAAAAGCCAGGTATTTTTTCTGAGTGGATTTGTATTCCTCTTCAGAAAGCACGGGAGTAAAAATCACCATCAATTCATAATTGCTCATTTAATACCGTGATTTTGGTGAATAATTTGGTTTAAAAATGGGCTGCAAAAGTAAGGCTTTAACTGCATAAGGCAAAATTGAACATTGGAATCTTCCCATGATTACCGGACAGACTCTTTGTCAGACTTTCACCTATGGCATTTTCTTTGATATTTGGGCTCGGAAAAACCGCCGGTCTTCCTGCAATATAGATCGCCCGGAGGAATTTGTTAGTGAGTATAACTTAAATATTTGAAAATCAACAACATTATGTCAAAAGGTTCGATTCGGGTAAGTACGGAGAATATTTTTCCAATTATTAAAAAATTCCTTTACAGCGATCATGAGATATTCCTGCGGGAACTGGTGAGCAATGCCATTGATGCCACCCAGAAATTAAAGACGCTTTTTTCACTTGGAGAGGCAAAGGGGGAAATCGGGGACCTCAGGATCGTGATCAAATTGAACGCAGCGGAAAAAACGATTAGTATCTCGGACAGGGGAATTGGCATGAACGCAGAAGAGATCGATAAATACATCAACCAGGTGGCTCTTTCCGGAGCAGAGGAATTCGTGAAAAAATATAAGGGACAAAATGAGCACAATATCATAGGAAAATTCGGCCTTGGTTTTTATTCTGCATTTATGGTCAGTGAAAAAGTGGAGGTATTGAGCAAGAGCTACAGGGAAGGGTCAAAGGCCGTTCACTGGGATTGCGATGGTAGCCCTGAATTCAATATTGAAGAGGCTTCAAAGCAAGATCGCGGAACCGATATCGTCCTCCATATCAACGAAGAAAGCAAGGAGTTTCTGGATGGTTCCCGCCTTAAATCCATTCTTTCCAAGTTCTGCAAATTCCTGCCAATACCAATTTATTTCACAGACTCTGCCGATTCAGGCGAGAAGGAAGGAGAGGAGAAACCAATCAACAATACCAGTCCCATCTGGATAAGGAAACCTTCGGAACTCAGCAAGGAGGATTACGAAAAATTTTACCAGGAACTTTATCCGTTCAGCGAAACACCTCTTTTTTGGATCCATCTGAATGTGGACTATCCTTTCAACCTGACAGGAATTCTTTATTTCCCCCGCATAAAGCAAACCTATGAGATACAAAAGGACAAAATCCAGCTCTATTGCAATCAGGTGTATGTGACGGATGAGGTGAAAGATATTGTGCCTGAATTCCTGATGCTATTGCATGGAGTGATCGATAGCCCGGATATCCCCTTGAATGTAAGCCGGAGCTATCTGCAAGGCGATCCGAATGTGAAAAAGATCAACAACCATATCACTAAAAAAGTCGCAGATAAATTGGAAGAGATGTTCAGGAACGAGAGAAAGGAGTTCGAAGAAAAATGGGATAGCCTGGGTCTTTTTGTCAAGTACGGAATGATGACTGATGATAAATTTCTCGAAAAAGCGAACAAATTCCATATCATGGAGGACGCTGAAGAGAAAAAATTCTACACGTTAGAGGAATACAGGAACGAAACCGAAGCCTTGCAAAAGAACAAGGAAGGGAAATTAGTTATCCTTTATACCACAAATCCCGTTCAACAGCATAGTTATATCAAACACGCCCAGGAAAAGGGCTATAAGGTGGTAAGATTGGAGACATTGGTAGATGCGGGTTTCATAAACCAAATGGAAATGAAATGGGAAAATGTTCATTTCACCAGAGTGGACTCTGAAATAACTGATAACCTGATAGATAAAGCGGAAATTACAAATACAGTGCTTAGCACAGAGGAAGAAGGGAAATTGAAAGAATTATTCAATTTCCAGGTACCAGATCTCCATTTGAATGTGGAGATCAAAGGCCTTAATCCGGAATCTGCTCCTGTCATTGCGACAAGACCGGAATTTATGCGTAGAATGAAAGATATGGCTGCCCTCCAGGGTTCTATGGGAGGGTTTTACGGAAATATGCCGGATGAGGTCAATCTTACTGTTAATGGGAACCATCCTATTTTTCAACAGGTCCTGAAAGAGGCTGATAACGATAAACAATCCAAGATCGTCCATAACCTTGCAGATCTTGCCCTTTTATCCCAGGGCTTGCTGAAAGGAAATCAATTGACGGATTTTATCGGACGCAGTATCGATCTGCTCGAAGGCTCGAAAGGGAAGATCATACTGGAAGCATAGTATTGAATTCTATTGTTTGAATCCTCATATCAATCACTTTCAACTGAAGCTTTTTTTGTCCATTCCATTCGTTTTCATCCAGAGTGAAAACGATATCCAGTGGTTTTCCGGATAATAAGAGGGTAAATTTTTCCGACATATTGAAGCCAATTCCGGTTAGAGTTAATCCGTCCTGTACCAGTGAAAATCGAATATGCCGTTCTTTGACGATCCTGGAATATCCTGATTCATTTACGCTTCTTACTATAAACACGGGTTTTCTGTTTTCGGGACCGAATGGTTCCATTTGCAGAATAATCCGATAAAAGGAATCTTTGATATCCCTGAAATGAATTTCAGCATCAATCAGAATCTCAGGGATTAACATATGCGGTTCGAGCCTGGACGAAACCACCTCTTCAAATTTCATCCTGAATGCCTCTATTTTTTCCGGCAATAAGGTTAGTCCGGCTGCGGCAAAATGCCCCCCATAACCAAGTAAGGTTTCACGACATTCATGAATGGCTTCATATAAATTAAAGCCTTTGACGCTTCGGGCGCTTCCGGACAAAACTTCGCCGCTTTGGGTAAGGACTACGGTAGGACGATAATATTTTTCAATAAGCCTGGAGGCGACGATGCCTACGACTCCTTTATGCCAGTGAGGCTGGTAAACGACGGTCGATTTATTTTTATATGCATACTGGTCTCGTTCAATAATGGCTAAGGCTTCCTCAGTAATACTTGCATCCGCTTCCTTTCGATCTGAATTGTCCGAATGAAGCATTTTTGCATAAGCCTGCGCTTTTTCAGGGGTTTCAGCGACAAATAGCTGAACTGCCTTACTTGCATCGTCCATCCGGCCCGCAGCATTGATCCTGGGGGCTATCATAAAAACCAGATCATGAAAATGAATTTCATGCTCAATTCCGCTAAGGCCTGCGAGGGCACGTATACCGAAATTAGGCCGATCATTTGCTTTTTTGAGACCATGATAGGCAAGTATCCTGTTCTCGCCATTTAGGGGTACTATATCCGCTGCTATAGCCGTAGCGACCAGATCGAGATACTGATTGGCGACCACCTGAGGGTCCAGGTTTAATTGATGGCAAAGGGCAATGATCAATTTATATCCGATACCGCAACCACAAAGTTCTTTGTATGGATAAGGACATCCGATTTGCTTGGGATTGAGAATTGCTATGGCAGGAGGAAGGACCGAATCGGGGAGATGATGATCACAAACAATAAACTCTATTCCTTTTTCTAAAGCATATCCGATCAGGCCGGCGGATTTGATCCCGCAATCAAGGGCAATAACCAATTGGAAACCATTACCGGATGCAAAATCAATTCCTGCAGTTGAAATTCCGTAGCCTTCCCGGTACCGATGGGGTATATAAAAATCGACAATATTAGAGTCAAAATATTTCTTCAGAAAGTCATAAACACAGGCTATTGAGGTGGTTCCGTCCACATCATAATCTCCATACACCAGTATTTTTTCACGCCTATCACGAGCCTGGAGGATTCGATTTACTGCTAAATCCATGTCCTTCATCAGCCAGGGGTCATTCAACAGATTAAGGTCAGGCCGAAAAAAGGCCTTAGCTTCTTCAAAATTCCGGATTCCTCTTTCTGCCAGTATGCGGGTGATTGCCGGGTGAATGTGCAATGATTCCTGCAATCCTTTCGCTATTGTTTCTTCAAATTCAGTGATGGTCCATTTCTTATTCATAGATAAAATTGAGAAAGAGCCGGAATTAATATTTTCTCCCGGTGGTAAACTGGACGAGTTCTTCAAGGCCTTTTCGGGTTTCACTGTCTTCAAATTCTGTTAACAACTGCATGGCTTCATCCCGGTATCGGTTCATTACCCTGATGCTGTATTCGATACCGCCCGCCTCTTTCACTTTACTTAATATATATTGGACTTTTTCAGGGTTCTTATTCTGGTTCCTGAGTATGTAGATCAATTCCCTGCGAAGGGGTCTTTGGGCCTGGTTGATGGTATAAATCAGGGGCAATGTGATCTTTTTCTCCTTAATGTCATTTCCTGTTGGTTTACCGATTGAATCATTTCCATAATCAAAAAGGTCATCCTTAATTTGGAATGCAATCCCGGTCTTTTCTCCGAATAACCGCAACTTGTCTGTTAAGGCTTCGTTTTGACTGCTGGAATAAGCACCAGCAGCACAAGCTGAGGCAAGCAAGGAGGCGGTTTTATAACGGATGATATTCAGGTAAGCATCCTCATCCAGATTGAGTGCCCGCGATTTCTCCATTTGGGAAAGTTCCCCTTCGCTCATTTGGCGAACTGCTTCAGAAAGGATTTGCAGGATCCGAAAATCCCGGTGATCGAGGGATAGAAGCATGCCCTTAGCCAGCAGATAGTCACCTACTAACACCGAAATCTTTGATTTCCAAAGGGCATAGGTGGAAAAAAAGCCCCTTCTTTCGTAGGATTCGTCAACCACATCGTCATGGACAAGGCTGGCGGTATGCAATAATTCAACCAGAGAAGCCGCCCGGTAAGTGGAATCATTGATCTGCCCGCAAAGCCGCGCAGAAAGCAATACGAACATTGGCCTTAATTGCTTCCCCTTCCTGTTTACAATGAATCGCATGATCCTGTCCAGCAAAGGAACCTGGCTTTTCATGGCATCGCGGAAGGTTTTCTCAAAAACCACTAATTCCTCTTTAAGTAAATTCTGTGACAGTTTCATCCGAATATCTCTAGTTTTTCTGTTTGCCCGATGGAACCTCGCCTATTAATTTCCCCTGTGTGGTAAAACGCTCATGCTCGGTTTCATAAATGTTAAAAATGGCAAATTACTATTTTGGGCTTATTTCAGGCCAAAGCATCTTATTTTATATTTTCTTTGTCTAACAAGGGGTTAATCCACATTTTATTTGTTTTGTGTATTCAAATAAATTTGGATTTTTAACAGCTATTTACAATTTTTGCACATTAATTCTTAGGACGGTTAAACCAAACATTCACATAAACTTCACTTATGGCAAGTAAAAAGTACGCATTAATTGGTGCGATTCTATGCCTTTCTGTGTCACTTTCATTTGCACAGGTGGGCGGGAGCTATGATTTGCGGGATTCTTCTCTCATACCAGCCAAACGAATGCCTCAGCACAACGAATTCTTAAATAACTCCTATCCTTTTCCGGCTGAACCCCGTAATCAATGGGAAGTTGGTTTGAATGGCGGTTTCCCGTTCGGTGAAACATCCGTAAGATATTGGGGCCCAACAGGTGGCTTCGGCATCCATGCCAGAAAGGCTCTTGGTTATGTTTTCTCCTTACGCGGGGAATTTGACTGGATGAGGATAAAAGGCCTGAACTTTGAGCCTTCTTCAGATTTCGCTAATAATCCGGCCTGGACTGCACAGGGATATACCCCCGGCGTAGACCATGTCTTTTATAATTACCGCTCTACGATCAATGAACTGAGCATCCAGGGACTTATCACTTTGAATAACCTGCGCTTCCATAGGGCTAAAACAGGTTTCAATGTGTATGGCTTCGCCGGATTTGGCCTTACCCGCTACAATACATTTGTCGATACGCATGATGCCAGTGGAAACTACGCAACCGCTTTCGACAACCTTTTCAACCAGATCGGAGGAAGCAATTTCACATACGGCAACAGGCATACGATTAAAAAGGATCTGAAGTCCATTATGGATGGGAAATTCGATACTCCTGCCCAGACCGACCCGGGTCAACCCAAATTGGGCGGCTGGCCTGTGTACCCCGTTTTTGTGGTGGGTGCCGGAGCTGAGTTCAAACTGAACAACAAATTCAATCTGGCTCTTGAGTATAAACAGAGTTTTCTCAGATCCAGCCTGTTAGGTGGTCAGGAATGGCAGGAAAACGGAACTACCCAGACTGCCCTGGCTTCCCATTGGGACAGTTACAGTTATGCCAGTGTTGGCATCAACTATAATATTGGTAAAAAATCTGTTGAACCTCTCTGGTGGCTTAACCCTTTGGATTATGCCTATAGCGAAATCAATGCCCCGCGCCATATGAAGCTCCCCAAACCGGTTTTGGATGATTCCGATGGCGATGGCGTTACCGACCAGTTCGACCTTGAACCAAATACTCCGAAGGGCTGCCCTGTTGATACTCATGGCGTTAGTCGCGATACTGATGGTGATGGCGTTCCGGATTGCAAGGACAAAGAATTGATCACTCCGACGATTTGTCAGCCGGTTGATGCAGATGGTGTCGGTAAGTGTCCGGATCCGCAATGCTGTAAGGACCTAAAAGCGTATATTGATTCCGCCGGTCCTCTGGGGCATGGAAAATGTAGCATCGGTGACCTTCCCAGCATCACTTTCAAGGGTCGTACCGTGAGCCTGACTAAAGATGGTAAGGCCCTGCTCGCAAGCATCGCTGAAAAAATGAGAAATAACCCCAATTGCAAGGTTGCAGTAATAGGTTATGGCGAGTCGAACAAGAGCGCACAACAGCTTAGCTGGGATCGCGTGAACGAAGTAATTAAATACCTCGTTGAAAAAGAAGGTATCAGCGCAGACCGCTTTATCTTCCGCTATGGCCAGACCAATGGTGATGAAAATACGATCGACCTGAAAGATGGTACCGGTGAAGAAGGTCCGAATACCGTTCCTGCTCCTCATCCGAATCTGAGCAAGAAAAAATAGTCCAATCTCCGGACTAAGTTTATAAAAGGAGGGTGTATCAATTCGATGCACCCTCCTTTATTTATACATTCCTTAACTTGTTGGATTTGGGCCAGATAGGAATTACTTTCATTTTTGCTTAAATACAGTTAGTTTTGCAAACTTTATGAGAAGTTTTTTGCTTTTATTTCTTGGTGCCTGCTTGCTCTCCTCCTGCAACTTCTATAACAATACCCTGCATTCTCTGGGGTTATCAGACCGTCCTGCAGGTGAGAAGAGCTTTACTAAGGTTATGAAGAGCAAGGACGTGGATTTCAGACTCCGTATGGCTGAAAAGTATTACATGAGGAAGGATTACAATAAGGCCCAGCAACTGTATCAGGATCTTTTCCCGATACTGAAGGGAAGCCCTAAATTCGAAGACCTTTATTATAAATTTGCCTTTTGTTCTTTTTACCTGAAGGATTATGCCAATGCAGAAAATCTTTTCAAGGGATTTGTGGAGGTTTTCCCTTCAAGTGCGAAAGCTGAAGAAATGGATTATATGCGGGCCTATACGTTTTTTATGCAATCACCCCGCTACGAATTGGATCAGACCAATACAACCAAGTCCATGGGTTTCATGCAGGCATTTATCAATACCCACCCCGGATCCCCGAAGATCAAGGATGCCACAGAGATTATCGACAAATGCAGGGCAAAATTGGAATTAAAGGACTTTAAGAACGCCGAACTTTATTATAACATGGGGCAATATAAAGCGTCGGGCTTAGTTTTTAATTTATTAATGAATACCTACCCGGATTCTGAAAAAAGCGACATATACAAGCTTTTTCTGATAAAGTCGGATTTCGAATATGCCAGTTTTAGCATTGAAGAGAAGAAAGGAGACCGGTTCCAGCAGGTAATAGTGGATTGCAATGATTTTCTGGATCGCTTTCCTGACAGCAAATTATCCAGTGAAGTAAAGGGATATATGACGACAACTCAAAACAATTTAAAAAATCTGAAAAATGAGCAGGTTAAGAAGGCAAGTTAGCGCAGGCAGCACCGCAAATGTTGTGGAAACCAAGAATCTGACGGATATAAAGGGTAAGACGGGCAATCTGTATGAATCCATTGCCATCATTGCCAAAAGAGCAAACCAGATCAATATCTCCCTGAAAGAGGAATTGCATAATAAGCTGGAAGAATTTGCCACTTATACTGACAGCCTGGAAGAGATCCATGAAAACAAGGAGCAAATTGAGATTTCCAAGGCATATGAAAAAATGCCCAACGCTCCTTTGTTAGCTACCCAGGAATTTATGGAGGACAAGATCTATTTCAGGAAGAACGAAGATGATTTGTTTAGCTAGTGGGCTCGTCAAAAAGATGACTGTGCGGCGGTAAATTCCGTCGCATTTTGCTTTTTGGCACTTCCTGCTATTATTATCAATAAGGAAAAAAACGCAGGTTGCTAAAGGATAAAAAAATATTACTCGGGATCACCGGAAGTATTGCTGCCTATAAGTCCTTGCTGTTGGTGAGAATGCTGCTAAAGGCCGGAGCTGAAGTCCGGGTGATCATGACTCCTTCTGCGAAAGATTTTGTGACTCCTCTCTCTGTATCCACCTTATCCAAAAACCCTGTTCTGGAAAACCTTTCTGAGGCTGGCTCCTGGGCCAATCATGTAGCCTTGGGCAACTGGGCTGATCTTATGCTTATCGCGCCTTTAAGTTGCAATACGCTCTCAAAAATGGCAAATGGACTTTGTGATAATCTCCTGATCGCGGTTTATTTATCTGCAAGCTGTCCTGTTTTAGTAGCTCCTGCAATGGATGAAGACATGTGGAAGCACCCTTCTACTGTAGCCAATCTGGAAAGAATCAAATTATTCGGAAACAGGATTATCCCGGTAGGCAATGGAGAACTCGCCAGTGGACTATTTGGGGAAGGCAGGATGGCCGAACCGGAGGATATACTGGACTTTATCTTTCAGTCTCTTTCTGAGGCTTCGAACCTAAGTGGAACCCTTTCTGGGAAAAAAGCACTGGTTACGGCCGGTCCGACTTATGAACCCATCGATCCTGTGCGTTTCATCGGAAATCATAGCTCGGGCAAAATGGGCATTTCGATTGCCAGGGAATTGTCAAATCGCGGGGCTAAGGTTAAGCTTGTCTTGGGACCTACGGAAATTGACCTACCCGAATCAACCGGTTTGAGAATAATAAGGGTTCAGTCCGCCGACCAGATGTACGATGCCTGTATTAGGGAATTTCCTGATTCCGATATTACCGTGATGGCGGCCGCCGTTGCTGATTATAAACCCATTTCTGTTTCGGGACTAAAGATCAAAAAGACAGCGGAGGATTTTAGTTTGAAATTGACGAGGACCAGGGATATCCTGAAATCGCTTGGAGAAATAAAGAAAGCAGGCCAGGTCCTTGTCGGCTTCGCCCTTGAGAACAGCAATGAAAAAAACTATGCCCTGCAAAAATTAAGATCCAAGAATGCCGATATGATCGTGCTGAATTCCCTTAATGATCGGGGAGCCGGTTTTGGCCATGACACAAATAAGATCACTGTGTTTGAAAAGGAGGGTGCTGAAACTCCCTTTCCTCTCCAGGACAAACAACAAGTTGCAAAGCATATCGTTGATAGAATTGTAAACAGGCTATATGCGTAAATTCCTTATTTTATGCGGTTTTTTTTGTGCCTTTTTCAGGGAAGGACTGGCCCAGGAACTTCAGGCTACGGTGACTATCCTTTCCAACAGAGTACCCAATACGGTTGACCATAAGATCTTCAACACGCTCCAAACGGCTCTCTATAATTTTATGAATAGTTCCAAATGGTCCAATGAGACCTTTCAGACTAACGAGAAGATCGTCTGCAATTTTTCTCTGAATATCAGTGCGGCTCTGGATAACAATGAATTCCAGGCCTCGCTGATCGTCCAGGCGGCCCGTCCTGTTTTTAACTCGACCTACCAGAGCCCACTTGTCAACTACATGGATAATAATGTCATCTTCCGTTATGTAGAATATCAGCCCATCGAATTCAGCGACAACAGGGTCCAGGGAACCGAACCATTTGCGGCCAATCTGCCGGCTATTTTTGCTTTTTATGCCTACACGATTTTGGGTCTGGACTTTGATTCCTTTGCATTGCGGGGCGGCGATCCCTATTTCCAGAAAGCGGAAAATATTGTAAACAATTCTCCGGAGAGTAGTACCATCCTGGGCTGGAAGCCTTTTGACGGGACGAGGAACCGCTATTGGTTGATGGAAAACCTTGTTGACAATAAATATACCCTGATTCATGATGCCTTTTACAACTATTACCGGCAGGGGCTTGACCAGATGTATGATAAGGAAAATAATGCGCGTGCGGGGGTATTGAACGCTCTCAACCAATTAAATACCGTTAATACGGAGACACCGAATACAATGATCCTGGACTTTTTTTTCCAGGGTAAGTCCAATGAGATTTCCAAGGTATTCAAGAGAGCCGATCCGGATGAAAAGAACAGGGCTCTCGATTTGCTTACGCGTTTGGATATCAGCAATGCCAATTTTTATAAACAAGACCTTCAATGAGCAGGGCATTATTACCTGTAACTTTTTTTTGCCTGTTTTTTCTTTGCTGTACCAACAAAGACAAGGTGCCAGCGAATATTCTCCCAAAAGACAAGATGCAGGCTCTGATCTGGGACCTGGTGCAGGTGGATGCATACAATAAGCAATATTTGAGCAAGGACAGTATCAAAAAAAAGGAACTTTCCCTTGAAACGATGGAGTGGTATGACGAAGTATTTCGTTTCCATCATACCAGCCGTGCAGAATTTGATAAGAGTTACCGCTTTTATTTGAGCAATCCAGCTCTGCTTAAGCAAATCCTCGACAGTGCAACAGTGATGGCTAACCGAAGACAGAATGAGGCTCTTAAAGTACCGCCTGCCGGTTCCCATCCACCCTTGCCCAAACCGGCAACTCCCAATCCTATTAAGAAACCTTCCACCCCGATTCCAGGGATTCCATTCCGAAAAGGCCCTCCGGGCCGGGGAACGCTCCCAGCAGTGCGCAATTAATCTTTCGCTGCGGGTCCAAAAGCTGCAAAAAATTTCTTTATTGTATTTTTACCTGATAATACGATTGCATGAACAAAGTCTTTGCTAATGCGGACCAGGCTCTGGCCGAAATTTCGGATGGAGCAACCATCATGTTGGGAGGTTTTGGCCTTTGTGGCATCCCGGAAAACTGCATCGCTTCTCTAAGAAAAAAAAAGATTCACAACCTAACCTGTATTTCCAATAATGCAGGAGTGGATGATTTTGGGCTTGGCCTCCTTCTTAAGGAGAGACAGATCCGCAAGATGATCAGTTCCTATGTGGGTGAGAATGCCGAATTTGAAAGACAATTGCTGAATGGCGAACTTGAGGTGGACTTGATTCCTCAGGGAACCCTGGCTACCCGGATTCAGATGGCAGGCATGGGAATCCCAGCCTTTTTCACTCCGGCAGGTTATGGGACGGAGATTGCGGAAGGTAAGGAGAACCGCGAATTCAACGGTAAAATGTATTTGATGGAGATGGCATTACATGCTGATTTTGCATTGGTTAAGGCATGGAAGGGGGATAGGTTGGGAAATCTCATATTCCGCAAGACTACGCGCAATTTTTCGACGTCCATGGCTAAGGCAGGGGATACGACAATTGCCGAAGTGGAACTACTTGTTGAACCTGGTGAACTCGACCCGGACCAGATCCACGTTCCGGGAATTTATGTACATCGGATATTTCAAGGAGCTGGCTATGAAAAGAGAATTGAAAGGAAAACAGTGAGAATAATTAAAAATTAAAATGATACTGCTATGGCTTTGGATAAATTTGGAATCGCTCAGAGAATCGCGAAAGAATTGGAGGATGGCATGTATGTGAACCTCGGTATCGGGATACCTACACTTGTCGCTAATTATATTCCAAAAGGCATGAGCATCATGTTGCAATCCGAGAATGGGATGCTGGGCATGGGCCCCTACCCAACGGAAGAGGAACTGGATCCCGACCTGATCAACGCCGGAAAGGAAACAGTGACTGTTTTAGCCGGGGGGTCCTTTTTCGACAGCTCGGAGAGCTTCGGAATGATCCGCGCCGGGAAGGTCCAGCTTACTGTGCTCGGGGCAATGGAGGTATCGGAAAATGGAGATATTGCGAACTGGAAGATCCCGGGCAAAATGGTGAAAGGAATGGGCGGTGCAATGGACCTGGTCGCCAGCGCCAGAAAGATCATTGTTGCCATGCAACATACTAATCCCAAGGGGGAGTCCAAATTACTGCCAAAATGCACACTTCCTTTGACAGGTGTCCGTTGCGTCAAGAAGATCGTGACGGACCTCGCTGTTCTGGAAATTACTCCGGATGGATTCAAATTACTAGAGAGGGCGCCGGGTGTTACAGTGGATGAAATCCGCAGAAAAACTGCCGGAAAATTGCATTCAAATGATGAAGTCCCTGAAATGAAATTGGACTAGGTTATTTCTCAGTTCCCAGAACCCTCCTTTCCCGAAGTTCCTGAACTAGACAGGATAGCTGCTAAAAAATAGAAAAAATAGCGGGCGAGATGATTTACAGCCCAGAGTGTGTCGTTATCGGAATAGGCTGTTTTGCCAGGACCCAGATCTGAAAGGCCGAAGCCTTGCATCAGGATGGCAATTGAAAAATAAAAAAGGGATCCGATCGAGATCCAGAATAGTGGCTTTGTCAAAATTTGCAGGTTATCGGTCTGTGCCAGGATAAGGATACAGAAAAGGCTGATTCCGAGTATCAGTAAATCCTGGAATTGGTCAGCAGGAAGATTTTGCCGGTCAAAACCCTGAAAAAGGCGAATCGTCATGAAGATGGAGAGATATATGGAGATAAACAGAATGGCTGCCTGACGCAATTTTCCATTGAACATTCCACGGGAAATGAGGACAAGAAATAAGAAATCGAAAAGGGAAAAGATATTCTTGATGGTCTGTTGGGTGGATGGGTTGTTGTGCTCATCAATAGTTTGCAGAACTCCGCGTATAAAATTCAAAAGACAGATGATCATCAGGAAATTCAAGACTTCGAGCCGGTAATTTTTACGAATTAGGATAACCAGGACCGGTAAAAGGGGGATGATCAGTAAGAAAATATTAAAAAGATCCAGGTATATGTTACCGGTTTTAATCATGGGGCAGTTTGTTTCGGCAAAACCGGTTTTTCATAGCCTACGAAGATATCGGATAAACAGGGGGTTCGACGACTAATCGATCAAATTGTTTTTAACAGCGAAAAATACCAGACCGGCCGTGTTCTTTGCCCCGAAACGCTCCATGAGCCGGTCTTTGATGGCTTCCACGGTTCGCGGACTAACTTCCAGTTTCTGTGCGATTTCCTGTGCGGTAAACTCCATGCAGATATACTTGAGCACATCTCTTTCCCTATCGGTGAGCGTTACCTCTATGTTCAGGTTAGGAATCACTTTTGTCCGGGAATGGGATTTTTTAAGTAAGATCCGATTCACGAAATTGTTCAGGTAATACCCTTTTGTGGCAACTTCAATAATGGCTTTCTTAATTTCTGAAGGATCGGCGCTTTTCAGTAAGTAACCATTGGCACCGATCTCCATCATGTGGCTGACAAATCGTTCATCTTCATAAATGGTCAGGGCCAAAATATGAATATTGGGATATTGTTTTGCTACGATTTTTGTGGTTTCAATTCCGTCCTTCAAGGGCATCCTCAGATCCATCAGGATCACATCCGGCTCAGAGGCTTGAAGGCCATCGATCAATTCCTGCCCATTTTCAGCCTCTTGAACAAACTTGATATTGCTGTAAGGCCGAAGTGAGAGTATGACTCCTTTCCTAAATATTTTATGGTCGTCAGCAATGGCTACTTTTATAACACTCATAAGCATCTTTTAGCACGATCTGGTTAAAGATACGTAGATTTAATAATCACTAGGATGATGCATTTGAATTCTCTTTAATTAATTCAATTGTTACTTTGAAATAGGTCTGGGAAATGTCTTTTTCGAAGAATATCTTCCCATGAAGGACTCTTAAACGACTCTGAATATTCTTCAAACCCAGGCCTACCGAACTCTTGTTGAGCTTGTCAAAATCTGCCTGTGTCAGTCCCCGGCCATCGTGGTGGAGACGAACGAAAAATTTATTATTATTTGTGTTTTGGGTCAGGTGAATGAAACTGGCGTTACTATGTTTGAGAATGTTATTGACCAGTTCCTGGATTACTCTGAATATGATGAGTTCAGTCTCGGGCTGAAGCCTCTCCCTGTAGTCATGAAAGCGGGCAGTGGCATTCATGCTGCCCGAACTGCTGATCTTCTGAAAAAGGTCATTGACCGCGGATTCAAGCCCGAAATTCTTAAGGGTGGGCGGCATGAGGCTATGCGAGATGTTGCGGATCAGTTGGATGGTATCGTCGATGATTTGCTTTGCATTGTAGATGCTCTGGAGTTGGGTGGTCTTATCCAGGTTGACAAGGTTTTCATTGAGGTAAAGCCTTGCGGTGGCAAGCAAGGGACCCGCATCATCATGCAGATCGGCTGCTATTCGCTGTCTTTCTTCTTCCTGCAGCTTAATCGAAGCATTCAGGAGCATTTTTTGCTGGTCATATTCCATTTTCTGAAGCTGCATCTGGAATCGAATGACTTTACGCTGATGGAAAATTATGAAAACGATCAGCCCAATCGTTAGACCAAGCATGGCAATAGTCCCGAAAAAAAGCACCATTGGCACATTGTTACCGGATATCTGTAGGAAGATCATGGGTATTTCAGCAGGGGTTTGGGTTTGTGAATATTAAAACGGCGTTTCAAAGGGATTCGTATCGTAGGATTCGAAACTCAAGTGTTTGTTCGCGTTTCGTCCGGCGATCAGAATGGCAATTGAAAAGCATATATTTTTAATGATCTCGAATGTTGCGTTTGCGCCTTCCCAAAGAGAACTATGAGTCTTATCCTTCATGTCCGAGGTATAAAGGAAGATAAACAGGGTTCCTGAATAGAAAATCGTACAGCCTGTCACTATCCAGAATTTGTGGGATTGGTAAATGATCAATTCTTCGGGCTGGTTGATCTGCTCGTAGTAAAAAATGATTGAATAGGTAAGGATCAACAGTGCAATAGCCAGCGTGGAAATAAAATCAAAACGGGTTGTGCTAAAAATTAATATAATGATGAGAAATAGAACCATCAAACAGGAGATGAATATTATTACTCTCCTTGTATTATCCCTTCGTATGCAGAGATAAAAAATGGAAGAAAAAAGGAATAATTCGCAAATGGAAAATACATGGAGCAGAAAAACGGCATTGTTTCGGAAAATACTAGCGGAAATTCCAGAAAGGAGAACCAGGGCCGTATAAAAACAAAGAACCCTTAACTCTGGAATCTTGGCGGTTTTTTTGAAACGGACAAAAAACAGAATTAAGGGCAAAATTTCGAAAAATAGACCAACAATAGATAAAAATGTTAACAATTTTTGTTAAAATATTAACTCAAATATATAACATTCATTGTTATCCTATTGGTTAATCTATTCACACTCAAATTTTTCGAACCAGTTGGGGTGCCGAAAAATCTTAGTGCCCTGATTTAGGACCAAGGCCAAATAATGGGGAAGCTGAGTTTTTTGTTAGTCATGTCCAGAAAATTTTTGTGGTGAAAATTGTTATTAACAGCAGCAAATAACCCCCAAAAACATCCCTGACAAACAGTGGTATGTAGTGATAAAAATCAATACCAGAGTACAATTACTTAACTGATAGTAGATTTCCTAGCTTTCGGAGGTAAACTTTGCAGTAAAGTTTGCGTATATATTCGCGATAATTACAGTATTTTTACTAATATTTACAAAGTAAAAACCGTAATTCTAAACGGAGAATTAACATTTTTTCACAATGGGGGCAAAAATGTGAATAATTCAGGAAATTGAGGTTTTGACGGCTGAGAGTGAACTAAATAGCTCGGAAGAGTTGATAGGAGAGGATTAATTTCGACGAGGGCCTTAGAGGTTTGGAAGTACGAGATGCATGTTATCTTGCGTTTTCTAAAAAAAGAGAAGTTGATTGACAGGTGGTTTTTGAAGTTTGGTCTTCAAGGATATTGAAATTATTTACTGGACGGTAAATGGGACATTGGATGGTTTCAGAACTAACCCGTGCAATCAACTTCGAAGGCAAATTTAGATGCAGTCAATAATCTGTGCAAGAGCAGATTTGACCGATTTGAAGGTTACGGTATTTACTTATTTATAGGTAGATTTTCTATAGACTTTTTGTGATATTTTCGTATTTGCCTGAGTAAGTTTCGCAATTATTCACGGAGATATATAAACGTATTTTAATTTTTTAGAGAAAAATTGAATAAGCTGACCAAATTTACGTCAAAAACCTGCCCTGTATGAGCACTGAATTGGTAATCAAGATTGCTATTGCCGATGACCACAAGATTTTCCGGGATGGAATCCGGATGGCTCTGAAAAACAAAGAATATCTTAAGGTCCTATGGGAGGCGGATGACGGTAGAGACCTCATGCATAAGATCAAGTTGAAAGAGCCCGATGTATTGTTGATGGATATTCGCATGCCTGAGGTGGACGGCATCAACGCGATAGGTATGCTCCGTAAAGAATATGAGGAGTTGAAAATTATCGTATTGACGATGTACGATGACCAGGAAATGATTTCCAAGATGATGGAAATGGGCGCAAATGCTTATTTGACCAAAACCACCGACCCGGAAGAGATTTACCAGGCTATTCTGACTTGCATGAATGATGATTTTTACTTCAATGACCTGGTTAATAAGGCAGTTCTTTCCAAACTTCAAACTAAGCGGCAGGTCCGCCAGTTTTATCCAAATCCGGTTAAGTTTTCCGAAAAAGAGATCCGCATCCTGAAATTGCTTGCTGATGATAAGACGACGGAGGAGATTTCCAAGGAGGTCTTCCTGAGCCCCCGTACGATCGAAACGATCCGGCAGAATATGAAGTCGAAAGTGGGCGCCAAGACGATTGCAGGCCTGATCATGTATGGGATGAGGAATAAACTGATCGATTAAGCAAACGGAAGGTGCAGGACAATTTCCAAAAAAAGAAAGCCGGAATTTATTGATTCCGGCTAACTTCAAGGATGCGATCAAGTTTAATGAGTTAATGCCAATAATTTCTACAATTTTCAAAAGGAGGGGACTCAGGGGAAAAGGCGCTCATTCCAGGCAGCGCAAATAATGCATCAATGGGTAGCAAATCAGACGATGTCATTTGGAACGGTTAAAAACAGGAACAGAGGACAAAGTACCAAAGGGCGTATCAAAGGATTTATAGGACGAACGGTGTTTTTCTGAAGGGTGGTAATATAAGCAGTATAGGGAGGAATTAAATCTTAAAAAGAAAGTTGATTGACATTGGATTTTACCTGGTTTCAACGGATATTGGAAAATCTTTCTGGACGGTTATCTAAGGACATTGGATGGTTGAGGCTATTTTCCTCGTCAATCAACTTCTGCAACAAAAGTATATTGGAAAGGGATGGTGCACAAGAGCATAACTGCCCTATTTTCAATATGCAGTATTTACTCCAGGGTTCGTAAAATGTACAACCGGGCACACGAAAAAATACGCGCTTATCTTCGTAATTTAGTATTCTGAGCTTGAGCCTTCATGGATTTATCGGAGAGCAGATTCGTAATTTCCCTAGGCACATGATGCAATTTTTCTGTCATTTTTCAGTTAATAGTAATGTTAAAGTCGTAAAACTCAAACCTCATGAAAAGTCCTGACCAAGGTGATACCATCAAAGTGGCCATTGCCGATGACCACACTTTATTCCGTGCCGGAGTGAAAACCGCTCTTTCTATTAAAAAGGATATCGAATTAGTTGCAGAGGCTGATAATGGCATGCAACTGCTGAACCTGCTTAAACATATCGAGCCTGATGTCATTTTACTGGATATACAGATGCCGATCATGGACGGGATACAAACCCTGCCTGAGATCCGCAAACTCTATCCTCATGTCAAGGTGATCATCCTTTCCATGCACAATGATCAGTCGATGATCTCCAAATTGATGGAGATCGGGGCAAACTCCTATCTGACTAAAAACTCAGACTCCGAAACAATCTACCAGGCGATCAAGACCTGCTATGAACAGGAATTTTTCTTCAATGAACTTACCAATAAGGCCCTCCTTAGCGGCCTCCGCACTAAGAGAACAGACGGACATTCTTTTCATGAAGCCATGCTTACGGAAAAGGAATTGACGGTCCTGAAGTTGATGTGTGAGGAAAGAACAACCAAGGAAATCGCAGATATTGTGGAGATCAGCCCAAGAACGGTGGAAGCCATCCGGGATAAGCTGAAGACCAAGACGGGATCAAAATCCATGGCCGGTTTAGTGATGTATGCCATAAAGAATAAGATCATTCAACAACAATAATTTCTGCGGCCTTTTGAAATTAGTTTTGCCCCGGGTGACCGGGGTTTTTAGTTTCCAGCCAAAAGGGCCTAGTGGTTTATGGGGAGGCTCTAAAAAAGGAGGTTAGCCGATGATGGAAATTTCATCTTTTGAGGCAGTATTATAAGTATTCATCAGAATATCGATGGCCTTTCTTCCTTCTTCCCCGAGGGAAAGGGAATAATGGTTTACATAGAGATCGATATGTTGTTTCATCACTTTTTCACTCATTTCCCTGGCATGTTGTTTTACGTAACCGGACAGGATAGGATAATTTGCATAGGAGACGGCAATACTTTTTTTAATGAGGGCATTGATCCGGATGCCTATCAATTGATCAAATTCTTTTTTCAGGACTATTCCGCCTAGCGGGATTGGCGCACCTGTTTTTTCTTCCCAGTTTTTGCCTAGGTCCATGATCTTTACGAGTCCCTTTTGCTGATAGGTAAAGCGGTTCTCATGGATGATAACACCGGCCTGGACCTTCCCGTCCAGGACGGCCCCCTCGATATCCGAAAAAAGCATATATTTTTTTTGCAGGGCTTTAGGAAAGGCGAGGGAGAAAAGCAGGTTGGCGGTTGTGTTTTCACCAGGTATTGCGATTATGGATTGATCGATTTCTTCCGGATCTGTTTGCCTTTTAGCTATCAGCAGGGGCCCGACCCCCATTCCTAGTGCGCCTCCGGATTCCAGTAAATGATAGCGATGGGAAATGAGGGGAAGCACTCCATAACTTATCTTGGTAATGTCGAGCCTGCCTTTGATTGCCCATTCGTTGAGTGTCTGGACGTCTTCGAGGACTGGTTCGAATTCAAATGGCCCCGTATCAATACCGCCGTTGACAAGGGCATCAAAGATGAAAGTGTCATTGGGGCAGGGGCTATATCCTAATTGTAGTTTCATATATTTTCTATTACTGATTGGAGCGCTTCATGCAGAGAAGTTAAGGATTCCTGCATTTTCCATTTGGATTTGTCCCTCTCGCCGATCAGATTGGACACTGCGCGGATCTGAAGGAATGGGATTTTTTCCAGCAGACAGGTATAGTGAAAAGCTGCCCCTTCCATGGACTCAATCAGTATCTCATTTTCTTCCTCTAGTACAGGGCCCGAACTGATTTGATTGACGGTTTTTCCTGAAGCTTTTTGTAGTCCAATCTGAGGAAATTCCGCCAGATACGGGTTGGGAAGCTTTCCCTGCCTGAAGGGAAATTCATCCGCGCCGGCGAGCCCCATTTCAAAAAGACTTTTAAATTGGCCTTTTTCCAAAACGCCCAGATCGGAGAAATAATCCTCGCGTATGATATAAGTTTCACTGATCCGACCTTTATCATTGACTCCGCCGATACCAGCCTGAATGGCAAGATTCGGACGATCCTCGATTATCTTTCGGGTGAGGTGATAGGCAGTAGAGACCATTCCTATTCCAGTAATCAAAAAACTGATTCTTAGGCCCTGGCCAGAGCGAATCAAACCGGCCTGATGATTCAATTCCATAGCGGTTGCTGCCATAATGAGTACATGCATGACACAAATATCGTAATCATGGGCATTTAATCTGATAACTTAAATTTGCAAAAACCTTCGAATGGTATATCTGACCAGAGTGGAGCATTTCAATGCGGCCCATAAATTATATAATGGATCCTGGACCCGGGAGCGCAACGAGGAAGTTTTCGGAAAATGTGCCAATGAGAACTGGCATGGCCACAATTATGAACTGCATGTGACGGTGAAGGGGAATCCGGACGCGGAAACGGGTTTTATTTATGATGTTAAAAAACTCAGTATCCTGATCAATACCGCTGTGATTGAAAAACTGGACCATAAGAATCTCAATCTGGATGTGGATTTTATGAAGGGGAAGATGTGTTCCACCGAGAACCTTGTCCTGGCCATCTGGCATGAGCTTGAACTAAATCTGCCTTCGGGTGTTCATTTGCATGGCATTCAATTATATGAGACCCCCCGAATTTATGTGGAATATTACGGGGAACCCGAGGCCTGATCCTTAAACAATAATACAATGAACGAAGTGGCGGTTTTTCGAAGAGAGCATTTCAACGCGGCGCATCGCTTGTTCAATCCTTCCTGGGATCAGAAACAAAATGAGGAAGTGTTCGGTAAATGCAGCAATCCGAACTACCATGGGCATAATTATGAATTGGAAGTGAAATTGGTGGGGAAACCGGACCCTCAGACCGGCTATGTTTATGATCTGAAAAAACTCTCTGAACTGGTCCAGTCAGAGGTCATTGAAAAATTCGATCATAAAAACCTAAACCTTGATACACCCTATTTTGTTAACTTGAATCCGACGGCGGAAAATATTTCCGTGGTTATCTATAACCTGCTTAGAGAGAAAATTGACGAAAGCCTGGAATTGAAGATCCGGTTATACGAGACAGAAAGAAATTTTGTGG
The DNA here is from genome assembly GCA_003168265.1 of Chitinophagaceae bacterium. GTDB lineage: Bacteria > Bacteroidota > Bacteroidia > Chitinophagales > Chitinophagaceae > Puia. The sequence continues at coordinate 539,922 of PMSV01000023.1, forward strand.
AATATCCTGCCTGATCCGGATCTTAAATAATTAGACATGGGTTATAAAAAAGTAGACCATTACGATGAAGAAATCACAAGCGGGCTGATGAAAAATTATTCGGGCAGCCTTTCCCTATTGGGTGAAGACCCCGCCCGGGAAGGGCTCCAAAAGACTCCGGAAAGGGTTGCCAAAGCGATGCAGTTTTTGACTCAGGGATATCAAATGGATGCCCGTGCGATCCTGGATTCCGCTAAGTTCCATGAGGAGGTGAGTGAGATGATCATTGTGAAGGATATCGAGCTCTATAGCCTTTGCGAACACCATATGCTTCCTTTTTTCGGGAAGGCCCATGTAGCTTATATACCGAACGGATGGATCACAGGATTGAGTAAGATTGCAAGGGTAGTGGATGTCTATGCGCGGCGCCTCCAGGTCCAGGAGCGGCTTACCACGCAGATCCTCGATGCCATCAAAGACAGCCTTCAGCCACTCGGAGTGGCCGTGGTCATTGAGGCTTCTCATTTATGCATGATGATGCGTGGAGTACAAAAACAAAACTCGGTGACGACTACTTCGGCTTTTTTTGGAGAATTCCATAAGGATAAGACAAGGAGTGAATTCATCAAATTGATTTCTCCAAAATTGCACTAAAAAATAAGATTAGATAGCATTCAGATTCATCAGGTGGGAGCTAATTTTTTCTTTGCCGTACCGCTACTTTGATTCATATTTGCCCTCTCAATATTTCAGGTCTATGAAGCATGCCTATATTTTTCCCGGACAGGGTTCGCAGTTTCCCGGCATGGGGAAAACCTATTACGAGAACAGCGCTTTTGGGAAAAAACTTTTTGAACAGGCCAATCATATTCTGGGTTTCAGGATATCGGATATCATGTTCAATGGAAATGAGGAAGACCTGAAACAGACCAATGTTACCCAACCGGCTGTATTTTTGCATTCAGTCATTGCATTCAAGAGCATTGACAATGCCAAACCGGATATGGTGGCAGGACATTCCCTTGGCGAATTTTCCGCCCTGGTTGCCATCGGAGCGTTGAGTTTTGAAGACGCCCTTCAATTGGTTTCGGTACGTGCCCAGTCCATGCAAAAAGCTTGCGAGATCCGGCCTTCCGGCATGGCTGCGGTTATTGGATTGGATGATAAAAAAGTGGAAGAGATTTGCAAGGAAGTTGAAGACCAAACCGGAGAGATTGTCGTGCCCGCCAATTACAATTGCCCCGGTCAGTTGGTGATCAGCGGGTCATTGGAAGGTATCGAACTGGCCTGCGAGAGGCTTAAAGCTGCCGGAGCGAAAAGAGCGCTGGCATTGCCCGTGGGGGGTGCATTTCACTCGCCGCTTATGTATCCTGCAAAAGAGGAATTGAAAAAAGCCATTGAAAAAACGACATTTTATCCGCCTAAGTGCCCCATTTATCAGAATGTGGCAGCCAAGGCCGTTGTCGATAAGGAAGAGATCAAAAAAAACCTCGAAGAACAACTCACGGGGGCTGTACGCTGGACCCAAAGCATACAGGCCATGATCGCCGATTCGGCTTCCAGTTTTACTGAAGTGGGACCGGGAAAAGTTTTACAGGGCCTCATAATTAAGATCAATAAGGAAGCTAATGCGGAGTCGGTAGGTTGATCCTGAAGTTATTCAGATATCGGTTTCAATATCGATCGCACAGTTAGTCCATTCATCGTCAAATCGGGCCTGGTATTTTTTGTAAAAATTAATGGCTGGCTCATTCCATTCTAATACCTGCCAGACTATGCCTGAAAAATTTTTCTCTCTGGCTTCGAGGATCAGGCGGTCCATCAATAATTTGCCCAGTCCTTTACCCCTGCTTTTTTCCGTAACAATAATATCCTCAAGGTACATGCGCTGCCCTTTCCATGTGCTGTAGCGGATATAATAGAGTGCAAATCCCTGGATCATTCCATCAATTTCTGCGACAAAGGCCCACCAGACGGGCTTGGGTCCAAAGCCGCTTTGCCGGAAATGTTCAAGCGTGACTGTGACTTCCTGTGGAGTTTTTTCATATTCTGCGAGTTCTCTGATCAATTCCAACATGCGCGGACAATCTTCTGAACCTGCTTCTCGGATCTCGGTGCTCATTGTCCTGATCGCTTTATTTTTTTTGGTTTTCTACTTTGACCGCCTTGAATGTTCCGTTGGGCTGTATTGATAATAACTCAATGGGCTGGCCCTTGCTATCGAGGTTGAACTGTACAGTGAAACCGCTGAGGTTCTTTATGCTGAATTTGTCCTTGTCGATGGGGATAAGTTCGTATTCGGGCTGCCCGGGGACAAAGAGGCTAAGTGTTTTTTCCCCTTTGATTGAAATCTTCATAATGATGCCGCTTAAGCTATAGTCCCCGACGTATTTCAGGAGGCTATCCCGGCTGATCTCTTTAGCTTTTGGGGTCTTTGTGAAGGAGATGGCCTTGACGGTAGGCTCCAGGGCTATTTCAAGGCTTTGGATTTCTCCGGCGGCATTCATCTGGAATTGGACCAGCGTATTGTTGTCAGCCGTATCATAGCCGTCCTTTGGATCTTTTTCGAGTACGTTGAATATATCATATTGATGATGGCGGAGCCAACAGATCTTTGTGCCTAAAAAGGCAAATAAACTGTCATGCTCGTACCTTAATTCAATGTTTCCAAAAGCGGGGTTGCCGTAATTCCCTTCATAGTCCTTCCATTCATGGGTTGCAGGGAGATTCTTTTCGACGGGTTTGATCTTGTTCTTTTTTGCATCGGCTTCTTCTTTCTTGGCCTTATCGACCGTCTTTTTGAGCTCGGTGTTCCAGTCTTTATGGCTCAAGTGAAGCATACGGTCGGCGATCAGGTTGCGGACGATAGAGGGAACGACGGAGCCGTTCTGGTTAGAGAGCACGATGATCCCGATGCTGTCACTTGGGAAAAAGCTGGTGCTGGCTGAAAAGCCATCGATATTGCCGCCATGTTCAACGCGGTAATGGCCCCTGTAGGATGCAAGAAACCAGGCAAAACCATAGTTTGCCAGATAAATATCAGGGTTTTCTTTTTCAGGCAGGCCTGCGCCGATAACCATCTGTGATCCGATGGCTTCATTGCGATGGGTCTCCGGTATGATTTGCCTGCCTTCGTATTTGCCATTGTTGATCCATGTGATCACCCAATGGGCCATATCTTCTACCGAACTGTTGATGCTCCCTGCCGGCCCCATGGCGTTGATATGATAATAGTCGAGCTTTTTGATGATGCTGTCTTGTTTGAGGCCATAGCCTGTGGCGGCCTCTCCGCTTTCAACAAGATCCTCAATGGAGAAGTCGGAATGGCTCATGCCAAGTGGTTGAAATATCTTTTCGCGGACATTGTCTTCCCATTTTTTTCCTGTTATTTTTTCAACCAGGGCACCCTGGGCAAGAAACATGAAATTATTGTATTGCCATTTTTCGCGAAGCCCGGCAGATGGTTCCATATAGCGAATGCGGCGGATGAGGCTATCACGGGAGTCAGTGGGAAAATAATACCAGCTATAATCATAACGGGGCAGCCCGGTCCGATGGCACATCATATCACGAAGCGTGATATGTTCGTTCATTTCTTCTTTATAGAACTTAAGATCGGGAAAATATTCCCGGACAGGCTTATCATAGTCCAGTTTTCCATCATGCACCAGCATCCCTATCAGCGAAGAGGTAAATGCCTTTGTACAGGAACCGATCGCAAAAAGGGTTTGGGGTGTTGCCGGGATCTTTTTCTCATAGTCGCTATAACCGAAACCTTTGGAGTAAACGACCCTGTCTTTTTCAACTACTGCTACGGCAAATCCTGCGGCATGCCATTCCTTAAGCACCCGGGCCATGGCGGTATCGAGCCCGGAAAAACGGCGGTCTTCGGTGGATTTGTGTTTTTGGCCGTAAGTAATCAGACTTGAAATAAGCAGAAGAAGGGAGACAATCTTTCTCATATTGTTGTATTAGTTCGGGTAGGTAAAGATAATTATTTGAATCGGTTCATGAGCCTGGCTTCTTACCCTTCTTATAGAGGAATATGCCAAGGTAGATAAGGGAGGAGATGGCCAGGAATGCCAGGGTTCCGTAAATTTCCATGAGGCTGAGCTGGAAGAGCAACCAAAAAATGATGAGGGTGGTGAGCAGGGGTATGACCCATCCTCCGGGCATTGAAAAACCTTTTTCCGCACGACGCTTTTTATTGAGCTTGATCTTCCAGGCGGCCCAGACGACTCCAAGATAGACAAGAAGTATGGCTGTACTCGCAAGCAGGATGAGTTGCTTGAAATTGCCGATCAGTGACATGCACAGATCAGCAGCGCAATAAACGAGGACAGACCAGTAGGGCGTGAAAAATTTTTTATGGGTCTTGAAAAGCAAGTGCGGATAGATCCCATCGCGGGCTCCGGCAAACAACATCCTTGAACTGCCGAGTACCTCGCCGCTGACGGAACCGAGAATGGAGAAAAACATACCAAAGGAGATCAGGAAGAGGCCGGACCAACCAATTGCCCTGTTGGCAACTTCAGCAAGCGGAGCCTCCTTAAACTGGGGGAGAGCAGCTCCTAAGATTCCCTGGGAAACGATTTGAATAAGCAAATAGATGACCAGTACGGAGATGATGCCGGCGATGATGCCGATGGGAACGGTCCTGGATGGGTTTTTGAATTCTCCGCCATTGCTGACGGCGACTTCGATGCCAGTAAATGCAAAAAATAATATCATAGTCCCTTCTCCTATTTCATGGAGGCTGGGAATATGACTCCAATGGAGATTGGAGATCTGTACATGTCTTGCGCCTAATACGATCAATAGGATCAGTGGGATGAGTTTGGCCGCCGAAGTCAGGTAGATAAGGCGCAGGCCCTGTCGCGTGCCTCGTATATTGATATAGGCCAGGCCTGAAAAAAGAAGAATATAGATGCTGTCCTGGTAAAGTATGCCGTCTTTAAAAGGAAGGAAATAGAGCAGGATGGTGGCAAGGACCTTGGCCCCTGCTGAATCAGCGAAGACACAGCTTGCCAAATAGATGATATTGGCCAGGAATCCCGCATAGGGGCCGAATGCGTCTTCGATATAGACATAGGAACCGCCACTGATCTGAACCTTGCTTCCGACTTCTGCAAAACAAAGGGCGATCAGAAAGATTACAATGCCACAAACGAAAAAGCATAGGATGGCTGCAGCTCCGAGGTTTTCCGCCGCCAGTGCGGGCAGGGTAAAGATCCCGGTTCCAATGGTCAGGTTGACGATGGATATGGCCAGGCCGGTGGGGCCAATCTCTCGTTTGAGTAGTTCTTTCGGATGGCTCCGGGCCAGGGGAATTTCTGACATTTCAATTTTTTATTCGGTTTTTTCGATTCCGTTTTTTTCATTTCGGACTAACCCAGAGATGATGCGAATTAAATGTAAAGGATTTTCAGCATATAACGGTCGGGGATGTTCGTATTAAAGATTGGCAATCCTTTATGGGTGGTTGAGGAAACCAGAGGTTATTTGGTAATTTGTCTGTTCATCAATATTTAGGACTATGCAAACTATTATAGGAGCAGGAGGATCTGTGGGAATCCCACTTGCTGCCGAGCTTAATCTGTTAAGCAAAAAAATCCGGCTAGTGAGCCGGAATCCCCGAAAATTAAATAATGAAGATGAACTATTTCCCCTTGATATAAATAATTTGGGGATGATCAGGGAGGCAGTGAAGGGCAGTGAAGTCGTCTATGTGACAATCGGATTTCCTTATAACCTGAAGGACTGGCAAAGGATCTGGCCTCCCTTTCTGAAAGCGGTTATTGATGCCTGTGAGCTGGAGGATTCTAAAATGGTTTTCGTGGATAATGTTTATATGTACGCGAAATCAGCGATCGGTCATATGAGGGAGGATTCTCCCATTGACCCGCCTTCCCGAAAGGGGCTTGTACGCGAAGTGCTTCATAATTTGATCATGGAGGCTGCGGGAAAGAAAAGAATTGAGGCAATTATTGCAAGAGCTGCGGATTTTTATGGGCCGACAACACCGAACAGCATATTTTCCCAGGCGGTCTGTCCGAACCTGCTGAAGGGGAAAAAGGCGCAGGCTTTCGGGGATATCGACAGGGTGCATAGCTTCACTTTTACGCCGGATGCGGGAAAGGCGGTAGCAATGCTGGGAAATACTAAGGATGCCTATAACCGGGTTTGGCACTTGCCTACAACTGCAGGGAAACTGACCATGAGAGAATGGATCGGATTGATCACCCTGGAGATGATGAAGGAAGGGCTGGTTAAAAAAGAGGTGGGGATCCAGACTGTTCCGGCCTGGATTGTGAAATTGCTGGGGATCTTTGTTCCGGCAATGAAGGAGTTTCCGGAAATGTTTTATCAGTATGAGCAGGATTATTTTTTTGAAAGCAATGAATTCACTTTAAGATTCGGCATGGTGGCAACGGATCCACAGGAGGGAGTGAGGAGGATGGTGGCGGCCCTGAAGAAGCCGGTTTAATATTTTGAGCCAGGTTTGGCCCAGGGAAGGGAGAGGAGCCAGTATTTTACAAGCGCCGGCCAACGGGCGATGTCAGGGCTATTGAACTCGCGGATGCCGAAACCGTGGCCGGTTTCAGGGATGACATGCAGATGACTTGTAAGTGTAGCTTTCTTAAAGCTATTATATAGTTCTACTGATTCTTCGACAATCGGGTGGTCCTCGGCCCCGGCTAATATGAACAGGGGCGGGGCGGACGGACTGGGTTTGAGAAGCCTGGGTTGAGAGGCATAGACGAGGACGATGAAGTCGGGGCGTGTTGATTCATCGTCTGGGTCCATGGCGGTTAATGAGGCCAGATCTCCCCCGGCCGAGAAGCCAATCAGGCCGATGCGATGGGGATCGATCTTCCAGCGTTCGGCGTTTTGTCTGAGGATCCGGATGGATTTTTTCATATCGGCAATTGAGTCTTCCAAGCAATGGTTTTGTTCTTGTTCCTGAGATAACCGGTATTTGAGGACAAAGGAGGCGATGCCCAATTTGGAGAAGGTCTGTGCAACTTCATGGCCTTCGTGCCGGATCCATAATTGCCGGTGGCCACCGCCGGGTGCGATGATGATGGCCATGCCTGTGTTGAGTACTTCTTGTGGGAGCCAGATGCTGAGGGTGGGATGTTGGATATTTTTTATTACCTGCTTTTTAGAATGGGGGCCTGAGGGCCGCTGGCCTTTCGTCAATTTTTCCGGATACAGGTAGATCTCTTCAGGCCTGTTGCGGGCGGTAAGTTTAATACCCAAACGACTTTTTAACCAGGAAAACATATGGTAAAGATAGAAATCCCTGAGATGGGATTGGAATGCTTTATGATGCAGATGGGGAGCAGTTAGTATAAAAATTCATACATTGCCGGCTCCAGATTTCACTCAATAATTTTCTATGAAGTGGGTTATACTTGGACTGGGTATCTTCTTTGAGGTCTTGGGAACAATCTGCATGAAGTATGCAGACGGGTTTACCCGATTTTGGCCTTCGGTCCTGGTTTTCGTATTCTATGGCATCAGCCTGGTGGCCCTGGTCTTCGTACTAGAGAAGATGCAGGTGAGTGTGGCTTATGCTATCTGGTCGAGCGCGGGAACGGCTCTGATCGCCGTGATCGGCATGTTCTTTTATAGGGAGCCCGTTACATGGATTAAGGCCTTGTCGCTGCTTCTGATTCTGCTTGGGATTTTGGGCCTTGAGCTTTTTGAATAAACGTTTATGAATGTTTTTATTACCGGATCCACAGGATTTTTGGGCGGGGAATTGCTGGTGAGCCTGTCTAAGAGAACCGATATAGATAGGATCTACTGTTTTATCCGGCCTGGAAACGATACTTGCGCACTTGACAGATTGAAAAAAGTGTTTTATATCCACAATGACTTTTTTGATGAATCCAGGATTTTTCCCATTGCTGGTAACCTTTTTGATCCCCATCTTACGGAGTCCCTAAAGGCCAATAAAATATTGAACGACACGGATGTCATTATCCATAGTGCCGCTAACACTTCTTTTTCGAGGATTTACGATGACATGCTGGAACAAGTGAATATTGCTGGTCTGGAGAAGCTCTTGATTTGGGCAAAGCATTTACCGGAACTGAAGACTTTTGTTTATATCGGCACGGCGACGATTTGCGGAAGTAATATCCGTGCCCGGGTGGTTCATGAAGAGGAATCTCCGAATGCGAAGGCTAGTCACCTGGTGCGTTATACCTATACAAAGATGCAGGGCGAATTGCTGGTGGACCGTCATTTGCCTGCAGAAAAGGTTTTAATCGCGAGGCCTTCGATCATCATGGGAGATAGCAGGCCAATCATTCCCCGCTCGCCTGTGATTCTCTGGGCAGTGGCTACGATCAATCAATTGCGTCTTATTCCAGTGAATGAAAAAGCGATGCTGGATATGATTCCTGTGAATTATGCCGCAGATTCGATTGTTGAACTTTTAATGGCAGAGAGAAAGCATAAGGTATACCATATTTCTTCGGGAGTGAGTGGTGCCACTTCAGCACAAAAACTTTCGGTTTCGCTGGCAGCCCATTTTTCGGACCTTCCCACTTTCCGTTTTATCGATAAATCCTTTCTGAAGGATATTAAATTATGGGCTAAGAACCGGCTGAAACCGGAGAACCCCCTTTTTGATTTTCGCCTTTACCTGGATTACTGGAATTCCTGTTTTACGGATCCCGGTGCCGTGAGGATATTACTTGCCGGACTTGAGCCTTACCTGGAATTCATGGAGCTGGGGCAGGCTTTTGATAACGGGCGATTGCTAGAAGATGCGCCGGCAGTGAAACAATCTATCCCGGCGGAAATATTTATTAAGAGTTGCATGCCCTTTATCGGAAAGATCAATTTGCTTGAGGGAGCATTGGATCCTTGACAGTAGAGTTGGTCCCTTTGGAATGGGGTCCTCCTTTTGGCCGGATTGGACAATTTGTCTATTTTTCATTCTAGTTTACTCGAGACCGGATTTATAAATTTCTTGCCATGGAAAATGTTTCTCGCCCTGCATCAACTGATAAAAAATACCTTGTTCCGTTGATCCTGGTTACTTCCCTTTTTTTTCTTTGGGGCTTTGCTTATGGGCTGCTGGATGTCCTAAACAAACATTTCCAGATGACTTTGAAGGTGACGCCGGAGCGCTCGACGCTTTTGCAGGCGGCCTATTTCGGGGCTTATTTCCTGATGGCCTATCCGGCGGGACTTTTTATGAATCGTTTTGGATATAAGAAAGGCATTATCGGTGGGCTTTTGTTCTATGCCCTGGGAGCCTTTCTTTTTTACCCTGCTGCGGAGAAGGCTTCTTTTGAATTTTTCCTGATTGCCCTTTTTATACTGGCTTCAGGACTGGCCTGCCTGGAAACGGCGGCCAATCCTTATATAACGGTCCTGGGCGAACCTCGTACTTCGGAGCACAGGTTGAATCTTTCCCAATGTTTTAACGGAGTGGGCGCTTTTCTTGGACCCTGGCTGGCTTCCGAGGTTTTCTTCGGTGGCAAGGAGCAGGGAGGCAACCTGCAAAGCGTTCAGGTGGTTTATATCGTGATTGGTTCAATGGTCCTTGTAGTAGCGGGTCTTTTTTTCAGGACTCCACTGCCGGAGATTCGGGAGAGCGAGATCGTTTCGTCTGCAGATTTGGATGTGAAGCCGCTGATGCATCACCGAAATTTTACAGGCGGAGTGGTGGCTCAATTTTTTTATGTAGCGGCCCAGGTGGGGGTTGCGGCCCTTTTTGTGAACTATTGCACGGAGTCGGGCAATCGCATTTCGAATTCAGATGCGGCAAGGCTTCTTTCAGTCAGCCTGGTCCTTTTTACAGTGGGGCGTTTTGTAGGAACTGCTTTAATGAGAAAGATTTCTCCTCATAAATTGCTCAGCTCCTATGCTTACATCAATATCATTCTTTGTGTTCTCGTGATGTGGAACTGGGGCTGGTTCTCCATTGGAGCTCTGATGGTGGTTTTCTTTTTTGAGAGCATTATGTTTCCTACCATCTTCGCTCTGGGCGTTAAGGACCTGGGACATCATACGAAAAGAGCTTCTTCTTTTATCATCATGGCGATCGTTGGCGGCGCAGTGGCTCCAAAGATCATGGGAATGCTGATCTCGGCTCGTTATTCTACCGCTTTCTCATATATTGTACCGCTGATCTGTTTTGTGGTTGTGGCCTGGTACGGCTGGTCAGGTTTCCGCGTAAAGGGTGGCAGTGATTTGGCAGGTGGTAGCCTAAAGATCGGTGGCGTGCATTAGCAAGTTTTCTTATTTCAAATCGGGATATACAACTTTCCGCCAAGGGCTGACGTTGTAGTGCAGTCAGAATCAATTTAATGGAAGGTTTTCAACCAAATTTAAGGTTTTCAGGGCCGGGTCGTTCCAGAAGCCGTTCCGGGCGATGGATAGTCCTACTGGTCTGTTTTGTGATGCTGGGCATGGCTTTTTTCCAGTGTTACAGAACGACAAAGAACCTGGATTGGGCAGCCGATTCTGATTTTGACCGGGATATCAGTTTTGTTCAGGGCAGCCTTTCGGGCCACTATGGACATGATCCTAGTTATAAGGGGGAATGGCTTTGGTATAATCCTCTTCTTTTTTCTGTCGAGACCGTAATTTCAAAATGGACTTCACTGCCTGCGCATGTCGTGGCGACCCGCGCTGGCGTTTTCCTGAATGTATTGGGCGGGATTTTCTTCTTAATTACAGTTTCTGAATTATTTGGACTGGAGATCGGCCTCGGTGCTCTTCTTTGTTTTCTTTTTCTCGTTTCTGGTAATATTCCGGGATGGGGGGCAGCTACCTTGAGCCCCTGGCTTTACCCGGTTTGCTTTTCACAGTTTCTTTTTTATACTAATATTCTACTTTGTTATCTGGCTTTCAGCACGGAGAGGCTGGGCTGGTTTGCCTGCCTGGGCCTTAGTCTTGGGATTAGTTTTTTGAGTCATACTGCGCCGACGATCCTGATCATTCTTATCCTAATTACGGTGCAGTTGCCGAGGATCTGGAAGGCAGCATTTAATGATAGAGGAGCGGATCGGGTGAAGTTATATCTTGTTCAGGGACTTTCTTGTTTCCTGTTTTTTGTTTTGGCTGCCATGCCCCTTCTTTATTATCTGGTGGGCAAGTACCATCTGCATATGGTCAACCGGGCAACTTTTGAATATACCGAAGGTATTTTTATCGTGAGCCATTTTAAGGCGATGCTGAAAGCGAATTTTTCTGTCGCGCTTGTGGTGGCAGCACTAGGACTTATCTGGTTTCATCTGAATTCGGAGAAAGGCTTGATCCGCAAGATCATCTATGGCTGGCTGGGCTGGACGCTGTTGATGTATTTTTATTCGACAGCCGTTTCGGTGTTTGATAATAAATGGCATATACATCTCCCGGGCACCGTACCTTCCTTTCATTATTTCTTTTACCTGAAGGCACTGGAGTCGGTGTTTTTCGGAATGGGGATCTACGGAATTTTTAATTGGGTCTGGATAAATCTTTTCAGAAGGAAGCTGCGTTCTTATAATAATTATCGTTTGATTGCCTATAGTTTGGTAGTATTGGCATGTGCAGGGCTTTATTTTCCGGTTTATAGCAAGCGGGCTGATTTTACTATGATGAGGGACCAGGCCCTTGCCAAAGCGGGGCAACTGAATAAAATGGAAGTATATAATTTTCTCATGAATCATAGCTTAGAGGAGGATGTAGTGCTTTGCGATAAGGATCCTTCGCTGTTCCCCGTGATGACGACGGGTCGGAAAATGGTCTCGACCGCATTCACTTTTTCGAATCCCTTTGTGGATTTTGACCGAAGGGAGAATGACAGGGACAGTATGCTGAATTATGCGAGGTCGGGGACTCCAGTGGCAGCGAGCGGACTATTTGGATTTTACGGAGTGAAGTTGGTGTTGCTAGAAAATAATGATGCGGGTAAGCCGTTTATTGAATCAAACCTTTGTAAGAAATTGGTTTTCAGGAATAAGTCTTATTCTATCTATCAATGGTCTAATTGATTAGCGAATACATGAAACCGAGCATGAGCAATTTCGCTCACACAAGGGAAAAATAAGCGAGCTTTCTGGCAAACGGGAAAAACTGAAGATATTCAGATGAATTCTACTAATAAACGTTACTGGCTAAAGTCCGGGACCCTAAACCTGCTCCTGAATGTGCAGAACCTGATCTTTGGTTTTGGCAGTTTTTTCCTGCTGATAAGGATTCTTAACAAGCATGATTTCGGTGTCTGGGCGCTTTTTGTTGCGACGACAACGATTTTTGAGACGGCAAGAAATGGATTGCTGCAAAACGCATTGATCCGGTTTTTGTCAGCTTCGAAGAAGGAGCATCATGCCCCTATTCTTTCGGCTTCTTTTTTTATCAGCGGGATTTTGACAGTTTTTTGCATTGCATTAAATTTTTTACTTGCGGGTTATCTTTCGAAGATTTGGCATAGCGAGGTCCTTGTCCGGATGTTCTATGTCTATAATATTGCTTATATCTTCCAGGGGATACTTTTCCAGTTCCAATGGATCGAGCAAGCTCATCTGAGTTATTACGGGACTGTTGTTTCGAATATGGTCCGCCAGGGACTGTTCTTTAGCTTTGTGCTTTTTTCCTTTATATTTTTTCCGGGGATTTCGCTCTTGACACTTGTCTATGTGCAGGTTGGTTGCCTTTTTTTTTCCATGACCGTGGAGTATTTTTTTGCGAGAAGGCATTTGTCGTTTTCCCTGGATGTCCAAAAAAAATGGGTGCTGGAATTGTTTCATTTCGGAAAATATGCTTTCGGAACCTATATCAGTGCGATCCTTTCCAATACGATCAATCAGATGATGCTTGGCGCGATGGTTTCGGCGGATGCGGCTGGGGTCTATAATGTGGCGCTGCGGGTTACCAATATCGCTGATATTCCGACCAACGCGATCAGTACAATCGTTTTTCCGCAGAGTGCCCGGCGATTTGCGGAGCATGGCCAGGGTGCCGGGAAATATATGTTTGAAAAATCGGTGGGCACAATACTCGCACTGCTGATTCCGGTGATGGCCCTTCTTTTTATTTTTCCGCATATCGTCGTTAATCTTATCGCAGGCCATAAATACTCAGATACCATACCCTTAATCAGGATCATTGTTTTGACCTGCCTGATCAATCCTTTTCAAAGACTTTTCGGAACGATCCTGGATTCGATGGGCAAACCGAGGGTGAATTTCATCGTGATCACGCTTTTTGCACTGGTGAACCTGACACTCACTTATTTTTTTATCGGTTGGTTTAATATTATCGGTGCAGTTTATGCAACTTTAATAGCGGACCTGGCCTTTCTCCTTGTCAGTCAGATTATCCTATGGAGACTGCTGGGAGTGAATTTTTTCTATCCTTTTATATATGCAGTGAGATTCTACCCGGAATTTTATGAGCAGTACGTAAAACCTGTTTACAGGAAGCTGAAAAGGGCCTGAAAAGGAGAATTGGCCTAAAAAAAGGAGATCAGCTTGAATATGCAAAAGATTGTTTATACATTGGAAATGCTAAACCCCGTTAAAATGGAAGTGCAAAAAGTTGAGAACCTTTCCTATAAAGATTTCATGAACGAGTTCTATAAGCCCGGGTTGCCGGTGGTCTTTAAGGATGCATCGAAGGCCTGGAAAGCGAGAGATCTGTTTACTCCTGATTATTTCAGAAAAAATTACAGCGATAGAAAAACCGTCGTGAATGAAAAGGAATACACGATGGGTGAATTACTGGACATGATCGAGAACAGTTCAGAGTCCAACCCTGCTCCTTATCCGTGTAAGTTCGATATTCCTTCCAAAATTCCGGAATTGCTTCCGCTTATCAGGCCACTCGGCATGAACTATGCCGTTCCAAACTGGTTTCAGAGCAAGATGTTTCCTTCGGTTGTAATTGGAAACCAGACGGAATTATTTCTAGGTAGCCCGGGGGGAAAATTTCCTGTCGCCCATATCGACTATTTTCATACCAATGCCTGGGTGACCCAGCTTTATGGAGAAAAGAATTTCATTGTCTATCCAAGAGGACAGGATGAATTCATGTACCCCAAACCAAACAATCAATGGGAATCAGAAGTCAATATTTTCAATCCGGATTATGAGAAGCATCCCAAATACCGGAATGCGACTCCGATCACCGTGACGATCAAACAGGGAGAGACGATCTTCGTGCCCTGGGGTATCTGGCATAGCGCTGAATCTCTGACACCCAGCATTTCCGTGATATTTGACCAGATCAACGGCAGCAATTATGATGATTATGTGAATGATGTCTGGAATTATAAGAAAGACGGCAACCGGATGAAGGCCCTTGCGGTTCTTGCCTATTGCCGTATGGCGAAATATTTCTGTAAGGTTGGGGATTTGTTCGGAAGCGTTCAATAATTAAATAATTTTTATGCAGGTAGAAAGAGTCGATAATATCAGCTATGAGGAATTTATGGAGAGATTCTATAAACCGGGGATTCCCTGTGTTTTTAAGAGCGCTTCAAAAGTCTGGAAGGCAAATGGCCTTTTCAGTCCCAATTATTTCCGCGAAAATTTCGGGGGTAAGACCATCGTAAAGGAAGGAAGAACCTATACGATGAAGGAAGTGATGGATCTGGTAGAGAACAGCACGGAGGAAAAACCTGCTCCCTATCCTTTTATATTTGATATTCCAACGGTTTTACCTGAAGTCATTCCACTGTTGAGCCCGCTGAACCTGGGCTATGCGAAACCGAACTGGCTGGAGAGCAAATGGTTTCAAAGAGGTTATTGGGGCAGCGCCACGGAGGTATTCGTAGGGGGACCCGGAGGAAGGTTTCCCTATGTTCACCTTGACTATTATCACCTCAATGCATGGATCAACCAACTTTACGGGGAGAAACGCTTTACTGTTTTCCCTAAAGGACAGGAGAAATTCCTTTACACGAGGCCGGATGATCCCTGGAGATCGGATATCAATATTTTTGAACCGGATTATGAAAAATTTCCTCTTTATAAGAACGCCACGCCAATCCATTTTACTGTAGGAGCGGGAGAGACCCTGTTTATTCCTTTCGGGACCTGGCATACTGCCTATTCCCTGGGGCCCACGATCTCAGTCGCTTTCGATCAGCTAAACGCAAAGAATTTCAGCGCTTTTATGAAAGACGTATGGGCTTTTAAAATCCAGGAAGGAAGGGCCAGGGCTTTGGCTCTTTATGGTTATGCCTGGCTGGCAGGACAGAGCTGCAAACTGAGCCATAATTCATAATTTTTTTTATTTAGCCGGATGCAGGTTTAATGATATTTTCATTTTTTTAATAGATTGAGTATTAGCCATTCTGTAGATTTTAGGAGGGCGTTTAATCATATCCCTTTTATTAATAAGAATTTGCGCCCTTAGAATGTTAGAAAAATCTTGATCTTTTTGTCGGTTAAAATCGTTTATATACAATAATAAGCCTGCTTTTTGGGTTAAATTTGTGTTTGTTAATTAATTGTGAACGGACAGTTTGGATTATAGTATTCTTTTAGTGATGCATGAGTCAGAACGATTATAAAAAAAGCCTATCCCTATTGGATCTTTTTGCGGATTCTGTTATGAGATTTGCGCAGGGAGAGGCTGTGTGGTGCAATGGCAAAAGCATCAGCTATGCTAAGCTTGATGAGTTGTCGGATGAGATTTGTCAGAGGGTGCTTGAGGTTTCAGAATCCAGCCAAATTTTCGGGATCAGTACGAGCCGGTGTATTGAGGAGATTGCGGGATTGATCGGTATATTGAAGGCGGGAAAGGCTTATTTGCCTCTGGATATTGGGCTCCCGCGGGAGCGCGTGGCCCAGATTATTAAGGATTCGGGTATTGATGGATGCATAGTTAATGATCAAGAAGAAGAAGGATTATTTAAGAGCCTTGGAATAAGGGTGCTGGGGCGGGAAAGAAAAGACAAATCTGCAGGAAATAAGAAGTCAGTTCCCGGTAAACTGGCCTATGTTTTATATACTTCGGGTTCGACCGGAAAGCCCAAAGGAGTTTTAATGGGAGAGGCCGCGATGATCAACCTAATTCAATGGCAGCAGCGGCATTCATCGGCAGGAGCGGGAACGAGGACCCTGCAATTTGCACCTTTAAGTTTTGATGTTTCCTTCCAGGAAATATTTTCCACGCTTACGACAGGAGGAACGCTAGTGCTTATCGATGACGATACCAGGCTGGATCCGCAACGGTTATTAGGGTTCCTGCGGGAGCAGAAGGTCAGCAGAATATTTGTTCCGTTCGTGGCGCTTCAATATTTGACGGAGGCTGCTGCGGCCAGTGATAATGCGCCGGATAATAATGTTCTGAACAATAATGCACCTGAGGGTCTCACCGAAATAATGACTGCAGGAGAGCAGCTAAAAATAACTTCACAGGTCAGGAAATTCTTCGACAGGCTTCCAAAATGTAAGCTCTATAATCAATACGGTCCCACTGAATGCCATGTGGTGTCAGAATCAGTACTGTCAGGAAATACCGGCCTTTGGCCGGACCTACCGAGTATCGGAAAAGCGATAGACAATACAGAGCTTTTCATATTAGATGAAAATCTAAAACAAGTCAGTGAAGGAGAGACAGGAGAACTCTGCATAGCAGGAAAATGCCTGGCAGAAGGATACTTAAATCAACCATCACTCACAAGGGAAAAATTCATAGAATGGGAAGATCCAAAAAAACAAAGGATCAGGATCTATAGAACAGGGGACCTGGCCAGGAAGGAAGCAAACGGAGAAGTAGAATTTCTAGGTAGAAAAGATGATCAGGTAAAAATAAGGGGATATAGGATCGAACCCGGTGAAATAGAGGTCCTGCTAAACAGACAGGAAGGAATACTGCAGGCAGTCGTAATAGCCAGGGAGGATATACCTGGACAAAAAAGACTAGTGGCTTACTTAGTCCCTTCAACAGAAAAAAAAGACATTAAAAAAATCCGTAAGGCCATAGAAAAGGAATTGCCTGATTATATGATGCCCTCGGCATTTATCTGGATGGACCAGTTGCCAAAGACCGGCAGCGGAAAAATAGACAAGAAATCATTACCCAAACCGGAGATCAAAAGACCCGAGCTGGGAACAGCTTATAAAGCGCCTGTTACAGAAAAAGAAAAAACAATAGCTAAAGTCTGGGCTGAACTCCTTCAAATCGATAGGGTCGGAGTAAAGGATAATTTCTTTGAATTAGGAGGGAACTCCCTGCTGGCACTCAGGACTGTTACTGAATTGAGAAATGCAAAAGGATTAGAATTGCCTGTAACAAAGATCTACCAGTTTCCAAGCGTGGAGGGAATTGCTGATTTTCTCGAAGGGAAAACAGAGATACGGCAAAAGGAGAAAAAGAACAGCAGGAACAGCGGCGAAGGCAATAATAGAGAGATAGCGGTGATCGGTATGGCGGGCCGCTTTCCGGGAGCTGAGAATATCCAGGCTTTCTGGAAAATGCTGGTAGAAGGAAGGGAAGGGATCAGGTTTTTCACAAAGGAAGAATTGAGCCCCTTTATAGAAGAAGAAATTAAAAAAGACCCGGATTATGTGGCAGCGAGGGGAATTCTGGAAGGGACCGGAGAATTCGACGCTGCTTTCTTTCATATCAATCCCAAAATGGCGGCCCTTATGGATCCACAACAGAGATTGTTCCTTCAAACAGCCTGGGAAGCCCTGGAATCGGCCGGGGTAGTGGCCCGTCGTTATGAGGGCCTGATCGGAGTCTATGCCGGAACGGGAAATAATAGCTATTATATCAACAATGTTTTGCCGAATAAGGAGCTGACCCAGCAAGTGGGACCCTTTAATGTGATGGCGGCCAACGAAAAGGATTATGTGGCTTCCCGGACGGCCTATGAATTAAATCTTAAAGGCCCCGCCGTAAGTGTTTATTCGGCCTGTTCGACCTCCTTGCTTGCAATCGCGCAGGCAGCGGAGAGTTTAAGGGAGGGTCATTGCGATATAGCGCTAGCCGGCGGAGTTGCGGTCACCAGCCCGATCCATAGCGGTCATATTTTCCAGGAAGGTGCGATGCTGAGCCGTGACGGCCATTGCCGCTCTTTCGACGAGAAGGCATCAGGAACGGTCTTCAGCGATGGGGTGGGGATCGTCGTATTGAAGAGATTAGAAGATGCAAGACGAGATGAGGACCTGATCTATGCAGTGATCAAAGGCGCAGGAGTAAATAATGACGGCGGCGGAAAAGGAAGTTTTATGACCCCGAGTGCGGAAGGGCAGGCGGCTGCGATCAGGATGGCCCAGGAAGACGGGGCAGTGGATCCTGCAACAGTTTCCTATATCGAAACACATGGAACGGCAACGCCTTTAGGAGACCCGATCGAGATCGAGGGTCTGAGTATCGCCTTCGGACAGCAGGTCCGCAAACAATATTGCGCAATCGGATCGGTTAAGAGTAATATCGGTCACCTGACGGCTGCGGCAGGGGTTGCGGGTTTTATTAAAACGGTTCTCTCCCTCTATACCAAAAAGATACCTGCTTCCATTCATTTTCAAAAACCTAATCCGAATATTGATTTCGCGAACAGCCCTTTTTTCGTGAATGACCGATTGAGGGATTGGGAGATGGACGGCAAGGCAGAAAGAAGAATTGCGGGTATAAGCTCTTTCGGCGTGGGCGGGACAAATGTGCATTTGGTCGTGGAAGAGTTTGAGGTCGGATTAATTAATAGTGTTCCGTCCAGGAAACCTGCATTTTTATTTAGATGGAGCGCGAAATCAGAATACAGTTTGAAGGAGATGGCGGGGAGGCTGGCGGATCATTTGGAAAATAATGAGGGTTTTAACCTGGCCGATATTGCTTATACCCTTCAAACTGGGAGGGAATCCTTTCCCTTTAGGAGGTTTGTGGTGGCTGCAGAAAGGGGGGAATTAATCCGGAAATTGAGGGCGGCATTGGTTTCCCCTTCTGAATCGGGGCAATTGAAGGAAATCGGGGACGAGATCGTTTTTTCTTTCCCGGGACAGGGATCGCAATACCTGAATATGGGCAAGCAGGTCTATCAGAATGAGCCGCTTTTCAGGGCGGCTGTGGATGAATGCGCGCTTTTGTTGGAGCCGGTGATGGGAGAAGATATCAGAGAGCGGATTTTTGCAATTGGTGAACAAGCTGCGGAAGAGATTGGGAATACCTATTATACCCAGCCGGCTTTATTTGTGATCGAATATGCGATAGCGAGACTTTGGATGAGCTGGGGGATCAGGCCTATGGCTTTTATAGGTCATAGCATCGGGGAATTCGTGGCGGCTCATTTATCCGGGATATTCAGCCTGGAAGACGGGCTGAAATTGATCGCGACCAGAGGCAGGTTGATGTCCGAACAACCGAGAGGGAGCATGTTGGCAGTGAGGGCGACTTTCGAAGAGATTGAGAAGTTCCTGAGCGGCGATCTATCGCTTGCGGTGGTGAATAGCCCGGGTTCCTGTGTTGTGGCTGGACCAACCAGTTCAGTCGAACTGCTTTCTCAGAAACTGAATGGGCTGAAGATTTCAAACCGGGTACTTGCGACGAGCCATGCTTTCCATTCCAAAATGATGGAACCGATCGTTGAGCCTTTTGAAGAGGTCGTCGCGGGCATTAAACTAAATATTCCGAGAATTCCGATCGTTTCTACAGCAACGGGTGAATGGCTTAAGGATGAAGAAGCGATGAGCCCGGCCTATTGGGCCGGACATCTGAGGTCACCGGTATTGTTTGCCGCTGCGGTCAAAACTTTGGGTCAGGGTGGTAAGAAGATCGTGATAGAGTCGGGGCCGAAAAATGTAACAGCTTCCCTTATACGTCAACAGTCCGGTAATTACTTAGCGGTGATTGCCAGCTTAGACATACAGGAGGGAATGAGCGAATATGATTCCATTCTGAGAGCCATGGGCCAACTCTGGTTACTGGGGATCGATATAGATTGGGATAGGTATTATGAGAATGAGAGGAGGATTAGGGTGAACCTTCCAGGCTATGTTTTCGATAAGACCCTCTATTGGGTGGATCCTCCTGTATCAGGAGGCGTAATGCCGACTGTGACCGTTGAAAATAATTCAATTCAAACCAGTCAAATGAGAAGGGACGCCCTTATTGAAAAAATTAAAGGGGTGCTGGAGAATGCTTCCGGCATCGATATGCAGGGAGCGAGTGAGGATATGAATTTTATTGAGATGGGTTTTGATTCTCTCCTGATCACCCAGGTGGCGCTGAACCTGAAAAAAGAATTCAGGGCTCCGGTGAGTTTCAGGCAACTGAACGAAGAATACAGTAACCTGAACAGACTTGCAGGTTATCTGGAACAGGTCTTGCCGAAGGAGGAAGATCCAAGACCGGTTTCCATTAAACAGCAACAGGCTATGACAGGAAATAATTCAACTGTGATTGGATTGATCTCTCAACAGATGCAATTACTTGCTCAACAGGTTGCTCTTTTGCAAGGCGAGGAACAGGCTTTGCCGGTAAAGAAGGCCGGGAACGCCGGTCTTAGTGCCGAGGAAATCGCGGAGTTGAAGAAACCTTTTGGGGCGACGGCAAAGATTGAACGACAGGATTTGCAACTTAGTGGGAAGCAGGAGGAGTTCATAGGGAATTTGATTCGGGAGTACGCCGCCAAGACCGCGGAGAGTAAGAAGTACAACCAGCAGAACAGGGCGACGATGGCGGACCCAAGGGTTGTAACGGGCTTCAGGCCAGGGACAAAGGAGATCGTTTATTCGATCGTGGTTAATCGCTCCAAAGGGAGCCGCCTCTGGGACATCGACGGCAATGAGTACATCGACGCCCTGAATGGATTCGGGTCGAATTTTTATGGATACCAGCCGGATTTTATAACCAGGGCCATCCAAGAGCAGATCGAAAAGGGTTATGAGATCGGCCCCCAGCATGAACTTTCCGGACCGGTATGTAAGTTGATCTGTGAATTTACGGGGCAGGACAGGGCGGCGCTTTGCAATACGGGATCGGAAGCGGTGCTTGGTGCGATGCGGATTGCGCGGACGGTGACGGGCAGATCGACGATCGTTGCCTTTTCGGGTTCCTATCACGGGATCTTGGACGAAGTGATCGTGAGGGGTACAAAAAATTTAAAATCATTTCCTGCGGCTCCGGGCATCACAGCGGAGGCAGTACAAAATATGCTGATCCTGGAATATGGGACAGAGGAGTCCCTCAGAATCATTAGTGAAAGAGCTGATGAAATCGCGGCAGTGCTGGTGGAACCTGTTCAAAGCAGGAGACCGGAATTTCAGCCGGTCGAATTTTTGAAAGAGCTCAGGGAGATCACATTGAAATCAGGAACGGCACTGATATTTGACGAAGTGATCACGGGTTTCAGGATGCACCCGGCGGGCGCACAGGGTCTCTTTGGAATCAGGGCAGATATCGGCGCTTACGGAAAAGTGGTCGGCGCCGGGATATCCATTGGGGTTATTGCCGGCAAGAGCCTGTTCATGGATGCACTGGACGGAGGTTTCTGGCAATTTGGAGATGGTTCGGTCCCGGAATCGGGCGTCACTTATTTTGCGGGGACTTTTGTGAGGCATCCGCTTGCCCTGGCGGCTTCAAAAGCTTCTCTGGATTATATGAAATCGAAGGGGCCTGCTCTGCAGGAGGGGGTCAATGCGAAGGGGAAAAGGCTGGCGGACCGGTTAAATGGTTTTTGTGAGCGCCATGGACTACCCATTTTTTTGACTCAATTCGGGTCTTTGTGGAAGATAAAATTTAAGGAAGAGATTCCTTTCAGCGAGTTGATTTTTGCACTGATGCGCCTGAAGGGGATTCATATATTGGATGGGTTTCCCTGTTTTATGACAGAGGCGCATAGCCCGGAAGAAGTAGATCGGATCGCGCAGTGTTTTGAGGATAGCGTAAGTGAGATGACGGAGGCTGGTTTTTTTGTAAAAAATGACTCAAAAAACGGATTGAACGGACATGCACTAACTTCGAAGAATGGGAAACATGTTAAAGATTTGATGGATGATCCTCCTATTGCGGGTGCAAGACTGGGTAAGGACCGGGATGGCAATCCCGCCTGGTTTGTTGCGGATCCGAAAAGGCCGGGGAAATTTTTGCAGGTTAAATGAATTTTTATTTTGAGACAGGAACATGGACCATATGAATTAACTGAAATCGATTTCGATCCTTTTGAAGACCGGGTGATCCAGCGGGTGGCTCCTGCCATTGAGCCGCAGATGGAGATCTGGGTTTCCTGCATGATGGGAGGCGATGACGCGAACCGTTCTTATAACGAGTCTGTGATGCTTTACCTGAACGGGAGGGTCGATACTGTGAAATTGGAACTGGCTCTGGGAGCTCTTGTGGAGAGACATGAGGCTTTGAGGTCCTGTTTTAGCGGAGATGGCAGACAGGTCATCATATATGAGGGGATTGATTTTGCAATCCGGCGAATGGACCTGGGGGAG
Organism: Chitinophagaceae bacterium; assembly: GCA_003168265.1. Lineage (GTDB taxonomy): Bacteria > Bacteroidota > Bacteroidia > Chitinophagales > Chitinophagaceae > Puia. The sequence goes on from PMSV01000023.1 coordinate 562,304, forward strand.
CTGGATAAGCAAGGGCAGGTAGCGGCCCTGGATGATTTTGCCAAAGAGGATGCCAATAAGGCCTTTGATCTTTTTAATGGCCCGCTGTTCCGTTTTGCATTGATTAAATTATCGGACAAGCGATGGGTTCTGAAGATCACGGCCCATCATATTGTCTGCGATGGATGGTCGCTGGGTATCCTGCTCCAGGACTTGGGGAAATTATATAGCGGCAAGCCTGCGGTTTTGCCGGATGCCAGATGTTTTAGCCAGTACGCGATGGAGCAGTGGGATTATTCGGGAACAGAAGAATTTGCAAGTACTGTCGATTATTGGATAGATCAATACAAGGAAATTGTGCCTGTGCTGAACCTGCCGACTGATTTTGAGCGGCCGACAGTGAGAACCTATAAGAGTCACCGGGATGATTTTGCGATCAATGGAGATCTTTCCGCCCGGGTGAAGGCCATGGGCGCGAAGGCGGGTTGCAGTTTTGTGACCACACTGCTTTCGGCTTTCGAAATTTTCCTCTTTAGATTGACTGGACAGCCTGAACTGGTTTTAGGATTGCCGGCGGCGGGGCAATCTGTTACGGGTAACGAGGCCCTGGTAGGGCATTGCGTGAACCTATTGCCGCTTCGCTCTAAGGTGAAGGGCGAGGAACCATTTTTGGATTATCTGAAAGCAAGGAAGAAACAGCTTTTCGACGATTACGAACATCAGCGATTCACCTTTGGTACTTTGCTTAAAAAATTGAATATTCAAAGGGATCCTTCCAGAGTACCCCTTGTGCCCGTGGTTTTCAATATCGACATGGGCCTGGATAACGGGGTTTCTTTTGAGGGGATTGAACACAGACTTGGTTATACGCCGAGAGAATACGAAAATTTTGAATTGTTCCTGAACGCGAGCGGCTCCGAAAAGCTGCTGGTTCTGGAATGGTCCTATAATACCCAACTTTTCAAGGCTTCTACGATCGCGCGCATGATGGATGAATTCACGAGCCTGCTGGAATTTACTTCGAGTCATCCTGATACCAGGATCCAGGATATACCGAAAGGAAGGGAAGATGAGCTATGGAAGAAACTCAAGGATTGGAATGATACCCGCGTTGAATATCCCAGGGACCTGACCCTAGTGGATTTATTTGAAAAAAGCGTAGAGCTGCACCGCGAAAAGATCGCATTAAGGTTCGGAAAGAAGGCCTATACCTATGAGGCTCTGAATGAAGTAGCCAACCGGTTTGCGGCCATGTTGAAGGAGGAGGGTATCGGATGCGGCAAGCTAGTCGGAATCTCCGTTGACCGCAGTGCGGAGATGGTGGTAGTGATGCTTGGGATTGCGAAGGCAGGTGCTGCTTATTTGCCTCTGGACCCCCTTTTCCCACAAAAAAGAATTGAGTTCATGCTGGCTGACTCAGCGGCGAATCTGCTGATCAGTTCAAAAAAATACAAGGGAAGATTCGGACCGTTGGTCAGAGAGATCCTGGTGGAAGAGGTCTGGCAGAAACTGGATAGATGGAAGGGTGAGAATGGAAGTGTTTGCGGTAGTAGGGACCTTGCCTACCTGCTTTATACTTCGGGTTCGACAGGCAATCCCAAAGGAGTGCAGATTGAGCAGCATAGCCTTGTGAATTTTTTATTGAGCATGAAGAATAAACCGGGTATAAAGGCTTCGGACCGGTTGCTCGCAGTGTCGACGATCTCATTTGATATCGCAGGATTGGAAATCTACCTGCCACTGATCAGCGGTGCAGAACTCGTGCTCGCAGATTCAGAGTCTGTGAAGGATGGCCGAATGCTGCTGGACTTGATCGGAGAAAGGGAGATCAGCATTATGCAGGCGACTCCTTCGACTTGGCGGATGCTGATCGAAGCGGGCTGGGAAAAAAAGCTTGCTTTGAAAGTGCTCTGCGGAGGCGAGGCATTGCCGAGAGACCTGGCAGAAAATTTGATAATTCGTTCCGAAAGTGTTTGGAATATGTATGGACCAACGGAAACGACTATCTGGTCAGCAGTCAGCGAAGTGGCCGCAGATGAACCGGTGATCTCGATCGGCAGACCGATCGACAATACCCAGATCCTTATTCTGGATGAACATGGAAAGCCGGTTCCTGAAGGTTCGGTGGGGGAGATCTATATAGGCGGAGAAGGTGTGGCGCGCGGCTACCTGAACCGTCAGGACCTGAACGGAGAGAAATTTCTGGAGGAAATGTTCCCGGGACCTATAACAGGAAGGTTTTACCGGACCGGGGACCTTGGGAAATGGATGGAGGGCGGATTATTGCAATGCCTGGGAAGGATTGATCACCAGGTGAAAATCCATGGATACCGTATCGAACTTGAAGAAATAGAACAGGCTTTGCTGAAACAGGAGGGGATCAGGCAGGCGGTTGTAACAGCAAGCCAGGACAGATTGAGGGCATTTATTGTTTCAGACGGGGATAATTCACCTTCAATCGTCGGGCGCTGGAAACAGTGCTTATCTGAATCCCTACCCGCTTATATGGTTCCTGCTGATTTTACCCCGCTGGATCAAATTCCTTTGACACCGAATGGAAAGATCGACAGGGAATCACTCATGAGATTGGCTGGCCCCGCGGGTGGAACAGTTAAGGAAAGGATCGAACCGAGAACGGATACGGAAAAATTAATCGCCGGGATATGGAAATCTGTACTGGGAATCCAGACAATCGGCGTGAAGGATGATTTTTTTGAAATGGGAGGTCATTCCCTGATCGCCGTGCAGGCCATGACCCAGCTTGAAAAACAAACAGGCAGGAGATTACCCCTGGCCTCCCTTCTCGAAGCTCCTACGATTGAAAAACTTTCGCGTCTTCTTCTATTAGAGGAAAGCGCTGTACAGGATGATCATTCGCTTGTGACCATTAAAGCTAACGGAAAGAAAATACCTCTTTATATCGTTCATGGCTTTGGTATGAATGTGCTTTTGTTCAATTATATCGCCAGAAATATGGATGCGGATCAGCCTGTCTTTGCATTGCAGGCAAAGGGGCTGCATAGGGGTGCAGCACAGCTTCCTGACAATATGGAAGGGATCGCAACGGAATATCTTTCCGAGGTTCTCAAACGAGATCCGAACGGACCGTATGCCCTGGCCGGTTATTCTTTTGGGGGCATCATCGCTTTTGAAATGGCCACGCAATTAAGGGCCATGGGTAAAGAAGTAAAAATGCTGGCGATGTTCGATACCTATGCCGATAATTCTACTTATTTCGATCCTTATCTGCAAAATATCAAAAAGAAGGTCGGCAGGCAATTTCCCAAATTATTATTCATTGTCCGCTCGCTTTTCATCCAACCCAAAAAGACCATCTTGTATCAACGAGACTTTGTGAAAAATAAAGTCAGGAGCGTATTGGGCAGAGCCGATATTTATGAAGATGAAGGAGCAAGTCTGGATCCCACCCTGGCTCAGAAATACGATCACGCCTATATGCATTACAAGATGAGCCCTTATAATGGAACCATCGATCTTTTCAGGGTTAAAAACAGGCTCTATTATTTAGATGATCTTGTTTACCTGGGATGGAAACCCTTTGCCCGGAGAGGAGTCAAGGTGTACGAGATCGGCGGAGATCACAAAACCTTTCTTTATCCCCCTCACGATAAGGCTTTTGGAAAAATATTGCAGGAAGTCCTGGATCAACATGCCGCCGAACCTGACAACACGAATTACTCAGACGGAGGAATTCCCTTTCTCAAAGTCGTTTGATATGTCCTGGCTATCTATTCAAGAAATCCCCCTGGTCCAATGGACAAAAGAAGAAAGCTTTCCTTTTAAGACCATTCCGGTTTGTGATTGCTGGAAAATTTCCATTCCGGGGCTTGAGGGGCTTGTAGTGAATAAAGAACCTATATTAGTTAGTGATGAGTTGGAGAGGGCGCAGCGGTATTTTCAGGAGAAAGACAGATTAAGATTCAAATTATGCAGGATATCTCTTAGGATCCTGCTCGCGAAATATCTGCAAACTGACCCGGCGTGCCTGGTGTTCAGGGAGGGCCCTAATAAAAAACCTTTTTTCAATGATGAGTTGCATTTCAATGTAAGCCATAGCGAAGAGATGATCCTGATCACGGTTTCTTCAAAACCAGTCGGGGTGGATGTTGAAAAAATCAGATTCCGTTTTCCCCTTGAAGAATTGATCAGGGAAATCGCCAGTCCGGAAGAATTGGAAATCTACAGAGAGAGCTCCGATACTTTGGATTTTTTTTATTATCTCTGGACACGCAAAGAATCCCTGCTTAAGGCAAGTTCCAAAGGCATTGAAGATTCCCTGAATCGATTGAATGTGCTTGACGGGAGAAGGACGCTCCCTGCTGAACTTATTGGCTCTGATCAGGATTGGTTTATAGGGAGCTTTAAAATGAATGGGGATTATCGGGGCTGCATCGCCAGTTCCTATCCGCTCGAAGATTGCCGTTTCCTGGATGCTTCGGGTTTTCTTTAGTTGCCTATTTCTTTTCCCAGACTTTCGCTCCATTGACATAAACGAAGAATATGCAAGCCGTGGCCCTCTCGAGAAAGGGAAGGATGCCAATATCGTCGTGAGCGATGGGAATATACTGGACATTCGGACGAGTCAGGTCAGTCTCGCATTCATCCAGGGCAGGCAGATCGATCTAGACAATAAACAAAAACAGTTGTTCAGGAAATACATGAATAAATATGGGTTGAAATAGAGCCATTGATAAAATACTCATTTGTGCTATGGGCAGAGTTCGTTAAATTCGGATTTCTATCATCAATTACTAAAACTAACACACATGAGGAGTTTATGCCTCAGGCTGCCGGGAAAGTATTCTATTTTCCTGGTTCTCCTGTTCAACTTCATAGTTCTGAAAGGCCAGCAACCTACATTCCCTGTCAATGGTGTGGCCGATCCGAGAAATGCCTGCTATGCATTGCTGCATGCAACCATTGTAAAGGATGGAAAGACCACCCTTAAAAATGCCATATTGATCATACGCGAAGGAAGGATCGCGGAGGTATCTGAAAATGCGGCGATCCCCAAAGACGCTGTCACGGTTGACTGCAGCGGCAAATTCATTTATCCCTCCCTGATCGATATCTATAGCGATTACGGAATACCCACCCCCGAACGTCCAAGAAATGGATTTGATTTTCGCGCACCTGCTCAATTCGGCAGCAATACCAAAGGCGCATTTGGCTGGAACCAGGCAATCAAACCTGAGACCGATGGGTCCAAAATTTTTGTGACCGATGATGCAAAAGCAAAGCTCCTTCGCGACCAGGGCTTTGGCGCCGTCCTCACTCATCAGAAAGACGGCATCGCACGCGGAACCGGCATCTTTGTCACACTCTCTTCGCAAAGAGAAAATCTGGTCATCCTGAAGGAGAGGGCTTCCGCTCACTATTCATTCAGCAAGGGCAGTTCGACCCAATCCTATCCAAGTTCCATGATGGGCACAATCGCAATTTTGAGACAAACCTATCTGGATGCGCAGTGGTATAAGAGTAAGCCCGAAAAAGAGGGACTCAATCTTAGTTTACAAGCATGGAATGATAATCAAAACCTTCCCCAGATCTTCGATGCCAATGATAAATGGAATGACTTGCGGGCAGATCGCATAGGGGATGAGTTTGGCGTCAAGTACATAATAAAAGGGGGGGGCAATGAATACCAACGTATCGATGATATCGCATCAACTAAGGCGAGCTATATTATTCCTCTCAACTTTCCACAGGCAATGGATGTGGAAGATCCCAATGATGCACGCTTTGTAGAACTATCCACCATGAAGCATTGGGAACTTGCACCATCCAACCCCGCCGCACTGGAAAAGGCGCATATTAAATTTTGTTTGACCGCAGCCGATCTCAAAGATCCAAAAGAGTTCTGGACCAATTTAAGAAAGGCCATCGATAACGGCCTTTCAGAAGAAACGGCCATGGCTGCCCTGACAGAGATTCCCGCCAAATTGCTCGGGCTCTATGACCGGATCGGCAGCCTGGAAACAGGTAAGATCGCGAACCTGCTCATCACCAGCGGCCCACTGTTTGCCGAGAAAACGGTGATTCTGGAAAACTGGATACAGGGAGAAAAATATTCAATACACGACGAGGAATGGAATGATATTAAAGGAACCTATAGCCTTGTTATTAATAGTTCTTCCGGAACTTCCAACTATAGCCTGGAGATCAAGGGCAATAATAATGCGACCGTGACGGGGAAGGATAGCCTGCCTACCAAATTCAGCTTTGACGGCAAACTTGTAAAGCTAAGTTTCTCCCCAGTTTCCGGGAGAAGGCCAGCTCCAAGTCATGACAGCACGGCCCCTATGCCAAGAAACCGGATAGGGAGCAGGGGGGGAGCCGAGGTCTTATTATGCGGCGTTATGACAGGAAAGGAAATCTCCGGCAACGGTGTCGATACAGCCGGTAACAATGCAATCTGGTATGCGAGATTTGTAAAAACAGAAACAGAAAGCAGCGACAGCACGAGAAAAAAGCCAATTCTCAGATTAGGAAAGGTTCTCTATCCTTTTGACGGTTATGGTTGGGAGGAATTGCCTAAACAGGAAACGATCCTGATCAGGAACGCGACAGTCTGGACCAACGAAGCGGAGGGAAGCCTTGAAAACACAGATGTTCTGGTTCAGAATGGAAAGATTGCGAGGATAGGAAAGAGCATAACCGAGCCCAATGCAAGAACCATTGACGGTAAGGGTAAATTCCTGACGGCAGGCATTATCGATGAACATTCCCATATCGCGGCATCATCGATCAACGAAGGAGGTCAGTCCGTAACTTCAGAAGTGCGTATTGCAGATAATCTGAATCCCGAAGACTTGAATATATATCGTCAACTCGCCGGAGGCGTCACTTCCTCACATATACTGCATGGATCAGCCAACACGATCGGAGGACAAACCCAACTCATTAAGCTTCGCTGGGGTGTGGACGATGAGGGCCTTAAGTTCAGAAACTGGGATCCATTTATAAAATTTGCACTCGGTGAAAATGTAAAGCGCACGACCTCCACCAATAACACTCGTTTTCCGGACACCAGGATGGGTGTTGACCAGGTGCTCGTGGACGCATTCACAAGGGCGAGGGATTATGAGAAAACTTTTGAGGTAGCAGAAGCCAATAACAGGAAAAAAGGCGCCAAACCCATCGTCGTTAGAAGGGACCTTGAACTGGATGCGCTTGTTGAGATCCTGCAACACAAAAGATTCATCACCTGTCATTCCTATGTACAAAGCGAGATCACTGATCTCATGCGCGTAGCTGAACAATTTGGATTCAGGATCAATACATTTACGCATATACTTGAAGGTTATAAGGTGGCCGATAAAATGAAAGAGCATGGCTCCAATGCTTCCACCTTCTCTGACTGGTGGGCCTATAAGACAGAAGTGCAGGACGCCATCGCTTATAATGCCAGCATCATGCAAAAGATGGGACTCAATGTCTGCATCAATTCCGATGATGCCGAACAGGCCAGGCACCTGAACCAGGAAGCGGCTAAGAGCGTGAAATACGGTGGAATGAGCGAGGAGGATGCCTGGAAAATGGTTACGCTGAATCCGGCAAAGGCACTTCATGTGGCAGACAGGGTGGGCAGCATCAAGGTCGGCAAGGATGCAGACCTTGTGCTTTGGAGCGACAATCCCCTCAGCATTTATGCAAAACCGCTGAAGACGATCGTGGATGGAACCCTGTATTTCGATGTGGTAAGGGATTCAGTCGTGAGAAAATACATTGCTTCTGAGCGGAACCGCCTAATCCAAAAAATACTCAATGAGAAGAAATCAGGCGCTTCCATGCAAGCGGCGGGTCCCAGTTTTCATGTACTCCTGAGCTGTGGGGACCATGAGCATCATGACGGGCTCATTACTGTTGATATCAGTGATGAAGACACAGAAGCAGAACAAACTCTAAACAAATAATTGGAATAATATGAAAAAAGTAATTTTCTTTCTTCTCTTAATATCCTCTTTGAGTCTGAGGGCCCAGGACGATATTTATCCGGCAAAAGACTATAAGGGCAGGATATTCATCATTCACGGTACCGTACATACGGGAACGGGGCAGGTCATCGAAAATGCCACGATCGAAGTGAACAATGGCAAAATCGTGGGAGTGGGCCAAAGCAATAACGCTCCGACGGGAGATGCGAAAATAGTGGATGCAGGCGGCAAACAGGTCTATCCCGGCCTCATACTTTCACAGACGGATATTGGATTGAAAGAGATCGCCAGCGGTGTGCGCGGATCGAACGACTACCTGGAATTAGGAGACCTGAATCCCGATATCCGTTCCATTGTGGCCTATAATACGGATTCCAAAATCACCGGCACCCTCAGGGCCAATGGGATACTGCTCGCCTGCGTTGCACCTGAAGGAGGAACAATCAGCGGATCTTCCAGTGTAGTTCAACTCGATGCCTGGAACTATGAAGATGCAGCTTACAAAAAAGACAATGGGATCCGGCTCAACCTGCCGAGCTTTCTTGCCCGGCCCAATCGCATGGCGCTATTTCTCGGCCTACCGGCCGAACATACAGACCCAACCAAACAGGCCCTTGATAAAATGGAAGAGATCAAATCATTCCTCAGGCAGGCTAAAGCTTATATTGAAGAAGGAACTCATACAGAGACCAATCTCAAATTCGAAGCCGTTCGCGGACTTTTCGACAAATCCCAGAAACTTTTCGTGTATGGCGATCAGGTTAAGCAAATGCTGGCGGCAATTGATTTAAAAAAGGAATTTGGTTTAGAAGTCACGATCGTAGGCGGAAGCGAAAGTTTTTTAATTGCAGATCTTTTGAAAAAGAATGAGATCTCCGTCATCCTGCAACAAATGCATGAACTACCGGCGACTGATGATGATGACTATGACCAACCCTTTAAGACGCCTGCTATTTTACAGCAGGCCGGTGTTCTGTTTGCCATCAACGATTCCCACGAAGAGAGCCGCTACCGCAACCTGATGTTCAATGCGGGGACTGCGGCAGCTTATGGATTGACTAAGGAGCAGGCCCTTCAGGCCATCACGCTCAATGCGGCCAGGATACTCGGCATTGATGATCGTACAGGAAGCATAGAACCCGGGAAGGATGCCAATATACTGATCTGTGAAGGAGATATACTGGACATGAGAACCAGCATCATCGACAAGGCTTTTATTCAGGGAAGGGAGGTGAGCCTGGAAAATAAACAGGTCCAGTTGTATGAGAGGTATAAGTATAAGTATTGGTTGAAATGAGGGGGAATGAACCATTCCGGGAATCGCCCCAATCAGATTACTTCCCAATTCTGAGTTTTTTTTATATTACCCGTCATAATTGCTCAAAACATTGCAATGATTCCATTTATCAGCGGGGCTCTGTTTAAATCAATATTTAACTATTTAATATTTTAAATGCAAAAGCTATGGAAAAGATCAATCAAAGAATCTTATTTATCTATTCGGTTTTGGCCACCTTGGTTTTGATCTTTGTCGGGGTTACCTTTATAAAAGACAAATACTCCCAAATCCAAACATTTGACCAAATACAGGCACAACAAATAAAAATTGTAGAGCCCGACGGTACTCTGCGAATGATCATATCCAATTCAAAAAAATTACCAGGTGTGATTGTGCATGGAAAAGAAGTGGAGAAAGTGGATCGGCCCCAGGCAGGCATGCTCTTTTACAATGATGAAGCATCGGAGGACGGAGGTTTAATATTCTCCGGATCAAAAGACAAAGATGGAAAGGTCAACAATGCAGGAGTAAGCCTGTCTTTTGACAGTTATGGGGCAAAACAAGAAGTCAATTTAATCGGAGTAAATGATAAAGATGAAAAATTTGCCGGATTAGCCATAACGGACACTTATCCAGGAAATAAAAAAACTCCAAGCAGGGTATGGGTAGGAAGGGATGATGACGGTACATCTGAATTAGCCCTTATGGATTCAACCGGCAAAAGCAGAATCGTGCTAAAAGTTCTTCCCAATGGTCAAAGTAGCATGAATTTCCTTGATGAAAAGGGTCATATCCTAAGATCTATTTTACCCACAGCTTCCGAATTGACGCGATAAATGCCAGGTTGACAAAGATTCGATTGCAAAAATAAAGTGAACATTTTATAATAGCCGGTAATCTCCATGTCATGCATGACTGAAAGTGGCGTGTTTATCGAATACAAAATCAAACAATTTCTCAACCTCATTCTCCTCATTGCCCCCAGCCCCTTTGTAACAAAATTCATTGGCGTCCGGATCGTAGTCGTAATCCTCCGCCCATTCCTGAAAATAAACTGATGTGGATTCGATAGCATCCATGATAAATTCGATTTCTGCATTAGTCATGACCGGATGCACGGACAACCTGATCCAGCCGGGTTTGAAGAGCAGATCTCCGGAACGGATTGAGTTCAATATTTCATAGGACCTTTCACGGTCCACGTTCAATAGCATGTGGCCATAGGTTCCCGCACAGGAGCAGCCGCCTCTTGATTGGATGCCAAACCGGTCATTGAGGAGCTTCACGATCAGGTTATGGTGGGCTCCCGCTATTGTAAAAGAGATAATGCCTAATCTTTTTTTATTGCGGCTTTCAAGTACTTCGACATTTTTTATTCGGGATAACCTTTTAAATATGATCTGCATCAATTCTTCTTCCCGCTCCAAAATATTTTCCACTCCCATTTGTTCCTTTAGGCGAATGCACAATGCCGCTTTTATTCCCTGTAAGAATGGAGGTGTGCCGCCATCTTCCCTTGTTTCAGTGTCTTTGATATATTCATGCTCTCCCCAGGGATTGCTGTACTGTATAGTGCCTCCTCCTGGTTGGTCGGGAATCCGATTTTTACAGAGCTGTTCATTGAAAATTAAAACGCCCGGGGTGCCGGGACCGCCTAAAAATTTATGCGGGGAGAAATAAATGGCGTCCAGATCGGCGCCAGATTTCCCGGGATGCATATTGATTTCGACATAGGGAGCAGAACTGGCGAAATCGACAAAGCAATGGCCATCATAGTCATGGATGATTTTTGCAATTTCATGATAGGGAGTCTGAATCCCGGTTACATTGGAGCATGCCGTGATTGCGGCTATTTTATTCTTCTCATGCTTATATTTTTCTAATAACCTCCTGAAGTCATCCAAATCGACATTACCGTCTTCTGCAGGCTGGATTATTTCTACCCTTGCAATGGTTTCGAGCCAACTGATATGGTTGCTATGGTGCTCCATATGGGTGACAAAAACTACGGGCCTTAATTCCCTTTTTACATAGGCCAACAGATGATCTGGCACTCTTAGGCCTAATATCCTTTGCAGCTTATTCACAGCACTCGTCATTCCGCTGCCGCAAAAGATCATGGCATCATTGTCGCCTGCATGTACATGTTGTTTGATGATCAGCTTAGCGTTCTGATAAGCTTTGGTCATCAGGCTTCCGGTAATGGTGGATTCCGTATGGGTATTGCCAACAAAAGGCAGAATCTTTTTTTGAAGGCATTCTTCTATCGGCAGGTAAGCTCTTCCGCTTGCGCTCCAGTCGGCATAGATTATTTTCCTGGTTCCAAAAGGGGATTCGAAGGATTGGCGATTCCCGACAATATTGCGTCGGAATCCGGTGAAATAGTTTTCTAATTGAATTTTCACGCTCACTCTTTATTTGGTTTTTGCTGAACCATAGATCCCGAACAGGTCATAGGGCTTCTTACTGAAATTTCCATTAAATAACCAGGCGACCAGGAAGATATAAGCGAAAAATCCAAGTACGATTAGCAGTTGGGTCCCGGATGTCTTTTGAATATCCTGTCTTGATTTTACATCACAGACTTCCCCTGGGCAATACTGGGCCTTTTCGCCATAAACCATTTTATAAACCTTACAGGCAAGGCAGATGCCAAAGGCTGATTCGAAGAAAAGGAATACGAGGCACATCAGGCAGATGATGCCGGTTATGGGGCTGTAGGAATTCACTACAACCATAAAAATAAACATGGCCCCAGATAGCAGGATTCCGATTATCCAGGCGAATCTCTTTTGTTTCGCACCGACATATTCGGGAACCTGGTTTTTCACGATCAGCCTGCCGATAATGAGGGAAGGAGAATATTTTGGATTGATATAGACCCTGATGATAAAATCGGTTAGAAAGAGAGTAATTGAATATTTTGCAAATACAAAATCATTGTTGAACAGAATGAGGATCAGGGACATGAAAATAAAGAGAAAGAGTATCCCTGCTGCTGCCCTTATTTCCCTTTCATTCAAAACGGGGATATTGTATCCCTGCACGTTTTCCCCGAACTGTATGAATTTACTCATGGCTTGATTGATTTATATGAGTTAAAAGTATTTTAGTCTCCTTCCATAAAAAAATTTATATGATAGCTGTCGGGAAATTCTCCGCAACTGGTAATTTTTGAGTGAAATTCAAAGCATATTTCCGAATGAGCGAATATTAAAATACTTTTATAGTATGCACTTTAAGAAATACATATATTATTTGCTTTTTTTGATCGGGTATATCGGTGCACTTATTATTGAAAAACCAGCTTACACAGGAATCAGCGTAAATGACTGCTTCACTTATATGCTTACGCTCATGACACATTTTTCCATATTTGCATTATTGATTGCAGCAAATAATGCCTTTATAAAGCCGAACCTGCTGGAAAGAAAACGCTTCGGCCTTTATGTAAGCAGCCTCCTCGTTTTAATTTTCCTCTACTGCTTTTTCATGGGCCGGTACAATCAATTCATACATACCGTACTCTTTCATGATACCAGCGCTATGACGAGTTCAGGCTTCTGGGATAATTTTGTATATGGACTCTGTTGCTGCGTAATAGCTTGCATGCTTTATTTAACGCAAAAATGGTCGGAACAGCAGGACCAGGTTAAGAATATTCAGATCACCCAACTTCAAACCGAATTAAAATACCTGCGGTCCCAGATCAATCCTCATTTTCTATTCAATGGGCTCAATACGGTTTACGGCTATATAGATATAAATAACAGCATGGCAAGAGACATGATGGTGCAATTCTCTGACCTGCTGAGATACAATCTCTATGAGGCTGATGTGGAATTGATCGAACTGGAGAAGGAAATAAAATACCTGGAAGATTATGTTGCCCTGCAAAAGGCGAGAAGCAACGATAATATGCGGGTGAGCCTGGATATAAAATACGAAAATGGCAGGTTAAAAATCGCTCCACTGATCTTTATGGCCTTTGTCGAGAATGCTTTCAAATATGCTTCAAGAGGAGATCAATCTATCAATACGATCAGTATCTTGTTAAATGAAAAAGCGGGCCGGATCGATTTCAGTTGTGACAACAGCTTTGACGAGGCAGAATCCGGTGCCGGTGGGATCGGACTGAACAATGCAGCAAGAAGGCTGGAACTGCTGTATAAGGATCATTATTCCCTTGAAATTGTAAAGGAGAATAATATTTTTCATGTTCATTTAACCCTTGCACCATGAAAAAGCTTAGCTGTATCATTGTGGACGATGAACCTGTTGCCCGTAAGATATTGCAGGAATTTGTCGACAAGACCCCGTTTCTGGCCCCGCTGGGACAATTCGAAAGTGCAACTAAGGCGGAAGCTTTTCTCAGGAACAATGTCTCTGACCTTATATTTCTCGACATCGAGATGCCGAAGGTTTCCGGCCTGCAGTTACTGCAAAAAATTGATATTGGTTCAATGGTGATCCTGACTACAGCCTTCCCCAAATATGCCCTCGAAGGATATGAGCTGGATATTATTGATTATCTGCTAAAACCTATCCTCTTCGAAAGGTTCCTGAAAGCTGTTCAAAAAGCGAGGGACTATTACCAGATGAAGAATATGGCAAGCGGCGCGCAGCAGCCTTCTTATATATTTATTAAGAGCGAGAAGAGAATCGAAAAAATTGAGATGAACGATATTCTCTATGCGGAAAGCATCGGGAATTACGTGAGCATTTGCACAGAAACCAAAAAGATCATTGCCTATCTCACCATGAAAAGCCTGGAATCCCAATTGCCGGAAGAGGAATTCGTAAAGATCCATCAATCCTACCTAGTAAATTATTCGAAGATCACAGCCATTGAAGGCAATGGGATCAAAATAGGGGACAAGTCATTGCCTATCAGCCGAAATTACAGGGATATGGTGATGAAGATCGTGCACCAGCGTTTGTTGAAGAGATGACTGATTAGAATCAACTGTCTGCCAATCTTTAGTTCCGGTTAATGAAATCCCTGAAAGGCCCCAATTGAATCTAGCACAAACTCATAACGAAAGGGAATTGCTCCTGTGTAAAGCTGCATGGGATGAGCAGGCTTTTGCCGAACTCTGCCTGGGAACTGACCGACAACCTTGAAATTGGCCGAGGAGATCGTATAACAAGAGAAGGAGATGTATGTCTTGGTGATTTGGGATAGGAAGATGTGATAAAATGTGAAAAGTAATGCCGGATCAAAAAACAAATTTTACGGCTATTCATTTTTTAGCAGCCTATACCATTAACGATTCCCGGGCTTTTTTGCGGGCGGACAAGAATGACTTAACAGATCGTGATACATCTTCTTCTGAGGTTACCCATGAACAAACACTGATTCTGATCACCTGGGTGCCGAGCCATTGAGAGCCGCCGCACCAGCAAATTCGCTGTTCCTGGATTTCCTTTAGGGTTTTCTTTGTTTCATTTTCATCGTCGCATGCAATAAGTACCTGGTTGAAAACGACTTCATTAAGGACTCTGAAACCATTTAGGGAAAGCTCTTTTTCAAATTGTTTTGCCCGCAGGTGCAATCCATATACCAGGTGATCAATGCCCTCCCTGCCGAGGTATTTGATGGTGGCCCAAAGTTCCACTGCACGTGCACGCCTCGACATTTCAGGAGTATATAGCATCCCGTCCCTGTTTTCGCCATAAACGATATACGATCCGGTTGCCTGCAACGCAGACACCAATGCCTCTTTGTCGTTGCAAAGAACAATCCCGCAATCATAGGGCGTATTTAGCGTCTTATGGCCGTCAACAGACCAGGAGTTGGCTTTTTCAATCCCCCTGGTTAAATGGTTTAATTTGCCTGAACAGGCTGCCCAGAGTCCGAAAGCTCCGTCTATATGAACCCAGGCATTCTTTTTTTGGGCCATGCCGCAGGTTTCGTCAAATGAATCGAAGGAACCTGAATTCACATTGCCTGCCTGCAATAGCAAAATGGTATTCTGATCTAGCCCCGGAATCTTATTTGCAATTATCCTGCCCTGATCGTCGACATCCACCCATTCGATATTTTCAATCCCCAAACCTAGCAAGGCGATGGCTTTCAAAACGGTCGCGTGGGCCTGCCTCCCGGAAATGATTCTGATTACCGGGGCATTGATCAAGCCTCTTTGATTTATATCCCAATTTTGTCTTTTTAATATGCGATATCTTGCTGCGGCAAGCCCACAAAGGATTCCCATGGAGGTCCCGCTTACGAAACCGGCAACTGTACTTGCTGGAAGATTAAATAATTGACGAAGCCATTTTTCTACGACGGTTTCTAATGCAGAGGCAATCGGAGAAGTTGCAAACAGGGGTGTATTCTGGTCCCAAAAATCATTGAGCCATTTTGCGGCCAGACCGGCGGGAATGATTCCTCCATTTACCAGGCCAAAATACCTTCCCCCGATTTGCGCAATCGTGGTTGGTGAACCATATTTATGAAGAAGTTTTAACAATTCTGTTGCAGGCGTATTGTGATTTGGAATATCTTCTTCGAAATATTTCAGATTTTCCAAAGCCTGTTGAAGAGGGAAAACATTTCTTTCCCGAACAGTGTCAGCATATTCAAAAGCATAATCCTTTACCTGATTGAAGATTTCCTTATCCTCCATCTCTTTCAGCATTTGTTTTTTCAACTGCTTTTCGGTCATTTCAGATAATTTGAAAGGGGCCTAAAAGAGGCAATTTAAATTTTATTTTGGCAATCGCATTTCGAGCCCAATTAAATTGTCAATTTAAGAAAAAAGGCTGCCTCACTGAGACAACCTTTTGATATTGGTGGTTAAGGGGTTGAGATTTTAAGCCCTTTATTCTGCAGCGAGCAGTTTATCCAGAGAATGAGCTAAACCATTTGATGCCTTTGCGTCCTTGCCCTGCACAGCCACTAAAACATTTACAATATTTGCCATTTCACGGAATTATTTGCAGATAGAAAACCTGCATTACCTGTAATGTAGGCTTATTAAGCAATAAGGGAGCTTTTATTTGAACTGAACTATTAACGCGGCATGCAGAATATTAAGCTTAGCTTGCAGTCAATTGCAAAAGTGTAAAGCATGTCACATTTATTATATTTTCTTTTCTTTGTTTTGGCGGCAATAGCGATTTCCATAATTTTTATCATTCAGCACAAAAGGAATGGCCATACGGAATTATACAAGGAGGGAGTTCATAATGAAAACGAAGGTGATTATGCACTGGCCCTGCAAAATTATAGTGACGCTTTGACTGAGATCCGCAGACGCAATGTCGATCATAAGTTTGGATTAAAGATTGAAGAAAGGATCAAAATTCTCCGCACGCTCATTGACTACGAAAAAGGCTTTCAAACCAGCCACCCCGTTTATAAGGCGTTTTGATTAGAATCAACTGTCTGCATTTCCTTATCCCGTTCCAATCCTGATTTCTCCAGAGAAAATTGTGAACAAGGATGGCGGTATTTTATTTGCAAAAGACTAAAGGAATATTTGGGTAGTAGTAAATAATTGAATATCCATAGACTTTTTCTTTAATAAAAACTATTATGTCATTAGCTTTTCGGGGTTCTGAATTAATGAATCAACTTCAATCCACATTACTTAGAATCACATGAAGCTTCTCCAGAAAGATCACTTTGCGACCATTTTGGATAGCCGGGATCCAGCCCTGGCTCTCCCTGATGGCCAATTTTGTTAAATTGACAATATTCGGATCTTTGCCGCCCTGGATGACCCTAAGGTCACTCACCTGACCATTCAGATGCACGATAAACTGAACTGTTATATCTTCCGGATTGGTATTTTTAAGTTCTGCCTGGTGCTTCCTGCAGAATTCTACTATGTACTGATCCCAGGCTTTTTTTCTGCCATCGAATTCCGGCTCATGCTCCACTTTGGTGAATAACATTGTATTGTCAACAATTGCAGCTTTCACTTTTGCGCATGTGGATGGATATTGATCTTCATAATCCCAATCAACATGTTCATAATTATAAGCTTCACCTGTCTTTAGAACGACAACGATGGTCTGGTGAGAAAAATCAGGCTGAATGGAAGCGATATCATCTTCTTTAAGCAGATGCAATATGGGTAAGGAATCTGTAGGAAGACTGTCGGCTAATATAATATTCGTTCTTAAGATAACATATTTACCGCCATTTGCAGATATGTTTGCAACTGTTATACAGAACAGGACAATCAGGAGTATAAGGGCAAGATGCTTTTTCATTGAAATGGTTATTTTAAGAAAGTTACAAAAATAGTAAATGGAAAGTCTTACCCCTAAATCTATCCATCCCGATAATAGAAAAAATTGCCATTTAATGTCGTTATAAAATATCTGAGAGAAGGATTATATTTTTGTATTTTTAATTAATCATAAAACTTTAATTATGAAAATCAGATTCCTTCCTCTACTTGTTTTACTATTTGTTTCGGGAATGAAAACGTTTTCGCAAGAAAACAGGTTTATTGAAATCAGTGCTATAGACACCATCCAACTTAAGCCTTTAAGATTCTACTATGAGATTTCTGTTCAGAATAATTATTCGTTTAATTCTTCTATGATTAGTTCTAACATGACGAAAATAAGTGGAGATACGGGAAACGATAATTCATTCAAACGCAAAAAGGCAGCAGGTGCTTATGCCAAACAAATCATGGATCTGCTGGAAGCTAATAAATATTCGTATAAGTTAGATGAAGAAAGTAATTACACAATCAATGCATTTAACCGCTCCAGCGATTCTACGATATTGGTTACTTTAAGTTCGGAAGCTGAATTAAAGAATTTATATCATCTCCTCCTTCCTTTACAGAATATCAGTTCACATATCTCAAGAATTGAGTATGAATCAGCTGCTCCTTATTGGGCAGGATTATATTCAAGGCTATTTCTAAAAGCAAAAATGGAAGCTTCAACGATAGCATCATTTTCGGGCAGTTCAATCGGGCAGCTTATTTCTATTGAGGAGGAGAGAAACCTTTTTACAGATATAGTAGATGAAATCAAGAACTCTGAGGCAGGCGCAGCACTTCTGGCACTTAACAAAGGGAAAAATAATTTAGACAAAAAAGTATTCAAAAAAATCCTGTTCAAGTTTCAATTAAAATGAAGTCCTTCAGATTTTCAATTTCTCAGGTTGCCGGATGTATCCAGGAAACAAATATGATCAGTTATTAGTTTATTCGTTTAAAAGTCAGCTTATTATTTGCCGAGAAGGGGAGGCTTCAACAGATTGCTATCCCCAAGGCAGACAGGATCTGTCATCCAAAGGTTTTTGTCAGACAATCCTTAGCTTTCCGCATGACATGAAGTTTTAGGGATACAGAACCGGATTAATTGGTGAATCTATTATTTCACCAACAGCAACTCCGGGACACCATGTTTCCCAATCGTTAATTTGATTTTTATTTTCCGGCTTTTTCAATTTCATATCCTTGTCCATGTAAATGATGGTCATTACTTTCCTCATCTGGTTAGTAATATTGGCTCCGGCACGGTGAAAGATCCAACCGGAGTGAAAACTGATCTCGCCTGCATCAAATGGTTCAATGACATGCTTGAAATCGGATACTTTTAGCTTTTGCCGGATAATGATTTCGCTTTCGTCGCCAATTTCCAATTCCCTCCCATCGACAATTTGGTGGCTGCCTGCACTAAATTCCAAAGGCCCTAAAGCCAATGGAGTTGCCTGCAAGGGAATCCATGCAGTAACAGTTTTATCAGTTTCCAATGGCCAATAATATTGATCGGCGTGCCATGGTGTAATGCCACCTCTGCCTTCCTTAAACAATGCCTGGTCATGGTAAATTCGTACACCATCTGTCCGGAGTAAATCTGTAGCAATTTTTGCAAGGCGTTTGCAAAAAATAAGTTCTCTGACAATTTCATCTTCCCGCCACAGGTTGAACAATTGTAAAAACGCTTTTCCATAGGTGCTTCTTTCCTCCATGGGAGTTTCAACCGCATTCATTTTTGTTACCCGCTGAGTAATGACTTCATTGAAAAATTCAAGTGTTGATTCATCCAATACAGTTTTAAGTTTTATATAACTGTTTATCTGATAGAAATCTATTTGCTCTTTTGACAATTCGTAGAATTTCCGTAAATTATTTTGTATAGCGGAAGGGAGTTTCATTTATTTGGAAAAATTCGTTTTATAAATTTAACTGATAATAAAGGATTAACAAAAAGCTATACTATATTGAAGCAATTTATCTATCCATGATTAAATATGCTATACAGTAGGAGGCCAGAACCTGATTAGGCGATGTGAAATGCAAAAAAAATTGACGTGAGCAAAGAACAAACAAAGGACCTCTTGAAGTTTCTGAAGCCGTTTGGTGACGACACAATTGAATTAGTTCTGTGGCTTAGAGATTTTGCATGGAGCTTATGCCCAAGCGCAAACGAATTGATTTATGACAATTTTAATGCTGTTGCTGTTGGCTGGTCGCCTACTGAGAAGGCCGGACATACTGTTTGCTCAATTGCTGTTTTCAGGACGAATAAGAATATTCAGTTTGGCTTTTATTGGGGAAGTGAACTTTCGGACCCTGAAAGAATTCTTTTAGGAAAAGGCAACCAGTATCGTTACATTCTTGTGACAGATAAAATGAAATTTCCAAAGGACTACATTAAGAAACTTGTAAATGAGGCATATGCGAATTCTCTGGCAAAAGTTAAAGACCATAAGGAAATTATAAATGGACATACAATCATAAAATCAGTTTCAGACAAAAAGCGATCAACCAAAGGGAAGAAAACACCTGAGACTAGAAAGAAATAGTTTTGAGGTTATGGCAGACGTAGGCCTGCTGCCGGCGAGAGGATTGCAATTAAGCTGGGGAGGGAACCATTTATAAGAGAATAATGTTAGACACACAAATATCGAACATATATGAGGGGAAGGAGAATATTAAATCACACCCGGATCATCTTCAAGAGTAAAGAATTATGGAATATTCTAAACGATTCATAGGCTCTCAGCGCCTCCCCATTGCCTTAAGATAAGCGACATGTGAAGCAACCGCATAACGGACCTTGGGATATTCAATATAGACCAAACCGTATTCGGCGCAAATCTGCCTTATGATGCGGCTGATGGCCGGGTAATGGACATGGGAGATCTTTGGAAACAGATGATGTTCGATCTGAAAATTGAGGCCTCCGACGAGCCAGCTTACGAGTTTATTGCCGGTTGCGAAATTGGCTGTAGTCTTGATCTGATGTACGGCCCATTCGTCATCCATCCTACCTGTGCTTACATTGGCTACCGGGAAGGCTGTTTCTGTGACCGTATGTGCCAATTGGAAAACAATACTCAGCACAAATCCGGCAAAACAGGAAAAGGCGAGAAAACCGACCAGCCAGGGTATGAATCCGACCATATAGATGGGCAGCAATATGAATAAGAATAAGTGAGCTAGTTTAAAGGACCAGAATACAAAGTGATCGGAAATTTTCATCTTCTTCAAGGGCATTTCGCCAACGCGGTGACTGAAGTATTTCTGATAATCCATTATAAATATCCAGGTGATATAGAGCAGGCAATAGAAGAACCAGAAATAAAGGTGCTGGTACCGGTGCAACTTGTATTTTTTCTGAGTGGCGCTTAATCGCATCCAGGGCTGGATATCGATATCATCGTCCATTCCATCCACATTGGTATAGGCATGATGGATGACATTGTGTTTCACGTTCCACATGAAGCTATTGCCACCGAGGATATTGAGAGAAAGTGCCGCGAGCTTGTTGACTGTATGGTTCTTGCTGAAACTTCCATGGGCCCCGTCGTGCATGACGTTAAAGCCAATAGCTGCTACAACGCAACCAAGCAGGATGCATTCCGGAATTGCCACCCATGCAATTGGAGTAAAGAATACCAGGTGGATATAAATTATCACAAAAAGGCTCATTAAAACTATGGCCTTGAGAAAAAGCTGGTAATTACCAGTAGTAGACCTTCCCGCTTCGGTAAAATAATCACTTATCCTTTTTTTCATATCTGCATGAAAAGAAGAGGGGAAATTAGAGAATTTGGGCAATGACATGATAAAAATTGAGATCTAATGCTTTAAAAAACAGACACAAGTTAGCCTATTTCGACGGATTGATTATGTTAAATCCTGACTTACTATGAAAACGTCAAAGCTGGCAATTTGTTTTCCCTAAGTGTCAAATTGAATAAAAGAGTCCAGGCTGGAAACTCCAATCATTTTTTCTGTGATGAAGCCTTCTGCATAAGGCACACCGATCATTTTCCCGAACATCTGGTGTCTCCCGATGATCGAGTTAAGAAACTCTGGAGTTGAGATATAGGTTTGGGGTTCATTCTGGCCATACTCCGATGAAAAAAACTGGGAGGAATATGCCTGGACGGACTGCAGTTTTTTTTCAAAGACAGCGCTTATATCATATACAAAAGAAGGGGCATAGTAGCGGTCCTGGATATAGTGGAAGACATATTTGGGTCTCCAGGCGGTCTGCGGCTTTCCCTCCTTATCAAAGGTTTCGATCTTTCTCAATCCGCTTAAGAAACAGGAATCTTTGATCAGATGCCCCGCCCGGCCATGGTCGGGATGCCTGTCATTCAATGTATTGGCCAGTACAATTTCGGGTTGGTACTCCCGGATGGCCTGGATCAGCAAACGCTGATGCTCTTCGTCATTTTTAAAAAAGCCATCCGCCATTTCCAGATTTTTCCTGAAATCGAGACCCATGATGGCTGCAGCCAATGTGGACTCCTTCAAACGAAGTTCTGCTGTGCCCCTTGTTCCCAGCTCTCCCCGGGTAAGGTCGATGACTCCGATTTTTTTTCCCAGCGATTTTTCCATCATCAGGGTTCCCGAGCAGCCGAGCTCGGCGTCATCCGGATGAACGGCAATGGCCATTATATCTATTTTCATCCAGTAAAAATAATGGGTTCGGCCTGAAAAACAGCCTGGCCCAGACCTGAACTTTCAGACATTCGGACCGGATGGCGGATTCTCATATTGTTTCTTTAAGTTTGCAGCCGTTTATTTCAGTAAATCAACTAATAAATCAAGTTTATGGCATACGATGTCGTTGTTCTTGGAAGCGGTCCCGGTGGTTATGTTGCTGCCATCCGTGCATCTCAGCTAGGTTTACAGACAGCAATAGTTGAAAAGGAAAGCCTGGGAGGCATCTGCCTGAACTGGGGCTGTATCCCTACCAAGGCCCTGCTGAAAAGCGCACAAGTTTACCAGGATATCCTGCATGCCAAAGAGTTCGGCATCGAGGCCAGTGGAAGCCCTGATTTTGCGGCTGTCATTAAAAGAAGCAGGGGAGTCGCAGACAAGATGAGCAAGGGAGTTCAGTTTCTCATGAAGAAAAACAAGATCGATGTGGTCATGGGCTATGGAAAACTGAAAGCCAAGGGACAATTAGAAGTAGCAGGAGCCGATGGAAAGACGCAGGTTTTGGAAGCCAAACATATCATCGTCGCTACGGGTGCAAGAAGCAAGGAATTACCCAACCTTAAACAGGACGGGAAAAAGATCGTCGGATACCGCGAGGCCATGGTCCTGCCCGAAAAACCCAAAAGCATCATTGTTGTAGGCAGCGGCGCCATCGGAGTGGAATTTGCCTATTTCTACTTCAGCATGGGAGCTAAAGTGACGATTGTTGAGTTTCTGCCAAGGATCGTCCCTGTGGAAGACGAAGAAATATCCAAGGAGCTTGAAAAGAATTATAAAAAACTCGGGATCGATGTTCTGACGAACAGCGAGGTCACCAGTGTGGATACTTCGGGAGAGGGAGTGAAGGCTAAGGTGAAGAACCAGACTGGTGAAATTGTTTTGGAAGCGGATGTGCTTTTGAGTGCAGTGGGTGTGACGGCCAATATCGAAAATATCGGCCTGGAAACCCTGGGTGTGAAAACGGATAAGGGAAAGATTGCCGTTGACAAATTCTATCAGACCAACGTGACCGGAATCTATTCCATCGGGGATTGCGCTCCCGGACAAGCTCTTGCGCATGTGGCTTCCAAAGAAGGAATTATCTGTGTAGAAAACATAGCTTATAACGAGAAAAAATACAACCACCAGCCTGAACCCATCGATTATGGCAATGTTCCCGGCTGCACTTATTGCACACCGGAAATCGCTTCAGTCGGTCTAACCGAGAAACAGGCAAAGGATGCCGGCTACGAAATCAAAGTGGGCAAATTCCCGCTGAGTGCTTCGGGCAAGGCCTCTGCGGCCGGACATACTGAGGGTTTCATCAAAGTAGTTTTTGACGCCAAATACGGCGAATGGCTGGGAACGCATATGATCGGTTACAATGTCACTGAAATCATCATTGAAACTGTTCTGGGCAGGAAACTGGAAACGACCTACCAAGAAGTGCTGAATAGCATCCATCCTCATCCGACGATCAGCGAGAGCGTGAAAGACGCGATCGAAGTGGCTTATGGAGAGGCGATACATTTGTAGAGGTTCAGCACCTGAGTTCTTAATTTTACAAAAAAATCAGGTTTATGAGCATATCCAAGCAGCTTATCAGCAACTGCCTCTGGTTTGATTCAGAGGCTGAGCAGGCGGCGAAATTTTATGTCTCTATCTTACCCAATTCCAGGATAATTGGGACTTCCCAATACGGCGAAGAAGGATTTGAATATCATCACAGGCCGGCAGGATCGGTCATGACCGTTTGGTTCGTTCTTGACGGCCAGGAATTTATGGGTCTGAACGGAGGGCCTTTGTACAAATTCAACGAATCGATTTCCCTGATGATTTATTGCAAAGACCAGGAAGAGATCAATCATTTCTGGAATAAACTTACAGAAGGCGGCCAGGAGAACGTTTGCGGTTGGCTCAAAGACAAATTCGGCCTGTCCTGGCAGGTGATCTGGTCCGAATGGGGGCGATTGATGGTGGATAAGGAGAAATCAAAAAGACTCATGAACACTCTTTTTACGATGCGCAGGCCGATAATAGAGGAATTTGAGAAAGCAATTAACGGTCTTTAGAAAATAGGATACTTTAGCCCTTCTGATAACCAGATAATTAACCAGGCGCCTGGCTCAAACTCGGGCCCAATTCCCATCCTTTTTCTTTATTTTTGCAGCCCTGTCAATTTGACTTGGACGGGTTTGTAGCATTTTTTTTGACAGGCAAAGGTTTTATTATTAATAATTGGATGTCTATGAGCATTTTTTCGAGCTTGTTTGGGGCTAATAAATCACAGAAGGATATCAAGCTGATTACTCCTTATGTGGAGCAAATCAATGATTTTGTTAAAGCCTACCAAACGCTCAGCAACGACGAACTTAGAGGAAAGACAAATGAATTTAGGAAAAGGATTCAGGAGCACCTGCTAAGGATCGATACCGAGATTTCTGACCTTAATAAAAAAGCTGAAGAATTACCATTCAACGATATTACTGGTAAGGACGGGATCTATAATGAGATTGATGTTCTTAAGAAAGACAGGGATAAGGCGATTGAAGAGGTTTTGAAAGAATTATTGCCCGAGGCTTTTGCCGTGGTAAAGGAAACTGCCCGGCGTTTCACGGAGAACGAAGAATTGTCTGCCACGGCTACCGAACTGGACAAGGATCTGAGCGTTAAGAAAGATCATGTGAGCATTAATGGGGAGCAGGTTATTTATAAAAATGCCTGGATGGCTGCAGGTAATCAGATCACCTGGAATATGGTTCACTATGATGTGCAGTTGATCGGGGGATCCGTTCTACACCAGGGAAAGATCGCTGAAATGGCCACGGGTGAAGGTAAGACCCTGGTTTCTACCCTGCCTGCCTATCTGAATGCCCTTGCAGGGGAAGGGGTGCATATCGTTACTGTAAACGATTACCTGGCCCGCCGTGACTCTGAATGGAACGGGCCCATTTTCGAATGGCTGGGGCTTACTGTGGACTGCATCGACAAGCATGAACCCAATAGCGAGAACCGCCGCAGAGCCTACATGGCTGATATCATCTATGGAACCAATAATGAATTCGGCTTCGACTATCTCAGGGATAATATGGTTCATTCTCCGGATGAAATGGTGCAACGCAAACACCATTATGCCATGGTAGATGAAGTGGATAGCGTTTTGATCGATGATGCGAGAACTCCGCTGATCATTTCAGGTCCTGTGCCGAGGGGGGACGACCAGCAATACCATATTCTTAAATCCCGCGTAGAAAGACTGGTGGAGGCACAAAAGAAGGTTACCAACCAGTTCCTGAACGAAGCAAAGAAAAAAATAGGAGAGGGGAATGACGATCCCAAAGACGGAGGGCTGGCTCTTATGCGTGCTTTTCGCGGCCTTCCTAAATCCGGACCGCTGATAAAATTTTTGAGCGAACCGGGTATCCGGGTCAGACTGCAGAAATCAGAAAATTATTACCTGGCAGATCAGCAAAAACAAATGCCGGTGGTCGATGCCGAATTGTTTTTTCATATAGACGAAAAAAACAACCAGGTGGACCTGACCGATAAGGGTATTCAGATGATTACCCGGGAAGGAGAGGACCCGGAATTCTTTATCATTCCGGATATCGGTGTGAAGTTGGCCGATATCGAAAAAGGTGAGCTCAACGCCGATGAGAAACTACAGAGAAAGGAGGTACTGCTGAATGACTATTCCATAAAAGCCGATCGTATTCATACGGTCCAGCAACTCCTGAAAGCCTATACTTTATTTGATAAGGATATTGAATATGTAGTGCTGGAAGGACAGGTGAAGATCGTGGACGAACAGACCGGCCGTATCCTGGATGGCAGGAGGTATAGCGACGGTTTGCATCAGGCTATCGAAGCCAAGGAAAATGTGAAGATTGAGGCGGCCACACAAACCTATGCGACCATTACACTGCAAAACTATTTCCGCATGTATCATAAGCTTGCCGGTATGACCGGAACAGCGGAAACTGAAGCGGCAGAATTCTGGGATATCTATAAACTCGATGTGGTGACGATCCCGACCAATGTACCTGCTATCAGAAAGGATTTCCAGGATATGGTTTTCAAGACCAAAAGAGAAAAATACAAGGCGGTGATTGATGAGATTGAAAAACTCAGATCAGAAGGCAGACCTTCATTGGTTGGTACGACTTCAGTAGAAGTGAGCGAATTGCTGAGTAAAATGCTGCAGGTAAAGAAGGTCCCTCATAATGTACTCAACGCCAAACAGCATGCACGCGAGGCGCAGGTCGTAGCAGAAGCCGGTCTGCCCGGGGCCGTGACCATTGCCACCAATATGGCCGGCCGCGGTACGGATATTAAATTGGGGCCTGGCGTAAAAGAAGCCGGAGGTTTAGCGATCATCGGTACGGAAAGACACGAGAGCCGAAGGGTGGACAGACAGTTGCGAGGCCGCTCTGCACGTCAGGGCGATCCGGGGACATCGTTATTCTATGTTTCCCTCGAAGACGATCTTATGCGCATGTTCGGCAGCGAGCGCATTGCTTCCCTGATGGACCGCATGGGCTATAAGGAAGGAGAGGTCATTCAGCACAGCATGGTGACCAAGAGCATCGAACGAGCCCAGAAAAAAGTGGAGGAAAATAATTTCGGTATCCGCAAACGCTTGCTGGAATATGACGATGTCATGAACAAACAGCGTAATGTGGTCTATAAAAAACGCAACCATGCATTGTTCGGTGAAAGGCTGGCGCTGGACCTGGACAATGCTTTCTATATCGTTGCCGAAGGGATTGTGAGTAGTTTTAAGGGCATGGACGATTATGAAGGATTCCGCCTGGCCGCCATTGTCAATTTCGGGATCGACACTACTATCGATAAGGATGAATTTGACCGGGTCGAGGAAAGGGAATTGAGCGAGAAACTCTATGGGGAAGCAACCAGTGATTACGAACGCAAACAGGAAGAGTTAAGTAAGAATTCGATGCCTGTGTTTAAGAATATCCTGTTGACCCAGGGAAGGCAGATTGAAAATGTGGTAGTTCCTTTCACCGATGGGAAGAAGACGACCAATGTGCTCGCAAACCTGCAGAAAACGATCAGCAGCGAAGGAAGGGAACTGGTGAATGCACTGGAAAGACAGATCACGCTGGCCATCATCGACGAGGCCTGGAAGGAACATTTGCGGGCCATGGATGATCTGAAACAAAGCGTGCAAACGGCTTACCTCGAACAGAAGGATCCACTGGTCATCTATAAGATGGAAGCTTTTGGACTTTTCCGTCAGATGGATGGGGACACCAATAAGGAGATCGTAAGTTTTCTCTGTCATAGCACAATACCTGTCGAACAAAGCCAGGCTCCCATCAGGGAAGGGAGGGAACAGAAAACGGATATGAGCAAGATGAAGGTACGTAAGGAAGAAATGGTCACTTCTGCTGATAGCCATGGGAGGGAAATGGTAAACGAAGGCAGGGACTATTACGAACCTTCAGAGCCGGTAAAAAAAGAACCTATAAAAGTGGGCCCCAAGATCGGGAGAAACGATCCCTGTCCCTGCGGCAGCGGAAAAAAATACAAGAACTGTCACGGAAAGGAGGCCTGAGCCTGGCTGAACTTCATTTCTTAGATTTGCAGTCTCAAATAAAAACGCATGGGTAAAGTCAAACTAGGCCTGGTGCAGATGAGTTGCACAAGCGACAAGGAGGCCAACCTGCAAAAGGCCATTGTTAAGATAAAGGAGGCGGCGGAGCAGGGAGCCCGGATCGTCTGTTTGCAGGAACTATTCACTTCCCTTTATTTCTGCGATGTCGAAGACTACCGGAATTTCGAATTGGCAGAGGCTATTCCCGGACCTTCTACGGATGCTCTTTCCAAAGTCGCAGTGGAGCTGGATGTGGTGATCATCGCATCGCTTTTTGAAAAAAGGACAAAAGGAATTTATCACAATACGACTGCGGTCATCGACGCAGGCGGAGCCTACCTGGGAAAATACCGCAAGATGCATATCCCGGATGATCCTGCCTATTATGAAAAATTTTACTTTACTCCAGGAGACCTGGGCTATAAGACCTTTAAGACAAAATATGCTCATATCGGCGTGCTGATCTGCTGGGACCAATGGTATCCTGAGGCTTCACGGATCACTGCACTCATGGGAGCGGATATTTTATTCTATCCGACCGCCATCGGTTGGGCCAGCGCACAGGACGAGGAAAACAATCGGGAACAATTCAATGCCTGGCAGACCATTCAACGCAGTCATGCCGTTGCTAATGGCGTCCATGTGGTCAGCGTGAACCGGGTCGGCTCCGAGCAGGATGGCCTGATGAAATTCTGGGGCGGATCCTTCATTTCAAATCCCTTTGGCAGCATACTCTACCAGGCATCACATGACCGGGAAGAAACCGTGGTCTGCGAGATCGATACGGCAAAAACTGAATATTACCGAACGCATTGGCCCTTTCTGAGGGACCGAAGGATCGAGTCCTACCAGCCGATTATGAGCCGGTTTATTGACCAATAATATTCAATGATATGCAGACTCCCGGATCCCTGGGTTATCATTTTCCGGCTGAATTCGCTCAACATGAAGCGACATGGCTATCCTGGCCGCATAAGGAAGCATCCTGGCCAAGGAAAATACAGTCCATATTTCCATCCTATGCCCGATTTGTTCGTGAGCTTACACTCGGTGAAAAGGTGCGGATCAATGTTTACGGAGAGGCCATGAAGGAAGAGGCTCTGGGCTTGATCAGCCGTGGTCAAGGTGAAGCGAATATCGAAAATGTGGAGTTTTATTTTAATCCTACCGATGATGCCTGGTGCAGGGATCATGGCCCCGCCTTTCTCATTAATCCTGCGGCTGCTCAAAAAAAGATCATCGTTGACTGGGACTATAATGCCTGGGGCAATAAATACCCGCCCTTTGAGCTGGATGATATAATACCTACCTTGATAGGGGAGCATTTTGGATTGCCGGTCTATCATCCGGGCATCATCATGGAAGGAGGATCGGTTGATTTCAATGGCATAGGAACACTGATCACTTCTACGGCCTGCCTGTTAAATGAAAACCGCAACCCCCATCTTAAAAGGGAGCAGATTGAAAATTATTTGATGAATTATTATGGGGTCAGACAGGTACTCTGGGTCAGTGAGGGGATCATAGGAGACGATACGGACGGTCATATTGATGACACAGTGCGATTTGTGAATGAGGACACGGTACTGTGCGTGGTGGAAACTGATCCGGATGACGCAAATTATGAGCCCCTGCAAAAAAACTTATCGGAAATAAGGGGCATGCGCCTGCCTGATGGGAGGCCTCTGAATATTGTGGAAATTCCGATGCCGGAACCCCTTTATTATGAGGGGCAGCGCCTACCTGCCTCTTATGCCAATTTTTATATCGCCAACCAATCAGTCATTGTGCCCACTTATCGTTGTGAAAAGGATGAATGGGCGCTTGAGATCATTGGGGAATCATTTCCAGGGCGGCGGGTCATTGGCATCGACTCCACAGATATCATCTGGGGACTGGGCAGCTTCCATTGTCTGAGCCAGCAGGAGCCTGCGGTCTGAGATACCCAGGGAATTTTCAGGTTAAACAGGGCGGATTACTCACCGGGAGATATTGTTCAAAATCCCGATCATCCCTGAAATTTAATATTTAATTGAAAAAAAACCATTTTAGCAAGTGGCAAGCAGCAGATTGGTAAAAAAAAGGGTCTGACAACGTTAATGAAATTTTTCCTGTCAATAGGTTTCCGGGTGATTGAATCTTAGAGCGCCTCATAATTCTTTAACCAGACTAAGTGAAACGGAATAAACTATCCCATTGTTTTTAATGCTTTAGAAGAAATTGATAAATTCATGCTATATTCCGTTAAATCTTAAATATGCGAAAATGGTTATTCACCCTATCGCTACTGTCTTTTTCTTGCATTTTCCTAACTCAGGGCCTCCACGCCCAGACCTCTACGGAGGACAGCACAAAGGCCTTTGCGTCTAACCAGAAAGCCCAAATCCTTTATTTTAAGACCCTGGGTCGCCAAGCGGAATTATACAGCGGAATCGAATACGTCCCCTTTCTTGATTTGATCAATGAAGGGCAGCCTTATTTTGGGTCCGATAAATTCGATACGGGGCAGATCAGCTATCACGGAATTAATTATCTGAATGTGCCGATCTTATACGACCTGGTGCAGGAGGCGCTTTTGATTCCTGTATCTGAAGGACAACCTCCTGTAGAGCTATATAACGAACTGGTGGATAGCTTTAGCGTTTCCGGACACCATTTTATCCGGCTAGTAAAGGAAGATGGAGTGGCCGGTTCTCCGCAAACAGGATTTTATGAACAATTGTACCAGGGCCGCTCCTGGGTATTAAAAAAAGAAGAAAAAAGCATCAGCAAGACCCTGAATGAAACGGGTGCCTACAGGATCATTAAGGATAAGGTCTCCTATTATATAAAAAAGGACGGGCGTTTTTATGAGGTGAAGGGAAAGGGTTCTGTTTTGAATGTGCTTTCAGATAAGAAGAAAGATTTAAAAAAATACATCTCCAGCCATAACATCAGGTTGTCGGACAATATGGATGAGGGGATGGTCCGGTTGCTAAGTTATTATGACGGGAATGGGAATTGAGCATCATAACTAAACTAACTAATACAGCGTGAGATATATAGTCATTATTTTAGCCTGTTGCGGCATGTTGCTGAGATCTTTAGACTCAAATGGTCAACTGTCCGGTCAGGCTCCGCTAGTCAGCCTGGACCTACACCAGGCCAGTATCCACGAACTGGCTCAGAGCCTGGAAAAACAGAGCGGATGGCGCATCTTCTATGATAGTACAAAATTCGATAGCTCCCGATTTGATTTGAACTTACAGGAAAGACCATTAACAGAGGCCTTGAAAATGGCTTTTGCAAATACGGATTTTCATTTTTCTGCCGATGCCTATCACCATGTGTTTATAACCAAGGGGATAACGCTTCAACCGGAACTGCCAGAAGATTTTTTTGGCAATACGGCATTGGCTAAAAAGGATTCCAGCCAAAAAGCCGCTGAAGAAGAATTCGATGAAAACGTAAAATCAAAGGATACTGCAGTTCAGGCAAACAAATTGCTGGTATTCGGACAAAAATCCGCGGCTCATCCCAACCAGCGGGTCACTATTTCAGGATATGTGAAGGATGCCGCAACAGGCGAACCTGTGAACGGAGCCACGGTTTATGTGGAGGATCTCAAGACGGGAGCCGCAGCGGATCAATTTGGATACTATACGCTAAACATTCCTCAGGGAAGACATATTATCAGTATCCAAAGCATCGAAATGAAGGATACCAGGAGGGAAGTGGTAATTTATAAGGATGCCCATATGAATGTGGATATGAGAAAGCAGATAGCCACCCTGAAGAGAGTGGTGATCTCGGCTTCAAAAGTGGCAAACCTGCGAAACGTACAAATGGGCGTACAAAAGATCGATATCAAGACCATCAAGACCCTGCCGGTGCTATTCGGGGAAGCGGATATCATGAAAGCCGTGCTAACTATGCCAGGAGTCCAGACGGTTAGCGAGGCGAGCACCGGCCTTAATGTACGTGGCGGTTCGACCGATCAGAACCTGATCCTCTTTAACGGAGCTACTATCTATAATCCCTCCCATTTTTTCGGAATGTTCTCTGCATTTGATCCGGAGGTCGTAAAAGATGTGGAGCTATATAAAAGCAGCATCCCAGCAAAATATGGAGGCAGGCTCTCCTCCGTGCTTGAAGTAAATACGAGGGAGGGGAATCAAAAAGAATACACGGGCTCGGCAGGAATCGGCCCGCTTACCAGTCGTCTGAATATCGAAGGGCCGATCCAGAAGGACAAGTCCTCCTTTGTATTTGGAGCCCGGACCACTTATGCGGACTGGTTGTTGGCACTTCTGCCGGCACAATACAAGAACAGCAAGGCCTCTTTTTACGACCTGAACCTTGACATCAGCCAGCAGATCGGGAGAAAGGACAATTTATATTTCACAGGCTATCTGAGCAATGACCGGTTTAACCTGAACAACGATACAACCTATGGCTATGGGAACAGGAATATCGCGGTCAAATGGAAACATAGTTTCAGTAATTCCCTGTATAGCGTTCTTTCCATCGGATATGACCGCTACCAATATTCGATATCCAGCAACCAGGATTCGCTTACGGCTTATAAATTCTCCTTTGATATCAATCAATATTATTTCCGCCTGCATTTTAACCATTATCTCAGTTCAAAACATACCCTTGAGTATGGGATCAACTCACTCTATTACAAACTGCATCCCGGGAACTATGAACCGGAAGGTGAGACTTCCCTGGTAGTCCCCCAGGTCATCCAGGCCGAACAGGCCCTGGAGAGCGCAGTATACCTGAGCGATAAATACACTTTAAGCGATGATTTTTCACTGGAAGCCGGGATCAGGTATTCGGTATATAATTATTTGGGACCCCAGCAAATAAATAATTATGCTCCGGGACTCCCGCGGTCGGTAGATAATATTACTGATACTTCCTATTATGCCAGCGGCAAGATCATCAAGACCTATCAGGGACCGGAATACCGGCTTTCGGCCAGGTATCTGCTGGGCAATGATTATTCATTGAAGGCTGGTTTTAATACACAGCGACAATATATCCATATGCTTTCGAATACTGCGGCCATGGCACCAACCGATATCTGGAAACTGAGCGATACCTATATCCGGCCTGTCCTCGGGGACCAGTATTCATTGGGGCTTTATAAGAACCTGAAATCGAATACGATGGAGACTTCCTTAGAAGTCTATTATAAGAATATCCTGGATAACCTGGATTACAAGAACGGCGCCCAGCTAGTACTGAATCCCCATATCGAGACGGATGTGCTAAATACGAAGGGGAAGGCTTATGGAGTCGAATTCCAGATCAAGAAAACCGAGGGGAAATTGACAGGCTGGATCAGCTATACCTATTCGCGGGTTTTCCTAAAACAGGACGATTCCTATGCTGGACAGCTCATCAACAATGGTAACTATTATCCTGCCGACTATGATATACCAAATGATTTGGTCCTGGTTGGCAATTACAAGATATCCCACCGCTTCAGCTTTTCATTCAACGGGATTTACAGCACAGGAAGGCCGATCACATTACCGATCGGGCAGTATTATTATGCGGGCTCTGAAAGGGCTCTTTATTCGGACCGGAATGCTTACCGCATTCCGGATTATTTCCGGACAGATTTTTCGATATTCATAGACGGGAATCATAGGATAAAACAAAAACAGAGGACCCATAATTCCTGGTCCCTGGGTGTTTATAACCTGACCGGACGTAAGAATCCCTATTCCGTCTATTATGTTTCACAGAACGGCGTAGTTACCGGGTATAAATTATCCATATTCGGTTCCGCGATTCCATTTATCAATTTTAATATCAGGTTCTGAACCAGCAATATGACTATGAGAGTTATTTTAATGAGCTTACTGATCGTTTTGATGGCATCCTGCGTTCAGAAATACAATGCGCCGGTTAAGCCAACCTCTACCGGATACCTGGTTGTAGAAGGCTATATAAATATCGGAAATGGTCCGACGAATATTATGCTTTCGAGAACGACGCCTTTAAATGACTCTGCAGTTTATCTGGCGGAGAACGGGGGAACGGTCGTTGTAGAAGGGAGCCATGGCGATAGCGATTTATTGAATCCGCAGGGAAACGGGCTTTATTCGGCCGTTTTGAATCTGAACCAACAGGAACAATACCGGGTCCGGATCACGACTTCAAATGGAGAGCAATACCTTTCCGGATTTGAACAGCCTCAATTAACCCCCCCGATCGACAGCATTTTCTGGACGAATACCAGCAGCGGAGTCCAGGTCTTCGCGGCAACCCATGACCCCACGGATTCCGTCAAATATTATCTTTGGAATTATGAAGAGACTTGGGAATTCCATACTCTCATAAGCAACCTCGTATGGAGCTATGATAGCGCACTTGACGCAGCTACAGCCGTAGCCTATCGTTATCCGGACATGTCTTATGACAGTTCGATTTACCAGTGCTGGCAAAGCGATTCTTCCAGCACGATCATTCTTGGCGCATCTAATCAATTGGGGCAATCGGTCATCGATGCAGCGCCCATTACATCCATACCGCATGCAGATGTGCGCTTAAGCGTGGAATATAGTATTGAAGTGGATCAAATCGCACTAAGCAAGAATGCCTATACCTTTTTTCAGCAATTGGAGACCAGTTCAACGCAATTGGGATTCCTTTTCAGCCCGCTGCCCTGGCAACCAGCGGGGAATATCAATTGCCTTACCAATCCCAAGGAAACCGTTGTCGGGTATGTTTATGCTTCAAGACAGCAGAGCCAGCGGATTTTCATCGGCAACCTGGATGTCCCCGGCTGGGGATATTTGAACGATTGCACGACAGGAAAGGTCGTTAATAATCCGGACAGTGTACCTTATTATTACTATGAGAATCTTCCTACTGTACCTTACCAAACTTCAGATTTTGGCAGCATTATCAATTATTTTCTGGAATCCAAGTCGGCTTGTGTGGATTGTACTTTAACGGGAACCAACCAAAAACCGGGTTTCTGGCCGTGACACAAAGAGGTATTATATTGAGTTTAATGATTTTGGTTGTGGCCTCCTGCCTGCAGAAATACAATGCGCCCGTGAGGCCGTTGCCAACCGGCTACCTGGTTGTTGAAGGGTATATCGATATCGGAGGTGGCACGACAAATATCCGGCTTTCCAGAACGACGCCTTTGAATGACTCTGCAGTCTATTTGGCTGAGAGCGGGGGAACGGTTGTTGTAGAAGGAAGTCTTGGCGATAGTGGCTTATTGAGCCCGCAGGGGAGCGGAATTTATTCTGCTGTTTTGAGCCTGAACCCGCGGGAGCAGTACCGTCTGCGGATCACGACTTCAAACGGGGAGCAATACCTTTCCGGATTCGAACAGCCCCAATTGACTCCGCCGATCGACAGCATTTATTGGGCGAGCTCCAGTGACGGAGTGCAGATCTTTGCGGCAACCCATGATCCCAGCGATTCCGTGAGGTATTTTCTTTGGAATTATGGAGAGACCTGGGAATTCCATACTTATATAAGCAACCTTGTCTGGGTCTATGATAGCGCGTTAGAGAGACCCGTTACCGTTGCATATCGTTACCCTGACATGTCTTATGACAGTTCGATCTACACCTGCTGGCAAGGTGATTCTTCCAGCACTATCATTGTTGGCGCTTCCAATCAATTGGGCCAGTCGGTCATTGATGCCCAACCTATTACTTTCATACCCCAGGCGGATGTGCGTTTAAGTGTGGAATATAGTATTGATGTAAATCAAATCGCCCTGAGCAAGAATGTTTATGCATTTTACCAACAATTGCAGACCAATACGGAACAACTTGGTTCTCTTTTCGACCCTCTTCCTTCGCAACCGGCAGGGAATATCAGTTGCCTGACCAATCCCAATGAAACGGTTGTTGGGTATGTGTATGTTTCGAGACAGGAGAGTAAGCGGAAATTTATCAGTATGCTGGATGTCCCTTTCTGGGCATATGTCGGTGATTGCTTCGTCAGCAAACCGTTCTATAATAATCCCACCTATATACAATATAATTGGTTGGGCAATTATCCGACCATACCAGACGAAACGACAGATTTTGGTGCAAATATTATCAGCTTCTATGCAGCTTCTTATGCCTGTGTGGATTGTACATTGACGGGAACCAATATAAAACCGGGTTTCTGGCCATGAAAGAAATTTTATTGCAGAAAACATAAATCACCATAGGAATAAAAATTTTCAGATGACCAGTTTTAAACAGCGTATTGATTTAAGGTTTTTGGTAATTTTCGTGACCCTTGCCTGTCCGGTGGGGATGAGGGCACAAGAAGCATTAAACACTATTCAGAACCGGCTTGCAGAATACGATACGAGGATGCTGCACGAGAAGCTCTACCTGCATAGCAATAAAAGTTTCTACCTGGCAGGGGAGATCCTTTGGTTTAAGATATATGAACTTGATGGAAATTCCAACCGGCCTCTTGGCTTTAGTTCCGTTGCCTATGTCGAATTGATCGACCTGACCAATAAACCTGTATTTCAATCAAAGGTTTTTTTGAAAGATGGCAGCGGCAACGGCTCTTTTTATCTTCCACTCAATTTGAAATCAGGCCGCTATCAGATCAGGGCCTATACGAACTGGATGAAGAACGAAGCTCCTGAATTCTTCTTCCATAAAGTCATTACGGTTGTCAATACAAAAAGAAGCGAACCCATTCAAAAAGATACGATAGCGGATACCGTTGCTCCTCAGGTACATTTCTTTCCCGAGGGAGGAAACCTGGTTGCGGGATTGAATTCGAGAGTTGCTTTTAAGGTCAATGGTCCTTGTGAGGGCGCTGTGGTCACAGAAAACCATGATACGGTCCTGAGATTCAAAAGCCCGGGATCTGGTATCGGGCATTTTGATTTTCAACCCAGGGAAGGGATGCATTATCATGCATTTGTTTTTGTGGCGGGACAATTCTATGAAGAGAACCTGCCGGAGATTTTTTCACAGGGCTATGTCCTGAGGGTGGACAGCGAAGCTGATGAACATTTGAGATTAATTATTAAAACCAATCTGGGATCTGTCGCCAATCCTTATCTTCTTATTCATACCAGGCAGACAGTAAAGGTCGCCAGGGAAATTGCTATTGTTAATGGGGAAGGTAGTTTTAGTCTGGATAAAAACCTGTTGGGGGACGGGATCTCCCATATTACGGTTTTCAATCACGAGGGTCAGCCTGTTTGTGAGCGTTTGGTTTTTAAATATCCTTCCAGACGGTTAAATATCCGTGCAGACTTAGGAAATGGCGGCGGACTTTCTTATGGGATCAGGCAACGAATCGATATTGGGCTTAATACAAGCAATGCAGGTGGAAAGGCGGTCTACGCTGGGCTCTCTCTATCTGTCTTCAGGCTGGATTCCCTTCAAACCGTAAGCGATGGCGAGATTGAAGGGTATATTTGGCTTAATTCCGACCTTGGCGGAAGGGTCGAAAACCCAGGCTATTATTTTTCCGGTATCGGGGCCTCTACCGCTGAAGAGATGGATGAGCTCATGCTAACACAGGGTTGGAGGAAGTTTGATTGGAAGAAACTACTTGGTGGAGAGAAGCCGGTTTTGACATTTGCTCCGGAACTGCATGGTCATCTGATCACGGGCAGGATCGAGAATATCAAAACGGGACAGCCCGCAAAGGATATAACGGGCTATTTGTCGATCCCATCTACCTATGCCCAACTAGCGGTTTCGACAAGCGATTCATCAGGAGCGGTGAGGTTCGAGATGAGTAAAATGTTTGGTTCTTCGGAACTTATCGTGCAAACCGGGCCGATGGATAGCGATTACCGGGTGGATATTTCAAGCCCATTCATAGAAAAATATGCGGATTACTCTATTGAAGAGTGGCGCCCTTCGCATGATTTTGGAAATTCGTTGCGAGACCAGCATGTTGCCATGCAGGCCCTTAATATTTACCACAGCGAAAGTCTGAAGAATTTTTCTTTGCCAGGCGCTGACACCATTCCTTTTTACAGGAAACTGGCCAAGTCCTACCTGCTGGATGACTACACGAGGTTCCAGACCATGGAGGAAGTGCTGCGTGAATATGTGGATCTGATCAGCGTGAAGGGAAGGAAGGGACAGTTTCAAATTTCGGTGATCGATACGAGGCACCATATTTATTTTGAAGATGATCCTTTGATACTCCTGGATGGAGTGCCGGTATTTGATGTGAACAGGATCATTGCCTTTGATCCGCTGAAAGTTAGGAAGCTGGATGTTTTGAATGACCGTTATATTTTCGGCAATACCAGTTTTGAAGGGGTAATGAGTTTTATAACCTACCGCGGGAACCTGGCTGGTTTTGATCTTGATCCGAAAGCGACCCTTATCGATTACGAGGGATTGCAGCAGAAAAGAGAATTCTATAACCCGGATTATGGCCGCGAAGACCAGCGTGAGAGCAGTCTGCCCGATTTTCGCAACGCCCTTTATTGGAACCCGGAACTGCAAACAGATTCTGCTGGCAAGGGACATGTGAGCTTTTATTCCTCCGACCTGGGTGGAAGGTTTGCGGTCGTGGTTGAAGGGATTTCTCCGGACGGGGGCATCGGAACTAAGATCGTTGTATTGAAAGTGAAGCAGTGATTTTATTTTTCACTTCATACGATCCAGCAAGTGCTCGGCTACCCTGAGCGCATTGGCGATGATGGTCAGGGAGGGATTGACTGCTCCGCTGGAAGGGAAGAAGCTTCCATCCACTACATATAAATTATCGAGATCATGTGCCTTGCAATTGCGATCAAGAACCGATGTTTTCGGGTCATCGCCGAAGCGGCAGGTTCCGCACTGATGAGCGAGCCCTTCGAGGGGAATGTTTTTCTTCAGGTATAGATTGTGGGGTATAAAATGGCTGACCTGGTCCACTTTTTTGAGGACCTGGCACCATCTTTGTTTCAGCCACTCAAATTCCTTCATATTGGTATTGGTATACTGGATATGAATTTGATCGTCTTTGAGGGTAATGCGGTTTTCGGGCAGGCCCAGGTCTTCTCCTGTGAACCACCAATCCACCGAATGGGAAGCCATTTCGTCCAGCAAGAGGTTTGGCGCGAAGAAGGGAGCATCAGGCGATATCTGGTCCCGGTTGGATTTGCCCATTAGCTGTACATGTCCCATCGGATAAGGAAATGCGGGTTCGCCCCAATAAAAATCATTCACGGCAAGGGTTTTCTGAAAGCGGGTAGGATTGGGCTTGGTGGAGATCGCCAGCATAGCTGCATTGTTGTGTTTCATTAGATTTCTCCCGACCATATCCGAGGAATTGGCGAGGCCTTCGGGATGAGAGTCATTAGCGGATCTCAACATTAGTGCGGCGGAGTTGACGGCACCGGCAGCAAGGATTATCATATCGGCGGTGAAATATAATTTTTCTTCTTCTTCTCCTTCTTGAGTTGTTCTTTGGGCAATTACGGCGGTGATTGTCCGACCCGAGCGATCGGTCATCAGGCGGGTGGCTTTGACTTCCGTCATTAAAGTGATATTGGTATCAGAGAGAGCGGGCCGGACGCAGTTGATATCGGCATCGGCCTTGGCATGGATCAGGCAGGGGAATCCATCGCAGGTGTCGCAGCGGATACAGGGGCTATTGAGCGGGTCGGCTTCATTCAACCTAACACCTATGGGTAACCGAAATGGATGATAGCCTTTCGATTGGAGCTCGTCATGCAGTTCCTGGATACGAGGCTCGTGGGAGACAGGCGGATTCGGAAAGGGCTCAGCCCGGAAGGGCTCAGTGGGATCCTCTCCGGCAAGGCCATGGACATTGTACAATTTTTCCGCCCTGTTATAGTAGGGTTCGAGTTCGGCATATTTCACAGGCCATTCAGGAGTAGTGCCGTCGATATGGGGGACTCCTTCGAAATTTTTTTCCCTAAGCCGAAAAAGGGCTGCTCCATAGACCTTCGTATTTCCTCCGACCCAATAACCGGTCTGGGGATGGAAGTCCTTGCCGTCATCTGAAGTTTTCCAGACTTCCTTGGTATGATAGCGTTCATGCTGGAATACTTCGATCGTATCCCAGTTTTCTTTTTCACGGGGAAGATAAGTTCCTCTTTCAAGAACCAGGACCTTTTTACCGGAATCCTTCAGGGCATGGACAAGCGTACCACCGCCTGCTCCGGTTCCGATAATAATGATATCGTATTGAGACATGATGAACTTCAGTTTTTATTAAAAAAAATTATTAATTTTTAACTGGATTCTTTACTATTTTCAACAACAATTTACTATTTCCCAATCTACTCAGCTCATGAAAAATAAGATAACAAGGCTTTTTTTATTAATGGCAATATGCTTGTTAGCGGTTAGAAGTGCATTTTCACAATTGTCCATTATTCCAGAGCCGGTTTCCACCCTTATCAAGGAAGGCCACTTTAAATTTCAAAACAACCTGATCATTGTCGTCAATAACAAGGAGGTGAATTATACGGCTTCTGCGTTTGTCAAACAACTATCCGATGCGTCGGGCCTAAAAGTTTCGGTCAGCAGTACCGGCCCAGGTGCAATCCGCCTCCTGCTGAACCCGAGTCCAGAAAAAAAGATCGGAGATGAAGGATATCATCTGGATATCAGCCCGGACCGGATCGAGATCCATGCCAATACCCCGGCCGGTATCTATTATGCTGTTCAGACTTTGTTACAATTGCTCCCTAAAGAAATAGAAAGCAAAAGCCAGGTTAAGGGAATTGCCTGGGAAGCTCCATGCGTTTCCATCATGGACTATCCCCGTTTTGCATGGAGAGGCCTGATGTTCGATGTCTCCCGCCATTTCTTCACCAAGAAAGAAGTTGAAGACTTTATCGATGAAATGGTAAAGTACAAATACAATCTTCTGCATTTAACTCTTTGCAATGACGAGGGTTGGCGTATCGAGATCAAGAGCCTGCCCAAACTGACACAGGTTGGAGCATGGAATGTGAAACGCGTTGGTTATTTCGGGACTTTCGATCCTCCTGCTCCTGATGAACCAAGAGATTATGGCGGCTTTTATACCCAAGACGATATCCGGGAGATCTTGCAATATGCCAAGGCGCGATATGTAAATATTTTACCTGAGATCGATATGCCAGGACATAGCCTTGCAGCCGTCGTGTCCTACCCTGAACTTTCCTGTACTGAGGGAGCGGAGAACTATAAGGTCAATTCAGGAGAACCCTTTATCGTCTGGCCAGCTAAAGGACATTTTTATGGTTTGATCGACAATACGCTCTGTCCTGCCAATGAAAAAGTCTATCCTTTCATAGACAAGGTCATTACGGAAATAGCCCGGTTATTCCCTTTTGAATATATCCATGTAGGCGGGGACGAATGTTCCAGGAATTTCTGGGAGAAAAGCGAAGCAGTTAAACAGCTCATGCAGAAGGAAAACCTGAAGACCCTTGATGAAGTGCAGAGCTATTTTGAAAAAAGAGTGGAGAAGATCGTTGAATCAAAAGGCAAGAAAATGATCGGCTGGGACGAGATTCTCGAAGGAGGGCTGGCACCCAATGCAGCGGTGATGAGCTGGAGAGGCATCAAGGGCGGAATAGAAGCTGCCAAGATGGGTCATGAGGTCGTGATGACCCCCACAAATTATTGTTACCTGGACTATATGCAGAGCGATGAGTCGATCGAGCCCCATGTTTATTCGACTTTGCTCTTAGATACTGCCTATGCTTTCGAGCCGGTCCCCGATGGAGTGGATGAGAAATATGTCAAGGGCGGACAGGCCAATCTATGGACCGAGCAGGTATTTAATGTGCGGCATATGCAGTATATGCTGTGGCCAAGAAGCATGGCTACTGCGGAATGTTTATGGAGCCCAAAGGAGAAGAAGAACTGGGATCTGTTTGCGAAAAAAGTAGAAAACCAGTTTGACAGGTTGGACGTTGAGCAGGTTAAATATGCAAGGGCTTTTTTTGATCCGGTCATTACGGTAAAAAAGGATGCAAAGGATTCATTAGTGATTGAACTTTCAGCCGAAGTCAAGGGGCTTGAAATTTATTACTGCTTCGATAATACCCATCCGGACAATTTTTATCCTAAATACGCAGAGCCCTTACCTGTTCCGAAACAGGCATATATGATCCGGGTGATTACTTACAGGGACGGGAAACCTATTGGCAGAGAAATCAGCGTGACGATCGATGAATTGAAAAAGAGGGCGGGGATTAAGAAAGGATGATGGTAAATTGGGGAAACCGGTTTATCCACTATACAATATCAATCTAACGCCTAATAAAAATCCGCAATTCTTCGGGTGTTTCTTTTTGTATTCGTTTCGCAACCGCGCTTCTCATAAATACTGTTTAAAATTTCTGCGAAAGGATAATTCACTAATAAGTGAATTTGCAACAAACTATCTGAAGCCTTAAGAAAATCAGCAGTCAATGTAGCTTTTTCGTCATCTGCTCGTCGATCTTGCGGAATAAGTGGATGGGCCTGTAGATGCGCCAGTTATCGATTTCCGTGAGTTGGATATAGCGATCGATATGGGCTTTTTTGAAGTCGTATTGAGTTTGCTCGGGCATATTGATGGCCGCAATCCAACCACCGCTGCTATTGACTTCTTCGAACCATTCTTCGTAGTAGTCGCGGTCGCCGCTATGAAAGTTGAGGACATTTTCGGTAATGAGGATGAATTTGTTGATGCCTTCGGCGATAAAGGGATCCACGACTTCTCTTTTGATTTCCATGATATCGTTTTCGATCGCATCATTCCATTCCCCGATCAGTTCGACGACCACATAATGTTCTTCGTAGTCGGCTATCAGGACTTTCATATAAAGGGTCTTGGAACCAAAATCATCCCATTGAGGATGGATATAATAATTGTAAATGGTTTGGGTAAATTGAAATTCAGAATATTCCCTTCCGTAAAAGGGAGATCGCTCATCTTCTTCACTGATATAAATATGGCGCCAGTTATAAAATGGTTCAATATCATGCATAGCCTAACGGCAATTTACAATAGCTGGAAAACCATTTCCAAATTAATTTATCGATAACGCTTTCTGCCGGCAATTAGCAGGATGACGGCGAGCACCGAAGTGATCGCCATGAAACAGGAAAGATCAAGGCTTCCGCGCAAGGATAGAGAGCCTGAAACGGTGGAGATCAGTCCCCCGATACCGATTTGGATAAAACCCAGCAAGGCAGAAGCGGTTCCGGCAGTTCTGGTGAAGGGGGCCAGAGCGATTGCCGCCGCATTGGGATAGCTTAAACCGCAGCAGGCCAATATCACGAAAAGAAAGCCTATTACCAGTGAAAGACTCATGATTCCTTGCAGGGCGAAAATGAAAAATATAATTGAAGAAATGGCCTGGACCCAGACAACGGCTTTTAGTATCTGCTCATTTCGGAAATGGCGGGCCAGCAAATGATTGAGTTGACTGCTGCCGATAAAGCCGATCGAAAGCCCGGCAAATATGGCGCTGTAATTTCTGGGGCCGACATGGAATTCTCCCATGAAAACCGCTGGAGAATTGCTGACATAAACAAAGAGTGCGGCAAAGGAAAAAGTCCCTGCCAGTGCATAGGTATAAAAATTCCTGTCCTTAGAAATTGACCAAAAGCTTCTAATTATAGTAGAAGGATGCAGAGAAATGGATGGATTCGGTTCCTGGCCTTCAGGCAGATAGAATATGGAGATGAGCAGCAGGGTCAGGGTGACCAGGGCCAGACAAATAAAGATATAGGGCCAGCTCCAGGCGGCAAGTATCAGGGTTCCGACCGTGGGAGCAAGCATGGGAGACACGCCTATAATGAGGATCAAAGTCGAAATGATCCTGGAACTTTTTTCGGGTGGAAAGAAATCCAGGACCATTGCCATGGCGGCTATTGCGGCTGCCGAGCCACCAAGGGCCTGTACGAAACGAATTACCAACAAAAAAGCGATCGAGGGGCTCCATGCACAGGAGATGGTGCTGACAATATAGAGTGAAAGGCCGGCATACAAGGGCCGTTTTCTGCCATAACGGTCCAGCAGGGGACCATATAAGATCTGGCCAAGGGCAAACCCCAGAAAATAGATGGAAACGGATAGTGAGACTTCCCGAATTCCAGTGTGCAGACTTGCAGCTATTTTCGGGAAGGCCGGAAGGTACATATCGATAGATATCGGGGTGATGGTATTTAGGGTGCCGAGAAATAGGAGCAGAAAAAAATTAGCCGTTTTGCTCCTGGCGACAAATACTTTTCCACTTTGCCCTTCGGTGACAACCTCTATCAATTCCATTTCCGCAAAGATGGAGCAAGTAATGGTTTCGTACAAATTATCCCCTTAGGATTTGGAGATTATTATAATCTGAAAGCATCGGCTTAAATTTGCGCATCTTTTTACACTCTAATTCGGGAAAATTAATATGAATCTGTTTGAAAAGCAGGCAAATGAATTTGCAGGCAGGCATCTGGGACCCAATGGAGAGGAAACCAGGCAAATGTTAGAGGCTATCGGGGTTGAGAATCTGGAAGATTTGATCAAAAAAACCATACCCGCTTCCATACGTCATGAATCCTTATCTGATATTCCTGGCCCGGTCAGTGAGTTTCAGTACCTTAATGAACTCCGTGAGGTTGCTTCACGTAACAAGCCCTTTAATTCCTATATCGGTCAGGGCTATTATCAGACCATTACGCCTAGTGTCATCCTGAGAAATGTATTCGAAAATCCGGGTTGGTACACTCAATATACACCCTACCAGGCTGAAATATCTCAAGGCAGGCTCGAAAGTCTCCTGAATTTCCAGACCATGGTCAGCGACCTGACTGCCCTGCCCCTGGCAA
Organism: Chitinophagaceae bacterium; assembly: GCA_003168265.1. Lineage (GTDB taxonomy): Bacteria > Bacteroidota > Bacteroidia > Chitinophagales > Chitinophagaceae > Puia. Next base: position 606,823 of record PMSV01000023.1, read on the forward strand.
ATGCCTCCTTACTGGACGAAGGAACGGCTGCAGCAGAAGCCATGTCCATGTTCTTTCATGAGGTGAATAAGGTCGGATCAGCCAAACAACTGAAATTCTTTGTTGAGGATGGGGTGCATCCCCAGACGAGAGATCTCCTCATGACAAGGGCCAAACCCCTTGGAATCGAGCTGGTTTTCGGTTCATATAATGAGGCTGCCATCGATGGTTGCTATTTCGGCGCCCTGCTTCAATATCCGGATACCAATGGTTCGATAGTGGATTACAGGGATTTTATCGGAAAAATCCATGCCGTTCAGGGATTTGTGGTTATGGCAACGGACCTGCTGGCGCTGACCCTGCTTACTCCGCCTGGTGAATTGGGAGCAGATGCGGCAGTTGGATCCTCACAGAGGTTTGGAGTTCCGATTGGATTTGGAGGGCCTCATGCCGCGTTTTTTTCAGCCCGGGATGAGTTCAAACGTGCAATACCCGGCCGTATCATCGGAATTAGCATCGATGCACAGAATAACCGTGCCCTCCGAATGGCCCTGCAAACCCGCGAGCAGCATATCAAAAGAGAAAAAGCAACTTCAAATATCTGTACCGCCCAGGCCTTGCTGGCCAATATGGCGGCTATGTACGCTGTCTATCATGGGCCGGAAGGCCTGAAGGAAATTGCCAGCCGGGTTTCGCTGCTGACAAAGTCACTGGCAGGAACTTTTCAAAACCTAGACCCAGAAAATCTAAAAGTCCTTAATGGAGCTTATTTTGATACACTGATGGTTGAAGTGAAAGATGTTTGGACAATTCGGGAGCTTACGGAAAAGGCAGGCATCAATCTGAGGTATTTTCCGGGAAGCAACCTGATCGGGATCAGTCTTGATGAAACAAAGACAGTTCAGGATATAAGGCAGTTGACAGCTTTGTTTGCGAAGGCTTTAGGGAAGTCTGAAGTTGAACCCGACTTCAAAGGCGAAACCCTTTCCAATATTCCGGATTTTGCAACCCGGACCTCGGCTTATCTAAGTCATCCGGTATTTAATACGCACCATAGTGAAACGGAAATGATGCGTTACCTGAAAAGGCTGGAAAATAAGGACCTTTCCTTAAACACTTCCATGATCTCTTTAGGCTCCTGCACGATGAAGCTAAACGCAGCCACCGAACTTATTCCCGTAAGCTGGCCTGAATTTGGCCAGATCCATCCTTTTGCTCCTGCCAAACAATGGGAGGGTTATAGCCAGATCATCAGGGAGCTAGAACTATGGCTCAGTTGCATTACCGGCTTTGCAGCCACTTCCCTGCAACCCAATTCCGGCGCTCAGGGCGAATACGCAGGATTACTCACCATCAGGGCCTATCACGAGAGCAGGGGAGAGTCAAACCGAAACATTATTCTTATTCCTATATCGGCCCATGGGACCAATCCGGCAAGCGCAGTGATGGCAGGAATGAAGGTCGTTGTCGTGAAAAGCGATGAGGAAGGTCATATAGATGTGGCCGATCTGGAAGCCAAGGCGCTTCAATTCAAGGAAGCATTGGCCGGCCTGATGGTAACCTATCCTTCCACGCATGGGGTATTCGAGGAGACCATCAAACAGATCTGCGGGATCATTCACCAAAACGGCGGACTGGTATATATGGATGGGGCTAATATGAACGCTCAGGTTGGCCTAACTAATCCCGGATACATAGGAGCCGATGTTTGCCATCTGAACCTGCATAAGACCTTTGCAATACCACATGGAGGGGGGGGGCCCGGCATGGGGCCGATCTGCGTCAATGAAAAGCTGAAGCCTTTTCTGCCGGGACATGTGGAATTATCCGCTCAGGAGAACAGCAAACAAACCCATGCAGTCAGCTCAGCTCCCTACAGTTCGGCGAGCATTTTACTGATCAGCTATGCCTATATCAAGATGCTCGGCCCCAAGGGCATTACCGATGCCACCCGCTATGCTATCCTGAATGCGAATTATATGAGAGCCAGGCTTGAAAAAGACTATAAGATACTTTACACAGGTACACAAGGAACCTGCGCTCATGAATTCATCGTCGATCTGCGCCCATTCAAAATCAGCGAAGGCATTGAAGCGGAAGATGTGGCCAAAAGACTGATGGATTATGGATTTCATGCGCCAACATTGAGTTTTCCGGTACCAGGTACGATCATGATCGAACCAACGGAAAGCGAAGACAAATCCGAACTGGATCGTTTTTGCGATGCAATGATCAGCATCCGCCAGGAAATCCGTGATATCGAGACAGGCAAATCTCATAAAACAGATAATGCATTGAAGAATTCCCCACATACCCAACATGTCATCTGCACTGATGCTTGGAAACATGCATATAGCCGGGAATCGGCTGCATTTCCGCTTCCCTTTGTCCGTTCAGCCAAGTTCTGGCCTTCTATCGGAAGGGTAAACAATACTTATGGGGACAGGAACCTGATTTGCACCTGTGAACCAGTCTCTTCCTACGCTGAAGAAGGGGTGAGCTGAGGATTAGATCACATAAACACCTAAATTCGATTAAACTTTTTATCATGAATAAATTTTTCCTTATCTGTCTTCTCGGATTTTTATTTAATGTCGCCCAGGCTCAGCAAAAAAAAGCTGCTGTCGTTAGTGGAGCAGAACCGGCTTTTGTCACGAGCGTCGAAGGGGTGAAGGAATACCGGCTGGCTAACGGTTTGCAAATCCTGCTGGTGCCTGATGCATCGCAGACCAATGTAGTTTTGAATATTGTCTATCATGTTGGATCCAGGCTGGAAGGCTATGGAGAAACCGGTATGGCACATTTGCTTGAACATATGATGTTCAAGGGGTCCAAAAAATTTTCCAGCATAAAACAAACCATTGCGGACAAGGGCGCTTCTGCCAATGGAACGACCTGGTATGACCGGACTGATTATTTTGAGATCCTTCCGGCTACTGACAGTAACCTGACCTGGGCGCTTGACATGGAATCGGACAGGATGGTGAATTCGCTGATGAGGAATGAGGATTTGCAAAAAGAATTCACTGTAGTGCGGAACGAATTTGAAATGGATGAGAACTATCCGGATAATATCCTTACTGAAAGGGTGATCTCGACCATGTATCTCTGGCATAATTACGGCAAATCCACTATTGGCAGTAAAGAGGATATTGAAAAAGTGCCCATCGAAAACCTCCGTGTTTTTTATAAAAAATATTACCAGCCGGATAATGCGACCTTGATCGTGGGTGGAAAATTCGACGAAAAAAAGACCCTGGCCCTGATCGGAAAATATTTCGGGGCCATTCCGAAACCAAGTCGTGTAATCCAGCCAGCTTATACCGTAGAACCTCCCCAGGACGGAGAGCGCTACGTAGAATTGAGAAGAAACGGAGATATTTCCTTTATAGGACTGGCCTACCATACGCCTGCATATTCAGATAAGGATTATGTTGCCAATGATGCAGTCATACAGGTCCTGACCAATGATCCTTCCGGCTTGTTCTACAAGGCCCTGGTTGAACCAAAACTAGCAACTAAGGTGTCCGGTTTCAGTTATCAATTGTATGACCCGGGATTTTCTTATTACAGTTGCAGCGTTCCCAAGGACAAGAGCCTGGACAGCGCAAAGGCAGCCTTTATTCATTCTGCGGATAATTTACCCAACTATACCATAACACAGGAAGACCTTGACAGGGCCAAGAATACCCTGATCAAACAGATTACAGATATTCAGAACAATACTCTTGATTTCTGCGTCAATCTCGCGGAAGTGATCGGTTCAGGGGACTGGAAGCTGTTCTATATTTACCGGGATAGGATGGAAAAACTCACCGTTGCCGACCTGCAGGCTGTTCTTAAAAAATATTATCTGCCTAGCAACCGCACAGTCGGAGTATTCATCCCGGACAAGAATCCCGAGAGGACAGTAGTTCCAGACAGGCCGGATATCAAGGCATTGGTAAAGGATTATAAAGGCAAAACCGGCGTTGCACAGACGGCGAGCTTCGAGGCGAGCATCGGGAACATCAAGAAAAATACTCAATATGGATCATTAGCAAACGGCATGAAATATGCGTTGCTTAAAAAGCCGTCCAAGGGCGATAAGGTCTACGCGAATATTATCCTGAAGTTGGGCGATGAAAAAAGCCTGACCGGTAAGGGAATGATTCCGGGCCTGACGGCACGTATGCTGAAGAACGGAACAAGCTCCAAAACCAAAAAGGAGATCAATGATCTGTTGGATAAGATCAAGACAAGTATCGATATTAACGGGAGCGGCCCTTCGGTATCTATCAATCTGGGCACGGATAATGCGAACCTTCCCGCCGCACTGGACATTCTTTCGGATATCCTTCTGCATCCGTCTTTTGACAAAAACGAGTTCGATAAGATGATCCTCGACATGAAGGGCGAATTTGAAAATAACCGTAGCGATCCGCAATGGGTAGCTTCGAATATCCTGTTCAAGAAAATACATGCTTACCCGAAGGGGCACCCGCTCTATACCAACAGTATTGAGGAAGATCTTGAAGATTTGCAGGCAGCTAAACTGGAAGACCTGGTTGTTTTTTACAAATCCTTCTACGGGGCCAATAATGGCGACGCAGCTTTTGTAGGCGCTTTTGATCCGGCCATGGTAAAGGGTTTTTTAGAGAAGAACCTGAGCTCTTTCAATGTGGCCAGCCCCTATACGGAGATTGAAGAAAGATTTTTTGATGTGAAGGGCGGAACAGAAACGATCCAGATAAAAGACAAGACCAATGCGGTTTGTTTCGGAGCGATCAATATTGCGCTCAAGCAATCGGATCCGGATTTTGTCGCGCTGGATATTGCCAACGAGATGCTTGGCGGGGGCGCTTTTCTATCTTCCAGAATCCCACAGCGCTTGCGCGAATCAGAAGGCATGAGTTATGGAGCAGGTTCCGTTCTTTCCCCGAACTTTAAATATCCTGCTTCTTTCTGGGGCCTCTATGCGATTTTCAACCCAATGTATAAGTTGAGGCTTGATAGCGCCTGGCATGAAGTGGTGGATAAGACCCTTGCAGGTGGTTTCAAAGATGATGAAATGAAGAAGTCCTTAAGCGCCTGGCTGCAGGAACGCAAAACGGAGCTTGGTTACGATCAGTCACTGGCAACCAGGATCGCGACTTACCTGAGCAATGGAAAAGACCTGCAGTTCTATTCAGATTATGAGAATGCGGCTCAGAAGCTGACTCTTGATCAGGTGAATGCGGCGCTCAGGAAATATATCAGCGAGGATAAGATTTCGGTGATCTATGCAGGGGATTTTGAGAAGAAGTAGGGGATGACCCTGATCAGAGTTTCTGTTAAAAAAAATTTAGGGGGGACGCTGCTCCCCCTTTTTTAATTCATAACCATTGAAATCGTTCGAATGAAGGGTCAGGGATACAGATAAGTGTACGTGCGCGTCAGGGTCGAATTGCCTTCTACAATCTTTAAGGATTGCGGACGTCCCTTGCTGTCAATATTGTTCCAGGTGAAAGTAGCTGATACTCCGTTGATACTTTCTGAAGCGGGTAGGTTGGCATCGATATTTCCGGTGTACCTGTCAATATTTGTTGATATATAATTGGGCATATTTGTATAGGTAAAACCAAGTGTGGTTGTTGCTCCACCAACAGCGGTTTCGACAGAATTGACAATATTTCCATTCACGACCGTGTTGATTGTGGAAGCCCCCGAAGTATTGATCATGCTGAGAAGGAGGCCATCGCTGTAGGTATAGGTATTTCCCTGGTTATCCGAAGCGGCATAGCCATCGTTGCCCAGCGTAAAGATCGTAGTAACCGTACCCTGGACCTCGGTTACGGTACCGGTGCCATAAGTGAGTGTAATGGGACTTTCTCCGTCACTTGAAACCTCCTCTAACATTCGGTTTAGGGAGTCATATGTAAAACTGTAGGTAACAGGGGTGGCAGACTGACCATTGGTTATTGCCGAATTTGTGAAACTCGCAACCAGGCCGTTGACTAAACTGCTTCTGCCATCATTATTGTTGGAGCCAGATGATTTTTTGCATCCAGCCATGAAAAGAACCAAAATTGCTGCCCCTGTCAAAAGGACTGGGAAATGAAATTTTTTCATAATCTTTTATTTAGGTTGATGAATGAGTTAATGTTAAAAAGAATCAATCTTGTATTGCTTAACAAAAATAACGCCTTTAATAGGGGTGGCCCAATACCTAATTTAGTGTAGGGGGGAGATTGCTAATAGTGCAGCAGATGATATACTTCAGCTCTTTTAAGATAAAAGAAATTGGGAATGGCTTGCGAACCAACAATGGTTCATATTACTATCAATCAATTCCTTGCGGAATCAGTACTGGAAAAATCAGGTTGTGAGCCAAGAACTATTTATTGGCTTCGAAAGAATAAAATCGATCAAATTCCAGGTATAACAGAATACAATTGTTCAGGCGCTATACGGATCGGCCTTGCCACAGTCGGGAGTTTCAAAGGCTTTGACGTTATTACTGATGTATAAGTTTAAGCCGGAGTCCGCCTGGTGAGCGTAATAATTTGTCCATTTTTCTCATCAAAATGGGTGCGGTCATCATGCTTATGTAGGACCTGCAACCTGATCGTGGACTTGTCAACCATTTGTATCAAATATTCATTGCGGAGTTTTCGGTGGGCTTTATAGTCAACGGTCAGAAGGGCTGGATTCTGAGAATTATTCAGGTAATAGTAGTACTTACGAGTGGAACCAGTATGGCCCTTATAGGAGAACCGAACCCGGCTGGTATCGTCGAATATGATGGTTGCTGAACGTTTGCTGATATTCTGGTCCCAGGTTCCGATCAGATCGTTTGGCGTGAAGGGATTTTGGGAATAAGATTTAAGGGTAATAAAAAGCACCGAGAATAAAAGGAAAACGAACTTTTTCATCTGCTTTGGATTTTCAATTCTTTTGGCATTAAACGTCAAAGCAGATAAATTCTGTTATTTGCTCAAGGAATTTTTTGTCCGTTTCATCAAAACTGTCGACCTGATCACTATCCACATCAAGGACGCCGAGAACCGCACCGCTGCGGACAATCGGCACAACGATTTCAGATTTTGACAGGCTGCTACAGGCAATATGACCGGCAAAGGCCTGTACATCGGGTACGATCAGGGTCTGGGCCTTTTCCCAACTGCTGCCACAAACGCCCCGGCCTTTCCGGATTCTGGTACAGGCTACCGGCCCCTGGAAGGGGCCAAGGACCAATTCTTCTCCTTTGACGAGGTAGAAACCCACCCAGAACCAGTTGAACTGTTCCTTGAGGGCCCCTATGATATTTGCCAGGTTGGCGATAAGGTCGGGCTCACCTTCGATCAGGGCTCTGATCTGGGGAATAATGGACTGATAGTTTTCGGTCTTATTTCCTTTTCGAATTGCGAGGTCTTCTGCCATAGAACAAAATTAAATTAATAAAAGCTAACTCGTAAGCCGGACCATGCGTTCGATACCGGATCTGACAATCCTGTTTTTTAGGGCCAGAACCAGAAAAAGCGCAATTCCCAAGATGCCACAGGCAATACCCGCCAGAACGTCCAAAACATAATGATGGCTCGCGTAAATGGCGCCAAACCAGATCCCAGCCAGGAGCAGCCCGAAAAAAAGATTGATAGCTCCCAATTTATACCTTATCCCATAATAGAGGACCAGTAGGGGATAAGCCGCATGAAGGGAGGGCATTGCAGCAAAAACATTCGAACTCTTGGAATATATCGACTGGAAAATTCCCAGATGAAAATAATGATCGAATCGGGAGAGACCGGCCATATTTCCCCTGGTTTCCGGGATAAATTCAAAACCATGCTGCTGGACATACCAGGGTGGCGCTGCAGGATACCAATAATAGATCACAAAACCGATCAGGTTCACGAGCAAAAAACTGAAAGCAAAATAGAAAAACTGTTTTTTATCCCGGAAAAATAGAAAAATGGCGAAAATCAGAGGAAGGGGTACCCAGGTGAGATAACATATTCCAGAAAAAATATCCAGAATACTGTTGCCGTTACGGAGCCAATACTCATTGGGTGTAATGCGGCTGCCTCCATAATTCAATCCGAACCATTTCTTCTCTGCTGCATAGATATCCCCGATATGGACGGTATTGAAACGGTAATTTGGAAAGGCTTTCATCCAGTCAAAAAGGATCCAGTAGATAATGAAAACGCTGAAAGCAAGGATAAAACGGCGGCTAGGGCGGGAACCGAAATAGCAGAGATTAAAAAGCAATACCAGGATAATCTGCTCTGAATGAAAGTCGACCAGCAGGTCCGATAATAATAAATAACCGAGGGACAAAAAAGCGATCAAAACCATATCTCCAGTCCTGAAAAACGGTGCAGAATGCTGCTCCGGGTTGCTGTTCATGCCATCCGATTAATAGGGAATGCAAATTCTAATAATAAAATACTGAAAAGGATCAGCAAGGCCATGGCCTTTGCAGGTGCATCCCTTTTGAGCGATACAGTGAGTTTTTCCTTCTCCTTCATCTCAATTTCCTTTTGGCGCTGGGACTCTTTCGCATCCATCAGCCTTTGGATTGCAGTGACATTGGAAAAAATGGCCAGGAAGGTGATTGGAACCGTGAGGACCGACATGGGCTCAAAAATATGGAAGGAAATGCCCTTGATGAAGAGTTTATAATTGCCTCCGACAAAATGAGCGGTGATTCCGCAGAAAACAGCAGCCAGGCCAACAAGCACCACTCTTTCCGGTCTTTGCATGAATCCCCCCTTACATTCGATTCCCAAACCCTCGGCCCTGGCCCTGGTATAACTCACCATCATCGAACCGATCAGTGCAATGAAGGTAAACAGGGAACTGATAAAATAATGGTGGGCAACCAGGTAATAGCAGATCCCAAAAAACATAAAGAGTTCACTGTAGCGATCGAGCACCGAATCATAGAGTGCGCCAAAGGTAGTGCTCATATTGCCAAGCCTGGCTACCTGACCGTCCAACATGTCAAACAGACCCGCGAAAAGGATCAAGGCACCGGCCCAGAAAACATAGCGGAAATCTCCCCGATTCCCCTCTTCTCCACCAAATATGAAAATAAAAGCCACCCCGATATTTAGGATAAGTCCGATGGTTGTCACGGTATTGGGTGTAAGCCCCAATCGGATCATCCCTTTGACGAAGGGATTGATGAGTTTATAAATGCCCAGTTGCAAGGTCGTTCTGTAGGAGTTAATTCTTTTCATGCAGCGATTCTTATGCAATTTCCATTAAACCAGTCATAAATCAAATTTTAGATATTAGGTTGTCTAACAAGTACGGCCCTCCAAAGTTGGGCAAAAAGATGTTTTTTCATTGAAGCCGGGTTCTCACCGAATTCAGGGTCTTCCACCCATATCAATAAAAGTATGATTTTCCTCTCAAACTCCATGGCCATCAACTATTTTGAATTGATATTGATCAACAAAAGAGTTTATTTTCTGACCCTGAAAACAAAATGTTTATGGAAAAGAAAATTATAGCTTACACTCAATGTGGAAGCGACAAGGACCTTGGAAACAATATAATTGAACTTGAGCCTCTCTGTTAATAAGTAGATCAGGGCCGTACTTAAAATCAGATAAACCAGCCATACCAATAAATATTTAAGGACCTGCTGGCGAACCCTTTCATCACCTGCTTCAAAGACCCAATTCCTGCTGATTAGGAAATGAGTGATCGCTCCCGATACAGTTCCAAATATAGTCCCAAGCAGGTACCAACAACCGAATACCTGTACAAGCAGGATGGTGATCAGAAAATCGACTGCCGTGGCAATGATCGAAGAGGTCTGCGCTTTTAGAAAGGTAAACATTTAATGAAGCTTTATCCGGGTGACTATCCCCAGGATCAGGTTGGTATATATTCCTGCCAGCACATCATCGGCCATGACCCCCCAGCCTCGCGGTAGGCTTTCCATTCTTCTTATATACAGCGGTTTAACGATATCAAAAAAACGAAAAAGCAGAAAAGCCGCCAGAAAGGAATAGATGTTTGGAGAAAGAAAAAGCAGGGAAATACACATCCCCGCAGATTCGTCAATTACCACCCTATGGCTATCCTCCCCCCAATCTTTTTCTACCAAATTTGCAGTCCAGACCCCGATCACAATAATCAAGACTGTTGTGAGTAAAAAGATCAGATCCCGACCCTGGTTAATGACCATCGCTGCAAAATACCAGGCAATGACCGTGATCCCGGCTGCGAAGGTTCCGCCTCCCTTCAGAAAACCAGTTCCAAACAGAGAGCTGATGATTTTTGCAGCCCGGATCTTCATTTGTATCATCTATAAAGCTTCTACCAGGTCCTGGTAATAATCCAACCCCAGGTGTGTGATCAGGTCTTCTCCCATGATATGCCTAAGCGTATTCTGCAACTTGATGTGCTGTTTGAAAATATCATGCATTGGCCTAAGTCCCGGAGCCGTCTGGGGAGACTTGAAATAAAAGGAAAGCCATTCCTGGATCCCGCTCATATGCGCCCTTTTGGCCAGGTCTATGAACAAAGCAAGGTCCAGGACCACAGGTGCAGCAAGGATCGAATCCCGACATAGAAAATTGATCTTTATCTGCATAGGATAGCCAAGCCATCCGAAAATATCGATATTGTCCCAGCTCTCCTTATTGTCCCCATGAGGAGGGTAATAGTTGATCCTCACCTTATGATAGAGCTCCCCATAAAGTTCGGGATTGAGTTCGGGCTGGAGAATATCTTCCAGCACGCTTAGTTTGGACACTTCCTTGGTCTTAAAATTTTCCGGGTCATCAAGCACCAGTCCGTCCCGGTTACCCAGGATATTGGTGGAGAACCAGCCCCTGATACCCAGGGCCCTGGCATGCAGGCCCGGAGCAAGGATCGTTTTCATCAGGGTCTGCCCTGTCTTGAAATCCTTACCCGCAATAGGGGTCTGAGTCAATTTGCTTAGCTCCAAAAGAGCAGGAATATCGCAGGTGAGATTAGGCGCTCCATTTGCAAATGGAATCCCGTTTTTGATCGCTGCATAAGCATAGATCATGCTGGGAGAGATCAGCGGATCGTTCTCAAGTAGGCCTTCTTCGAAACTGGCAAGGCTCTCATGTACAGGCGCCTGCTCGATATACTTCTCCGTCGAACCGCACCAGACCATTACTGTCCGGCTGCAATTGTTGCTGTTTCGAAAATTTTCAATATCCTCTGCGACCATCTCAGCGAGCTCCAATTTCGTTTTTGCCTGTTTCACATTCGTGCCATCGAGATTTTTTACGAAATCCCTGTCGAAGACCGCCTTCATCGGAACAAGGGCCTGTAAATCCGGCCTAATGGCGGAGAGCAGACCCGGTTCAAGCACTTTTGCCTTCGAAGCCGCTTCATAAACATTATCATCATAGATATCCCAGCCTCCGAAAACGATATCATTCAGATCAGTAAGCGGCAGAAAATCCTTAATAAGCGGAATCCGGTTCTCCGTTCTTTTGCCCAGCCTGATCGTACCCATCTGAGTGAGAGATCCAATGGGCTGAGCATAGCCCTGGCGGATAGTCTCTACTCCTGCGATGAGCGTTGTTGCAACGGCACCAAGCCCCGGGATCAGAATGCCGAGTTTGCCTATTGCAGGTTCAATTTTTTCCTTCATGGTTTGATTTATTTAAAGATTTAAGCTTCAATTCTGCCTTTCCAATTCCTGTTTTTGCGGCGCTTCCTTGACGACTTCTACATATTTGTCCAGCTTATCCAATTGAAGAATGGTCGTATTCTTGTCCTCGCTTTCCCGGTACATAGGTACAAACTTGGCATTGAATACCACTTCATCATATGTGTAGGACGTACGTTGCAGCACAATATTTGAATACACATCATCAAAACCGCGGGTCAGCACATAAATTTCAAGATCGGCATTCTTCATCTCCTCCGGACCAAAGCCGTAGAGGGGGCTATTTTCATCCAGGGCATGGACTACCGTAAAATTCATGGGCAGGCTGTCTACCCGGTGACGTTCCAGGTCCAGGTTAAAAAATCTAAATACAGTCTTGTCATTTTCAATTTCCTGGAAAGCAACTGTGACTTTCACCTCCAGATCGGTAAGCACATGTTCATCTTTATAGGAAGCAAAGCGGAACATAAGGGCCATTTTGTCCTGGTAAGGGCTGATCAGGGCCTTTTCGCTGAACATGAGAAAGGATTGGGGCTTCGAAAAGCGTCCATATACCAGACCGGTAAAAGCCGCCAGTGACAGGAAACCCGAAATCGCTTCGATCGATGCCACAAAGTTTGCCATATCACCCACCGGATTCACCCTTCCATATCCAACTGTGGTAAAGGTCTCCGTACTGAAAAAATAGATCTCTTTAAATTTCTGCCATTGGGTGGTGGCGATCATGCCGGCGAATTCACCCGGCCCGATAAAATAATAACAGATACTGAAAAGCACATTGATCGAAAAATAGAAAACCACTACGATAAAAATAAATCTCCAAAGCGGCATGGTAAGCATCCTGTGGAACATGCTGAAACGATCCCAGACAGGAAGTCCTTCCTTGCGAAGGTTGAAGCTTCCATCCCGGTTGACAAAACGACCGCCAACATTGTTGGTGCTCGTGCCAAATCCAGTGTCATTATTGACTTTGGAATTCGCGCTTACCCGACGGTGATGTGCCATGGATTCTTTCTTTAATGCAAATCTAACTTCTCTTGGATAAAGAAATTCAGTTTATATATTTAAAATAAATACCATATAACTAACAGTTGCAGTATTCAAAATATTTTATTTTCTTTATCGTTACTTATTTGAAAACCGATCCCAAACTTAGAATCCGACCCGAACCCCATGAAAAACTCGCATATCCCCTTTATTGGCATTGTTGTACTATCCCTTATTTTATTGTATTGCCTGGTGGCACTCATTAGCTAAGACCCACTTGCCCTGCCCTTACTTCATAAAGCGGACTAAACAGATAAATCCGCCTGGTTGCGATTTCGTGACATTCAAAGCGCTTGCGCAGTTTTTTGCCTTTACGGAAAACACGCTGGTCATCGGTTTGAAACAAATGCCCCTCCGGAATTTGCTCCACGGTAAATAGTCCTTCAGACAGGGGATCGTATTTCCTCAGCGCCCGGGTCAGGTTATCATCTGCACAGGAACTGGCTGGCAGATCGTGAATTGTTTTCTTAAAGGCAGCCAAAATATCTTCCGGAAAAATGTTCAGCTTCAAAAATGCGCCAAGCATCCCCGCATAGATGAATTTCCATTCCTTTCCATGTGCTTTGACCCGGTGTCCAAAACGCATGAAAGTGAGCAGGTGGGCGAGTTCATGGATCAGGGTGATCAGGAAGGCAAATTTATTCAGGTTGCCATTGACACTGATGCGATGGTTCTTCCCATCGATCGCACTTCGATAATCGCCCAGTACGGTTTTCCGCTCACGGGTGATCGTCAGATGCACTTTGTATTCATGGAGATAAGTAAGGACCAGTTCGGAAGCCCCTTCCGGAATGAATTGATTAAGGTATTCGAGCGGCGCTTCCTTCTTAGGCATTTTTCTTCTTCTCTTTATTTAATCTCATTGCAATCCTCACTTCCACAAAAGTATAAATGAAATAGAGCCCGAAAAATCCAAGGATTGCGGTCTTGCTTATCGGTTTGACCATAAATGCATAGATCATTACGGCAGCCATGCAGATAAGCATTTTACTGATCATGGCCATATAAACCATCCTCATAAAAGCCTGGATATTGCCAGCTTCGATAGCCTTGCGATAAAAGCGAAAGGAAACCAAGGCGGCGGCCAGCAGTACCAGGTTGCCGGAAAGAAGGGCCCCGGAGATTCCCCGCGAAGCGGGATATAAATAATATAAAATAAGCAGGGCCAGACTAAAGCCTAAGAAAATATAAAATACGGGCCTGAAGGCAAATTTATTCATGCGCACAAATTTAAGGGGATCAGGTTTAGAAAATCTTGGCTGCCAGTGATAAAATAGGTAATTTACCTGGAGTCCAAAGCTACTGTTATGAAGATACTTGAAATCAAGGCCCTTCGCGGGCCCAACTACTGGAGCATCCGCCGTCCGAAGCTCATTCAGATGAAACTCGACCTCGAAGAAATGGAGGAGCGTCCTACTAACGCCATACCGGGATTCAGGCATCGCCTTGAACAAGTATTTTCCGGCATGTACGAACATCGCTGCAGCGTAGGAGAACCGGGTGGCTTTTTCCAAAGGGTCGACGAGGGAACCTGGATGGGCCATGTCATCGAACATGTGGCCCTGGAACTCCAGAGCCTTGCAGGCATGGATGCAGGCTTTGGGCGAACCCGTGGAACGGGTAAACAAGGAGAATATTATGTGGTTTTCACTTATATCGAAGAAGACGCCGGCGTCTATGCAGCCCGGGCGGCCGTGCGAGTTGTACAGGCCATTGCCGATGGAATTCCGGTTGACCTGGCCGGCGATATCCAGCAAGATATCCAAAGATTAAGGGAAATCAGGGAAGATACGAGGATGGGGCCATCCACCGGCTGCATCGTGGAGGAAGCAGCAAAAAGAGGAATACCCTATATACGCCTCAACAAGCAATCACTAGTCCAACTGGGCTATGGAGTGAACCAGAAAAGAATACGCGCAACGATTGCCAGCACCACATCATCGATCGCAGTCGATATCGCCTGTGACAAGGAAGAAACAAAGAACCTGCTTGAAGCGGCTGAAATTTCCGTTCCGAAGGGGCTCATCATTCGCACTGAGGAAGGGTTAAAAGATGCAGTGGATCGCCTCGGCTATCCCATCGTCCTTAAGCCCATCGATGGGAACCATGGAAAAGGAGCAACCACAAATATTATAAACTGGACACAGGCATTGACCGCCCTTGCGGCCGCGCAGAAATATTCCAGATCCGTCATCTGTGAAAAATTCATCGTAGGATTCGATTTCAGGGTATTGGTCATAAACTCTAAGTTTATCTGTGCCGCTCTTCGTACACCGGCTTCCGTAATCGGAGACGGAGTACATAATATTAGCTGGCTCGTAGAAGAAGTGAACAAAGACCCCCGACGCGGTTATGGACATGAAAAAGTGCTTACCCAGATCAAGATTGATGAGTTCAGTACAAAGATGCTGGATGAGAAGGGATATAACATGGAGACCGTTCCGCTTAGAGGCGAACTTGTGCTTTTGAAACCTACAGCCAATCTCAGCACCGGCGGAACTTCCACCGATGTGTCGGATGAAGTGCATCCGGTAAATATCTTCATGGCGGAACGCATTGCAAAGATCATCGGTCTGGATATCTGCGGCATCGACATCATGGCACCCGACCTGCGCAGCCCGATCAACGAAAACGGGGGAGCCGTGCTCGAAGTCAATGCCGCTCCCGGATTCCGGATGCATATCGAGCCCTCCAAAGGACTTCCCCGAAATGTGGCCGAACCCGTCGTAGACATGCTCTATCCAAAGGGAACCAATGGCAGGATACCTATCATCGCCATCACCGGCACCAATGGTAAGACCACAACCACCCGTCTCACTGCACATATCGTCAAGACAGCCGGTTATAAGGTCGGATTCACCACTTCCGATGGGGTCTATATTCAAAACCAGATGATGATGAAGGGAGACTGCACGGGACCTATCAGTTCCCAATTCGTGCTGAAAGACCCCACCGTGGATTTTGCAGTATTGGAATGTGCACGCGGAGGTATCCTCAAATCAGGCCTCGCTTTTTCAAACTGCGATATTGCCGTTGTAACCAATGTTACCGCCGACCACCTGGGCCTCGGAGGCATCGATTCCCTGGAACAAATGGCAAAGGTCAAGAGCGTGGTACCAGAAACTGTCTTCAAACATGGATTCGCGATCCTGAATGCTGATGATGATCTTGTTTACGGCATGAAGAGAAATCTTGATTGCAATATCGCTCTGTTCAGCATGGACGAAAACAATCCCCGTATCCGTGAACATTGCAATGAAGGCGGGATCTCTGCTGTTTATGAAAACGGTTATGTTTCGCTTTTAAAAGGGAATTGGAAGATCAGGATCGAAAAGGTGACCGAGATACCTCTGACTTTCGGCGGGAAGGCCATTCATAATATAATGAATACCCTGCCTGCTGTGCTCTCCACTTATCTTTTTAGAAATATTAAGGTTGAAGACATTCGGTTAGCGTTACAAACCTTTATTCCCTCTCCGGTCCAAACCCCCGGCAGGCTCAATCTTTTTCAATTCAGGAATTTTGAATTTCTTGTGGACTTCGCCCATAACCCCGCCGGACTCGAGCTACTCTGTGATTTTGTGAGTAAGATGGACGGATATCCAAAGATCGGCATCATCAGCGGAACCGGTGACCGAAGGGATGATGATATCCGCGAACTCGGCCGGATCTCTGCCAGGAATTTCGATGAGATCATCATCCGCCAGGATAAGAACCTCCGCGGCCGAACCGCCGAGGATATCATCCGCCTGCTTGTTCAGGGAATCGATGAAACAAAGACCAGGGAAATACCTTTGAGCATCATACCTAACGAGAAAGACGCGATTATTTATGCTTATAATAATGCGCCCTCCGGGTCGCTCATTACTATCATGTGCGATGTGGTGCCGGACGCGCTGGAATTTATTAAGGGGTTGAAGGAGCAGGAGGATAATGGAGAGGGAAGAGAAGTTGCTTTAGACGGCAGGCCTGTCGAGATACAGAATATGGCCTGAGAGTGGTTGCAAATTCATTTGGAACATGAGCTTCATGAGCCTAATTTTGCAGGCCTTTATATGGTCCTAATGGGACTCTTGGATTGCCCGATAGTATAATGGTAGTACGACAGATTTTGGTTCTGTTTGTCGAGGTTCGAATCCTCGTCGGGCAACCTGATAAATCTACAATGCATTGTAATTTAAATATTTACAATGCATTTTTTATATAGGTCTAACATTTGCGGTGACAATGAACTTTGGGCTAATCCCCAATTAATTAAGCCCAATGTTAATTTTTCCATCTCGGGGAAAATAAAAATTAATTATTGGCCAGAGGGATATGAAAATTTACGTCTAAACACCGTATCCACTACCAATAATAGCTGGTATACCCTGTCGCTTCCAATCCTTCAAAGAAACAAGGATATTTAGAACACTTTAAAGGGGTCCATTGTCTTTCATGATCCTCAGCCATTTTATGTAGAACCTCTTTCGATCAGACTGTTTGCAGAATTCCAATCAAAAAGCAGGACAAGGGTATCGTTTTGCTTCTATTGAACCATAGAGGGGACTTTCTTCGGTTCGACATTACGGATTTAATTTTAAATGACCTGAATTGATACATAAGTCTAAAGAGTGGTTGAAAAATTATTTGTAAAGTAATGGTGAGATAAAAAATAACCGAGAATTTATTTTTGGATATTCATTGACGTTATAAGCTTATTTCTCAGCTTACTGGTCTGGAAAATAGTTAGCGGTAGGTATTTTATTAATCAACTGTTCTGACCTAACTTACGGAGGCATCACCTATAATATACGGCATGCCTTATTATAAGCGCTTACCAGAGAAAAGATATGTTGGTCGCACGGGCTTATTATCAGAATAAAAAACAAGCATCGTGAAAAATAGAAACTTATTCAAACTGACAACTTTCCTATTTACCTCGTCGCTTTTAGTTGTTCGATGTGAGGGCCAGGGCTCGCCGGAGGCATACAAGCTTTGGCTCCAGATCGATGCCTCCCTTGATTTGATCCACCCGAACAATAGCGGCCCGTCCTTCGTGGATGTGAAAGACCGACCTGCCGTCAGGGCAAATTTTGGAATGCTCGTGTATGCTTTGTTAGCAAATAACATGGGGAGCGGTAAAACAAATTCTTCCGGACCGACTTCAGGGGAAGCCTATTTATCAGGCAATGACAGGGGAACCGCTGGCCGTATCGATGGCGACCAACTGTACGTTCCCAAAGAAATTAATAAGGAAGGATATCTTTATGTATCTGGTGAACTGGAATTTATCGGCAAGGCTGCAAAGGAATCCTTAGGCGTCTTGGAGACTACAATAGGCCTTAATTATCTGGAGGTCCCTCTCCTGATAAATTATGCCTATCTATTAGATAATGCCAGCTCTGTCCATGCAGGGTTTGGGCCATATGCCGCAATGGGCTTATATGGGAGCTTTAAAAATGATGGGACAAAGACGGCAGTGCACTTTGGGCCTTCTGCCAACAGCGATGATTTCAAAAGGATGGATTATGGGCTTGATATCAATCTTGGATACCGTTTCCTGACGAGGCTGGATGCGACCGTGGCCTATGAATTGGGCATGAGAAATGTCAGCGCCACCCCACCAGACCCAGACACAAAAATCAGAGGATTTGCATTGAAAATTGGTTACACGCTATGATAGATTTTCTTTTGACCCTCATTTAAGATTTAGCCTCACTGCAGGAGTTCCGAAAGCATTTATGCTTGGTTGGATGCAAATGATTGGTTGAAAAATTAAAGGCCATTTGGGGTTCGATGTGTACAGTGGATCATTCTGAAATAAAAATGAAATAATCGTTTCTATGATGAATAGAGAAACATTCATAAAACTATCATCTGCAACAGCAGCGTCCGCCTTTTTGTCTCCTTTTGCAACCTGGGTGCAACAGGAAAGACTGAAAAACTGGGCCGGAAATTTTGAATTCAGTACGAGTAATATATTTTACCCTAAATCGGTAAAAGAAACACAGAGACTGGTGAAAAAATGCAACAGGTTACGGGCTCTTGGCACCAGGCATTGCTTCAACAGAATTGCAGACAGCAAAGATAATCTGATTTCGTTGAAACAAATGAACCAGGTAGTGTCAATAGATGAAAAGGCAGGCAGCATAACAGTCGAAAGCGGGATTAAATATGGCGAGCTATGTCCATATCTGGATGAAAAAGGTTTCGCACTGAATAATCTTGCCTCACTGCCACATATATCAGTAGCAGGCTCCTGTTCGACGGCTACACATGGATCCGGAGTAATGAACGGAAACCTTGCTACAGCAGTCAATGCTTTGGAAATTGTTGTGGCGGATGGTAGTTTAGTTCATCTTTCCCGGAAGAAAGACGGTGAAAAATTCCTAGGTGCTGTTGTTGGCCTGGGGGCATTGGGTGTAGTGACTAAAGTTTCGCTTGATATTCAACCAGCGTTTTTGATGAAACAAAATGTTTATGAAAAAATGCCGCTGAGTCAAATGAAACAACATTTCGATGAGATTATGTCATCCGGCTACAGCGTCAGTCTTTTTACTGACTGGCAGAGCGATACGATCAATGAGGTCTGGATAAAAACCCGTGTTGATAACGGACATGACTATAACCTAGTGCCAGAGTTTTTTGGGGCAAAGGCTGCTGTGAAAAATATGCACCCGATCGCTGAACTCCCGGCAGAGAACTGCACTGAACAAATGGGTATTCCCGGCCCCTGGTATGAACGAATGCCGCATTTTAAAATGGGGTTTACACCAAGCAGCGGCAAAGAATTGCAGTCAGAGTATTTTGTACCTCATCACCATGCCGTGGATGCGATCCTGGAGATCAAAACCCTGGCAAATACGATCGGGCCACAGCTTCTGATAACTGAAATTCGTACCATTGCTGGAGACAATCTCTGGATGAGCCCATGCCGGAATCAGCCTTCGGTGACGATTCATTTTACATGGAAGCAGCATTGGGATGAGGTAAGGAGTATATTGCCACTGATAGAAAAAAAACTGGAACCTTTTGATGCAAAACCGCATTGGGGAAAATTATTTACTATGTCGCCAAATCTGCTGGCATCCCGGTATGAAAAGCTTGCATCATTTAAAGAACTTATTAAATCATACGATCCGCTAGGAAAATTCCGTAATGAATTTCTGAATTCAACCTTATTTGCCGATTCATGAATTTAAATCACTCATAGTCTATAATTCACTGATTTTTGAATTGGTGTTAGGTGGAAAAACTTTTTCATTTTACCAGTAAAACTTACTTATACGATGTTGTTTGAATTAACTAGAACTGATTTAAATATTAGACTGAGATTGGTGATTATTGATTGAAAAACAGTTTCATGATGCTTGGTAGTCCTTCGAATTTTATTTTTTCGCAATCTCAAAAATGTTGGTTCTTAATTTTGGCAAAAACAAAGAGTTCAATTCCTGAAACATCCAATATTTTTTGGCAATTTTTATCCCAGCCTTCTATATCTTCTTGTTTTGAACAATCACTTCCAATTAGGTAAGGGACATTTTTGAAAGCTTTACAGAAAAAATATGAGTTTAAATAGTTAGGATGAACCTGTCCCCAGAAAGTATGGAAATTTTCGGGATGTTTTTTTTTAAAATCTAGAGAACCATTGGGGCAAAATGAAATGAAATAACCATCATTAGTCAAAAGTTTTTGTGCTAATAAAAATATATGTTTAATATCAGGCAAATGCTCAATAACATGTGAATTAAAAAATATATCCACATTGCCAATTAAACTATTTTCATCTGTAATAATTTCTAAACCAAGTTTTTTGCCAAATTTAGCCCGAGGCAGGGAAATTTCATAAGATTGTACATCAAACCCTGCGTTTCTGAATTGATAGCTCGTATATCCCCAATTGGCACCATAATCGATTACTTTAACAGTTGGTCTCGCCAATAATGACTTCAAGATTTTTATTATTCCACTAACATCTTTTCCCGAGCCAAAAAAGTTTTTCGACATTAAATTTTGTAACTCAACATCTGAAGGTAAATCAGTTGTTATTCCATCGTTTTGCTCATACTCCTCCTGATAAAATTTATAGTTGAATTCTATCGTGTCTAAAGGATGGCGAAAAAACAGGCTGCATTGAGAACATTCGTTTAAAGTAGTAAAAATATATTTTCTATCTATGACTTTGCTAATGCCGGAGCCGCAATAAGGACACAACTTTGCTGTGTTAAATCTTAGAATAGATCTTAGGAAATACCTGGATTTAGTCATATTTTTTTGAATATGTCAATTATTATGTTCCTAAACATAAAAGCGCTTTTAATAATTGTTTACTCTAAGAAAACTTTTGGATAAATCAAATTTCGATGACCTACCTTATAGATTGTTGTCCAAATGGGGTTGCGGATACATTTAAATTTACAACCTTTATATTGAATCAAAAAAACCGTATATATCGTAGTTTTTATTGGTTGACGTTTAATCATATTTATCTGAATGCATTTGTTTATCTGAAATTAAAACAGCTTGCAAAAAATACAGAACAGAAGGATGCTTTAAAGCCAGAGCCAATAACCAATTTTATAGCCTGTTATCTTCCAGCCCTTAAGAATATCAGCTTCGCATCCATTTTTATCCTGTTCTTCAGACCATCAGTTATCAAGGGGGCTACCCCGATTTTTTGCTGATCCAGACAATGAGAGGCATTTATCTTCTTCATCATTGATCCCATCCCCATCTGAATCAGGCAAGGGACCCCCGTGATACCTTAATACACCTGGCACAGAGTAGGGAACCTGTCGACCTAATCACTTAAACCGTCGCCATCTTAAGCAGGTATGGGGCGTCCATTATATTTTGCAATTCCGGTGCTCTCGGGCATCTGCCTTCAATATCAATACTCATCAGGTCTTTGCCTGCAAGGTTCTCCATTCTTTATATTTTTTTATTTTTATTATTTCTTTCTAACCAATGGAATCTGCAAATTAGTTGGCCTGTTTTCCTCTTTGTCAAAGCCCCGACCATCTACATTTCTTGCTCCCCAAAATAACATATCATCAATTAGGTAAATCAGATCGTACTCGGCAAATATTTGCCCTTCACTAAGCCCAAACGGAGCGAATGCTTTTCCTAAGATACTTTGTGTTCTATTCACTTCCCATTTATCAAAACCGTTGCCAGCAAGCTGATTCATGGCGTCAGCAAAGCCCTGAATTAATGGTGTTATTTCATATACATCATCAGCCGTAAACTTTACTTTTTGAGCACCTTGTGCAATCGGATGTTCACCTTGCCAAACAATGCTACCTTTAATGACAATTTTCACTAAGGGAACTTTTCCGTAAGCTTCTGCAGAATTTATCACATCGAGTTGAAATTTGTCTCCGGGAAAATATGTAAAATCTCTTATGAGATAAAATGGTTTCATGGTTCCATCAGCATTCTTAGCAATGCTTGGGCGTATTTCAGGAGCAAGGCTTACCCATTTTCCTAAAATAGATTGTTTAATTTGTTCTACTGTCATAGTTTTTTGTTTTTGAGATTTTGCTTGTTTGTTTTGTGCCGAAACACTTCCAATCATTCCTGTCATAAAAAAAATAAATTCGCCGAGAATAATATTTTTTTGTGCATATTTCTATTGTTCCATTTCCTTTTTTTGAATTTTCAGATGCCTCTTCCTGTTTCAATATTTCCCAAAACACCTAAAACGTTTGCGGGATTACAAAACTGATTAAATTGTAGGCCTTTCATTTGATGTGTTTTATTGTTTTTAAAGTTCCCGTTAATTTTTAAAATGTTTAAGAATGCAAAATTGTTAGTTTTGTTTCAAATTCAGTATTCGTCAGTTAAATAATGAATAGTACAAAATTATAGACTAATGGAAACCAAAAGAAAGAACAGGGATTATAATCCAGCCAATTGTGGTGTTACCTATTTCCTAAACAGGATTGGGGGGAAATGGAAAGTGTTGGTAATTTATACGATCAGTAAAAAGCATAACCGCTTTAGTTTAATACATAGAGTGATTCCCGGTATAAGTAAGCAGATGTTGGTGAATCAATTGCGGGAGTTAGAAGAAGATGGGATTTTAGAACGGATTATATATGCCGAAATTCCCCCAAGAGTTGAATACAAGATTACAATTTATGGCCAGTCTTTAATGCCTGTTATTGGTGTTATTCAGGATTGGGGGTTGAAGGATTTAAGAAAAATGAAAAAGTAAACTGCTTTTACATACAAAATGATTCTTTCTACATAGCGACAAAAATAGAATTTGGGATTCAATTCACTTTGTCTTAAATTTTATGTATAATATTTTCAAAATGCCAACATTTGTCAAAGCTGGAATTTATTCCTTTGCTGCCTTATTTTTTGGCGTCATCCTCCTGGGGTTCGATCAACCTATATTACCAAAACCGCATTGGATAAGCCTTTTTAACGGCAAGAACCTGGAAGGCTGGGATGCCTGGCTAGGGGTTCCTTTCGATTCGGCAGGAAAAAAAATGAACGTCGCTCCGCCGGGCCTTGACAACGATCCCAAACAGGTCTTTTCGGTCGACAGCGATAGCGACGGCGAAAAGCTGATCAGGGTTTCAGGAGAGCAATTCGGGGGCTTAATCTCGAAGCAGGAGTATGAGAACTATCATCTTCAATTGGAGTTCAAGTGGGGGAAACTAACCTGGGCGCCGAAGAAAAAGCGGAAAAAGGACAGCGGACTTCTATACCATAGCGTAGGAGAGCTCGGCGGCGATAACGGATTCTGGTTGCGGTCTCAGGAATTTCAGATCGAGCAGGGGAATGTCGGGGACTATTGGGGTGTTTCGGGGGCATTCGAGGATGTTCCGGCTGACAAAATGAATGATAGCACTTTTGTGTATGATCCTGGCGGCAATTTTTACACATTCAGCACCCATACCCCTGCGGGCAGACATTGCGTCAAGAAAGGTGATGCTGAAAAACCGACCGGCGAATGGAACACGCTCGATCTGTATTGCCATGGCGATACGAGCGTGCAGGTGGTGAATGGCCAGATCATGATGGTCCTGTATCATTCGCAGCAGTGGGATAACGGATCGGCGAGTCCGTTGACAAAGGGGAAGCTGCAGATCCAATCAGAAGGTGCGGAAGTGTATTATAAGAATATAAGGATAAAACCAATTTATAGCCTTGGTGAAATTCTGGGCAGGTAAAAAACTGAAATTTATTCAGGCTAAGTTTTCTTCTTTCCAACCCCACCCGCAATAACAAACGCTATCCCGCTATAACCAAGCGCCAAAAATGCACTCGTTGCTTCGCCTCCTCCATCATTTAATGATGAAGCGATCGTATAAGGGATATGGAGAATAAGAAACCAAATGAATATCATAATTCCCAGTAGAGTGGCTATCGTCCTGACCCATATTTTCAAGATAATGGATAGGCCAGAACCTATTAATGGGATGCCGGCAAAATAAATCCAGAATATATGGTTGGGTATCCAGGATGGGACATAATCTGCCGCTTCTTTTCCGTAAACAAAATGATCAAGGCCAAAACTGAAAATAGCGGCAGCATAGAGAATGGAGCCTATACGTACTAGCTTTTCATTTTTTCCAGGAAAGCAGCCGGCAACTATGAAAGCGCCACTGCCCAATGCCAATTCTTTGGCGGCATTCTCCCAATCCCCATAATGCATATATTCTGTGCTAACCATTAGTTGGTAGGGAATATAATAAAAAAAGAAGATCAGCATAAGCATGGCTCCCAATACTAGAGAAACTTGCCAGGCCCATTTTCCAAATACAATGCTAATTCCTGCCATCACGAGCAAGGCCCCGAAGATATAAGCAATGCTGACAAGACCTGGTATCCAGGAATGTTTTAGAGGTATTAGCATGTAAGGAAAATCTTTATAATAAATGGTTAGAAGCCCCAGGCCTGCAATAGCAATACCGTAGAAAATGCGGCCTATGTTCGTCAGATTTAGCATAAAGATTAAACTGAGTAGTAAAAATATAATAAGATTAAATCTGCTACCAATTTATTTACTTATATTTAAGAATATTGAATTTCTTTTATGGCAGATCCTTCGAAGGCTGAGGAGCAGGGTAATGTGGGGCCCTCTATGAATGATGAGGAGAAAATGGCAGTAATGCTTGAAGTTTTCCTGAGGGCGAACCCACATACAAAGGGTAGGATCAGCGATGCGGCCAGTGGATTGGCTGATCTGTCAAAGCAGGAACTTGAATATTTGGAAAGCCTTCTTATTTCTTCCAATCTTTTTATAATTTTCAAAAAGAATGGCGCAAACCTGTTTATGCTGAAGGATTCCGTCAGGGAGGGGCTTATTGAAGCCGGCTCCTATTCCAAATTCCTGGCAGATAATAAAAGCCTTGGTGAAATGAGCCATGAAGAGGCCGACCTTGCAAGAAGAAGCGATCAGGAGGATGAGATCAGAAGAAAGGATGAGGAGAAAAGGAGGAATAAAGCCAAACAGAACAGGATCATCATGGTCGTAGGAGTTCTTGCCATAGTCTTACTCCTGGTTTTGGCTAAGTTCCTGATGACTAAAATGAAAAATGGTTAGTCTGTTATATCCAACTCCTCCCGAATATCTTTAATGAAGTCAGCAGCATTTTTTTTGTCCCGTGTATAATACGCTTTCAACCAGGTGGCATAATTCTTATATTGCATCAGTTGCGAACTAAATTGAACAAGCTGTTCTGCTGTAATATTGATTAATTTGTCTTCAGAAGGAATAATATTGGTAGGATTCAGATATGTTGAATCTGCAACCCTCTTCATTTCAAGAGGCGTAAAATGATTTGTGGCAAAGGACTCCACATAGTCAGCCTGATATTTAATTTCTCTCTCATCTACTAGTGCAGTATTTCCTAAACCTTTATCATAATTATTAATAAGGGATGAAATCCTGGTATCTATAAACAGGCGCAAAAGGCCTGTGCTTTTCAATTCATCGATGGTGCCATGTGATGAGACAAAATTGAAATTAATGTCAGACGCAACAAGCAGACGCTACAGATTGTAGTTATCCAATTTATCGATTGGTTGCTGCAATATGGCAAAGAGGCTATCTATCTGATGGAGCTTTCTGTCACTATGGTCAATGTAAATTGCCAATTCGGCTGTATCGGATTTTAGATCATTGATAAGGGAGGAAGCGAGTTCTGTTTTTAAATGTCCATCATGATAGTGCTCCCGGATATTCTCTGCAAAAAACCCCATGGTCACTGCAAGAAATATCATTAAACCTTCGAGCAGATATTCTTTGAATCCTTTCTTTTCGACATCGGGGTGGTGGTGGACTTCCATTTACTTTAATTACTAATTGGTGTATTGTAGTGATTCATTTCCTGAAGTATATATTAGGCTGGAATTTAAAGTTAGAAGATTTTTCAATTAAAAAAAAAGGGTGAATTCTACTATTTCAAATAAACTAAGCAATTACTCCTGCCAATTCATGTACAGCATAAAGGGGTAAATTGATCAGCCAATCTTCCTTCCGGTAATCGGATAGGGAACATCTTATAGAAACTGATGGGTTGAATTGGTCTTTAAATATTTTCAGACTCTTGGCCTTCAAATTTTCTTCTGCTTTTACTTCCAGAGGCACAATCTTTCCCTCAAGTTGGATGAGAAAATCTATTTCTGCCTGTGCATTGTCAGCCGACCAATAATCAATCACGCAATCCTTTTTAGTGATGAGCTGTTGAAGGACATATTGTTCTGTGAGTGCTCCTTTGAATTCACGGAAAAGCGCATTTCCCTCCAGCAAGGTTTTGATATCAATATCTCCCATCGCAGCTAGTAGGCCGGTATCACACAAGAATAATTTGAAGGCGCTAAGATCTTCATAGGCCTTTAGAGGCAGGCTAGGCTTTGTTGTCCGGTTGACCCTGTGGATGAGCCCGCAATCGATCAGCCAGGCCATAGCCAGTTCAAATTCTTTTGCTCTGGCCCCGGCTTTGATATGGCTGTATATGAATTTCCGATTCTCTCTCGCAAGTTGGGTGGGAATAGAATTCCAGAGCATCCTGATGCGGGGGACTAATTCGCCGGGGGCATGTTTGGGAAAATCCTGTTCATAGGAGTTGAGAATGCGTTTTTGAATATCCCTTACTTCTACGAAGTTCTGCCTGTTAATAAATGCCAAAACCGCCTCGGGCATACCCCCGACATAATAATAATGTTTTAGCAATTCTGTGAATCTTGTCCTGAAATTCCTGATCACTGGCCATTCCCTGCTTTTGAGTAGTTCTGCCAGTTGCTGCTGGCCGAAAGCGATTAGAAATTCCGGAAAACTAAAAGGATGAAGGTCCATGAATTCAACTTTTCCAACGGGGAAGGATGCCTGGTTATGTAAAGATATTCCCAGTAATGAACCTGCTGCGAGTACATGATAACCAGGCGCATTCTCATAAAAATACTTTAGGCTGGTCAGCGCACGGGGCTCTTCCTGGATCTCATCAAAAATGATCAGGGTGCCTGGATCAATGGTCAGTCCTGTTTCGATATTGAGGGATCTTATGATCCTGCCTATATCTAAATCGCCAGTAAAAATTTCGGCTAAACGGGGATTGCTCTCAAAGTTGAGGTAGGCTGTCCGGGGGAAAGCCGAAGCTCCAAATGTTTTCATCAGCCAGGTTTTACCAACCTGCCTGGCGCCCCTTATGATCATTGGCTTTCTGTCGGGGGTGGTTGCCCATTTTTGTAAAGTTGCAATTTCCGTACGTAACATTGTGTATAAATACATAAATACGTACGTAATATTGTAATTAATTACACTTTTAAGTACATAAAAATGTTAATACATTGAAAATCAATTGATAAATTTAATGACTTTAATCCCCGGCTGAAATATTTTTTTCTTTCATATTACAAATTTCCTGAACCATAATTCATAAACAGGGTCAATGAAATAGACGTTCCCACCCCTTTCTTCTATGAGTTCTTTTTTCATCAGGGCATGTTTTATTTTCAGGACATTGGCGGAAGTTCCAAAGCGGTATTTCTCTATAGTTTTTATACTGCTCAAGCCTTTATGCACGCCTTCAGCAATTGCCTTTAGGAAGAGCAACTGGTTTGTGCTTAGTTCTTCTGTATCGCGCGTATAGAGGATCGCATTTTGTTCAAGAAGATCATTTACCGAATTCTCAAGAATTTCAGTAGTCGCGACTTTTTCTGTATTTAGCCATACAATATGTGAGAGTTGCTGCACATAATAAGAATGGTCCTGGACTGTTTGGGCTATACTTTCTGCATGAGCTGCGTCTATTTTCTTGCCTGTTTCCCGAAACTTATCTACAATAAAAGAAATCCATTCGGCGCGGTCAATCCTGGACAAATACATAACATCTCCGAACTTGTAAAAAGGCATCGATTGGCGTTCGAAGAGTTCCATCATCATATGGTGCTGGCTCCCATAAAGGCAATAATTTACCCGCTGCTGGTGCTGCCATTCGCTTCTTAACCGCTTTTGAAAAAGCAATGGTTCTCTGAATACGGCAAGGTTTTGAAACTCATCAATACAGATAATGATCCTTATTTTTTTTGCCGCAGCAATCATTTCAGGCAATTGCAATATCTCTTTGTAATTCTTTTCAATCTCGTGCCATTCGAATGAGATTTCGAAATCTTCGACCGGATTCGAACCCACTGAGATTTTTGGGGTTATATGCTTAAAAAAAGTTTTACAGGCGTGCAACCACTCCTCCAGCCTGTTTCCGGTGGCTTTGATGGTTTCGGTTGCCAGCACTTTGTAAAATTCTTCCTCGCTGCGTATGCCAAGGAGATCTATCTGTACAATCCTTATTGCCCGGCTCTTTACTTCATCCGAGACTTTTTTTACCAGAGAGGATTTGCCCCACCTGCGCGGTGAGATCAATATTGTATTTACCTGGTGTATGAAATTGGCCTTCAGCCTTTTGATTTCTTTTACCCGGTTGGTAAAACCCTCAGCGCTGACTGTCCTGCCAAATAAGAATGGACTTTTCATGTTGCAAATATAGGACTTTGTAACTTACTTAAAAGTAACTTATCAAATAGTAACTTACTAATGGGTAACTTTCCATATGGTAAATTGCATGCTTTTTGATTAGATCATATATCTACCTGAGCCTCCTAAAAGGCATACCAGGCTGCTAATAATATGGAAGTACATAAACACCCACATCACGTGACGCATAAAAAGAAATGGGGGGAATATCTCCTGGAATCTTTCATGTTATTCCTGGCAGTTTTTCTTGGCTTCATTGCAGAAAATATGCGGGAGATCGGGAACCTATGCAGGCAAAGCGATACTACGATCAGGGCGAATATTCTCAATCTTCCAGGCTTTAACCGGGAAGAAACCATGAATATATTCATGTTTTACAAGACCATGATCAAATCGAGCAGGACCCTCCAAATGGCGGACTATATTAAAACAAATGCCGGCATACTGGAAGTGTTGCGAAAGGATTATGATAATGGAGTAAATTAGGCGACCAATAAAAGTAATTTCTGTTTTTATGTACCATGCCTTATATATAAGCCCAATGATACCTTCCTTCGACATCGAAAAGACGGTATCGTTTTTTACTGATTTACTCCAGTTCCAAGTAGAAAGGGCTGACGAGAATTACCGGATCCTTTATAAGGATAACCAGACCTTACATATTTTGAGGGCGGGGCCGGATATCGGCGAAATGGAATTTTACCTGGTGGTGGATGACCTGGATGAGGTTTGGAATGGGATGAAGGATAAATTAAGCGATCATATCCGGTACAGGGAACCTTTTGACCGCGAATATGGGATGAGGGAGGTGCATGTGATCATACCGGAGACGAAGACGCTGCTGTTTATAGGGCAGAGCTTAGGGTAGGGGAGAGTTGAACTCCAGATCGTAATAGAGTCTCGATCGAGAGGTTTAGTATTTAGTTATTTCTATTGACAATTCTAATAATCTATTAGTCAATGATAGTTAAGCTACCAGTCCTGAAGGCAGATTGAACAATTTACTTAGGCCCTGGATTGGAAGTTTTTCTTTTTAACTCAATAAAATTGACGGCCTGACGGTTGTAATAGAGGAGGAGATAGCCAGCAAGCGCTTTCAGACCATACAAGAATAACCAGGGGGTCCGTTGGCTCTTTAGTATGTTCTGGTAACCCTCTCTGACCTGCCAGTATTGAAAGATATCTTTGATAAAGAGTGGCAGGTTATCGACGAGCAAGAGACTCCCAATGACTATTGCTGCAATTCGGAGAATGACTGAGCGGTGGATATTGACTTCTAAATTCCCCTCAGGCATACCCCTGGCAAGGCCTAACTTTTCAATCAAACAAGGTGTCCTGAAGATAGTGAACCTCAGGATAAAAAAGAAGAAGGCTATGTAGAAGATTATAAATAGTAACCAAAGGATAATTCCTTCTGTTCCTCCGTTACGACCAAAAAAGATAACATCAGTAAGAAGCTCCGGAATCGCGACCAAGGAGGAAAGAAGGAACCAGCAACCGATGACCCGGATGATGATGATCCAAAGGGATTTTATTTCCATATCATAAACAGGTTTTGGTATATTACAAGATAAGCATATTGAGTGATAAGGGTAAAACAGATTATTCAATGTTTAAACAATAACACATAACTTTACATTATACTATTGTCATGAGCAACCTTAAAGAACTTGATAAGATGACGGCGGCCTTTGGTGCCACCGACCCCATGCCGGTTCTTTTCATTGGCCATGGAAGTCCTATGAACGCCATTGAAGAAAATGAATTTGTACAGGGCTTCAGGGAAGTGGGTGCGGCCCTGCCGCATCCTAAAGCGGTGCTTTGCGTTTCGGCACATTGGGAGACGAGAGGTACCTGGGTGACGGCGATGGAACATCCGAGAACGATCCATGATTTCGGGGGATTTCCGGAGGAGTTGTATGAACAGCAATACCCTGCTCCGGGGAGCCCCGAACTGGCTATGCAGACGGCGGACCTGGTGAAGAACACGAATATAGGGCTCGATCAGAAATGGGGCCTTGATCATGGGGCATGGTCGGTGATCAAGCATCTTTTTCCAAAAGCAGACGTGCCGGTTATCGAGTTGAGCATCGATCATTTTCAAACGCCGCAATACCATATTGAACTGGCCCGTGAACTGACGGTTCTCCGTTCTAAAGGTGTCCTGATCCTGGGGAGCGGCAATATGGTGCATAATCTGCGGCTTGTGGCCTGGGATAAATTGAATGAGGCCGGTTTTGCCTATGATTGGGCAACGGAAGCGAGTGAAAAAATGAAACAATTCATATTGGAGGGAGATTTGAATTCTCTGGCCAGATATAGGTCACAGGGACGCGCCTTCGAGCTGGCAATTCCTACAGCAGAACATTTTATACCGTTACTTTATGCACTGGCCCTAAGAGAGGAAAAGGAGCCGGTATCTTTATTCAACGATTCGGCCCTGGCAGGTTCCCTGACCATGACTTCAGTGAAGATCGGGATGAATTAGGAAGCCTTTCGAGCTATTAAAATCAACCGGGGCGATATAAGCGGACCAAAGCCATCCAACTGATAATCTCCAAATACAGATTCGATTTTTAATCCGATAGCGTTGCACATTCTTTCAAATTCCGGAATTCCGTATTTGGCCACCCTTTCGGTGAATTCAATGGGCTCCGGTAAGGAAGGGTCCTGTATCCGTATTTTTTTATAGAAATATCTTTCATCGCAATAGCGGTTCTGGTCAAATTCAATTCCTTCGATCTGGCTCACTGAATGATCGATCAGATCATGTTCGGCCTGTATCTTATTCAAATAGTCAATCACCAGGACTCCATTTGTTTTTAGGGACTGGCTGAAGCTGCGCAGGGCATCCTGGTTTTCACGGTCTGTGCGGAAATATCCGAAACTTGTAAATAGATTGAATCCATAATCGAAATAATGAATCCAGCAGGGCAAACGCATATCATGCTCATAAAAATGAAGCTGCTCATTTTCGAATTGTTTGGCATAAGCGATGTTTACAGGAGAAAGATCATACCCAATTACGTCATAACCGCGAGAAGAAAGTATACGCGCATGACGTCCACGTCCGCAGGCAATATCTACCATTCTTGATCCCTTCGGTGGTTGTAAAACGTCCAGAAGCCGGTCGATCAGAGCTGCTGCTTCCTGATCATCCCTGTTGGCATAGAGCAGGTGATAATAGGGTGAGTTGAACCAATCCTTATACCAAAACGCTGCACCGGGCATGTTAATTTTTTTGCAAAAGATAAAGCAAAAGGATTTATTATAAAGAAGCCATTTTCAAATAGCTATCAAGGGCATCGGGATTAATTCATCCGGTATCCCTTATGAGCATTTCTCCATCAGGCTTTTCTTAAAAGGTAACCCATCGAATCTTTAATTTTTTCTTTAATTTGTTTGAAATGTTTAAATTCTAAATTCCTCTCATGCCACTTGGCGGCAATGCTTTAGATTTGCAACACTCAATTTAATTCATCAAAAGAGAACAAGTGGCATTGATCAAGAGCATTTCCGGAATTAGAGGAACGATTGGGGGGAAACCTGATGAAACCTTATCCCCGCTTGATATCGTCAAGTTCGTTTCTGCTTATGGCATTTGGGTGAAGGATAACCAACGGAACCACAAGGTAGTGGTTGGCCGCGATGCGCGCATTAGCGGGGAATTGATATCCCATATCGTCATCAGCGCCCTCAACGCGCTTGGGATCGACGTTATTGACCTGAACCTATCTACTACTCCTACGGTGGAAATGGCTGTGGTCTGGGAAAATGCCGCAGGTGGGATCATGATTACCGCAAGCCATAACCCCAGGGAATGGAACGCACTGAAATTGCTCAATCACCTGGGAGAATTCATCAGTGCGGAAGATGGCGAAAGGATTCTGGACATGGCTTCGAGAGAAGATTTTATTTACTCCTCTGTAGACAAGCTTGGCACCACTTATTTCAACAATACTTATATCCAAAAACATATCGATAAGGTCATCAATCATCCCCTTGTTGAGGTTGATTCCATCAATAACAAGAATTATAAAGTTGTCGTGGATGCGATCAATTCCTCAGGGGCTGTGGCCGTTCCGGAATTATTGAAAGCCCTGGGTGTCGAACAGGTCACCTTACTCAATGGGGAGATGAATGGAAAATTCGCTCATAATCCGGAGCCTTTACCGGAGAACCTGGTTGTCCTCAGTTCAACGGTGATTAAGACCAAGGCGGATTTTGGAATTGCAGTCGATCCCGATGTAGACCGCTTGTGCTTTGTATGTGAGGACGGTTCCATGTTTGGAGAAGAATATACCCTGGTGGCCGTTGCGGATTATGTCCTGAGTCGGAAAAATGGCAATACGGTCAGCAATATGAGCAGTACCAAAGCCCTGAAGGAAATCACTCTGAAACATGGGGGGCAATATTTCCCTTCTGCTGTCGGCGAAGTGAATGTGGTGAGGAAAATGAAGGAAGTGAATGCTGTGGTAGGTGGGGAAGGAAATGGCGGCATAATTATTCCGGATCTTCATTATGGAAGGGACGCTCTTATCGGCATCGCGCTTTTTCTAACTGCGCTCTCAAAGGAAAAAAACGGGATACGCTCTTTCAGGAAGCGTTACCCCGATTATTTTATTTCCAAGAACAAGGTCGAATTGCAAAAAGGGGTAAATGTGGCGGAGATATTTACGAAGATCCGAACGAAATACAAGAACCATCCTACAAATACGGATGATGGCCTGAAGATCGAATTTGACAATGACTGGGTCCACCTGCGCACTTCCAATACGGAGCCAATCATCCGCATCTATGCCGAAAGCAATTTTGAAACCACGGCCAGGAATATTGCCCAAAGACTGATGCACGACATCAAAGAGTTTATTTAAGTTTTTATTCAATCTCCGAATTTCCCGATATGTTTCTGTATCAGGGCCAGATTTTTCTGCAGGGTCTGCTTGAGTTGTCTTTTCACCAACTGCCCCATGGAACGGCATTTCAGAAAGACGGGCGCATGGGAAAATTCATTGAGTTCGGCTCCTAGCTGGCTGAGTTTTTCAGGAGTACCGATTGTGTCTTTCGCCATTATATTGAGCAATTCCATCAGCCGGAAGCGGGAGGAGGCAACACGGAAGGCCATCATGGTCCTTTCCTCAGTCTGGTATTGTTCAATGGAGTCCTTGTTGAGATGTTGCATGCAGAGGTCGACGAAGGCCAGGTTTTCCTTAAAGAATTGGGGGAGATATAGGGATTTTCTCCCTTCATAGGATTGCTGGTCAAAATCAATAGCCCTGATCCGGTATTGAAAATCTTCGATATCGGGAGTGATGTCTACTACAAAATTGTAGGAACGCATATCACCCAGTAAACGGACAAAACAACGTTCGTTGAATTTCACGAATTCCTTGGCGAGACGGATCTTATTGAGGCTCGGATCCTGTAAATAGTTTTGAATAAATAAGTCTCCGGGTATGCCGGGAATATGTTCCTCAACGAGGGTATTTAGCCAGGTCAGGTAAGTGATCCTGTTGGGAGAAAGAAGGTGCTCCAGTTCCAGTCCATAGATCCTCGAAGCGTCGGCCAGTTTGATATAATAATGATCATAATTGTCATTGAACTTATTGACGATTCGGATCCGAAAGGGATTGGAATTGGCGAAGCTGCAATAGTCGATGCGGGCGACATCAAGATGCTTCGTGAAAGTGAGATCGCCTTCGGTCTTGAGGATGGCATAGATTTTCACCAGCCCTTCCCGGATAAAATCCCAATGACGCATATCATAGACAACAGTCTCCCACAATGTGTTCTTGCCCTGCTTGTCAAGAAGGGGAACGGAGGAGACAAAATGAATGAGATCCCGGTAGGAAACAGGGATTTTTACTTCCCGCCCGTTTTTTTTAAGGTATTCGCGCAGACGTTCATTGACCTGGAAGATGGGCTTTTTCTTTGATGGCTTATTGTTGGCGTCAGAACGGAATTTCAGTTGTTCATCAATAAAATTCATTACCTGAAAATACGATGCTTGCGACGGATTTCAATGCAGGCCCCTTATCCAGGATTCGAAAGCCGTGGTATTGTACCTGCTCATTCCTTCTTTGCGGTGGACGATGCGGCCGTCCGGAGAGATGATTACCGTGGTTGGCGTAGTGCCTGACATGATTTCAGCCGGCATGGCGCCTAGCGATGAGTAAACAGGCAGTTCGTAACCATGACCGGTCATAAAGGCGGAGGATTTTTTCAGGTCCCCGTCCACATCTACCATCAGGAATACAATGTTGGTATCCTGTCTGAGGTCATTATGAAGTTCATTGATGCCAGGCATTTCAGCGAGACAGGGCGGGCACCAAGTGGCCCAGAAATTAAGAAATACTGCTTTTCCGAGCAATTGACGGGTGGAAATGATCCTGCCCCGGGAATCCTGAAATTGTATTTCGGGAGCTTTGATGGCAGAAGGAATATCGGTTCTGGCATTGAAGAGGCCGGTATAGAGCAGTTTATTTAAGAGCCAGGATTTGGAGCCGGTACTGAAAAGCAGGATGAAGAGAGCAGCGGCAAGTAAAAAATCGAGCCAGTATTTTTTTAAGAAGGATTTCTGTTTCAAGTTTTGCATGAAGCAATTCACCCGCTTCTCATTATATTTATCTTTTATCAGTGATTCATTATGAGAAAATTCGCTTACCTGTTAATAGCTATCTTGTTCAGCACCGGATGTACTCAAAATTCCAGTAATCAGCCAGCAACTGTATACAGCCGCGGTCTCGTAGTATGCGCCTATCCCGACGCGGCGAGGATTGGTCTGGATATCCTGAAGAAGGGCGGTAATGCCGTGGACGCGGCAGTAGCTGTTCAGTTTGCACTTGCCGTTTGTTACCCCGAGGCGGGTAATATTGGGGGTGGAGGTTTTATGGTGTATCGCGGAGAAGATGGAAGGACGGCAGCTCTGGATTTTAGAGAGAAGGCTCCCGCGGGAGCCAAGGCCAGCATGTTCCTGGATGCAAATGGTCGGGTCATTGAAAATAAAAGCCTCAACACTGCCAGCGCATCCGGCGTGCCCGGTTCTGTGGATGGAATGTTTACCGCCCATGCCCGCTTCGGCAAAATGCCTTGGGCTATCCTGATACAACCAGCCATCGATCTTGCTGAAAAAGGTTTTCGCTTGTCAAAGAACCTGGCCGCTGACATAAATACCATTCATGATGAACTAAAAAAATTGAACCCCTACAAATCCTATTTTTTAAAACGGACTCCCTGGCAGGAGGGTGATACCTTGCTGCAACCCGATCTGGCAGTGACCCTTAAACTGATCCGGGACAAGGGCCGCGATGGATTTTATTCCGGACTGGTTGCCGAAGAGATTTCGCATGAAATGCAATATGACCAGGGACTGATTACCAGGGAGGACCTGGCTTCCTACCATTCCATATGGAGGGAACCGGTTAACGGAACCTATAAGGGATACACCATCATCAGCATGCCGCCTCCGTCCAGCGGGGGCATCGCGCTAATTCAACTTCTTCATTCGGTTGAAAAATATCCATTATCCCGATGGGGCTTTCATGCGGATTCTACCGTTCAATTGATGGTGGAGGCAGAAAGAAGGGTCTATGCCGATCGTTCCAAATGGCTGGGTGACCCGGATTTTTTTAAGGTTCCTGAAGACAGCCTGCTGAATCCGGACTATAGCGACAAACGCATGGCAACTATGAATTGGGATTCGGCTACTCCGAGTTCAAGCATTCAGCCAGGCAGTTTCTCCCTCTACGAAAGCCACAAGACCACGCATTTCAGCATCGTGGATTCCGCTGGCAATGCAGTTTCCGTCACCACCACGATCAATGATAATTTCGGTTCTAAGATCGTTGTCAACGGTGCAGGATTTCTGCTCAACAATGAGATGGACGATTTCAGCATTAAGCCGGGGGTTCCGAATATGTTCGGATTGATCGGAGGAAAGGCCAATAGCATCGAGCCAAACAAACGCATGCTTTCTTCCATGACTCCGACAATCGTCGAAAAAGACGGAAGGCTTTTCATGGTGATAGGGACGCCCGGCGGAGGCACCATTATCACTTCCGTTTTTCAGACCCTGCTAAATGTCCTGGATTTTAAGGAAGACATCCAAACCGCAGTAGGTGCAGGCCGCTTTCATTTTCAATGGCTGCCCGATTCAGTTGATGTGGAGTCAGGAGCCTTGGATACAGCACTCATTGTAAGGTTAAGTAAAAAAGGATATCGGTTTTATACGGACTATCCCTCAATCGGCGCGGTGGATGCCATCCTGAAAACGGATAAGGGGTATGAGGGCGGGGCCGACCCTCGCGGTGACGATACTAAGGCCGGTTGGTAACCATGAGGCTATCGGCCCTGTTAGATTTTTTTGGCGGGGAAGCTTCGTGGCCGATGGAAAAATCAAAGGCCTTAAACTCCCGACCCTGGTAAAGCGTGGAAGAATTGTAGATAAAGCAATACTCTCCCGGAGCTAGCCCGTGCATTGGTAATACTTCATAGACTCCTTCCTTGATTTTTTTTGAACTGAATGCGATCTTCATCGTATCCGCCACCTGTATAGGAGCGGTATTTGCCGGACGCAGGAAACTGATCTGCCTTTCGCCTTTCAGCACCTGCATGCGTACCAGGAAGAATTCCCCCGGACTCTTGGCCGGAAAATCAAGAACGAATAGAAATTGCGGTCTGGGCTGGTTAAGAAGGGTAGCGGCGTGAGCACTCTGGATTGAGGCTTTGACCGGGAAATTTATAATATTTCCAACCAGTTTTTTCACAGTGCCGAGGGCGACTGCTGCATTGCTTGCAATGAGTTCAGAGGGACTCATCTCCGTATAATTTTCCGCTTGCTTCAAATAAATTCCCGGTTGCATAAATTCAAGGGAATCTTTAGGAATTGGTTTGGTTGGCTCAGGTTTGACTGCGCTCTTGCCGATCATCGCGAGTAAAATATCGTCCGGCATCCCGCTTTTTTTCAATTGGACCAGGCTTGGTGCTGAAAGATTGAAATTGGTTTTTGATTTGGTAATGGAAGCCTTGATGATGGCAGGGCTCAATCCCGCGCCTACCATCGCGATGATGTCCTGATTGGTCAGGATTGATTCCGCAACTTCCTGTTGGGCGAGGGCTGGATAATTTAAGATCAAATAGCTGTTCAGTAAAATAAGAATTGTTTTCATCTAGATGTGATTAATTGATTTGAAGAATTGCTAGCAGAAAGGGCGGCAAATTAGGATGGGGAAGAGGAGCGGGTCTAATGAAAAGAGGAATATTTTTTCATTCTTTTTTCATTGGTTTGGAGAAATGAGGGAAGAGTTTTAATTTCTATATTATTTCTTCAAACTGCCCGGTCTGCTTATTCTTTCTAACATGTCCGGCATGAAAATATCTCCCATTCATAGTGACATAGACGCCCTTGGGAAGGCATTGGGCGAAGGCCAAGGCGGCGCCCAGGTTGAAGAAACCGTCGGAGCTTCCAAATTTATAGGGGATCATGGCTCCGGTGAGAACAATGGTTTTGTCAGGGACTTTTTTTGCGAGCACTTCGGCAGTAATTGTCATGGTGTCTGTCCCATGGGTGATGACGATCCGGTCTTCTTCTGCGGCCCGGCATTGGTGAGCGATGAGTTCGCGGTCTTCCTCGCTCATGTTAAGGCTGTCGATCATCATCAGGGTGCGGACCGTGACTTCGAGGGTGCTTCGGCTTCTGGTGAGCATTTCGGGGAGATGGGTTTCCTTGAAGAACAGCTCCCCTGTCAGTTCGTTGTATTCTTTGTCGAAGGTGCCACCAGTTACGAAAATACGTATGTTCATTGCCGTTAATAATTTGATCTCGGAGATAAATTTAGGAAATCTTCCATTAGCGGTTCTCTGGATGCAGATTGTTTTGGTATCATGTGTTCAGGTTAGCTAACCGGTCTTTAGTAGGCAAATCTAAAGGGCCGGCCGTATTTTTCAACGTCATTTGATACAAACGGTCAAAAATCGTCTACAAAAGAAGGGTCAGAAAAATCAAAAGGAAGGGGCAATCTTGAAAAGAGACGCCCCTTCCTGACCCTCAAGTTCATTATGCTAGGGTCTTGGATCATCCGCTGCCATCGAAAGGGCTTCATTCATGCTGTATTCCTTTATCTGAATGGTCCTATCCTTTGGATGAGCTTCCAAAAGAACGCTTCTTACCCCGCTGGGATCCCTCATGAATGCAGGCTGAAGATTTCCTTTTTGCAGGGATCTTAGTAGCATGGAAGGAGTCCAATTAGAACTAGGCGGCTCAATGGGTAACATGGAGAGCGCGGATTCGAGGTCAAAACCGTAGTTCTCATAATACATATTGGTCTTGAAACCTTCTTCCTCAAGAGTTTCCAGGTCGAGTTGAAGCCAGACATTAAATTTCTTACCCTCTCTTCCTGTCAGTTCCTTGAATACTGCTCTTCCGCAAAGTAGATTATACCCCTCTTTTACCGTTACGCCTCTGCCTTTAAAGATGCGGAATTGTTGCATCCTGTCCCTCACCATAAGGTCATAATCTGTGAAATGGATATTTCCGGACTGGGTTAAGCGTTTGAAATTTAACCTGGCAGAGATTTTGTCCTGGTTGATCTTCCCCTTAAAAGTCAGGCCGAAATTTTCGGTTTTGCTGTCCATCGCATCTCTCAAGCTTGCCTGGAGCAGCTCTCCAAAGCCGAGGAACTTGAGGTCCCTGCTTAGCATTTCATAATTCGTCATTTGCATAAATATTATTTTTCTAAAGGTAGGAGCGCATGCTCTCCCGCCAGTAATGAATTCGGTTTAAATAAGGATGATTAATGTAAATCCATGAATCCGGGAAATAAGGCTGTTGGGTGACTGCCTGGAGTGTATGCCGATGGAACCAGTCAAAAACGGGAGAATATGATGTACAATAAGACCTTACAATGTTCCTTCTTCGAAGCCAGATTGAAATTGCTTTAAATGCGACGAAATAAAAATATTTTAAATTGGAATATTAATTAGCAGAAATGGAATATATCAACCCCTTTTTATGTACTTACTTACATGCTGAAAAATGAAATTACCAATTAAAAAAGAGTAAAATGCCCCAGATTAATCCGCAGACAATCTGCCTTACCGAAAAAGAAGGGAAGAATCCCATGAAATTCCTTCACCAGTTTTTTCAAAACCATCATTTAACCGAGATCCACAAACTCATGTGGGAATGGCTGGTCTGCGGCCTCACCCAGAAAGACGGTTATTTTGAAGATCCCAAGCAAAGATCAAAGCTGATCTGGTGCTACCAGGAATTTGAAAAATTATTCGAAGCGGCATGGCTTATCCAAAATAATCACTATAAGTCCAAGATAGAAATTCAGGGAACAAGGAATTGAATTGAAAAAAAATTGAATATCAGGACTAACCGGGCAAATTGATACCGTCACCGGGGAAGCCATTCCTGCCAATATAGCCGATTTTAAAAGAATCCTAAAGTCATTGTTATTATACCCTTAATCATTGGCAATACACCGGGCATGGAATGATAATTGATTAGAGTTGGGGATTGCAAACAAATCTTTTCGATTTCGGTATCTTTTAAAATTTGCTATATGGAAATCCAAGTTATGTCGCATAAGGTTCGTGCAAACAGTTCGATTTTCAGTTCATTTTCCAGGACTATTCATTCTAAATGTATTATAAAGCACAAACTTTCCCGCAAACAGGTCATTTCTATTCATTCAGAAAAACTTCACCACCTGGCTCAGAAGCCTCCTTTTTGTTTTACTTCCAGGGCCAAAAAGAATGACCCTTTATAAGGTATAAAAAAGGGGGCTGTTTATAAAAACAGCCCCACGGATACTTTGGTGTATCCTTACCATATGAAAAATAATCTACCGTTATTAAAGACGGTCGAGTTGAATAATGGTACTAAATTCCCTAAATATTTTTATTATATAGGATTGGAATTAGACATTTTACGCCCGGCGTCCCTCTTTAAAACAGGAGCCTTTGCGCTCTCATTCAACATATAACAGTTAGCATGGCCCCACCATTCTTGGCGGGGCTTTTTTCATGTTCATACCAGGGTTCTAAAACCGGCCAAATGATTAAAATACCGGCAATACTTCAAATAATGTTTTTAACATAGCTTTTGTACCTATTCTTCAGGCATGAGCGTCTTTTAATTACAACAACAAAAATTAAAGCCATGAAAAAGATTATTTCTTCCTTAGCCTTCCTGCTCCTGATTGGAATTTCCACTTCATTTGCAGCCGGACCGGGCGATCAAATGCACAAAATTTTTAAAGAATTATTCCCAGGTATCGAGAATGTAAACTGGACAGAGCAAAATGGCACTTACACGGCCTACTTTTCCAAGGGCAATATTCAAACCCGCGCCTATTTTAATGCAAAAGGGGATTTTATAGGAGCCCTCCGTTATTATAGTGAAGATGAACTTCCTCTTTATCTCCTCTTAAAGTTGCATGACAGTTATCCCGGTGTAAAAATTTTCGGTGTGACTGAAAAATCTAATAAGGATGGGATTAATTATTATATAAAACTGGTAGACGATAAGCATTGGTATGATGCTTTTGTGGATAATGATGGAAACCTGGAAAAAACCTCCCAATACGACAAGGCTGAATAATTGTTAAAGAAAACTAATAAAATATGCTCCCGACCGGGGGCATTTTTTTTCTTCCGGTATTTTTCACGGGGTAGACAGGGGGAAATCACGGGAAAATCTTAAATGAATTCCGATAATTTTGCATGCATCTCACTCCAACCCGAGTGCATGAACATATGCTAATTGTTATGATTGTTGAAATTTAATTAACAATCATTGATTTTTTTATGATGCTTGAACTAGAACAGGAGGGTTTTGGCCAAATCGAAATTCTTCAATCCATTCCCGATTACATTAAGCCTAAATTAAATCATTCCTCCAATGCAATCGTTCTGAAAGGTTTTGCTTTCCAGGGACTTCTTCAGGAGTTCGGTGGCAGGGGGTTTAGCGTATGGTATAGCCGCTATTGGCTGAAGGCTCCGGTGAGGATATTTGCACAGGGCGGAATGCCTTTTCTGGAATTGCGCATTTCGCGAAAAAACCGGATCTCGGGAAGCTGGGAAAATATCTATGATCCTGAACTGCCTGAGCATTTTTTTCAACTCAGTTTTGTTCCCTATGTGCGGAGTGAGGCTTTTTTTGAGGTTCCCACTGAATATGAAACATTCGATATTCATTTTGAGTTGGAATTTTTGGAAAAATGCGGCTTGCAATATCTGAAATTGGATAGATTCATCAACGATATTCTGCAGAATAAGCCCTGCGAAATATTTGAAGGGCCGAAGGCTTGCCCTAAGGAGATGATTGATGCGATGGAAAAAATTCTGAAAAACAAATATTCGGCAACAGGAAGAAAGTACCTTTTGGAATGCCAGGTAGGGATCATATTATTGTCGGCGCTCGAAGCAGGTTTGAAAGAAAAGTTTCCTAAACTGATCCTGAGGCCAGCCGATATCGAGGCCCTTCATTTTGTGCGCGACCTTATCAAGGCCTCATGTCCGAAATACCCCGGAAATGATGAGCTGGTGGCAAAGGCCAGGCCCAGTATGAATGCTTTCAAACTCACCCATGGATTCAAGAAACTGTTTGGTATTTCACCCTTTGAATATTCTCAAATTATTCGTTATGAACAGGCAATCGAAATGCTGGAAAAAGGCATCCCCGTCAATACTGTCGCCTATAGGCTGGATTATGAATCGGCTAATTCCTTTTCAAAGGCTTTTCGTATACGTTTCGGCTATCCGCCAAATACTGTCAGGCATAAATTTTAAGGCTGCCATTTTCGATCTTTGCTCTTTGCAGAATGCTGAAATAACACGTACTTTATACATTCATTTATCTGCATATGCGAAAAATATTCAGTATACTCCTGGCGGGGTTTTGCTTTTTGTCCGTTCATGCACAGCAGCAGTCATTTCATTCGAATCTTAAACATCATGTCGTGATGGAATTGACTGGCAGCGATACCCTAATTTGGAAAGGGGCTATCAATAATATCAGGCATCTTAAGGAAGAATGGGGAGAGAATGTAGAAATTGAGCTTGTGGCGCATGGGCCGGGAATTAGCTTTCTTCAAAAGGACAAAACCACACAATTGAGCGCAATGGAGGAATTAAGAAAATCCGGGGTCGTATTTGCTGCCTGTAATAATTCAATGAAGGCCAGAAATATCAGTCTGGCTGATTTGGTTTCACAGGCGACCGTGGTCCCCTCCGGTGTAGCGGAAATTGTTACCAAACAGGAACAGGGCTGGAGCTATCTCAAAACGAGTTTCTGATGCATCGGGTAGTCATTCAATTGAGCAATGGGGATGATAGTCTCATCAGAAGTACCGGCTCACAGATCCAAAACCTTTTCAATGCATTCGAGGGGCAGGTGCAGATCGAACTGGTCTGTCATGGGATCAGCCTGCCAATCCTGTTGAAGAAGGAAAACCATTTGGGGGATTTGCTGGAGAAATTGATAGCAGACTTCCACGTTAAGATCCTGGCCTGTGAGAACATGCTGAAAGCCAACGGCAAGTCTGAAGCCGATCTTTTCAAAGGCATTCGTCTGGTTCCCTCCGGGGTTGCATGGATCGTGAGCCGGCAGGAGGAGGGCTGGTCCTATATCAGAGCCGCTTATTAATTGCCTTAAAAGCCCTATCCCACAAATTAATTTTCTTCCGGGTATTGTAACCTTTCCCATTTTTTCTGGTATTCAATAGAGACAATTTTAACAGCGTGCAGGAAATTCCAGACGAAACCCTGATGCTAAGGGTGAAAGAAGGTGATATTTCTGCCATGGCCGGGCTTTTTGAACGGTACCATGGAAGGGTCTATCATTTTTTCTGTAAGCTGAGTATGGACCAGGGGGCCAGTGAGGATTTGACCCAGCAGGCCTTCTACCGGATGATCCGCTACAAGTCGTCTTTTAATCAAAAGGAGGGCAGTTTCAAGTCCTGGATGTATAAGATTGCCAGAAACATCCACTTTGATTGGCTGCAGAAAAAGAAGAAGGAGGGAAAGTTAGAAAGCCTTGCAGAATCACAGCAGGCGCTGTCTGCCCGGCAGGCCCATGAAGCTGAAATTGAAAGAAAATCACTGCATGAGGCCC
The DNA here is from genome assembly GCA_003168265.1 of Chitinophagaceae bacterium. GTDB lineage: Bacteria > Bacteroidota > Bacteroidia > Chitinophagales > Chitinophagaceae > Puia. The sequence goes on from PMSV01000023.1 coordinate 650,572, forward strand.
TTCAAAAGCTGAAACCGGAACAAAGAGAATTGATCCTTTTAAGCCGTTTCGAGGGATTGCAGTACAGGGAGATTTCACGGATCAATGGCAAGTCGGTGATGGCTATCAAGGTCCAGATTCACCGGGCCATCCGGCAACTAAAGGATTTTTATTTTAACAAGGAATAATTCTGAGCTATGAATTGTGAAGAAGTGCAGGCCCTGCTGCCTGATTATTATGATGACGAGCTGAGCCCGATCACGCGTTACGGAATCCAGAAGCACCTGAAGGGTTGTGCTGCCTGTTCGAAGGAACTGGAAGAGATCAGCCTGCTTTTTGTAAAAATGGCGGCTAGCCCGATTGAAATTCCACCGGAGTCGGTCAAAGAAGGATTTTACCAGATGTTGGAAGCGGAGATGAAAAAGGAAGAGAAAAAAAGAGCTTCATGGATGGGAAAAATACTTTCGATCAGGGGTTTTTCGGCCTGGTTGCGAATTGCGGCCATATTGGTCATCTTCATAGGTGGTTTTGCCTTAGGCTATTTTCTGCGAAAAGGATGGGATCAGCACAGCCGGCAAGAGTATAGCGAACTGAAAAAACAGGTGAACGATGTCCAGGAGGTGATTATGTTTAAATTACTGGAACAAGAGTCGGCGAGCGAGAGGATCTGGGGAGTCAATTATGCAAATGACATGAGCAATCCGGACCAGCGCGTAATTTCAGCGATGTTGAAAACGCTTAACCAGGATAAGAACGTGAATGTGAGGCTGGCTTCACTTTATGCGCTTTCGAAATTTTCAGATAGGCCGGAAGTCACGGATTCCCTGGTAGGTTCCCTGTCCAAACAAACAGAACCGGTCATACAGATCGTGCTCATTAATATGCTGGCGGATAAAAAGGAGGCCAAGGCAAAAAAGCCCATAGAAGATATTTTATCCGATCAGAAGACGATGAAGGAAGTCAAGGATATCGCCGCTAAGAAATTAAAATCACTTTAATAATTGTTATGAATACAAAGATCATCAGCATGGGGGCGCTTCTGTTTTTGGTGAACGGCTCCCGCCTGCCGGCGCAGGAATACCATACTACCGTTCAGGATCCCAAAGCAACTACCCTGATCCTTGAGAATTTCGGAGATGAATTGCCGATCGAAGGTTATGCCGGCAATGACATCTTAGTAACCGTTGTTTCCAATAGCCTCAAGGAAACGCCGGAAAGGGCCAAAGGGCTAAAGGCCGTTTACCCAGCCGGAACAGATAACACAGGGATTGCCATCGAGGCCATAAAGGATGGCAATACGGTCAAATTAGTTTGCCTGAATGCTTTTTTTAAACACGATATGAAGTATAAATTAAAAGTGCCTGAGAATATCGCACTGAGGATACATACCGGTTGTGAATATCATACCATGGTGGAGATAGAAGATATTAAAAATGAGATCGATGTTGAAGTTTGCAAATCAATCAAACTGAAAAATGTGAGCGGGCCCCTGGTCCTTTCGTCTATAAATGGGGAAATCAGCGTTGTTTTCACTGAACTCAGCTCCAAACCTATCTCGATTGCCGATATCAATGGAGAGGTAGATGTCACTCTTCCCTCCAAATCCGCCATCAACCTCGAAATGGAAAATTTTCACGGGGGAATGTATACGGATTTTGATGTTGTAAAGGACAAAAAGGACGATATGAAACAGGTCGGAGGAAATAAACTCATGTCTAAAATCAATGGCGGTGGCACCGATCTGAAGATCACCAATATCAACGGGAATATCTATCTGCGGAAGGGGTAAGGAAAATTAAATCTAGCAATATGAAGAAGATCATTTGCATGCTATTCTGCTGCGCGCTTGCGGGGAGTTCATTTGCCCAAAAAATCATCGAAAAGAGGCTGGATTTTTCCGGTAAGAAATTGCTGGTCATGAATTTTGAGATCGCAGATTCTATCCGGATCATCGGCTGGGATAAGGAAGAAGTTTATGTAAAGGGCTCGGTCAATGTCAATAACAATAAGGATAACGATGCCTATGATGTGAAATTTGATGAGTCAGGTTCCGATATTTCTATTCATTCACATCTGGATGACAATGAAATAAAAAGCAGGAAGAACGATACCTGCGATTGCTGCTGCAATTACCATGTAAGGGTTTATTTCGATGTCTATGTCCCATCGAGGGCGGAATTTACGGTAGAAACGATCAACGGAAATGTGACTATTTCCGGAAAAAATGCTTTGATGAAGGCGCATACCATCAGCGGTTTTATCGACCTGAGCCTGGCAGCAGATGCAAAGGCAGGACTGAGCATGCATACGATAACGGGAAGAATGTTCAGCAGTTTTGAATTGCCCCAGGATAAGGATATGCGGCATGTCGGTGGGGATAAGGTGAATGCCATGCTCAATGGCGGGGGAGACCGTTCCATCGAACTCGAAACCATCAGCGGGGATATTTTCCTGAGGAAGGGTTCCTAAGGGAAAAACAGGTCTTCCTATGGAAAATTTAAGCGTTTTTGGGCAGGGCTCAAAAACGTCCTATTTTTAGACTGACTTACTCAATTCGCTAACGATTAAAACTACTTCTATGGCAAAGTCAGCTAAGAAGGCCGTTAAAAAGGCTGCCAAAAAATCTCTAAGAAAAATTGAAAGGAAAGCTGCTTCCAGGGCAGCTAAAAAAACAGCAAAAAAAGCGGTCAAAAAAGCCGTTAAGAAAGTTTCCCGCAAAGCCAAAGCAAAGCCAGTTGCAAGACCCGGTAAAAGATTCCTGGTCATCTATCATGTACCGATGGATGAAAGAACCTTGAATATGGATAGGACACCGGAAGATCATGCTGAGGGTCTTGCTATTTGGAAGGCCTGGGCGCAAAGATGCGGGGAAAGGCTGCTAGATTTAGGTGCTCCTCTGGCAAACGGAAAAAGCATTGCTTCCGGAGGTAGTGCCGAACCGAGTGAAAAAGAGGTTGCCGGATTTTCCCTGCTGCTGGCAGAGGATTGGGACGAAGTGCTGAGCATGCTTGAAGGGCATCCTCATATATCGGGCTGGCATCCGGAAGCCACTATCGAAGTGCATGAAACGATGATGATGCCGGGGCTATAGGTTTTTTCCAATCCAACAATTGATCGAAATGAGACCAGGTTAGAATCCTGATTTAACCCGGGCAGGTTCTTATTTTACTAAAACCAATACTTGCAAATACTTTCTTACTATTGTTTATGAGAAATGATGCATTGATTACAAAGCCCCATTACGCGATACTTGACGGACTCCGGGGGGTGGCTTCTGTTCTGGTAATTGCCTTTCACCTTTTCGAAGCTCATTCAACCAACCATTTTGATCAGATCCTGAATCACGGCTATCTCGCAGTGGATTTCTTTTTCATGCTTTCGGGATTTGTAATCGGATATGCCTATGATGACCGATGGAAAAAAATGAGCGTAACAGATTTTTTTAAGATCCGGCTTGTGCGTTTACAGCCCCTTGTCGTTTTGGGCATGGTAATCGGAGCGATTTGTTTTTATTTCCAGGATTCGGTAATGTGGCCAGGGATTCACAATGTGCCTGTGTGGAAAATGCTGCTGATCATGCTGATCGGAATGACACTAATCCCTCTTCCCGTTTCAATGGATATACGGGGCTGGCAGGAAATGCATCCTTTGAACGGACCCGGATGGTCCCTTTTCTTTGAGTATGTTGCCAATATTCTCTATGCGATTGTAGTGAGACGTTTTTCGAAATTCATGTTGTTTGTGTTGGCCCTGGTTTCGGGAGCGGCCCTGGTTCATTTGGCAGTCAATAGCAAGTCGGGTGATATTATCGGCGGATGGTCCCTTGATCCCGAACAACTCCGGATCGGCTTTACGCGTGTCATGTATCCTTTTTTTACCGGCCTCCTACTTTATAAAATTGTCAGACTGCGATTTATTGGCAATGGATTTTTTTGGAGCAGTCTTTTACTGCTGATCGTTTTATGCATGCCCAGGGTTGGGGGACAGGCCGGTCTTTGGAAAAACGGACTTTATGATTCCCTATCCGTGATCCTGGTATTTCCTCTGGTGGTATATATCGGCGCCTGCGGCCAGGTGAAAGGCAGGGTAGAGAATTCGATCTGCAAATTCCTGGGGGAAATTTCATATCCTCTTTACATTTCCCATTATCCGATCAATTATATCTATACGGGCTGGGTTAGCGATCATCACCCGGGACTATCGACTGCCTTTCCCGTAGCCGCAATCTGTTTTGTTTCGAGCATTGCATTGGCCTATGCCAGCCTGAAACTATTTGATGAGCCGGTGAGGAAATGGCTGAAGAAAAAAGTGCTGGTCTGATTTGGAAAGGAGAATCCCCGGTCATTCATGACCGGGCCTTAGCAGCCAATTTAATATGGGTCCGGTCATACAGGTCGTCAGCAACGCCATCAATACCAAGGCTGTAAATATCTGTTGGGAAATGATACCCAGGTCATAACCGATATTTAGGACTACAAGCTCCATCAATCCTCTCGTATTGAGCAGGGCGCCCAGAACCAGACTGTCTTTGGAGTTTTCCCCAACCAATCTTGAAGCAATGAAAGTGCCTCCTAATTTTCCGACTATTGCTGCGATCAGAATCAAGAGGAAGATAAGCCAGGAATGAGAGGAGGATAACAAACCTATTTGAGTTCGTAGCCCGGAAAAGGCAAAGAAAAGCGGCAGTAAAAGGGTGACGGATACATATTCAGTTTTTTCGATTAGCGCCAGTCTGAAGATTTTTTTCGAAGGGGCCAATGCCCCTGCTATAAATGCTCCGAAGAGTGCATGTACGCCGATCAACTCGGTGAAGGCGGCAGAGGCAAGAAGTACACAGAACATTATGGCCAGCATATTTTTGTCCTGGCTTATACGCTCTAAAAAAGGCTTCACTACAAGGAACATGAGAATTATATAAAAAATGGCCATGAAGAGTGGGAAAATAGCCCCAACCATCGACCCTGCCTTCGCGATCGATATGACCGCAGCCAGGATGCACCACCCGGTAATATCGCCGAAGGCGGCACAGGCAATAGCAAGATTCCCGATCCTTGTAAGGCCCAATTTCCTCTCCTTAATGATCCTTGCAAGTACCGGGAAGGCCGTAATGCTCATGGCGACCCCAATGAACAGGCTGAAGGGAAGAAAGCCTGAACGAGCATTCCCGTATTCCCTGAATAAAAAATAAGACAGCACCATGCCGAGCATGAAAGGGAAGATGATCCCTGCAATGCTTATACCCAATGCTTTGCCAGCCCCTGACCTTAATATTCCCAGGTCGAGTTCCATGCCCACAACAAACATAAAGAGTACCAGTCCCAATTGGCTAAGGACCTGTAAGTGGCCGAGAGAATCGATAGGAAAAAGAAAGGAGCTGAAGGAAGGAAAAATCAATCCGCATAAAGATGGCCCCAGACATATCCCTGCTATGACTTCACCGATTACGGAGGGCTGGTGGATCTCTCTGAAAAGAGCCCCGAATATTCTGGACACCAGGATAATGACGATCATTTGCAGCAGGAGTTTAGCAAGAGGGGAATTAATGCCATGAGTCATGCTTTCTGAAAACGAATCGAAACCATTGCTGACCCCCTGGTATGTGGTTTTGGTGTTATTGTTGTCGAAAGATCTTCCTGCCATGATGGTCCTGTACATGACATAAAGGAGGATCATGCCAGTGAGAAGGAAAAGCAAAAAATTCCTATATCGCTTCATTGGAATGGGGCGCTTGATTTTCAGACACTAAATAAGCCAATTTAAGGGTTTTGAAAAAATGAGGGTATGTGCCGTAATTAACAATACTTTCACAAATATAAATCACAACAGCGTTGCATTTTTTCAAAAGAGGGGTATTTTCGCGACCGTGAAATATAAGGGTCATATCCTGATCAGGAAAATTTTTACGATTTTCCTAATAGGGATCATGCTTTTGATCAATGCGATTCAGTTATTTCATACACATCCGATTGACCCGGCTCCCAAGACGATTTTCAATAATACTAAGGTTACCCCGACTTCTCCTTTAATTAGAATACCTGGCAGAACGAAAAGTGACCATTGCCCCATATGCGATTTCAGACTTACCCAGGATACAGAAACCACCGCATTTTTTATTGTTCATTCTTCAGCTTCAAATGCGGTTCTACTCAGGACGGCGCCTCTTCAATTTCATAATCTTCCATTTTATTCTACTAGTTCAGGCAGGGCGCCACCCAGCTTTATTTAATTGATTTCTTTGATTGCTTTGCCAAATTTTCTTTGTGAAACCTGCTGTTAAAGAAACTTGGCTATGTCTTATAAATATTCATTGAAGCGAACAAATCGCCGGACCTGCGTTATTTTCAGAAAGAAGATGACTGAAATTAAACATAGGACTGAATTCAACCACAAACTGACTAACCCACATTATTAAACGAGATTAATCATATAACGAGCGATGAGAAAAATAGTTTTTATACTTGTATTATCCATTTCAGGATTTTGCTTAAAAGGCCAATCCCTGAGCGGCAATGTGACGGATTCGGCTAACCACCAGCCGATCGCCGGCGCTTCCATTTATTTCCCGCAACTCAGAATGGGCGCCATTACTGATTCAAATGGGAATTATAAACTGTCTCCTCTGCCAAAAGGTATTTATACTGTAGAGCTTCATATGACAGGTTATGCCACAGCAGTAAAAAAAATCACTATTGATACGGACCGGACATTGGATTTCGCAATCCTGACTTCTGCCACCACTTTAAAAGAGGTGATTGTAACCGCATTGGGCAATAAGATGGTGATTCAACGTGCTCCTGTTCCCGTAACCGTGGTATCACATGATATGATGCTTCAACAAGCTTCAACCAACGTGGTTGATGCCATCGCCAGAGAACCGGGGATAACGGCGATCACCACGGGCCCCGGAGTTTCCAAGCCCGAGATCAATGGATTGGGATATAATCGGGTGCTGACTCTGATGGATGGTGAGCGGCAGGAAGATTTTCAATGGGGCGATGAACATGGTATCCTGATCGACCCCTATGCCGTTTATAGCGCCGAGATCATCAGGGGACCCGCTTCGCTGCAATATGGAGCGAATGCCGTAGGGGGTGTTGTCAGTTTTAAATCGGAGCCCATGCCTGAGACCGGACATTTTCAGGGGAGCGTTCAATCTGAATTCCAAACCAATAATGGCCTGTTCGGGAATTCCTTGGATCTCGGGTCCAGTAAAAACGGTTTTGCATGGAACCTGAGAGGCAGTTATGAAATGGCCCATTGCTACCAGGACCCGCATGACGGATATGTATGGGGCACGGCTTACTTACAAGGCAACGCAAGAGGCGTGGTTGAATTGAACCGCTCATGGGGTTATTCCCGTTTGACAGTTAGCTTTCTTCACCGGCAAATAGAAATCCCTGATGGGAACCGCGATAGCGCAACGGGACAGTTCGAATTTGATGTGCCCCTTGGCGCCCAATTTGTGAACGGGAACTATGTACCAGGAAGCGGTAAGATTTTCCCAACATTAGGAAATTTTCTTTCATATAAGCCAAATATTTCAGGATACCAGATTTTGGATCATGACGAGGTTTGGTGGCAAAATAGCATCAATGTCGGCAGTGGATACCTCGGATTGGATATTGGTTTTACTCAGAGCATCCGTCATGAAATAGATACCGGAAATGTCGGCGAAGAAAATATGGTGGTTCATGATATTCCTTACTCATTTAAATACCAGCTTGAGAATGGAACTAGCGGTATAAAGTTGACCACGGGATTGAACGGAATGTATGAATTTGAGAACAATTATGCGGAACCTCCTGCTCCTTATGTAGGGGATTTTGAAATCCCTAACTATCATCTGTTCGATATCGGAGGTTATGGAATCCTGGAAAAGGATTTTCAAAACCTTACCCTTAGCGGAGGACTGCGCTATGATTTGAGGACTATCAGCGGACAATCCATGTACCTGGCTAATTATGACTTGCAAACTCAAGAACAGGTCCCTGCCGGAACGCCCGGAGCTTATCAGCAGTTTCCTCCATTCAATCAAACCTATACCGGGTTTTCCGGAAGCATCGGAGCCACCTATCAATTACCGGGTCATAATTATATTAAGGCAAATGTGGCAAAAAGCTATCGGGCACCTGCCATCAATGAACTAACCGCCAATGAACTAGACCCCTCCAATGTATATAAGATTGGAGATCCCGACCTTAAATCAGAAAAAGGATATGAAGTGGATCTGGCATATGGAATTAACAGTGAGGACATCGGTTTTGAAGTCGACGGGTTTTATAATCATATCAGCAATTTCATATTTGCCGATAGAATAGCCAGCGTATCTGGCGCGGATTCCATGCAATTGGGAGCGCCGGTATACAAATACGCAGGTGACAATACGGCGATCCTTACTGGCATCACGGCCTTTTTCAATCTGCACCTCACTGATTTAAAATGGATAGAATGGAGGAATGGCTTTACCTATATTTATTCATTCCTGCCAGGACAAACGGATTCCACCCAGCATATCCCTTTTACACCTGCTCCCAGGCTGACCTCAAATCTTAAGTTCAAACTTTCGGATCGGAATTCTTCGATTATGAGAGGAGCTTATTTCTTGTTCGGACTTGAGCATGACTGGGCTCAGAATAATATTTATAGCGCACTCTATAATGAATTGCCTTCATTAGCCTATACCTTATACAATGCAGGCCTTGGTACGAATTTTGTAAATCCCAAAACCAAGAGGATGATATGCTCTTTGATCATCAGTTGCACTAATCTGATGAATATTTCTTATATAGCCCATACTTCCCGTCCCCAATATTTCTGGGCATACAATAGCGTGGAGAACCCGACCAATTTCGGGGCACAGGCGGCGATCGTCACACAGCGAAACGAAGGGATATTTAATATGGGAAGGAATATAGGATTCAAAGTCATCTTTCCTTTCGGGGAACATAAAGTATCAGATACGGAGCTGCATGGAATGAACTAAGCAAAATTACCTGATCAGGGAACCTGCATTTTAATATCGGATGCAGGTTCTTTGTTTTAGAATTTTTTCTGGATCTTTAACTGAATATGGATTCAAATAAGATTTTGCCTCTGGCCAAGCGCCCCATCGATATTGCTATCCTAGTATTTTTCTTTATCAACCTGTTATTTATTACTTATATCGTGGACCTGGAGCAATTAGTGATCAGGGATGCTGATCATTTTAGTTATCCCACCTGGCCGCCGGCGCGGTTGATTGATCTGATTCATTGGTATGGACATCATTTTGATCCTGTGCTGATCGCCCGTCCTGCCTGGTGGAGGGCCACTATCTGGATCGATGCCCTGTTTTTCGGACCCTATTATTTGATCGCCATCTATGCCTTTGCCAGGGGTAAATCCTGGATCCGCTTAATAAGTATTGTCTGGGCCTCCGTGATGTTGACCAATGTTTCGATCATTCTATTTGAGGAGATTTTCGGGGAGCATGCTACCCCTGAACTAGGGCGGGTATTGCTTGCAAATGCAGCATGGCTCCTATTCCCAATTATAGTATTGAGGAGGATGTGGAAATCACCATCAGCTTTCAGTTAAAGATAGCTATGTAGATTGCTGAGCCAGTTCTCCATACCAATAAGCAGCAGTTACGCCCCCATCCATCAGAAAATCGCTGCCTGTAATAAATGCTCCATCCCTTCCCATTAACAAGGCCCCAAGAACACCCACTTCATCAGGAGTGCCGGCCCTTCCCACGGCTGAAGTTGAGATCATCCTTCGATATCCATCACCCCTGGGTCCGGACAATTCATCTTTGGCCAGCGGAGTAATGATGATACCAGGACTAATGGAATTGATACGGGCTCCTCTTTTCCCCCATCTTACCGCTTCGGCCATCACACGCTTTGCATTCCCTCTCTTTGATAATTGGTAGGCATGGAGCGAGTCTTTCACCTGATCGGGTTTAAGCATTTCAAGCGACAATAACTCCTCTACTGCTGTGGTCGCAAGGGCTTTATCCTGTTCAGGAGTCAATGAAGGCAGGCGATGACCAGACTGGGAAGCGATCACCACACCCGAACCCCCTTCAGCAATGACCTTCCCAAATTCCTCTAAGACCAATGCAGTGCCATATAAATCCACTTTGAGTATAGTGGAAGGGGAGGCCTGACTAGGAGAAACACCTGCAGCATGTATTAGGCCGGAAACAGAACCAATGGCTGTGGCTTCCTTGATCAGGGCCTGAACCGACTCCTTTGAAGAAACATCTACCATTGCCGTACTCACTTCAAAACCTGCTTCGGACAGAACTTTTGCAGCAACATCCGCATTTTCCCTGCGGAGATCCGCGAGTAAGATATGTTTTCCGGAGCCAATACGCCTGGCAATTGCCTGGCCGATCGATCCCGCGCCAATTACAACGATTACTTCTATTGCCTTGATCTTCATAAAAATTTTATTTTTCAGGTTTGTTGATGCGCAGGTTTTCATTTATGTGTAAAGCAGGATTATTCACGATTTTGGAAATAAGGTCTGCGATACTTTTTCATGAAATGACCGAACCCTTTTGAGCTTCTGATTTCATAATCCACCTCATTGGGACTAACGAAAAAGAAACCAATATTCAAACATTTCTAAAGGAACATATAATAAAAAACTCAATTTATTGTGCGATAATGGTTTTTTTCGGATAAATTCATCATCCGGGCAACCTTTTGGAGCCGGTTTCAGTTTGTAATTTTGATTATTATACTGTACATAGCTTAAAGATTGGATAACATTCTGGACATAATCGACGGTTGTTCAAGGAATGACCCCAAATGCCAAAAGTGGTTTTATGAGCACTATTTTGGCTTTGGACTCATGACAGCCTTTCGCTATTTACATTTCTATGAAAAGGCTGTCGATGCTACAAACGACGCATTCGTTAAGATCTTTAAGAACCTGAAGAATTTCCAGAACCGTGACCCTTTAAATTATGAAAAAATGCTGATGGGCTGGATGAAGCGGATAATCGTGAATTCATCGATAGATTTTTTACGGAGGGAGAGCCTGGCAGAGGAATTCATCCCAATACCGGAGGAAATTTGGGAGGGCTCAGTTTCAGGTCAGACCCCAGATCGCCAGCTCATGTTTAAGGAACTGATTATGCAGGTAAAGAAGCTTAGTCCCGCTTACAGGACAGTTTTCAATATGCACGTGATCGATGGGTTCTCCCACTATGAAATCGCAAAAGCGCTTGGTATATCTGTTGGAACTTCTAAATCAAATCTTTCAAAAGCAAAAGTGCAATTGCAGAAAGCCATGGTGAAAGATTACAAAGGAACCGTATTATGTTTGACTTGAACAACGACGATATGGACCAGTTGTTTCGGGAAGCTGCTGAAAACTATCCCTTAAGGACCGAAGGCGCAGCCGATTGGAACAGGGTACTTTCGTCGCTTCAAAGCGATGCAGGCGCTGAGTTTACCAATGTTACCCAATTTAAAAAGGAAAAAAAGCGCCGGGTCATCTTCTGGTGGCTTTTGCTTTTGCCCTTGGGATGGATAGGTCATTATTCATATGAAGGACAATCCGGAAATGGTATAATAAATAAATTTAAGACCGAAACAGAGCAGGGCGTTATAATTACAGCAAATAATGCACCTGAAAGAAACCAGCAGGGAAACACTGGAACCATTTCCGACCCCAAGCCATCGGAAAAAAACCTTTATGAAAGCAGGTTCGTGACAGAACCGGGAAGCAAGCAAACAAAATTCAAGACAGCGTTCCTGAAGAAACCAGTCAATAATGCCGCTGAGAATGAAACCATAATAGCAGACAGTTCAAATTCCGAAAATATTAAAAATGCCGGCACAAGCCGCGGCACGAATATGAAAGGGCTAAATCAAGAAGAACTTAAAGAGGACAAAACAGAAAAGAAAAATACAGATAGTCCTTCTCAGTCTAAAAATGCTGAGCAACCGCCCCTATCAGCAGTAAAGCTCAAAAAAGATTCCCATTTTTATGCCGCATTAATGGCCGGCGCGGATCTCAGCACCATTAAATTCCAGCCGACAAAAGGCGTTGGTTATTCCATCGGAATATTAATAGGCTACCATTTAAGCAAAAGCAGGTTCGGAATTGAAACCGGCCTATTCTGGGACAAGAAAAATTACTTTAGCAATGGAGAGTATGTCGACAGAAGCAAAATGCCGGCGTATTTTCAAAATGATGAGTTGCAATATGTCGACGGCAATTGCAATATGTTCGAAATACCTGTTAACCTCAGGTATAACCTGATACAAAAACGAGCCACCACCTATTTCGGGATCATTGGACTTTCATCCTATCTCATGAACAAAGAAGTTTATGGATACCAAATTAAATATCCCAATGGCTACCAGGATTATGATCAGTATTCCTACTATCATTCGACCCAAAACCTCTTTTCCATTCTGAACCTAAGCCTTGGCTATGAACACAGACTCGGGAAGATCGGCGATATCAGGATTGAGCCTTATGCTAAATTGCCGATAGCGGGAGTAGGAAAACTAAATCTCTCCATCATGAGCGGAGGTCTGAATGTCGGACTGAGTAAGCGATTTTAGAGCTTATCATTTTTCATTTTAGGGAAAACAATTGTATGCAAAAAAAAGTTAGATTTTTTTTGGGTGGAATATTTTTGTGCCTTTTTGTTGCCGGTGTCTGGTTTTATGGACTCTTCTCCGAAAAACATCAAAGCGCAAAAGACCTGAAGGCCGAAATCACGATTAACTCCTTTGATCTGTATAAACTCTATGCTCAAGATGAATCGGCGGCCGATAAACTATTCCTCAATAAAATAATCAGGGTAAAGGGAAGGATCTCTCAAATCATCGCAAGCGGCAGTACAAAAATTTACTTACTGAAGAAAAACATTTCGGGCGGCATCAATTGCCAGATGTCAGGTGATGGAAAGGATAATTTACCGATACCAGCCGATAGCACCATAACGATTAAAGGTAGATGCACAGGATTTCTGATGGATGTGAATTTAGTAGACTGTGTCAGGGAATAATAGTAGAAGATTCAAAGTCGGCGAATATGCTTTATAAAATGCCAATAATGCTCTTAACTTTCCTCACCCTGATAAACGCCTGCATCAAATCAAATCAGCCCATCGGCCCGGGCTCCGGCTATTGCGATACAACCAACATCACTTATTCAAGGAACGTACTACCCATCCTTGAATCCTATTGCTACCCCTGCCACAGTAATACGAATATGGCCTTCAGCAATGGCATCAGCCTCGAAGGTTACAAAAATACTAAAGACTGGGCCGGCACCGGCTACCTGATTGGCGATATCACGCACCAGGCTGGTTTCATTGGCAACTGGGGCAATGGTGGAATATATTCTGGATTCAATCTGTCAAGAGTGTTCAACCTCAATAAAAGGAATGGCCGGTAAAATTCATAATGAGATCACACAGAATGCGGATTGGAAGCTGCTTCTGTTTCTATTATTGCTGTTAAATGTAAAGCTGATTTTAAAGGCTACTGCCATCGGTTTCATTTATACTCTCAATCCGGATTTCAGGTTGGGTTTCAAACTCAAGAATTCAAGACTACCTTTGTTTTATTTGATCATTCCAGTCATTGCATGTTTCGATCTAATAACTTATGCTCTTTTCTTCAACCTCCGCTATGATTTTGTATTTCTGACTGGCCTTTGTTTTTGGGCAATTTGCCTGCTTGCCACAAATCAACTAAAGCAGTTCTCAGAAAAGCTCAGCCGGGAAGTCATCCTAAATACCCTGACTCTTTTTTTCATCCTGAATGCCGCTCTTTCTTTAATAAATCTACTTTCAATTATTGCAGAAACCGGGAGCCTTAATCCCTTTCAATACCAGGGGCTCTACCAAAAATACTTTATTGGTACAGGAGATTATATCCGGGGTATAAGCCTTGATACTTCCAATACAAATGCCTTTATAAACGCATTTGGCATCCTGTATTTTTTAAGAAATGAAAAATATTCAATGACCCTATTATGTATGTGCATTCTTCTGCTAACAGGAAGCAACCTGGCAAACAGCTTACTGATAATTTCATTAATTTATTTTGCATTAAATTCCTCCCGCGAACAGAAAAGCATCATCAGTATCTGCCTGTTTCTGTTCATCCTCTTTATCGCTAAAATCTCACCTCAAAACCAGGAATATGCCATGGGGATTGTGGAAAAATTCCTCCCAAAAGAAAACACTGCAATTGCCGCCGCGAGCCTTCCCGCCTCTGAAGAACAAAGAAAACAATATGCCAAAAATGCCATTAATAGCGAATACACAATTCTCCAAAAGGAAGGCTTATTAGCAAATATAATCGCCACCAGCCCAGGCCCCAAACCCATCATACCCATGCCTGATATCAATGGGCCTGTATACCAAAGCAAAAACGATTCCGGAACTCAACGGCTGATACTGATCAATTATTCCAGACAAAATCACCTTGATACCATCTTTTCAAGTGTAAAAGACAGTTGGCAAAAAAAATCCGGTAAACTCATTTCCTTTCAGCAAACAGTTGCTTATTTCAAAACCCATCACTGGCAAATACCCACTGGAACCGGCATGGGCCAGTTCTCCTCCAAACTCGCCTTTCGTTCCACCGCATTAAATATTGCGGGTGGTTTTCCTAAGGAATGTACATATGCCAGCAAAGCCTTTTTAAGCAACCATCTGGCAGTCTTTCTCTATTTTTTCACAAAGCAAAAAGAATTGCACTCGGTTGCCAATACGCCGGATTCTGTTTACAATCAGTTGATGGGAGAATATGGATTGGCAGGAATACTCGCTTTGTTGATTTTCTATTTTGGTTATTTCCTGAAAGGCCGGGACCTAAGGATCACTATTCCTTATATCATTCTACTTTCCGGCGCATTTGCCTTCGGATATTGGTTTGAGCAATTATCAATCGTTCCTTTATTCGAATTGCTTCTTTTTTCAAATAAAAATTCACTATGAATAATCCACTGATCACCGTATTAATGCCGGCTTACAATGCTGAAAACTATATCCGAGAAGCGATTCAATCTGTATTGTGTCAGACATTTGAAGACTTCGAAATGCTGGTCATTGACGATGGCTCCTCCGATAGAACAAAACAAATAGTGGATGAATTTTCAGATATACGTATTAAACGAATCTCCAAAGCTCATGAAGGAATCTCAAAAACCCTTAATATCGGCCTCTATTGCTCAACCGGAAAATATATCGCCCGTTTTGACGCTGATGATATCTGTTTCCCCGAGCGGCTGCAATATCAGGTAAACTTTCTTGAATCCCACCCTGACCATTCATTGACTGGTTGCGATGCGGCATATATTCAGGAAGATGGAGAATACCTTTTCCAATTCAAATGCATGGCCCACGAACATCATGAAATCATCCGAAAACTCTATTTCTACTGCCCATTCATCCATTCCGGGGTAATGTTCAGAAAGGAAGATGTTATTGCTGCAGGGGGTTATCCTATCCATGCCCATCATTTTGAAGACTATTTATTATGGGTGAAGTTGGCCAAAAAGGGAAAGCTGCACAATATCCCAAAACCCCTTATTAAAGTGCGCTTTAACGCGAAGTCTCTAACCATTGACGAGAAATGGCGAGGTTATAAATTTCGAAAGCTAAAAAGCCAGATTATTCACAGGGGGGAGGTTACCGAAAAGGAGGGAGCCCAACTGCTTGAAATCATCAAAGGACAAAATGATGAAGGACTAAAGCAGGCCGCATACCATGCTCTATGCGCCAAAAAGTTACTGGCAGACAACTACCAGCCGGGAGAAGCCAGAAGGCAGATCTTGAAGGCCATCAATTTTAAACCCTTTCGAATAGACAATTACGGATTGCTAATCGTCAGCTATTTACCTGAAAAATTTATTAAATGGCTGCATAACCAAAGCCCTAACCGGCTCTAATTTAAAAGGATGAGAGTTGCATTTATCACGAGGTCAAGCCTATTTTCTGTTCCCGGGGGGGATACCATCCAGACTTTGGAAACGGTCAGGCATCTAAACCTGCTAGGTATTCATCCAGACATCAAATTATCCTGTGAGTCAATTGACTATGATGATTTCGACATTCTCCACTTTGTCAACCTGGGCCGGCCGGCTGACATACTTGTTCATTTAACCAAGGCCAGATTGCCCTTTGTTGTCACGACCAATTTTGTGGATTACAGCAGCTTTGACAGGCAGAACAGGAAGGGGCTTCCAGGTTTACTGTTAAAACAGCTTAGTGTCGATGGAACGGAGTACTGTAAGACCCTATTCAGATGGATCAGAGGAAAAGACAATTTAGGCACTCCTTCCTATTTATGGAAAGGGCAACGCAGGTGCATAACCCAAATACTGGAACAGGCCAAACACCTATTTTCCAACTCTAAATCTGAATATGATGCCATTGTAAGCGCTTACCAGGTCTCTCCCAACTACAGCTCAATTCCAAACGCCATCAATAAGAATTTATTCAGGAATAACGATGAGATCAAAAAAGACTATTCAATGGTGCTCTGCGTCGCAAGGATCGAAGGCATAAAAAACCAGCTTAACCTGATCAGGGCTTTGAATCATACCGAATTCAGACTAATCCTCATCGGGAAGGCAGCCCCGAATCAGCGCTCCTATTACGAAGAATGTAAAAGAGCGGCTGCTTCTAATATTGAATTTATCAGCCACCTGCCTCAAACTGAACTATTGCCTTATTATCAAAAAGCCAAAGTCCATATTCTCCCGAGCTGGTTTGAAACCACTGGACTCAGTTCACTGGAAGCTGCAGCAATGGGTTGCAATATTGTCATTACAAACAAGGGTTACGCGAGGGACTATTTTCAGGAAGATGCGGTGTATTGCGATCCAGGATCGATTGAAAGCATTTTTTCAGCAGTATCGATTGCCAGTGCGTTGCCTTCCAATAAAACCCTGATGAGCAGGGTTGCTTCAGAATACACCTGGGATAAAGCAGCCTCGCAAATAGCAAATATCTATAAACAAATCGTATAAGAACCATGCCGCTTAAAATTGGAATCTTAAGTACAAGAGGTATACCAAACCATTATGGTGGCTTTGAGCAGCTTGCTGAATATCTCTCCATCGGATTGGTAGAAAAAGGACACGAGGTGATCGTTTATAATTCCCGACTCCATCCCTTCAAAAAGGAAAAATGGAACGAGGTATCTCTGGTTCATTGTTACGATCCGGAAGATAAGATAGGATCAGCCGGTCAGTTCATCTATGATTTTAATTGTTTGATCGACGCGCGAAATAGAAATTTCGATGTGCTGCTGATCCTGGGCTATACCAGTATTTCTGTTTGGAAAGCAATTTTCCCCAGTGCTCCGGTAATCATCTTCAATATGGATGGAATGGAATGGATACGTTGCAAATATTCAAATTCAGTCAAGAGGTTTCTCTTGTATGCGGAAAAACTTGCAATAAATGCGGGCGATTATTTTATAGCCGATTCGATTGCAATTCAAAGCTATTTAACACAAAAATATGGCCTCCTTCCAGGATATATCGCCTATGGCGCCGAGATCAGGGAAGACCAGGACGAAAATATCCTTGCACAATACGGTATAAAAAGGAATGAATACTATATCCAGGTTGCAAGAATGGAACCCGAGAATAATATCGAAATGGTATTAGAGGGATTCAATGCCAGCTTCGCCTCCGAAAAAATGATCGTATTGGGCGATATATCCAACAAATTCGCCAGGCGATTAGTCAGCAAATTCGGCACCGACCACCGGATAATGTTCTTAGGCGCTATCTATGACAAAAAAATCAAGCACAGCCTTTGCCATTATAGCAAAATCTATTTCCACGGGCATAGCGTCGGCGGCACCAATCCTTCGCTGCTCGAAGCCATGGCGAGCAAAACACTGATCGCCGCTCACAAAAACGAATTCAATCAGGCGGTTCTCCAGGATAATGCTTTTTATTTTTCAAATGCGGAAGAACTAAAAAGCATCATCCAAAAGGAAATCTGCCCCTTTCAGAAATTGGCCAAACTTGAGAACAATTTAAAGCGCATCAGACAGGATTTCAGTTGGGACAAGATTGTAGACCAATACGAAAACTTCATCCTAAGCGCGTACAAACAGAGAAAACTTGAAAGAAATCTTAATTATAAGGGACAGCCTTGTTAACAGGATCAGTTATTACCATCTCCTGGCATTCCTGGTGCTCCTTCCATTCGACCGTTTTTACAGCGAGCTGGTCTTAATAAGCCTGGTCATTCACACAATCATCCATCTCAAAAAGAGCCGCCTTCGATCAATTCCCGCGATCATACTGCTTTTTAGCTCAATCTGGCTCTTAACTATCTTCGGCACACTCTATACCCGGGACCCTCAACAGGCATTCAAAGACTGGGAAAAGCAATTGGCACTCATTCTGTTTCCCCTAATCTTCTCAATTAACTCCATTGAACTAAACAAATACAAATTAAACCTTCTGAAGTCCTTTTCCATTACAAATCTGCTGACTGGCATTTATTTATATTTTGACGCATTCCGGATTATTATCTATAACCATCTCCCGTTTTCTTCGATACTGGACCCCATCTTCACAAGCCATAATTTCTCCCAGGCTATCGGCCTCCATGCTACCTATTTTTCCTTGTACATCTCCATTTCTCTTATAACAATGATCTATCTATCCATCATTTCTATGAAGAGAAATTTTTACCTTGCAGCCAGTATAATTCTATTCTTGGTGTTGTTACAGCTTCAGTCCAGGTCCGTATTGATCGCGAGCCTGCTCATCATTAATTTTCTTATTCCATTCAATCTACTCAAGAGAAATGTAAGTAAGAAACTTATTGCGGTCTTTCCGGCACTTAGCTTAATAATTATTTTCTTTACATTTCAAAACCACAATTTCAAAAAAAGGTTTGTTTCAGATTTAAAGTCTGATATTTCACAAAATGATGGGAAAATTCATGACGTTGAACCCCGCGCCGCTCGATGGGCCTGTGCCCTGGAACTCATAAAAGCATCGCCTTTGATTGGTTATGGATCCGGATCCGAAGTTCAATTATTGAAAGAAAAATATTTTCAAAAAGGCTATTATACATCCTTTCTTAACGAACTGAATGCGCACAATGAATACCTTAGCCTTACGATCCAATTCGGTTTCGCGGGTCTCGCGATCTACTTATTCCTCCTAATAATTGCATTTGCCAATGGCCTCAGCAGAAAAGATATTCTTTTAACAGGATTTATAGCGCTCATTGCCACCGTTTCCTTGTCGGAAAACATACTCGATACCAATAAAGGAATCTTTTTCTTCAGCTTCTTCCTTTCCTTTTTATCGTGGCCTTTGAATGAGTTTGAAATTGCTCCGACTAATTATTCAAGCTCGCCTTTTGAAGATGGTATAATTTCAAGTGTTTTGTAAAAACTGATCTTGCAGTCTCAATGGAGATGAATAGCCCATAATAGCCATCCAGAAAGCCAAGCCTTAAGAAATATCCGTGAAAAAAATCCCATACCGGATTCACCAGGATATGAAATAGACTCGTCCTTCTTCCCGCCTTAAATAAGAATTCGGCATAAATAGAACTGAAATAATCTCTTTTCCTTTCACAATCTTCCAGGCTATTGTATGAGTAATGAAGAATATCCCCCTTCAAATGCTTTACGGCAAGATTCCTTGTCAAAACCACCTTATCATGAGGATTGATCCCCCCCCATTTTGCAAATTGCCTATTGAATAAACGTAATTTCCTGTCCGGATACCATAGTCCGAACCTTATTTTTTTCCCGCAAAAAAAAGCTCGGCGATTCATGGTAAAAGCCTCAGCCCTGCAGTTCCGTTTAATATCCAGGATCGACCTAGCCAGTTCATCGCTCAATACTTCATCCGCATCGAGGCTTAATATGTGATCATAGGAGGCCAAATGAAGGGCAAAATCTTTTTGCTCAATATGCCCCCTGAATTCTTCCTGTCTTACAATCGCTCCTTTACTCTGGGAAATAGCCACTGTTTTGTCCTTTGAAAAAGAATCCACAACAATGATCTCATCAGCTACGACTTTGACCGAATCAAGGCAACGGCCAATATTATTTTCTTCATTTTTGGTTATTATGGTAACAGACAATTTAATCATCATACAATATTTCTGAGAGAGGAGAAAAAAAGCCCTGCCGTTTTCCAAATAATCCGGAAATCAAGTCCTAAACCGGCATTCCTTATGTAAAACGCATCCCACTGATACCTCCTGAAAATCCTTTCTAAATCGGGCGCCGGGCCATGAAATCCTTTAACCTGTGCCATTCCTGTAATCCCGGGCTTTACCACAAGCCTGAAATCATAATCCCTGATCATCGCAGAAAATCGTCGGCTCTCGCTCACCATATGCGGCCTGGGCCCCACAATGCTCATATTTCCCATCAACACATTCAGGAACTGTGGAAACTCATCGATATTGGTCTTGCGTAGAAATCTTCCGATGCGAGTGATTCGCTTATCATCCTCCACTGCCTGAAGCCTATCCGCTTCCTGATTTATCCTCATCGACCTGAATTTATAGCAGGTAAACTGTTCGTTATTTTTCCCCACTCTTTTCTGTAAAAAGAATACAGGCCCCTTTGAATCAAGCCATATAAGAAAAGCAATCAGGGGGAAAAGCCAGCTCATGACAGCAACGAGAAAAAGAAAAGATAAGATGATATCGACAGTTCTTTTGACATAGTCCTCTTTTAAATGGCCTTCAACAGATTTCCTCTCCAAAATCTTTTCTGTAAAACTGCTGTCTATGATCATTTAAATCCCTTTTGAAAATGATAAAACCCAAAGCAACCTTTTGACAGGATTGAAAGTTTCTATTATTAGAAACGCCGGAGCAGATTATACAGTTGCCAGTGAATCAGGACAAGAAAAAGATATTCCCTATTTGGGCCAATCAAATCAGTTTGAATAAGCAGGTAAGCATATTAAAGACCCTGACCTATTTCGGCCAGTTCAATTACCCGCTGACAAGGGAAGAACTCGTCATTTTCCTCGACCAGAAAATCAGTTCTGTCGAGCTAACAGACAATCTGCATCATCTGAAAAAGTCTGGGCTAATCTTCCAGGCCGGTCATTTTTATTCCCTCAAAGACGATCCTGCCCTATTTGAAACCCGGGTAAAGGGAAATCTAAGGGCCCTGGCCCTACTCACCCAGGCTGAAAATAAGTCCCGGCTACTCTACAATTTTCCATTCACACGAGCCGTTTTCATCTCCGGATCATTGTCAAAGAATTTCGCAGGAGAAGATGCAGATATAGATTATTTCATCATCACAAAATCCGGTCGGCTTTGGATTGCCAGAACTCTGATGCACATACTGAAAAAAATCAGTTTCCTATTCGGAAAGCAACATCTCTTCTGCATGAACTATTATATCGATGAAGAAAACTTAAAGATAATCGAGCAAAACTCTTATACCGCCACCGAAATATTCACCCTCCTTCCCTTTTGCGGCGACAATAGCATTAATGAGTTTTTCAGAATAAACAATTGGGTCAATCTTTATTATCCCAACTATGAACTAAAGAACCTGCAACCAAGAACTTCAGTTAGGAGTTCATTCATTAAGAAATTCTTTGAGCTCTGCCTCGACAATGGCTTCGGCAATAAAATCGACGATTACCTGATGAAGTTTACCGCAAACAGATGGAAAAGCAAAGAATCTGCAAATCCTATTACTAAGAAAGGAAGGAAAATGGGAATAAGGGTGAGCAAACATTTTTGCAAACCCAACCCCGATTATTACCAGGAGAAAATGCTGAAAAGCTATTTTCGCCAATTGAAAGCCATTCTTATCAAATTTTCTCAATTGTGTGAAGAACAGAAATCAACCTTTCTTAATTAGTGAAATAATATAATAGTCGCCAATAGTGTTCCAAGGCCAGGAAGATTTGAGCCTTTCTTCCTTCCTTTTCAAAAAATCATAGATCATTGGGTATTTATATGCAAATCCCTCCATATATGAAGGAGGCACGATGCTGCACAATCCTTCCAGGCCAATAACCTGAAAGGATTCCTTAAGCGATCTGGTAATAAATGAAGGATTATAATACCAGCACCTGAAATAAACCCCTGCAACCCTTGATCTGGTGCCCTTATACGCGAAAAACCTTCGAAAAGCTGTTCTGAATTTGCCCCTGAAAACCAGCAGCGTTTCCCATAGACAAAACCTGGGCAACAAAACAAGCGTGACCACTCCTCCTGGTTTCAATAGCTGGGAAAATGAATCCAGGGCAATTTTCAAATCACCTGTGCAATTAAGCCCCGCGAAATTGGAAAAAATATGATCATAGGGCCCCTTTCGCTGAAGGTTCGCCAAATTGGTAAAAGAACAAATCTCCCAGCTTATATCTTTGGACTTAACTTTTTTTCCAAGCTCCCCAAGCATCCCTGCTGAAATATCGGTAGCATGCACCAGGTGGCCTCTCCCGGCAAAATATAGGGTATCCTCACCCGTACCCGCATTCAATTCAAGTATACTGCTGTTTGCCTTAAGAAGCGTGTCCATATGAGAACGCACCCTATTTCGTTTATAATTAATGATTGCACTAGAACCATAGAGTTCATCAAAAACAGCCGACTGTCTGTTAAATGCAATGGCGGCCAATTGTTCATTGCTATCTTTTTCAATCTCTTTCATAAAGCTCAATCTTTTCCAATTTCAGTCTCGCAAAGAAACTTGCAACGGCATAATAAATGCCTGAAGCAATTTGTTTCAATTTAGCGATGGATATCATTCCCGGATTAAGAATTAGTTTCTTTACCGTTTCCAATGCAAGATGTTTTCTGAACTCTTTGTGGGTATAGCGATGAAGTTGTTTATAAAAGGCAGGCGAATAAGTATTTCTAAATAACAATTGAAGTTCATCCGAATCCCTCCAATTGGTCTTCTCCCTTAATTGTTCTTTTATCCGTTCGTAAAAAACAGTTCCGGGCAATGGATAGGAAACCGAAATACCAATACTATGCGGCAACAATCCGGTAATCATACCGATCGTCTTCCTTATATCCTCCCTGGTTTCACCCGGATAACCAAATTGGATGAAAAAAGAAGGCTTGATACCGTATTTTTTAAGTAAGTCAGTCGAATCGCGGATCTGTGCAAGCTCGATACCCTTATCCATGGCATCCAGTATCTTCTGTGAGCCGCTCTCAGCACCCATCCAGACATTATCACAACCCGCTCTTGCAAGATCCATGATATAATCTTCCTGGACCAGCAGGTCTGCCCTGGCCTGTATCTTGAATATGAATTTCAGCCCCTCTCTTTCAATCAAGTCAGCAAACTCATGCAGCCATCCGGGCTTCAGCCCGAAAATATCATCACAGAACCAGATATGATCGAATTGAAATCTCGATTTCAGCATCTTCAATTCACTCACAACATTCGCCGGCGACCTTGAATTATAACGATTACCATAAATAGGTTTTGCGCACCAGTTACATTTGAATGGGCAGCCCCTTGTGGTGGCCATATTCATTGAAAAATACCTGCTGCTCTTCAACCACATTTTCCTGTAAGGCTCCATGTCGATAATATCCCAGGCCGGAAATGGCAGTTCATCCAGGTTCTTCATGATGTTTCTTTTTGCCGTCTTTAAAATCCCGTCCATACTCCTGTAAGCCAAACCGGCAATCTGCGAGCAATCAGCCTCCTCATTGGAAACTGCTTTTAAAAGTTCAAGTAAGCTGATCTCTCCTTCGCCCAAAACAATAAAATCAGCCCCTTCATTGAGATATTCCTCAAAATGGTCCGTAGAGTCTGAGCTGGATACTATTACTTTACAGTTGTATTGCCTCGCTATTTTACACATTCTAAATGCGGCTTCCCGCATATTCGTCAGACACATTTTTGTAAGGAAATTAAAGCCATCATCGTAGATCACAAAAAAATCCGGCTGAAAACTTTCCAGAAAAGGCAGAACTTTCACTGGACCCTCAGCAAACTGAGAATCGAACAATAAGACTTCAAAACCATAATCCCTCATCAGCGAAGCCGCATATAAAGTGCCCAATGGGGCATAAGGCTGTGCAGTTTGCCATTGCTTAGGATCGAACCGCATAAAATAGGAATGCGTAAAAAGTACTTTTTTCATTTCCTTGTAACGGAATAAATAAAATAATCGGGATTGATAATGCCCTTGTTAAAACAAATCAATTCTTTGAACCGGAAAATGCTTTTATCACATCTGATCTCGTTATCAGAAATATAGTGAGTAATAAAATATAACAAATAGTTCCAGAGGCGCACATGCCCGTCATATTGCATATTAAAATAAAGGCTTCTCAATGACTCGCTATCCCTAGCTATCAAAAAATGCTGGGCCTCATCCAGCCAGAGCTCATGATGGTAAATACCCCAGGCGCTGACAATAAAAAAGACAATGGTTATCGCTAAAGACTGACGCATACTGATCAACTAAGATTTGAAAACAGAGGCAGATTCAAATGACAGACACATTTTTTGCAAATCTCATTTTCATCCGTATCCAGGGACTTCCTGAAATGAATGGCATCCGGGCTATTTAAAATATCACTTAAGCATTGCTGGTGAATATTCCCCAAAGCCTCATGAAAAAAACAGGGCCTAACCGTGCCATCTGCTTCGATCACAGTAGACACCCAGGGTGCATTGCATTTTTTAAAAGGAAATGGCTTCATGCCATGCAGGGCCGAATAATACTGATAGATCTGCTGGATTTTTGCGGGAGACTCTGCTATAAAATGATTTTCAAATTCCTTACGATAATTTTCCAGGAGCAAATGGATCATATTCTGAAGTGCAGGCAAACCCTCTGCAGGGATTAAAATTTCATTTTGCTTCAATTCATCCCAGGGTATCTTCCTGTTAAAAGCAGAACTGCTAATGTCGGCAGGCAGAAAACTAATCTGATCGAACCCGATATCTTTGGCATTTTCAATAGTCAAATCCCATGACCGATAGTTTAACCTGTGAATCACTGTCCTTGCTCTAATCAGGAAATCAGGTTTCAGAGATTTCAGATATCGGACTGATTCCCGCATCTTCCTAAATGCTCCGGGAACATTTCGGATAGCATCGTGCAATTTCTCAGGTCCATCGAGGGAAATGATGACATCGTCCACCCACTCAATCAATTCATCCACATGAATTTTGAGCCCAAGTCCGGTTGACAACAAGGAAATCCTGATATTTTCCCTCTTTAATATCATGCAAAGCCGAAAAAAATTTGGATTCAGCAAAGCCTCGCCGCCAGACATAGTCACCTGCCGGGTTCCGAATTTCTTAAATGTGATCATCAAATGCTTAAGATCGACCTCATTAAGCTGCTTCAAATTCTTATTGTCCTTCCATATATCGCAGATCACACATTTGCAATTACAGGAGCTATGCGGCATCAGGATCACGATTGGCAATGCCGAAATCCTATGTGTTTGTAATGTTACAAACCGCTGAAAGCTATTGTATAATAATTTCCCAGACATATCATTTCCTGACCCTGATCCAGTGAAAGGGATATTTTTTTCTTAAAAAGGCGTTCTGCACTGAATTTGGGTTGTACATGACCTTCCAATTAAAAGGTTCCAATTCTTTAAGTGAATGATGGAAATAAAATTCCCTCATCTGTTGAAAACCCAGACAGGAATAATATTCACTTGTTCGTTCTGAAGCCGCTATGAGTTCACTCTCTTTGTAAAACGGGGTATCGATAATATGAATTTCTCCCTGTTCACTCAATAACCTTAGGGCATTTCCGATAGTCTCATTTAGACTCGAAAAATATTGTAAGGAGGAAGCAAATACAATGATATCAAATGAATTTTCCTTCAGCCTGATCTCACTCATCTCCCCAAATATAAAATACAGGTTTCTCCGGCCTTCAAAAGCTATTAAGGCCTGCATCAATTCAAGCCTGTTCAAATCGATTCCCGTTACTTTTGTATTTTTTACGTCCGCTATCCTGGCGGCAAGCCAGCCATTGCCACAACCCGCTTCAAGCACGTTGAGTACTCTTTCTTTTTTTCTTATATAATTGACCAATCTTTCACTGGAATTTTTCCGGATAACCCATTCCCGGTAATGAGGATGATCCGAATTCACCGCGGGCAATTTCACGACCTCATCAATCGAAAATATCCTTCCTTCAGCCAGGCGCAGGCTCTGATATTGCGTTTCAAAATCCCTGAATTTCAGGCTGTCTGTATTTCCAGACCCTATGCAGTAATTTAATTTCATAAGGTTTTTGATAAAAATTGACCTTATACCTAAGTCCGGAGACCAGTTTTATGATATTCCGCTTCCATTGGCCAAGCCTTATATCTGTCACTGTTGGGAAATAACCATTCAGCACAGTTTCAAAATTTTTAATCTTATCGATCATCTCAGCCCTCAGCCAGGGAGTAAGAGGGTTTTTACGCAGGTCGAAATTCTGCCAGGCCGGGCTGGCCCAATCCTCCAATGTTTTAGGGAAGGAAAACCCATTTGCCAGCACCTCCTTATAAAGTTCAGAACCTTCCGTCGGCACAGGACTATATACATACAGAATGATCTCCGTACCAGGATTGATGGTTTTTATCTTTTTAATAAAATCAATATCAAAATCGATCTGTTCTTCAACTTTCTCAGGAGTCGCCGCCGGCATTCCAAGGACAAATGAATATTCGGGGATGATATCAAACTGCTTAAGCCTTGCCGCAAACTCCAGGATCTGTTCACCACTCTGGGTACCGCCCTTATCCATACGTTTTAGCAATTCATCATTACCACTCTCCGCTCCAAAAAAGATCATCCTGCAACCTGCTTCGCGCAAAGTGTCCAGGGACTCATCAGAAAACCGGTGCATTGTATCAATTCTGGCCATCCCCCACCAGTTCATCTTTTCCGGCCTGATCAATTTTGCAAACTCAACGGCCCGCTTTTCCGAAACAAAAAAATTGTTATCGTGGAACTCAATGGAATCTGCTCCCCATCTCTGTTTGACGTATTTAATATCCTTATAGACGTGTACGGCCGATTTAGCCTTCCATCTTGCCTCATAAATCGGCACGACGGCGCAGAATGAGCAGGAGAAAGGACAGCCTACACTTGAATGGTAGGCAAAAGTCTTATCGCCGAGATAGGTCTTGCCCAGATAGGCTTTATCAATCGAATAAAACCGGTCTATTTTGTCATAAGGCAAGGCAGGCAGATCATCCTGTTCAATCAGGTCCTCTTTCGCTGATCTTATGATATTATCCCCCGACTTCCAGATCAGGTTTTTGATCAGTTCAAAAGGCTTGTTATGCTCCAGCGCATAGATCAATTTGGGAAATGCATGATCGCCTGGTCCATTAACCACAAAATCAACAAAACCAGCATCTAAAACAACCTTAAACTGGCTAGTAGGGAAGTACCCGCCCCAGATCATTATCGTCTGTGGGAAATTCTCTTTAATCTTTTTTGCAATCGGAATCGCCTGCCTCAACTGCGGCCCCGGCATCACGGTAAAACCGATGTATTTGAATGAAGTATCACTTAAGTAGTTTTCTATTCTTTCATAGGGGTTGCTTTCCCAATTGCCATCGACAATCACCCATTCGTAAAAGCCGTCCACAGATGCCGCGATGTTCAGAATCGAATTCGGCACTCTGTGTTTCGCAATAGCGCTCCTCGGATTGAATAAAAGTATTTTACACATCCTTAAAGTAGAAACGCCCACCAAAGCTTTGCGGTTGCCCACGGGGTACAGACATATTAATAGAACTAGCCTTCCCTTAGCCCAAATCCTGCGTTTGTACTCAGAAATATCCAGACATGCAGTCTCTCCTTAGAATCAAAAAGGTCATAAAAAAACCTTTCGAAATTCGACCCAGGACTATTGAACCTGAAAAAGCCTATGATATCTGGGCCCCGGACTATGATAACCAACCTAATAATTTAATTTTAACAATGGAGCAGGAATTGTTTTCCGGCTTGCTTCAAAATCTTCCACTCCAAAAAAAGATCATAATTGATGTGGGCTGCGGCACCGGAAGGCATTGGCAAGAATTGTTCGCAAAGGATCCTAGGTTAATAATCGGATTTGACGTTTCTGAAGGAATGCTTGCCATCTTAAAAAACAAATACCCTGATGCCATAATATATAAGCATACAGACAACCAATTGTCAATGCTGTGTAACCGGTACTGCGACCTCATCATCTCAACGCTCACCCTTGCCCATATCGATAATATTGCCGAGGTTTTTAAGGAATGGGATCGCGTGTTGAAACCTGGTGGAAGTCTTATTATCACAGACTACCATTGTGAAGCACTGTTAAAAGGAGCCAGCAGGACCTTCCGGAATAAAAACAAGCTAATTGCCATAAAAAGCCATATTTATCCGATAAAACAAATCATGCAGATTGCCGATAGCAGCGGAATCTCTCAAATCCAATTCTGCGAAAGAAAAATCGATGAATTAGTGAAACATTATTACACAAAACAGAACGCAGATCATCTGTACCAGCATTTTTATGGCACTCCCATTATCTATGGGATTCATTTCAAAAAAGGCTATGCTTTTAGCTAATGTAAATATACCAGGTCGACCCGGAGCCAAAAATATTCTGATAAGGGGTGATATTATTCAGTGCATATCCGATTGTGAATACTCAGGTATCACGTTTGAATTCAATAACGCAACCGCAATCCCCGGTCTCATCAACTCTCATGATCATCTTGAATTCAATTTATTTCCTCCGCTAAAAAACCGGATATACGATAACTATACCGAATGGGGGAAAGATATTCACCTGCACAACAAAAAAGAAATTGATAAAGCATTGCAAGTGCCCCTTCCTTTAAGAATTCAATGGGGCATCTATAAAAACCTATTAAACGGTTTTACTACCGTCATTAACCATGGAAAACGGCTAAGGGTCAAGGACGACCTGATCAATGTGATTCAGCAAACCCAAACCATCCACTCAGTTGGCTTCGACAAATACTGGAAATGGAAACTCAACAATCCTGTCAAAATAGGCCTCCCTGTTAATATCCATGTCGGAGAAGGAAAAGACGAGCAGGCGCATGCTGAAATAAACAAGCTTATCCGCGCTAATTTCCTTAAAAGAAAAATGGTGGGAATCCATGCCGTAGCAATGGATCCGGAACAGGCTGCCCATTTTAAGGCGCTTGTTTGGTGCCCTGCCTCAAATTATTATATGCTGGAAAAAACCGCCTCGATTGACAGCCTGAAAAGCCGCAGCAATATCCTATTCGGATCCGATTCGACCCTAACATCACCCTGGAATATCTGGGAACATTTTCGTGCCGCTAAATCTACAAAAATGCTTAACAATGCGGAGTTGCTCGAATCAATCACTACAAAACCCGCACTTATCTGGGGCCTGAATGGATATGGGAAATTAGAAAGAAATTACAAGGCCGATATTCTGATAATCAGAAATCCGGAAAATATCTTCTCAACCAATCCGGATGATATTTTATTAGTTATTAAAAATGGAAAAATAATATTATTCGACATAAGCCTGAGGCAAGAGCTAGATAATATGAATCAGGAGCTAAATCAAAATAACTTCAGTAAAATCAGGATTAAAAGCTCGGAAAAATATGTCTGTGGAAACCTAAACCTATTGATAATTGAAATCAAAAAATACTACCCGGAAGCAGAATTGCCCATCAGTATTTAACAATTCCCACCCTCCCAGGCGAATACTGGCCATTCGCTTCCACGCGATAGGAGATGTAGTAATCACACTCCCCTACCTTCAATTCTTGAAAAAGAGTCTTCCCCACATAAAACTGGATCTACTGATCAGGGAAGAAACTGAAGAAATCCCTAAAAACATCCTCTTATTTGACAATATATATTCCATCAGAGGAGGAAGAAATTATAAGAAACAATTGATCTACTCAGCATTCTTATTGCCCCGTCTCTATTTAAACCATTACGATGTAGTCATCGATCTTCAGAATAATACTGTCAGTAAATTTATCAGGAAGGCTCTCATGCCAAAAGCCTGGGCCGAATTTGACCGTTTTTCATCCAATCCGGCAGGTGAAAGGACAAGAAAAACAATTGAAGCGATTGGCCTTGGCCAATGTTTCGCATCAACGGGATTTATTCTAAAAAATCAAGCGGAGCCTCTTGAAATATTGAAGAGATTTGGCTGGAAAATCGAAAACCAGTTGGTGATACTGAACCCTGCAGGTGCATTTGAAACCCGGAACTGGCCCATTATTAATTATGTCGATTTTTCAAAACAATGGTTGAATCGATTCCCCGGTACACAATTTGCCATTATAGGATTAGGGAAAATTTCAGAGAAAGCCCAATATCTTGAAAAATGCCTGGGAGAATGCCTCATCAATCTCGTCGGCCACACTAACCTTTCTCAGGCATTCGGAATCATTCAACATGCATCGTTTATTCTGTCAGAGGATTCAGGCCTGATGCATATGGCATGGGTATCAGGGATTCCTACAATGGTATTATTCGGATCGACGAGAAGCGATTGGGCAAGACCGCTCGGAGATCATACGGATTATCTTGATTCATCAGATCTGGAATGCGGCAACTGCATGAAGAAACATTGCAAATTCGAGGATATTTTTTGCCTTACCAGATACAGCGCTGAATATGTCTTTGAAAGGGCAGTTTCACTTGCAAGGAAATAACTCCATGATCTTTTTTGTGCTATCCTTCATTAAATAAGGGTAGGAAGGGTTATAGCAGGTTCCGGGATCGAGCAAGATTTTCAAAGCTTTGTGCAGCATCTCCTCTTCTGAGTCCACGATATACCAATGATTGATTACGGACTGCATCGGTTTACAAAAACTTATAACATTCGTTCCGGCCGCTAAAGCTTCAAGACAGGCTCCGCTAAATCCCTCATAGGAAGACGTATGTAGAAATATTTTACTGCGTTGCATTATTTTCAAGACCTGTTCGTGGGGAAGTTCTCCGGTAAACGATATATTATTATCCATCTTCAGGCTCTTAACAAGAGATTCGAGATGATTTCTTTCAATTCCTTCGCCGCAGATCATAGCCCTGATGCCTGGAATGCTATCACTAATTTGCTCAATAATTGAAATGGCTCTGTCATACTGTTTAAGTATTATAAGGGAGCCTGCGCAGCAGATATCAATATCTCTTTCAATTCCTTTATTTGCGAATTCGCCCGCATCGATCCCATTAGGAATAGTATAAGCTGGAAGAACCGAATGGTTTTTATTAAACTCATCTCTAAGAAAATCAGATAGAGCGATCAATTCACCCGGTTTCGGCCCGATCCATTTCACATATTTATTCTCACTTTTCGCATCCTGACCAAGAATCCAGGTATAATGCCTGAGCTTATTTTTTTTTGCAAATCCTGATCCTATTAAAGCGCATTCCCCACACCAAAAGGAAAGCAGCCCCTGAATCTCATTTTCTTCAGAAAGTGACTTCAGCACTTTCTTAATCCTTTGCCATAAAACCCAGCGCCATAGTTTACCCCTGTTTTTCCCCCCAAATGCAATTACCCGACAGCCTTCCCAACTATATGTACGACCAGTATTTGGATATTGAAAACTGAGAACAATAATTCCAAGACCCGGAAATAATCTATGAAGTTCCCTGACAAAAAGCTGCTGTGCAGGAAGGCAATTCGAGTCCTCTTCATTAGCCGGGAATCCCGGAGTAAGTATTATGAATATTTTGGGTTTGCTGTTCATTCAAATAAAGAATTTTGTCACAATATGAAATGGCTTGCCGGTTATGGGTGATCAATAAAACAATCCTGCCCTCATTTGCAAGGGCCCTTAAATGCCGGAGGATATTATCGCTTGATCCCTCATCAAGCCCGTTGAACGGCTCATCCATAATGATCAATCCGGCATTTTTGTACAGTGCCCTCGCTATTGCAATTCTTTGCCTTTGCCCACCGCTTATATTTTTACCGTTCTCAGTAACAATGGTATCGAGCCCAAAAGGGAATTTGTGCAACGTTTCCTGAAGGCCGGACCGGGCAATAGCAGCATCCAATCGGTCTTTATCATAATTATTTTCCCCAAGAACGATATTGTTCAACACCGAATCATGGATCAGAAAGGTCTGTTGCTTTAAGTAAGAAATATCCTTCCAGAAATTCCTTAAATATTCTGAATCACAAATAAGCCCGTTAATGATTATCTTTCCGAATGACGGTTTATAAAAGCCCAGTAAAAGATGAATCAGGGTAGTTTTTCCTCTTCCCGAAACCCCTGATAATCCGATAAACTCTCCCTTTTTAGTATCCAGGTTTATCTCATTGAGCAGTCTGTTTTTCTCTCTTTCAAAGCAAAGGTTTTGAAAGCTGACCGAATGGATTTTTGTCATGGCCCCCGGCACTGAAGTCATCTTCTGCCCTTTCTCCGATATGAGCCCCTCAATCGTAAATTCATAATCCCTCACATGGCTGTTCGCATTAATGATCCTCACGACTCCAGGGATTATCTTATAGGCTCCGGCAATAAAAGCAGCGATTGTGGTAAATGAAATAAGGCTTCCATGTCCCAACAATGCATTGGTGGCTATCAGAATAAATAGACTTAAAATCGCGAATACCTCTATTACCCTCACAGAAATGCCTTGGTTAATCTGCAAGTCCGCCAGGTGACCGTTCAACCACTGCTGCTGGGTCGAATAACGCCGGGAAAAATAATCGTTCTTCCCGTACAAATTGCTCTCCATAAAGCCCGAAAGGCTTTCCTGTAAATACTGGAGCACTTTCTCGCTCCGTTTTTTAATATCCCCCCTCACTACCTGCAACTTATAGCGAATACCATAGGTAAGCAGGAAAAATGGAGGCAACATCAGCATCAGCAACAAGAAAAATAGTTTGGCATTGAAGAAAAGTATGGCTGTTGCGGTTAAAACCACCAGGAGAGATTCGGTTATTATTTGCTGGACACCGGCCAATACGTAATGGACGAATTCAGCAGGCTGATGGGAAATCTTTTTAATAAGCACGGAAGAATCAGTTCCTACATGATCCTCATAACTACCTTCCAGAAAATCCATCAAAAGTCCGTGGGAAATCCTAGAAGCAACACTGTAAACAAAACGATACTGGAATTTCAGGACAAAATACCCTGCTACGCTCTTAAGAGAAAAAAACAATAAGAAGGCCGAGATAAGGAGCATGGAATGCCTATCCAAAATTGCTTCCGGCAGCCTGAAATGAAAATTCAGTGTCTGTCCTGTGTAAATATTAACTACGAAAAGCATTAGGGCAAGAGAAGCCACATCGGCCACGCTGATCAAAAAATTTAAAAAGATCAGCAGACAGCTCAGGCGCTTTTCTCTTCTGTCCAGAATCTGTAATATATGCTTGATAATCCTGATCAAATGATATTGGGGATCATTCCCTACCAGATTAAACGCAGAAAAAGCTTAAAAGTCCAAAGAAAATCTAGTTTTTAAGGAATGTCTTTTTAAAGCCGGGTTTGGATTGCCGACAGGTTAATAATTATGAGGAGAGTTTTTGCTTGCCTCAACTGAAAAAATTTGAGTCTTGCTTAAGATATAGAAAAAATTCAATAGACATAATAAGGTAACATTTGAAACAAATAAATCCAGCATGTCATGCCTGAAGAAATTAATCAAAATATATGCAAAAGTCAAATGTGTGAATGATGCAACCAATTCCCGGATTTGTGTAACACTAATAACTAAAACAAAATACACTTTTGCGCTATAAAATATTTAATCAAATCATAATTAAGTGAAAAAGTTATTTGAATTTCTGGCATTAATTTTAATTTCTTATTGCGCCCTCGCTTAGGATTGCACCATGTAGAAGTTGGATATCGGAAAGTTGAAAATATCGCGCTAAGGGAACTTATTATTCATAATTGTAGTTGTTTTCGCAGCGACATATGCAATAAGAGGTCCGAATCATAAACTATATGAGGCATAACTTCTCCGAAAATTATCCCACTTGGCGGCGAGTTAATGACTATAATTCCGGGTTTCGTATTTGAACAGTTTGAGATGCAATTTTTTTAATCATTTTAATATATAGTTAAATGACACAAACGAAAACAGGCAAAGACCCAGAAACATCTTCGAGACTGGAAGAATTCTTTTTAGATGAAATCAAAGATATTTACTGGGCAGAAAAACACTTAGTGAAGATACTCCCAAAAATGCGGAAAGCTGCCAGTTCAGAACAATTGAAAAGTGCGTTTGGCGAACACCTTGAAACTACCAAAGAACATGTAACAAGGCTGGAAAAGGTATTTGATATACTTGGTGAAAAAGCGGAATCAAAGAAATGCGATGCGATAGCAGGCATAACGAAAGAGGGCGAAAGTATAATTGAAGAAACGGAAAAAGGATCAGCTACCAGGGATGTAGGACTTATTTTCGCTGGACAGAAAGTCGAGCATTATGAAATTTCAACATATGGAGGCCTTGTACAGCTGGCTCGCACGCTAGGGCATAAAGACATATCAATCGTTCTTGAATCTACTCTGAAGGATGAAAAAAAAGCAGATGAATTGCTTACATCGATTGCTGAAAAACATATTAATTATGAAGCCGCTACAGAAATGCAGGAGAATTAGCTCTGTTCGTGAGCATTAATAATTATGACGTGTGAATAATACAATTTATTTGAAGCATCGTATAACAATAAAAAAAAATGAGAATTATTTTTGATTGACCTTATTTATTCAATAGTATAGTGCATAGTACAGTAGTTTTGGTTATGCCCCGCATTTTGGCGGGGTTTTTTTATGGCCAAGGTACTCCCTAAGCAGGTTGAGCTGTTGTTATTTACATTGAAGTTCAGATATCCATTATTGACCAATGTCGGACCACTGATGCTTTGACTGCTTTCAGCTTAAATTAATGGGATGGTTTCTGCATTGCTTTCAGTTATCGGTAAGTTGGGTGTCAGTTAATTTGATGGTTTCAAAGCAGCTTCATGCGCCCAGATCCAGCACGAATTGGCTGCCAGGTTTTGCTAAAGAAAGAGCCGCATCTTAATCGATGCGGCTCGTAGTCTTCAATAAAGGTATTGGTGATTTTTCAATTACTGTTTTACGAATGTCAGGGTATTGGTTTGTCCGTTCATGAATACACCCCTTACGATGTACATTCCACTTGCCAGTGACAAAGTATGGAGATCTATGGTATTCATTCCCCCTACCACATTGATCGTTTGACGAACCAATTGCTTTCCGTCGATGCTGAAGATCACCAGTTCCACATTCTGATTTTCAGAAGCCGAGATATTCAACCAGGCTTCGGTCTGTACCGGGTTGGGTTTCACATTCATCAACTGGATAGTATTTGCATCATTCAGAATGAGTTCGATCTGGGAAATGCTGATCTTTCCGTTCTGATCGATCATTTCCAGGCGGTAATAGACCCTGCTTCCGGTTGCCGTATAATCATTAAAGTTATAAGGCAATGAGCATTCGGTTGCCGTTGCTGCCTGAATGGAATCGATGTCGCTGAAGTTGGCACCGTCAGAAGAACGTTGCAATATATACTCGGCAGTCGGAGATGTGCAGTTAGCCTGCCAGCTTAGTGCATTGTTTCCATTGGCTTTTGTAGCTTTGAAATAATTCAGGATAATTTCCAGGGGGTTGGTCGAGCCGTCCGTAGTCCCTAATGTGAAGGGGCTGAATGTGGAAGTGCCTGCGTAAGAAATCGATCCGGCCGTCGTCGTTCCGCTTGTATTATAGCTTCCCATTCCGATCGGGTTCCATAGTCCGATATAAGACTGCCCTGATACGACGTTCAGGTGTCCGATTGCCAGTGTCGTCATGTTGTTCACATAGGCACCATTGGAGCCCACACAATTGGATCCGTTATTCTGGTTCCAGTACAGGATAACGGGTACGGATACGCCGGCTGGAAGTGAATTATTGGTGATGGTTGAAGTATAGGTTGATCCAAGATCCAGCCTCCAGTAATCGCAACTGCTTGCATGTACCAGTTGAGGGGTGCTGGCTCCTACAGGTCCCAGCGTTTCGGCGCTGGTATGGATATATTGTGCGGTGAAAGTCTGGTTGATGGAGGTTCCGTTGATCAAGCCGATTCCGATGGGGACATAACCCGTGGCGGCCTGTCCGACCGGGAAGGTGAATGCCGACAGACCTGTCTTTTGGATTGGTCCATCTACATAGGCAGGGTTGGTGTAATCAGAAACCGTTAGATTGGCTGATGCCGAACTGCCGAGTGAAATGATGGAACTCGTATTTGTGGTCAACACTCCATTTGTCAGATTCAGGCTGCCTGTCCCGTTGATGGCCGTTGGCTGAGTCAGGCTGATTCCTGAACTGTTGTTGATCGTCAGGCTGCCGGTTCCGGTGAGTGTCGCGGGCAAACCGGTTCCAGTCACCTGGGCGCTCGCCCCATTATATGAATAATTGGCTGCCGCATTGAAGTTGCGGGTTGCAGTTTGTATGTTGCCGCTGTTGCCGGAAGCAGAAATACCCGAAGCAGAACCTATTTGCAGTGTGCCAGAGACATTCTGCGTATATGAGCCGGTGCCGTCATCGCTGATAGTATTTTCTCCTGATGCGATTAGGGTGCCTCCGTTCAAGATATTGAAACTGCTACCATGGCTCAGTGCAAGGTTAGTTTGGAGCGTAGTCGTACTGCCACTGTTGACGCTGAAGCTGGCATAACCAAGACTACCTGAGGTCGAACTGCTGATGTTTTGAGTAGTTCCACTGAAGTTTATTGCTCCCTTATTTGCATCACTGGCTATAATGGATGCTGTTCCGCTAAGAGTCACATTGCCGGTCACATTGATCGTGCCCGTGCTGCTACCTGCGCCGAAATCCAGTGTCCCGCCTGAATGGGAGAACATTCCGGATATAGTGATTACCGGGCTTGCGCTTCCACTAGTCAACTGCAACACCGGGCCGGTGGCAGCCGACAGTACAAAATTGCCTCCGATATTCAAAGCCAACGCTGCGTTGGTTGCCAGACTGAGAATTCCGGTTGAAGACGATGGTGAAAAACTAAAGGATCCAAGGACCGTCGTAAGTGTACTATTCAGGTTCACATTGCCGGTCAGATTGCTGTTCCATGTAAAGTTGCCGAAGCTTTGGCCTAAACCTGAAGGTGCAATAGATGTGATGCCGCTCACCAAGCAGGTTGAATTTGGATCCCAGGTTGCAACAGGTATTGTTCCGCCATTGACTGCGTGTTGATAAGTGCTTGCGTATTTGGCAAACATCGTTACTGCGGAGCTGGTTATTGTTCCTGTCCCTGCGTTTGAAAGAGTTCCTCCAGAATTAATGTTTACCACACCTGCTACTGAAAGAAGATTGCTTGTCCCACTCAAGGTCAGGCTCCCTCCGGAATTGATATCAAGTTCACCGGTAACGGTGATGTTTGTTCCGGTGATAGTATTGGTAGAGACCGTGACGATTCCTGCTGCCTGAGGTTGTATCAAAATAGAAAGGGCCGTATTTGTGGGTACCGCAGTGGCAGCGAACCAATTGGAACCATCATGGGACCCCTGCCAGATTGAAACAGATGACCAGTCGCTATTTGTCGCCAGAGCGCTGTTATTGCGGAAATAATCTCCTGAACTGCTTGCAAAAGCATTTACATTAAATGTATTGCTCTGTTCGAATACATTGTTGTTAGCGGCCGAGGAAGCGGTTAGGGTCACATTTGTTCCCGGCTGGAGAACTGCAAAGTTGCTTAGGATCGAAGTTCCATTGCTTCCAAGTGTAATGGAGGGTGAATTGCTGGTGCCTCCCGAATAGGTTATGTTGACAGAACCACCATTTACCAGATTACCATAAATATCCATTCCAGTTATGGTAAAGGAAGGGGTAAAATTGACATCTACGGATTGTGGGCTTGCGATTGGGCTTATTTGCAAACTTGCCAGAGAACCCGGCGTAACTGTTATCTGTACCTGGTTGCTGGTAAGTGTGCCACAGGCAAATGTTGAAACGCAAACTATATAATAAACACTTGCAATATTGTTATTGATATTTGTTGGCGTATAGGTTGAGCTGTTTGCTCCGGAAATTGCATTGTAAGGGCCTGCACCGGAATTGGATGACCAATACCATTGCCAAGAACTAGCCGTAACCGGTTGATCGGTAACGGTAAGCTGGACGCCGCTTGCCCCTGCTGCAAAGCTTTGGTTTGAAGTTGGCGCAATACTGTTGTTGTTGATGGTTATCGGACCGTTTGCAGAACCGGTGACAGCCGGACTGCTGCTGATTACCCGAATCAGATAGCCGCTACCGGGAGCGGTGCCGATCGGTATGGTTGCGCTGATCGTTCCTGAGTTGGACGAGCTTGTAAGCGTGCCAATATTGACAGGGCTCGCAAAAGATCCGGAGGCATTTGATAACTGGGCTGTATAAGTGTTGCCTGCTGAATAAATGCCAATGCTGGTGAATGTAACGCTTATAGCCGATGCGCTTGCCGGTGTCAAACAGGTCGGTGAAACTCCCAGGGTGCCTGTTGCAATGGAAGGTGTCACTGCGGTAACCTCGACCGCATTGCTGGTAATTGGGTTGCAGGAATAGTTTGAAACGCAAACCACCCAATAATTATTCGCGGTACTAAATGTGCTATTGGAGGGGGTATAGGTGGTGCCGATCGCTCCTGTGATCGGGTTGTTGAATGGCCCCGAACTTGATGTGCCATAATACCATTGATGGCTCGAGGCAGCGACCCCTGAGCCGTCAGTGACCGTCAAAAGTGTACCGTTTCCGGGATTTATCGTATTGATAGTTTGCGCCGTATTAGGAGCAATACTATTTTGCTGAGGAGTAAATATTGTAATTGGAATTGTATTTGTGCTTGTTGTTGTGGGGGCACTGCCTGTCACCCGGATAAGATAACCTGTTCCGTCAACCGTGCCTATGGGGATATTTCCGCTAATTGTTGTGCTACTATTAACAATAGTCCCGCTGAGGGGTAAGCTGCCAAGCAGTATGGGGATTGCAAAGGAGCCTGATGCATTTGATAGCTGAGCCTCAAATGTATTTCCACTTGTAAATATCCCCGAGATTGTTATTGGGACACTAATGCTTATAGTTGAAGTGGTCGGTGACGCAGTTGCACAGAAAGGGGACCCGCTGATAGCACCAACCGTAATCGTTGGCGGTGGGATGGTGTAAGTAAGGATTACTTCTCCTGCGCCGCCAGCACCGCCGCTAGGAGTACTTGCTAATGAAATTGCACCACCACCACCTCCGCCGTATGAAGAACCTGTGGCTCCATTACCTGCGCTTGAATTTGTTCTACCATTACCACCGGCGCCACCCCCTGTTGCCCCTCCGGCTCCGCCTGTAGAGTTACTTCCATTACTACCAGCGTGCGTAGTGCCAGCCCCGCCGCCTCCTCCACCGCTATTGTAAAGCGCACCACCAAGAGTTGTATATCCACTTACGCCGTTGCCGCCATAAAAATTAGTAGTTCCGATATTTCCTGTTGTTGGACCCGTAGCGCCAGCTCCTAAGAGAGCTAATGCGGTGCCACCCCCACCACCATTACCACCAACGGCGTACACAGTAGACGTTGAACTAAACCAGGATGGACCACCGTTACCGCCTGCTCCTGTACTGCCAACACCACTGGCGCCAACTGTAACAGTATAGGTGTTTCCCGGAACAATATTTGTCAATATACTTGAGGCAAAACCGCCGCCCTTGCCGCCACCTCCAACACCGGCCAGTAATGCCCCACCTCCGGCACCTCCACCACCCCAGCACTGAACGGTAACTGAAGTTACGCCCGGTGGTGCGGTCCAGGTTCCGCTCGAAGAAAAAGAGAGAGTTGTTAGCTGGCCAATGCTATCCTTGCTCAAAGCACTCAAGAGAATCAGAATCATCATAGAGGAAACTGTCTTAAAGCTGTGTAAAGTTTTCTTCATTGTAGTACATTAAATTAAAAATGCTTTACAATCGTTGATTGTACTGCAAATGATTTCCAGTCCAGCATTAGCATGCAGATCGCTGAAAAAAAGATGGTATTTATTTTATGGCATCGCCACAAAAAATACAGCTTCTTCTAAAAGAATAATTTTAAGGTAATAATCAACAGTTGCGGAGAGGAAAGCAGTAGTTCACTTTGGAAGTTTGTGATCCCGCATATTAAAAGAGATGTAAGATATATTTCCTTTTCGCGGAATATATTACACAATCAGATAAATAAGTTATACAATTCACACTTTTGCGTCGATATTAATTAAGAAAAGAAGAAAAATATCTTTTGCAATACAACCAGTAGGATATACTTAAACGTTAAACGTATTGCCTTTTATCGAACATGGGGTCGAAGTTATTCCACTAAAATACGAGGAAATGGAGATTTAGATCAACACGTAATTTGGCTATTTGTTGATGGAAGCGAAATCAACCAGATTTTCAGATGATGTTATTTGTGATTTTAGTTCTTGGCTAATATCAGAAACTTCTGAACGATGTTTAAAGTCATTTTCTAAATAAATAGTTAAGGCTCCATTTGCATTATTAATTTCTTCTTCAAACTGTTTATACTTTTCTTGAAATAATAACCCTTTATCACTTGATGAAAATGCCTCAACTTCGATCTTATCCAGCTCTTTGAAAATTCTTATCTTCTTTATCATAAACTTTTCAAATTATTCACATGATCTATAACAGCTATTATTCTTAATATACAGAAGTTAATTATTTCTAAGTTCCAGCAACCACTATTTTTTAGAAATATTGAAAATAAATATTCAAAGGATATTACTGCATCATTCACATCCTCGGAGGATAATTCGTCAAAAAATCAACGATGATCATCATCGTGATGATCCCTGTCATCATGGTAACGATCGTTCTCATGGTGATGAGTCGCTCTATATCCCGGTCGACAGGAAATGGAAAAAAACAAGGCTAAGGCGGCAACTAATAAAATGCTCAGTTTTATATTTCTTTTCATCATACTGATTTATGTTAGTGAAGCAATTTCTTTGCATAAAGTTGGACTCTTTAATCATAAAGAGCATTACACAGTTATTAAAAAGAATTGTATCATTCACACATTGTTATCATGAATGAGAAGAAGGAAAGCTCATGATTCCTTTAATTTAATTCAAACTATATACGCGTAAGCTAACCCGGTCGTTAACCATTAACAGGCAACATCTATTACGGTTGCATTAGCTACCTGCGCGAGGTTAGGGGACAGGCCGACTGTCGTTATTGAGTGATTTCGGATGATAACTGTATAGGCCGGCATGATTCTTTGCTTCTCTGTATCGTCCTGCCTGAAAACCAGGCTGAGTAGTATAGATGGGCTGAGAGTGTGAATTTGGAACGGTCTAAGTTCAAAATCACGAAGCGAATCTACCATTATCATAAAAAGAGATCTGCGCAGAAATACTCAATTTGTCCGGCTTGTATGAATGAAGGCCAATCTAAATCAATAATTAAACGGTTCGAAAATTGAACGGTAAGGCCTACCGAGCTATTATTTAAAGATAAAATGAAATCTAAAGCCTGCAAATAATTGAATTTCAATTATTTAGTTATAACCCATTTGGCAATACTATGTTTAATTTCAGTTTTGATATCTTCATTTATTTCGTGTGCAATCCACCATCTTCTGATTTCTAATGTTTTATCTTCTATTTTTCTCCTGACCGGACAGTTTAGTACTACCAAAATATTTGGCCACTTATTGTGTACAGAGACGGAAAACTGCAGTCCGCTTTGCAGGCATCTCCTCCGCTGTAAGTTCTTGAAAATGATTCTCTAATTTTTCGATAAAAAAAGAATGATGTAGTAATGATGAGGCAAAATATTTTTTTCACATAATTTTTTTTATATGATGTGGTTGAGATGTAGCTAAAATAAGGTGGTTTGGTTTGATCAATAGTATTTTTATAAACACAATGAAATCTATAATAATCATTGCATTGGTCTTTTATTTTATGGTATAAGCAAACTAACGGGGCAATTTCTATTGCCCCGTTTTTTCGTAGTTTTAAAAAGAGGATTGGACTATCTGTGTTCGATAATGTGTTAATAATTTTTATTTTTAAAAACAACAGGAATTAAGATCACGCAAGTCTCCGGTTGACTTATTTTTGCTTTTTATATAAATAATAAGATGGATAGACGTACAGCTATCAGAAGTTCATTAGCAGTCACGGCGGGCATTTTTTTAATGCCATCCTGCATTCAGGAAAAAAGAAAGGCATCTATAAGCCTAAAAAATATTGTTATAAGTGGCAATCAGGAAGATTTCCTCGCCGACTTTGCAGAAATGATCATCCCAAAAACCTCTACCCCGGGGGCAAAGGATATTTCATCACATATCTTTGCATTGATGATGGTAGATGATTGTTATGCTCCGGAAGTGCAGAAGAAATTCATGAATGGCCTTAACCAATTTGAATCCATAGCCAAATCCAGGTTCGGGACTTCTTTCTCAAAATGCAGTCAGCCCGAGAAAGTGGAACTGTTGAAAGCGATGGAAGGCAAAGCGGGCATACCAGACGAAACATTATTATTTTATAATTCAATGAAAAGACTTACCATACAGAGTTTTACCACCTCACAGTACTACCTCACAAATATCCATGTATATGAACTCGTGCCTTCAAGGTTTCATGGGTGCGTAGCAGTTACAAAATAAAACTAGAAAATTATTCTTATGGGGGATACCTTAAATAGCCGGACTTTTGATGCCATTGTAATCGGTTCCGGCATGAGCGGTGGATGGGCTGCAAAAGAACTTTGTGAAAAAGGATTAAAGACATTAGTTCTGGAAAGAGGAAGGGATGTGAAACACATAAAGGATTACCCCACTACCAATATGTATCCCTGGGAATTTAAACATCGTGGCCAGGTTCCTTATGAAATCGAAAAGGCAAATCCTTCTGTAAGCAGGTGCTATGCTTTTCGCGAAGATGCGATGCATTTTTTTGTAAAAGACACGGACCATCCTTATGTTCAGGATAAACCATTTGACTGGATACGTGGCTACCAGGTAGGCGGCAAATCCATTATGTGGGCGAGGCAGACTCAGCGGTGGAGTGATTTTGATTTTGAAGGACCTTTAAGAGATGGCTTTGCTGTTGACTGGCCTATTCGATACAACGACCTTTCGCCATGGTACAGCTATGTGGAAAGATTTGCAGGCATATCAGGTAACAAGGATGGGCTCCCCAACCTACCCGATGGGGAATTTTTGCCGCCGATGGAATTAAGCTGCGTGGAAAATTATTTTAAGAATTTTGTTTCTGAAAAATATAAAGATCGCCATGTCATTTATGCGCGTTGCGCTCATCTGACAGAACCTCAACCCATACATATTGAGCAGGGTAGAGGTCAATGCCAAAAAAGAAACCTATGCCAGCGTGGTTGTCCCTTTGGCGGTTACTATAATACAAACTCGACCACCATACCGTTTGCTGAAAAAACAGGTAACATGACACTGCGCCCTTTTTCAGTTGTACATTCCGTTATTTATGATGACAATAAAGTCAAAGCGACAGGAGTAAGAGTGATTGATTCAAAAACAAAAGAAACGATTGATTTTTTTGCAAAAGTGATTTTTGTAAATGCAGGTTCCTTCAATACAAATCTCATATTGTTGAATTCAATTTCATCCCACTTCCCCATTGGATTAGGCAATGAAAACGGCTTGATGGGAAAGTTTGTAGCCTTTCACAACTACAGGGCTCGCATTACGGCAAGTTATGATGGGTTTAAAGAATTCACTACGGATGGTCGGCGACCAACCAGTGCATATATACCCCGTTTCAGGAATCTTTTTAGACAAGAAACGGATTTCCTGAGGGGTTATGCATCTACTTTTTCGGCAGGCAGGGGCAATAAGCTTGCAGACACCAGAGGATTTGGGGAGAGCCTGAAAAACAGCCTGTCGGCCAAACAGGAACTTGATGTCTGGCATGTTGGGTCACAGATGATGGGGGAAACTATCCCGAAAGAAACCAACCATCTTGCGCTGGACACAGACAAAAAAGATGAATGGGGTGTGCCTCTATTAAAGAT
Source organism: Chitinophagaceae bacterium (assembly GCA_003168265.1). Taxonomy (GTDB): domain Bacteria; phylum Bacteroidota; class Bacteroidia; order Chitinophagales; family Chitinophagaceae; genus Puia. The sequence goes on from PMSV01000023.1 coordinate 694,544, forward strand.
ATCCATCAGCTATGACAATAACGAAGACATGATGATCAAGGATTTTTTTGAACAGATGACTGAGATGTACACGGATGCTGGTTTTAAAGATATTAAGACTTCTGATTCAAAGCAGGCGCCCGGATTGGATATTCATGAAATGGGTGGTGTTAGGATGGGGCATGATTCCAAATCATCCTTGCTTAATAAATGGAACCAGATGCATGCATGCCAGAATGTGTTCGTTACAGACGGCTCATGCATGACCTCAACCTCCACGCAAAATCCATCTCTAACCTATATGGCATTAACAGCAAGGGCTGTTGATTATGCTGTATCCAAAATGAAAAGGAATGAATTGTGAAATGAAACCTGTTTAACAAAGGGCTATTTCAGACTGCCAAATCGAATACAAAATGCTAAACGGGATGGAGTAGCGCTAACGGCATTAGAGATTTTGCAAAACTCAATAATATCTCCCAATAAATGGATTTTCTACTATTGCCCGTTTCAGAGCAGCCGGATCTACTGCGCCATCTTTAGCATATACAATTTTTCCCCCCGGTTCAACCAGTATAGTATAGGGTAGGGCGCCCTGCCATTTCGGATCAATGGCTTCGATCAGTTTGTACCTGTCTTCCATGTTAAAAATATAATTGATGTTAGAAGCCTGTTGTGACTTCAGGAATTGCAGCGCTTTTTCTTTTTTATCAGGCTCATCTGCACTGATGCTTATAAACTCAAAATCACGGCGGCGATACATCCTGTTCATGGTAACGAAATCCCCGAATTCTGCCACACAAGGGCCGCACCAGGTAGCCCATATATTAATCAGACGCAGTTTGCCCGAATTGTTTTTTATCAGTTCTTTAATCTGATCTTCACTTATCGTATCCAGTTTCACAGGTTCTTTTGCCCATTGTTCTCTTGCTTTCGATATCCAATCGCTTTTCTCTGCCCACTTAATCGAGCACCCAAAAACTTTCGTAGTTGTTACAGGAACAGGCTTGTTATTCAGCAACGCTTCGATTGCATTGCGCGCATCCTGGCTATTCGGTTTTTTAGTAGGCTTCTCCACATCATCGATGCGTCCACTGTAGCGCAACTTTCGTTCCTTATCAAAAATGAAAACATGGGGCGTTGCGATTGGTCCATATTTTTTGGAGGTTTCTTCAGTATCTCCGTCATAGAGGTAGGGGAAATTAAAATGCTTTTCATTTGACCTACTTTTCATTTCATCAAAGCTATCGCCCATGTCTGTATATCCCAATTCATCCAAACGGATAGAAGAGGGGTCATTTGGCATAATAGCCAATACTGCCACCCCTTTGTTGGTATAATCGCTTGTTAATTGTAAGATTCGATCTTCATAAGCCTGTGCTGTTGGGCAATGGTTGCAAGTGAAAATTATAACCAGAATTTTTGCATCTTTGAAAGAGGCCAGCGTATATCTTTTTCCATCTACTGAAGGAAGATTAAAATCGGGGGCAGATGCGCCAATAGCAAGTGTAGGATGTTCTCCTGTTAAATGCGGTGTATTTTTGAAAGAAAGTGATAAGCCAACCAGGAAGGCCATTGGAAATACCAAATGATAGAAATTCCGTTGAATCATGGCAACAATTATTTTGTAAAAGTTACATAATAAAATCACACTAAATTTTGTGAATCAACAAAATTAAAGGCTGTAGTAGCTGTGATGTGGAAATTAATCCACTTTGAAATCAATGACGTAGCAATGATGTAGCAATAAAGTGGTTGAATTAAAGCCGGTTGATATTAATTTATCTTATCGTCCGTCAATTTATTTGTTGTTGTTTTGATTTGCCATTTGAATGTAACGCTATTAGAAAATCGAACAGACTGGTTTCAGTTGGTATCTTCAATTTTTTCCTCAACCGGTAACGGCTGATTTCAACACCACGAACTGAAATATTTTCCAACTGTGCGACTTCTTTGCTGGACAAATTCATTCTCAGGTAAGCGCTCAGCTTCAGTTCATGCGCATTTAAATTTGGATAAATGTTTTTCAGGATTTTCAGAAAATCGCTATGTACATTATCAAAATGCGCGGCGAATTGTTCCCAATCCTTATCCATCTTATTTTCTTCATTAAGGATTTTGAGCATTTTTTTATATTCTTCAGGAGAGCCATCTCCATTGGACCCATTTTTTATTTTAATCAGTTCTTCCCTGACATTTCCCAGGAGTTCGCCTTTCTGAACCAGGTGCATGGCTGCCGAGGCTAATTCTTTGTTCTTATGTCCGATTTCTGCTTCCAGTTTTTCATTTTTTAATTTGACAATTTCCTTCTCAGATTTTTCTAGTTCCAACTGATGCAAATACTGTAATCTTTTCTGTTCTTCATCATGCCTTGCCTGTTGTCGCAAAAATTTTTTGCGAAGCCATTTATAAAACAAGTAATTAAAACTGATAAACAGGACTGAATAGAGGCCAAATGCCAGGTTGGTCAAGTACCATGGAGGGAGTATTGTAAAGGAATAACTGCTGACCGCAGATTCGTTTTCGCGGTTGCTTTTGGATTTTACGAGAAAAGTATATTTTCCTGCTGTAAGGTTTGTGTAATCTTTTTCAGATTTTTTTGACCAGGAAGACCAGCTTTTATCATAACCTTCCAATAAATAACTGTAATTAACACTGTTCTGTGCGACATATAATGGTGATGAATATTCGAAATGTATCGAATTCCAGTTACTGGAGATGTCCTTGTTTGAATTGATCGGACTCTCTCTGATTTCGCCCACTTCCCCAAAATAGCCACCATACAAAAGGCTGTCTGTTTTGCCGAAAATTCTGACAGACCTTATTTCAATCTGCATGGTATAATGAATTCTTTTGTATTCTTCGTAATTGATATGATAAAACCCTTTTTCAGCGCCTACAAACACATTATGGTTGTTATATGGATAGATATGCTCAAAGTCAGCGACCATCTTGCCGTTCAATTCCGGGAAATAAATGGTTTCCGGCTGTGCCCCCGAAAAATCAATTACACCCAGGTTATTTTCTTCGATGAACCAAATATTACCTTCATCATCTTCTTTTAGATACCTGATATTCTTTTCCCCAAAAAATCCCTTGAAATATACGGAAGGCTTAAATGAATCAGCTTTTTCATTGTATTCATAAATCCCTTTTTCCGTTGCGATAACAATATGGTTCTTGATTTTGAATAAATGATACTTAAGGTCTATTGGGAGCCCATTCTTTTCAGTATATAATTTTATTAATGGGTGGTCGGGCGAATTCATATCGATCCTGTAAATGCCCCGATAGGGATGTGCAGCCCATATCACATTATTGTTATCGATAGCTAAGAATTGGGAGTTGGCATCATAACCGGGAATACTGCCTTTAGGAATGAAGTGGTTATTTTCATATTGAAAAAGGCTGATTCCCATATCGCTTCCGCCCAGGATAAAATTGGAAGGCAATACATTTGAATAAGGCAGAAAAGTCCAGAAAGCCGTATGTATATCTAAAGGGATTATATGATCGTCATTTATCTCATAGGCCCCGTCATGGTGGCCAAGCAGGAGTACCCCATTTACTTCGCTTAACCCCCATGTTGAACCTTTTGTCCCCGGAATCGATTTAAAATCACCGACCAAAAAGCTGAGATCCTCATTTTCAGTAATCAGATGGCTATACAATCCATTGGAAGTGCCAACATAAAGCCTGTTGTTAAAGACAATGGATGTATATCCCAGACCTTCATTTAATTTTTCAGGGTAAATATGCTTGATGGAATTACTGTATGCAATAAAATCAATCCCATTGTCTAGTCCGAGCCAAAGGTTCTTGTCATTATCCAGAAACAGTTTCAGAATATTATTATTCTGAAGTTCTTCTTCGCGGGAAAAGTTTTGAATGATTTCGCCCTTCTTATTTACTATATAAACGCCATCAAGATTGGTGCCGATTGCAAGCCAGTCTTTATTGATAGCAATAGCAGTCAGTACCCTTTCGTTAACGAAAGGATTAGGGTCCTGTAAATGAAAGGATGTAACAATATTGTGGCTTAAGATATAGAAACCTGTGTTCACTGTGCTGATGAAGCTGCTATCTGTTCCAAATTGGAAAATACAAGTCACAAGATAGCTTGAAGGGAAAGCAGCTTTCTTAATAAACGGTGACCAAACGCCTTCTCTAAACTCCAGTAACCCATTCTTACCATCCTGGGCTATCAATTGATTGTTGCTTTCTCCAAGGAATACCCACGCTGAAGAGGCTGGATAGACATTTAGAATTTTATTGGTTAATTGAAAGATTTTCTCTCTTGATCTAAAAAAGATATCGTTTCCAAAAGGAACTGTTTCCCATATTTCAGAAAATGTGGAATTCTTCTCTGACAATAGGTATTTAAGAGAAGTATAGACCAACCTTCCATTATTATCTGGTGAAAAATAGCCGAAATCATCCTGGCCCCCAGCATAAATCCTATTATCTTTCCCGATTGCCACCGACCGAATAACAGTTTTATTCGGTAGCGGGTAAATTTTCCAGTAGACACCGTCAAAGCTTAGCAATCCTTCATAATTCGCAAAATACATAACCCCGTTCTTATCCTGAACAATGCTCCTGTTTTGGGTTCCGGCACCATAAATTGACTTTGTGTAATTGATAATTTCGGGGATGCCAATGGTATTTTGGCTTAAGCAATCCATAGAAGCCCAAAGAATCAAAGTAATGAATAAAGCCCGCATTCTTATTCCTTTTTAAACTAATAGATTATGATCTGAGTAAATGCTGGTCAAACATAATATCCTAATACGGCTTAAAGATAGATGCTCTGTTTCCCAGGAAGTGGGTTTGCTAAGATGTAATGCTGTGGTTCACTATGGGGCAATCAGATATCTCCTCTAAAGTTAAATTATTTTATAGCAAAAAACCTAAAATGAAGTAGGGCAAATGAGTAAATATGATCGCAAGATGTAATGGTGATGTGGTTAAATAATTCTATTTCAAGGCAATTTAAAAATATGAAGTAGTACAGATGTAGTCAAAAAAATTATTTATGAGTAATTGGAATCTAAATTTGAATTACACTTAACACCCCTTTTTTTTAACTATAAATCAACCGAATTAATGAAACATTTAACTAACAGATTGCTATTTGCTTTTATTCCTCTTTGTTTTTCCATCGGGCCTTCTTTTTCCCAGAATACCATAGGGATTTTCCAAGGTTCCGGCGATGTTGGAAATCATGTGAAGGCGGGCTCAACCACTTTCATACCCCAGACCGGACAGTATGTAATATCGGGAGCCGGTTATAATATTTGGGGTGACCATGATGAATTTCAGTACGTATGGAAGAAAATGACCGGGGACTTTATACTGTACACGCGTGCAGAATTTCTGGGAACCTGGGTTAATTATCACCGAAAAGTGGGCTGGATGGTTCGAAAGAACCTTGATGGGAATTCGCCTCATGTGAATGCTGTTGAACATGGTGACGGTCTCACTTCCCTCCAGTTTCGCCGCACGGCTGGTGCTCAAACAGAAGAACACAAGTTGAAAATGACACATGCTAATATCCTGCAACTTGAAAGAAAGGGCAATCAATACATTATGAGGGCTGCCATTTATGGTGAGCCTTTCCAGACAGATACGATCTCAGGGATAGATCTTGGGGATGAAGTATATGTTGGGCTTTTCGTAGGATCCCATAATGAAGATGTATTGGAAACGGGGGTTTTTAGCAATGTAAGGATTACAGTTCCATATAAGGGTGAATCAAATCAGCAAACAGCAATGTCCCTCGGAAGCAACCTTGAACTGCTGGAAATAGCTTCTGGCCGGAGGGATATTATTTATACAGTTCCTTATTCTATCCAGGCCCCCAACTGGACTCCAAACGGGAATAGCCTTATTTTCAATAATGCAAAAGGCATCGTATACAATTTTGATTTAGCTTCAAAAGCACCTGTCCAGATTAATACAGGTACGGTAACAAGTAATAATAATGATCATGTTCTTTCTTTTGATGGGAAAATGCTTGGGTTGAGTAATTACGTAAAAGGGCTTGGAGGCTCTGTCATTTATACTGTGCCTCTTGAAGGTGGGATACCTAAGCAGATCACTCCAAAGGGCCCTTCCTATTTGCATGGATGGTCGCCTGATGGTAAAAGCCTTGTTTTTTGCGGAGAGCGGGACGGCGAATTTGATGTTTATAAAATTCCCTCAACAGGCGGTAAGGAAATCCGCCTTACTGATACGAAAGGATTAGATGACGGGCCGGAATTCACCCCCGATGGAAAATATATTTACTTTAACTCGGTGCGTTCCGGAACAATGCAAATCTGGCGGATGAAACCTGATGGCAGCGACCAGGAACAAATTACCAATGACGATTATAATAACTGGTTTGCCCATATATCTCCAGATGGGAAATGGATTGTCTATCTCACATTCCTGAAAGAGGAAACCCCTGCTGGAATTCACCCGCCCTATAAGCACGTCTATATAAGGCTCCTACCCATTGATGGCAAGGGCACATCCAAAGTCTTAGCATATTTATATGGGGGTCAGGGTTCAATGAATACGCCGTCCTGGTCACCTGATGGCAAAAAAATTGCTTTTGTAAGCAATTCAGATATGGGGACCAATTAAATAATTTCTTTTGTAAGTCCGGCAGTACCGATTACTCTCTGCAGGGGCTTATTTCCACTTTAACATGATTAAAACGATTGTATATGAAAAAAGCAAAAAAGGATTTATTTCAAATTGTTTATAAGCAGCAGCCAAATAATTATCGAAGAAATTTTCTCAAAACAGCAGGAATGATGATTGCCGGCTCTCTCTTGCTGCCTGAAATATCCAGATCTTTTGGACTGAATAATATTAAGGATGTCGGCATCCAGCTTTATACGGTAAGGAAAGAAATGATAGAAGATCCCATCGGCACTTTAATAAAAATAGCAAAGATTGGCTTCAAAGAATTGGAATCCGCCCGGAGTGATAAAGGAAATTATTATGGGCTTACTCCTAAAGAAATAAAGAAAGTTGCCGGCGACCTCGGAATGAAAATTAGAAGCGGTCATATTCATGTTGATAGCGACTGGAAGAAATCCATTGAGGAGGCAACAGAGACGGGACAGGAATACATTATTTCCGCCGTTCTACCATCACAGGGACAGACAATTGAACATTACCGGTCATCTGCAGATGAATTCAACAAATTAGGAGAAGAATGCAAAAAAGCAAACCTTTCATTCGGTTATCATAACCATGAAACGGAATTTGATACGGTAAATGGGCAAACCCTTTATGATATTTTACTCGACCGCTGCGACCCTTCATTGGTAAAAATGGAAATGGATCTTGGATGGGTTGTGGCTTCAGGGCATGATCCTTTTGAATATTTCAACAAATATCCTGGCCGATTCCCTTTATGGCATCTTAAGGATGTTGATTTAGCCTTGAAAAAGAGTGTTGAATTTGGCAAAGGAAAAGTTGATATAACAGGATTACTGAAACAGGCAAAAAAGGCTGGAATGAAGTATTATTTTGTTGAACAGGAAGACTATTCAGTGAATGCTTTTGAAAGCATGGAATATGATTTTAACTATCTCAGGACCCACCCTGTTTCTTAAACAGTAATACCGGAATGAATAAGAATATAAATGTTGGGCTTATAGGATATGGCATTGGCGGGCAGGTTTTTCATGCCCCCGTTTTGACTGTGGTAGATGGACTCATTCTAAAAAAAATAAGAGCCATCAAAGCCGGGCAGGTCAGTTTAGCCAAAAAAAGATATCCTGAAACAGAACTGGTGGCAACGGCAGAAGATATCATTGATGATAATGCCATTGACCTCGTTATAATTGCAGCACCAAATACGCATCATTTCCCGATGGCACGGCAGGCATTGAATGCCGGGAAACATGTGGTTGTGGATAAGCCTTTTACCATTACATCTGCAGAAGCCGATGAACTCATTGCCCTTGCAAATAAAAAACAAAAATTACTCTCTGTTTTTCAAAGCAGAAGGTTTGACAGTGATTTCAGGACTGTTCAAAAAATCATTGAAAGCGGGCTGCTCGGCAATATTGTGGAATTGGAAAGCCGCTATGACAGGTTTCGGAATTACCTGAAACCAAACGCATGGAGGGAAGAAGCCATTCCCGGATCCGGCTTGTTATATGACCTTGGTTCACATCTGATTGATCAGGCGCTGACTTTGTTTGGTCTGCCCTTAGCCGTAACAGCTTTTATTATGAACCAGCGGACGGGCACAAAAGTGGACGACAACTTTGAACTGATCCTCAAATACCCGGGAATGAAAGTGACCCTGAAATCAGGTATGCTTGTACGCGAACCTTTACAACGTTTTGTTTTACTTGGGGAAAATGGAAGTTTTGTAAAAAAAGGCATGGACGTTCAGGAAGAAGCATTAAAAGCAGGATTATCAGCTCAAACAACTACAGGCTGGGGCATTGAACCGATTGAAATATGGGGCATCCTGAATGCAACAGTAAAGGGCATCCATATTAGCGGCAGAGTAGAAAGCGAGAAGGGCGATTATATTGCCTATTATCAAAATATATACGATGCAGTTTCAAAACAATCTCCTTTGATTGTAACGGCAGGTCAGGCAAGAAACGTAATCAGGATTATTGAATTGGCTATCCAGAGCGATAAGCTAGAGAAAACCATTGAATTTAACTGAGACAGTACAATATCTAAAGGATGGAGTATAAAAAAGATGCAGCCCGTGTAGCTTATACACTTATAACAAACAATACTTCAGTTGGCTTAGGGGATGGAAGCACTATCAGATTTCTTGCAAGCTATTTGAAAGACGGGATAGCCAATGGGTTAAGTATAAAAGTATTTACTTCTTCAATCCAGACTGAGGAGTTTTTGAAAGACCTGGGAATCACTGTTCTTGATATTTCTTCAACCGATAACCTGGATTTGTATTTCGATGGATGCGATCAGATTGATGAACAACTTAATGCTCTGAAAAGCGGAGCAGGTATTCACACCAGCGAGAAATTGTTGGCAACAATGGCTAAAAAATTTATCATCCTTGCCGATGATTCAAAATTCGTATCGGTTTTTGATAATAAATTCCCTTTAGTTCTCGAAGTGCTTCCGCAGGCAATCAGTTTTGTTTTAAAAAAAATGAAAGACAATATACCGCATGCGAATCTTTCGTTGCGCAGGATTAACGATGCCGGGAAACCTGTCATTACCAGAAACGGAAATTATCTCATTGATTGCTGGTTTTCGCAATGGCCTGAACTGGGATCCCTTCATGAGCAAAGTAAAAATATTGCCGGGGTTGTTGAAATATCCCTTTTTTATAAAATCGTTAATGAAGCAATCATCGCTGGTACTGAAGGTATCCACAGAAGCAAAAGAAAAAATGATTTAGTATCTATTGGCAATTAACTGTAACTGCAATTGTATTTATTATAAAAACGACAAACATATGAATAATTTAGTATGCCCCTGCTTTAGAAAAACTTTTCCCACGATTTCCAAGATTATTTTGTTATTGTTTTGCATGGTTGGGTGGAAAGGCGGTTTTGCTCAACACCCTATCGGCATTTTTGAAAATAGTATGGATATCGGTAGTCCAAAATTGGCTGGTTCTGCCAGTTTTGATGAAGCAAACCAGACATACAATATCTCAGGGGCAGGATCTAATATATGGTTTAACCGCGATGAATTCCGGTTTGTATATAAAAAAATTAAAGGCGATTTTATACTTACTGCTGATTTTGCATTTACCGGGGATACTGTGGGTGCAGTTGGACATCGAAAGATTGGCTGGATGATCAGAGAGTCCACCGACGAAGGTGCGGCAAGTGCAAATTCATGTATACATATTGATGGATTAGTTGTCCTGCAATGGCGCCCTTATAAAGGAATGTTCATGCGTGATCCGGAAGAAGAGCGCTTTTATCCTAAAAAAAGCGGGCAGACCATTCAATTGGAGCGTATTGGCAAAACAATAACGATGAGGATTGCACATCCCGGTGAACCTTTGCAATTTGTTGGCTCCTGCCAAACGGATGCGCTGAATGGAGAAGTGTTGGCGGGTATCTATATTCTATCCCATGATTCAAACACAGTAGCCAGTGCAAAGGTTTGGAACGTGCGGATAGATAAGCCGGTTGTACATGAATATACTTCGAATCCCCATGCTGTGATTCCGCCCACTAATGACATTTTTGCAAGTCGGTTGGAAATCGTTGATATTTCTGACGGGACGAGGAAGGTAATCCATGAGGCAGCAGGCCGTTTCGAAGCACCCAATTGGATGCCTGATAGCAAAAAATTACTTTTCAATGAAGGAGGGCTCTTATATACCATTTCTGTTGAAGGGGGAACTCCGGATAAACTGATCACTGGCTCTGTCAATAAGAATAATAATGATCACGCCATCTCATCCGATGGTAAAATGCTTGCCATCAGCAGCCACCGTGAAGGGTTGCCGGGAGGCGGCTCAACAGTTTATACGCTGCCTTTAACAGGAGGGGAGCCAAGGCTAATTACAGAAAACACGCCATCTTATCTTCATGGATGGAATCCCAATGGCAAAGAATTGGCAATTGTAGCAAAAAGGAATGGAAGCAGGGTCTATAACCTTTACAAAGTTTCATTAAAAGATAAAAGTGAAACGCAACTAACATTCAACACTAAGGGCCATGTGGACGGGCCTGAATATTCCCCGGATGGGAAATACATATATTATAATGCCAATGTTTCTGGAACCATGCAGATTTGGCGCATGAAACCAGATGGATCAGGTAAAGAGCAACTCACTTTTGATGAATTCCATAATTGGTTTCCGCATATTTCACCAGATGGTAAATGGGTGGTATTTATTTCTTTTCCTGGTGATATAGATCCAGATGCCCATCCATCTTACAAGCAAGTCATGCTTAGGGTAATGCCGCTGACCTCACCCGGAGCACCCAGAGTTTTAGCATATCTGTATGGGGGACAAGGGACCCTAAATGCGCCATCCTGGTCCCCTGATAGCAGGCAAATTGCATTTGTAAGCAATTCGGAACCAGTTAAATAATACAACATCTTCAATTTTATAAACGATGTAGTGAAGATGTGCTAAAAATAGCTGATTCAGGCAGTTATAGAGAGCTATGATGTATCGTTGATGTAGTTAAAAAATAGAAATTGCTGTAATTCGAAATTAGATTTGTCAGGCCATAGTTATTTTTTATTCTAAAACTAAAACCATGATTGCTTATGCCAAAAATAAAAACCGGGCTATACAAAATTAGTTGTCTGGTAGCAGGGATTTTCCTGTTCTCATATTCAGCATTTGCCCAAAAGACAATTACTGGTAAAGTAATTAACAAATCCAATCAGCAGCCTATTGTCAATGCAACAGTCCAAGTTAAAGGGTCGCTGATCGGAACGCAAACCGATGCTAGCGGAACTTTTAGTATCAAAGTTCCCAATAACAACAGTGTGCTTGACATTTCTTATATCGGATTTGAACATGTGACAGTACCTATAGCCGGAAAGACTGATATTGGCGAAATCCAACTTGCAGTGTCAATCAGTACACTCAATGAGGTGGTCGTGACTGGCTATACGACGCAAAGAAAAGGAGATATTACCGGATCGGTCTCGGTGGTCAATGTGGACGATTTGAAACAAACACCATCGGGAAGCACCGAATCCTTGTTGCAGGGGCAGGCTTCGGGTGTTACTGTTTTTACTACAGGTCAACCTGGCGGGGCTGCCGTGGTCCAAATTCGTGGTATAACATCCTCAGGTAATTCGACCCCGCTTATAATCATAGATGGAGTGCCTGAAAGCATGCACGATATTAATCCAAATGATATTCAATCCATACAGGTCTTAAAAGATGCAGGTGCTGCCGCAATTTATGGTGTGCGCGGCTCTAATGGTGTAATTATCATTACTACTAAAAAAGGGTTTGGTAAAGTGAAGGTTGCCTATGATGCTTATTATGGTACCCAAAGGCCATTAAGTAAGGGATGGGATCTTGCCACGCCAACTCAAACCGGAGTAGCCAAATGGGCTTCTTTTTTTAACGATGGTCTCACCCCCTCAGATCCACAATATGGAAGCGGGCCAACACCGGTTGTTCCCTATTACATAACGCCAACAGGAGCAGCCAAGGGCGCCCCAAATACCAGCCCTGCAGATTATAGCCTCTACGCAAACCATATCACTTTGGCGGATCAGGGCGGCAATAATTGGTTTAAAGATATCTTTCAGCCGGCGCCCATAATAAACCATAATATCTCTGTAAGCGGTGGGACAGGCAAATCATCCTTTTTTATGGCATTTAATTATATGGACCAGGAAGGCACGCTGATTGAAACAAGCCTAAAACGTTATTCCATAAGGGTAAACACAACTTTTAGCCTCGCCGATGACCATATCCGCATAGGGGAAAATGTCTTTGCTTATTACAAAACCAATCCCGGCTATTTGAATGCGCCTGGTGTAAATAGCACCAATTCTATCAATGCGGCCTACCAAGTCCCCAACATTATCCCAGTATATGATATTGTAGGCAATTATGCAGGCACAATTTCACAAGGTCTTGGCAATTCATCCAATGCGGTAGCAATCCAGCAACGTCAGGCAAACAATGTGAACCAGGATTATCACATCGTTGGAAATGTTTTTGCCGATGTTGATTTCCTAGGCCATTTTACAGCCCGTACCAGCGTAGGAGGAACGGTTGATTACGATTATTATAATGGATTTGCCACTACTCCTTATGAAAATGCCGAAAACAATACGGCTGCGAACCTGTATACGGAAACCTATGGCTGGAACAGCAGTCTGGTTTGGACCAATACTTTAAAATACGTCAATAAAATTGGCAAAAATGAATTCAGCCTTCTTGGAGGCGCTGAATATATCTATAATACCGGAAGGGCTGTCAATACAACAAGGGGCAATTATTATATTACCGATTCAAGCAACTTAACTGTCAGCCCAAATCTTTGGACATTGAATTTTGGACAAGCTTCTACCCAAACCAATAATTCAAGCGTTATCGGTGATAATGGAATACAAACACCATATCAGCTTGCCATATTTTCATTGTTTGGCAGGGCGGATTATAATTATGACGGGAAATATCTTTTGAGCGGGACCATTCGCAGGGATGGCTCTTCAGTATTTGTTCCTGCACAGCGATATGGTAATTTCCCATCAGTTACGGCAGGTTGGAGGATTTCACAGGAATCTTTTATGAAAAATATAAGTTGGTTAGATGAACTCAAGATACGCGGCGGTTGGGGTAAACTGGGATCTATCAGCAATATCAACCCAACCAATGCTTTCAGTTTGTTTGGGCAACAAATCAATCAATCCTATTATGATATCAATGGTACCAGCAACACCCCCGTAGCGGGCCTTTATACCAGCCAATATGGTAACCCAAATACTACTTGGGAGAAGGACGAATTGACCAATTTCGGGTTTGACGCAACCATTATACAAAATAGAATTGACTTTAGCATTGAATGGTATAAAAAATTGATTAGCGGACTATTATTTGTTCCTCAGGTTCCGGGAACAAATGGAGGGGCTGTCGACCCCTTTCTCAATTCAGGCAATGTTCAAAATACGGGTATCGATATGGCACTTACCTATCATGGAACCATCCACAGAGATTTAAAATTTGACATAACAGGTACCTTCACTTCTTATAAGAATAAGGTCGTTAGCCTTCCTGCAGGAACCCTGTATATAGATGAACCCACAGGGGGACAAACAGTAACTTCCAGGATTCAACCCGGGCAAGCTCTTGGCGCTTTTTATGGCTACAAGGTGATCGGTATTTTCCAAAGCTGGGCTGATGTGTATAGTTCCCCGGTTCAGCAGGATGCTGCACCTGGACGGTTTAAATACGCAAATCCTGATAAGACCGGAATAATTGACGCTAATTCCAGGACTTTCTTTGGCAATCCCAATCCAAAATTCAGTGCAGGCATCAATATCTCGGTGAGTTATAAAAACTTTGATTTCTATACGTTCATATATGCTTCCGTAGGTAACGATATTCTGAATAATGTAAAATCGTCAACCGATTTTCCCCAGACCTTTGGAAACCAGATAAGTGTGAATGTAGCTACTAATTCAGCAAGGCTTATCGGTGCGCAGGGTCAACCAACCAACGTCAACGATTCATCAGCGCATGTTGCTAATCCCGGAACAAAAGTCCCTATGCTTGAGCAAAGTGCCAATTTCAGCAATACCGGGGTATTTAATTCTTATATCATGGAAAATGGTTCTTTTCTCCGGGACAGAAACCTGACTATCGGTTACAATATTGTCTCCAATTCAATAAAGCGCCTGCATTTTGACAGGCTGAGGGTTTATGTTCAGGCGTTGAACCTATTTACGATTACCAAATATTCGGGATTGGATCCCGAACTGAACCCAGGCACCAATACTGTATTTGGCGTTGATAATGGTGTATATCCGAATAATCAAAAGAGCTATAACGTGGGTGTGAATGTTACGATACATTAATTTTTATTTAATAAAATTGAATTTGTATGAAAAAATTATTTAAATGGATAATACCTGTTGTCATAGTGCTGCTAGCTATTTTCATTTACGCGTGCAACAGAAAATTAAACCTGGAGCCTCAGGGATCGCTACTTGCTTCAAATGTTAATAATAACTCTGGTGTCCAGGGCCTGTTAATCGGGGCTTATGCACTTTTGTCTGGTGAAAATGTGCCTGGTCAAAATCTTGGAAATGGAAGTGGAGCTTCCAATTATGTATATGGCAGCGAATGCGCCGATGATTCATATAAAGGCTCAACTCCCTCTGATCAACCCGACGTAATACCATTAATGACATGGTCATTGGCCCAAGCTACTTCCAGCTCATATCTCGATGAGAAATGGGTGGTCCTTTATACGGGTATTCAACGGGCAAATGATGTAATCCGTACTCTTCGCCTGGCTCCAACTATTTCACCAGCAGATACCGTAGAATATGAAGCTGAGGCCAGGTTTTTGCGCGGGTTTTATCATTTTGAAGGGAAAAAAATATTTAATAATTTCCCTTATGTGAATGAGAATATTTCCTATTCAAATGGAAATCTTGATGTGCCAAATTATAGCAATGGAGCTTATATAAATATTTGGCCCCAAATAGAGGCGGATCTTTCCTATGCTGTAAATAATTTGCCGGGCACACAGCCAAATATCGGGAGGGTAAACAAATGGGCTGCCATGGCCTTTCTGGCAAAAGCCTACATGTACCAGCATCAGTATGATAGCGCTAATACACTGTTGACCCAGATCATTGCCAGTGGCACAACATCAAATGGTACGCCCTATTCCCTTGAACCGATTTACGAAAGCAATTTTAACCCCGCCCAAAAGAATGGCTCTGAAAGTGTTTTTGCCTGCCAGGCTTCCGTAAATGATGGATCTTCAATTTCTACCAATGGAGGGAATGGCGATACCGGAGATGAACTTAATTTCCCCTATAACCATGGCCCCGGCTGTTGCGGGTTTAACAACCCATCATGGAACCTGGTACAAGCTTTTAAAACCAATTCAAACGGTCTACCTTTTTTGGATGGAAGTTATAACAACGCTCCTTTGGTGAGCAGTAAAACCAACCCCTGGACAGGTACAGTAGATCCTCGCCTTGACTGGGTGGCCGGCAGACCAGGAGAACCTTATTTTGATTGGGGGATCATCGATACTACCTGGATTCGTGACCAGACTAATGATGGATATTTTGTTCCCAAGAAGAATGGTTATGCACAAAGCCAGCAAGGCACTTATTCTTCTACCGAAACGGTTTTCTGGGGCGCTGCCGAAGTTGATGCGAACAATGTAAATCTTTGCCGTTTTGCCGATGTTTTGTTATGGGCTGCAGAATGCCAGGCTCAAATTGGCAGCCTTGACCAGGCCGAAACTTACGTAAATATGGTTCGTATGAGGGCCGCCAATCCAAACGGGTTTGTGTATCTGAATGCTACTTATAATGCAAGTACCAGTACTTATTCCCCGCAAACTACGCCTGGTGATAATTATGTAGTGAACCCTTACCCCCCGGGTGCTTTTACCGCTGGCGGGCAGACTTACGCAATATCTGCAATTCAAATGGAAAGAAGGCTGGAACTCGGTATGGAAGGCCAGCGTTTCTTCGACCTTTCAAGATGGGACAATGGCACCGGGACGATGGCTGCTACTTTGAATGCTTATGTTGCTGTTGAAAAAAACAGGAATGGATTTTATTTAGTTAATAATACAGCGTTTTTTACAAAAGGGGTTAATGAATATTTTGCCATACCTGAGAATGAATTGGACGCTGAAAATGCTACTGGTACGATATACCTGAAGCAGAACCCGGGTTATCAGTAAAATAATTTGATGAACCAAAATAGGAAGGAAGGGCAATTGCTCTTCCTTTCCTGCATTGCAAGCTTCCCTATTATTTATGCAGAATGTTTTGCAGGCCTGTGCGGTAATCGTGAATGGGGGAGAGGCGTATCAATTGGGAACTGCAGATTCATCAAAGAGGCAGGCTAAAAAATAATCATTGAAATATGAATAATGCCACTTTGAATAATGACAAAATCATGTTGAGAGTAGGCTTCCGGTAATCAAATTTGACTGATATAAGCCTTTAGCCTGGCATGAATTCCTGAACTCAATGGCACGAGGGGTAAACGAAGGTAATTTTCAATCAGTCCCAATTCGAAAAGTGCCGCTTTGACGCCGGCCGGATTGTTTTCTGCAAAAAGATATTCATAGGCCTCGATAAGTTCGTCATTCAATAGTTTGGCCGACTTGATTTCCGCGCTAAGCGCGGTTCTTACCATTTCTGAAAATTTCTTCGGAAAACTATTGGCTGCCACGCTGATCACTCCATCCATTCCGCATACGATCTGCGGGAAGGCAAGGGCATCATCCCCGCTTACCACGAGGAAATCCGCAGGCTTGTCGCGCAGTATCTGCATGCATTGAGCCATATCGCCTCCTGCTTCTTTGATGCCTGCAATATTCTCCACTTCCCTGGCCAGTCTGAGCACGGTCGAAGCATTGATATTTCTTCCGGTTCTGGAAGGAACATTGTAAAGTATGATGGGTTTGGCCGACGCTTCTGCAAATGCCTTATAGTGCTGGAAAAGGCCCTCCTGGCTTGGCTTGCTATAAGAGGGAGAAGAGCTTAAAATGGCCTCTGCATCCTGAAGCGGTATTTTGCCGAGGTCTTCGACGATTTCCCGTGTATTATTACCCCCGATTCCCACTATGACCGGAACCCTTTTATCTATTTTACTGAAGGTAAAATTGACGATATCGATCTTCTCTTGTTTTGAAAGCGTTGGCGTTTCCCCGGTAGTGCCTAAGGTTAGAACATATTCGACGCCATTGGCTATGACATAATCGATTACCCGGCCCAGGGCATCGTAATCGATATCCAGATTCCCTTTAAATGGGGTGACCAAAGCAACACCGGTACCCCGAAGAAGAGTTTTAAGATCCATTTTAATGAATTAGTATTTTCAACATTTATGCCTTGATTTAGATCCTAGGCAGAAACCTCATCCCAGAAACCCATACGACTAAACTTTTCAATCCTTTTTTCTACCCGGTATTCCGGAGAAAACTGTTTAAGCTCATACAAGGTACTGATCAGCTTAGGCTTCAGCAGGGCAGCCGCTTCATCATAATTCCAATGCGCCCCTCCTAAGGGCTCCGGAATAATATCGTCGATCAGCCCGAACTGATGCATATTCTCCGAAGTAAGCTTAAGTTCCTCGGCCGCCTTCTCTTTCTGGGCCCAGCTCCTCCACAGAATCGAACTGCAATTCTCCGGGGAAATTACTGTGTACCAGGAATTTTCCAACATGAAAACCCGATCTCCCACCCCGATGCCCAAGGCGCCCCCAGAAGCGCCTTCGCCAATAATCACACAGATCACCGGAACCTTCAGACGGATCATCTCATATATATTACGGGCAATGGCCTCGCCCTGCCCCCTCTCTTCTGCTTCAAGGCCCGGATAGGCTCCAGGTGTGTCGATTAAGGTGACCACAGGTTTATCGAATTTTTCTGCCAGCTTCATTAGGCGGAGGGCTTTGCGGTACCCTTCCGGATTAGCCATCCCGAAATTGCGCATCTGCCTCATTTTAGTATTCGTGCCCTTCTGCTGCCCGATCATCATCACTGTCTGTTCTCCCAATTGGGCAAATCCACCTACCATGGCCTTGTCATCCCTTACATTCCGGTCTCCATAGAGTTCTACGAAATGAGTGCACATTTTGTCAATGTATTTCATGGTATAAGGGCGATCAGGATGACGGCTCAACTGAACCTTTTGCCATGGAGTCAACGCGCGTGTAATATCTCTTCTCTTCTCTAAAATCTGTTCTTCCAGCTTCTTAATTGAATCACTCAGATCAACTTTTGTCTTCTCAGAAGCCAGTTTCAGTTTTTCTATTTCATCAAACAAATCCCTGATTGGTTTCTCAAAATCCAGGAATTGTCTGTTTTTATCCTGCGGCATTTTTGGTCAAAAATTAGATGAATTGTAAAATTAAGGGAAGGAGATATTGAATTGAAAGTTTTGTTTGAAAATGCCAATTCTCCTATCTTTGCCGTCCTTTAAGAAAAGGTTGGATCGGTAGTTCAGTTAGTTAGAATGCCGCCCTGTCATCNNGGCGAGACGGGTTCGAGTGGCAGGTTTATTGCTCTTTAATATTTATTATGTTTGAGATTTAGCAAACAATATTTGCGATGGTTGGTGGAGCAACCAGTAAATACTTTGAATAATTTAGGATCGGTAGTTCAGTTGGTTA
>PMSV01000023.1:713386-713764 GCA_003168265.1 Chitinophagaceae bacterium
GGCGAGACGGGTTCGAGTGGCAAATTTATAGTTCTTTAATATGTATTATTTTTACATGATTGAAAGTCTTGTTGATGGCGATTTGTATAAAGGAAGCACAGAAGATTTTCAAAAAAGATTACTTCAACATAATAGTGGGGAAAGCCAGTTCACAAAAACCAAAATGCCATGGCGATTGGTTTTTGTTCAGAAATTTGATTCAAAGAAGGATGCTCTTATAGTTGAAAAAAGGCTGAAGAGATGTAACAAACAATATTTGCGGTGGTTGATAGAGCAGCCAGTAAATATTTTGAATAATTAGTTGGATCGGTAGTTCAGTTGGTTAGAATGCCGCCCTGTCACGGCGGAGGTCGCGGGTTCGAGTCCCGTCCGGTCCGC
>PMSV01000005.1 GCA_003168265.1 Chitinophagaceae bacterium
CTGCAACAAACAGCGTGAGCGCCACGATCACGGATGCCAATGGCAACCCCGTGGCCAATGCTTCAGTGACTTTTACGATTGCAAGCGGAACCGGAACAATCGTAGGTAGCTCAACAGTGACAACGAATGCAAGCGGAGTAGCGACAATTGACTTAACCAGTACAGTAGCCGGCAATGTGGGTCTCACAGCGACGGTGAATGGAAATAATATTACTAACGGGAGCCCAGCCACTGTTCAATTTGTTGCGGGTGCTCCGAGCACGACCAGTCCGGGTACGACCCTGACGGTAGTGACGACGGGTGCTGTTGCGAACGGAACTGCAACAAATAGCGTGAGCGCAACGATCACAGATGCAAATGGCAACCCGGTTCCCAATGCTTCAGTGACTTTTACGATCGCGAGCGGAACGGGAACCTTTGTGGGAAGCGCGACCCTGGCAACCAATGCGAGCGGAGTAGCGACCATTAGTTTAACCAGTACGGTAGCCGGTAATGTGGGCATTACGGCGACAGTGGGAGGCTCTGCCATCACTAACGGTAGCCCAGCCACAGTTCAATTTGTTGCCGGGCCCCCCAGTACGACTAGTCCTGCAACTAAATTGACGGTAGTGACGACGGGTGCTGTTGCTAACGGAACGGCAACCAACAGCGTGAGCGCAACGATCACGGATGCCAATGGCAACCCCGTGGCCAATACTTCAGTTACTTTCGCCATTGCAAGCGGTACCGGAACAATCGTAGGTAGCTCAACAGTGACAACGAATGCAAGCGGAGTAGCGACAATTACCTTAACCAGTACGGTGGTCGGCAATGTAGGTATCACGGCAACGGTCGGAGGGAATACCATCACCAATGGTAGCCCGGCCACTGTCCAGTTCGTTGCGGGGGCTCCGAGTACGACTTCTCCCGGCACAAAACTCAGCGTGGTGACAACGGGTGCGACGGCTAACGGAACGGCAACAAACAGTGTGAGCGCAACGATCACAGATGCCAATGGCAATCCTGTTCCTAATGTTTCGGTAATCTTCACTATCGCAAGCGGATCGGGAACGATCGTAGGAAGCGAGACCGTGACGACGAATGCCAGCGGTATAGCGACAATTGATATAACAAGTGTAGTCGCGGGTTCTGTAGGCATCACGGCCACTGTGGGGGGAAGCGCCATCACGAATGGCAGTCCCGCTACAGTATTGTTTGTAGCAGGTCCCCCCAGCACGACCAGTCCGACGACCAAATTAAGTGTTGTAACGACCGGAGCCATCGCCAATGGCACAAGCACCAATAGTGTAAGCGCAACGATCACCGACGCCAATGGTAATCCTGTGGCAAATGTATCGGTGACCTTCGCTATTGCAAGCGGAACTGGAACGATCTCAGGAACTGCGACCGTGACGACCAATGCAAGCGGAGTGGCAACAATTACTTTAACCAGCACAGTAGCCGGGAATGTGGGCATTACGGCGACAGTGAATGGTAATAATATAACTAACGGCAGTCCGGCTACAGTACAGTTTGTAGCAAGCTCCCCCAGCACTAGCAACCCCGGTACCAAGTTAACCGTGGTGACTACCGGAGCTCTCGCAAATGGTACTGCAACGAATAGCGTAAGTGCAACCATTGTGGATGCCAATGGCAATCCTGTTGATTTCGCTTCAGTGACTTTTACTATTGCGAGCGGAACAGGAACCTTTGTGGGAAGCGCAACCCTTACAACCAATGCAAGCGGAGTAGCGACCATTACTTTAACCAGCACGGTAGCCGGTAATGTTAGTATTACAGCAACAGTGGGAGGCAGTTCCATTACTAATGGAAGTCCTGCGACAGTACTGTTTGTAGCAGGGGCCCCCAGCACTTCGGATAGTTCAACCAAACTCATTGTGGTAACGAACGGAGCCACGGCCAACGGGACCTCAACCAATAGCGTTAGCGCAATCATCACGGATGCCAATGGCAACCCGGTTGACAATGCTTCAGTCACTTTTGCTATTGCAAGCGGAACCGGAACGATCGTAGGCAGTGCAACTGTCACGACCAATGCAAGCGGAGTAGCCACAATAACCTTAACCAGCACAGTAGCAGGTGATGTGGGTCTCACGGCTAAAGTAAATGGAAGTAATATTACCCATGGAAGCCCTGCTGTAGTGGAGTTTGTTGCAGGGGCTCCGAGTACCGGCAGCCCAACGACTAAGTTGACGGTGGTCAGGACGGGCGCTGTTGCGAATGGCACGGCCACAAACAGCGTGAGTGCAACGATCACGGATGCCAATGGCAATCCCGTTCCCAATGCTTCGGTGACATTCACAATTGCGAGTGGAACAGGAACGATCGTAGGAAGTGGGACAGTTACAACCAATGCGAGCGGCCAAGCGAGCATTGGCCTAACCAGCACAGTAGCAGGTAATGTCAGCCTAACAGCGACAGTTGGAGGAAATGCCATCACCAATGGCAGCCCAGCTACAGTTCAATTTGCAGCAGGAGGTCCAAGCACTTCGGATAGTTCAACCAAACTCACGGTGGTCACAACTGGCGCTCTAGCAAATGGAACAGCGACCAACAGCGTAAGCGCTACCATCACAGATGCCAATGGCAATCCGGTTCCCAATGCTTCGGTGACCTTTGCCATAGCAAGCGGTACGGGGACAATTGTGGGAGGCGCGACTCTTACGACCAATGCAAGCGGAGTAGCGACCATAACCTTAACCAGTACAGTAGCTGGCAATGTAGATATTACAGCAACAGTCGGAGGCAGCCAGATTAGTTTTGGCAGTCCGGCTATCGTCTTGTTTGCGGCAGGACCTCCGAATACTGGATCACCCACTACTGCCTTGTCAGTAGTTACAAATAATGCAGTGGCCGACGGATCGGGGACCAACAGCGTAAAAGCTCATATAACAGATGCCAATGGCAATCCTGTAAGCGGAGCTACGGTGGTCTTTACGATCGCGAGCGGTGCAGGAACTTTTATAGGCAGTACTACGGTTACCACAGATTCAAACGGAAATGCTATAATATCATTAACGAGTACGACAGCCGGAAACGTGGGTATAACGGCAACAGTGAATGGAAGCGCAATAACCAATGGGAGCCCTGCCACGGTAACATTTACAGCAATAGTTCCTTCGGTAAATGATAGCGCAACCAAATTGGTTGTGATCACAACCGGCGCTGTCGCTAACGGAATCGCCACCAATACTGTCGAAGCTCAGATTGCGGACGCAGACAGTCTTCCGGTATCAGGGGCAACCGTGGTTTTTACGATTGCAAGCGGCACAGGAAACTTTACAGGCAGCACAACAGTAACAACAGATTCTAATGGATATGCCCTGATCAACCTGACCAGTACGACAGTGGGAACCGTGACCGTCACGGCTACTGTAAACGGAACACAGATCAAGTTTGGAAGTCCGGCTTCTGTCCAGTTTATAAAGGATACTGCTTCCGTGAATGACAGCGGCACCCGCCTGATCGTTGTAGCTACCGGCGCAGTTGCCAACGGAATCGCAACCGATAGCGTAGAAGTGCATGTCGCCGATGTGGACAGCCTTCCTTTATCCGGACAGACTATTGTCTTTACGATAGCAAGTGGTACAGGGACTTTTGCGGGTAGTGCGACGGTGACCACCGATGCCAATGGAAATGCCTTTATCGCGCTGACCAGCAAGGTGGCGGGTAATGTGAATATAACGGCAACGGTGGGTGGAACACAGGTCCAGTTTGGGAGCCCGGCAACTGTGGAGTTTGTGGCAGGACCTCCCTCGCTCACAGACGACTCGACCCAGCTCAAAGTGATTGTCAATTTTGCTTCGGCAAATGGCAGCGCGACGAATAGTGTCGAAGCCCATGTGGCGGACTCCAATGGCAATGCGGTATCAGGACAGCAGATCGTATTCGCCATCCTGAGCGGAGCGGGCACGATCGTAGGTTCGGAAACGGTCACCACGGACAGCAACGGAAATGCCATTATCCAGATCACCAGCAATACCGCTGATACCGTCAAGGTCGTTGCAACGCTCAATTCGTATCCGATTACCAACGGCAGCCCGGCTACAGTGATCTTTATAAATAATCCCAATGTTGTCAGTGACAGCACTTATCTGGCTGTGGTGGTCTATGAAGCTATTGCTGATGGCCAGTCTACCACCTCGGTGGTGGCGCATGTAGTGGATCAGAACGGCACAGCGCTTTCGGGGCAGAGTGTAACGTTCAGCATTGATTCGGGAACGGCTACCATCGTTACTGCACAGCCTGTTATCACAGACAGTAATGGCAATGCGGTGATCCAGATCAGCAGCAGCAAGGCAGGCTTTGTTTTGATCACAGCAACAGTTGGCGGCAATTCGATCGTCAATGGCAGCCCGGCGAGGGTATTATTTGCACCTGTCAATATATATGTGCCAAGGGTATTTACACCCAACGGTGACGGTACGAACGATATTTTGAAACCTATCCTGGTCGGAATTACCAGTTTCCATTATTTCAGCGTGTACAATCGCTGGGGGAATCTTCTGTTTACGACGGAGAATGCGGCTAATGGATGGGACGGCACATTTAAAGGAGTGCCTCAGCCCGTGGAAACCTATCTCTGGATTGCCGAAGGAGTGAATAATCAGGGTAAGACGATCGTACAGAAAGGTATGGTATCACTGGTTCGTTAATGAAGAACCCTTGAAAAATATTATGTATGAAAATCAGTTTAAGATAATTAATAAATGCACGGAAAGATGAGAAGATTTTCTTTCATATTGGTTTGGATGGCCATTGCCCGAGGAGCGGAAGGGCAGGATCTCAACTTCTCAAGGGTGCAGGATTTGACCATCTGGTATAATCAATCCCTAAAGACCGACAAAATGAACAGCCTCAAGCTGGACTTCAGGAATGTCGAATACGGAGGACAGATTGCCTATAACAGCGTAAGCGCGATGTTCGATATGCCCCTGCTTTCCAAGGAGGCTAAGGACAAGAACAATTCCGGTTATTTCAGCTTGAGCGCAGCTGCTTCTTCTGATAAATCGAACCAGGGCATTCTGACCACTACACTTGGCATGTTGGGCCTTTCTTATGCAGTGCCCATTTCCACAAACGAGACCTATATAGCAGCCGGTTTCCAGGTGGGGTATTACCAAAGCAGGCTAAATGTGACCGGAGTAGAAGGCGCATTCGGTGATGAATTCAACGGCTATGGCCCCATCGAGAATGGTATCAGCAATGACCGACTGGCCAATGGTTGGGACTATGGACATTTTAATGTGAACGCAGGGGCTTCCATCTTCAATAATTCCAAAAATAATAAATGGTATTTGGGAGCTTCTCTTATACAACTGAATAAGCCTTATACGGACGAACTAAAAACCGATTCTTTGCGTTTAAAGATGGGAATAGGGATCCAGGGAGGATATCGTTATATCACTTCCACGGATGATGAGGTCGGGATTTATATGATCATGAACTGGCAAGGCGGCGCTTACAGGCACTATTTCAATCTTACCTACCTTAAATACCTGGCCGATGTTCAGGGAGGGGCTGCGGTGGGAGTTGGACTCGGATATCGCTACGATGACGCCCTGGTGCCGGATGTGGAATTGAGATATCAGAAATTTATATTTGCTTTGTCTTATGATATAAATATTTCTTCGATCGCGGCAGCGGGTATCAAGCGCAACGGGCTCGAGCTCTCCATGCGGATCGATTTTTAAAGTCCAATTAAGTTGTACAGATTTGTAATCTGTTCATACTCATGAAAAACTCAAAATTACGACCCATGACTAAGTTGCTGGTCTATGCAGCATCCCTGCTATTGACCTCTCATGTGCTGACTGCGCAGGATACTTCAAGGGCAGTCCGCAACCAACAACCTCAACACGATACGAGCAGTCATCCTTTCGACACTACGGGCAGGACGATAACTGATACTACCAAAGCGGCCAAGCCTGCAAATGCAACGATGGCTTCTCAACATGACACAACGGCCCCTAAACAAAAGGACGATATAAAACTGATTGTCGATAAATCCACCCCCCCCCAGGTTAGTACAAATGAAGATTATGATCCCCGCTGGTTTATTTCTCCTCTGTTTAAATTTCAGTTGCAGGATTACGGCATGCTGGAAAAAAATCATTTCGGATACCTGAGCGACGCAAATGACCTGCCGATCCTGGATCGCAGCACGATATCTGCATCACTCTCCGCTTATAAAAACATTACAGGACGCCTTTCCGCAAGCGCGGATATCGGGCTGGCCTACGGGCATGTGACGAGCACGGATGTATTGGTGGCTAGCACCCGCCCCCAAAGCTTTAACCTGCTTGACCTGACAGCTTATTATCACCTCCTGCCGGGTCGCTATAAATTGCAACCCTTCGTGTCGGTGGGGATACATGATCTTATCAACAACCAGTCTTATTTGACGGTACCCATGAATGTCGGCGTGAAATTCCATTCCAGGAAAATCATGGCCCTGGTCCAGGCCGGATATGGCTATGGAGCATCCAGGAACAATGCAAGCACAGTTATGTATACGGCATGCCTCTATGTGCCTGTCAACTTTAAAAAGAAAAAACCCCAGGATGAAAGCCAATTATCCAAGTCGGATCCTTCGAGCCTGGCCAAAAAAGACAGCGATAAAACCAAGAAGACGGATAGCACGTCCAAACAAAATTCGGATAGCCTTTCAAAAGACTCTGCGGCTAATAACAGCCTGAATTCCAAGAAGAATTCTTTGTCAAAGGCTCAGGTGGATAGATCGGGCTCCGATGCTCAGGATGCGAGGGATGCCAGCGGCAAACATGCCAGCAGCAAGAGCCTGGAAGATAACGATGTCAGTGGTGGCGGCAATGGGAAGGGATCTCATGCGAAAAAGAAGGATGACCGTTATGATGATGACCAATATAATAATGACGATCCGGATGGCGATAATGCCAACGGTTCAAAGAAAGGTCTGAAAGCATTTAATTACGATGATTTCAGCAAGGATGATTTTGAAATGGATACCGTCGATGGAAAACCGATCGTCAAATTTGTGGTCTATTTCGAATTCAACCAATATGACCTGAATTCAAGCGCCTTTAGCCGGATCGATAAGGTCATCGCCAGGATGAGGAGGGACCATGAGCTGCTGGTGAGCATCAAGGGCTTTACCGATGATGTGGGTACGCCGGATTACAATATGATGTTATCCAAGAAAAGAGCCCAAATCGTCTATGATTATATGAATAGCCGCGGCATTCCTTCAGACTGTATGACCTCAAGGTTCTATGGAAAGGAAAATCCGGTTGCAGATAACAAGGACCCGAACACGGCCTGGTTGAACAGAAGAGCAGAGCTTTATGTTTATGAAAAGGGAACTCATTTGCCAAATGTGATCCTTCCTTCTGCAAGCAAATTAAGAAAATAGAAATCCCTTTGAGACTTGATAAAAGAAGAAGCCCCTTACTCCAGGGGCTTTCTTTATTTAGAGGTGGATGCGAGTGACAATGAGCGAGGATGGTAATCGAAAGGAAGTCCTTTTGCAATTAGCAAGGACCCTAATGGGCCTGGTTGAACTTAGAGCTAAGCTTGATGTTTATGAAATGGGCTCATTTGCCAAATGTGATTCTAACATATGTTGAATACTAACAATGGGCTAACAATGATCTAAGGTCTGTAAGATATCCTGTAATATGTCTTCCCGATGTTCAAGCCCAACGGAAATGCGAATGAGTCCAGGGCTGATATTCACAGCCATCCTTTCTTCTTCTGTGAGCTTGGCATGGGTGGTGCTTGCCGGATGGGAGGCAATGCTTCGGGTATCTCCGAGATTGGCTGTGCGGGAGAGCATTTTCAGGTTGTCCATGAATTTGCGCCCGCTTTCCAACCCACCCTTTAATTCAAAACAAATAATCCCTCCGCCATTCTTCATTTGTCTGAGAGCAATGGCATATTGCAGATGACTGGGAAGATAGGGGTATTTAAGCCAGGATAAATGGGGATGGTTTTCGAGCTTTTCGGCTATATAGAGTGCATTGGAAGAATGTCTTTCCATCCTCACATCAAGGGTTTCCAGGCTCTTACTCAATACCCAGGCATTGAAGGGTGAAAGGGCCGGACCCGTACTTCGGCAAAAGAGATAGACTTCATGGATAAGTTCTTTTCTTCCCAGGATGGCCCCTCCAAGCACCCTTCCCTGTCCATCGATCCATTTGGTTGCAGAATGAACGATCAAATCTGCGCCATAATCGAGGGGTCGCTGGTTGACGGGTGTGGCAAAACAGTTATCGACATTGAGCAGGATTTTATTTTTCATGGCCAGTTTACCCACCCATTCCAGGTCAATGATATCCAAACCGGGATTTGTGGGTGTCTCGATATAGATCATTTTGGTATTGGGCCGGATGGCTGATTCCCATGCATCCTGATCACCGGTGGGAACATAGCTGTATTCGATCCCGAATTTGGGAAGGTATTTGGTAATGATGGTATGGGTGCTTCCGAATATTGCATTGCAACTGATCAGGTGATCCCCCTTTTTTAAAAAACTCAGGAAGGAGGCGAAGACTGCGCTCATGCCGGAAGCCGTTGCAAAACCGGCTTCGGCCCCTTCAAGGGCGCATAGCCTGTCTACGAATTCCTGTACAGTGGGATTGCTGAAACGGCTGTATATATTGTCATCGTTTTCATCGGCAAAAGCTGCGCGCATTTCTTCTGCGCTGTCAAATACAAAACTGCTGGTCAGAAAGAGGGGAGATGCGTGTTCCATTTGCCGGGTCCTCTCTGTCTGAATCCGGATCGCTTCAGTAATTGGGTGCATAATGAAATAGGTTTATGAAAAGCGGGATTTGAATTGAATACCGATCATTCGGATTCATTTACCCGAAGTTCCCAACTCATTTCGCAGCCTGCTGCTTTGAGGATGGCTGCTACGGAACAATATTTGTCCATCGAAAGCTCGCAGGCTCTCCAGGCTTTTTCTGCATCAATCTCTCCATTCAATTCGAAGACGATCTGTATTTTTTTCCAAAGGGAGGGCTCCTTTCCTGTTTCTCTTTCTCCGTCAATATGGATTTTGAATTTATCCACGGTTTGACGTTGCTTTTTTAAGATGGAAATGATATCAATGCCACTGCATCCGCCAAGGCCCATCATCAGCATCTGCATGGGACGGACTCCGAAATTCTCGCCTCCCGATTCCGGACTGGAGTCCATTCTGACCTTATGGCCCTTCGAATCGGTGGCTTCGAATCCATATTCGCCATTTATACGATCCACATCGATATGTATCATTGAAGTAAATTTTTTTGCAAATGTAATCCATACAAGCACTTATTTTGCATCCTCAACTGCTGAATTTTCAGTATGGAAATATTCGAGTATAAAGAACCTTTCAGGATGGAATGCGGGTTGGAACTGCCCGGCTTAAAGATTGCCTTTCATCGTTATGGGTACGAGGACCCAAAAGGGAAAAAGCTGGTCTGGATTTGCCATGCGCTCACGGCAAATTCCGAAGTGGAGGAATGGTGGAGGGGGCTGGTAGGAAAGGGGAGTTTTTTTGACCCGGCTGCGTATTATATAATTTGCGCCAATATACTTGGTTCCTGCTATGGGTCGAGCGGACCGCTGAGTCAGAACCCTGCAACTGGGGGAGCTTATTTTAGCAAATTCCCTCCAGTTACCATCCGCGATATGGTCAGGGCCCATATCCTCTTGCGGGAGCATTTGGGTATACCGCATATCGACCTGCTGATGGGTGGGAGCATGGGGGGATACCAGGCGCTGGAATGGGCTTTTATGGAGAAAGAAAGGATCGGATCTCTATTTCTGACCGCCACTTCTGCCCGTGAAAGCGCCTGGGGCATCGCGATACATAGCGCCCAGCGTCTTGCCATCGAAGCGGATTGCAGTTGGAAGGATATGGATTCAAGGGCCGGATACCATGGATTGAAGGCGGCTAGAGCCATGGGCATTTTGTCCTACCGGAATTATGGCTTGCTGGTGGATAAACAAACCGACCCTGACAAGGACAAGACGGATGATTTTAAAGCCTCCTCTTATATCATTCACCAAGGCGAAAAATTGGCCGCACGATTTAATGCCTATAGTTATTGGCTTCTTACCAAATCCATGGATAGTCATAGTATTTCAAGAGGACGGGGATTGAGTGCCGCAGAAGCACTTAGACTTTTACCGCAGCGCACTCTGCTAATAGGGATCAACAGCGATATTCTCTGTCCAATAGAAGAAATGCGGTTCCTAAGAGAGAACATTCCGAATTCAATCCTGGTGGAGATTGATTCCGCTTATGGTCATGATGGTTTTCTGGTAGAAACGGAGAGCATATCCTTCCAACTGAAAGAATGGATGATGAAAAAATGATGGGCCGTTGAAACCAAGCCCACCATCTGTCTTCCTACTTCTGATTTTTATCTACCAACTTAGTTTTCCCTGATAATAGTCCAGCACTTTTATACGCAGGATATAAATGTATTTTGCCTGAGCCAGGTTAATAGAGGCCCGGTCCAGGTTGTTTTTTGCTATCACGTAAAGGTCTGAATTGATCACCCCTTCATTGAAACGGATTTCCTGGGTACGGAAGGCTTCTGTGTAAGCGGCCACCTGGTCGATATAGGCTTTATATTGTTTATAGGCAGCGATCATGTTCTGATAAGCCAGTTCCACATTTTGCTGAAGAGTCATGCGTGCCGAATGTGCACTGTACTCGGAGTTTTGCAGATTGATCTTCGCTTGTTTGACATTGTTTCTTGCCTTAAAATAATTCAAGATGGGTATGCTGAGCGATAGTCCAACCTGGGTGTACATATTATTATTGAACTGACTGCCGAAGGATGCCTGCTCTGAAGTTTCTGATTGATTGGGGGCGAGGACCGGATATTGAGTGCCATTTACATTGACAAAGGCCGATGTTGGCTGATTGGTTACGGGGCCGAAAATCGTATTTGTAGCAAGGTTCGAATAATTGGAACTTAGGCTTCCATAAAGGGAAAGCACCGGATAATATTGCCCTCTGGTCGTTGCCAGGGCTTTTTGAAATGATTTGATATTCAGGTCGGCTGATTTTATCGCGGGGATGATTTTCAGGGCTCCCTGATAAATCGCATCTGCATCGAGGCTAGTGTCCTGCGCCTGCAAATCCGTCATTATTCTTTCGAATTGGACATTTCGGTTATATGAAATATTCATGAGCTGATAGAGTCCCACTTTTGCTGTTTCAAGGTTGTTGACCGCCGTAGCGATATTTGCCAGGTCCCCTGAATAAGCTCCTCTGAGATTGTAGAGATCGGAGAGAAGCAATAATGCGCCTTCCTGGTTTTGCCTTTCCAGGCGGTTTAGCTGCTTGAGATCGACATCGGCCTGTTCCCGTGATATATTTAGCAGATCCTGAGCGGTCAATACCTGCAAATAAGCATTGAGCACATTTATGGAAATAACATCCTTTTGTTGTTGCAGGTCCATCTTTGAAGCTTCATAGGCAAACTGTGTCTGCCGGATACCGTTCTGCACCTGGAGGCCACTGAAAAGGGTTAGATTTCCCGAGAGATAGTAGCTTCCCACATTCTGTTCCTGGTTGATATAGGTATAAGTCGTCGGGTTGATACTTTTTCCAAAATTGTCTCCCTGACTGACGCCTGCACTGATAAGCGGAAACAGATATCCCATGGCCTGCAGGCGGTTGACAGCAGCCGATCGCATTTTGATGTCGTTCTGTTCTACCAGCAGGTTGTTTTTTATAGCCAGGTCTACGCATTCCTTCAGATTCAACAGGGGGGCATTTACAGATGAATCATTTTGACCGTAGGCGCTGCCTGATAGGAAGGAAGTGTATAAAGAAGCCAGGAGCAGGACGAGGCAGGATTGCTTCAGGAATAGTTGTCGAGTGATTTTCATTTCTTTTTGCTTCGAATTAGGATTTGATTTCTATCCGGCCGTCCAGCAGATCAATTATGCGAGTGCCATATTCGGCATTCTTTTCGGAATGTGTTACTTGTACAATCGTTACGCCTTCCTGGCGGTTCAACTCCTGAAATAGCGTCATGATCTCCTCTCCCTGCTTTGAATTCAGGTTGCCGGTGGGTTCGTCTGCCAGTAATAGTTTGGGCCGGGCCACAAGGGCACGGGCAATTCCTACCAATTGCTGCTGTCCACCGGACAATTGCGAGGGAAAAAGGTCTTTTTTACCCACAATTTGGAATCGATCCAGCGCATCTGAAACAATCGATTGCCGCGCGGAGGATTTGAGATTCTGGTAGATCAGCGGGGTTTCGATATTTTCATAAACCGTCAGTTCATCGATCAGGTGGTAGGCCTGGAAAACAAAGCCGATATGTTGTTTATAAATCTGGGATCGTTGTTTCTCTTTTAACTGGTGTACCGGATTACCCAGAAAATGGTATTGTCCTTCGGAGGGCTCATCCAGCATGCCCAATACATTGAGCAGGGTCGATTTGCCGGAACCCGAAGGTCCCATGATGGATATGAATTCTCCCTGACTAATGGAGAGATCGATGTCTTTTAAAATAAAGGTCCTGATCCCGCCGATTGTTATCCATTTAGAAATATGTTTCAGTTCAATCATCAGCAATTGTTATTTTTTGGTTAGCTGTCCCGGTGAATTGAAGGCTTCCCCCCTCTAAGGTCGATTAATTTAATGTCCTGTTGCATTTGCTGTTTTAAACCGATGTTTTTTTGACGGATCAGTTGCCCTGCATGTTACCTAATAATATACCGAAATCGAATAGCCTTGATTTACAAGGAGCTATATAGGTTTGTGGTCCCTGCCAGTCCGTTTCCGATACAGGAAGTGTACGCTTTTGGTACAGCATGACTCGTCCGGCTAAAGCTATACAGTTGAATGAATAAATCCTGGGAAGACTATACATAGTCGATAATTAAAGATACTTGATTGTTTTTAGGCTTAAAAGGGGGACGGGGCCTTGACCTTTGGCGTAGCCGCCCCCGCTTCCTGCTTTTTAGTCCTCCGTGTTTTTTGTGAGACTGGCAGGGGGTTAGATTATCGCTGAAGCCATGGAGTCTGATTTCATTACAGGCTGCTATGCTTTTTGCAATGCGCCGGCAGGCTTGTTCAAAGCTCTCCTAACTGATATAAAGATTAGGTTCTTCTTTGGTAATGCCGTTCATTCTGATTCGTCCGGCTATAGCTATTGGCCGGGTTAAAATATTTCTTCAAAGCAGGTCCGGCTAAATTATATTGCAGACCATTCCCTGAAAAAGGTTATGATATGATCTCGAAGAATATATTTTGGATAATACTGCTTTTGACGATGGCTTCCTGCCATTCTAATAAGGGCCGGCTGGAGGTCAGTAGTTTTTCCGGAAACGGGGTGATGCAGATGGCAGATGGCGGCCCAAAAGAGGCTGCATTTGCCAATCCGATGGGGATTGCGGCGGATGATAGCGGAAATATTTATGTGGCCGACTCTCATAATAACAGGATCTGCAAGGTCAATTCCAAAGGAAGAGTGACAACCATCGCAGGGAGTGGTAAAGAGGGGTCTGAAGACGGGCAGGGAGCTGCTGCCAGCTTTTTTTATCCTACTGCACTGGCCCTTGATCATGCCGGGAATATATATGTGACCGATTCTCATAATAATCTAATCCGCAAAATCAGCCCAGGTGGTATGGTCACCACCTTGATCGGACGCAGAAAGGGCAGCGATACGGTGAGACTGGATAATCCGAATGGGATCGCAATAGATCAGCGCGGAAATGTCCTTTTTACGGATTATATGAATAATGTCGTCAGAAAGATCTTCCCTGATGGAAGGACTGTAATAGTAGCGGGAATCGTCGGGGATCCAGGCATTGTCAATGGGGAGGCCGATTCAGCGAAATTTTACCTTCCCTGGGGCATAGCCGTTGATAAGTCTAATAATATTTATGTTGCTGATTCTTATAATAATATGATAAGGCGTATCAGTTCCGATGGAAGGGTTTCGGTTCTGGCCGGGAAAATTAAGAAGGGCCATGCCGATGGAAGGGATACTACAGCTTCTTTCTTCCACCCTGCCGGACTTGCAACGGACCGGGATGGCAATATATATGTGGCTGACCTTGCCAATCAGAGAATCCGGAAGATCAACCCTGAAGGATGGGTCGAGACCATAGCCGGAAACGGAAAAAGAGGATCTGCCAATGACTTTGATACCCTTGCCAGTTTTGACAAACCCTATGGCCTTGCAATCGATAAGGCCGGCAATATTTTTGTCGCCGATTTCCTCAATAACCAGGTCCGGAAGATCAGTCCTGCCAACTAATTACTCCACTTAAGGCTTGAATCCCGGATTTAGAAATTATTCCCGAAATAGGAGAATGTGTTTTCTCATTCTAACGCAATTAATTGTATTTCATTGAGTTAAATATTGGCAAGATAGTGGAATGTCTATGGAAAATCATAATTTATGAAAATAAATCGATCTACTAAAATGCTTAAGGCAAAGTCTATGCTTTTGATCTTATTCTGTTTACCGGCTTTTTGCTTAATTGCCGCAAACACCCCGGTCCACGGTTCTTCTGAGGGTTCTGGACTGAATTCGGCCCTGAGTTCTTTTAACGCTAAGAAGGTGAATGAAAACTCGATCAGCCTTAGCTGGACTGCTATTAATGAAAGCGGGTTTAGTCATTATGAGCTTGAAAGCAGCCTGGATGGCTTGAACTTCCAACAGCATGGCCTGGTCATGACAGAGGAGAATAACAAGGATATGATCACTTATGCCTATACGGATCACTTGAAGACCAGCGCGAGCGGTCCTGTTTATTACAGACTTAAAGTGGTGGACATGAAAGGCAATAGCAGTTATTCAGCCATAGTTGTGGTCAATTCTTCTAAAGCAAGTGTGAATACAGACATGGTCAATGCCTATTCGAATTCGGACCAGGAATTTGCCGATAAAAAATTTGATTTTGAGATCTATAATGCGAAAGGTACCGTGGTAAAGATGAAAACAGGTTTGAACCAAGAAAGCCTTCAGGGTCTTGATTTTTCTGAACTGGGAATTGGTTCCTACCAGATGAAAACGATCTCGGGATCCAAGGTTTCATTTCAGAAATTCATAAGGTTGAATTGATCGAACCGACTCTTTGGTTCTCTATTCTTATATTGGCTGTTTTTAATGTTGCGATTCGGCAGTGGAATTTTCCACTGCTTTTTTGTTGGAGCCTAACGGGAGAGCTGCAATTCCTGATCCGCGAGTTGTTTTACTTCTTTTAACTCTTCTTCGGAATCCTGTTTGAAAAAATGGTGAACTTTCTTATAGTTGCCATTTACAATGGAGTAGATGTCCATTTTCTTGAAATTGGGATATCTTTTCTCAAACTCCAGTATCATTGATTGAAGTCGGCCTTGAACCTGGGTTTCCATTGTGTGAAATTTTGAAGGGATAAGATACAATGAAAACCCTTACCCGGGAGGGGATGGAATCCGGTCTTTCATTTGGGAATGCCAGGCCGAATCCCAGATTTTATTTGACTTTTTTCTTTTTTACCAGGTAGGGAACAAAAAGCTTGCTTGCCTTTTCCAGCCTTTTTTTGAATTTTCTCTCTGATACTGAATCAGTTTTGAAGTCGGAAAGAGCGGTGGACAGCCTATCAAAAACCTCTTTTTTTGCCTCTTTCTTGCTGATATTTTCAGTCTTTTTCTTTTTTGTTTCTGTTGCCATATTAACTTGTTTTATAATTTGATAGCCTAAATTTAATACAAACTTAATATAGCCAATGTTAAGTTTTCGGGCGGAAGGCGGGGATTGAGGTCTTTATTTGCTATATCCCTTTTTACTCAATTCTGCAATAACCAACTTTTCCAAACTATTCTCAATGGTTGAGGAGCGTCCAAGATGCCTATCTGGTAGTTTATTTTGTCCAGCCTCCCAGGTCTTTTTGATGCAGATAGATCAAGATGGGTTCCGCTGAGGCAAATGAGGAAAATGAATCTTCAGATTTTGAGGCTTTGAACCAGCATTGATGAATAGAATTCCAGGGAATAGGAATCTGCAAACAGGGAGGCTAGGGAGTCCAGACCTGGCGGGTTAAGAATATCCATCGCTTTTCAGGCAAAAAAAACGCCTGTATTAATTTTTCTGTAAATGAAATATAAACAAATGATTGAATCGAATCAGGAACCTGGCAGAGCTGTTCCTTTTATTGAATGAGGCTATGGTTCTTTATGGAAAGCAGGTTCAGCAAATAAAAAATCACAGCCAGGGTGATGGAAAGGTAGAAGAGAACTTTTGTGCACATCAGGCAGCCAATCTCTAATTTTACCAGCGCCGACTTCGTGAGATCCCATTCGGCTTTGAGGTGATCGAACCTGATATTCCCATATCTGCTGCTGGTAAAGCGGTTCTTATACCTCAGTTTCAGTCTCTGGCTTTGCCAGATATTAAGCGCTTCGCTTATCAGGGCGATAACAATTGCAGGCACCCACCAGGAAGCCAAGGTAATGAGCATAGTTTCAATGATTAATCAGACTAAAAAAATGGACCCCAAAAATTACTGAAAATTTAGGAGATTTTCTTCTTGTTTGGAAATAATCAGAGATTGTTATTTGTTAAACGAACATTGATTACAAAGCCCACCGCATAACAGGGGGCTCAAGATATGTTTTTATACCAAAACTCTACATGCTGCAATCTCAAGAGGGGTTTTTTAGACAGTCCAATCTGGTTTTGCACAAATGTGCATCCTGTCTGCACTAAAGTTTTTCCCATTTCAGATAACCCAGGTTTAATTCGTCTACTTCAGGACATGGGATTGATGCCGGTTGAAGCCTGATTCGGTATTGGTTCTTGAATTTTTCGGGCAGAATGTCTTCAATGGCATAGAGGTCGTCCACATCCACTCCGTATTTATCATCGATATGGGATTCAGCACCCGGAAACCCAGCGTGTTTAAAGAAGGCGGACTCTTTACCCCTTCGTACGGCCTCCCCCTTATCCGGAGCGGCAATCAGGATTTTGTAGTGGAATTCTTCGAATTCCTGACTGCGATAACCGCCAAGGTTTAGAAAAAACAGCCTGGGAGCAACTGGGGAAGGGCCAATATCATTGCAAGGGCCTGTTATCCGAACCTCGTAACCATCCACTGTATTTACTTTACGCCATGCGTCAAGATACAGTTTCCCCTCACTCTCCGGCCAAAAATCGAGCAGGTCGTGTTTGAGGGAGTTGATGCTTTCCCCGATTCCAAAAATACATCATGTTGTTCAATATTCCTTCCGAGTGGCATTGAGCCTAGAAGTACCATAAATAGGTTCATACCAAAGTTTTGGGCAAGATACAATTCATGCTGCCGTGAAAGATTTTTTGGGAATTATCTTTATCTTCCATTGATGATTGCATTGTTGACTTTATCATTGGTAGGCCTTTTCGTAGGCTTTGTTTTTTCCATGCCCATCGCGGGCCCTGTGAGCATCCTGATTACGACCCATGCCCTGAAAGGCCGCTTGAGTTTCTGTATACTGGCAGCCATCGGGGCCTCCGTGGCGGATTTCATTTATGTTTTTGCATCCGTCTTCGGACTGACACAATTCTATTCCTTCCTTAAACCCGCAATTCCCTATGTCTTGCTGGGCGGTATGTTTTTTCTTTTCTATATAGGTTACCGGATTTCAAAAACCAGGCTGGACCTGGAAAAGTTCTCGCATGAAGGAGAAGGGACTGCGAATTCCCAAAACAGAAGGGGGTTTGTGATGGGTTTTTTGCTGAATTTTCTAAACCCTACTTTGTTTTTCAGTTGGATTACTTCTTCTTTTATCGTGATTTCCATAGTCTCTTCCTTGGGTTTCAGCACGGGAGGCCTTTCCAATACAGTGGACAATAGCTTCAATTCCATTAATAAGAAAGGAGAGGATTCAGCACTTAAGCAAAAGACCCTTTCCTACCTGCATATCGGGAAGAAGGATGGATTAAAAAAGCTGCCTGTGGAAAAACCGGCTTCCTGGGGGCTTTCGCTTGTATCGAGCATCCTGTATGCATTTTTCCTTTCACTGGGAGGGGTGCTTTGGTTCGTCTATCTTTCCTATCTTCTCACGAGGAACCGACATAGGATAAATATCGGAACCATTAACTCGCTGATTCGTTGGCTGGGCTATTCGCTATATTTTTTTGGGATCTTCCTGGGCTATCATGCCCTCACACTGTGGAGGTCCTGAAAAATAGAGGCGTTGCCGCCTTTCCAAAATAGGCAAATGAAAAGATGCGGCTATGGTCAAGATGGAGTTTTGAGTGTAGAGCAGGCGTAGTTCTTTTTTCTAAATTCTAAATAAATCCCCATGATTCGCCTGAACCGATTATTATGGCCGGCATTTTTCTTCCTGTCTCCTATTTTTGTTCAGGCCCAGAAAAACTATTATCCTGATTCGGCCTGGCAATCCCGAAAGCCTTCCGAATTGCATATGAATGCTCATGCACTTGACAGCGCAATTAAGTTTGTTATGGCGCATGACAGCAAGACCAATTATAATTTGAAGATCGCCGATTACGAAGCCTACGCAGATGAGCCTAATTACCGGATAATGGGGCCAATGAAGGACAGGGGCAAACCGGCCGGCCTGATAATAAGGAATGGTTATATCGTCGCCCAGTGGGGGGATCCGGGCAGGGTAGAGATGACTTTCAGTGCGACTAAGAGCTATCTGTCCACAATGGCGGGACTAGCATTTGATCAGGGCCTGATCAGGGGCCTGGACGAGCCAGTTAAAAACTATGTAACGGACAATACTTTTGACGGAGAACATAACGGAAAAATAACCTGGAGGCATTTACTGACCCAGTCCTCCGACTGGTCAGGCTGCCTTTTCGATATCTGCGACTGGGCTGACCGACCAGTTCCACATGGAGGCTCTATTGACCAATGGAAGAACAGGCAACTCTTCGAACCGGGCACGCATTTCAAATACAATGAT
This sequence comes from Chitinophagaceae bacterium, assembly GCA_003168265.1. GTDB lineage: Bacteria > Bacteroidota > Bacteroidia > Chitinophagales > Chitinophagaceae > Puia. Next base: position 18,905 of record PMSV01000005.1, read on the forward strand.
GTTAGGGTAAATCTTCTGGCTTTTTGCCTCCTGCAGGTTTGGAGAAAGCCCCTGCCGATGGTCCTGAAGGAAAGGATCATGGATCCCATCGGCGCTTCTTCGACCTGGCGTTGGTATGGCTATGACAATTCCTTTGTGAATATTGACGGGCTCATGATGCAATCCGTGAGCGGGGGAGGGCATTTCGGAGGAGGGCTCTTTATCAATACTTATGATCATGCGAGATTCGGATTGCTTTTCCTGAGGAAGGGCAAATGGAAGGACCGTCAAATTCTGTCGGAAAACTGGGTGAAGGCCGTGCAGCAACCTTCAGATGCCTTTAAATCTTATGGATTCATGTGGTGGCTGAATGCCGAAGGAATGTACAAGGACGCTCCGAGTAGTATCTATCTGGCGGAAGGTTTCGGAGGCAATTTCGTTGTGGTGGACAATGAACATGACCTTGTCATCGTAGCACGCTGGCTCGAACCTTCCAGCCTCAATGAATTCCTGAAACTGGTCATCGCTTCGGTAGAGAAATGAGGGGATTTATTCATTTCTCAGTCTTTGTGCAGGTGATTCGAAAACGGCTTTCGCGCTCTGCAATATGATCAATCCGGCAGTTAAAGTGAAAATGATGATGCTGACCGCAAGGTAAGGGCCCGGCCCCTGACTTATCCGGAAGGCAAATTCTTCCAACCAGCTCTGCGATGCAATAAAGGCCAGTGGCCATCCGATTAAATTCGATAAGAGTATCAGTAAACCATATTCGCGGATAAAAAGCAGGAAAATATTTCCGGCATTGGCCCCCAGTACCTTTCTTAAGGCAATTTCCTTTGCCCTACGGTTCAGGGAGAAGGCAAGAATACCAAATAGCCCTGTGAACAGGATCAACAGGCATAGACCCGTGGCGATCTGTGCTGCTGATTTGAGTTCTTCTTCATTCTGGTACATCTTCCGGAATCATCATCCATGAACTTGTACTCGAATCCGGCTTCGGGGAAGATTTTGCTCCAGAGCTCCCCGATCGATGCGATGCTTTGGGAGGGGTTTTTCGTATTTAGCTTTAGCGAAAAATATCGGTAAGACCTCGTAAAGGGTTCATTCAGCCCTGCGATAACAAGGGGATCGATGGATTGCTTCAATGACTCAAAATGAAAGTCCTTCACCATGCCTACAATTTTCAGCGGCATGCCAGCGAATGCTCCCAGATGAATCGTCTTTCCAACAGGGTTTTCCCAGCCTAGCAGCCTGGCTGCCGATTCATTCAATACCACATTTCCGGGCGTGGGTTCTCCCTCCCTGCTCAGGAATATGCCTGATTCCAGAATGATATTATAGACTCTTGCATAATCCTGGTCTACTGCCAGCAAAAGCATGCTAATGGGCTGGGCGCCTTCTCCAAATACATTGATATTGCCGGCGCTTCCCGAAGGAATATCGTAGGAGAGAAGCGGAACTGATTCCGGGAATTTGGTCGATCTCAGACTTGAAGCGCTCCATTTTTTCAACGCCTGCAGAATCCCAGATTCTTGGAATGGATGAGATGATCATGACCTGGTCTCGCTGATACCCCATATTCTCATGAAAAATATATTTCACTTGTCCGGAGATAACAAGTGCGCAGATGAATACGAGGGCTGAAAGGGAAAACTGGACTAATAGGAGTACCCTGCGCAGTGTTAATGCCCCTCTACCGGAATCAGTTTTCCCCCTGACTGATTCGACAATAGGATTGGCGCTTAAGAAGAAGGCCGGGTAGATTCCTGCGGTAAGTCCAAGGCCGAGGGTCAGCAGGATCAGGTAGCCTATTTCCTTCAATTCAAAATGGCTCAGCGAATCCAATTCCGTTTTTAATAATTGTTCAAAAAGCGGACGCAGGAGTTCATAGGCAACGAGGGAAATGATGAAAGCAATTCCTGTCAATACCAGGGATTCTGCCAGGAATTGAAAGACCAGTTGGGTCCTGGCCCCGCCGAAAACCTTTCTCAATCCAATCTCTTTAAGACGACCTGCTGAAATTCCAATATGGATATTCACATAATTGATCACGGCAAGCAACAGGATAAAGGAGGCGATCCATTCCAGGGAATGGATCATTTTCAAGACTGAACGGTCATTGGCATTGAGCTGATAATCTTTTAGGGGCTCGAGTTCGGTGCGAAGATTTCCCCTGACAAAATCCGGCTGATATTTTTTCAATATGCTGGCCATCGGCGCATCAAGGTCGTCCGGTTTCACGCCGGGTTTCAGTTCGATCATGCTAACCATAAAAATATTGGCCCAGTTATCCCCCTGATCGCCGCCCTGGAAGTACTTATTATTGTACATGGGAAGGAAGACCTGGTAAGGGGTTTTGGAGATCGCGAATGATGAAATATTGTTGAATGGCAACTTTTTCAACACCGCTGAAATAAAATAATCGTGTCTGGCTCCATCTGAAGGAGTTTGAATACTAATGCGTTCGCCCAGGGCATTTGTTCTGCCAAAGTATTTCAGGGCGAATTCTTCGCTTATTATAGCTGACTGGTTGTTGGCGAATGGTTTTTCCGGATTTCCATAAAGAATGGGAAAACCATACATGGAAATAAAGCTGGTATCGCCTATTGAAATATCTTCCCTGAAATGCTTTCCGTTAACAGATACAATATTGGCTACCGGGTCGAAGCGGTAATAGTTGGCTACCAGTCCGGGATATTCTTCCATCAGTATTTTGGCAAGGGGACCCAGTGTGGTGATATCGATCCCCATATTTTGTTTCTTCCAAATGCTTTTGATGAGGAATTGGCGATCGATGTTCCGGATTTGCTTATTTACTCCTTGCTGTTTGAGGATATAGACCCCGATCAGCAGGGAGAAACTGAGACCGGTTGCAAGACAGAGGATTTGAATTCCAGAGAAGAGCAAATGCTTCCGGAATTGCCGAACGGCGATGATAAAATAATTTCTGATCATGGCCTTTGTTATTGGGTAAGATGGATTAGGGCTAATCTATCCGTACTTTCAATATCCAAATCAAAATTCCATAATCCTTTTGAAATAGCATGGGGCATTTCAAATTATTCCGTTCTCAAACTCTTTACCGGGTTGGCAATGGCCGCGCGAATTGCCTGGATGCTGATTGTAACCAGAGCCAGGATCAAGGCCATGAGGCCAGCAAGCGGGAATACCCACCAATGAAGACTGGTCCGGTAAGCGAAACTCTCGAGCCATTTGTTCATTCCCCACCAGGCGACCGGAAAGGCAAGAATGCATGAAATCAGGACAAGTAAAAGCAGGTCTTTGGATACCAGGCGGGTCAGTTCTGATACGCGGGCTCCGAGTACTTTACGGATCCCGATTTCGCGGGTGCGCTGTTCCACCGTAAAGGTGATCAATCCGAAAAGGCCCAGGCTTGCCACGAGAATAGTAAGGGATGAGAAGATATCCAATATGGTTCCTGTCTTTTGTTCCGTGGCATAGGTCTTGTTATAGAGATCATTCATGAATTCATAGCTAAAGGGCTCGCCTGTGTTGAATGCTTCCCAGGTTTTTTGCATGGACGCAATCAGAGCGGGCAGTTCAGCCGTTTTGATCTTTAGTATCAGGCCACTTTCAGGGTAAAGGTCCATGAGGAGGGGGCTGATTGTTTCATGCAATGACCGGAAATGAAAATCCCTGACAACGCCAATGATATGGTAGGGAATATTCGCGCCGCGATTGCTGTTTTGCTGAACGATCGTTTTGCCTATTGCGCTTTGAACATTCCAGCCGAATGCCCGGGCTGCCGTTTCGTTTATGATCATGCCAGTGGAATCCGTCTGCATGTCTTTTGAGAAATTCCTGCCGGAGGCCATACTCAAACTGAGGCAGGGGATATAATTTTCATCAACATTGTATTCGAGGGCCTTCATGATCTGGTTGTCGTTGCCTAGTGGATAAATAAGGGAATTGTTGTTTCCTGAAGGGCCGGCCGGTTTATAATAGGAAGTTGTGGCCTGCAAGACTCCCGGCAACCGGATTATTTCTTCCTTAAAGACTTTTTCATTTTTTCCCAGTGTGTACGAATTGGGTATTGTCATCAAGTGGTCTTTGTCATAGCCGAGTTTTTTATTCCTTATATACTGCATCTGCTGGTAAACGACAATCGTAGCTATGATCAGGCTGACTGAAATGAAGAATTGGAGCACTACCAAAATACTTCTCAGGGTGAATTTGCCTGTAACCTGGCTGAATTTGCCCTTGAGGACCGACACTGCCCGGAAGGATGAAAGCACGAATGCAGGGTAGCTTCCTGCGAGTAAGCTCACGAGGATGCCCAATCCGAGAAAACCGGCAAGCGGTTGAGGACTGATCCGGAATGAGAGATTCTTGCCGGAGATATCATTAAAAAGAGGGAGGGACCATTTGATCATGGCAAAAGACAGCGCCATTGCAATGGCCACAAGGAGGGAGGACTCAAAAAGAAACTGGATGATCAGATCGAACCTGCCTGAGCCGACCACTTTGCGGACTCCCACTTCACGGGCTCTCTTGACGGCAGCAGCCGTGGAAAGGTTGATGAAATTGAAACAGGCGATGAGCAGCATGAAGATGGCAATCAAACCGAAAATATAGATATAAGAGGCATTCCCTCCAGGTTCCAACTCCGTGCTGGTGTCTGCATGTAAATGCACGTCTGTAAGCGGCTGAAGGCTGAAACCGAGTTCATTGCCCTTGGTGCGGAATTGTTCCAGACTGAGGCCCATAGATTGCTGGATCTGGGGCCCCATGTATTTTTCTACCATGGCCGGAAAACGGGCCTGCAGTGCTTTCGGATCTGCGCCCGGTTTTAGCAGCAGGTAGGTGTGAAATCCTCCATACATCCAGGAATCGCTCAATGCAGGAGGCCAGCCGACCGTGGAACCGAACATATCGAAATGAATGTGGGAATTCTGAGGGAGATCATGTAACACCCCTGTTATTTTATCGATCGTCTGAAGATTATTGATCGCAATGGATTTGCCGATGGCGTCTTCAGTGCCGAATAATTTGCGGGCCATTGATTCTGTAATGACTACGGTATTGGGTTCAGTCAGGGCGGTTTCTGGACTGCCTTTTGAAAAGGGGAAGGAGAATAGTTTAAAAAAACCGGGGTCGACCAGGGCAAAGCCATTATCCCTGAATGAATCGTTCTTGTAAAAGACTTTTAGGTTTCCCATGGAATTCAGCCTAACAGCCTCCTGCACTTCCGGAAAATCCTTTTTCATAGTGCCTGCAACAGGCGCCATGGAAACGCTTTCTTTGATCTTTCCACCGTTAATGCTGGCATTGAAAATTACCCGATAGATGCGGTCAGCATCTTTATTGAAGCGGTCATAGCTCCATTCGTCATGAACATAAAGCATTATGATAAAGCAAACCGTAATCCCTATTGAAAGACCTGCAATATTGATGATGGTAAAGATCCTGTTCTTTTTCAGGTTGCGCCAGGCAGTTAGCAGGTAATTTCTAAGCATAAACAAATATTTCAATTAAATGATCATTCTGTTCTAAGGCTTTTGACGGAGTTGGCAGGGCTTGCTTTCAGGGCATGGAAAAAAACGCGTTCCTTCAGCGAAAGGACAGATTGACCTTTCCGCCACTTGTTTGGGCATAGATAGGGACTCCACCTCCATTGACAGTACCTTCAATTTTATTATCTTTCACTGTTCCGCTGAAATTATTCAAAGTGATATTCTTGTCAACCCCGTCTCCGTATAATTTGAGATCATAACCTTTTCCACCAGGAATCTGCAGGTCGATATGGCCACCGGAATCCTTCAGTTTGACATATTTCCCGATTTCTTTTATGTCTGCATTAATACTGCCTCCGCTTGTAGAAGCGTCCAGGCTGCAGGAGAGCGAGCGCAGGTTAATGCTTCCTCCGGAAGTAGTAGTGACCAGCTCGCCGCCAATTCCTTCCCCGTCGACAGAACCGCCACTGGTGGAGGCCCTGATCTCTCCATGCAAATCGTTTAATCCAAGCGAGCCGCCGGAAGTACTGAGCCGGATATTTCCGGAACAATGTTCTGCGTTGATTCCACCTCCACTGGTCTCCATATCGATGAGACCTTTCGAAGAAGAAATATGGATACTGCCACCGCTTGTGCTTCCGTTGATTTTGCCCGAAAGGCCATCGACGGTCAGGCTCCCTCCGCTTGTCCTGAAGTCTTCATCTCCTGATAATTTGCCGATGCTGATGCTTCCACCGCTGGTAGACAGTTTTGAAGAGAGGTTTTCAGAAACAAATATTTTGAATGATATACTGAGGGAATTGTTCCAATTGATTATTCTGTCCTTTGGAAGGGCTTTGGCCAGTAGTTTATGATCCGAGACGGAAATATCGAAATCGAAGTCCTTTTCCAACTTTGCCTTGATTTCCTCATTGGTAAGGTTCAGATGCCTGCCATTACCTGAAATATAGACTTCAATTCTTGCGTCCTGGCTATGGCCGCCGGTGAGTTCGATACTACCTCCAGAAGTCTTTGCCTCTACGTTTTGGATGTCTGAGGTGGAAAGGGATTTGGTCAGATATGGGATTTTCTGTGCAAGACCCAAGCCTGAAAGGCCAATCATCAATGCAATTAAAAAGATCTTTTTCATATAGTGTTTTTTTTATTCTGTTCTTAAACTTTTCACAGGACTGGAAATGGCTGCTTTCAAAGCCTGAAAGCTGACCGTCAGCATGGAGATCAAAATGATCACCAGTGCGGCCACGACAAATACAACCCATCCCAAAGGGACACGGTAGGAAAAACTCATGAGCCAAAGGCTCATGAGCCACATAGAAAGCGGAAAAGCCAGCAGCATAGCTATGAAAATCAGATAAAGGAAATCCCTGGAAAGCAATTGAAAAATATTGGATGAAGATGCGCCGACGATCTTCCGGATTCCGATTTCTTTTTGCCTGCGCCTCGCAGTAAAGGCAGCCAGTCCGAATAAGCCCAGGCAGGAAATGATGATGGCGAGCCCGGCAAAATATTTGGAAAGGATCGAAACCTTTTTCTCCGCGTCGTATTGGGCCTGGTAGGCATCATCCAGGAAATTGAATTCGAAGGGAAAGTCCGGATTGAATGTTTTATACAGTGCTTCTATACTGGAAATCGTTTCTTTTTGATCATTGGAACTGATGCGGACCATTATTTTATCCCAGGAATTGCCATAGGGATTCAGTGCAATATATAGCGGGACTACGGGCTGGTGCAAGGACTCAAAATGAAAGTCTTTTACGACACCAATGATCTGCCTGTCAGCGCCGAACCATTTTACCATTCGCCCAACCGGGTTCTTCCAACCTATCGATCTGGCGGCTGTTTCATTGATGATAATGCCTGTAGTGTCCAGGCCATAGCTCCTGGAATAACTTCGACCGGCGGCCATTTGCATGTTCATCGTTTCTATAAAATCATATCCTGCATTAATGCCTTCGAAATAATAGATCCCGTTCGGGTCCCTGCCGGGCCAAATGATCATATCTCCGCCGTAATTCCTCCCAATCATGCCGTGGGTGGTATAACTGGCATTGACGACGCCGGGGATCTTCTTCAATTCGGAAATAAAACCCTCTTCATTTTGAAGTATTCTTCCTTCTGCACTGAACCGAACTATATTGTCTTTATTGAATCCCAGGTTGATATGCTGGATGAGTTCAAGCTGGCGATAAACGACAAGGACCGAGATGATGAGGGTGATGGTGATAGTGAATTGAAATACAACCAAACCTTTTCGTGCCCATATTTCCCCCCACAATGTCCGGAGCTTGTTCTTCAGAATACTGACCGGTTGGAATCCGGATAAGTAAAAAGCCGGGTAGCTGCCGGCAAGCAGACCTGTAATCAGGGTGATGGCGGCCAGACCGGAAAACAGGGTGGGTCCTAATCGAAAATGGAGGTTTTTACCTGTGATCTGGTTGAAGCTTGGTATTAGAAGCCAGGTTAAGAGTAGCGCAAATAAAGCGGCGATGAGGGAGAGCAGGAAGGACTCGCTCAGGAATTGAAATACCAATTGTCCCCGGTCCGCCCCGACGACTTTTTTGATACCTACTTCTTTTAGCCTCTTGGAAGCCTTGGCCGTTGAAAGATTCATGAAATTGATACAGGCAATGACCAGGATAAAGATGGCGACCAAAGAAAACAAACGCACGTATTCTAAACGGCCTCCCACGCGAGCCCCATGTACAAAGCTGTTTTGGAGGTAGGCTCCTGAAAATGCCAGTGCAAAGACCTTCCGGGTTGTGTCTCCGCAATTTTCTGTTACCAGATTGGAGATTCTTCTGTTGAATGTATTGAGATCGGCGCCCAGTCTCAATTTTACAAAATTGTGGGGACCACCATTACCCCAGTCCTCTACCCAGCCTGCTGTCTGGCCGTAGTACTCGAAAGGCATGACAAAGTCAAATTGTTGCGAAGAATTGGCAGGCAGGTCTTTAAAAATTCCGGAGACATGAAAGGTCGTATCATGTTGGAAGCGGATAGGTTGGCCGATCAGGCCTGTTGCTTTGCCGAATAATTTTTTGGCCACGCTTTCGGAAAGGACAATGCTGGTATTGATCTTAAGCAAGTTGTCACGATCACCTTCGATGAGGGGAACGGCGAAGATGTTAAAATAATCTTCTCCGGCATATTGGCCCCAGGCTTTGATGTTTTTATCTTCAACAGTCAGCGTGAATTTCTGAAACCAGTTGGGAGGGGCAAGTGCAGCCGCATATTCCACTTCGGAAACACGGGTCTTAACCGCTCTGGCAAGGGGCCCGGAAGATTCATCGCTGATGCCGGGATTCCCGGAATAGGTCCGGGTTTCCATTAATTGATAGATTTGCCCCAGGTCAGGATAAAATTTGTCCACACTGTATTCATCGGACACCCATAAATAGATCAACAGGGCGCAGGCTATCCCCGTGGAAAGGCCGACCAGGTTTAGCAGGGTGAATTGCTTGTCCCGAATCATATTTCTCCAGGCGATCTTCAAATGGTTTTTGAACATATTTTTAAATAATTTATTCCGTTCTTAAACTTTATTTGAATGAGACGGCCGATATTTCGAAGGTTCAGGGTACAAATCCAGGTAAAGTCAGTCTAACTATATGCCGGAATGGAACTTAATGATTTACAGTGGGCTATTATATGGTTATAGGGTTCCCAGTTCGCTTTCGTTACAGGCACTGTACGGTTTTGGTACAGTCTATACTAGTCCGGCTATACCTATACAGGTGAAAGAATAAATCCTGATTAAACTATACAAGCTTCATTTTTAAAGATTATTCATAGTTTTATGTACCTGACTCATTCGGCTATAGCTATATTTCTCGTCTATCATTCCGTCCTCAGAGACCGGACCGGGTTCATCATGGCCGCACGGATTGCCTGGAAGCTTACCGTGAAGAGCGCGATGGCTAATGCAATGGTTCCGGATAACAGGAATATCCACCAGCTCAGACTGGTCCGGTTAGCAAAATCCTGCAACCATTTGTTCATGAACCACCAGGCAAAAGGCGCTGCAATGATGAAGGAAATGGCGACGAGGCGCATAAAATCACGGGAAAGCAATTGCACGATGCCGGAAACACTTGATCCGAGCGCCTTGCGGATCCCGATTTCCTTGGTGCGTTGCTCGGCTATAAAAGTGGAAAGGCCAAATAATCCTAGGCATGCAATGGCGATCGCGATGGTGGAAAATATCAGTATGATCTTACCAATTCTCTGTTCGACCTTGTACATGTCGTTGAAGGCATTATCCATGAACCGATAACTGAAGGGCATGCCCGGAGCAAGATCCTTCCATTTGTTCTCCGCCAGTTTCACGATATCGGGGCTGTTGGCCGCATTGACTTTGAAGGAAACCAAGCCAGGATTTCTTCGGAGAAAGAAACCGAGTGGCCCTACATTCTGTTTGAGGGATTCAAAATTGAAATTCTTCACTACGCCGATAACGGTATAGGGTCTGATACTGTTGTTATTTGCAAAATAACCGCTATATAGTTTCTGCCCCAATGGATCGGCTCCCTGGAAATAGCCGGCGGCCGTCTCGTTGATGACCACAGCACCGGAATCCGTTCCGAAACTTTTGGAAAAGTTTCTTCCTTTGATCAACTGCATTTCCATGGTTGGAAGATAATCTTCATCAATTCCCCAAACCTGCATGTCAAAGGAGTTTTTGGTATCCATTACGGAACTGAGACTGAAAACATCGTCGGAACGGTTGGAGCTGTTGACTGGTAAAAAACCTGAGATGGTACCCGATTTCACTCCTGTCATCTTGAGCATTTCTGTCTTGAATGCATCCACATTGGAACCGAGGGCGTCTGTTCCATTGATTATCAACACTTCATTTTTATTGAAGCCCAGGTTCTTGGTCTGGATATAATGCAGTTGCCGGTAGATGACAATGGTACCGATGATCAGGATGATGGATGTGGTGAACTGAAAAACGACAAGAAGGCTTCGGAGGCTTCCACTCCCCCGGTTGATCCTCCCTTTTAGGACTGCGATGGGTTGAAAAGAAGAGAGGAAGAATGCGGGATAACTCCCTGCCAGCAACCCTACTGCAAATGGAAGAACGATCAGCAAGGGAAGGAGCATGGAGGAGAACAGGCTGGAGAACCGCATGGATTTGGAGGCCACTTCATTGAAGACAGGGAGGATCAGGGCAGCGATGCCAATGGCAAGCAACAGGGAAATAAAGACCATCAATGTGCATTCTACCAGGAATTGGGCGATCAGGTCCTTTTTTACGGTTCCCAATACTTTTCTGATGCCCACTTCCTTGGCTCTGTTTGCTGAACGTGCTGTGGTCAGGTTCATGAAATTGATGCATGCAATGACCAGTATGAAGATCGCAACGGCTGAAAAAATATACACATACTGGATATCTCCACCAGGCCTGATTTCATATTGGAGGTTGGAATAAAGGTGAATTTTAGTGAGCGGCGTCAGATCGTATTCTATTTTGTCGCCCTGTTTCTGGAAATCCGCTATGCTGTTGGTATGCAGGATTTGCTTCAATTGAGGCAGACAGTATTTCTCAATATACTCAGTGAATTTTCCTTCCAGTTTTTTATAATCAGTTCCCGGCTTCAGCAAAAGATAGGTATGGAAATTGTGACTCATTATCTGCCCCCAGCTATAGCCCGCATTCTTCATGGAAAAATAAAAATCAGCGCCGAAATGGATATTTGGCGGGAGGTCCCTGATCACCCCCGTTACTTTGTATAAAGATTTATTGTTGTCATTGGTTTCGATCAGTTTTCCCAGGGCTTGCGTGGTGCCGAAATATTTCAAAGCAGCCTTCTCCGTAATGACAACTGTATTTGGTTCATTCAGCGCATTTTTGATATCTCCAGCTATCACAGGTAAAGAAAAAATCCGGAAGAAAGTGGAATCAACATGACAGACCATGAATTCGTTGATGTATTGGGATCCTTTCCGGATCAGTTTGGATCCGTTAGAATTGTAAAACCTTGCATACTCTTCTATTTCAGGGTAATCCTTTTTTACAAGTTGCCCCATCATATCTGAAGTCAGGGCAAACTGCAGGTCCAATCCGTTGAAACGGATTTTGGAACTGATGCGGTAGATCCTGTCCGCATTGGGAAAGGATTTATCAAAACTGAGTTCATCCAACACATAGAGGGAAATGAGGAGGAAGCAGGCCAGCCCAACAGCCAGTCCAAGAATATTGATGGCGGAAAATGTTTTGCTGCGGAGCAGGTTTCTCCACGCGATTTTGAGATAATTTTTTATCATATTCCTTGGTTGAAGGATGATCGAAAAAGTCGCGGCATGGAAGGCCTTTAGCGCTTGGACGCGTAAATCGCTGCTATTGTTACATCAACAGCTATTTATGCAGCAAATGGACAGTGGTTTACAGCATCTGATGGCTGAACAGGAACCGGCAAGAATTGGTTGCAGGTTTTCCAAACTGATACAAGGTACAGGTAAGGGGCGGAAAGCCTGAAACTCTTTTTATTCCGCTCTCAGGCTCTTGACCGGACTGGTCCTGGCTGCACTCAGCGCATGCATGCTTACCGTGATGGCAGCCAGCAAAATAGTGAGGGCTCCTCCAATCAAAAAGTTGATCCAGTTTATGTCGATCCTGTAAACATAGCCCTCCAGCCATTTGTGCAAGGCCCACCAGGAAAGAGGAAAGGCTATTATAATGGCCAACAGGGAAGGTTTTATGAAATCCATAGAAAGGTCTAAAACGATCTGCCGCATGGAGGCGCCAAGCACTTTCCTGATCCCAACTTCCCTGAAACGTTGTTGTGCGGCATAGGAAGATAATCCATAAAGGCCGAGGCAGGCGAGCAGTATGGCAATACCAGAAAACAGGTTCATTATCTTTCCCAGCCGGATTTCAGCGCTGTAGAGTTGGTTGTAGTCCTCTTCCATGAAACGGTATTCGAAGGGGCGGTCTGGAGCGAGTTCCTTCCATTTTGATTCAAGGTGGGAGAGGGTGACAGGCAGGTTCTGTCCGCTCATCTTTACAAGGATTTCGGTATTGTCATTATCAGTAAATCCTACATAGGCTTTGATCGGGTCGTGCATGGACTGGAAATGAAAGTCCCTTACTACTCCACTTACATATCCGGGACGGGAATCGTCAAGGAACATTTTTTTACCGATTGCTTGTTGCGGTTTCCAACCTAGTAATTTAGCTGCCGATTCATTCAGGATAAAATGATAGGTCCTTTTTTTCCGGTCCGTGTCGGATACATCTTTCATGTCCTGGTAGCTGATATCTTTTCCCGCCATCAAACGGAGGCCGACCGTCTTCACAAAATCCTCATCGATGTTGTTGGCTGTGACTGCGATGACCTGGTCATGGGGCATCTCTGCGGAACGCATTCCATATCCTCCTCCACCTTCAACTGGTGTGCGGTGGCAATTGCTAACACTGATCACGCCGGGATTGTCCATGAATCTGGACTTGACCACCGAAAGGTTTTGAAGAAGGGATTGGGTTACAGGCAGGACCAGCACATGGGAACGATCATAGCCGAGGTCCTTGTGCTGGATAAAATAGAGCTGTTTTTGAATGACGATGGTGGAGATAATCAGAAATACGGAAATCGCAAATTGAAAGATCAGCAGGGATTTACGGAGCCATTGTCCGGAAGCGGAGCTCTTAAATGCACCCTTGAGGACCCTGACGGGTTGAAATCCTGCCAGGATCAGTGCCGGATAGCATCCCGCCAACAAGATGATCAGGGCTGCCAATAGCAATACAAATAAAAGGAAGGTTGGTGAAAAAAGGGAGAAGAGGGTCATGTCCTTACCGGCAAGCTGATTAAATTGGGGAAGGAGCAAGGTGGCGGCTCCCAGACTTAGTGCAATCGCTATGAGACAGATCAGGGCAGATTCTCCGATGAACTGCCAGAACAATTGGCTTTTCTCTGCACCTACAACCTTTCGCACCCCCACTTCTCTGGCTCTTTCGATCGACCTGGCCGTGCTGAGGTTGATATAGGTAGAACAGACAATGATCAGGATGAGCAGAGCTACAGCACCCAGAATATAGACATAACTGATATTGTTGTTGGGCTCGAAACCGGAATATGGGGAGTGCAGGTGGATGTCTCTAAAGGGTTCCAGATAGAAATTGACCGTTGCCCCCTGTCCTTTCATTTCCTTTTTCATGAAGGCGGGAAGTTTAGCCTGCAAGCCCGTAATGGAAGCGGTCTTACTTACAATCTGGGACAAGAACCAGATAAGTAACTGACCGGCAATAAAATAAGGCATCTCAACAAATGCCGGGGTTTCAAACTTCATCTGTTGGGATGCCTGTTTTATTTATGAAGAGAAAAAAAATGTTGGAAGCTGCAACTATTATGGTTGGAGTTTTTCTTTTTAGCATTTTGGGGTATTTATTAGGCAGGGGGATAAATTGCCTAATTCATCAATG
>PMSV01000013.1 GCA_003168265.1 Chitinophagaceae bacterium
TAATCCATAGTATATTAAGTTTTCGTATTCTTCTGCCATTATTTAAAATTTAAATAATTTGATTATGACATGTATAAGTTTCTTTCAATAATTCAGCAATACCCCTTAAGGGGTAATTTTTAATATGAAATCTTCAATACTTTTAAGTCATGATTTTTGTCTTCATCTTAAAGAGAGTGTAAATGGTTTCAGCTCTTATTTTTTTATCATTCATTTCATTAACTATTAAAAATTAAACTATGCCAGAAGAAATGAACGTCTCCACGCCCAAATTGCCGCGTGGCGCGAGACCCTCACCGAGGTACAGACTTTCGGGAGCTATTCCTCATCAAATCATCGGAACAACCCCTCCTTCATTTATTCGCATTCCGAAGAAATTGTCCTTTTGGGGTAATTCTCAATATGGGGATTGTGTAACTGCGGAAGAAGCTTTTGCAAAATCATGTCATGATCGCGAGATCTTTATTGGTGATCAAGAGGTGATTAGCTGGGCTTCAACCAACGGTTTCCTGAATGGAGCCAATTTGACTGAAGTTTTGGACAAAATGCAAGCGAATGGATTCCGCATAAATGGTTCTACTTATGATGATGGCCCATTTCACTCAGTGGATTGGACTAACCGGGCGATCTTAACAAATGCAATATACCACGGACCGGTTAAGATAGGTGTGGCTGCAGATCAACTGGATACTGCATATCAAAAAGGAAATCAAAAAAATGGATGGTTTGCCATAGGTTTTGTAGAGGATACCAATGAGGACCATTGTGTTAGTCTATGTGGTTATGGAAGCTTGTCCTGGCTGGCCAAAGAATTCGAGGTGCAATTGCCTTCTGGCGTAAATGGCAATAATCCCGGATATGGCTTATTTACCTGGGATTCTATTGCCATTATCGATGAGCCCTCAGTACTGGCGATAACGCAAGAAGCATGGTTGAGACTTCCGACAACTGTTATCAAAAAGAATTAAACTCGTCATCATTGAAGGGGGAGACTGTTATTGGTTTCCCCTTTCTTTTTGTTCTGACGGAAGCGATAGTTGAGTTTGTGTTTTTTTTACTTTAAAATTCTGTTCTTTTATTAAACCTATAATGCATTTTCCATGAAAATTGAAGCGCGTCCAGCTAGATTGACTTTACCCGGAACCAAAGTTGCTGCAGATAGCAGCAGTGATTTTAATCCCAAGATCGAGAACCATCCGGATTTGCCGGCCATCGATTGGACAGCGATTGGCGTTTCAGTGCCCGTTCACCAAATTCCCGAGGCAGATAGCCTTCCGCAGGCCGATGCCTTGCTTTTCTGCTGGACTGAATCGGAGTGGGCAGCCACTAACCAGGTTTTCTGCAAGAGTGGGACCTCCATGAGTTATTCTGCCAAAAATAACGGTAGCTGGAATGGATGGGTTCCATTCAAAGAGGCTGTCTCGGGCCATCAGGATTCTGTCTCCGGCTATTATACTCTATCCAATCTTGGTTCTAAGAAACTACTTCTTTTTAAATCTGAAGTACATTTGCATGAACAGGGTGAGGCCGCATTGAGTTCGCTTGTTCAAATCTTGCTCGAAAAGATTAAACCTTCTTTGGTGATTTCGTCCGGAACTTCCGGGGGCACGATTCCAACGAAGCATGTCGGTACTGTCAACGTAGTGAATGCAGGTTGTTTGTATGATAAGAGCGAGCCTTCTTCTGAATGGCCAGTTTATTCCAATAGTTGGGATGCCGGTTGGACCATCCTTAGTAAACCAGGTTTTCAGAAAATTCTATTTCCTATCCCTACAATAGCAGCAGATATGAATTCCATCGTGAATCAGTTCAATCAATTCTATCAAATGAATTATCCTAATTCAACTCTGGATATAAATTCCCTGAACATGGGAGACCCGATTCCGCAGATAAATAATATGACAACAAAGGGGACCGCGTTTATCATACCACGCCAGCCGTTGGCTACAACATAGAAGGCTGCAGGAAGCATATCATATGATAAAAGAACTAAAGAAAGCGCCTTCAGATGTTTATTTAGAATTAGGTTTTGAAAATTTGTCTCATTTCTCATTCGCTTTTAAAAAAGCGTATGGGATTGTCCCCTCGAAACTGTAAAGAATTTTATCCACTATTTAATTCTAAGATTAAGGAGAACGACCACCGTCAAGATTGGCGGCACCCGCCCTCAGTTCAACTTATTTGTCTCGACTTTTATCTCACCATCATCTAATTTGATTATTTATCATCAACAGATATTTAGAGGCGGGGGATCGAAGATAATGAAATTAGGTTGCATCAAGCTTTATTTGCCGTGTGAACGAAAATAAGAAGGAGCGAACGATAAAATCAGTTCAGCCAACGATCATTTACATGTGTTGAATGAAATAAATGAGTATACTGAAAGAATACGTTTCTGAATCACCGCATAGTCCAAAAGCAGGGCTACAACATACCCTCTCTCATAAAGTGTAAATTCCGGATTATCATAAAGCGAGGCAAGCAAAGAATAAGATAATAATCGGATATCCATAAATTTTCAATAACCATTTATAATTGACATTTTTTTGGCGATATTTGAAATACGTCCTTCTGAGGCTTTCCAATTTTCGATAGTGCTAGTTTAGACCATTTTACTACTATCAATGACAGAGAGTACTATAAAATACAGAATAGCTAATAATTTAGATATACCTGCTATGGCTTGCCTTCGAGCAAGACATTGGGGCACAGAGGAGTATTGGGAAAAGAGGATAGCTGGTTACTTACGGGGTGACGTGAATCCTCAACAATCATTGGCACCTCGCATTGTATATGTAGCCACCAAAGATGAAGCGATTGTCGGTCTTATTGCCGGGCATCTTACACGTCGGTTTGGCTGCGATGGTGAACTTGAATGGATTGATGTTGGATTTCAATATTGTGGAATGGGAATCTCTACCGAACTTCTGCATCAATTGGCAGCATGGTTTATGAGCCTAAAGGCCTTGTATATTTGTGTAGATTGCGCTCCCGACAATGCCGTGGCACAAAACTTTTATAAACGAAATGGTGCAGAAAATCGAAACGAGCATTGGCTAATCTGGAAGGACATAAGTGTTTTATTGACGAACAAAACTTCCTAATTTTATTAAATGACATAGTTTAATTTACACTCCCATCAGTTTATCCAATCTAAAGATATTTTCTTTCTTCAAACCTTTATAATCAATCTCTTAAATAATTTATTGTAATTACATTAACCTTTCCATTTTACTGACGATATATCATCTCAAATGTGAAAGTTCCAAGTTCGAATGACTTTAGTCTTCTCATGGGCAGGATAGAGGCGCTGCTATGCCTTTCAATTATCCTAATAGGATTGTTCGTTCAACCAATTGAAGCTTTTGCATGAATCTAAAAAAAATTAAGAAAAATTTGCGCAACCGAAAAGTTGCATGTATATTTGCAACCGATCAGTTTCTAAATTTAAACAATCAATATTTATGAGAAGAGATATTTTTCAGGCAATTGCCGACCCGACAAGACGGGCAATCATCGCATTGATTGCATTGCAGGCAATGACGCCCAACGCTATTGCCGAAAATTTCAACACCACACGTCAAGCTATTTCTAAACATCTACGCATCCTGGCAGAATGTGATCTGGTAAAACAAGAGTATCAGGGCAGAGAAATATATTACTCACTTGAAATTGAAAAAATGAAAGAGTTAGACAAATGGTTGAACCAATTCAGGAAAATTTGGGAAACCCGGTTTAACCAACTTGATAAAGTATTATCAACAATTAAAAAACAAAAAAAATGAGCAGCAATTTGCTATTTGATTTTACCGTTGACAAGACAACAAACACGGTATTCGTAAACAGAGATTTTGCAGCCGACCTTTCACTAGTGTGGGATGCTTTTACCAAACAGGAAATCCTTGACCAATGGTGGGCGCCAAAACCATGGACATCAAGAACTAAATTTATGGACTTTAATGTAGGAGGAAGGAGATTTTATGCCATGGTTAGCCCCGAAGGGCAAGAGCACTGGTCAATTCAGGAGTATACATCCATTAGCCCAACATCCAATTTCAAACTCTTGTCTTCCTTTACTGACAATAATGAAAATATCAACGATGAGATGCCATCTTCAAAATGGGATTTGAATTTTAATGAGCGAAACGGAACGACAACAGTATCCATCATAGTAAAACTTAAAACACTTGCCGACTTGGAGAAAAATATTCAAATGGGGTTCAAAGAAGGGTTTACAATGACATTGAACTACTTGGAAAAACTGTTGCAAAATTTAAAATAAAAAACCATGCGAAAAATTATTGTTACCGAATTCATCACTCTCGACGGTGTTATCGAGGCACCCGGCGGCAAAGAAACCGATCATCCACATGGCGGATGGCAGTTTAAATATGGTTCTCCGGAAACCGGAAAGTACAAGGCTGATGAACTTGCTGGCGTGGATGCCTTACTGTTGGGGAGAACCACTTACGAAAATTTCGCCGGGTTCTGGCCCGGCCAGTCGGGCGGCGATTTCGCCGACCCCATCAACCGGATGCCGAAATATGTCGTATCCCGAAGCCTGCAAAAAGTGGAGTGGAACAACAGCCATATCCTTCGCGACGTGGCGGGTGAAGTCGCTGCGCTGAAGGCGACCGATGGTGGTGATATCCTCGTCTATGGGAGCGCTACCCTCGTCAAGGCGCTCCTTCACCACGACCTCATCGACGAGTTGCGGCTTATGGTATTTCCCCTCTCGATTGGCGGCGGATTGAGGCTTTTCGATGACAATCGGGAATTAAAGAAATTCGGGCTCAAACACTCGCAAGCGACCGACAACGGCGTTCTTATTATAGAATGTTATCCGATCAGTTGAACCGGAATGCCGGATAATCAGGAAATCGGATAAACCTTAGTGGGCATTTCCAGTATTTTTACCGACAGATGTGGTTTTACAGCATCTGTTTTCATATTTCTCTCCCAAATCGCGGGGTGAGTTTAAAACGCAGCCGCCACTGATTTGTCTTTAAAAAATCAGTATGTATAGCCTTAATCAGGATTTATTCAATCACCTGTATAGTTTTAGCCGGACGAGTCAATATCTCGTACTCATTGCAGCATTCATCGCCTTTCCTGTTGCTTGGTTCGCCATGTACAACTGGCTTAAAGGTTTTGCATACCGCATCAATATACAATGGTGGGTATTTATCCTCGCGGGAATTTTAGCCTTGTTGATTGCGCTGATGACAGTAAGTTTTCAGTCCATCAGAGCAGCAACTGCCAACCCGGTGAAGAGTTTGAGGACGGAATAATATTCTTCTCAGATAAATAATGTTAATTCTGGAAAATTGAATCGGTTGATTTCTGTCCGGCATTTCTACCAGGAAAATTTTCCACCTCGGACAAATGACTTAGCTTGAGACATGAGCATAAAAGTTTGGACAATTGTCCTTGGAGTACTTATGTCGGTTGCCGGCCTGGCGCATTTTATCCTCACCAGGAAATACCTTCCGATTGTTCCGCGTTTTCTTCCACAACGCGTTGGCATCATCGTAATATCTGGAATAGTCGAGCTGGGCGCTGGCATCGGGCTCTTTTTTCCGCAGTTTCGCAAGGAAGCAGCTCTCGTAGTGCTGGCGCTTATGCTTGGCTTTCTGCCCCTGCATGCATGGGACCTTTTCAGAAGCCGGCCGGCCATAGGCCCAAATTGGCTGGCCGTCATCCGCTTCGCAATACAATTTTTTCTGATCTATTGGGCCTGGAGAGTCTGGCGGGCATGGTAAGGGGGGTCTCACAAAAGTACTGTCAGGAAACAACGAATCCATGGTGAATTTCACCATGGATTTGCCATATAATAATTAAAAAATTTGTAAGCTGATTGGACAAGAGATCTATATCTATCGTTAATATGATTCGACCTTCTTTTTCGCATCTTCAATTTTTTGAAGAAGAAATGCAGTCCGGTCGACTGCCCAGGCATGATAGTTATCCCTAATTAACATTAATGTGGAATGAACCTTGTTGGGATCTCTGGAATCTCTGTTTAAGATGACTTTAGCTACCTCATCTTCCACTTTATATAAATGAGTTTGGTCCTCATAGACTTTTGTCAAGACGGAGACAGTTTCTATATCTAATTTGGACATAATATTATTGCTTTTTGCAATAGTCCATGCTTCGTCGTCTAAATAACGGTATAGGACACCCTGTGGAGCTATTACATTTAAATGAAATTCGTCATTTGAAACGATTTTTTGCTGGAGATCTTTATCAACCAATGCGGAGTCTATTTTTTTAAGAACCTCTAAATTGTAATTGTTCATTTCCTGAATGAAAATCTTGTTATGGTCCAGTTCTGCAACAATGCTTTTTAATAAGATTCGGGTATTTTCTTTTTCATGAAGGTTGTTAATGAATTCTGAAAGGATAAGAGCAAGCAATACACTGAATATAATCAGTAAAGATTCTCCCAGATATTCCTTCCAATCCCGAATAGTATATACATGGGTTTTTGAAACATTTGGGATTGGGGCAGTCTCTATTTGGTTGTCCATGGTTTATTCGCTGATCTCGGATCGCATGAAATAAAATTACGATATTAACTTTCCAGTTTCAAAAAAGTTTACTCTGAAAAAAAAATTTGTGTCGTCATTTGACGTTATATATATTTGTCGTCAAAAGACGACATAATGAAATTCAGACGGGATACTTTTCAGGCTATTGCAGATCCCACCAGGAGGGCAATCCTTATCCTTCTTGCTTCGCAGACTGCTACGGCCGGTGCAATCGGTAACCAGTTTGATGCAGCCAGGTCTACCGTTTCCAAACATATTCAGATCCTGACTGAATGCGGACTCGTGGAAGCGGCCCCGAAGGGCAGGGAGATCTATTACAAGATAAAATTCGACAGAATGAAGGAGATCGACCTTTGGCTGGATCAGATTCGATTGATTTGGGAAGCTCGTTTTGATAAGCTGGATGATTATTTAATGAAGATTCAAAAAAATAAAAACCATGGAAAAAACAGCAAATAGGGAGATGAGGATTACGAGAACTTTTCAAGCCCCCATTGAACTCGTGTGGGAGGCCTGGACCAATCCTGAACATATTGTTAACTGGTGGGGCCCGATTGGGTTCACTTCTACCATTCATAAGATGGATTTTAAGGAAGGAGGGGAATGGAATTTGACCATGCATGGACCCGATGGCACAAACTATCCGAACAGGAGTGTCTTTAAGGAAATCATTCCGTTTAAGAAAATTGTTTTTGAACATTTCAATCCGGATTTCATCACTACGGTTCTTTTCGAGCCCAAGGGAAAAGAAACCCATATGGATTGGTCAATGTTATTTGATTCGGCTGAAATGCTTGAAACGGTTGTTAAAGCGCATAAGGCGGATGAAGGACAGAAACAAAATGTTGAAAAATTGGAGAAGTACCTTTCGCAATTGTTCAGATAGAATGGGGAATTATTTTTTTGAAACAAATACTGTTTCCGCTTTCCAGGTATCTTCCGAATCGCGGGATCTGCCGGTAACCGTTTTTTTCATAGAGGGCAATGGCTTCTGGCTGGTTTCTTCCGGTTTCCAGGACGAGACAATTATAACCGATTTCTGAAGCCCATTTTTCGAGTTCGAGCAGGATTGCTGTAGCATAGCTTTTTCCCCGGCTGCCGGGTTCCACATACATTCTTTTGATTTCAATGCAGTCGTCATTAAAAGATCGAAGGGCACCACAACCAACCGGCAGGTCCTGCTCAAAGGCGACCAAGGCCTGGGCCAGTTTGCCGATTTGATTTAGGGTGGCATAGAATTCCTGTTCATCGCCATCGCGTATGCGTAGTTCTTCTTCCAGCCGGTAGGCGAGTTTTTGGAATTCGGGATTTTCTGAATTGGTACGAAGGAGTTTCATTTAAAGAATGCGCTTGCGGCCATTCAAATTCCAATTTCATAATGCTGGGGCGGGATTTCAACGTCCATGAATCCTTTTTTCAGCAATCTCTCTTTAAAGGCCTGCTGCACTTCATATTCGCCATGGACAATAAAGAGTTTTTTTACTTGCCGGGGATCCTGGAAGCTCAGGAATTGGGAGAGGTCATTATAATCTCCATGGGCGCTCATGCCGCGGATGCTTCCGATCTCTGCATGTACTTCGTGTTCGATCCCGAAAATATTGACTTCTTTGGCTCCTGCCATGAGTTTGCCGCCAAGAGAGTGGGGCTCGCAGTAACCGACAAGCAGGATAGTATTGCGGCTATTTTCAATATTGTTGCTGATATGATGTTTGACCCTTCCGGCTTCAGCCATGCCGCTGGCGGAAATGATCACAAAGGGGCCATTGCGGTAGTTTAGAGATTTGGACTCGTCGACAGAACGGGTATATTTCAGCCCCTTAAATGCGAAAGGATCTGAATCCTTTTCCATGAGGGCTTTAACGTCCTTGTTGAATAATTGAGGATATTTCTTGACTATTTGCGTCACTTCTGTGCTCAGAGGGCTATCCACATAATAATCGAGGGCCGGCAGGCGGTTCTGCAGTTCGAGTTGATTGAGATGGAAGAGCAATTCCTGGGTACGCCCTACACTGAAGGAGGGAATGATCAATTTGCCTTTTTTTTGCAGACAGGTTTTTTCAATCCATTGCAATAGCAGGTTGGGGGTGTCGACATCTGCAGGGTGCAGGCTATTGCCGTACGTAGATTCTATGATGATATAATCAGCCTGGGGAAAGGATTCGGGAGGATCCAGGATGACATTGTGATAGCGTCCAACGTCCCCGCTGAAGGTCAGGCGGGTTTCTTTGCCTTCTTCTTTTATTTTAAGATGGACGGTGGCGCTTCCGATGATATGGCCGGCGTCCTTATACATGAGATCTACATTCTCATCGACGGTATACCACTCGTCATAACCCAGGGAGGTGAAATGGTCCATTGCTGCCCTGGCATCTTCTTCATTGTACATGGGTTGGAGATAGGTTTGCCCTTCGGCGACCCTTCTTTTGTTCACGAATTTTATATCTTCCTGTTGAATGCCGGCCGAATCCTCCAATAATACGGCAGTCAATTCTCTTGTGGCGGGCGTACAGACAATCTTGCCACTGAATCCATCCTTGACTAACTTGGGTATGAGACCACTATGATCGATATGTGCATGGGAAAGGATCAGGAAATCCACTTCGGAGGGTTCGAATCCCCATTCCCGGTTAAGCCTGTCTGTGTCCGGGCCCAGGCCCTGAAACATACCGCAGTCCAGCAAATATCTTTTCCCATTCTTTAGCGTTAAAAGGTGTTTAGAGCCGGTTACGGTTCGGGCAGCGCCATGGAAAGCAATCTTCATGATTTGAAATTTGTTGTTTGAAGGTAAGGAACTAATTCTTAAGTAAGATATTGGTTTTAAATGATTAATCAGATCCAGACATGACTGGTAAAAAAGACCATTACTACCTTTTGCTATGGAAATTCATTTTTATTGGCTGCATTCTGCAAACCGATGTGATATCAGCGCAGGTTGGGGATTCATCGTTGGCTATTTATCACTCATCCAGAAAAACTTCTTGTAATATACTCCCAATGGAGACGGGCACAACGATATGTTGAAGGCAATTCCAGTCGGGATCAGGGATTTTAAATATTTTGCTGTATTTAACAGGTATGGACAAAGGATCTTCTATACGACCAATTCATCTGTTGGCTGGAATGGTAATATAAACGGAGTTCCGCAGAATCCGGGAACCTATGTCTGGATGGCTTCGGGAACCGCTTATGACCGAAGGCAGATAAATGTTAAGGGGACGGTGGTTTTGATCAAGTGAGAATCATTCAGAAGCTATTGTTTCAGAACAGTAGCTTTGGCAGTCCCTGAACCAGGAAAAACCCTGATTGTTATCCTAATCGTTAAATTCTGTGCCGGATTTTTGACTTATCTCCAAAAGAAAGGAAATTTGCCCAACCTACATATGTTGAAACATTCCACGAACCAGGTATTTCAGACTGATTCTTCCTCTCGCTGGACAGGATTCAAGTGGTCTGGAAGGGTCCTCTTACTCTTTTTGTTGATGGCTATTGTCATCATTGCCATTGCTATGTCGCGTGTTTATACCCCCAATCTCCCCCTTTTTGCCGCCGTCCAGGAAAAACAGGCATTATTGGACACCAGCAGTATCTGGGCCAAAAAAAGCAAGATCTTCAAGCAATACGAAGGGTTCCGAAAATACATCAATGAAAAACAGGCCTACCAGTCAGGAGCTTATCCCATACCTCGCAGATTCCGTAAAAAAAACGGGGTCGTCGTACAGGCCGACTCCAGTTTCTATTCATTTAAGAAATTCACAACCGGGATTCGGGCCGCATTTTATGTAAGTTGGGATCGGGAGTCCCTTACCTCCCTGCGTCAGAACATTGCCCACTTGAACGTCATCTTTCCGGAATGGTTTTTCCTTGATCCCAATGCCGATACACTGATCGTCCGCGAGGATACGGCGGCGCTCAATATCATGAACAAAGCCCCGGTGAAAGTCCTGCCCATCCTCACCAACAACTTCAACCAGGGATTCCATGGCGATGTAGTCCATAGAATCTTCACGGATAAAAAGAAAAGGGAAAGACTGATCAGTGACATCATCAGAGCATTGAAAAAAGACAGCCTGGACGGAATCAATATCGACTTCGAAGAGCTCAAAGAGCCCCGCAGCGAGACCTTTGTGAATTTTCAGAAAGAGCTTTATGAAAAAATGCATGCGCTGGGTTACCTCGTATCCCAGGATGTATCCCCATTCAATGAGGACTATGATTTGACCGATCTTGCCAAATACAACGACTATGTCTGTCTGATGGCTTACGATCAATATTCTGAAAGTACCGAGCCGGGGCCTATCTCCCACCAGAAATGGGTGGAAGCGGCAGTCGATCAGGCCGCCAGGAAGATTCCGGCAAATAAATTCATTCTGGCCATTGCCGGATTCGGGTATGATTGGACCCTCAACGCACAGGGAAAGGTCGATTCGGTCAAGCCGATCAAATACCAGGATGCCCTGATTCTGGCAAGAAGTTTTGACGGAAGTATTGATTTTGACAATAACTCGTATAATCTTCATTTCAGTTACGGTGACGAGAAGGGGATAGACCATGAAGTGCATTTTACAGATGCTGCAACCGCATTCAATTCCATGAGATTTGCCGTCGAATATGGTCTCAGCGGGGTTTCTCTCTGGAGGCTGGGATCGGAAGATTCCCGTATTTGGGATTTTTATGATCGTGATCTGGACCTGGATAGCATAAAGCGATATGATTTTTCAAACTTCAGCAATGTTAAAATGCTGGTAAGCGATGAAACTGTTGCCTATTCCGGTGAGGGGGAAGTTCTCGATATCCTGGGCGGTCCGACCAGCGGAAGGCTCAGCCTCGAAATTGATAGCAGTGAATACCTGATCAGTGAAGAGAGATATGACACCCTGCCTTCCAAATGGGTGGCTAAGAAATACGGGACCCAGGATAAGAAAAAACTGGTTCTCACATTCGATGATGGTCCCGATCCTGTTTATACGCCCCAGATACTAGACATCCTGAGCCGAGAAAAAGTTCCTGCAGCCTTTTTCCTTGTAGGCATCAATGCGGAGAACAATATTCCCATTGTCAAAAGAATATTCCGCGAAGGGCATGAAATCGGGAACCATACATTTACGCATCCCAACATAGCTAAAGTCAGCCGCAAAAGGGCAGTTCTGGAAATAGAAGCCACCCGATTATTGATTGAATGCATTACTGGCAGATCTACCATCATGTTCAGGGCTCCTTTTAACGCCGACTTTGAACCGCAGAAAGCAGAAGAATTGATTCCTGTTGCTATTGCACGGCAACTCAACTATCTGGACATCGGGGAATCCATCGATCCCATGGACTGGGAACCGGGCACTCCTACCGATTCTATCGTAGCCAGGGTCATACGCAGAAAACAGGATATGACTAATCAGAATCTGAGCGGCAACATCATCCTTTTACACGATGCCGGTGGCGAAAGCCGTCAGGCTACTGTTGATGCACTCCCCCAGATAATTCATTATTTCAAGGCAAGAGGTTACACTTTTACTACAGTTGCTGATCTTCTCGGCAAAAAGAAGCAGGACCTCATGCCCGAAGTGCCCAGGGGAAGTGGCTATTATATTCTGCAAATCAATTATTGGCTGGCTGAATCCGCCTATTGGGGAAGTCATTTCCTTTTTTCGCTATTCATTTTGTTTATCATCCTTTCCATCGTCCGAATCGTCTTTCTTGGCTCTATTGCAACACAGGAACATTACTATGAAAAGAACCTCCACCGTAAACCTTTCTGGTTACCCGATGGCAGTTACGCGCCCCTGGTAAGCATCATCGTTCCCGCGTTCAATGAAGAGATCAATGCAGTAGGTTCCGTAAATAGTCTTCTGAATGGTGACTATCCCCGGCTGGAAATCATTTTTGTAGACGATGGAAGTAAGGATAGCACTTTTGAAAAGGTCAATGCGGCATTTGCAGGTAATCCCCGGGTTAAAGTGTTAACCAAGCCGAATGGAGGAAAAGCCTCCGCACTTAACTTTGGTATTCAACAGTCCCAGGCTGATTTCGTTGTATGCATTGATGCAGATACCAAATTAATGCCCGATGCCATTTCAAGACTGATGATGCATTTTTGTCCAAGGATTCCTACAAATGCACAGACACAAGTACAGAATGAAGTGGGCGCCGTGGCCGGAAACGTCAAAGTAGGCAACCAGGTCAACCTGCTTACAAGATGGCAATCAATCGAATATACTTCCAGTCAAAACTTTGACCGAAAAGCATTTTCTTACCTGAATGGCATCACTGTTGTACCAGGCGCTATCGGCGCTTTTCGAAAAAAAGCCATCGAAGATGCAGGAGGTTTTACCACAGATACGCTGGCCGAGGACTGCGAACTCACAATACGTATCCTGCGACAGGGTTATCTGGTCGAAAACGAAGACAAGGCCATCGCCCTGACGGAATCGCCCGAGACGTTGAAAATGTTTTTCAAGCAAAGATTCCGTTGGAGTTTCGGTGTCATGCAAACATTTTGGAAAAACCGGGATACTCTTTTCAATAGTAAATACAAATGGTTAGGATGGGCTGCAATGCCCAATATTTTGGTCTTCCAATATATCATTCCTTCCGTTATTCCTTTTGCCGATTTTTTCATGATTATCGGGCTGATTACTGGAAATACAGCAAAGATCGGAACCTATTATCTGATCTTCATGTTGGTTGATGTGGCTGTAGCTGTGTTGGCCTTTAGCTTCGAAAAGGAGAAAAAAATAAAATTGCTCTGGCTGATTCCGCAACGACTGGTCTGGAGATGGCTGCTATGGTTTGTACTTTATAAAACATTCAGAAAAGCGATCAAAGGAGAGCTGCAGCATTGGGGCGTTTTAAAAAGGACGGGGAATGTAAAAGAGTTGGGAGTCTATGCAGGCAGAATCATTCCCTGAAATAAATAAGAAAAGGATCAACCTTCGAAAATCAGGGAGAAAACAATCATCCTCGAATTCAACTTGTCGATAACATTGCTATAGATCAATGTTGGATCCCGGTCATGGACATTGAGCAGACCTTCACTCACTTTGATTTCAGGAGTCAGGATAAACACGGGGAAATAAAACTGAAAACCCATCCCGCCTTCAATACTGAAATCATAGGGTTTAAGTTTTACGAGATCCTGCGCTTTTCGCGCATTGGCATTTGAAGCCAGGTCATACTGGTAATTTCCGCCGCCAAAAACATAAAACCTGAAATTTTCAATCCGGTCGCTCATGAATTTGATATGTGTCGGAAATCCGAGGTAGATGGACTCGACCTGTTTTTCAACCGTCGTTTGGACATCGGAACTGGTATTCTGGATCGTGTATTGCAGGTTCTTGTAGGAAAACATAAGTTGAGGAACTACGATACGAAACTCCCAATGGTCAGCAATCCGGAAAGTGTGCATCCCTGCCAGACCAAAACCGCCGGTATAAAGCGGCTTGACGGCCAGCACGCTGTCCTGGGTTTGAAAACTGGGGTCCATCGTCTCATGAAAATGGGAATTGTTATAGATTAGGGCAATCCCCAAGTGATAAAATTTGGAATCATGGTCGGGCAAATTCAGGTCATCACGAAGCTGGGCGCAAAGCGTCACAGGAAGCGCCAATGCCATAAGCAGGGTTATAAGGAAGGCCAAAGGTTGAATTCCTGTTAATCTTTTCGCCCGCAGTATATTGTGCATATCCCTAAGCTTAACTTTTTTAAATAGGTCTCTTTAAATCCATTCTTTTGCAAAATCTTCAGAAATTCTTCCCCTTCAGGAAAGGCATTGGCCGATTTATGCAGGTATTCATAGGCCTGCTGATTTCCGGCAATTAATTTCCCGGCCCCCGCAGCGGCCGTATTCATGTAAATCGAATAAATCCTGCTAATAAGGAAGTTCTTCGGTTTTGAAAACTCAAGAATAACCAGCTTTCCCCCCGGTTTCAAAACCCTAAAAATCTCCCCAACCCCTTTTTCCAAATGGGCGAAATTGCGGACTCCAAAAGCAACCGTGACTGCATCAAACGTAGCCTCTGGAAAGTTTATTGCTTCACTGTCACCAGGTTGAAGGTCGATCAGACCCTTTAACTTTTGTTTTGCAACTTTAATTCGGCCAAATTCCAGCATTTTTCGGGAAATATCAATCCCTGTAATGTGAATTGGCGGTATCAGGGATTTTGCCATTCGGATGGCCACATCGGCCGTCCCTGTAGCCACATCCAGAACCTTTTGAGGATGGATCGGACGAAGCTCCCTAATAATTAGTCGGCGCCAGTAAATATCTGTGCCCAGACTAAGGAAACGGTTCAAAAAATCATAACGAAAAGCTATACGGTCAAACATCTCTTCAACTTGCTCCTTTTTGCCAAGGCTGGAATTATTGTAGGGAACGATATCGTCATGGGAATATTTGGCCATGTGCTGACGAAGATATAGAGTTTGTCTATTTAAGCAACTATTTCCTGTAAGCATTCAATCCGCATTCAAGCCAACGCGCGAAATCAGCCGGATCAGGTGTATAATATTTAGTTTTTGTCAGCACTTTTTCGTCTGGGCTGATGATCGCATATTGGGGTTGAGAAGTTGCCCCGAAATTCTCTGTTTGAAAAGTTGCCCATTTGTCTCCTACTGTAACGATGGGTTTATTTATGCCTGAACTGGTTTTAAACTCAGTCTGATCGGTGGCGGGAAGTTTGCTCCTCTCATCCACATAGAGGGAGACTACTACAAATTCTTTTCTCATTAGGCTGTCCACTTCCTGATTCGTCCAGACCTTTTCTTCCATTCGGCGACAATTTACACAGGCCCATCCTGTAAAATCTATCAGGATCGGCTTATGCTCCTTTTGCGCCAGTTCCAGGGCCTTTTCATAATCATTCCGCAACGGCTTTATTCCCCTGACAATCAATACGTGATGCTTATAAATGCTATAGGAAAGCGGAGGCGGAAATCCGCTCAGCAATTTCAGGTTGGCAAAACGGCTATTTGTTAGAGCAGGAAGAAGGTAAACTGTAAATGCTCCGAAAAACAATATAAATCCTATCCTTAATGGCGAAAATTTCTTAACAGGCGAACTATGACCGATGCGCATAAAACCGGTCAAATAGAGTACGATCAGCAATCCGATAATTGCCCAAAGTGCAATGAACACCTCTCTTTTCATGATACCCCATTGCTCAACATTATCCGCATTGGTAAAAAACTTTACTGCCAGGGCCAGTTCCACGAATCCCAAAACTACTTTTACATCCGTCATCCATCCCCCTGACTTGGGCAAAGAATGCAGCCAATTGGGAAAAAGTGCAAACAGACCGAAAGGCAGGCCAAGGGCCAGTCCAAAACCCGCAGCGCCAGCGGTTAGCGGCCAAGGTCCTTCTGTCGCCACATTGGCCAGAAGGGTGCCTAAAATTGGTCCCGTACAGGAAAAAGAAACAATTGCCAATGTACCCGCCATAAAAAATATGCCAGCCATATTGCTCACCCCTGATTTCGAACCGGCCATGTTTGCAAGCGAAGAAGGCAACCCGATTTCGAAAAGACCGAAAAAGGAGAGGGCGAAAAGAATGAAAATGGTAAAGAAGATTAAATTAAGCCAGACATTAGTACTGATATTATTGAAAATTTCCGGGTTGATGGCCTTCCCTGCAATATGAAAGGGAACGGTAATCAATATATAAATAAGGAAAATAAATAACCCATATAAAAGGGCATTACCTATTCCCTTTTTCCTGTCCTCTGTTTTTTTTGTAAAAAAAGTAACGGTCACCGGAATCATCGGAAATACACAAGGAGTTAACAAAGCGATCAGGCCGCCCAGAAAACCCAATAAAAAGATGACGAGCAGGCTCTTGTTAGAAGTGCCTTCATCGCCACAACCGTTTACCGGATGATTCAGATCCAGATTATTGATCTTTATTCTGGCCCTGCTTGTAACTCCTCCTTCCAGTTTTACGGAAAAAGGGAATTCATTCAACGGATAAAACTCATTGCTCTTTCCGTAACTAAATTTGAAAGTACCGATTAATTGGCCAGGAACCGTCCCTTCTATCCTCAAGGTCGCAATCAGTTCCGCCTCGTTCTCAAAAATGCGAAAGCTGCCATTACCTAAGGCAGCGTTGCTGATTATATGAGATTCGCCGGATGCATGTAGCACGGAATCAGGGCGGATAGAGGAATCGGTAAAACTCAGCTCAGTACTCGAAATATCGCTGATGGATTGATTGGGAGCATAGAGTTGCCAATGATTACCGATCCTGGTTTGAAACCTTAATTCATACAATCCTTCAGAAATTCTCCTGCTTTCAACCTGCCAATGAAATGCAGTGCTATCTTGAGCGAACGAGTTTTGAAAACAGGAAAATAAAACAAAACAAAAAAGAATAATGCGTCGGTTCATATAATAAAAATAAAACGAGTCCGATGCAAAGAACTCGTTTCTATGATTTAAGGAAAGTCGCACACATGACTATCCGCCAATATTAACATTTATTTCTACTTCAGAGGGTGGCAGACACTGCTTTTCGTTACACACCATGAATTCAACTTTACCGGCGAGATTGGTTTTAACGCTGGCCTTCAGTTTCACGATCTGTACAAAATCAACTGTCGCCTCATAATATTTGACATTATGATTCCAGGCTGATTCAAATTTGGTTACCACCTTCCCTTTTTCTACCACCTTTCCTTCGAGCAGGGTCAACGGATTTTTATTGAAACTGAAAGCGGTTGGCACGGGCCCTTCTCCGCCAACATCCTGGGAATAGATATGATAATCCCCATTGATCCTGGCCAGCATATGAATTTCATATGTCTTATCTGCAATCTTTTTAGAAGTATAAATCCATTGAACTTGTTTGCTTGATTGGGAAAACCCCGCAAATCCAATGAAGACCATCGACAGAAAAAGGAGTATTCCTTTCATATTCAGCTTTCTATAAAACTTATGGATTAATTTACGATAGAACTTACGATATTACGAAAAATCCGGATTTTGGTTGCTGCCTAAACAAGGGCTGATCGGGAAATCCGGCTTTCTTTTCTTTCGCTAAGAAATAGCTCCTTTAAGATCAGCAATCCATCCGAATTGCCGAGCGCCTCGTTGGTCGCCCTTTCCGGATGTGGCATCATCCCGATTATATTGCCTTCATGGTTAGATATGCCGGCAATATTTCGCAGAGAACCGTTTGGGTTGGCTTCCACTGTAATCTTGCTTACTTCATTGCAATAGCGGTAAAGAACCTGACCATTCGATTCCAGGGAATCAAGCGTCTTCTCATCAGCATAATACCTCCCTTCGCCGTGAGCAATAGGAATTTTCAAAGGACCGTTATGTTGCCGGCTTCCTGAAAGGAAAATGTTCTTGCTGACATACTGTTGATTGGCATTGCGTAGCAGGATACCAGGTAATAATTTGGCTTCGCAAAGTATCTGGAATCCATTACATACCCCAAAAAGCTTTCCACCCTTCGCAGCAAAGCCCGTAACGCTCTTCATCATCGGGCTGAACCTCGCAATGGCGCCGCAACGCAAATAATCCCCATAGGAGAAACCTCCCGGCAGGATAATGCAGTCTTCAGTTGAAAACATGCTCAGGTCTTCGTCTTTATGCCAAAGCATTATTACTTCCTGATTCAGGTCATAACGCAATGCATCCTCCATATCTCGTTCACAGTTCGACCCGGGGAAAACTACGATTCCAAATTTCATGAAGCATTGTGATTAAGATGCAAATTTAATATTTTCGCAGAATGAACCCCATTAAAAGAATTTTACTTTCCATTTTGGGAGAGGGCCATTATCTAAGCTTACTTGCAGGTTCCTTTCAACTGATTTGGAAAGCCGGGCTGGCGGGGGAGGATT
Source organism: Chitinophagaceae bacterium (assembly GCA_003168265.1). Classification (GTDB taxonomy): domain Bacteria; phylum Bacteroidota; class Bacteroidia; order Chitinophagales; family Chitinophagaceae; genus Puia. The sequence goes on from PMSV01000013.1 coordinate 18,390, forward strand.
ACCAGGATGTCTATTTTTTAAAGTATTTCATAGAAGAAGGATGTTACTGTCTGGACATCGGTGCCCACCTGGGTTATTATACCTGCGAATTGAGCAGGCTCTCAGGAAAAAGCGGTAAAGTGATCGCAATTGAACCTATGAGCAAGTTCAACAGGGTTTTAGGTAATTTATTGAAAAAGAAAGGCGCGCAAAATGTGGAACTGCTGCAACTGGCTCTGGGTGGAGAAGGCGAATTTGTTGAAATGGGCATCCCGCTAGTGAATAAAGCCAAGAAATTTGCCTATGCCCGCGTTATGAAATCCAGCACTCACCTTGATTATGTTGAATCGGAGAAAATAAGGAATGCATATGGGGATCAATTGCTTGCCGGGCTTCCCAGGCTTGATTTTATAAAATGCGATGTAGAAGGTCTTGAGGTTCAGGTATTTTCTTCAATGCTGCATGTTCTGGAAAAACACTATCCCATTCTACTCTGCGAACTCGCCGATCAGCAGGAAAGGGTCCACTTTTTGGATATGATCGCTCCTATGGGATATAAGGCCTTTATTTTACGAGAAAAAAAATTGCATCCGATCGATGTTTATTCTGCAGAAAAGGCGATATCTCATAACCATTATTTTATTCCCTCGAGCAGGATGCAAGGGATGTCAAGCCTGATCAGCGCTAAATAGATAGCTTATAAATTACTTCAAAAGGGAATCCAGTACCTGATGGTAGAGGGCAAAGGCGTTCAGGTCATTGTGACTACCTCCGGGAATGGTGATGAATTCGTCAAAAGGCTTTAAAAAAGGTTTCAATTTGAGCGCATTGCTATAAGGCACGACTCCGTCATCGGTGCCATGGAATATGATGATGGGTGCCGTGACTGATTTTAAATAATCATAACTGGGAAAACGGTAATGGAGTATGCGGCTGACCGGATATATGGGAAAATAATGGGAAACCAGAGAAGTCATACTGTAAAATGGAGTTTCCAGGATCAGGTATTTACAATCTCTTATTGAGGCTAGCTCTGCGGCAATGCCGGTTCCCAGGCTTTTTCCGTAAATGATGATTAGGGAAGGGTCGAAATGAACGCGGGCCAGCTTATATAGCTGAAGGGCATATGAATATAATTCCATCTCTGCAAATTTTCCCGTGCTTTTGCCAAAGCCCGGATATTCCAACATCCAGATTTCATATCCTTTTTCGGTAAAGTTCTTCGCATTACGGGCATACCATCCGATATTTTTCCTATTTCCGTGGAAATAGAGCACTACCCCTTTGGGAACAGAATCAGCAGTTTTAAAGCGAACCACATTGAGTATTGTCGTTCCGTCATATGGAATATTGATTTCTTCGTGTTTCTGGGCAAAAGGGTATTTATAGTTCTTAGCCAGAGGTTCCGGATGGAATAGGATATAATCCTGTAAATAATAGAGTCCGATCCCCAAGATGCAGTAAAGGAGTAATCCAAGCTTTAACCAGCGAAACAGGATCTTCTTATTTTGATTCATTCTTTCAGTATATCGCGTATGAAATTATAGTATTCGGGAAAAGTCGTCAGATTATTATGACCTCCTCCACGGATGGGAATCAGGGTAATTTTTTCCGGATTTATTTTTTTTAGGTTAACACTGTGCCTGAAGGGGATGAGCCAGTCCCTTGTTCCATGGAGAATATAGGTATGGCAGGTAACCCGCCCGATCCAGTGGTCTGTTCGGAGTTTATATCTTAAGACATAACGAACGGGCAAAAAGGGCAGGAATCTTTCTACAACTTTTTGAAAATTATAATAGGGGGCTTCCAGGATAAGATACCTGGGATGGTTGTCTGCTGCGATCCTTGTGGCTAGTCCGCTGCCAATGCTTCTTCCATAGACGATGAGCCGGTCTTCGCGGCAATTTTGCTTCAGACTTTCATAAACAAATTGCATGTCCCCGATAATTTCCCTTTCACTCCGCTTACCGGTACTTTTTCCGAAACCGCGATAATCCACCAGGACAACATCATAATTATACCGGTAAAAATCTCTGGCATATTTAGCCCAACCCTTTATGCTACGGGTGTTTCCATGCAAATAAAAGACCAAACCGATCGGAGAAGGTCTGTAAAAATGCAGGCCATTTATACTGACCCCAGGGGCGATATCAAAAAAAAGTTCATTGAAGGGGATATCATATTTAAATTTGAAGTCAGGACTTAATTTTTCCGGTTTGAAAATGAAGCGCTCCTGGAAGAAATAAGCTGCCAGGGTAAGTGCCACAATGAAGGCAATGGAATATATTAAGAACTGGTTCAAGGCATTACTGGCAAGCTGCGAAGGTATTAATCGAAAAACGAATTAAAGAGAGGTTTTTAGTCAATTGTGAAGGAAATTTAAAAATTCAGCATTACAGCCTGGAAAACCTTTACATTTTTTTTTCTGGCATCTTTCGTTAGTATTTTTACGTCTTAGCTTTAAAGATTGATTAAATTGGGACATGGCTCTTATTGTCCTTCTTAAAATATACGATCAATTATGAAAATGAATAGATTCAGATTGACTTTGCTGATTTGCCTGACTATAATTTTACCAGGCATGTCCATAGCTCAGCAAATTACCTATTCCGAACCGCAGCGCGATGATTTGCGCCGGACGGAATTTGAAATTATTGGTAAAATGAATGGAAATTTTCTGATTTTCACCAATAACAAGCAGGATAATAATATTTCCATATATGATAACAGCATGAAATTGTTGCAAAGAGTGAAACTAGAATTTCTGCCAGATAGGATTCTGAACACTTATTTTATTCCTTATTCCACTTTTTGCTACATGATCTATGAGTATCAGAAAAAGAATATCGTGCATTGCGCGGTAGTGAAACTGGATGACCAGGCACGTAAAATGGAAGAACCAATCGAACTGGACACTACACAGATTAGTTTTTCCGCTTCCAATAAAATCTATACGGTAGTCTTTAGCGAGGACAAACAGAAAATCATGCTTTTTAAGATCAACACAAAAAGTTCAAAAAATTATCTTTTTACCACCTTCTTGTATGATTCTAAGCTTCAACTGATTGACCGGCACCGCTTGTATATGCCTATGGAGGAGCATTCCGAAGCTTTTACCGATTTTCTTTTGGATGATGAAGGCACTCTGGTCTTTGCCAAATTTGTTCGAAACAGTGGAAGTGATTATGTAACTGCTGTTTCAATAGCTACCAAGGGGCCTACGGTGGATAATTTTTCTATCAAGGATCTGGCCGTGGGAGAACGCTTTCTGGATGAGATAAAGATTAAGATCGATAATGACAACAAAAGCTATATCATTAGCGGTTTTTACTATAAACAGAGGAGGGGCAATATAGAAGGTCTTTATACTGCCGTCTGGGACAAGGTTTCCGATTCCATATCAAAGGAAAGTGTAACCCTTTTCAGTGATGAGCTGCGGGCTGCGGCAAAGAGCTCGGATGCGACGCAGAAAATGGCTTTTAATGATTATTTTATTAAAAAGGTCATTAACAAAAGAGATGGGGGGTTTGTGTTGATCAGCGAGGCTCAATACACTTCTTCCAGAGGGGCTTATTTCAACCGCTGGGATTATATGTCTGGCGGCTATAACCCATACATGATGCCCATGGATTATTATGGTTCTCCTTATTATAATCCCTGGCGTACAGGTTATCCACCCAATGGGCCAATGAGGTACCATGCTGAAAATATAATGGTGCTTTCTTTCGATAAAACTGCCAACCTGGAATGGAGCAATATAATTCCAAAAAACCAGTACGACGATGAATCAGATAACCTGATTTCAACACAAACCATGAATACCGGTGGAGAAATCCATTTTTTGTTTAATCAATATGATCACCGCAACATTTTATTAGCCGACGAGAGTGTTTCACCCGAAGGTAAGTTGACCCGTTACCCCACGCTCAGAAACCTGGATAAGGGCTATGATTTCATGCCACGCTATGGAAGACAGGTGAGCAGCAAACAGATGATAGTCCCATGCCTGTATAGAAGCTATCTTTGTTTTGCAAAAATTGAATTTTCATAAACAGGGTGAAATTTGACTGAAGTATTTAAACAAAAGAATCCAGGCAATGCCTTTATCTTGTTGGTATATGCACTGGTTCTAAAATTTTCCATTTTTTTACATCCCCAGGTTCCTTCCCTTCACAAAGAAGATAATTACCTGTACCGGATCATTCTGCATTTTCTGGGTACATTTTTCAATTCACTGCCCATCATGTATTCGGTTCTTACCTTTTTGTTGTTATTCACTCAGGCTACCCTTTTAAACAGGATATGTAATTTTCAAAAAATCTTTCCCAAGGCCAATTACCTGCCTGGTATGTCCTATATCCTGGTCACTTCCCTGCTCCCTTCCTGGAATTATTTTTCTGCTCCTTTGTTGATCAATTCAATCATGATCTGGGTATTTTACCGGATGACGACGCTTTATAATAGCGGTCGATCAGATGGGGCTATCTTTAATATCGGGGCATTGACGGGTATTGTGACCCTTTTTTATCTGCCGGCTATGGCCTTTATCCTACTGGTTTTTTTCGCTTTGATCACCATGCGGCCCTTCCGAATCAGGGAGTGGCTGATGGGTCTGCTTGGTTTTACCACTCCCTACTATTTCTTATTTGTCATACTCTACCTGAGTAACCAATGGAACTGGCGCAATGTAGTTCCGGTGATCGTTTTTAGGTTGCCGGGCATACCGAATACGGTATTGATCACTTGCGGGATCATTCTTTTGATCGTGCCATTCATGATCGGTGGATATTTCATACAATCTAACCTGAATAAAATGCTGATTCAGGTCCGTAAGATATGGAGTTTGCTTTTGCTTTTTCTTATGGTTGGAGTAATCATTATCCTTATCAATCACGTTGATTTTTACGAAAATTGGATCGTAACGGCGGTACCTTTTGCTGTTTTCCACGCGGCTGCTTATTATTATTCCAATGACAAAGTATTGACCCGTTCTATGCATTGGCTGACCGTTGTATTCATCTTGTGGATGAATTACAAAGTCTAAGGCCGCCAATTCTGCAAAAAAGAACTTCCTGCTTCATCGAATTCTCGCCTCAAACAAACAAGTACTTAAAATTGTTAGATCTGTCAAAGAATCAAATGATGGGCGCCCTCAGGCAACTAGCAGAATATCTCTATATCAAAAAGCGCGATCCAAATGCACCGCATACCGGCTGGATTCGTTACATGCACGGAATCAACAGGATTTCCATCTTTATGTTCCTGGTAGGAATAATCATCATTCTCGTACGCTTTTTTTTCTTTAGAAAACATTAAAAGCCAGGATTCCCAAGGAACTTCCAAATAAGATGAGCGGCATTGGAAGATGCATTCCCACCGGCTTTCAGCAGATTCTTCAAATCCTCATAATCTGATTTAAGTTGCGCCCGGGTCTTCTCCTCAAAAAGTATCCTCTTCAATTCAATTTCCAGATTTTTCCTGTTAAACTCATCCTGGATCAATTCCCTAACCACCATTTTGTCCATGATTAGGTTGACCAAGCTGATGTATTTGACTTTCACCAACCTGCGAGCGATTTGATAGGAAATGGCGCTTGCCCTATAACAAACCACTTCCGCTACACCAAAAAGGGCTGTTTCCAGGGTCGCCGTTCCTGAAGTAACGCAGGCGGCATAAGCATGGGAAAGAAGTGCATAGGTTTGATTGTTTACCCGTTTGACCTGAGGATAATCCTTCAGTAAATCGTCATAAAGGGATCGGTCCTGGCCGGGAGCCTGCGCTAATACGAAACAATAATCGGTGAAAATCCTGCTCATCTCCAACATCAAGGGCAATTTTTTCAATATTTCCTGCCTCCGGCTGCCTGGAAGAAGGGCGATGATTTTTTTGCCTCCAAGACCACGCATGAACTCATAGCCTGAGACATCCTCCGTCCTTCCGAACTCTTCAATGACTTCCACAAGCGGATGACCGACATAATCCACTTCATAATTCCATTTTCTATAAAACTCTTTTTCAAAAGGAAGGATTACCAGCATTTTATCGATACATTCCCTGATCATCCGGACCCGGTTTTCTTTCCAGGCCCAGACTTGGGGAGAAATATAATAGACAGTCCTGAAGCTTTGTTCCTTAGCCCATTTTGCTATGCGCAGATTAAATCCGGGATAATCTATGAAAATGATCACATCCGGCCGAAATGACCCGATATCTTTTTTGCAGAAGGCGATATTGCCCAGAATGGTAGGAAGATTCCTGATGACCTCAATAAAACCCATAAATGCGAGGTCCCGGTAATGCTTTACCAATTCAGCCCCTGCAGCCTGCATCATATCCCCTCCCCAACATCGGAAAACTGCCTCCTTATCCAGTTTGCGGATCTCCCTGATCAGGTTGCTCCCATGCAAGTCGCCTGAAGCTTCCCCTGCAATTAAATAATAGCGCATGAATAGAATTGAATTGCAAATGTACTCGGCTATAGATTCTAAAAAGTCCTCAAAGGACAAATTTCAGCACAAGTGCCGTAATGGCGTATAGCAGCGTGATGGCAAATACTCCTCTGGCCGTCCTGTCCCGTTGTGAATTTGTGTAGAAGGTAAACAAAGCAATGTTTAGAACAAGGCATGGTACGGATACCGCCGTGATTTGATTGGTATTGGTGCCCAAAAAAGAGAAAAAATCCTTTACCGAAAACATGCGGAACTTGGCGAAATAATAAATGACCAGGCTAAGTATCGGCGCAACGAATCCCAGCAGGATCCCGAATTTGAAATTATCCTTTTTAAACATTGTTATTTTATAGTTCAATGATTCAAATATCCCAGGCCTTTTCAATTTTGGCCTTTAAGACGTAATTGGTTAGATCGAATTGTACGGGTACTACACTTACATAATTATTTTCCAAAGCCCAAACATCGGTATCCTTACCTTTGTCGAAATTCACGAATTTTCCTGTCAGCCAATAATATTTTCTGCCGTTAGGGTCTACCCGCTCAACAAAATCTTCCTCATATTTGGCATAAGCCTGGCGGCAAATGCGCAGACCCTTCATTTTCGAAGCAGGAACGGCTGGAAAATTCACATTCAGGATCAAGTGTTTATCTAAGGGATTATTCAGCAGATTTTCAACGATTTGTCGGGCATATTTCCTGGGTGCTCCCAGATCTGCCTCCTGGTCATAATCAAGGGAGGAAAATCCTACCGAGGGAATGCTTTCGATGGCCGCTTCAACGGCAGCAGACATGGTTCCTGAGTAAATGACATTGATGGAATGATTTGCGCCATGGTTGATGCCGCTAAGGCAGAGATCTGGTTTGTGATGGAGAATCTTATCTACGGCCAGCTTGACGCAGTCCACAGGGGTGCCTGAACATTGCCAGGCTTCGATCCCCTTGAAAATATGGACCGGGTACAACCTTAAAGGGTTGCCGATCGTAATCGCATGGCCCATGCCGGACTGAGGTTTGTCCGGAGCCACCACCACAATCTTTCCCAATCCTTCCACTGATTCGATAAGAGCCTTGATTCCTGGGGCTGTTATGCCGTCATCATTGGTAATTAATATTACAGGATTTCGTTTTTTTGCTTTTGCCATAATGGGTTTCAGGTTGCAAATCTCCCTAATAATTTGGAACTAAGTAGGTAACGTCTTTTATGACGCTATATTTTCTGCACACCTCTGGAATTTAAAGCGCATTGTTTTAACTTCGCCGCCAAATTGAAAACCGCTCATGGCAGGACAACTTAAAGAGGTACGCAATCGCATCAAATCCGTTCAAAGCAGCCAGCAAATAACGAAAGCCATGAAAATGGTCAGTGCGGCTAAGCTGCGCCGGGCACAGGATTCAATCCTGCAAATGCGACCCTATGCCAAAAAACTACGGGAATTGCTGAGTAATATCGTGAGCAATTCGGACGGAGAATCAAGCGGTAAATTGGCTACTGAAAGACCTGTTGAAAGAGCGCTCCTTATTGTAATTACCAGTGATCGGGGACTTTGCGGAGCCTATAACTCAAATATCATCAAACTGGCTAAACTGACCATCAGGGAAAAATATGCAGCACAGGCGGCCAAAGGCAATGTACATCTTTGGAGCATTGGCAAAAAGGGATTTGAGCATTTTGCCAAAAACAATTTCCGGGTCAGCGAAACCTATAAAGATATTTTCCATCATCTCGATTTTGAGCATGTGCAGGCCTGTTCCAAGGCAGCCATGAAAGCTTTCGAGAATAAAGAACTCGATGTAGTGGAAATCGTCTATAGCGAATTCAAAAATGCCGCTACTCAATTGTTCAAAGTGGAGCGTTTTCTGCCGATCCAAAAAGTCGCAAAAAAAGACGGCACCCCAAAATCCGATTTTATATTTGAGCCTTCGAAAGAACAGTTGATCACTGAGATGATGCCCAAAATCCTGAACACTCAATTATACAAAGCCGTACTGGATGCCAATGCCTCTGAACATGGAGCCAGGATGACAGCCATGGACAAGGCCAGTGAAAATGCTAATGATATATTACGTTCCTTGAGGATTTCATATAACAGGGCCAGGCAGGCAGCCATTACTACTGAACTCACGGAAATTGTAAGCGGTGCAGCGGCCCTGCAAGGATAGTGGGGTTGAGTAAACTGTAAAATGCCCGCTCGCAAAGCTGAAACAGTTCATTAAAAACAGAATCTGCCTGTATCAAGGCAGAAGAAGACCGAACATGGAAATTTCAAACATCATTCCACATATTGAGGCCTTGATCTTCGCAAGTGATAAACCGTTGACTGCGTTGGAAATCACGGAGCTGATGAACAATGCATTCAGCTTCATGGAAGACAAGCTAACTTTAGATCAAATTCAGACCTCCATTGACGGAATTGTAGAGAAATACAATTCCCCCTTCTATCCATTTGAAGTCCTTCAAACCGGCGGAGGTTGGCAATTCCTGACCAAAAAAGATTACCACAAAACGGTGGCCCAGTTAAACGGGGAAAAATTCCTGAAAAGGCTATCAACTGCAGCGCTTGAAACACTGGCCATCATCGCCTATAAACAACCTATCACAAAGGGAGAAATTGAATCCATAAGAGGTGTCAATTGCGACTATTCAATTCAGAAATTGCTGGAAAAAGAGCTAGTCGTCATCACCGGTCGCAATGAACAAATGATAGGAAAACCTTTGGTCTATGCAACGTCCAAATTATTCATGGACTACTTTGGGATAAATTCAGCGGAAGAATTGCCCAAGCTCAAAGAAGTATTTTCTGAGAATTTTGTAGAACCCACTTTGATCAATCATACACCTGAATTAAGCAGCCAGGGTGAGCAGGACGAAGCTACCCTTATCGTCAGTGAAACAGGCGAATTGCTGGAACACAACGAAGACCAGCAAAATCCAGAGCAGGAACCCGAAAGTGAATAAAGCAAAGGTTTCCCTACTCCCTTTCGCTTCGTATATTCGCGAAATCATGTCCCAATCTATCAGCAACCAATACTTGAACGAACTGGGCGAACAGTTCGGAACCCCCCTTTATATCTATCATGGAGAAAAAATCCGGGAACAATGGCTTAAGCTGAAACAGGCATTCAGCGGAAACAATACTGTCTTTTTTTATGCCTGCAAGGCCCTGACCAATATCAATATTCTGAAATACATCCGTTCATTGGGAGCTAATATCGACTGTAGTTCCATTTACGAAGGCCGCCTGGCATTGCACGCAGGTTTCGCCCCAAATCAGATCCTATATACCTCCAACGGCATCTCTTTTTCAGAGATCGAAGAAGCCAAAAACCTTGGACTGATCATCAATATTGACAGCCTTTCCAATCTGAAAAAATTCGGCCAAAAATTCGGAAGCAGTTATCCTGTGGGAGTACGCCTGCGACCTAATATTATGGCTGGAGGAAACCTGAAGATCTCCACAGGACATGATAAAAGTAAATTCGGGATACCGGTCACCCAGATCGATCAGGTATTGGAAATCGTAAGACAATATGGACTATTGGTTCACGACCTTCATATACATACAGGAAGCGAAATTAAGGATGCCCATATTTTCGTAAAAGGGATTGAAGTGCTTTTTGATATTGTTCCGCAATTCAATGATTTAAAATTCATCGACCTGGGCGGAGGCTTTAAAGTATCCTATAAGCAGGGCGATATCGAAACTGATATCTCATTGTTGGCCTCAGAGGTTGGAAAAGCCTTTGCCAGTCATCCCAATCCTGGAGGCAGGCCTTTGCAGGTCTGGTTTGAACCAGGCAAATTTCTGGTCAGTGAATCCGGGTATTTTTTAACTACGGTCAATGTGGTCAAAGAAACGCCGGGCGCCTGCTTTGTAAGTGTGGACAGTGGTTTTAATCATCTTATCAGGCCTATGTTCTATGATGCCTACCACCATATTGATAATATAAGCAATCCGGAAGGACCATTCAGAAAATACACCGTAGTCGGTAATATCTGTGAGACAGATACATTTGCCTGGGATCGTGAAATTAATGAAGTCAGGGAGGAGGATCACCTGGTTTTCCGCAATGCAGGTGCATATGGATTTGAAATGTCGTCCAACTTCAATAGTCGCCTGCGTCCTGCCGAAGTACTTGTGCTGGATGGCAGGCCTCAGCTTATTCGCAAAAGAGAAACTTTCCAGGACCTGCTTCGAAATCAATTGGAAGTCCTTTAATTGCCTTAATCAAAAAACGGAGTACTTTTAGCAGCTCAAAAAATGAGGCAATGCCAATTCGAATGGAAGATGATCCGATCGAACCCCCGGATTCAGGCGGAGAAGGTGGTGGTGCATTTGATGGTGGAAATTCAGGAGGCCTGCTAGCCTTACTTCCGCTCCTGTTGGGTTTGTTCAGAGGAAGGAGCCTGATTCTGGTAGTCATTTTGATCATTGGAGGATATTTTTTCTTCGGCCGAGGAGCTTGCAACCTCGGCACTGTTGAGAAAGCTGCCCAGCAATTAACGACAGGAGGCATCCTCGATCCAATACAGTTCGACAAAGCCAGGATATATGAATCATTGACAGACGACGATGGCAAAAATCCCTTACCGGAATCTGCCAACTTGCAAAAATACGCCCCGCCGGTAGGCGACCAGGGCCATCAGGGCTCCTGTGTAGCCTGGAGTAGTGCTTATGGTGCCAGAACTATACTCGAATCGGCAAGAACCGGTCAGGATCCCAACGCATTAAAATTCAGCCCCTCCTTTCTATACAACCAAATCGGGATAGATGGTTGCGAAGGGTCCTATATTGAGCGGGCCATGGAATTCATGACCCAAAAAGGCTCTGTGCCTTATGATAAATTTTTTTACGATGACCAGGATTGCGCCCGGCAGCCAAATCAACAATTATTAGACGAAGCACTTCAGTTCCGGATGCGGGGAGCTAACCGATTGACAGCAGGAGACCGAACCGATCAAATTGATATCAGGGCCATCAGAGAAAACCTCTCCCAGGGAGCGCCGGTAATCATCGGGATGCTGGTTGGAGGGACATATATGCAACCAATGATGGGTCAGGACGTTTGGAATCCTACGGAGGATGACCGAATTATGCAGGGCTTCGGAGGTCATGCCCAATGTGTGGTCGGTTATGATGATAAATTATATGGAGGCGCCTTTTTGATCATGAATTCCTGGGGCCCCCAATGGGGCAAGAATGGTTTTGCCTGGGTACGATACAGCGATTTCAAATATTTTGTCCGGGAAGCTTATGGCCTGGAACCGATGACAGCATTAAATACTTTTGCAAATGCACCCTTCCAATCCGAAATCGGTCTTGTCCAAATCAGCTATGATGCGAAAAAAACAGTAACCGGGTCTTATATCCCCCTGCATCTAAAAGGCAAAAACATATTTGAGACCAATTCGCTTATCAGGCCGGGTACACGATTTAAAATGGAAGTCAAAAACAACGCCCCCTGTTATGTTTATGTATTCGGCATGGATACGGATGGATCAACATACACCCTATTCCCTTATCCACGGAAAGATAATCACAACCTGACAAAATATTCCCCCTTTTGCGGAATAGCTGGTTATCGTCTGTTTCCAAAAGATAAAAGCATGATGGCCGACAGTATCGGATCAAAAGATTATATGGCGGTAATTGTAAGCAAGGACTCACTGAATTGGAGCGGAATAAATCAGCAGCTTAACCAGAATCCCAGGCAGGATTTTGCTTCGAGACTCAACAACCTGCTTCAGGACCAGCACATAAGTGCGGTCCATTACCAGTCCAGTGAGAAAGGCAATATGCAATTAAATACTGATGGACCTATCAATGGTGTTATAACTTGCGTAGTTGAAGTGGACAAAATGTAAAACTCATCCCGAAATTAAATAGAATGAAAAATAACCTGGTTCTGTCCTTGATTCTTCTTCTCTCCCTTAGTGCTATTTCCCAAGTAGAAAAACCCAAACTCTATGACCCACTGGCAAATCCGGATGCCGAAATTGCTTCGTCAGTAAAAAAGGCAAAACAGGAAGGGAAAAATGTTCTTATCCAGGCAGGAGGCAACTGGTGTAGTTGGTGCATTGAATTCAACCGTTTCGTTCAGGCAGACAGCAGCATCGATTCCCTGATAAAAAAATGCTTTGTGGTCTGCCATCTCAATTTCAGTGTCGACAACAAGAATGAAAAGACATTCGCGAAATTCGGTTATCCCCAGCGCTTTGGTTTTCCTGTTTTTCTTATTCTCGATGGCCAGGGAAACCGGCTGCATACGCAGAATTCGGAATATTTGGAACAGGGTAGAAGTTATAATAAACAAAGGGTCTACGAATTTCTGTTGCAGTGGACGCCACAGGCTTTCAACCCAGACCTCTATAAATAATAAAAAAATGACCGAGATTGAATCATTCATCAGGCTCATGAAACACCCGGTCAAATCCCGGTTTTTTCTTTTTTTCAATTTGCCCAGCGCATTTTTCTCCGGTGTGCGCCTCAAAGAGTTGAATGAAGCATCCTGTAGTGTTATCGTGCCCTACAAATGGTTTTCCAAAAACCCTTTTCGTTCCACTTATTTTGCCTGCCTCGCCATGGCAGCCGAAATGAGTACCGGCGTTCTCAGCCTCATGCACGTCTATAAAAGATCCCCATCCGTGTCCATGCTTGTGGTCAAACTCGAAGCCCAATATTTCAAAAAAGCCATAGGCATTACCACTTTCACCTGCGAACAGGGCCATCAGTTCCGCCAGGCCATCGAATCTGCCATCTCAACCGGCGAACCTCAAACCTTGACTGCCCGCTCCCTCGGCGTCAATGCGTCAGGAGAACCGGTTGCAGAATTCCTGATCACCTGGTCTTATAAGAAAAAACAGTAGCTTCCTAAAAATCCGGCAAAGAATTTAACGATTAGGGTAACAATCAGACTCTTTAAAGTACCCCGGGACTGGAAATGGATTGCATTTCCAGGGAAAACGATTAATAATCCAGGTCCAGCTTCAACCGGTCCTTAAGGTCCTTCACAAGAGGATATTGCTCGACAATCTTCTGGTATTGCTCTCTTTTGTTTAAAGGCCTGTCGGCAGGTTCCTGGTAATTGCCTTCTTCAATCGTGACAGAAAAGGAAATCGCGCGGTTATTGAATTTATTTTGAAGGAAGGCGGAAAGTTGCCTTTTCTCCTGTTCGATAAACTTCAGTTCCAGGTTATTGTGGGCAATAACTTCAAATAAATATTCGCCTTTTATATGCAGTTCTGCAAGTTCGAAACTCTGTAAGGCGGGATTACGGCTTTCCCGGAGCCGGAGGGTGAATTCCTGCCAGGCCATCAGAAGGGGTTGATCCGTGAGGTTTTGAACGGCGGTTTCTGCTGTGTTTTGTTGCCGCCCAGCGACTTCCCTGCGCAATTTGGAAAGGGCACCTAATGTAGCATTGATTGGCGCAGCGTCGACTTTGGCTTGTTCCACCTGGGGAGCCGGAGTTGGGACCGGCACAGTCGCAATCTCCTGCATAACTGGTGATGGCTCTTTTTTGTCCTTCCGGGCGTTTGCGGTTTCAATCAGCAACCTGGCTCTTTGCGTGCCTAATCCGAGGCTGGGTTCGATTTCTTTAAGATTTTTTAGCGGAGCGGCCAGCGGAACCAATTTTCGGAAAGCGATAGAGGGGGATTTCCCCTCCTGAGACTTTTTCGTGGGTGTTGTTTCCTGATCGCCTACCCATTCAATTGCCTGCTGCAGGTAGCAAAGCTTTATGAAAGTCAGTTCCACATGAAGTCTTTTGTTCCTGGCGGCCCGATAATTGATTTCAGCTTCATTCAGAATGTTCAGTGCACTGATCAGATACGACGTACCAACCCTGGCGGATACTTCCCTGTATTTGTCCCGGAAACCTTCTACCGCTTCTAATAATTCGGCTGATTTATCATCCTGGCATACCAGGATATTGCGGAGAAATTCCGCAAAGCCATTCAACACGAGATCTCCCTCAAAACCTTTTTTGTTGATGTCATCATAGATCAATAAGGCGTCGGAAAGATGCTGGCCATGCATTGCTTCAAGCATCTTGAAATAATAATCCGCATCCAGGATGTTCAGATGTTCCAGTGTATTCTGATAAGTTATACAGTTGTTGGTAAAGGAAGCAATCTTATCCAATATACTTAGGGCATCCCGCATACAACCCTCACTTTTCTGGGCGATTACCTGCAAGGCGGATTTATCAACCACGATATTTTCCTTATCACAGATCTCCTGCAAATGGCTGACCGTATCCAGCAAGGTGATGCGTTTGAAATCGAAAATCTGGCAACGGCTCAGGATCGTTGGAAGGATCTTATGTTTTTCCGTAGTTGCCAAAATAAAAATGGCATAGGGTGGCGGCTCTTCCAGGGTTTTCAAAAAGGCATTGAAGGCCGAAGAACTGAGCATATGAACTTCATCAATGATATAGACTTTGTATTTGCCGGCCTGGGGAGCGAAACGCACCTGATCGACCAGGGAACGGATGTCCTCCACCGAGTTATTGCTTGCGGCATCAAGTTCATGGATATTCAGGGAAGCGCCATCATTAAAGGAAACACAGCTAATGCATTTGTTACAGGCTTCCCCCTCGGCGTCCCGGTTCTCACAATTGATTGTCTTGGCAAGAATACGGGCACAGGTGGTCTTTCCAACACCGCGGGGCCCGCAAAATAGGAAAGCATGCGCTAATTGATTATTGCGGATCGCATTTTTCAACGTAATCGTGATATGTTGCTGGCCGACTACGGTCGAGAAATTCTGCGGTCTGTATTTTCTGGCTGAAACGATAAATTTTTCCATACCTGCCCGCAATTTACATTTCGATTTCGAGTTTGCCCCGAAGTTTTTAAATGCCGAAAATTCCCCGGCCAAAGGCCGGGCCTAACCTGAAAATCAAGCTATTCTGAAATACTATAAGATGGGATGTCTTTTGAATTCCCTGCTTCGGTCGAACAGGTAGCGATAAGTGGTCAGTATCCTGCTCCGATTAGTGCCCAGGTTCTCAGCAACATTTATCATCTTGGGATTGAATTCGCCGATCCACTGCATCTCGTATTTTTCGTAATGCAGGTCACGCTGGATGACTTTTGCCCCTTCGACGATCAGATAACTATCCACCCCTTTTCCCTGCCATTCGGGGACAACGCCAAAAGCAATCCCGACAAATTTGTTGCATTTCCTGGTTCTCTTTACCCAAAGAAATTTCAGCTTATCCAGAAGGCCGAATTTCCCATCAAGGAATTTGAACCACTGATTCAGATCGGGCAGGTTCATCCACATGGCAACCGGCTCTCCTTTGTAATAGACATACCAACTTACCGTTTCGTCCATTACAGGCTTCATAGAGTGAAACAGTTTCCTGACAACGGGCTCGGCCATTTCCTTCATCCCCCCGTGTCCGGCAAATGCTTTATTGTAAATGATGGTAAAGTCTTTGGCGAATTTGTCTATTTCGCTTTTAAGGATATGCCTGGCGGAAAAGTCAGGATCGGCTGCCAGCAGAGCGTGCCGGTCGTAAAACTTTTTTTGGATAGGATCTTTTACCGTTAGACCGAAACAGATCTGGTTGAAAAAGTTTTTGAAACCATAATTCTCAAAGAGTCTAACATAGTAGGGTGGGTTATAGTTCATGCAATAAAGTGGCGGATCGTAACCATGCACTACCAAGCCCCACCAGCGGTCCCTTTCCCCAAAATTAATGGGCCCATCCATTGCCTGCATTCCTTTTTGCAATAGCCAATGCCTAGCCACATCAAAAAGCATATCTGCCGCATTTTGATCGTTAATGGAGTCGAAAAATCCGATACCACCTACAGGTAGATCATCACCCTTGTTCTTGTATTTTTTATTGATGAATGCAGCGATCCGTCCTATATGATTTCCATCCTGGTCTCTAAGTATCCATCTTTTCACTTCTCCGAAACGAAAGGACTTATTCCTGTCCTTGTTAAAGACTTCTTCAACGTCTTTGTCCAGGGGTCTTATGTAATTAGGGTCTTTTTTGTTCAATTCGACATTGACCATTAAGAATTCCCTGCCTAATCTGCTATCTGTGACTTCAATCAGTTCCATAATCATAATTATTTTCAAAAATAGGGCATCAAACGCGAAAAAAACTGCTGTCCTCCAACTGCGGATAACCGGATAGAAACTGATTTTCAGAATATTCCGGATCTTATACACAGATGAAAACGGTTTTCGGATTTTCGGCCCCACTTTCTTACATTTGCAGCCAATTTTAAAACCCACTTATAAATAATTGCTGATATGGCAAATGTTGGAAAGATCAAACAAATCATCGGTGCGGTTATTGACGTACAATTTGAGGAAAAACTTCCTGAAATTTATAATTCCCTGGAGGTTAAAAAGCCCAATGGCGAGGTGTTGGTTCTTGAAACCCAGCAACACTTAGGAGAGGACAGCGTTCGTTGCATCGCCATGGACGGTACGGAAGGCATGGTGCGCGGAATGGAAGTCGTTGATATGGGCATCGCCATTACTATGCCTATCGGAGAGGGTATTAAGGGTCGTCTTTTCAATGTGACCGGGGATCCCATCGATGGATTGCCTGCCGTTTCCAAAGTCGGAGGCAGACCAATTCATGCCAAACCTCCAGCATTCGAAAATCTCAGCACTTCAACTGAAATATTGTTTACCGGGATCAAAGTAATTGACCTGATCGAGCCCTACGCAAAAGGCGGTAAGATCGGTTTGTTTGGCGGTGCAGGTGTCGGAAAAACAGTGTTGATCCAGGAATTAATCAACAATATTGCGAAATCCTATACAGGTTTATCCGTTTTTGCCGGTGTAGGAGAAAGAACACGTGAAGGAAACGATCTGATGAGGGAAATGATCGAAGCCGGTATCATGAAATACGGCGAAGAGTTTAAACATAGCATGGAAAATGGCGGTTGGGACCTTAGTAAAGTGAATCTGAAGGAGCTTTCCGAATCAAAAGCCACTTTCGTATTCGGCCAGATGAATGAACCTCCGGGCGCCCGTGCCAGGGTAGCATTGAGCGGCCTTACAGTAGCAGAATATTTCCGGGATGGAGATGGAAAGGGCCAGGGACGCGATATACTTTTCTTTGTGGACAATATCTTTCGTTTCACTCAAGCCGGTTCCGAGGTTTCTGCATTGCTGGGCCGTATGCCTTCCGCCGTGGGTTATCAGCCTACTCTGGCCACTGAAATGGGATTGATGCAAGAAAGGATTACCTCTACCAAGAATGGTTCGATCACTTCTGTTCAGGCCGTTTATGTACCAGCAGATGACCTTACAGACCCTGCTCCCGCTACAACATTTGCCCATCTGGATGCTACTACAGTGTTGAGCAGAAAAATTGCAGATCTGGGTATTTATCCCGCAGTGGATCCGCTGGATTCCACTTCCCGCATCCTTTCTCCTCTGATTGTGGGCGATGCCCATTACAATTGCGCCAATAGAGTGAAATTGATTTTACAGCGGTACAAGGAACTGCAGGATATTATTGCAATCCTGGGCCTGGATGAGCTCAGCGACGAGGATAAGATGACGGTGTCACGCGCGAGAAAGGTGCAGCGTTTTCTTTCTCAGCCTTTCCATGTAGCCGAGGCTTTCACCGGCTTGAAAGGAGTGTTGGTTCCTATTGAGGAAACCATGCGCGGTTTCAATATGATCATGGATGGCGAAGTGGATGAATATCCGGAAGCCGCTTTCAACCTGGTCGGAAATATCGACGACGCTATTGTAAAGGGTAAGAAACTGATGGCTGAGGCTCAGGGATAAGTTGGGCTATAGTTAATTGATTATTGCAGATTATGAATCTTGAAATATTAACGCCAGAAAAAAAGGTCTTCAGTGGCGAAGTTTATGGAGTGCAATTGCCCGGGATCAGCGGCTCTTTTGAACTGCTTGACCGTCATGCCCCTCTTGTAAGCGCTCTGACCAGCGGCCGTCTGAAGATCCTGAAGGATAAGAACAATCATCTGGCATATTTTAATATACAGTCAGGTTTCGTTGAAATGATCGATAATAAAGTAGCAGTGCTTGTGGAAGGGGCAAGTGAAGTGGGGGCACAGTGAGTCTCAATTAATTGAGCTGTGGGTCAATTGGATAATTTGCGAGCATCTCGAAATCTCCTCCCAGGTGCCGGAGGGCTTCTTTCCAGATCTCATCAATATTATTGTGGAAGATGAGCTTTCGGTTTGACATGACTGTTAACCAGGATTTTTCATTTAATTCATCGGTCAGTTGCCCCTTTCCCCAGCCGGAGTAACCGACAAAAAACCGGATATTGTTCTCTTCAATTTTCCCCAACCTTATCTGTTCAATTGCAGCTTCAAAATCTCCTCCCCAGTAAATTCCGTCTGCAATCTTATTACCTCCAGGAATTTCTACGGGATTCTGATGTAAAAAGTGTAATGTATCCATTTGGACCGGTCCTCCATAGTAGACAGGGATCTTCAATCCCTCGGCTCCGGTTACCAATTCTTCCAGATGATGGTCAAAGCTTTTATTGAGAACAAAGCCAAAACTGCCCTCATGCTGGTGATCGCACAGAAAGACAACAGTTCGCAGAAAATTGGGGTCCTTCAGAAATGGATCGGCAATCAGCAGGACTCCGGGCGCTGGATTTTCCATTTTTTGAGTTTTTTCATTCGTCATCCTCCGGATGCATTTGTAATATAGGACAATTCCCGGGATCAAAGGTTTTACCACGGATGTTAAGCCGAATTGCTTTTCTTTGTGAAACCCCTGTTAAAAAAACCGGCAGGACTGTACCGATTGCTAGCAAAGTTTGTTATGATTCAATAGATTTGCCGACTTGAAGAGTCCTGTTTAAAAGACGAAAGTGAAAAGAGTTTTTCCAATAATTATTGCGCTGATCACCATTTCATTACTCGGGATCATTTATATCCAGGTGAACTGGGTTTTGACGATGGAGGAAAACAAGCAGGAGGAATTCAAGCATAAACTGACGACCGGTGTGATGACCGAGGTGGCTGGTGACCTGATGCGGCAAAAAAGTTTTGTTCCCAATGTCAATACCTTCCGTTTCCAACCGGGTCCGCTCTGGAGACCACCTGATATTGAACTGATGAAAGCGCCGACGGTCGGACAATTATTTACCCAGGCCCAGCTAGAGGATCGCTTTCAAAAAGCTTTCGAAAAATACGGACTGGCCGGCACCAAATTCGAATTTGCGGTGACTTCCAACATGAATATCGAAAGAATGTCCGGAAATTTCATGAAGGCATTCGAAGATTCATCCAATAAAGATAACCTGAGGCTTTTTCAATTATTGCAGCTCCCTAATGAGAATAGTTTTTCGGAAGCTGATGAGGCCCTGATTCTGATCGTCCCAAATATCAAACATATCGTACTCAAGCAGATGTATTGGAATTTCGCAGGAGTCATTTTCTTCACTCTGGTGATCATCGCTGCTTTCTTCATCACCATCAAAACCCTGCTAGATCAAAAGAAACTGAGTGAAATCAAGAATGATTTCATCAATAACATGACGCACGAGTTCAAGACACCACTGGCGACAATTTCTCTCGCGGTAGATGCATTAAGAAATGAAAAGGTTGCACAGGACCGGAAGAAATCAGAGTATTTCAGTTCAATCATCAAGGAAGAGAACAAGCGGATGAACAAACAGGTGGAGACCATTCTACAGGCTGCTCTCATGGATCGTCAGGAGATACAGCTCAATTTGCAACATGTTCATGCACACCAGGTCGTACAGGATGTGGCGGAAAATTTCAAATTACAGTTACAGGAGAAAAATGGAAGGGCAGAACTGAACCTGAACGCAAATAATGATTTATTAGAGGCGGATGAAGTGCATTTTACCAATATTATTTCCAATCTGTTTGATAATGCGATCAAGTACTCGAACGATAACCTGGTGGTAAGGATCACGACGCACAATACCAAGAAGAACCTGATCATCCGCCTGGAAGACAATGGCATCGGAATGAGCAAGGAGACGCAGCGCAGGATATTTGAAAAATTCTATCGGGCGCACACCGGGAATGTTCATAACGTGAAGGGCTTCGGACTTGGATTGAGCTATGTGAAAACAATTGTTGATGCTCATTTCGGAAAGATCAAGGTGGAAAGTACGGTGGGAAAGGGAACAGCGTTTACACTTGAATTTCCAGCCTTTAATTTGGCTTCCTGAATTATTCCGTTCTGATTATTTTTCTGATTATTTTTTTTGCGGAAATAGCAGGCATCCGTCTCCGTAACTCAGAAAGCGGAATTGATGGTACAGTGCAAATTGATAGATTTTTCTCCAGTCATCCCCGACAAAGGCTGCTACAAGCAGCAAGAGTGTCGATTCCGGCTGATGAAAATTAGTAACCAGGGCTTTGGCGATCCTGAATTTATAACCAGGAACAATGAGTAGGCTTGTCCAGGTTATCAAACTTGCCAGCTTTTGTTTTTCCATCCATGTTTTTAGAGCAGACAAAACGGCAATTGGATCAGGCGAGTTGCTTTTAGATTCATAGTATTCCCATTGTGTTACCTGCAGATCGGTCGATCGGATACGAGGATGAGCTATTGTGCGCAGACCAATCCAGTAAAGACTCTCCAAAGTTCTGAGGGAGGTGGTTCCGATCGGAATGATCATATTGGAATTGCTGAGGGCTTGTTGCAGTTTTTCGATGAGATCTGTGCTGATCTCAATGCTTTCGGCATGCATTGAATGCCCGGCCATGGTTTCGCTTTTTACCGGTAGAAATGTACCTGCTCCAACATGCAGGGTCAGGTCTGCGATTTTTATCTGCTTCTGATTCAGAGACTCGAAAAGTTGCGGCGTGAAATGAAGTCCGGCTGTTGGTGCAGCGACTGAGCCTTCCCGGTTTGCAAATACGGTTTGATACCGTTCTTTGTCAGACTGCTCAGTTTCTCTTTTCATATAGGGAGGAAGCGGGAGAACGCCTGCCAAATGCAGGATCTCTGAGAAGGGTAGCTTGCCAGGAGTCCAGTTTAATTCAATTTGAAAGTGATCATCGATCTTATTCATGTAATGGGCATTGAGGATGATTTCTCCACCGTTTGCGGAGATTTTTTTTTCAAGTATCTGTCCGGCCTTCCATTTGGATGCCCCACCGATAAGGCATCTCCAAACCACCTGGCCTTGTTTTGCCAATGCCGCAGCGATGCCCGCAGATTGATCATCGGGTTCGAGGCAAAATATTTCGATAATACCACCCGTCGGTTTTTGAAAAAGTAACCTGGCCTCTACTACACGGGTGTTGTTTCGCACAAGAAGGGAACCGGAAGGCAGGAATTCAGGCAGTGTTTTAAAAACCGCTTCAGAAATTTTTCTTTCACGGTATATCAATAATTTGGATTGGTCTCTTTCTGGTAAGGGGAATCGGGCAATGAGTTCTTCGGGTAAAGAGTAATCGTAGTCAAGTATGGAGATCGATTTTGGATCCATTGATTTATTCGATTATCTGGCGGCAAGGGGTACCACCAGTTTGAGACCGCTCCATTCCGCGCTCACGGCGCAAACTTTTATATCTACCAGCCCATTGCCGAGTGCAAATTTACGAATATGGTCTTCCGTTAGGTCGGTGGGAATGCCTGAACTTTTTTTATGCCAGGAAACCCAGATCAGGATTTGGGGGTTTGACGCAATGAGGGGCCGGAGTTTCGTCATTTCTGTTTCGTAGTGGTTTTTTGAATCAGAGAACAGATGAATGAAGTCCGGCATTTGACTGCGGGCGGCCAATTGATTGGAAATATCAGCCTCCAACCATTCGTAATATGCTTCCGGGGCATGGATCAATTTGATTTTCATTTCGGGTTTTATACCGAGTTTTTTAAGGAGAGGAGTTCCTGAATAACCAGGGATTGGCATAAGAATGATTTTTAATGAGGGATTGCTAATACACAGGTTATCCACGCTAATTCACAAAGTATTCACTGTGATTTTGAGCAAATTTTACTATAACCCTTTATCAGCATAGGTCTTATTAGAAAAAAAGTTGTGGAAAAATTAAAATGGTCGAAATTTGATAATTCGGTGGAGAAATATGTTAATTTGTGGAGGTTTATGGAAAAATTAAAATTTCATTTATAAATGGCTGGTTTTCTGGGTGAATATGATTGCACGTTGGACCCCAAGGGTCGTTTTCTTCTGCCTGCTAAATTCAAGGAGCAGTTGCAGGAAAATGAAAATTCCCAGTTTGTGGTCAATCGGGGTATGGATACCTGTCTTGGCTTGTACACCATTAGAGAGTGGCAACCGCTATTTGATCGGATTAACAAACTGAATGATTTTGATACAAAAATACGGCGATTCAAGAGGTTTTTTCTAAATGGGGCGACGATGACCGAATTAGACTCGGCTGGGAGATTGCTGGTGCCGCAAACTCTGCGGGAATATGCCGGACTGGGAAAGGATATCACCCTGGTCTCGATGGGTAACAGACTCGAAATCTGGGATGTTAGTAAGTATAAAAAAGAGCTCTTTGAATCAATGACACAGGATGAATTCAGAGATGCGGCCGGTGATATCATGAAGGATATTTCTTAGGCGCCGGTCCCATGCTTTGCGGGGTTGGAAATTGAACTGAAGGTCGCTATGCAAAAGCAGGATGAAAATAAGGGCCACGGTAGTCCGGAAGAAAGTTCCGACGCTTACCACCGACCTGTCCTGCTGATGGAGGCCGTGGATGCATTGCAGGTTTCGCCGGATGGCGTTTATGTGGACTGTACGTTCGGGGGAGGAGGCCATTCGGGGGAAATTCTAAAGCGACTGGATAAAGGAGGGAGGCTTTTCGCATTTGATCAGGACAGCGATGCGCTGAAAAATGCAGTTTCTGATCTGAGGTTTGTATTTGTTCCTCACAATTTCAGACACCTAAGCCGTTTTTTGCGATTGCATAAGGTTGGCCAGGTTGACGGTATCCTGGCTGATTTAGGTGTAAGCAGCCATCAATTCGATGAGGCGGGTCGCGGTTTTTCTACCCGCTTTGAATCGGAGATGGATATGCGGATGGATCGCAGGCAGGAAAAGACGGCTTTTGATGTGGTGAACCAATATCCGGAATTGCAATTGCAAAAGATTTTTGAGCAGTATGGTGAGGTGACCAATGCCCGTACCCTGGCCAAAAGGATCGTCGAAATCCGGCGCAACTCATCTCTGAAGACTACAGCCAATTTCAAGCAAGCGCTGTATCCTGTGGTCAAAGGAAATCCTCATAAATACTTTGCCCAGGTATTTCAGGCTTTGCGCATAGAAGTCAATGATGAACTCGCTGCGCTGAAGGAATTGTTGGAGCAGGCCAGAGGCCTGCTTCGACCAGGAGGCCGGATCGCCATCATTACTTTTCATTCGCTTGAAGACAGGATTGTCAAGATTTTTCTCAGGAAAGGAGATTTTGAAGAAACGCAGCCAGTTAACCCCTTCGCTCAAACCAGCACAGTACCTGCCTTTCGGCTTATAACCAAAAAGCCTGTTACGCCAGGAGGCAAAGAAATGAAAGAGAACCCGAGATCCCGTAGTGCAAAACTGAGGGTAGCTGAGAAATTATAACCTTAAGTTCTTTTTATATTATACATGCGATGAAAAAAGAATTGAAAAAAGAGTGGAAAAGCCTGATTAGCCATAAGTGGCTTGTGAAGAACCTTCCTTTCTTTTTATTTCTGACTGCGTTGGCTGTAATCTATATCTATAATGGCCATTATGCAGACAAGACGATTCGCAATATCAACCAGGCAACAAAGGATTTGAAGGAAATGCAATACGAATATAAAACGCTGAAAAGTGAAGTGATGTTCCGGAGTAAGGAAAGCGAACTAGCCAAGGCTGTTGAGCCCTTCGGCCTAAGGGAATTGGAGGCACCACCAATTCAATTGAACGATAGTATCATAGACGTTAAATAATATCCGGATTCAGCCATTGTTATGGAAATCAAAAGAGACATATTGTGGAGAGTGTACCTCTGTTTTTTGGGCATCGTGCTGCTTAGCGTGATCGTCCTCGGAAAGGTGGTATATATCCAACAAGCCCAGGGCGCCTACTGGAAAAAAGTGAGCGATAGCCTTCATCTTAAGCAAGTCCAACTGGAGGCGGAAAGGGGAACGATCTATAGCGAGAACGGAGAAATGCTAAGCAGTTCGATTCCTTTTTTCAACATATACATTGATTTCGGGGCAGATGGCCTGAGAGAGAAGAATGGGAAACGATTCAGAGAGAACCTGGATTCTCTCAGTATTTGCCTGGCCGCTTTGTTCCATGACCAGAAAGCAGTTGTTTACAGGAAGGAACTGCTAACCGGATACAAAGAAAATGACCGGTATTACGAATTGAAAAAGAATATCCCTTTCGACCAATATAAGAAGCTTCGGGATTTCCCCCTCGTAAGGTTGGGAAAGAATAAGAGTGGTTTCATCGCAGAAGAAGTCAATAAAAGACTGAATTCATTCGGATTATTGGCAAACAGGACTATCGGCCTGGCAAGGGATTCCATGCATAATGTTGGTCTGGAAAAAGCCTATGATTCGAGCCTGAAAGGGGAAAATGGAACGAGGCTGGTTCGTTATATGGCCGCCGGAAATTTCGTACCGGTTGAAGGAGCCGAAATCGATCCTGAAAATGGAAAGGATATTGTTACGACCATTGATGTGAACATCCAGGACATCGCAGAAAATGCGCTGCTGAAAGCGATGATCGGGAATGATGCGGAAACAGGCACCTGCATGCTGATGGAGGTTTCCACCGGAAAAATAAAGGCAATTGCCAATTTGGGTAAACAAAGCGATGGAAGTTATTGGGAGGATTATAATTATGGTTTGAATGCTACGGAGCCTGGTTCCACTATTAAACTGGCTACCCTTCTTTCTGTGTTGAGCGAGGGGAAAACGGGACTGAATGATCTGGTGGAGGTAGGTAATGCCGGTAGGGACTGGGTGGGTGTGAGGATGGTGAATGATGCAGAAAAAATGCCCAAACCGGTGCTTACCGTTGAAGAATGTTTCGAACATAGTTCCAATGTCGGCATGAGCAAACTGGCTTATAAAACATTTGCGAGTCAGCCCGAAATTTTTTTAAGCTATCTACACAAATTTCACCTTGACAGGCGCACAGGGATCGATCTGGCTGGGGAAGGGCGTCCCATCCTTCCAAAGATGAAGCACAATACGGAAGGCATAACAGATATGGTAACCATGGCCTTTGGATATGCGATCCAGGTAACTCCTTTACAAACGCTGATGCTTTACAATTCGATGGCAAATAATGGAAAGATGATGAAGCCCTACCTGGTGAACAGCATTCAAAGATTCGGCCAACCGGTGAAAGAGTTTATTCCCCAGGTTCTGGAGGAGCATGTCGCTGATGATAAGATTGTCCGGGAAGCACAGGAATGCATGCATGCCGTTGTGCTGGAAGGGACCGGGAAAAAAGCATTTAAGGGTGCGCTCTATTCTGTGGCAGGCAAAACAGGAACGGCGCATGTGGCCGGTAAGGATAGGTTTAACGGCAAATTCGGATATGATGCCGGCATATATCAGGCCACTTTCGTCGGGTATTTTCCTTTCGAAAAACCTCAATACACCTGCATCGTGTTGATCCGTACGAAGGCTCATCCAAAACTCCATATGGGCGGGGAGGTGGCGGCACCGGTTTTCCGTGAGATCTCAGATAAACTTTATGCGCTGAATCCACAGAATGGTAAAAGCCTGCCTGAAGCGAAGATCAGTAATGACAGCGCTGGTTTTTATTATGCCGGTCGGACGGGCGAGATCAAAGAAGTGACAAAGGCCCTGAACCTGTATTATACGGATTCTGCTTATGACAGCGAGTGGGGAAGGCTATATAGAAGCCATATGGCAACGGTATTAAATAAGGAAAAGGTTATTAAACAAAACATGCCGGATGTAAAGGGAATGGGATTAAGGGATGCATTGTATCTACTAGAGAAAATGGACCTTAAAGTCGCTGTGATGGGTGCGGGCAAGGTCAGATTCCAGTCCTTGCAGCCAGGCATGCCGTTAGTAAAAAACGAGTCGGTTCGGATAGAGTTGAATTAATAAAATGGTAAAGCTTCAGGATATATTGTACCGGGTAAGCCTTCGTACTGTCGATGGAAGTACTGCTGTGGAGGTGAGCGGTATACAGGTGGACTCGAGAAAAATAGCGCCCGGCTGCTGTTTTGTAGCTGTTCAGGGCACTCAGTCCGACGGGCACCTCTTTATTGATCAGGCAATTGAAAAAGGAGCCGTAGCCGTGGTTTGCGAAACCCTACCTGTGAGGCGGATTGGAGGGATCACATATGTGGAAGTGGAAAACGCGGCAATTGCTGCGGGACTGATAGCGCATCAGTTTTATGGCCAGCCATCCGAGAGACTGAAACTGGTAGGCGTCACCGGGACTAACGGAAAGACGACGATCGCGACTGTTCTATTCAAGCTCTTTGGTCTACTGGGATATCGCTGCGGGTTGATCAGCACGGTGCAGAACCAGGTGGATGAGACCATGCTGCCTGCCACCCATACCACTCCGGATGCTGTCAGTTTGAACGAATTGCTGAAACAGATGGCTGATGCACACTGCTCCCATGTTTTTATGGAGACGAGTTCACATGCCATTCACCAGCACCGGATCGCCGGCCTTAGATACGAAGGAGGAATATTCAGCAATATCACTCATGACCACCTTGACTATCATAAGACTTTTGATGAATATATCCGGGTGAAAAAAGCATTTTTCGATTCATTGCCTTCTTCTGCTTTTGCTCTGTCTAATGCCGATGACCAAAAAGGGGCTGTCATGTTGCAGAATACGGTTGCCAAAAAGTATTTCTATAGCCTGAAAACCCTGGCTGATTTTAAAGGAAAGATCTTGGAGAATAACCTTACCGGCCTACAGATGGATGTTGACGGACAGGAAGTGCATTTCAGGCTGGTAGGAGAATTCAATGCATATAACCTGATGGCCATTTATGGTGCGGCAATTTGTCTTGGAGAGGAGAAGCAGGAAGTGCTCAGGTGCCTGAGCGTGTTGAGCGGGGCCGAGGGCCGGTTTGACTGCCTTCTTTCCCCGCATGAAAAAGTAATGGGGATCGTGGACTATGCTCATACGCCGGACGCTCTTGTTAATGTGCTTTCCACCATCCAGAAACTGAGAAAGGGTTATGAACATGTGATCACCGTTGTAGGTTGTGGCGGCGACCGCGATAAAACAAAAAGGCCGATCATGGCAGAAGCGGCTTGTGAGTTGAGTGACCGCGTTATTCTGACTTCGGATAATCCGAGGTCCGAGGACCAGATGGAAATTTTGCGGGATATGGAAAAAGGCCTGAATACGGCCGCTAAAAGAAAAAGCATTTCCATCGCCGACAGGAGGGAGGCCATTAAAACGGCAGTGAGTTTTTCAAAACGGGAAGATATCCTGTTGGTCGCAGGAAAGGGTCATGAGAAATACCAGGAAATAGCCGGGGTGAAATATCCCTTTGATGACAAAGCCGTGTTAAAGGAAATGTTTGAGTTATTGGGAAAATAGTTGACTGGGACTGGCGAATCGGTTTCAGCTTCATTATAAATCTTTGGCCTGTGTTATACTCTGAAATCAATGATCGTGTCGTTTGCTACGTTATTAACGAATACCCTTTAACGGCGATATAACCTCTGAACTGCGGTTCTCCGCGGTTCAGAGCCATCGCAAACGAGGGGTCAGGATGAGACCAGGAAGAAAATTACTAACCCGTAAAAGATGCTTTATACTTTATTCGAATGGTTCAGGCAAAATGGGATTAAGATCCCTGGTGGGGCACTCCTTTCCTTCATCACTTTTAGGGTGATGCTGGCCGTGCTTCTTTCCCTGATCATCACGATGGTCTACGGCAAAAGGCTGATCCGGTACCTTCTAAAAATGCAGGTTGGCGAAAGTGTCAGAGACCTGGGTCTTGCCGGTGAACAACAGAAGAAAGGCACTCCGACCATGGGAGGGATAATCATTATCCTGGCCATTTTAATACCGACCTTACTTCTTGCGAACCTCAACAAAGCCTATGTGAGGCTGATGTTATTCAGTACGATTTGGCTTGGCCTGATCGGATTTATTGACGATTATCTTAAGCTAGGGGCCAAGCGAATTGCACAGCAACAGGGTGTGCCTTATAAAAAGGGAGACAAGGACGGGCTGGCCGGCTGGTTTAAAATTCTCGGACAGGTGGTTTTGGGGATTGTTGTTGCCCTGACTATTTATTATAACAACAATACAAAGGTTTGGAGAGAATACGTGGGACAGGTTAAACCCGAGGATACCACAGGATTAAAGGTGGTGGTCCTGGATGATAAGAAACATTATTTTGTTCCAGCCAATGAGCCGATCTCTACCATCCCCTTTGTCAAGAACCACGAATTCAATTATTCCAAACTGCTTCCTGCAACTTTTAGAGGGGGAACCTGGGTCCTTTATGTCATTATCGTGATTTTTATTATCACGGCTGTATCCAACGGAGCCAATATCACTGATGGCCTGGACGGCCTAGCTACAGGAGTCAGTGCAATCATTGGAGCCTGCCTTGGCATATTCGCTTATTCTTCCGGTAACCTGCGATTTGCGGAATACCTGAATATCATGTATATCCCCAACCTGGGTGAACTGTCCATTTTTATAGGCGCACTGATTGGAGCCTGCGTTGGATTTCTTTGGTACAATGCCCATCCGGCCCAGGTTTTTATGGGCGATACCGGCAGTCTGATGCTGGGTGGCGTGATCGCAGCATTGGCTTTTATTGTCCGGAAGGAATTGTTGATCCCGATTTTTTGCGGAGTATTTCTAGTCGAGAACGTGAGCGTGGTGATACAAGTAAGCTATTTCAAATATACACGGAAAAAATATGGTGCAGGAAGGAGGGTTTTTTTGATGAGCCCCCTGCACCATCATTATCAGAAACTGGGTTATCATGAAAGTAAGATAGTGACCCGGTTTTGGATAATGACCCTTCTTTGCATGGTGCTGGCGATCGTGACGCTCAAACTGAGATGACGATCAGGCTGCCCTTTGCGGGAAACCCTGTGCTAAAATGATTGTGGTGCAGTATTGTCCAATTCTTTTGAAAAACCTATTGATCCGCCCTTTCTGGGAAACCTGCAATTTTTCAAAACATGGCCAAACGCATATCCATATTGGGTGGTAGTGAAAGCGGAGTGGGGGCAGCCCTCCTCTCAAGGAAGGAGGGCTATGAGGTTTTTGTATCCGATGCAGGCTTCCTTAAGGATAATTATAAAAAGGAATTAAAAGTGAACGGAATCGAATTCGAGGAGGGTAAGCATAGTGAGCTCAGAATCCTTGATTCGGATGAGGTAATGAAGAGTCCCGGGATACCCGAAAAAAACGAACTGGTTAAGAAGATACGATCTAATGGGATTCCTGTTATCAGTGAGATTGAACTGGCTTTCCGTCACAAGGGAAATAGCCGGATCATCGGGATCACAGGGAGCAACGGAAAGACCACCACTACTTCGATGACTTACCATATTTGCCGGGCAGATGACCTGGATTGTGCGCTTGTCGGAAATATCGGATTCTCATTTGCCAAACAGGTGGCTGAAGCTCCAAAACAGTGGTATATCGCCGAGATCAGCAGTTATCAGTTAGATGACATACAACAATTCCGTCCTGACGTAGCAGTTCTCACCAATATCACTGAAGACCATCTGGACCGATATGATTACCGCTTTGAAAATTATATAAGAAGCAAGTTCCGGATCGTGATGAATCAGACGAGTGAGGATTATTTTATTTACTGCGACGACGATCCTGTTACAAAACAATATATCGGCCAGTATTCTTTACAAACTAACCCACTACCATTCAGTATGTACCATGAAATTAATCAAGGAGCCTTTATCCGGAACGGGCAAATGACAATCATACCGGGGAGCGAAAAGTTGCAGATGAGCATTTATGATTTTGCCCTGAAAGGGATACACAATCAGTACAATACCATGGCTGCCGGGCTTGCTGCTTCCGCCATCGGTATCCGAAAGGAAAAGATCCGGGAAGCCATCAAGAGTTTTGAAGCGCTGGAGCACCGAATGGAATTCGTGCTGACTGTGCGTGGCGTGGATTTCATCAATGACAGCAAGGCAACCAATGTGAACAGCACATGGTATGCGCTGGAAACCATGACCAAGCCTGTCATTCTGATCCTGGGAGGAGTGGATAAAGGAAATGATTATTCACTAATCCGGGACCTGGTCGGGGAAAAAGTGAAATCCATTGTTTGCATGGGAACGGATAATACGAAGATCCATGAAGCTTTCCGGGACATCGTGCCTTTTATTGTGGATACGGCCAGTGCAGAGCAAGCCGTGAAAACAGCATATCATCTGGCTGCAAAAGGCGACGTGGTATTGCTTAGCCCGGCCTGCGCCAGTTTTGATCTTTTCAAAAATTACGAGGATCGCGGAAAACAATTTAAAGAAGCAGCAAGAGACCTGTAATATGGCATTCAACGAAATGATAAATAAGGAGCGGAACCCGCTTAGGAATCTTGGAGCCCGCACTAAGGGGGATAAGGTGATCTGGGCCGCCGTGGTGCTTCTGGCGCTTGTGTCATTGCTTGCAGTTTATAGCTCCACAGGATTATTGGCCTATAAGATGAACAAGGGGAATAACGAAGTCTATCTATTCAAGCAGTTTGCCTTTGTCGTGGTCGGAGTACTTATTATCTATTTTGCGCACCAGGTTAATTATACGATTTATTCCAGAGTGGCCCTGATCCTGTTTCTTATTTCAATACCTCTGCTTATTTATACCTTGTTCTTTGGCGTAAAACTGAATGAGGGGAGCCGCTGGATCCGATTGCCGATCATTAACCTGACATTTCAGACCTCCGATTTGGCCAAGCTGGCGCTATTCATGTACCTCAGCCGCCTGCTTAGCCGTAAACAAATGGTTATAAAAGATTTTAGAAAGGGCTTTCTGCCTGTAATTATTCCTGTTGCCATCGTTTGCCTGCTGATCGCTCCGGCTAATCTGTCAACTGCTTTGCTCATAGGAGCGACCAGCATGATGTTGCTTTTTATCGGAAGGGTGAGTTGGAAGCATTTGGCGCTAACCTGCGGCGTTGCATTAATCCCGATCGCGATATTGGTTCTTGCCGCCGTTATCGGACACAAAACGAGTTCAGGCGATGTGGCGGACCATCCGAAGACGGAAAGCCATTCGCGTTTACTGGTGCGTGTGAATACCTGGATCAGCCGGGTCGAAAGTTTTGTCTATGGAACAAAAGAAAGCAATGCAGATAATGATTACCAGATCAATCAGGCAAAAATTGCGATCGCCAAAGGCGGCTGGATCGGACTGGGACCTGGTAATAGTCAACAAAGGAATTTTCTTCCACATCCCTATTCCGATTTCATCTATGCGATCATCATTGAAGAATACGGACTTATCGGGGGAGCAGTCATCATCGGGATCTATCTGCTGTTTCTGTTTAGAAGTATCAGGATCTACCGGCGTTGCCCCTTTGCCTTTGGTGCGTTTCTGGCCCTCGGCTTAAGTTTTACGCTGATGATACAGGCCCTGGCTAATATGGCAGTCAATGTGAATTTGTTTCCGGTCACGGGAGTTACCCTGCCCCTGGTCAGCATGGGCGGCAGCTCCTTTTTGTTCACTTGCCTCGCGATAGGAATACTGTTGAGCGTTGCCAGGAATGTGGAACAACTTGAAGGCGATAAGGTGGAAAAAGCTTTGGAATCCGCAGAAGAGGAAAATGAAGAAGATTGGGATCAAGAAACGGTCGAGGAAGACTTGTTAATGAAGGAAGAACCCATTTTGAATGAATAATTGTGGATAGTAAAAGAATAATACTGGCGGGCGGTGGAACAGGCGGACATATATTCCCTGCCATTGCGATTGCCAACGCATTGAAGAAGTTACGAGGGAATACAGAAATTCTGTTCATCGGGGCTCTGGGAAAAATGGAAATGGAGAAAGTTCCGCAGGCTGGTTACCGAATAGAAGGTATTGATATTGCAGGGTTTAATAGAAGCTCTTTGATTAAGAACATTGGATTGCCTTATAAACTGGCAAAGAGTTTTTGGCAGGTGCGGAATATTATCAGGTCTTTCCGCCCGGACGCCGTGATCGGAGTTGGAGGATATTCCAGTTTTCCGGTATTGAGGTATGCCCAGTCAATTGGAATTCCCAGTTTTTTTCATGAGTCCAATGCTTTTGCCGGAAAGGCTAACCGGATGTTGGGTAAAAAAGCGACCCGCATCTTTACTGCGGTTGAGGGCATGGAGAAATTTTTTCCGGCAGATAAGATCCTGGTTACTGGCAATCCTGTGAGGGCTTCGATTGTGAACAGCCGGGTTTCAAGGGAGGAGGGATTGAGGTTTTTTGGACTTTCTCCTGATCTGAAGACGGTTTTGTCCACAGGCGGCAGTCTGGGAGCAAAAAGCATCAATGAGGCTGTGGAAGCGGGACTAAACGAATTCGAAAAGAATAACCTGCAATTGATCTGGCAAACCGGAAAACCCTTTGAAGCGAAGGCCCAGGAGGCCGTTAAGGGCAGATCGAATGTATGGACAAAGGATTTTATTTCCGGGATGGAATATGCTTTTGCGGCGGCTGATATAGTGATTTCCCGGTCAGGGGCCATGTCGCTTGCAGAACTATGTGTGGTTAAAAAGCCGGCGGTATTGGTGCCTTATCCATTTGCAGCCGAGGATCACCAGACCGTAAATGCCAGGTTCCTGGTTGACCGTGATGCAGCCCTGATAGTGAGCGATTCGCAGGCGGGGAAAAGTTTGATCTCTGAACTGATGGGTCTGGCAAGAGATAGTACAAAACAAAAAGTGCTATCTGAAAACATTTCCAGGCTTGCCGTACCAGATGCGGATCAGAGGATTGCAAGTGAGATATTTCAAACGATCGGATAAATGGCGAAGTTGAATGACATCAATAGGATCTATTTCATCGGTATCGGTGGCATCGGAATGAGCGCCCTGGCCAGGTACTTCAGGTTTCGTGGGAAGGAGGTGAGCGGCTATGACCGGACTGAAACCCCTCTGACGAGGGAACTGGAAGAGGAGGGGATTGCGATTCATTACCAGGAAGATCCGGCGCTCGCTCCAAAGGACGTGCAACTGGTGGTATATACGCCGGCGATTCCTAAAGAGCAAATTGAATTGCAATATTACAGAGAGCATGGATACCTGTTGATGAAGCGGAGTGAAGTATTGGGATTGATTACAGAAAGTTCTTTTAATATCTGTGTAGCGGGAACGCATGGGAAAACGACGATCAGCACCCTGATAGCTCATATTCTGCGGCATAGCGGATATGGGTGCAATGCCTTTCTCGGCGGTATTTCGGTAAACTATGAGAGCAATTTCTGGAGTAGTGAAAGAAATGTTTGCGTTGTGGAAGCGGATGAATATGACCGCAGCTTTTTGAAGCTTAGCCCCGATATCGCAGTGATCACGGCAATGGATGCTGACCACCTGGAAATCTATGGAACTGAGGAGGCGATGAAGCAGGCTTTTGTTGATTTTTCAGGAAGATTAAAGAGTAAGGGAATATTAATCAGCAAAGCCGGATTGTCCAGAGACAGTGACCTTCGGGGCGACCGGCACATTCGCTATAGCCTCGATGACGAAAATGCGGATATCAAGGCTAGGAATATCAAAACGGTGAATGGAAGCTATTTGTATGAAGTGATCGGGAATGACTGGGAGATAGGGGATGTTCGATTGAATATGGGTGGTTTGCATAATGTAGAGAATTCCCTGCCAGCAATCACTGTGGCATATTCGCTCGGAATCGGGGACCGGAAGATCCGGGATGCAATAGATGCTTTTCGGGGGGTGAAACGTCGGTTTGAGTACATCATCAAGCAGGGTCAGGTGATTTATGTGGATGATTATGCTCATCATCCGGAAGAATTGAAAGCGCTGATCACTAGTGCGAAGGGGCTTTTTCCTTCTATGACCTGCACGGTGATCTTTCAGCCGCATCTTTTCAGCCGGACCCGAGATCTTGCCGATGGGTTCGCAAGAAGCCTGGATCGGGCTGACGAAGTGATCCTGCTTCCGATTTACCCGGCGAGAGAAATGCCAATGCCCGGAGTGAGCAGTGCCATGATCTATGAGAAGATGAAAAATAGGAATAAATTCCTTATGACGAAAAAAGAATTATTGGAAAATATTGGGCAAAGAAAGAGGGGATTGATCATAACTGCCGGAGCGGGTGATATCGATGCTCTTGTTGAACCGATAAGGGAGAAACTGATAAATTAAAATGCCATGAGCTGGAAAGTTAAGATAAGGAAATTGATGGCGGTCATGGGCTGGACTGTGATCGGCGCAGGAATGCTGATGCTGCTTGCGGCTGCAATCAGGAAGCGTAATAGCAGGACCTGTAAAGGTTACCGGATAGAGATCATCAGCCCTTCCGGAAAACAGTTCATTGAAAGGCAGGAGGTATTGCACCTGATAATGGACAGCAATTTCGAGCATATTGAAGGCAGGCCCATACATGAATTTAACCTGCTTCAGATGGAGGAAAGGTTGGAAAAGGACCCCTGGGTGCATAAGTCGCTACTCTTTTTTGACAACAATGACCTTTTGCGTGTTTCGGTGACAGAGAGGGAACCAGTAGCTAGAATAATTACTGTGGGTGGAAATAGTTTCTATATCGATAGCAGCGGATTCCAGCTTCCATTAAATAGGAGACAGATTTCTCTCTTACCGGTATTCACTGGCTATCCTTATGAAAGGATAAGGGATACGGGATTATATAGACCGCTGTTGAACGCCTTAAAAGAAATGAGCGGGTTTATCCGGTCAGACAGTTTCTGGTCGGCCCAGGTATCACAGGTGGAAATCCTGCCCGGAGGGAATTTTAAATTAATTCCCGAAGTAGGCAACCATGTTATTGAATTTGGCGATGGAAGCAGGATCGTGGAAAAATTTCATAAACTATTCATTTTTTATAAAGAGGTTTTGAGTCAGGTGGGAATGGATAAATATGCGAGTCTGAATGTCTCTTTTGAGGGGCAGGTAGTGGGAACCCGGAGATCCGGTTTTGTGAAAAAAGCAGATTCTATTCAGGCAGTGAAAAATATCACACAGCTTATTCAGGCCGCCCAGCATTGGCAATCTGATACTGCCAGGTTTGAACATATAAAGCCTTTGGAAAATAGCGAACCTGCAAAGGAATTTCAGACCGGGGATCTGTTGGATAGCACGGTGGGAAAAATAAAAAGATGAGAAAATGAAAATCAATTTTTAAACATATAAAACAACAAACACAAATAGGCTATGAATCACGAACAACCCATTATTGTCGGACTCGACATCGGGACCACCAAAATCGCTGCCATCGCAGGACGCAAGAATGAATTCGGGAAACTTGAAATACTCGGATTCGGAAGAGCCAATTCCAACGGCGTAAAACACGGACAAGTGCTGAATATTGATGAAACCATCAAAGCCATACGCATGGCATTGGAAAACTGCCGGGCATCCAATCCCCAGCTAGAATTCCAGGAAGTTTATGTAGGTGTGGCGGGACATCATATCAAGAGCCTTCAAACGCGGGGCGATATAGTGAGGCAGCAGACTGAAGATGAGATCACGCAAAAGGAAATCGACCAATTGATCGCAGATCAATACAAGACCTATATCCCGGCAGGAGACCAGATCATCGATGTCATTGCCCAGGAATTCACCGTTGATAATTTTCAAAATATTGTCAGCCCGATAGGATACGGTGGTGTAAAGGTTGGCGCCAATTTTCATATCATCACCGGAGATAAGAATGCGATTCGCAATATCAACCGGGCGGTTGAAAAAAGCGGCCTGAAGACTAAGGATCTGGTTCTGCAGCCGCTGGCATCAGCCGATGCCGTCATGGGACAGGAAGATCTGGAAGCCGGTGTTGCCATAGTGGATATCGGGGGAGGTACGACCGATCTGGCCGTATTCTATGAAGGAATCCTGAAACATACCGCGGTGATCCCTTTCGGCGGAGAGAATATCACCAATGATATCAAGACAGGACTCGGTGTTTTGAAAACCCAGGCTGAGCAAATGAAAGTGCAGTTTGGTTCAGCTCTTGCAGACGAAGCCAAGTCCAATGCATTTATCACTATCCCCGGCCTTCGCGGCATGCCTGCCAAAGAAATCAGTGTGAAGAACCTTGCAAATATCATTCAGGCACGTATGAATGAGATCATGGATTTTGTAACCTATCATCTTAAACAGGTGGGGCTGGACAATAAGATGCTGAATGGGGGAATCGTACTGACTGGCGGAGGATCGCAGCTCAAACACCTGATACAGTTGACCGAATATATTACAGGACTCAATGCCAGGATCGGTTATCCGACAGAACATCTTTCTGGAGGACATATCGAAGAATTGGCCAAACCGACCTATTCCACCTGCATCGGCCTGATCTTAAAAGGGTACAGTGATTATGAACACAAACGCAAACAGTTTGAAGCCGGTTTTTTAAAGTTAGAAGTACCGGAGATCCTGAAAAAACCGGAGCCGGTAGCCGAAGCCGTTCTTTCGGAAGGGAAGCCTGATGAAGCTGAATTGATCGGGAAGAATCGTAAAGGCATCAAAGATTTCTGGGGAAAATTCAAGGACGGGATCATCGATCTGTTCAAAGAGGAGGAAGATCACGCTCTTTAAAAAGGGCCTGCCTACATTCATGAAACGCCATTAACAAGTTCACTAATCCAAAAAAAGAATACAATGATCCATTTTGATTTGCCGAAGGAAAAATCATCCATCATCAAAGTGATTGGAGTGGGAGGAGGAGGCAGCAACGCAGTCAATTATATGTACAGCCAGAATATTGAAGGCGTCAATTTCATTATCTGCAATACGGATGCCCAGGCCATTGCCCAGAG
The DNA here is from genome assembly GCA_003168265.1 of Chitinophagaceae bacterium. Taxonomy (GTDB): domain Bacteria; phylum Bacteroidota; class Bacteroidia; order Chitinophagales; family Chitinophagaceae; genus Puia. The sequence goes on from PMSV01000013.1 coordinate 55,713, forward strand.
CAGGGTTCCCAATAAGGTACAGCTTGGACCGCATCTTACGCAAGGATTGGGAGCAGGCGCCAATCCGGAAATCGGACGGCAGGCAACGGAAGAGAGCCTGGAAGAGATCAGGCAGATACTGGAAGTGAATACTAAAATGGTATTCATTACAGTAGGAATGGGAGGAGGTACGGGTACCGGCGGTGCGCCGATTATCGCCAAGATCTGCAAGGACATGAATATATTGACGGTGGGCATTATCACTACGCCTTTTTCTTATGAAGGTAAAAAGCGCCAATTCCAGGCCGAGGAAGGGATTCGTGCCATGAAACAATATGTCGACACTTTACTGATCATCAGTAATGACAAACTCCGTCATCAGTTCGGTAATCTTAAAATGAAGGAGGCTTTTAGTCGTGCGGATAATGTGCTGGCCACAGCAGCTAAATGCATTACCGATGTTATCAACAGTACAGGTCAGATCAATGTGGACTTTGCAGATGTATGCACGGTCATGCGCAACGGCGGAGTAGCTATCCTGGGAAGCGCTCAGGCTGAAGGAGAGAACAGGGCCCAACAGGCAATCGAAGAAGCATTGAATTCACCGCTTCTCAACGACAGCGATATCCAGGGAGCTAAATGGATACTTATCAATATCAATTCATCTGAAGGGGATCATGAATTTACGATGGATGAAGTGGAGATCATTCAAAATCACCTGATCGGACGTGCAGGAGAACATACCGATGTGATCCTTGGCCTGGGATATGATCAGGCGCTGGGTTCCAAGATCGGAATAACACTCATTGCCACCGGATTTGAGCACAAAGATCCGTTTGGAAAAACAGTTACTATAAAGTCCGAACCAGTGAAAGAAAATAAGATTGTCATGCCTTTGATCTTACCCGAAGAAACATCCAAAACAGAACAAGGGCCTGTGCTACCTCTAGTTACACAAAAAGAACAAATTCCGGCATCAGGGCAATTTGAAGTTGCCCTGATGGCCCTGCCGGAGAAGGAGGAAATCAGAGAGATATTGGAACTGGAACCGGAACTGAATAAAATTGTCGCAGAACAAAAAATTGTGCAAATGGAGATGCCCAGACCAATGATTTTTTTCAGTGAGGAGGAGGGGCTTAGTAAAAATACTGTGGACAATCAGGTGGAAAAAAACGAATCGGAAAAACCAGCGGAATGGTTAACTTTACAGAGCCTCACAGCCACAGAAAAGGACAAGAATCTGGTGACGAATCTATCAATTGATAGTAGGCCTGGCGAGTCGGCATCTGCGATATCAGCGGGGTATCTTGCAAGACCCAAAAATATCTATGCAGAAGAAGCCAGGCCCGAACAACAATCCAGCCCGGAACACATAACTGTGAAGGAGCCCATCTCAGGTACCCCTGCAATTAATCCGTTCTTGGAAGAAGAACCTTCCCCCGACATGCAGTTGGTATTTAAAGATATTCCAGCGGCGGATGAGCCCTTGGCCCATCAAGCTCTTAATAAACCGGAAAATGACCTGCCCGCCGAGGACCCTGCGATGCAGGACAAGGAGGAACAGCAGAAGAAACGTGCAGCAGAACGAATCAATAAGTTGCGCAACTTATCGTTCAATATCAACGCTGCCGATCCGAATAATGAGTTTGAAACTGTGCCGGCCTACATCCGCCGTAATTTGGAATTATATAACACGACTTCCAATGTTGAAAACTTCTACAGCAATTACGAGGTGAAAAAGGATGGTAATAACAACGTCAGCATTAGTACGATCAATACATTTCTCGATGGAAAGAAACCGGATTGATTTTCCGGATTGTTTATAAACTCAGTTTGTTTTTAGTTGTTTTATTTCCCCCCGGTTTTCCGGGGGGATTTTTTACTTTAGCTTATGAAAATCGCCGAGATCATTGAACAGTTGGAGATCATCGCTCCCAGTGCCTATCAGGAAAATTATGATAATGCCGGATTGTTGACGGGTTCTTCTGAATGGGATTGTACCGGGGTATTGGTTTCACTGGATGCTACTGAGCAGGTTGTTCAGGAAGCTATTGAAAGAAAATGTAATTTAATCGTTTCGCATCATCCTATCCTTTTTTCAGGACTCAAGAAAATTACAGGTAGTAACTATGTTGAAAGATCCCTGATCAGGGCCATTAAACAGGATGTAGCCCTGTATGCAATTCACACCAACCTGGATAATGTTGTAAAGGGTGTTAATGCGGGAATGGCCGACCGGCTCGGATTGGCAAACAGGAGCATCCTGCTTCCCAAGGCTTTAACCGTTTTTAAATTGCACAGTTTTGTACCGAGGGATTATTTAGACAGAGTCCGAAATGCGATCTTTGAAGCCGGAGCCGGGTCCATTGGCGATTATTCTGAAACCAGTTTTTCTATTGGCGGCGAAGGAAGTTTTAAACCTGGCGACAAGACAAATCCATTTAGCGGGGAGATTGGCAAAAGGAATTATGAACAGGAGGTCCGGATCGAAACGGTTTTCCCGGCACACTTACAAAATGATATAGTGGCATCTCTGGTAGCGGCCCACCCCTATGAAGAAGTGGCCTACGATATTACTGAACTCAAAAACCCCGATCCGAGAATCGGATCGGGCCTGATGGGAGAACTAGAAAATGATATGGGAGAAAAAGAGTTCCTTGAATCATTGAAAGGGGCTTTTTCACTTCCCGTAATCAGGCATACCCCTTTGAGGGGCAGGAAAGTGCGAAGGGTAGGAGTTTGTGGAGGAGCGGGTAGCTTTTTGATTTCCAAAGCATTAGCTGCGGGGGCCGACTTTTTTATCAGCTCGGATATCAAATACCATGAATTTTTCAACACTGAGGGGAGGATGGTAATAGCGGATATCGGACACTATGAAAGTGAGCAATTTACGATCGATCTGCTGGTTGAGATTTTGCAAACAAAATTTCGTACATTTGCGGTCCTTAAAACTGAGTTGAATACCAACCCGCTGCGGTATTTTATTTAACAATTCAAATATCAAATTTAAATATGGCGCAAATAAAAGAGTTCTCGGTTGAAGAAAAACTGGCTTCGCTCGTGAGGCTTCAAAAAATTGAATCCAAACTCGACGAGTATAAAATCCTCAAAGGAGAATTGCCAATGGAAGTTAGCGACCTTGAAGATGAAATTCAGGGATTGCATGCCAGGCAAACCCGTATTGAGGAAGAGATCAACGGCATCCAGGAATTCATTAACCAGAAAAAGGAAGCGATTAAGGAGGCCGAAGCACTGATTAAGAAGTACGATAAGCAAAGCCAGAATGTAAAGAATAGCCGCGAATTCGAGGCGATCAATAAGGAAATGGAGATGCAGCAGTTGGAAACGAAACTGGCTGAGAAGCATATCAAGGATGCGAATGAAGAGATCGGTGAGAAAGTGGTTGTACTGGAAAAGGCAAAGAAGAATGTGGCTGCCAAGGAAGGTGTTCTGAAGAATAAAAAAGATGAGCTTGACAAGATCATTGCAACTACCGAGAAAGAAGAAAGGCATTTCAATAAGCTGGCTGGTGACGCAAGGGAAAAGGTTGAGCCGAGGTTATTGACTTCCTATGACCGCATCCGTAAAAATTACCGTAACGGACTTGCCGTTGTACCGGTCGTCAGGGACGCTTGCGGAGGTTGTTTCAATGCGATACCTCCACAACGCCAAAGCGAGATCCGGCAGCGTAAAAAAATCATTGTTTGCGAAAACTGCGGTCGCATCCTGGTAGACGATGAACTTAACAATGTCGTTGATTTGAAATGAGGAATTGACGGATCAGATAATACATCGAAGGGCACCCGACAGGGTGCTTTTCTTTTTGCTGACGCTCTGCCAGATGCTGAATCAGGATGATAAATGCTGAATTTTTCAGTCTTACTCCTTTTGTAAAATCTTCTTTAATTTGCCATATGCTGAGTCAGCTTCATATTATCAATTATGCGATCATCGATGATCTCTTAGTGGAGTTTTCTCCTGGTTTGAATGTTATCACAGGTGAGACGGGTGCAGGCAAATCCATCCTCATGGGGGCGCTTTCTTTGATCTTAGGGGACCGTGCCGATGGTTCGGCGCTGATGAACCGGGAAAAGAAATGCATAGTCGAGGGGTTTTTCCGGGGAGAATTCGAGCGGAACGAGGGGTTTAAGAATTACATGGCTAATCATGACCTTGACCTGGGCGATGAATTACTGATCCGAAGAGAGGTCGGGAGCAATGGAAAGTCAAGGGCTTTTGTGAATGATACCCCGGTGAACCTGCAGCAATTGAGGGAGCTCTGCGCAATGCTGGTGGATCTGCATCGTCAATTTGATACACTGGAATTGGGCGAATCGGATTTTCAACGGGAAGTATTGGATGCTCTTGCCGGCAACGGGCCCTTGCTTGATAATTATAGGGAATTGTTCAGGAAATGGTTACAATGCAAAAAGGATCTAGGTGATTTGATCCGGCGAAAGGATCAGTTTATCAGGGAATTCGATTATAATAAATTTCTATTCGATGAATTGGAAGAATTGAGCTTAAAGCCTGATGAACTAGAGGAGATGGATCAGGAGTTGAAGCTTTTGAGCAGCTCCGAGGATATTCAGCAGGTAATGACAAAAGTCAGTTTTGAATTAGACGAATCCGAAAGGCCGATGGTTCAGGAGCTTAAAAGCCTTGCAAACCAATTGGGAGTTTATTCCGCTTTTCATAAATCCTTACCGGAAATTATCCGGCGTTTGCTTTCTGCACAGATCGAGTTACAGGATATTGCTTCGGAAATAGAAGGCCTGAAGGATTCAATCCAATATGATCCGCAACGCATGGAAGAAATCCAGGATCGAATGGCTAAGGGTTACCGGTTGCTTAAAAAGCATGGGGTGAAAACCACGAAGGATTTGCTTCAGATCCAGTCCTCCCTGAAGGAAAAATTGCAGGCGGTTTTGAACCTGGATGAAGAACTGGCAGATAAGGAGAAAGAGGTTGCGGCCCAGGAGCGCGGGGTCAGCGATATGGCGGTCCGCATTTCTGCTGAAAGGCGGAAGCATCATAAAAACCTGGAAGAAAAGGTCAATCAATTATTGTCCCGCGTGGGCATGCCGAATGCGAGATTGAAAGTCAGGATTGAAAATGCGGCCCTGAATGCGGATGGAATGGATGCAGTGGATTTTCTTTTTGACGGCAATAAGAGCAATCGTTTTGATCCGCTGCGTAAAGTGGCTTCAGGCGGAGAGTTGAGCAGGCTGATGCTATGTATCAAGTCCCTAGTGGCGGAGTCGATGGATATGGCGACCTTAATCTTCGATGAGATCGATACGGGAATCAGCGGGGAGGCAGCTAAACAGGTAGGCATGATCATGCAGGGACTGGCGCTTAAAAGACAGTTGGTTTGCATTACCCACCAACCGCAGATCGCAGGAAGGGCGGACAGACATTTATTCGTTTATAAGGAAGGAAGGCAGGGAGTGGTGAATACAAGGTTGAAGCTGCTTTCCGAGACAGAAAGGATTCAGACTATCGCTCAGATGCTGGGTGGTGAGAGACCGACTGCTGCTGCTCTGGCCAATGCAAAGGAAATGATTCTCATTGATGGGAAGAAGTAGCATCATATGGCTCTTGTTGATTCTTTCCCTCTTACCGGTCTTTTTCATGAACCGGTTCCTGAAAAAATATTTGAACCCGAAAGGTTCTTTTAAAGGTTTGGTTTTTTACCTGCTTGGATCCTTTTGCTTAGTTTTTATTTATGTGTTTTTGCTTGTGTGGACGGTGAGGCAATTATTCCCCTTGTAGTAAATAAGTCCTTAATTTTACGGCCACTTAAAACGATTTACATGTCATACAATTTGTTGAAAGGTAAGAAAGGTATCATTTTTGGCGCATTGGACGAGAAATCCATCGCCTGGAGAACGGCGCTCCATTGTCATGAGGAGGGCGCACAGCTCGTCCTGAGCAATGCGCCTGTAGCTTTGCGAATGGGGGAGATCAATAAACTGGCCGAAACAGTGAATGCACCCGTCGTGGGAGCGGATGTTACGAATATGGATGACCTGAAAAAATTGTTTGAACAGTCAATGACGCATTTTAACGGAGGCGTGGATTTTGTGCTTCATTCGATTGGCATGAGCCTGAATGTTCGAAAGGGAAAGAGTTATACAGAACTGGATTATGGGTTTAATCAGAAGACGCTGGATATTTCTTCAATGTCCCTGCACCGGGTGCTTAGGACTGCCTGGGATATGGATGCGCTGAATGAATGGGGGAGCGTGGTGGCCCTGACCTTTATAGCCGCGCAAAGGGTATTTCCGGACTACAGTGAAATGGCCGATGCCAAGGCCTTGCTTGAGAGCGTGTCACGCAGTTTTGGATATCATTACGGGATCCGTAAGAAAGTCAGGGTGAATACGATTTCCCAGTCTCCGACAAGGACTACAGCAGGAAGCGGAGTAAAGGGTTTTGATGGATTCATAAGTTATGCGGAACATATGAGCCCGCTGGGAAATGCAAGCGGTGATCAATGCGCGAATTATTGTGTTGCCTTGTTCAGCGATCTGACGAGAATGGTGACGATGCAGAATCTTTTTCATGACGGTGGATTTTCTACAACGGGGGTTACGGAGGCTGTGGTGAAGCAAATGGAAAAGTAATTGCTGAGGAATTCCGACATAAAGGCCAATAATATAAAAAGCCGCAATCTGCGGCTTTTTCATTTTTTTAAATTCTAGTACTCGTCTTCATTGAAGAAGAAGTCTTCCTGTGAAGGATAGTCGGGCCATATGTCGTCAATGGCTTCATAGATCTCACCTTCGTCTTCAAGTTCCTGAAGGTTTTCAACTACTTCGATCGGCGCACCGGATCTGATGGCATAGTCGATAAGTTCGTCCTTAGTAGCAGGCCAGGGTGCGTCTTCAAGATAGCTGGCCAATTCAAGTGTCCAAAACATCTGTTCCCGTTTAGTTTCTAATAGTTATGATTAAGACAGCTCATTTGACCTATTGTTCGCAGTTTGTCCTTATTTCGGCCATCCCAATTTTTCGCAAAAGTAGATGTTAAAATGAATTTTCCAAATGATAGTTTTTCAGACCAGGGATGGCACAAAACCGGATATTTGCGGGATCTTTTGATAAAAGGAAATTGGCTAAGTTGCATCCCAGAATTTATATATGTTATCGGCTACTCATATTAACAAGTCTTACGGTAAGCTTCAGGTGCTGAAAAACGTAGATGTACGCATAGCAAAGGGGGAGATTGTTTGTATATCCGGTCCTTCGGGCTCCGGCAAAAGTACCTTATTGCATATCCTGGGTACTCTATCTAAGCCGGATTCGGGAGAGATCGTGCTGAGCGATAAGCTGGTTAGCGCATTGAAGGGAAAAGAATTGGCTGCTTTCCGGAACCGCCATATCGGTTTTGTATTTCAGTTCCATCATCTGTTGCCGGAGTTTTCCGCACTCGAGAATGCCTGTGTTCCGGGCTGGATCGCCGGCAGGAAGCGCGCAGAAGTAGAGCAGCGGGCCAGGGATTTGCTGGTAACCCTGGGCATCGGAGAACGTCTGGATAACCGTCCTTCGGAGCTGTCCGGAGGCGAACAGCAAAGGGTAGCTGTAGCAAGGGCCCTGATCAACAATCCGGATATCATATTTGCGGATGAACCGACGGGCAACCTGGATTCGGTGCATGCGCGAGAATTGCATCAATTGTTTTTTGACCTGCGGGAGAAATTCAACCAGACATTTCTGATTGTTACTCATAATGAAGAACTCGCGCAAATGAGTGACAGGATTTTGCATATGCGGGATGGGGAGATATTGGGGAGTGAAGGGGTGGCTCCCGCGGGAGCGGTACTGTAGAAAATTAAATGCGGGGCTGCCAGGGGATTTCAACCACATTGAGCTCCTTACTGAGGTGGCGGGAGAGCACGAAGAAAAAATCACTCAGGCGATTCAGGTATTTGAGGACGAGGGGTTCGACATGGCCATTGTTCTCATTGAGAAGGACACAGATCCTTTCAGCGCGCCGGCAAACGCAGCGAACGACATGCGCAGTAGATACGGTGACATGTCCTCCAGGAAGGACAAAATGCTTCATTTCGGGAAGCTCCTCATTCATGCGGTCGATCTCTTTTTCCAGGAGGTCCACATCTGTTTCTTTAAGATCGGGTATGAGCAGGGAAGACTCTTTAACGGGATCGCAGGCAAGTGAGGAACCAATGGTAAAAAGGCGGTCCTGAACTTCTTTCAGGATGGTAGTGTCATATGCAATTCCGACCTGGTCACGAAGCAGGCCGAGGAAGGAGTTGAGCTCGTCAACCGAACCATAGGCTTCGATCCGTATATTACTTTTAGGAACCTTTGTTCCTCCTATCAGGGAGGTCTTTCCCTTATCCCCGGTTTTCGTGTAAATTTTTAATGCCATATCAGGCGGGTTGGAGGGTTTCAACTTTGGTGCGGTCGCTTTCTATGAGACCGTCCCTTAACCTAATGATCCGATGAGCATAGTTCGCAATATCCACTTCGTGCGTGACCAGGACAACGGTATTGCCTCCGGATTGAATGGCTCCAAAGATATCCATGATTTCGTTGGAAGTCTTTGAGTCAAGGTTTCCGGTGGGTTCGTCAGCCAGAATGATTGCAGGATTGTTGACCAGGGCTCTTGCGATGGCAACGCGCTGGCATTGGCCCCCGGAAAGTTCGTTGGGTTTGTGGTGGCTTCTGTCCGTGAGTCCCACATTTTCGAGCATGCTCATGGCTATTTCAATGCGCTGTTTTCTGGAAATCCCGGCATAGACCAGGGGAAGTGCAACGTTTTCCACGGCAGTAAGGCGGGGCATGAGATTGAATTGCTGGAATACGAAACCGATTTCCTTGTTTCTGACATCGGCCAGGTCATTATCCGGCATTTTACTTACGTCCTGGCCGTTAAGCACATAATTACCGCCTGTTGGAGAGTCGAGGCAACCCAGGATATTCATAAGCGTGCTTTTTCCGGAACCTGAAGGGCCCATGAGGGCTACGTATTCGTTCTTGTAAATGTCTATGGTAATACCCTTCAACACCAACAAGGCCTGTTTGCCGAGAAAATAGCTTTTGACGATTGACTCCAAGTGGATGATTGGTGTGTTCATGATCAGTTATTTTATGCCGGTCCGGAAACTAGAGTTTTTCCAAATCCTGGTTGGGACCCACGGATCACGTTGGGGACTTTGAAATAAATGCCATCCGATTGCGGGGCATTGCGCAAGGCCTCTTCCCGGCTAACAGAACCCTGTAATTCATCTTCCCGAAAAATGTCCGTCTCATCGCTCATGTGCAATTGAGGCTCTATTCCTTCCGTATCGATCTCACTGAGTTTGCCCACAAAACCGATCATGAGCTCCAGGTCTTTTTTGATGGATTGCTTTTCAGCTTCATCGAAATGGAGCCGGGCCAGATCGGCGAGATTTTGAATCATTTCATCATTTACTTCCATAACCGTGATAACGAACAAAAATAATGGTTTCGCCTGGACTTTATCTGCCTTTTAGATGAGCGGAAGGGAAATCCCGGCCGGAGGCCGGCCATATCGTCCAAACCTTAATGGTCAGTGATTTGCAGGATCAGCCTCTAACCGACTTTCATTATCTTCGCCACCCATACTTGAAACCTATGCAAAAGAAAAAGGAAATAGTCTTAAGTGGAATAAGGCCCACGGGTTTTGTGCATTTAGGCAATTATTTCGGCGCAATAATGAACTGGGCAAAGATGCAAGATGAGTATGACTGTTATTTCTGTATAGTGGATTGGCATAGCCTGACAACCCATAGGAATTCCCACGGCCTGAAAGAAAATGTACTGAGGCTTTTGTCGGAACTGATCGGCAGCGGATTAGACCCTGAAAAATGCGTACTCTATATCCAAAGCGACCTTCCCGAAATCGCCGAGCTCTATCTATACCTGAATATGGTTTCCTATAAGGGCGAACTCGAGAAGACTACAACGTTTAAAGATAAAGTGCGCCAGCAACCAGACAACGTAAATGCAGGCCTGCTTACCTATCCAGTCCTCCAGGCAGCGGATATCCTAATTCATCGGGCAGTTAAAGTCCCGGTCGGCAAGGATCAGGAACAGCATATCGAAATGACACGAAATTTTGCGGATCGGTTCAATCATTATTTCGGGGATGTGTTTCCAGCTCCGCAAGCTTTTAATTATGGAGAGGAATTGGTAAAAATAATGAGCCTGGATGGCAGCGGGAAAATGAGCAAGAGCGAAAACCAGATGAATGCGATTTACCTGGCAGACGACGATGAGCTGATCCGGAAAAAAATCATGAAGGCGAAGACGGATCAGGGTCCGGAAGAACCACATAGTGCAAAGCCGGATTTTATTCAGGGATTATTTAACCTGATGCAAGTGGTCAGCCCCTCAGATGTGTTGAAAAAATTTGAGGAGGATTATAATGACTGCAGGATCCGTTATGGAGATATGAAAAAGCAATTGGCTGAGGATATGGTAAAGTTTGTTGGACCGATCCGGTCTCGTTCACATGCAATTCGCCACGATCATAAGTATATGAATGAGGTGATAGAATATGGAGCCGTAAAGGCCAGAGCAAGCGCAAAGGCTACTCTCAGTCTTGTTCGGGAAGCAATTGGCATAAGGTATCGATAGAGTGATTTAGATTTTATTGTTTGAAATTTAGCAATTACATTTAAATATGGCAAAAACCAAAAAACCGAAACATATTGCCGTAGCAGGAAATATCGGGGCCGGAAAGACAACCCTGACAGAACTGCTGAGTAAACATTACCGCTGGATTCCACAGTTCGAAGATGTAGACCATAACCCCTACCTGAATGATTTTTATGAGGAGATGCCGCGCTGGAGCTTTAATCTTCAGATCTATTTCCTGAATAGCCGCCTGAATCAGCTTTTGGAAATCCAGAGCGGAACGGAAACGGTTATCCAGGACCGGACGATCTATGAAGACGCGCATATTTTCGCTCCGAACCTGCATGAAATGGGTCTGATGAGCAAGCGGGATTACAATAATTATTTTCAGTTCTTTCAGACATTGAAGAGGATGATACAGCCTCCTGACCTCCTGATCTATTTGCATGCTTCTGTACCGACCCTCGTAGGCCAGATACAAAAAAGGGGCAGGGAATATGAAGAAAATATCAGGCTGGATTACCTCAAGCGACTCAACGATCTTTATAATAAATGGACCGAATCTTACAAAGAAGGCCCTCTTCTGGTTGTGGATATAGATAAGAACAAGTTTCCTGAAAATGAGGAAGATCTGGGCGAGATCATATCAAGAATCGATTCCCAGATTTACGGTTTGTTTTAATGTGTCTAATCGATAATTTGCATAGCCACCAGGATTTTTAATTCTTTCGGTTTTTTTCATAATGTAATTCTGGATTTCGCCATCAATTTCCGGAAAACGAGGAATATTCAGGCGAGATGCTATCCAGGTTCTATTGGCCTATTTACGGTTTGTATTGATAGGTCTTAACGATAATCTGCGTAGCTCTGAAGGCTTTTTAATTCTTCGGCTATTTTTTTGAGCCATTCGGCCTGTTTCTCCTTAATAATGGAATTCTGGGTTTCGGCATCGTAATCTTTCTGGCGCTGGTCCATCTGCTGCATGATGTTTTGATAGATCCCGGAAATCTCCTTGTTGGCGGCCTGCGGATTGCTGTCGGGCTTGTATTCCCGAAAGGCTTTGCAGAGGCGGCGGGCATAGATCTCGGCAATATCGAAATGGCCTTGCTCATGGGAGAGGATATAGTCGGTCCTTACGCGGCCCCAGGATTTGTTTTTGTTGAATTGGCAGGTGATATGATACTGATAGCCTTTTTCGCTGTTATATTTTATGTCGAAACGGAGCTCCGTGGCTGTGAGTGCGGCATTGGGAGAGGCGGGATTGGGGCGGGCTCTAAAATCCTCCCAAACGAGTTTATAGTCGGGGTTCCAATCGATGAGATTGGAGTTGCGAGAGGCAGCAAATGCTAAGAGGGGGAGGAGTAGGAATATGAACATGGTAATTGATTGAGGATCGATGAAAACGAAGGATTATGAGTAAAATTTTATGATTACTAAATTTTAGCCTTCCTTTAAATGCAAACTCCATCGTTAAACGATGGAGTTTACAGGAAGCAAAGTTAGAGGCCGAGATGTAAAAAATTGGCTGCCAATATCAGTAAATTATTTTGATTACAGAAAAATTCCTGCATATTTATTTTACCAGGCAGGGGCAGCAGCCAGAATTTCGGGGCTTACCCCGGATTCATATTTCCTGAAATTTTCCCTGAATTTGTCTGCCAGGCATCGGGCCTGCTCTTCGTAGGCATCCTTATGAGACCAGGTATTGACGGGATTGAGTATTTCCGCAGGAACTCCGGATATCTTTTCGGGTACTTCGAACCCGAAGCCGGACTGCAGGCGGAAAGGGGCCATGTCCAAGTCGCCCCGGAGGGCAGCGGTCACCATGGCCCTGGTATAGGAGAGTTTGATGCGGCTCCCTACTCTATAGGGACCGCCGGTCCAACCGGTATTGATGAGCCAGACCCTGGCGTTGCTTTTATTGATTTTTTGCCCCAATAAACGGGCATATTCACCCGGATGAAGGGGAATGAAGGGGGCTCCAAAGCAGGCGCTGAACGTGAGTTTAGGTTCCTTGATGCCGGTTTCTGTGCCCGCAATCTTGGCTGTGTAACCGGATATAAACTGGTACATAGCCTGCTCGGGGTTGAGCCTTGAAATAGGGGGCAGGACCCCATAAGCGTCGCAGGTGAGGAAAAAGATATTTTCCGGTTCCCCGCCGATGGAAGGCTCAAGAGAGTTTGCTATGTAATGGAGGGGGTAGGAGACACGGGTATTTTCAGTTATCGAACCGTTTTCGAAATTGATCCTTTTTGTTCCCGGATGAAAAACTGTGTTTTCGACCAGGGCTCCCTTACGAATGGCCTTATAGATTTCGGGTTCATTGTCTTCACTGAGATGTATGCATTTTGCGTAGCAGCCGCCTTCGAAATTGAATATTTGATGGTCAGACCATCCGTGTTCATCATCCCCGATCAATTTGCGGTCGGGATCCGTGCTGAGGGTGGTCTTACCTGTCCCGCTGAGCCCGAAGAAAATAGCAGTGTCGCCCTTTTTGCCCATATTGGCAGAACAATGCATGCTGAGGACCTGTTTTTCCACAGGCAAAAGGAAGTTCAAGATACCGAAGACACTTTTTTTGATCTCCCCTGTGTAAGAGGTTCCGGCGATCAAAATGGTCTTGTGCCTGAATGAAACAACGACAGCATTGTGCTTACGGGTTCCGCATTCCGAAGGATCGAGACGCAGGCCGGGTGCGCTCAGGATCTGCCAATCGGGTTCAAAGTTTTCCAGTTCTTCTTTAGTGGGCCTAAGAAACATATTATAGGCAAAGAGATTCATGGACGGCAGTTCATTAACGACCCGGAGCCGGAGACGGTAATTGGGATCTGCACAGGCATGACAGTCACGGATCCAGATTTCAGGAAGGTCATTAAGATAGGCCCTGACCCTGTTTGAAATGATATGAAAGTATTTTTCTTCAATCGGTTGGTTGAACTCATTCCAGTCAATCCGGTTTCGGGTGATCTCATCCCTGACAGTGTATTTGTCTTTGGGGCTTCTTCCTGTGAATTCACCGGTGTGGATGACGAGGGCCCCATTTTCGCTCAGACTTCCTTCAGCACGGCGCAATGTATCGGAGACTAGTTCCTCAGGGCCGGATTGGTAGTGAATGCTATCGGAACAGTTCAACCCGATCCTCACTAATTTTTCTTTTGGGAAGGGTGGCGTGGGAATATGCATATGGCTCGAATCTATTAATGTGGTTAAATATAAACCGCAAAAGTAAAATTAAAAACTGTTCAAAAAAAGCCTGAACTGGGCACTACTATTGAATAATTTCTAATGAATTATGAGTTTTTTAGAATATTTTATAAACTAACAGTTGTTAGTTTTTATAAGTTCCCGAGAAAGAATGGAAGGGCTGAATGATGGCGAATATTCAAAAAAAATCAACTAGTGCCAGTTCATTGATCTCCAAAATATTCCGCCCGGGACTAAGCAATCATTACCTATTTTTACAAACGGAGAAAACCCATTGCATGAAACCTAACGGCGGATTTTGCCAGATATTTGGCAATCAACCAATAAGCGAGGTTCCATCAGACAAACAGAAAAACTATAGACATTCAGATAAAGCCTAGCATGTGTGCTTTGTTGCAAAAAGGGCAATGAGTAAGCTAGATTCCATCTGGCAAACAGATAAAACTATAGATATTCAGATGAAATATCTTCCTTTAAATCCCGGAATTTTTGTTCAGAACAGAAAGAGGTTTTGTGCAGCTATGCAACCCCGGTCGATTGCCATCTTCGTCAGCAATGATGAAGTACCGAGTAATGGAGATGCGATTTACCGGTTTAAACAGAACAGCGACTTATACTGGCTCAGCGGGATCGAGCAAGAAGATTCAATGGTGGTTCTCTTTCCGGATCATCCGGAGGAGAAATACAGGGAGGTGATGATACTAGTCAGGCCCAATGAATTGAAGGAAAAATGGGATGGACGAAGATTGAGGTCCGAAGAAGCTAAAAAGATTTCGGGGATACAGACCGTGGTTTGGCTGGACAGCCTCGATGGACCGCTTCAGCAATGGATCCATTTGGCCGATAATATCTACCTGGATTCCAATGAAAATGACCGTAAGTCTAGCCTTATCGAGACCAGGGAATACCGGTTTATCAAGCAGACCCGGGAGCAGTATCCCTTACACAATTATTTCAGGGCCGCCAGGATCATGAAGTCCTTGCGTTCGGTGAAGACTGCCCTTGAAGTGGAGGTATTACAGCAGGCAATCGATATAACCCGGGAGACTTTTTTAAGGCTTCTGAAATTCATCAAACCCGGTGTGAATGAATACGAGATCGAGGCCGAAATCTTTCATTCTTTCTTATCACAACGTGCGACGGGGCCCGCTTATGGCAGCATCATTGCAAGCGGAGACAATGCCAGGACCCTGCACTATGTAAGCAATGACGGTCCATGCAGAGAAGGGGAACTCATCCTGATGGATTTTGGGGCGGAATACGGAGGCTATTGTGCAGATCTGACCCGAACCGTACCGGTAAATGGAAAATTCACCAAGAGGCAAAAGGAAGTCTATAACGCCTGCCTTCATCTGCACAACTATGGAAAGGGCCTGCTCAAGCCGGGAATTTCCATTGCAGACTATACAAAGAAAGTAGGTGAGGAAGCAAACAAGACCTTTCTAAAGATCGGATTGTTAACGCAGGCCGATATAAAGAACCAGACAGCCGAAACACCAGCTTACTGGAAATACATGTACCACGGTGTTTCCCATCATCTGGGCATCGATGTGCATGATTTAGGTACCAGGACAGAACCGATCCAGGAAGGCATGGTATTTACGGTGGAACCCGGCATCTATATCGAGGAGGAAAAAACAGGAGTGAGGATTGAAAATAATGTGTGGATCACAAAGACAGGCAACAAGGACCTTATGAAAAAAATACCATTGGAGGCCGATGAAATAGAAGCACTGATGAAGAAATAAGACTGCAGGCATCACTGTCGCACATCCGGAAGGATCATATAATAAAATCTACAATCGAGCATAGCTATATAATGAAACAAATACCTAATCTGTTTACACTACTTAACCTGTTCTTCGGATGCCTGGCGATTCTTTTTGTCTTACAGAACGGACTGACCGTTGTTTATAGTGAAGAAGGGGACCGGATACTGAGAATGCCCCCGGAGATATGGATGGCCTCCTTATTCATTGGGCTTGCAGCTTTGGTGGACTTTTTCGATGGATTTGTGGCGAGACTTTTTAAAGTGGCATCCGAGAAAGGCAAGCAGCTTGATTCTTTGGCCGATGTGGTTAGTTTTGGGGTGGCTCCGGGCATGATCCTGTTCCAATTTCTAAAGCTGAGTTATGGACAGCAGGCAGACGGGCTGGAGACTTCAATGAATTATTTGATTCCGGCTTTTATTTTCCCCTGCGCGACTGCTTACAGACTGGCTAAGTTTAATGTGGACAGTTCACAGCAATATGTATTTAAAGGAGTGCCATCGCCAGTCGCAGGGCTCCTTATCGCCTCTCTTCCCCTGATCTACTGGAATACGGATAATGATTCGATCTATGTCCTGCTTCAGAATAAATGGTTCCTGTATGGGATCACCCTGATAGTGAGTTACCTGATGGTAAGCAATCTCCCTATGATTTCCCTTAAATTGAAAAAACTGGATTTTCGCAGCAGTCAGCCGCAGATAATTCTTTTGATCATTGCTCTTGTTTCGGCCCTGGTCCTGAAATGGCTGGCTGTTCCGGTTGTCTTTCTTTTTTACATCCTTCTTTCATTAATTTATAAAAACAGAGTCTCATGATATTTTCCGTGAACATAAAGGTTATGCCATTGAAAGAATTATTGGATCCTCAGGGAAAGGCCGTGATGGGGGGCCTGGAGAGCCTGGGCATTGAGCATATCGAAGATGTAAGGGTGGGTAAGAATATCAGCCTGCAGGTCGATGCGGTTTCCTCTGCAGATGCGAAAAAAATTGCCGAAGAGGCAAGCCAGAAGTTACTTGCCAATCCGGTGATGGAGTATTTCGAAGTATCGGTGAATTGAGGGATAATTACTCCGGTTATAAATCTAACGCTTTAGTCCTAGTTCTTTAGCTCTAACGCTTTAATTCTAATGCTTTAATTCTAATGCTTTTTATCGTTCCTTCCCCGATCGGAAATTTGCAGGATATCAGTTTCCGTGCTTTGGAAACGCTAAAATCCGCGGACCTGATCCTTGCTGAAGACACCAGGACCTCTCTGAAGTTGTTGAACCATTATCAGATCTTCAAACCACTTTCTCCTTACCACCAGCATAATGAACATAAGGTCCTTCATCATCTGGCCAATCAAATGATGGCCGGAAAGAAAATGGCTTTGCTGACGGACGCCGGCACGCCGGGGATCTCGGACCCTGCATTTCTATTAGTAAGAGAATG
Organism: Chitinophagaceae bacterium; assembly: GCA_003168265.1. Lineage (GTDB taxonomy): Bacteria > Bacteroidota > Bacteroidia > Chitinophagales > Chitinophagaceae > Puia. Next base: position 72,726 of record PMSV01000013.1, read on the forward strand.
CGTTCAGTTGGGAATAAGGGTGGAATGCCTGCCTGGCCCGACTGCATTTGTACCGGCCCTGATCAATAGCGGACTTCCCTGCAACCGGTTTGCATTCGAGGGGTTTCTGCCTTTAAAGAAGGGGAGACAAACCTTATTGAAGAAATTGGCGCTGGAGGAACGTACGATTATCTTTTATGAGTCCCCTCTGCGTCTCGTGAAGACCCTGGAGGAATTGGCAATTCATTTTGGCGGTGGGCGATCGGCTTCCGTTTCACGGGAACTCACTAAAATTTATGAAGAAAACCGGAGAGGAACCCTGGGGGAATTGGCTTCGTACTTTAGCGAGAAAGGAGTAAAGGGGGAAATCGTAATAGTGGTAGCCGGTATGGACGATAGAGAAAAATCCAAAGAAGATGAATAAAGAATGGCATGATTTTTTTATTACGACTGGAGGAGCCGCCGCGGCGCTTGCAGGCTTGCTGTTTGTCGGCGTTTCCCTGAATTTGCAGAAGATCCTTTCAGTGCGCAGGCTTCCGGAAAGGGCCTTGATTTCCCTTGTATTGCTGATGAATATACTGATCCTTTCCATATTGATACTGGTGCCGGGGGAGTCTTTGACCCTGGTGGGTTTTGAACTCTTGCTGACAGGGCTGATCCTTTATTTTTTTATTCTCAGGCTGGACTTGCGTAATTACAGGCATACCGGCAAGGAGTTCAAGAACAGATACCTGCTCAATTTGTGTTTGGACCAGTTGGCATCGCTTCCATATATAATCTGTGGAACTGCCATGCTTATGAGCGGTGAAATCGGCATTTTCTGGATCGTGCCGGCCATCGTTTTCTCCTTTATCAAGGCGGTCCTGGATGCCTGGGTGTTGCTGGTTGAGATCAACCGATAATTTTAAGTTTTTTTATAGTAGCCGGAAATTGAAAAGGCCCGAAATTTGTCTTCTTTGATATTATCATTATGAAGAAGCTGATCTTTTCTCTGTTTATTTTATTTGGCGGTCTTTTTTCTGTTAGCGCACAGTTCGGTAGCATCCCTGCCGCAGTGACCGATGCACTGAAGTCGCATTACCCTAATGCGACAGGGGTTTCCTGGAAGGACAGGCTCTCCTATTTCGTAGCGAGTTTTGAGATGGATAATCAAAAATATGAGGCCCGTTTTGCGGAAAATGGGGAATGGAAGAGCACGGAGAAGGCAATTGAAGAGGACCAATTGCCTTATGAAGTGAAGGATGGATTTAGTAAGAGCAAATATGCAGACTGGGAGATGAAGGAATTTTACCTGATCGAACTTCCTGATGATGTGGTACAATACCGGGTACATATCGCTAAAAATGATGTTCAGAAGAAAAACCTACTTTTTAGCAGCGAGGGACAATTGATAAAGGATAATATTACCCTGAAATAGCCCCTTAAAATAATCTTTTATTTTGAGTTGCAAATACTGAAATTTGCAGCCTGATTGAGGGCCTTGGTTAGGTGATTGTTCCCCCTGTTTTAGCTAAATACAGCGATGATGAAAAAAACCCTGTTTTCCCTGGCATTAATTACACTGTCCTGCGTGGCATTGGCGCAACCCGACCGCTGGCAGCAGCGAGTGAAATATACCATGAATGTGAAAATGGATGTTTCAACGAACCGTTTTAGCGGCACAGAGGTTTTGCAATACAGCAATAATTCTCCTGATACGCTTTACCGTGTCTTCTATCACCTATACTGGAATGCTTTTCAACCTAAGAGCATGATGGATGAGCATAGCCGGGAATTGGGAAAGTTGCTTATCGGCGCTGGCCGGGGAGCCCAGGGACAGCCCGATTGGGATGGCAGGGTCAAGGACCGGATACTGAACCTGAAGCCGGATGAGATCGGCTATGAGCATGTGCAGTCACTAAAAATGAACGGGGTCGCCCAACAGATCAAGGAAGAAGAGACAATACTTGAAGTGAAGCTTTCCAAGCCGATCCTGCCCAGGACAACGGTAGTCTTTGATTTGGCTTTCGAGGCCCAGGTGCCCCTGCAGGTACGCAGGAGCGGGCGGGATAATCCGATGACGGGAGTGCGCTATTCAATGAGCCAGTGGTATCCTAAAATCTGCGAATTTGATTATGAGGGCTGGCATCCGACGCCTTATGTCGCCAGGGAATTCTATGGCGTCTGGGGGGATTATGATGTAAAGTTTTCAATCGATAAGACCTATATCCTTGGCGGAACGGGTTACCTGGTGAATGCGAACCAGGTGGGGTACGGTTATGAGAATCCCGGCACAAAGGTTCAGCGTCCTTCCGGGGATCTATTGACATGGCATTTTATTGCGCCGAATGTGCATGATTTCATGTGGGCTGCCGACCCGAATTATATACATCTTGTCCGACAGGTACCCAACGGGCCAACCATTCATGTCCTATACAAGAACAAGAACAATGATGCGAAGCAGGATACCCTGTGGAACACTCTTGCCGATGCTGCGTTAATTGTATTGCCGTATATGGAAAAGAGTTTTGGCAAATACCCCTATAAACAATATTCATTTATTCATGGTGGCGATGGCGGCATGGAATATCCGATGAGCACCTTACTTGTTGGCCCGGGGCTGGGAGGAGCTTTTCATGAATGGATGCATAGCTGGTACCAGGGGATGCTGGGCACGAATGAATCAATGTATGCATGGATGGATGAAGGATTCACGACTTACGCAGAAAGCCTTGTATCGGCCTATTATTATGATTATATGGCCAAAAAATTTCCCGGCAATGCAGGATACCGGGATATGGTCAAGCGGGACAAGGCACAGTTGCCCTTGCATCTTTACAGTTCATACAGCGGCTATTTTTACCTGGTAAAAAGCGGACTTGAAGAGCCCCTGACCACCCACGCCGATCATTTTATTACCAATTTCGCCTATAGTATCGGCTCTTATTCCAAAGGCGCGATATTCCTGGAACAGTTGGGTTATATCGTGGGAGATGAAGTGAGGGACCGAATTCTGCAGGAATATTACCGGGAATGGCGTTTCAAACACCCGAATGCAAGTGATTTTATGCGGGTAGCTGAAAAGGTGAGCGGGATGAAGCTGGATTGGTATAAGGAATACTGGATAGGAACGACAAAAACTATCGATTATTCAATTGATAGTCTATGGGAGGATGGAGTCAAATCCTATATCCGCCTGAAGTGTTTAGGTAAAATGCCGATGCCGATCGATGTGGAAGTGCATTACAAAGACAGCAGCCGGGAGATCGCTTATATTCCGCAGTATTTTATGTTTGGGGAGAAGCCCGCTGAATTTTCGCAGATCCCGAGAATCGTATTTGATGCATGGAAGTGGACGAGCCCGACCTATGTGTTTGCTTTGAGCCATCGCCTGACGGATATCGTTTCCTTAGAAATCGATCCGACTCAACGAATGGCCGATATTGACCGCAAGAACGATAAGCTGGACCTTAAATGGTAGGAATTTAATTAACCGATCAAATAAAACAGGAAGCCATCTGGGAAGATGGCTTTCCTGTTTTCAGAGATATGAGTGGGTCTGGAGCAACCTGAATAAGGTTAAATGATTATTGGCATTGATCAATTCAGCCGATATAAAGATAGGGAGAAGGCTCTCCGTCCTGTATATGCGATTTTATAATATTTTCCTAAAATGAATTTCGTCTTATCGTCCTGTGTAGGGCATATAGAGCAGGAATTTTTCTCTGAAATAAGCTTCCTGAAATATTTCCGAAATTTCGATCATGCGCGGCTTTAGATTGCTTTCGGAGATTTCCTTAGAGAGGTCCCCCCCTTTGAGACAGATAAGACCGTTGGGAAGGTTAGGGTCTTTCCGATTCTGTGTTAAGGGATCTGCGGCATTTTGCGGAATTTCTTTGTATTTTCTTAGCAGGGGCCTTGACCATTGCCAGAGCTCTTTTAAGGGGGCTACTGCCCTTGAGACAGCGACATCGAATTTTCTATCTTTTATCTCTTCTGCCCGGATATGCCGGGTGGTCAGGTTTTTTAATCCGATACCGGATTTGACCGCTTCGACGACTTTTAATTTTTTCCCGATGCTATCTACAAGCTGAAATTGAGTTTTGGGGAAGAATATGGCCAGGGGCACCCCTGGGAACCCCCCGCCAGTGCCAATATCAATGACCTCCATTCCAGGCTGAAATTCAAATATGGCTGCGATACCAAGGCTATGCAAGAGGTGTTTTTCGTAGAGCCCGTTGATGTCTTTTCGGGAAATCACATTTATCTTTTCGTTCCATTCACGGTAAATTTTATCCAGTGCAATTATTTGTTCTTTTTGGACAGGGCTGAACTGGTCGAAATATTTTTCAATCAACGCCAGGTCTTGCGGGATTTCTTCCATAAAGAAGGCATAAAAATGATATAATAGAAGAACATCCAGATATCAAGCAACCACCACCAGGCAAAGAGGTCCTTTTCATTTAGCTTTCGCATAGACTTAAAGAAGATCACAGATTGGACAAGCAGCCTTGCAGCGAATACATAGAGGGTTAACTGCCAACTGAAAAGCAGGAGGGAGGCTACGAAGAGGGGATAAAAAAGAAAATGCGTGCTGGTATAGGTTCCGAGCAGCCATTTGGTCCTGGCCTTGTAATAACGACCAGTGCTATAATGCCTGTTCTTTTGTTTAAACCATTCCCCAAATGTTTTCTTGGGTTCGGAAAGGGTAAAAGCTTCGGAGTCAATGACGATATTGGTATTGGTCTTATCAGCCACCATATTGATAAAAAGATCGTCGTCACCTCCGGGAACATGGTTGATGGAAGAGAAACCTTTATTATTGAGGAATAATTCTTTTTTATAAGACAGGTTACGGCCTACGCCCATATAGGGCCTGCCTGCCAGAGCGAAGGACAGATATTGCAAGGCAGTATGGAAGGTTTCGAAACGAATGAGCTTGTTGAGCAGTCCTTCTTTTTTGTTGTAAGCTCCATATCCCAATACGATCTTAGTCCCCTGATAGTAACCGTCCTGCATCTTTTCAATCCAGTGTTCACTGGCGGGTACACAATCGGCATCGGTAAGCAACACGATTTCATGTTTGGCCTCTTTAATGCCCATGGAAAGGGGATATTTTTTTCCGGGTATTCCGATGGCTTCATACTCCAGGTTTACAATTCTTAATCCCTTATAGCTTTTTTTGAATTCATCGAGTAAAAAACGGGTATCGTCCTGGCTATTGTGGTTGACGACCAGTACTTCATAGGTTGAGTGGTATTGCTGCACCAGTGAACCAGGCAGATAGAGAGCGAGCTTGGCGGCATCATCCCTTGCACATATGATCACGCTTACCGGATGCTGCTGGGTATGTTCCCTGGAAGCCGGTTTGAAAAAAGCCAGCTTTCTGAAAAAGTTCAGGTAATAAATGAGCTGTATCAGTGTAACCATGCAGAATACACCGAAAAGAACCTGATGCCATAAAACAGTTGAGTACCATTGCTGCATAATTGGGCCGGTTTAGCTTGGGTGGTTTTGGTCAGGACCCGAAATTAAGCAGAACCAGGGATTTTTCCTGACATAGCACAGACTAGATTTAACACTGAGATTTCCGAATCAGTATCTTGCGGGGTTCTTATGGCTTCATTGAGTTTTATTTTAGAGGGAAGGGATGATAAGTCCAGAGCGAGGGCCGGAAAGGTCAGGACGGATCATGGTGATATACCCACGCCTATTTTCATGCCTGTGGGTACAGCCGGCAGCGTTAAAGCGATGACGCAGGAGCAGTTGACTGATGTCCGCGCCCGGATCATACTTGGCAATACCTATCATTTATTTCTTAGGCCGGGCTTGGAAGTACTGGAGGCGGCCGGAGGTCTGCATTCCTTTATCGGATGGGATCGGCCAATTCTGACCGATAGTGGCGGATACCAGGTCTTTTCACTGGCGGGCACTCGCAAGATCAGCGAGGATGGAGTGATTTTCCAATCTCATATCGACGGGTCAAGGCATTTATTTACACCTGAGCGGGTGATGGATATTCAGCGAACTATCGGCGCGGACATCGTAATGGCTTTTGATGAATGCCCGCCGTACCCGAGCGAGTTTGCGTACGCTGAAAGGTCCATGCAACTTACACATCGTTGGCTGGACCGTTGTTTTGGGCGTTTCGGGGAAACTCCTGAGCGCTATGGTTATGAACAGAACCTTTTTCCTATCGTGCAGGGAGGTGCGTACGGGAAGCTGAGGATTGAATCCTGTGCATTCATTTCCTCAAAAGCTGCATCGGGTAATGCGATCGGAGGATTAAGTGTTGGGGAACCGGAGGAAATGATGTATGAACTTTGCGGGCTTTGTTGTGATCATTTGCCTGTGGAGAAACCACGCTACCTGATGGGTGTGGGGACCCCCTGGAATATCCTGGAATGCATTTCACTTGGAATCGATCTGTTCGACTGCGTAATGCCCACCCGAAATGGGAGGAATGCCATGCTTTTTACCTCCGAAGGGGTTATCAATATCGATAATAAAAAATGGGAGAAGGATTTCAGCCCGATCGACCAGGGAACCCCATCACTAATAAGCAATCATTATAGCAGGGCTTACCTGCGTCACCTGATGAAAAGCAAGGAGATCACGGGCCTGACGATTGCAAGCGCTCATAATATCGCTTTTTACCTTCACTTAGTGAGCGAGGCCCGGAATCATATTCTTGCCGGTGATTTTGAGAGCTGGAAAAGGAGTCAGGTTGAAGTTTTGAAAAGGCGGCTCTGATTTAAAGGAAATCATAAAAAAAAGCAACCTGGATTTGTTCAGGTTGCCATAACATTACTAATTTGAATCGGTTCGATTATCTGCTTTAGTTAGCCTTCCAGACATTGTTGGATTCATTTACATCAGGGAGATGCTTATCAGGATCGATGACTACCTGTGTCAATTTAGAAGTGGTCGATGCGTGGAACTTCCAGGTGCTTCCATGTTGCCAGATTTCGACAGGCAAATGAATGCGGGAGGTCTTTCCATTATCTTCCGTTATTTCTACGGTAACAGGCATGGGCATCTGTTCAAGGTTCTCAATCGTTATCAGTGATCCCTTGCTTGAGTCCTTGTCCACATATTCGACGGATTTAACACCCTGATCGATTTTCCAGTCATTGACAAACCATCCCCTCCAGAACCAGTCCAGGGTTTCTCCGCTGTAATTTTCAATGGCCCTGAAGAAATCCAGTGGTGTGGGATGTTTGTAGGCCCAATTGCTGATATAATAGCGGAAAGCGCCGTCGAATTTCTCTTCTCCTAAAACATCATAACGAAGCATTTCCAGGCCCACGCTCGGTTTAAAATAGCAGTCAATGCCCCAATCATTGGGGTTCAGCACGTCCGGTATGGTCATAATGGGTTCGTTGCGGTATACAAAACCTGCAGCGGAACGGCGATTGCTCTTTGCATTAAAAAATTCCCCGTTGTTAAATTCTTTATCTGCTACGGTATTAATGAATGTATTGAAACCTTCGTCCATCCAGCCATATTTTCTTTCGTTGCTGCCCACGATCATCGGAAACCATGTATGACCGAATTCATGGCTGGCGACTCCCCAGAGGTTTCCGCCAGATGAGGAGGAAGAACAGAATACAATGCCAGGATATTCCATTCCTCCAACGATACCAGCTACATTAGTGGCGACAGGATAGGGGAACTCATACCATTGTTTAGAATAATGCTCAATGCAGCCTTTTACAAATTCAGTGGATCTCTGCCATCCTTTAGCCGTATTGCTTTCTTCAGGATAAACTGACATAGCGAGCGCTTTTTTGCCACTGGGGAGGTTGATCCTTGCAGCATCCCATATAAAGGCGGTGGAAGCCGCCCATGCCAGGTCTCTTGCATTGAAGATCTTAAAATGCCATGTAATCCGATCCTTTGCCGGTCTGGTAGAGGCCTGGGTCACTTCTTCGGCGGAGCGGATAATCACCGCCTGATCGCTCTCTTTAGCCTTGGCGATTCTCTTAATCTGTTCCGGTGTCCAAACTTCCTGGGGGTTCTGCAGTTCTCCGGAAGCCACAACAATTTCTTTTGCCGAAGTAGTGATATAGACATCAAAATTTCCATATTCAAGGTAGAATTCACCCTGACCGAGATAGGGCAAGGTATTCCACCCCATCACATTGTCGAATACGCACATGCGCGGATACCACTGAGCGATCTCATAGACCCAACCTTTAGCATAATTCTTTCTTCCCATACGGTCGGTTCCATATTCAGGGATAGGAAAGGAATATTCAATTTTAATTTGCAAAGAGTCCCCATTTGCACGGAGGGCTTTCCCCAGTAAAATCTGCATGCGGGTATCGCTGACGGAGTAGGTGATTTTCTCCTCTTTCCCATTTTCAGTTACTGAAACTGATTTAATGTCATAACCCCCGTCGAAATGGCGATTGGCCCAGCGTCCTCCGGATATGGTGGTAACGGCTTCTCCCCTGGAATCCTGTTTGTAGATATTTTGGTCGAGTTGCAGCCAGAGAAAGGGAAGAGTTTCGGGACTATTGTTTTTATAGCTGATGATTACAGTGCCTGTAATGTTGTGATTGACATCATCAAGGCTTGCATTGATTTTATAATCGGTGCGATTCTGCCAGTATTTGGGCCCGGGAACACCGGCTGCCGTTCGAATTTCATCCCCATTCTGTGAATAGAAGATGGGAGCGAAGGCTGCATTCGCATCATATTTGGAACTGGTTTCTGAGGCCGATTGGGCCATTGTGCGAAGGCATGTTATGAAAATCAGGCCCAGCATGAAGAGTGAACTTTTTGATCGCATGATAATGTTATGTGATTTTGTGGCGGCTAAGATAGGTTTAGCGGCATAATCCGGGCAAATAAATATTAGAAGCGGTTGGTTTAAGGGCAGAAAGGTTCTTCTTTAACCCTTTTTTAACTTTCGCCAGCCAGCTGAAAATATTCTATCATAGGACTTTCCTAAAACCGGAAGAATAATTCTGAAATCCCAGCTTGTTGTAAAATTGGTGTGCTGCAATTCTTTCCGGCCGGTTTCCACTATTAAGGATCAGGGAATTTGCATTCATTTCTTTTGCCCAATTTTCTGCCGCCTTCATGAGCAGACTGCCGATCCCCATTTTCCTGTGGCTATTTTTGACAACCAGAGCAACCACTCTGACATAGACACCATTTTTTTCGAAATAATAGCTTTTCTGCAATCCAATCATGCCTGCCACATGGCCCTGATGGCTGGCAATAAGCGTCCTGTAGTCTTTTTGGATTTGAATTCTCAGAAAGCGGTCACACATTTCATCGCGGCTGGTTGGATAGCCCAGTTCGTTCATCAGTTGAGTGAGCCCTTCAGTGTCATTTTCAGAGGCTTCTCGTATGAGGGTTTCCGGTCTGTCCATTAATTCTTGTGTTTGATTTGAATATTATTCGATCCAGGTTCCAAATTTGTACAATTGGTACCATTTGTTTAGATCCTCTTCCGAATGAAGGTCCAGCTTGCGAAAAACTTCCCGGGAAAATTCGATAGGGGAAATGCCGCTGGCAGTGATGAATCTTCCGTCTGTAACTGCTCCTTCATCGGAGTAGCGAGGTTCCCCGGCATATTCAGGGGCCCAATGTTTGAGATATGGCAACTCATTGCTGGTGTGCCGGATATGATCGAGTAAGCCTTTTTGGCCGAGATAGGTCGTAGCTGCGCATATGGCGGCGAGGTTTTTATGTTTTTCGACTAGCTGCTGCATCAGATTGTCGACTACTCCGACAAGGCGTTTTTCTTCCCATGCGGTCCCTCCGGTCAGTATAAGCAGGAAAACATCATCCGGGTCGATCTCGTTGACGGACAGATCGGGCTGCACTTTGAGCCCTCCCATAGAAATCACGGGCTTTCCGTCCGGACTGAAGGTCTTGAGGTTTATATTTTTGGATGAGCTTAATTCCGGCATGAGAAAGGAGATTTCCCAATCGGCATAGCCATCGAATAAGAAAACATAGACTGATTTCTTAATCATTTCCATAATTGCAATGGGGTTGTAAAATAAAATCGGACTTATAGCAATTATAATCTCAGAATGCAAATTTCTGAAAAAAGCTTTGCTGTCCATAAGAAAATCCCTTTCATCTGCTTTTTTTAGTTTTATCTGTTTCCCAGATGGAACCTCGCATACTCATTCCCTAAGCTATGGAAAATGCCCATGCTCGGTTTGCTTTTGGTTTATTCCGTCCTTAGGCTTTCAACAGGATTGGCCCTTGCTGCCTTGAATGCCTGAAAACCCACAGTGAGGAAAGCTATAACCAGCCCGGCAAATCCAGCAGCGACAAAGAGCCACCAACTCAAAGGAATGCGGTAAGCGAAGTGTTGCAGCCATTTGGTCATGGCCCACCATGCAATGGGGCTTGATATAAGTAAGGAGATGAACACAAGTTGGATATATTCCTTTGAGAGTAGTTGTACAATGACTGAAACGGAAGCTCCGAGCACTTTGCGGATACCGATTTCCTTTGTGCGCTGATATGCCGTGAGCACGGCGAGTCCGAATAGCCCAAGGCAACTGATAATGATCGCAATTCCGGTTGCCAGATTAATAAGTTTGGAAAGATGGCGCTCCTGTTCATACATCGCCTGGATGGTCACATCATAAAATTTATAGGAGAAGGAGCCGGAAGGATAAAACTGGTTCCAGTTCCTCTCAATTTCCCTGATAATATTTTGCCATCGTGATGGGTCGATACCTTCCAGTTTGATGTTGAAATTACTGAGATTGTCTTTTTCGCTTTCAAGGGACATCGGGTCAATGGAGGTGTAAAAATTCTGAAGATGAAAATCCTTTACTACACCGACGATTGGTAGTTTTGTTTCCTGTTGAGGCCCTATGAATTTTCCGATAGCATCCTGTGGAGATTTGAAGCCAAAATCAAGCACGGCAGTTTCGTTAATGACGAGTTCATTGGAAGTATCACAGGCGCGTAGATTTCTTCCGGCCAATAATTTAATTCCATAAACCCGGATATAATTCGTATCCACCCATTTTTTAAAAACGTTTCGACGAATGGGAGGGGTTCCATCCTGAAGATATTCGTACTCGCTAGATGAATAATTCGAAGACATAGGAGCCGAACCCAGTGAAAGGTCACTTATGCCAGGAAGCTTTTTCAGGTTATCGAAAAGTGGAAATTGCCGGTTGTCATAGTTTTTGTCATTAATGAATTTCCAAGGAACTTCAACCAGGATCACTGCATCCTTATTAAATCCCATGTCGGTGGAAAGCGCATAATGGAGCTGGTAGCCAACTATCAGGGCGGAGGTAATAAAGACAATTGAAATTACAAACTGAAAGACGATCAGAACTTTATGGAGGCTGAAATTCCTTGCCCTGCCAGGAACAAAAACCAGGTTGCGGAAAACCTGGATAGTTCTAATGCGTGTGATCAGCCAGGCAGGATAGAAGCCTGCAAGAATGGTAATGAAACCTGATAGGAGGCTGTTGAAAATAATAAATAACCAGATATTCGTGAACGGGGTAACCCCTAGCGGAATAATGTCTTTGAGAAACCAGAATCCGATCCAGATCAGTAACTGGGCAAGAACTGCCGCTATTAAAGTTGTGAAAAATGTTTCGGTTAGGAATTGGAGGATGAGTTGTCCCTGACTGCTCCCCAATGTTTTCCGTACGCCGATTTCCTTCGCTCTCTGCGGCATGGCAGCCACACTCATATTGATATAATTGATGCAGGCCAAAATAAGCAAAAAGAGGCCGATTCCGACCAGGCCATAAAGGACAGGCTTGCTGGCCTTTCGGGTTCCGTATTCTTCAATATAGGTGGAGAAATGAGATTCTTTAAGGGGAAGCATCTGAAACCATCTTTTGAAATTGAAATGATTGCTGCTGCTTTTTTCGAACTCATCTGTTTTTCTTCTAACGATGCTTTCTATCTGGCCTAATACATTTTCAGGCCGGGTGGTAGGGTTGAATTCGAGATATAATTTATCACTTCCATTTGTATTGGTCCAGGAGTTCAACGAATAGGGCTTGGTGGAGAGAGAAACAAATTCCTGGGTCCTGAATTCGGTCGGAGCGGGCAGTTCAGATAGGATCCCGGTTACCGTTCTGATGATTGTGTCTCTTTGGGTGCAGTAGCGTATGCGCTTGTTCAATATCAGCTCCGGGGTTTTGCCGGGAAAAAATTTTTTAGCCAGACTTTCCGTGAGCACTACCTGGTCTGGCGCTTTTAGGGCGGTGTTTGGGTTGCCTATCAGCCAATGATAGGGTATCATGCCAAAATAAGAGGAGTCAGTGGCTGCAATGTCCAAGTAATTATCCTCGCCCTGATCAAAGACAAGCTGTTTGCTGTCTGGGTTATCAATTTCTATCGAATTGCACCATTTGCCAAGAACGGGAACAACATATCGGATCCCGCTCGCTTCAGTTCGCAGTCCCTGGTAAAGCGGTGCAGAAACTCCGCCGTTATAGGATTCTTTTTGGTCAAAAATAAAACCTGTCACCACCCGGTAGATTTTTTCTTTTCCGGGGATATTATGGTCATAACTAAATTCAAAATCTACGATCCGGTAAATGATCCATGCAGCGCTGATACTGACTGCGAGGCCGAATATATTGAGAATTGTAAAGAGGCAATGACGCCAGAGATATCTACCAGTTGATATGAAATATTTTCTAAGCATGGGGTTTTAGTTTGCTTGCGCTTAAATATTTGAACCAGGATGAGTGTCTTCAGCAACAATGGGTATGCAAATGGCTAAAACTTTGCCGGACAGCGACCAGCCAATGTACTCCGTTTCATTCAAACCTGACATTAAATGTACCATTTGTCAAGGAAATCGGTGTGGCAGCATCATTGCCAAAAGGAAACAGATCCCCACTGAAAGTTCCGGTGATTGCAGTTTCCGAAAAAGAAATGATGGTAACCGTCAGATGCTTTATTATCGTTACGCTATCGTAGAGGGCGTTTTCATAAACTGTGCTTCCACCTTCATAAATGCTATCATTACCAGGGGCATTAATTGCGAATAGCCCGGTCAAATTAATGGTTGACGAAGTATCGGTGTAAGTTCCGGTTGTAATCGAATCGCCGCTAAAACTATTGTCGAGGGTAAATTGCAATGTCTGGGAACTAGTGCTGGAATTTGAGTTATTTCCTGAAATGACAATCTCCGTGACGCCTCCGGAAGTTCCCTTTAACGCCTTAGCCATGAGGTTAAAATTCTTATTTACTCCGTTGATTGTTGCTGTGATTGTTGAACCGGGAGTGCTGCTGCTTTTTTTACAAGAAATAATCCAAACTGTAAGTAAGGTGATAATCGTAAAGCTGAGCATTCTGTTCATAACATAGTTTTTTGGGCCGGACTTTTGTCATAGTCTTCAATCGATTTTTATTTCGCCAACCAGCCGCTCCCAATTGCCATGAGCAAATTTTTCCTTATCGTTTTCACTGAGCGGAACCTGTTCTATGAATTTCCGGGCTGTGGAGCCTGGCCGGTATTGGTAAGGGTAATCGGTTGAGAAAATGATCCTGTCTGTCCCCACTATTTCAATCGACTGTTGCATGTAGGAAGCGTTGAACATTCCGCTGGCTGTAATGTACAGGTTTTGGCGCATATAATCGAGCAGGGTCCTTTTCAGCGTGCTCATCCGGTCCAGGGCTTTTAGTCTTTCAGTATAGAAGAGGATGACTTCGCCCCAATGTCCAAGAATGATTTGCAGATTAGGGAATTGATCAAATACTCCGGAAAGCAAGAGGCGAAGGAATTGGATTCCTGCTTCATAATGCCAACCAAGACCGAAAGTGGAAAAGGCCAGGTTGACCATTGGATCAAAGCCTGAATAATAGATATCACGGATTGCTTTCTGTGGGATCTGGGGATGGATGAAGAGCGGGGCACGAAGTGCATCTGCGGCTTCAAACAAGGGCCAAAAATCGCGATGATCCAGGTTTTTTTCACCAGTTCGACCGCAAACCATTGCTCCCTTCATGCCGAGTTTTTTGACAGCTCTTTCCAATTCAACAGGAGCTTCAGTAGGCTGGGACATCGGCAGAGCGGCGAATCCTTCAAATCGGCCTGGTTTTTCATTCACTGTCTGTGCTAAAAGATCATTGGCCTTTCTTGCAAGGGGGACAGCTTCCGGTCCAAGATTGTGCAGACTTGGCGAAGTAAGAGATAGAACCTGTATGTTTACCCCTGTCTCGTCCATTCGCTGAATACGGCCTTCGTCGAGCCCATCGAGCATTTTTTCGATCTCACCCAGATGAAGTTCCTCTTCCGGATTATTGCCAGCAGCTTTTTTCCAGGCCTCTCTGATTTCACCGGTGAGAAAATGTTCTTCTATTGCGATGAGTTTCATGATGAGTCGAATAAATAAGCAATTTAAAGGATTATTTTTTGAAGGAGGACCTTTCGAAGCGACTCAAAATATTTTAGATTGGATAGTTTTTCATCGAAATTGGATAGGTACTAAAATTCCATGATTCCGATATTTGTCCAGGGTACTAAGATGCTATCAAAGTCTTTTCCTTAGGAGGGCCATAAAACAAAAATTGGATCCTGGAACCGGAGAGATAACTGCCTGAGGGTAGATCAGAATCAGGGACCTTACCTGCTGGAATAAGTTGAAGATAGAGTTTATGGTTTTCATGATCAAGCACGATTTCATCGTCGAAGACTGTTTTGAATTTCCAATCAAAATCTTTGAAGCGGATATAATTTTCGGCAACTGCTTTTCTACGGCTGATTTGAGGATGGAATTGAAAACAGCGCGGTTTGATCTCTACCAGGAATGCCTCTTGGGTTAGTTTATGCCGGATTAGGAAATCAGGAGTGTAGCGAAGAGTATTACGGATAATCCTTCGTACAGGCAAGAGATTTTTAGGATCATAATAGATCGATACAGGGTTTCTAAGAAATTCATAATCCAGACTGACCAAACAGGCATATTTCAATTCCAGCAGGGAATCATAGGAAATACCCCATCTGCTGATTCGGGTTGAAGCCCGATATTCCATAGATTTTTTTTGTGGCGAATTTGATTTAGGGGCATCAGGCTTTCTCATGGTAGTTTGCTTATTGATTGACAAAAGTCGGCATATGGAAAGATCAAAAGGAATGATAAACGCTTAATTTTTAAATAAACGTTTGTAAACGAATAAACACTTGACGTTATGGATGGAAAGGAAACCAGAAAATGCAGGCATTGCGGCACTGAAATTAGTCTTAACAAGGGAAGGCGAGATAGGCTATTCTGCGACGAGATTTGTAAAAACCGCTATCACAATGATATTTATTTTGAAAAAAATTCCGAGTTCCGCCGCATCAACCGGATACTGAAAAAGAACCGGGATATTCTGAAATTTATCATGGGCTCCGGGAATTATTTCCGGATTTCGCATGAAAGATTAAAGGAAGCCGGATTCGATTTTGATTACTATACACACAGCAGAAATTATGAAGATTCGGACTGTTTTTTTTGCTATGAATATGGATATTTGAAAGAGTTGAATCCGTACACAAAAAATGAGAGTTATGGAATTGTAAAATGCAAGCTTTAATTCACTGAAATTGATTTGCGATTTCCCCTAAGAATAGGTTAGATCTCATTCATTTTCAATTAGATAACAATATCTTCGAACCAGCTCGAGGTCATGCTCTGAATTACCAGCGAATTCTAAATTTAAGATCCATCCTATCCGGAATATATTTAACTTGTTAATTTTAGTCATCTTTCAAATCGAATTTCATGAAATATATTCTTATACTAATGGTTACCGCATTTTATTTCTCCTGCAATCAGCAAACAGGGAAAGAAAATATGGTTTCCTCCATTGATACATTGAAAGAACGGGCATTGATCTCTTCGATGCTTGACTCCTTTAATCTGGCCGCGGCCAATGCAGATTATGAAGGATATTTTAATTTTTTCACCGATAACGCCATATTTATTGGGACGGACCCCATGGAACATTGGGATAAAAATAGTTTCATAACCTGGGCCAAGCCTTATTTCGATAAGAAGAAGGCATGGAATTTCAGGGCGATTCAGAGGCAGGTTTATTTCGGAGAGCATCCGGATTTTGCCTGGTTCGATGAATTATTGAAGACCCAGATGAAGATTTGCAGGGGTTCCGGGGTATTGAAGAAGGAGAACGGCGCCTGGAAAGTTCAGCAATATGTTTTATCGATGGCGATCCCAAATGAAAAAATTGGCGATGTTGTAAAGATTGATGGGGCGCAGGAGGATTCTTTGATCAATAAGCTGGATAAATAATTTGGCGGAAATTGATTTACATCCCGATTTTCTTTTGGGTATGAAATTTTTTTCTCCTAATTTAATTCGAAATTTTTTAAAAAAATAAACCAATGGCATTCGTTTCAATTTACTTAAACTTCATGGGCAATGCGGAAGAAGCATTTATCCACTACAAAAAGGTTTTCGGGACGGAATTTTCGACTCCTCTGATGCGGTTGAAGGATGCTCCGCCCGGAGAAGGGATGCCTCCGATTTCGGAAGCTGAAAAGAACAAAGTCATGCATGCAGCTTTGCCGATTCTCGGGGGCACATTGTTAATGGCAACAGATATGCTGGAAAGCCTGGGACATAAATTGGTAGAAGGCAACAATTTTACCATTAGTCTTAATGCCGATACCAGGGAAGAAGCCGATAGGTTGTATAAGGGACTATCCGAAGGCGCTAAAGACCCAGTGGCTCCCCATGATGAATTCTGGGGGTATTGGGGCACCTGCAAGGACCGTTTTGGTATCCGCTGGATGTTCAATGTGATGAATCAGCCCCAGCCCTAGGGTCCAATAAAAATCCACATTATTTTGCCGACCTATTCTGAGAACTTAGCGATCAGGTTATTAGCCTTTATTGGAAATCCTTTGAGTTCAGATTTTGAAAGAGACCAACGCAAACGCAATTGGAGTTACAAAGTCGAATTCCTTCGGCCTGATGAAGTTTGCCTTTTTTTTGGCTCTGCTGAAGTTCATATTACCCTATTTGATTCAAAATGCCATTTACGAACCGCATCGCGATGAATTCCTTTTTCTTGCAGAAGGCCAACACCTGTCCTGGGGCTATCTTGAAGCTCCTCCCATAATGTCAATGTTAGCTTATTTCACGAATATTATGGGAGGCAGTTTATTCTGGATTAAACTGTGGCCTTCTTTATTCGGATCTCTGACCTATCTTATGGTGGCGCGTTTGATACTTTCATTTGGCGGAGAAATGTTTGCACTGTTACTCGGTTTTCTTCCTTTCGTCTTTGGTTACTTCATGCACGTGCATTTTATGTTTCAACCGAATTTCCTGGAGGTGTTTTTCTGGACGATGATGGCTTATGGCCTGACCCTATATATTCAATCCGGAAAGCCTATTGGGTTATATGTTATGGGAATCGCTTTTGGATTGGGTATGATGAGCAAATATTCCGTAGCTTTTTTTGCCCTTAGCTTGCTGATAGGGCTGGCACTGAGCAAAGAGAGAAAGATATTCCTGAATAAACATTTATATTTTTCGATACTGATTGGGGTCGCAATTTTCTTGCCAAACATCATCTGGCAATGGCAGCATGGTTTTCCCGTAATTTACCATATGAAGGAATTACAAAGACAGCAATTGGAGAAAGTGAGCCGGTCAGGTTTTTTGATTGATCAGTTGTTGTTTAATTTTCCATGCGTTTATTTATGGATTACCGGATGGTACTGGGTAAGTTTTACAAAACCTGGCAAACCATATCGTTTCATTGGGTGGGCTATCGCACTTGCTATCAGTTTGCTTGTTGCAGGAAGAGGGAAAAGCTATTATGGTATGGGAGCTTATCCAATCTTGTTTGCCTTTGGTTCTGTTTACCTGGAAAAATGGACGGCTGGCCGACTGAAATATTTGCGATATGTGCTTGTTAGCTTTTCTGTAATTTTTGGCCTTTTTTTAGATAGTATTTCACTTCCATTTCTTCCTCCTCGGCAACTTGCTAATTATTATGCTGGCAATCCTTTAATACGCAAGATGGGTTTTCTCAGGTGGGAAGATCAGAAGGACCATCTATTGCCACAAGATTTTGCGGATATGCTTGCCTGGAAGGAAATGACCGATAAAATTGCCAAAGTGTATCGTTCACTAGATAGTAATGAGAAGGCCCGTTCAATCATCGATTGCGATAATTATGGGATTGAGGGTGCTGTTAATTATTATGGCGCCGGGTATGATCTGGCTCCTCTCATGGGGCATGGGGCAAATTTCCTGCTCTGGGTGCCACAAGATTTTTATAAGGAGAATGTTCTGATTCTTGCCACTGATGACCGGAATGAAATCCATGCAGATTTCATAAAGCAGTTCCGTTCAGCAATGGTCATAGATAGTATTACGAATATCTACGCAAGAGAATTTGGAAGTTATATTATTCTGTTGAAGTACCCAAGCGATGAATTTCGCTTGTTTTGGAGATCTTACTATGAAACATTAAAAATTAAGACCAACACATTTTGAGGGACTGGTTTGCTTAAACTAACTTAAAAAAAATTTATGCAAAATCCTATCTAGCATTTTAGGAGTCAAGGGCTTGGTTTCAAAACCATTTAAACCGGAAATATTCATTGCCTTTTTTTTATCGTATGGATTCAGAGAAGTTGTCAGCATGATAATAATTGAATTTAGATTGGCCTCATTTGTCAATTTTCTGTATTCTTCGATAAATTCCCAGCCGTTCATTTTTGGCATATTGGCATCCAGAAAAATCAAGTCGGGAAACCTTTCAACAGATCGTAGGTAAGACAATGCTTCAAAACTATTTTCTGCGATACTTATACCACTGACCAGGCTGGATTCTTCCAATACCAATTGATGAAAATAGTTATCATCCTGATCATCGTCAATCAGTAAAACAGAAATTGCATTTGCCCTCATGCGGAAACATTTTTTTTGATGCTAAAATAAAATGTGGTGCCCTTGCCAAATTCAGAGCTAACCCGGATTTCGCCTCCATGCAATTCGACGATTTTTTTGCACTGTGCGAGTCCAATTCCAGTCCCCTGGTAATCGTTATTGGAATGGAGCCTTTGAAAAATGGTGAATATTCTGTCATAATACACTTCCTCAATACCAATCCCGTTATCCTTTACTGAAAAAACCCATTCTCCTGCATAGCTTGCTACTTCTATTTTAATGATAGTTGGAATGTTTGCATGCCTAAATTTGATCGAATTGCTGATAAGGTTTTGAAAGAGCATCTTTATATCCTGGTAGGCGCTTATTACGGGAAGATTGTTAAATTCGATTACAGCACTCGTCTGCTCTATTAAGGCCGCCATATCGCACATGATTTCTGAAATAAGCAAATTGCAATCGATGTCCTTTTTGGCCTTGACATAGCCTATCGTTGAATAATCCAGCAAATCCTTAATGAGCGATTGCATGCGCCTTGTTGCTTTCTCCATGGCGGCAAGGTACCTGAGTACATTTTCGTCCATAGACTGAGAATATCTTTTTTGAAGAAGGCCGGAATAGTTGCTAATCGTCCTCAAGGGTTCCTGAAGGTCGTGTGAAGCGATATATGCAAATTGCCCAAGCTCATCGTTGGAAGATAAAAGCAGTTCTGTCATTTGGTTTACTGATTTTGCCACCTGTCCGATCTCATCATTTGAATAAACGATGGCACGGCTGTTCAGGTCACCCTGAGAAACTTTACTGGTGGCATTGACGATTGATTTCAGGCCCTTTGTCATAGACCTGGCGACGTAAATACTAAGCAGCAGCCCGGTTATTTCTACGGTCAACGCAACTGTAAATACCAACGATAAAATGACATTTTCAAGCCACCTGGACCCTTCACCCAGGGTGGAAGAAAATTTATTTTCAAGCATGGTAAGCTGGCGGTTAAGGGGGTCTATTTGAGAAAAGATGGAATCGAGCTTTTGCTTTGAAGGCGACCCTGTATTGATCTCTTTGTGAATTTCTTCCCCGAGAGAAATCAGGTTGAATAGAAGAGAATCACCCTGTGTCCAGATGCCGATCGCCAGGCTCAGGTAATTCACATTGTGAAATCTTTTAAGCAGTTTGATAATGCCATCAATATCATCCGGATGAACAGCTCCTTCCTTGAAGCCCTGCCTGATTATTTCAATGTCGGGGTTTGGCTTGGCAAGTTCAATGCGTGCTTTATGATCACCGAGGGGTACAGCCAGCAAATGACTAAAAGCCATATAGTCTTCTTCATTCATCGTTCGATAATATTTCTCGAGCTGGTAAATACCATCTTTTTGAGCCTTGGACCATAATCCTTCTGCCCCAACCAGAGTACGTACGGAGGAGAGCGTATGCATCGAGAACCATAGCGTAAGCAATTCCGATATTATCAAAATTGCCATTATTGCTACAATAAAGTAGAGTTTTTTAGAAATTGAAACATTTTTGAATTGCCACATAATAAGGACTTTGGTTTGCGACAACCTAAAATACGCAACTGTTTAACGTTTCTTTTTTAAATGCTTAATTTTCAATGGTTTTCAGGTTAGTGGCTACTATGATATTTCACGGCAACCTATGCCTCTGCAACAGGATTTGGGATTATAAGGCAGTAATTTACATTGGAGAAAATGCAAAAACAAAAAATTAATTTTCATGGGATTGGATGGATTTTTTGTTCCTTTAGGAAGGGATTTGAGAGGATCAGAGATCGATTCGCGAGAAATTAATGATGCCCTTTGGACAATAGACGAGACCTTTCGTCCATGGATTCTTTTTTCCTCCGCTTATTAATTTAGGTTTATTATGCTTTTTTATTTGCAACTATTTATGAATTCCTAAAGGGAATTCATAAAAACTCATAAAGAATGATATAAAAATGAAAGGTTTAGCCAGCTATCAGATTGCTTGTCTTAGTTCCCCCGTGCTGCAATTAAATAATTTACCATAACAAGGTTTTTCCATATATTTAATTTTCCGCATTCCTAGAACAACTTCTCTCACCAAATTTCTAACTTAAAACTTTATGTCATGCGAAAATTGATTCTGCTCTGGTTATTTATTCCTTTGACAGGAATGAGCCAGCAAAAAAATGTTATTAATGCCACACGTTATTTCCCGAAAATTGATAAAGTGGCGGAATTTGAAAAGGCCCTAGCTGCCCATGCCCAAAAATATCACTCTGGTGATTGGAAATGGCGGGTTTATGAGATAGAATCCGGGCCTGACGCCGGAGGTTACCATATCACTGAAGGGCCCATGTCCTGGGACGATGTTGACCATCGTGGCAACCTCGGAGCCGATCACATGGCTGATTGGAATAAGAACGTAGCGATCTATCTCACTGATAAATTCGAATCCAGCTACGCCGTTTTTCAGGACTCTCTTAGTAGTGTGAAGATGACTGCATATGCCGACAAGATAAATATCACACATCTTTTCCCTAAAATCGGATGGGGCGGCAAGGTGGAAGATTTGCTAAAAACTTTAAAGAAAGTGTGGGTCTCTGATGGCGAATCTGTAGCAGTATATGCATCCTCATCTTCAGGCCCGGGCCAATATAGTATTGTGACAAGGTATACTCAGGGACTTAAAGAAAGAGAGGCAAATTTCCGCAAGCCGTTCAGGGAAAGATACGAAGGCGTCAACGGGCAATATGCTTATACGAATTATTTGGATAATGTCAGGGAATATTATAATGATGTCTGGAGCGAATTGCTTTTTTATCGTGCTGACCTCAGTCCAAAATAATCCTAATCATCAAATAAATCAAAAACTATTCTACATGAAACGACTTATGTTCTTCTTTGCTGTAACTATCTTTTTCAATGCGTGCAACAATGGTAAAAACGAAAATGCCAGTAATGAAAAAACTGATTCATCCGCCAGTTCAGTTTCACTTCCTTATACAGCTTCCTATTCCTCACAATTCAATGATAATGTTTCGGACTCTGATGTTCTGGTGGTAATGAACTCTTACAAGTATTGGGAAAGCGGTGATATGAAATTGGAAGCAGGGACCTATGCTGACAGTATCACCTTCCATTCATTTGATGGACTTAAATTTGTAGGGACAAATGCCGCCGCGATGGAATTATTTTCAAAACACAGGGACAGTATCAGCACTGTGAAAATAGAGATGACTGCATGGGTCAAAAGCCATTCCTTAGATAAAAAAAGCGATTTTGTAAATGTATGGTATAAGGAAACCGACACTTATAAGACAGGTAAAATTGATTCCGCCAATTACGAGGACATAAACGCGATTTACAAGGGGAAAATCGGATTTTATAGCCAGTACAGGCAGTCATTGAAGTAAATACCGCAATCGCTTATTTAGGTCATAGAGCAGGGTGAATAGCCCTGCTTTTTTTTGCCCTCATCTGGGATAAAAACTTCCTAATATTGGGTAAAATACTTTTGAGAATGTTCAAAGCTACATTGTAAACCAACCCGACCCTCATTTCAATCTAAACAATTACCCCTTTTCTCCCTTTCCTCCGTCTTTAATAGTCGGCCAATAGCTGATAGATTGGTATTATGCTCAGACCAAAATGGCTCCTGCTAAGTGTTTTGTTGATTTCCAACCTATTTGTAATTGATTTCCAGGCCTTATGCCAGGATTATAAGAACCCGAATTTACCGATTGATACACGAGTAAAGGACCTTTTAGGGTGGATGACGCTCGATGAAAAGGTAGCTCAACTGAGGAGCACCTGGTCGTTGGTGCCGCGGGTGAATGAGGAGCTGATTCATAATCCTAAAAAGATGGATTCTCTTTATGGCGCAGGGCTAGGGTTGATCAACCCGGATTTTGAGAATACGGTCGAACAACAGGTTTCTTTACGCAATGAAATCCAACATTATTTCAGGACCAAGACGAGGCTGGGGATCCCGGTGATATTTTTAGATGAATCACACCATGGATTACTGGCACAGCAGGCGGATGTTTTTCCGACTTCGATTGGGCTGGGGTGTAGCTGGGATACTTCGCTGGTTGAGCGGGTATATACTTACGTGTCGGCGCAGGCTTCTTCGAGGGGAACCTCGATGGTGTTGGCACCCGTGATCGATGTTGCGCGTGATCCTCGCTGGGGCCGGACGGGGGAGACTTTCGGAGAAGATCCCTATTTATGCGGGCTGATGGGATCGGCTGTGGTTCGCGGATTCCAGGGCTCCAGTACGGGCGATATTTTGAAAGATCATGTAGCGGCTACACTGAAGCATTTTACGGGACATGGCGAGAGCCTGGGCGGGATTAACCAGGGCCCTGCTGACTACCCGGAACGGGTGCTACGTTCCTTCCATATGGAACCATTTAGATTGGCGATTTTGCGGGTACAACCTGCGGGCCTGATGCCTGCCTATGTAGAGATCGACGGCATTCCCTGTCATGGGAATGAATGGCTTTTGAAACAAGTGCTAAGAAAGGAATGGGGTTTTAAGGGCGTGGTGGTGAGCGACTGGTGGGCGATTGACCAGCTTTTTCAGAAACATATGGTGGCTTCGGATAGAAGGGATGCTGCCTTGCAGGCTTTTCGGGCAGGCGTGACCGTGGATTTGCCGATGGGTAAAAATTACCAGGAGCTGGTGGGGCTATTGAAGGAAGGTAAGATTTCGGTGGCGGCCATTGACGAGGCAGTCGCTTATTTGCTTAGGCTGAAATTCAAATTGGGCCTATTTGATCAGTCCGATACGATCAGCCTGCAAAAGGCCCGTCAGGAGATCAACCGGCCGGAAGGCCGGTACCTAGCCCTGGAAGCAGCAAAGAAATCTATGGTATTGCTGAAGAATAATTTTCATATTCTTCCACTGGATAGAAATAAAATCAAAAAAATCGCTGTGGTGGGTCCCTGCGCTGGCGTGAACTATACTGGTGATTATTCGGGTATTCCGATTCATAATGTTTCGATACTGGAAGGTATTTGGGATGAATTCCCTGGCAAGGTGGTCTATGCGAAGGGTGTCTCGCTTTCTCAAAACGGCGATTCAATCAGTTATAATAATTACCAGAATTCGGGTTTGATCGTGGCTCCGGATCCAGCGGAGAATAAAAGTATGATCGATAGTGCAGTTGAGGTTGCGAAAGATGCGGATGTGATTGTCTGCGCGGTTGGGGAGAATGAGCAGTATTCGAGAGAGGCTGAAGGTGATGACCATATGGGCGATGAATCGAAACTGGAACTGCCAGCGAACCAGGACGAGCTGGTGAAGGCTCTGATTGCAACGGGTAAACCGGTTATCGTCTATCTGATGCATGGACGTCCCCGCGGGATCGGTTATATCTCTCAATATGCGAACGCGATTATTGACGGATGGTTTACAGGTGAGGAATCGGGTCATGCTTTTGCGAAAATTTTATTTGGCGATGCCTGTCCTTCGGGCAAGCTGACGATCAGCATTCCCTATTCGGCGGGCCAGTTGCCGATTTACTATAACAGGAAGCCAAGCGAACATTTCTACGCTTATGTCCAGGAGAAGAAAACACCGATCTATGCTTTCGGCTATGGATTGAGCTATACCAGTTTTTCCTATAGCCATTTGAGGGTGGAGGCGGTTCATGGTAGGAGTGCCGTGGTCGCCCATGTTTCAGTTGATGTGACCAATACCGGTGCTGTGGCGGGGGACGAGATCGTGGAGCTTTATATTCATCAGAAAGTGGCCAGTGTGACGAGACCGGTGAAGGAGTTGAAGGATTTTTCGCGAGTAAGTATTGGCGTTGGGGAGACAAGGAAGGTGGAATTTGATATCACGATTGATAAACTGAGTTATTGGAACAGGGCCATGCAATTTGTGGCCGATCCGGGGATCTTCGAGATCATGGTGGGCGGGAGTTCGACGGATTTGCAGAAGGCGGATTTTGATTATAAGCCTTAAAGATTTAAAAAAATACAAAATGATACAAGTAGTAATTCGCCGTCTGGAACCGGCCTTGGGATTGACCCTGGGATTTATGCTCTTTTCTGGCTTAAGCTTCGCGCAACAGGCTAATTTTTCGGGTGATTGGAAACTAAAAGAAACTCAATATGTCGAGGGCAACCGCTATGGCAATGCCATGGCTAAGAGCATTGGGATTAAGCAGGATTCGGATTCGTTTTGGCTTAACCGGGCATTTGACGATGGAAAGGGGAATCTTACTCCTATACAAGAGACTCTGGCTCAGAATGGGAAACAGACTTCAAGAGTAACAATTAAGTCTAAGCGGAAGAAAGTGCTCACTCTTGCGTGGGCTGCTGATAAGGAGAGTTTTGTGATTACGATTGTTACCTATGCGCCTTCGGATGATTCGAAGATGGATTTCAGGGATACGGACACCTATAGTTTGGATGCATCAGGAGGACTGACGGTTGATCATAAGAGCGAAAATTTCACCAATAGCGATAATTATGAATGCAAGGGGATTTATCAGAAATAAAAGAGGCTTGCGGGTTTGGATTTTTGCAATGCTATTGTTGTCAGGGTATTTTGGATTCGGGCAGGATGGCTGGACGATCAGCACGGCTGATTTTAGAAACTACCATGCGCCGACCCTGGCGAACGGAATGATCGGAATTACGCCGTCCCTGAAAACGATGCAGGTGGAGCGCGTGATGCTTAACGGTGTCTATGACCGTTATGGCAGTTGGGGAGACGGTATCGAGAATATTGTGCAGGGGATTGATTTTTTGAATCTGGATTTGCAGATGGATTCGGGGACATGGCTGAGTGCTGTTCCTATTGAGTCCCTGAGCGGATGGGAACAGTCACTGGACCTCCGCGAGGCTTACCTACACACTCATTTTGTTTATGAAGGCAAACTGGATATTCAATATAGTTTCTATGCCCTTCGCGGACTTCCTTATAATGGATTGCTGACGGTTGAGCTGAGGGCGCTTAAGGATGCGGATATCCATGTGATCAATGTGTTTAAGGGCTCGCCTTCGGCCCGGATCTATGCCGTGAAACAGGAAAAGATTGCCCGTGTAATTCCACTGGGATCGGTGCTGGCTTCTTCTCCAACGGGCAAGGTGGTGCTGGCTGCGGCGACGACATTTTTATTTGAGGCTAGTGGTTCTTCAGCACCAGCGGTTACGGGTCTTTGTGATCCGATGAACAATAGCCGGGGATTTGTAAAGCATTTGAAACAAGGTGAGACATTTCGTTTTGCGCTGAGCGGTGCGGAATGTGCGAGCTCTCAGTTTCCTGATCCGAAGAATGAGGCGAAGCGATTTGCACTTGCGGGTCATTTGCAGGGTGTAGCTGCGATGATTCAGCATCATAGGGAGAACTGGGCGAAACTCTGGAGTTCGGATATTGAAATATCGGGCGACTTTGAGGCCCAGCAAGTGGTACGCGTCGGACTTTATAATTTATACTCGAATGTGAGAGAGGGCACGGGGCTTAGTATGAGCCCGATGGGGCTTTCGAGCGCGGATTATAACGGGCACATTTTCTGGGACTGTGAGATCTGGATGTTTCCCGTTATCCTTGTCATGCATCCGGAAATGGCGAAGTCGATCCTGGATTACCGTTTCAAACACTTAGAACAGGCGAAACAAAACGCGGTGGCCAATGGTTACAGGGGCGCAATGTTTCCCTGGGAGTCTGCCGGAGACGGAACCGAGGAAACGCCGGTCTGGGCATTGACGGGGCCTTTTGAACATCACATTACTGCGGATATTGGGATTGCCTGCTGGAATTATTTTCTTGTCTCTCGAGATACGGCCTGGCTAAAGGAGAAAGGATTTCCGATCCTTAGCTCTGTAGCAGATTTTTGGGTGAGCCGGTCGAGCCGGAATCAGAAGGGTGAATACGAGATCAAGAATGTGGTTTGTGCCGATGAATATGCGGAGAACGTGAATAATAATGCTTTTACGAATGGAGCCGCGAAAGTGGTATTACGAGATGCTGTTCGCGCCGCCGGGGTCTTGCACTCGAAAGTAGGTGAAGGCTGGAAGGAGGTGGCGGCTGGGATTCCATTGCGGTTTTTTGCAGATAGTGTAATTAAAGAATATGAGAATTATGATGGACGGACGATCAAGCAGGCGGATGCCAACCTGCTTTCTTATCCGCTGAACCTGTTTTCGCCTAAGGAGAGCAGGCTGGCACTGGAATACTATACACTACGCGTTGACAAGGCGCATGGACCGGCCATGACTTTCGGAATTTTTAGTGTGATTGCTTCGAGGATTGGCGAGCCGGGCAACGCGCTCGATTATTTGAAGATGGCCTATAAGCCGAATATGAGGCCGCCTTTTTTTGGGTTTGCGGAGACAGCGGACCCGAATGATAAGCCTTATTTCAACACGGGAGCAGGCGCGATATTGCAGGCCGCGCTATTTGGATTTGGTGGGTTGGAGATTGGGGAGAGGGGGGTAGTGAGGAGGGCAGTGAAACTGCCGGAGGGTTGGAAGACTGTGAGGGTGAAGGTGGAGGGGAGAGAGTTTAGGGTGCGGGAATGAGGGAGGGGCCCTACAGTAAAGCTTGAGGTGATGGTGGAGGAATATAGTGCCTGTGTAGAGGGTGGTTTATATTGAAAAATTAAAATTCTTTCGGCTCTCTACTGGTATGCCTTATTCGGAGAATCCTGACTCTATGCGGTTCAATGTAATAAGCTATTCTTAAGCGATGTAGCTCAAATGCTCTGAAAAATCCGTCATTGCTTAATTTATATTTGTCGAGGGGGAACATTTCGGGATTGGAGGGAAGCGATTCTATTTTCTTAATGATATCAAGTCGCACTTTCTCAGCATTCTGAACGGAATTTTTAGCAATATATTCAATAGCGACCCCAAATTGATTTAAAGCCATCTTGTCCCAACTGATGATCCTATTTTCCATTCAGCCAGCTTTGGGATATTTTTAAGGCTTGGTCATGGGTATAAAATTCGCCTTTGTCCATCCTGGTCATCGCTTCTTCAACTTCTTTATTATATTCTTCCAGAGAAATGTTTCCGAATTCTTCTTTTAACTCAACAAAATGCCTTGCTACAGACAATAGTGATTCCTTTTCGGATACCGAAAGCTTTAACCAGTAATCCAAAAATTCATTCTCCAATGATAAGGCGCCCATAAAAACTATTTTATACAAATTTACGCTATTTCAGTTGTATTTAAAAGCTAGTTTATTGGTGAAGAAATGGTCAATGACTTTGATTTTTCTGTACAAGGTTTAAATCCAGAATGACACGATCGCTTGATAAAATACAGTATTTCGGTACATAGATTCTAAATAATGACCTCCTGGTTTCTGCCGTATTCAATAATGGCGAGACCAGGATCATTGATTTCAGGAAAATTTTTGTTGATATAGATTTAGACAAGAATTCTGATGCGGGTCGGTTATTTAATCCGGAGGTTTTTAGGAAATTCAGCATTAAGAATCATACATTGTCCTGGAAAAATGTGCAGCAGGATGTACCCTGGGGCGGGGCTGTTCGAAATCTTCCATTCGAGATTGGGGCAGATGTGATTTTCAAATACAGTAAGCCTGCCGATAAGCAAGGGAACATAAAAATCGGTGATTTAATAAAGAAAGAACGCATAGCTGCCCATCTTACCCAAAGTGATCTTGCCAAACGAAGCGGGACTACTGCGGCGTATATTTCAAGATTGGAAAATAACAAATCTTATATAGAGTTTGACACTCTGCAAAAGCTCGTGAAGCACGGGCTTCGTAAGAAACTATACCTGAGGATTAGGTAATTGACTCATTCACACCTATAGATCATCTTCCTCTTTTGGGGCGCTTCGAATGTAGGGTAAACTCGTTTTTGGGGTACATGATATGAAACTACCCGATGTATTTAGCCTGTAAACGCTTTTTTAGCTTGGCGATCCTATTGATTGGCTTATCCACTCATAATTCTGCTCAACCTTCCCGACATGTCATTCTTATCTCCATCGACGGGCTGCACCCGGATATGTACCTGGATTCTTCCTGGCCGTCGCCGAATCTTAGGGCATTGGAGAAACTCGGCACTTGTGCCGACCATATGAAAAGCGTTTTCCCGGCCTATACATATCCAGCCCACACAGCCATGATTACCGGAGCGCTTCCAGCGAGGTCAGGTATCTATTTTAACCAGCCTAAAAATAGCAAGGGGGAATGGAATTGGTTTACTTCTGCGATTAGAGTGTCTACGTTATGGCAGGGTTTAAAGAAATCAGGTCTGACGACCGCTGCTGTCGAATGGCCGGTGAGTGTGGACAGTAATATCACCTATGATGTTCCTGAAATCTGGAATATCAGGCATCCGGACGATAGGATTACAGAAGCGCGGAAATATGCGACTCCCGGTTTGGTGGACGAAATCGAGGCAAATGCTACGGGCAAGCTGGATTCGGGAAATATGAACGATAATTTTTTCAGCCTTGATGAGAATTCGGCGCGAATGGCGGGTTATATTTTTAAAAAATACAGGCCGAATTTCCTGGCATTGCATTTTGCCTGCGTGGATGGGGAGGAGCACGAGCAAGGTAGGGATGGGGATTCGGTGAGGCTGGCGCTGGAGGCCAATGACCGCGGAATTCGTGATGTGCTGGAAGCGGTTGCGCAAAGTGGTTTGAAAGATTCTACGACAATAATCATTGTGGGAGATCATGGATTCAGTACGATCCATCAGGTGATGCGGCCTAATATTTTGATCAAAGACTTAGGGGTGAAGTTCATGACCGCGGGTGGGTCGACTTTCTTATATGGGGATGCGAGCGCCATTCCGCAAGTAATTCGCAGATTGGATAGCCTGTCGAAAAATAAGCGGAAGCTTTTTCGGATCATTGACAGGAAGGAGTTGGACGGAATGGGCGCGGATTCGACCGCATTAATTGCGCTGGCGGCTGTGCCGGGGACAGTATTTAGCGGGGCGGTAACGAACATTAGAGCAAAGTTTGCCTGGCCGGGGACAACGATTAAAAAGGATAGCACACTTGCACTTTTTAGCCCGACCAAAGGTGGCATCATGGTTATGATCCGAATATTCCTGAGATGTGGACGGGATTTATCGCGGCAGGAGCGGGGATCATTCGGGGTGGGAGGATTAATGAGTTATGCGTTACGGATATCGCGCCCCTAGTGGCGAGGTTGCTGGGGGTTGAGTTTAAGTGCCCGGATGGGAGAGTGGTACCCGGCATTATCAAGAATTGAATTACCATGTATTCATGCTGTATGGTGCATAAACACATCTGAGGGGAGCTGGAAAAAGTCTTTTAGTTTCTGTGCCATTTTTAAGGTTAGCTCACGTCTACCGGATAGAATGGATGATACATGCCCTTTTGTACCAATAATGGGTTCAAGATCTTTTGCCTTTAATCCCCTTTCTTCCATTTTTAATTTAATTACGTCAATGGGGTCCAATTCGGGCAGGAAAATATGCTTGTCCTCGTAATCTTTCACTAGTACGAGCAGGAGATCAAGTTCATCTCCCTCCGGACTGCCTGACGAGGCATTGAATAACTCAATCGTGCGCGTGACCGCTTTTTTATATTGGGCCTTGGTTTTAATTACTTTCCAGTTCATATTATTTCAAATTGTAGTTCAGAATTCTCGTGTCGAATGAAATAGTCTCAACATTTATTTTATCGTATTCCTTATGCGTGCCAAACCAGATTATATAGGCGGCAGATCTTAGAAAATTTACTGAGGTTAACAATCGGTAATCGTTTCCTTTTATATTGAAGATAACCCTGTTCCTCGCCACAATGCTTCCATTCCCAAATACAGCTTTCAACTCATTAAAGTTCCTGAATGCCATTTTTGAGCATTCATGATACCATGTAAGCAATGAGGTTTTTGCTTTAGGGTATTTATCTAAATAAAAAAGGAGGGTGCCTTTGGCTATAATATTCATAGGTGCAAAATACGAAAAAGTTTGCAAATTGAAAACATTTTTATTTACAAGGTTTGAGGCACGAGAACTTCGGGGCTCGGATATTCTGAATTAATGGGTTTCTAAGAATTTGACTCAATTGATTTAGATCAATTTTAACTATTCCGCTTAGCCTTTTTTACGTTTGATCAGGTCTTTATTTAAATATTAAATAACACGCATGAGATTAATATTCGTAAGCATATTCTCTTTCTTAATTATGGCTATAGGCTATTCCCAGGATCCGATTCACTGGAGTTATAGTAGCAAGAGGCTTAATGACTCAACTTTTGAGATACACTTCACGGCTTCGCTGGATGATGGCTGGCATGTGTATGCGCAGAAGCAACCGGAGACTGCGGTTTCAGTGCCCACTAAAATAGAGATTGGGGCCAATCCGCTTTTTAAGTTGAAGGGCGCGATTAAAGAGATCGGCAACATGGTGCTTTGGACAGATCCTAATTCTGGTATTGCAGCCAATGAATACTCGGTGAAAGTGGATTTTGTTCAGATGATTGTGATGAAGGCGAAGATCAAAACCAATATCAGTGGGAGCATTCAATTTCAAACTTGCACGGATGAGATGTGCCTGCAGCCGAAAACGATCAAGTTCAGCATTCCGGTAATGCCTTGATGGCAATCCCCTGATGAGTTTCGGGGTTTTAATCCCGAAACTTTTTGTTGATTTCCTTAACGGTCAAGCGTAAAGCCTAGGCATCAAAATTTTTGAATTGATCGCAGAGCTAATTTTGCTCCTTATTACAACTATTCTTTCCTGATACGTGCGCTCGTGACCGATGCGAAAGGCGTTGAACTAAATAACCTACACACGGAGATCCATTAGAAAAATAATCTGCTCGGATCTATTTGTTTACCAGGCTTGCAATGTCGCGGCCTTAAAATTTTCTTTGTCAATGAAAGAGCAGAAATTTATCCTCCCCCTGAATGCGGTCGGCATGGACGACCTGGCACAAGTAGGGGGCAAGAACGCATCTCTGGGTGAAATGATCCTCAATCTGAGTGAACTTGGGGTCCATATCCCAGATGGCTTTGTGATCACCGTAAATGCCTATAATTATTTTATCTCTTCGAATAAGCTGGAGGAGGCTATTATGGAGGGTTTGAAAGATATTGATTTTAATAGTGTGGAGTCGCTTAGAAGGGCGGGCTTGCAAATAAGGACTAAGATTCGCAACGCCCGTTTTCCACATGATTTGAGCGAGGAGATCATTGAAGCTTACTATAAACTTTCAGACTGTTACCAGCAACTTACGACTGATGTGGCAGTGAGGTCTTCGGCTACGGCCGAGGATTTGCCGGATGCATCCTTTGCGGGGCAGCAGGAAACCTACCTGAATGTCCGCGGGCCTGCCGAATTGATCGATGCGGTGAGAAATTGTTTTGCTTCTCTGTTTACCGACAGGGCAATCAGTTATAGGAATAATTTCAAATTTGAACATCTGGCTACGGGCCTTTCGGTCTGTATCCAGAAAATGGTCCGTTCTGACCTGGGCGCTTCGGGAGTTGCTTTTTCCCTGGATACGGAATCGGGGTTTAAAGATGCGGTGGTGATTAACGGGTCTTATGGGCTGGGAGAAATGATTGTTCAGGGCTCGGTCTCCCCGGATGAATTCATTGTTTTTAAGCCAACGCTTAAGAGAGGCGAAGGGTTTACACCCATTATTGAGAAGAAACTTGGCATTAAGGATAAGATGATGGTTTATGGCGATGATCCGGATGAGCGGGTGAAGATTATTCCGACAGAGAGAGGAGCGCAAAATAAGTTTTGCCTGGGTGATGAGAAGATATTACAATTAGCCCGCTGGGTCTGCCTGATCGAAGATTATTATTCCAAGCTCAAGAACCACTGGTGCCCGATGGATGTGGAATGGGCGATTGATGGCTTGAGTAATGAACTTTTTGTCGTACAGGCGAGGCCCGAGACCATACATTCAAGAAAAGAAAATAAGACGATTACAGAATATACCATGAACGATGGCGGCAAGCTTGCGAAGCTGTTGTTGAAAGGAATTGCTGTGGGAGATAAGATTGCTGCGGGCAAGGTTCATATCATGCATTCCCTAGATAAACGAATTGACTCGAATGAATTCCAGGAGGGGGATGTGCTGGTTACCGATATGACCGATCCGGACTGGGAACCGATCATGAAGAAGGCCGCGGCGATTCTCACAAATAAAGGCGGAAGAACCTGTCATGCTGCTATTGTCGCAAGGGAGATGGGTGTGCCTGCGATTGTTGGTTGCAGGAATGTTACAGAGGCCCTGAGCGATGGGCAACTCGTTACGGCCAGTTGCGCCGAAGGGGATGAGGGGATAATCTATGAGGGGAAGCTGAATTTCAAAGTCCTTAAAACGAACCTGGATGAATTGCCGACCATCAAGACGCCTCTGATGCTGAATGTTGGTTCACCTGCCATGGCTTTTGGCTATGCTCACCTGCCGCACGCGGGGGTGGGGCTGGCGAGGGAGGAGTTTATCATTAATAATTATATCGGGGTGCATCCACTGTCCTTGCTGACGCACAGGGCGCTGAAGAACGAGAAATTGTCTGCCACGATCAAATCGGCTATCAGGGGCTTTGAGAATGAGGAACAATTTTTTATTCAAAAGCTTTCTTTCGGGATTGCGAAGATAGCTGCGGCTTTCTATCCAAAAACGGTCATCGTCCGGTTTTCGGATTTCAAGAGCAATGAATACCGGAACCTCCCTGGCGGAGAGCATTTTGAGCCTGTCGAAGAAAACCCGATGATCGGTTGGCGTGGCGCTTCGAGGTATTATGATCCGGCTTTCAAGGCGGCTTTTGGGCTGGAGTGCCGGGCGATCAGGCGGGTGAGGGGGGTCATGGGGCTGAGTAATGTGGCGGTAATGATACCCTTTTGCCGAACGGTTGAAGAATTGCTGAGGGTGAAGGAGACGATGGCGGAGTTCGGGCTGGTGCAGGGTGAGAATGGACTGCTGCTGTATCTGATGGCGGAACTGCCTTCCAATATTTTGATGGCCTCTGAATTTGCCCGGCATATCGATGGGTTTTCAATCGGATCGAATGACCTAACGCAATTGACGCTGGGGTTGGACAGGGATTCGTCGCTGGTGGCACATATTTATGATGAGCGCAATGAAGCGGTCAAGAGACTAATCCAGATGCTGATACGTACGGCCAGGGAATGCGGCGTGAAAGTGGGGATCTGCGGGCAGGGGGCATCGGACTTTCCTGACTTTGCGCAGTTTTTAGTTGAGGAGGGGATAGATTCGATTTCGGTGACGCCGGATTCCATTATAAAAACGGTGAGGGCGATCAGTGAGGTGGAGGGAAGGATGAAGTGATTAGACAAAAAACAAAACCCGGATGCATGCAGAGCAGCGGCAAACCGAGAATAACGGTACAAAAAAGCAGATTGAATATTTTATTGGACCATTATTTGAGATTTCAATGTCTATTCTTCGGTATTAGAATTAAAGGTGATCTTCCAATTAATCCCAAACTTGTCAGTCAATATCCCGTAATAAGAACCCCAGAAAGTATGATTCATTGGCATTTCAATTTTCCCTCCAGTAGAAAGTTCATTAAACAGTCTGTCGGCTTCTTCCCTACTATCAGTATTAATGTACAGAGAAAAATTGTTTGATGAAATTGGCTCTTTGTATATTTCTGTAATATCGCAGCCCATCAAAATTGTTTCTGCACTGATTGGCAAAGAAACATGCATAATTTTGTCGTCTGATTCATGAAAGATTATTTTATCCTTTTCAGGAACATCTTTATAGCGCCCAAAGTATTTAAAATCTTTACCAAAAACTACTCTGTAAAAATTAAATGCATCTTCACAATTACCGTTAAAAAAAAGATATGGATTCAATCTTTTCATAAATTTTTTTGTAGCGAAAGCCCTGAATGGGCATTTTCATATTATTTCGAAAAATTGAATGGAACTGTGTTAGTATCAGTTTCGGGATTTGGTTAAGTTGCCTCAATCAGAAATCGAATTGCCGTATAATTTTACACCATATGCCTCGGATGTCTTCTGTTTTTTATTATTGAATCAAAAAAATTAAAAGTAAGTGTAATTAAAAGGCCTATTATACAACCAACCATTACGCATCCCATTCGTTCCAATGCTATATGCCATGTACTGTTTTGTTGCGCCTCATGCACCATTACGATTACAAATGCCGCAAGTGAGGAACGCATGGCTGTATGGAGTTTTAAAACAGTTGCAATAATGATGTTTAATATCACACCAATGCAGATCAGAAATAAATTTGGCCAATGTATCAAAAACAATAATAACCCTATTGAAGAACCAAGGATATTTGCTTTCATCCTGTCAAGTGCCAACTGGTTTGAGTTTTTGCTATCAGGTGCAATGACTAATAATACCGAGATCATGCTCCAATAAAATTGATGCTGCGGGAAATATTTGTACAGTGTATAACAAATACACAGGCCAATGATACATTCTACAATGTAAATAATAATTTGCCGGTTGTTATGCTCTTTGATCATTTCTAATCTGGATAAGCCATGTTGCTCATTTATTTAAAAAATTTGAGTTAAGTGTATCCCATACTTCAGCTCCATCGCCAAGCAAGGTTTGCTTTATCATGTAAATCCCAAAACCTTTTGCCTGATCAAAATTTATTTTGGGTGGCATTGCCAGTTCGGTTGGGTTTGTCAGTACATCTATCAAAACAGGGCCATCGTATGCCAATGCTTTTTCTATTGCCGCAAGCACATCTTCTGAATTTTCTACGCGAATGCCCATGATGCCAATGGCATCAGCCATTTTTGCAAAGTCAGGGTTCTTCAGGTCAGTGCCGAACGGCGGCATCCCGATCACTTTCATTTCCATTGCCACAAAGCCAAGCGAACAATTATTGTATACTACAATCTTGATAGGTAAATCATATTGGTATATGGTTAGAATGTCGCCCATCATCATGGCGAAGCCACCATCGCCGGAGAGTGAGATAACCTGTCTGTCAGGAAATGCCAATTGTGCCCCGATAGCCTGAGGCATAGCGCTTGCCATAGAGCCATGGTTGAAAGACCCTATCAACCTTCTTCCTGCTTTCATTTCTAAGTATCGTGCAGCCCAAACCGTCGGTGTGCCAACATCTGCAGTAAAAATAGCATCCGCCTTAGCCTGCTCGCTGATCACTTTTGTAAGATATTCGGGATGTATCAATTTGCTTGTTTCGCCTGTTGCGTGAGAGTCTAAATTTTTTCTGTTGTCTTTATATCGTGCCTGGCTTTTTTCTAAAAAGGAGCTATCAGTTTTTTGCTGTAATAAAGGCAGCAGAGCATTGATTGATTCCTTCACATCACCGACAAGCCCCAGTTCAAGCTTGCATCTTCTTCCCAACCGTTCCGGACGAACATCTATCTGTACAATTCTAGAACCCGGAGGATACCATTCTTTG
The DNA here is from genome assembly GCA_003168265.1 of Chitinophagaceae bacterium. Classification (GTDB taxonomy): domain Bacteria; phylum Bacteroidota; class Bacteroidia; order Chitinophagales; family Chitinophagaceae; genus Puia. The sequence goes on from PMSV01000013.1 coordinate 108,927, forward strand.
TATGGAAAATCAGTGCCGAGCATTAACAACAAATCACTATCCATAACGGCGCGATTTCCCGAAGCAATGCCTATAAGCCCCGTCATGCCCACATCGTAGGGGTTATCATATTGCACATGCTCTTTTCCTCTGAGTGAATGAACTATGGGGGATAAAATTTTCCCGGCAAGTAGAACCACGGCATCATGCGCATCTTTGCAACCAGCCCCGCAAAGCAAGGTTGTTTTTTTTGATTGATTGATTAGCGAAGCTAGTTGTTGCATGTCGGCATCTGCGGGGCGGATGCTTGGATAATTTAAAAACAAAGGATGCTCCAGTTCAACATGCTCTATATTTTGCATAGCCACATCACCTGATAGACATATAACGGCAACCCCTTTTAAACCAACTGCATGTTGCATGGCAATTTGCAATACACCCGGCATCTGGCGTGCCGACGAAATTGTTTCGCAATAATAACTGCACTCCCGAAACAATGATTCAGGGCGGGTTTCCTGAAAATAGCTCCTGCCTATCTGCTCACTTGGGATTTGGGCTGCAATGGCCAGCACTGGCACATTACTTCGGTGAGCATCATATAATCCATTAATGAGGTGCATATTCCCTGGACCACAACTGCCGGCACACACGGCCAGTTTTCCGGTTAACTGAGCTTCTGCCCCTGCGGCAAATGCGGCAGCTTCTTCGTGGCGGTAATGAATCCATTTTATTCTTGCAGACTTGCGCAATTCGTCCGTAATCCCATTGAGCGAATCACCTACCACGCCGTGTATATGAGTTACGCCGGCATGTACCAATATTTCAACAAGTTTTGCTGCAATTGTCTTTGCCATTGCTCTGTGTTTTTGTACTTATAAAAGTAAACAAAATTGATAATGGGATAAAAATTTTTGGCACTGAAATTATTCCTTTCTAGCGCAGTGCTTTTGACAAATTTTAAGTACGGGTCAGAAACCTAAAAAAGAAGCCTCCGTATGGATTTAAGGAACCTGTTCAATTCAAATATTCGGTTACACATCTAAGTTATAATTCTCTGCACTATTATTTTACCATGGCTGTGAATAATTTTTCATATTGGTCAGGACGGCCAGTATTACTTTAACCCTGGTACCATATACAACCCTATTTAAACGATGATTTTTTTCTCTTAATTATCAGGTATTGCTTTTCTCAACGTAATTTTTCTGCCAGATGGATATGTCAGGGCTTTAAACATAAGCGAAAAAAACACGGATAAGTAACTCCCCCGGAGCGAATTGATAAATGGAACCTGGTGGATAAAAAAAAGGGGGCTGGATTAAAACCCTGCCCCGATTGATACTTCTGTATCAGTTGAAAAATTTCCCAAAACTATTCGTATCCTCGTTAAATAAGTTACAATATTTATTGTTTATGTTGCATTATTCCCATATTGTTTAAAAAAAAACAAATCGCGATTTTTTTGCAAATACCTAAGTACATAGGTATTGGTAAGTTTCATGTTCAAATGCCAATCAATATAGTTGTGTGAGGAGAATTCATTTCTCAACATAGGGATAAGGGGCTAATTCCATTTTTCATTGAGTACAGAGGACACCATATAGTAAACTTCTTCAGGCGAGGTAGGCTTGCTCATAAAATGGGCTGCTCCTAGTTTTTTCAATGCTATAGATTCATTGACATCTTTGGAAGTGGTGTATACAATCACTGGAATAGGAATTAGCCTTGGGTCCTTCTTGATTTCCATCAGACATTGTTGACCGCTCAATCCCGGCATCCGGAGATCCAGGAAAATATAATCCGGAAGCCTATTGGTCACATTTTTCAAATAATCTAATGCTTCCTTGCTGCTACTCATACCTATGCACACAATGGTATTATCAACTTCCTTTGCTGCTTCAAAAAAAAGTTTAATGTCATCTTCATCGTCGTCTGCAAATAAAATTGTCATAATCTTTCCCATAAAATAATTTTATAGAATAATATACTTAGGCCGTAATGACTCGTAGTTCTTTGAACGTTTTCGATTTTTCTGATCCGATTCTGGTCATAAACGAACGAAAAATTCCTTGCTGAGCATTGCGGCATCATTCAGAGTCGAAAACATAACTAATCGATTAGCCATAAAATTACTAATTACATTAGTATTATCAAAGAACTATTCTACATTTGGCGTCTAAATCATTTATCCTTTATTCTATTAAAATGAAATGATTTATTGCTTCAAAGGAAGAATGACATGGAATTGT
>PMSV01000010.1 GCA_003168265.1 Chitinophagaceae bacterium
TGCCGAATTGCATGATCCATCTTGAGCCGGTCATGGTTGCATTGTTGTTCAAATAGGTAAGATTGGGATTGTCCACGAAACTGGTTGTATAGGGCGTTTGATTGTTATCAGCATAGGGGATTGAAAACAGGGGCGTTTTGCCATCCGCTGCCATTCCTTCGAATTTGATAAGATTCGTAACAGCGGGCTGTTTGATGATTCCCCAATATTTGTTTAACAAGTTACCTGCATTAAGTAAGTCCAGGCTGAGACGAAGGGTATGCTTGTCTTTATCTTCTCCGTTCCTGACCCAGGTATAAATATCTTCAGTGATATTCAAATCCAGATGCTTGAAGTAAGGATAGACGACAGAGTTGGCCTGTGCGTATTGACCGCGATGCGTTGCCAGATAATGATCCTGACCGATGAAGTTGTTCAACTGGTTCCATATCTGTGCGGATGTGCGGGGATCGGAAGAAGTTCCCGTTGTTATACCTGATCGGGTGGCCTTGTTATAGGAACCAGCATCTATCAGGTTAATTTCTGATGCGTTTCTAGGAATATATATAAGGTCATTGGCGGTATTGCCGTCTCCGTTCAGGTCTCCGTTATAAACGTATGAGGTAACTCCTGCCGGAGCGGCTTCGAATATCGCGCCGAATGAGGTGGCGAAATGTTTGGCGTACTCAATCCGGTAGGTGCCTGTAGCTATTACCCTGTTTGGCTGTACCCAGGAAGGACGGGCATCAGTCGGCGTGTTGGGATCGGTATTTGCAACGGGTCTGGCAGACCACAGTGAACTGGCTGTAGATCCGTTTTCCATGGTTGTCCTGGCATCACTGTGCGAGTATGCGACACTAACTGCTAGATGACCCCAGGTCTTTTGAATCCTAAGCGTGGCTGCATAGGAATATCCCAGATGGGTATTTGCCAACAGAACTGCACTTGACAGTTTGGGGTTTTGAAGGCTGGAACCGGAATAATAATATAGATTGGAAGAGTTGGTGCCGCTGGTTGCAGTTCCAACTGTGTCATAACGAATCCTGTTATCCGGCCCGTTCGAAATAGCAAATCCGTTGCTTTCATTGAGATTCGTATTTGACATATAGGTGGCATTGATGTCTTTTGTGTAAGTGAATTCGCCGGTAAGTACCCAGTCTTCGGGCAGTTTCTTATCTAAACCTATGCTGGTCTTGAGTTTAGTAGGGTATTTGAAATTCTTGTCGGTGATGTCGACGCCATATCCTGTAGGAGTGGAGGTCTGGCTCTGCCCCGTCGTGGTCAGGTAATTGTTCAGGCCCTGTTGGGAAGTGGGGTAGAAGGGGGCATTTGTCTCGGTAAAGGAGCCGAATTGCACTCCATTGTTGGCTGCCTGGTTTTCCACCCAGACAAAGGGAGGAGCACCTTCAAATATGCCGGCACCCCCTCTTAATTGCCAGGTCCTGTCACCAGTGATGTCCCAATTGAATCCGACGCGGGGAGAAAAGATCAGGAAGCTCTCAGGTGCGCTTCCGACATTATATTGTGCTCCATTTTTGAAAGCGAGGGCATCGAAATTCGGGTTGTCTGTGAACTTATTTTCGTAGGTCGTATAATCGAGCCGGACTCCGTAGGTCAATGTAAAGTTATTTGTAGCGCGCCATTTATCCTGGGCAAAGAGGCTGAGGTTGGCAGCTCCGGCATAAGCCCATGGGAAGGCCCCATTAGGCAGGGTTGAATATTCCTGGAAATAGGTCGCAGCGGCGGCACCGGAATAGAAAGCATCGAGGCTGCTGAATTGATAAGCTCCGTTGTAAGCGGGCGCAAAGGCGTTTTGGTATTTCTTATAGCTGTTTTGGGTTCCAATTGTGATCTCATGCGCTCCTGTGTAGTAACTGAAGATATCATTCAACTGCCAGGAATCCATGTTGAGGTGGTTATTATAGGTATAGGGCTCATATCCGAAACTTGTATAAATATTGCCGCTATTGAGGATATCCACCAGGGGAAATGTCAGAGAGGAAGAATGCGGACTTCTGAAATCTCTTTCCTGGGTATAACCGATCTGGAATTTATTCGAGGTCTTATTTGTAAAACGGGAATTCAATTCCAGTATGAATATATTGAGGTCATTGTTGATCCGGTAACCACTTCCATAAAAAGGCATGGAATAGGTGCCAGGCTGTCCACCCGTGACTTGTCCGCTTCCGGGTCTGCTGGTGCTTGCAAATTGGTCTGCATAGGATTTCAAATAATTGTATTTAAAGGAGAGTGTATTGCGGGAGTCTATGTTGAGGTCAATCCTCGCATCCACTTTATAACTGTTGGTTTTGAAGGAATAACCTTCGAAAGAGCCTGGATCGTAATTGTAAGTGCTCTTCAGGTAATTAGCCAGGGCCATCAAAGTATCTGTGTTGGCTTGGGAAACCAAACCCGCTACCGGAGGATTAGTGGCACTTGATGCAATGACGCTTGTCGCCGGAGCGCTCTGGAGATCCTGCTCTGCATTGATAAAGAAGAATAATTTGTCTTTTATGACGGGTCCGCCAATGCTGGCTCCGAGAATGTCATAGTTGAAGGGTGTCTTAGCGATGGTAGTATTCTCGACTTTGTATCCCTGAGTTCCGGGTCCACGGATATAATCATAGACAGAACCCTTAAACTGGTTGGTACCGCTTCGCGTAACTGAATTGACGCCGGCTCCTGTAAATCCACCCTGGCGTACGTCGTAGGGGGAGATGTTGACCTGGATCTGATCGATGGCGTCAAGTGCGATGGGTTGCGCGTTAGCCTGTCCCCCAAGGGTTCCTGAAAGACCAAAGGAATTGTTGAAATCTGCTCCATCTACCGTGATATTGTTATAAGAAGCAGTGATCCCGCTAAAACTCAATCCGTTGGAAGTGGGTTCGATCCTGGTGAAATCGGAGACTGCACGGGTCACTGTGGGAAGCTGTTCGATCTGGGAGCGGTTGATGATTTCCTGACTGCCCGTGTGTGCGTTGTTGAATATTTTATTCTGTCTTTGGGCGGATACAACGACTTCGGTTAACTGCTTTGATTCAGGCGTCAGGTTGAAATCTGCGGTAAAATCCTGGCCCAGGGTCAGGATGATATTTTCTTGCTTTTCCAACTTATACCCTACATATGTGATGGTCAGAATATAGGGTCCGCCTACTCTTAGGCCTGCCAGATTGAAACGGCCGTCTTTTCGGGTTGTGGTCGTGTATTTTGTACCGGTAGGAGTATGCAAGGCGACAACCGTAGCGCCGGACAAACCTGTCTTGCCATCTGTTACAGTTCCCAGAATCTGGGAAGTGGTTTCCTGTGCATTGAGGGAATAGCCACTGATAGCAAAAATTGCAATTAATAGCAGTTTTTTCAGCATATTTATCAGTTTTTGGTTGCAAATAAACAGTCTAAATAATAAAGCAGTATTACCGCTTCATTAAGAAATTATAAACACATGGCAGGAATTATTGGGAAAATATTGGAGCGGGTACCTGAGATATGGTATTGCAAAGGAACAAAAAATATTTTTTCCAAACTCACCGCAAATAAAATATCTCAATCTTTAATGAAATATATGGAATGTTTTAAGGTTCAGTAAAACTGGTTGTGAATGCCAATACTAATCAGCAGATTTTTTTAATGCATCTAATAAAGTGGCTGGTTTTTGATTCCCTTCAAAGGTGGCCACCAGCTTTCCTTTTTTGTCATAGAGTGCAAGAAATGGAAAACTGTGCATATTGTAATTGGGCGGGATTTTATATTGTTCATCCCTTCCCATTTTGATATTGGGGTATTTCGCGATCTCGAATTTTTCATAAAACTCCTTTATTTCCTTCAATGAAAAATAACTCGCCATCAGGATCTCCACATTCTTAAACTGGTCCATGGATTCAAGCAAGTCCTTTGTCTGGTGCTTGCAATGGTCGCATTCCGGACTAAAATACATTATAATAGTTTCCCTGTGTTTTTTCAAATCATTATTCGTGAAGTATCCTGAGCTGTCCACTTTCAGGACATGGAAGACAGGAATGATGGGGGAGTTGGTTTTCTCTGCAGGAGGGTTTTGCTGGGCTAATACGGATAAGGTAATCAGGAGAGCGCAGACTGCCAGTGCGATTTTTTTCATAAAATGCTTTATATAAAGTATTTACAAATGTAGATAGAAAAACGGAAAAATTTATTTGGCTCATTATGAATTATGCCTTGATTTATACAAATATGATTCCCGGGATGGCCATTTATATATTTTTTTGGAAATGATATTTTCGTATTCGTAAATAGCTCAAGAAAAATTACCAAATTTAGGTTTCCTGCTTTTATTGAAACATCATTTTCGGCTATAAGTGGCTTTTCGTGCAGTATTGTCTTCTTTGTCAGGTCCACATTTTACACTATGTTTGCCGCCCTATCATATAAATTTTTTTTGTTTTATGGCAAATACAGCAGATATCAGCCGGGGAATGATCATCAAACTGGACGGAAGCCTTTATACGGTGATCGAATTCGGTGAGAACAAGACTGCAAGAGCGGCTGCTAAAGTGTGGGCAAAATTGAAGGGTGTCGACAATTCCCGTTCGATTGAAAAAACCTGGAACAGCGGGGACACAATACATCCGGTCAGGGTGGAGAAAAAGAATTACCAATTTCTTTATAAGGACGATACGGGATATAATTTCATGGATAATGAGACTTTTGAACAATTGGCCTTACAGGAAAACATAGTGGATGCTCCTCAATTCCTCAAAGAAGGACAGGAGGTGGCCGTATTGGTGAATACTGAGACCGAACAACCCATGAGTGTTGAATTGCCTGATAAGATCGTTCTGAAAGTCACTTATTCAGAGCCTGGAGTTAAGGGTGACACGGCAACGCGTACCTTGAAACAGGCAAAGGTGGAAACAGGCGCTACGGTAAATGTTCCTCTTTTTGTCAATGAAGGTGAATTGATCCGGGTCAACACCAAAACGGGTGAGTATGTGGAACGGGTTAAAGAATAAATCGTCAGGTCGGTTTTAGTTTTTCCCTTATCTTAGTTCTCCCATTCTCTAACTGTAAATTCATTAAAATGGATTTTAAACAGATTCAGGAGTTGATCAAAATGGTCAACAAATCTAATATCGGTGAAGTGACTGTCGAAGAAAAGGGGTTCAGGATCACCATTAAGCAAAAAGAAGAACCAGCACAGAACTTGATTGCTGCCCCGATTCAGGCCCCAACCTATGTTACTGCGCAACCTGCAATCGGACCTGCTGTTTCCAGCCCGGCTACCGTAGCAGAAAAGCCCAAGAGTCCGGATAGTTCAGCCTCTAATGCTGCAGAGAACCTGCTTACAATCAAGAGTCCCATGATCGGAACTTTTTATCGAAGTTCCTCCCCAGATAAACCTGCCTTTGTAAATGTCGGCGATGAAATCGATGCCGGAAAAGTTGTATGTATCATTGAAGCCATGAAACTCTTTAATGAGATCGAAAGTGAAGTAAAAGGAAAAATTGTCAAAGTGCTGGTGGATGATGCTTCCCCAGTCGAATATGATCAACCCCTGTTTTTAGTTGAACCTGCATAAGAAACAGATCCCCCGGCTTATTGGGGCGGTCAGGCGCGTGTTCCTTTAGCAGATGATCAATTTATTACATTATCGCTATGTTCAAAAAAATATTGATTGCGAACCGTGGAGAAATTGCGCTGCGCATCATCAGGACCTGCCGCGAAATGGGTATCAAAACGATTGCAGTATACTCCACCGCCGATAAGGACAGTCTTCATGTGAAATTTGCAGATGAGGCCGTCTGCATAGGTAAACCAGCCAGTTCGGATTCTTACCTTAATATTGCTCATATAATGGCGGCCGCAGAAATTACCAATGCGGATGCCATTCACCCTGGCTATGGTTTTTTGGCAGAGAACGCTAAATTTTCCGAGATCTGCGGAGAGCATGGAATCAAATTCATCGGCCCGACTCCCGCGATGATCAATGCAATGGGGGACAAAATCACGGCTAAGGAAACTATGATCAAGGCTGGTGTTCCGGTTGTCCCGGGCGGAGAAGGATTATTGGAAAGCCTGGATCATGCCTTGAGGCTGGCAAACGAAATCGGCTACCCGGTCATCCTGAAGGCTACTGCTGGCGGAGGAGGCAAGGGCATGCGAGTTGTCTGGGAAGATGGGGATATGGAAAGATCCTTCAATACAGCCAAGGCGGAAGCCGGGGCTGCCTTTAAGAACGATGGGATCTATATGGAAAAATTTGTAGAAGAGCCCCGTCATATCGAAATCCAGATAGCCGGGGATCAGTACGGAAGGGTTTCCCATCTAAGTGAAAGAGATTGCTCTATTCAGCGCCGGCACCAGAAGCTCGTTGAAGAATCTCCTTCTCCTTTCATGACTCCGGAATTGCGTCAGCGCATGGGAGATGCGGCGATCAAGGCTGCTTCTGCCATCAATTATGAAAGCGTTGGAACCATTGAGTTCCTTGTCGATAAGCATCGAAATTTTTATTTCATGGAGATGAATACGCGTATCCAGGTAGAGCATTGCGTGACGGAAGAAGTGACCAATTTTGACCTGATCAAAGAACAAATCAAAATAGCCATTGGTGAACCAATCAGCGGGACAAATTACGAACCTCAGGGACATGCCATCGAATGCCGAATCAATGCAGAGGACCCCTACAATGATTTCCGTCCTTCTCCCGGAAAAATAACCGTTTTACACCAACCGGGCGGGCATGGCATTCGGGTTGATTCTCATGCTTATGCCGGATATACGATTCCGCCATATTATGACTCAATGATTGCCAAGATCATCGCTGTGGCGCGTACGAGAGAGGAGGCGATCAATACTATGCATAGGTCCTTAAGTGAATATGTGATCGAGGGCATTAAAACCACGATCCCCTTTCATCTTCAACTCATGAAAGACGAACGCTTTCGCAGCGGAGATTTCAACACCAAATTCCTGGAATCTTTCAAATTACTATGACCGTTCCGGTTATTAGAAACAGGGCCTGGCTGAGAATGCCGGGCTCTGTAGTTTTTAGGGGCATTGAACTATGAACATACTTTCATGCAGAAATTCCGCTCCATTCTGATATTATTTCTTCAACCGATCTTTTTACCGGAAAAAAGGAGACAAGCCGCCGGATCACGGTTTCAACGATCGCATCCGGGCAGGAAGCGCCACTGGTGATCAGGACATTCACTGGTTGAATTGCCGGGAGATAATCTTTACTTGGGACTTCCTGGTGTTTTTGAAGATCAAAATGCAGAATTTCGCTTTCGGATAGGATCTTTTCTTCAGTTACGATGAAATAGGTCTTTAATTTTTCCTCACACAATTCTACGAGATGGGAAGTGTTTGAGGAATTGTACCCTCCAATTACAAGGGCGAAATCTGCCTTTGTTTCCAACATTCCCATGACTGCTGACTGGTTGTCATTGGTAGCATAGCATAGGGTATCTCTGGTGTCGGCAAAATGTTCTTCAATGCCCGGGCCATCCGTTCCGTATTTTTCTATCATGACCTTTTTCAGGAAGTCTGCGATCGCCTGCGTATCACTGGCGAGCATGGTGGTCTGATTTACGACACCTATTCGTTTCAGATCGCTTAATGGATCGAATCCCGGACTAAATTGATTTTTAAACCTTTTATAAAATTCAGTGGCAGGCGTTTTTTCCAAAATAAATTCTGAAAGGAGAATAGCTTCGGACATATCATTGACAACGATGGCCGGACCGTGTAAGGCCGCATGAGAGAAAGTGGCCCTGGTTTCTTCATGCCGGGGCTTGCCATGGACAACAATGGTATAGTTCTTTCTTGCGATCTGTTCCGAACGTGTCCATACCTTTTCGACAAAAGGACAGGTGGTATTGTATTTTTCAGTCTGAATACCCAAAGCTTTCAATTTTCCCTCGATTTCCAACGTGGTCCCGAATGCGGGAATAATGACAATATCCTGCCGGTTGAGTTCTTCAAATCCAATCAATTCCTTTCCATAGTTATCCTGGATGAATTGCACTCCCCTGAATCTGAGTTCTGCATTCACATGGGGATTGTGAATCATTTCACTGAGCAAAAAGATACGTTTTCCAGGGTTTTCCTCCACTGTTTTGAAAGAGATCTCGATCGCATTTTCCACTCCGTAACAAAATCCGAAATGCCGGGACAGGAAGATCCGGATCGGCCCGAAATCCAATAGAGTGGGACTAAAATCCTTTTTCATCTTGTCCTGGAATCTGCGTTGATTTTTAATTGCAGTTATCAGGGGACTTCTGTAGATATGCGGTACATCGAAGGTTTTCATCTGTATATTTATAGTCTTTTTAAGTTTGCCAGATGGAAACTCGCATATTCATTACCTCTTGCTCTTGTGCGGAGAACGATCATTTCCGGTTTCATCCTGAACAAAGATAAATCAACAAAACAGCATTGGCTTCTTTAGAACGTCCCTGCTTCTAAATAGCCGATTCTTAAATCGGAGAGAGAAATTTCCTATCTTACCCGTTCATTTAACGAATAGCATGAGCAATAGTTTTCAGCCGGTCGATTGGAGTCATGATTCCAATATTTATGAGATCAATATAAGGCAATATACCCAGGAAGGAACTTTTAAAGCTTTTGAAAACAACCTGCCCCGGTTAAGGGATATGGGCGTCGAAATCCTCTGGTTCATGCCCATCACGCCAATAAGCCTGGAAAAGAGAAAGGGAAGTCTGGGCAGTTACTATGCCTGTTCTGATTATACATCAATAAACCCCGAATACGGAACTCTGGAGGATTTTAAAAACCTGGTTCGGTCCGCCCAGTCGATGGGATTTAAAGTTATTATTGATTGGGTTGCTAACCATACCGGATGGGATCATCATTGGACACGAGAACATCCCGAATTTTACGTTAAAGATCCGGACGGAAATTTTACTGAAATACATGGATGGGACGATGTCATCGATTTGAATTATACCAATTCCGGACTTCGTCAGGCAATGAAGGAGGCCATGAAATTCTGGATCGATACCTGTGGTATCGATGGATTCCGCTGTGATATGGCTCATCTTGTTCCGCTGGATTTCTGGGTGGAGGCCAGAACCTATCTGGACCAGTTTAAAAAATTATTCTGGCTTGCGGAATGTGAGGAAGCCACTTATCACGGGGCTTTTGATACTACTTATACCTGGCGCTGGATGCATGTAACGGAAGAATTTGCACAGGACAAGTCTTCCCTTTCCGATTTGTGGGGGCTGTTACAACAATACCAGGAGGAGTTTCCAGCGAATGCTTATAGGGCTTATTTTACTTCTAATCACGACGAAAACACCTGGAATGGCACCGAGTATGAGAAATACGGCGATTTCGCAAGGAACCTGGCGGTTTTCAGTTGCCTGTGGAATGGTATCCCGCTGATCTATAGCGGCCAGGAAATGCCAAATCACAAAAGATTGAAATTTTTTGATAGGGATCCTATTGAGTGGAATGGCAGGTTTGATTTACATGATTTTTACAAGACCTTACTGAACCTACGTAAGTGCAATCCGGCCTTGCGTGCGGGGGATCAGGATATTTCAACTATCAAAACAGAGACTTCAGGGGATAACCGGGTATTTTCTTTTCTTCGGAAGAAAGGGGATCGGGAAGTCCTTGTGGCCTTAAATTTTACGGGAGAGCAATTGTCATTTGAATGGAAGGGGCAGTCCGTTAACGGGACTTTTAAAAGGGTATTTCAATCGGAGACCAGGGATTTTACACAGGATAAAGGGGCAGAACTGGATGCCTGGGATTTTTTGATATTCGAAAAATAGAGCTGAAGACATAAAGAGGCCGGCTCAGGAACTGAGCCGGCCTCGTACCAAATATTCTATTCAAAACCGATTTTATTGATCGCCCCCGTTCAATTTTAACGGATAAGTAAAGGGGCCGTCATAACCCGGATAAATACCTTCGAGGCGGACTGAATTGTCGGTAGCGTTTTCCAATATCTTACGGAACTCATCTACGCTGTACACCTCCTTGCCATTCACTTTCAGGATGACGAAACCGTCTTCCATGCGCGATCTACTAAGCAAGCCCTTGTCACTTATCGATTTGACCACGATTCCGCCTTTTACGCCAAGGGTGGCTGCATCTTTTTTATTTAGGGATTCGAGGTCTGCTCCCAGTTTATCCAGCACGGAATTTTTTACGATTTCGGTCGTTCCGGTATTGTTTCGAAGCGTTACGGGAACTGTGATTTCCTTTCCGTTTCTTTGATAGGTGAGGTTTATTCTGTCACCTGGACGATAGGTTGCAATCGTACCTACCATTTCCGCAGCGCTGTTAATCGTGTTTCCATTGATTTTGGTGATGACATCCCCTTTTTGAATACCGGCTTCCGCTGCAGCTCCATTGATGGGTACATCTAATACATATACCCCATCACCGTCTTTGATGCCCTGGTCTTTTTTCTGTTCATCCGTTGCATTATCAGGCGCATAACGGATACCGAGATAGGCTCTCTGGGAAGTTCCGTATTTCATGAGATCGGCTACTACCTTTTTGACAATGTTCACCGGAATGGTAAAGGAATAGCCAGCATATGAACCAGTGGGAGAGGCGATGGCAGAATTAATGCCGATCAACTTTCCTTCGGTGTTGATCAATGGGCCGCCGCTGTTGCCCGGATTGACAGCCGCATCTGTCTGTATAAAGGATTCGATTGGTGTGGCGCTTTGGCGGGTATTGATATCGAGGGTCCTTCCTTTTGCACTGACTATACCTGCAGTCACTGTCGTTTCCAGTGTCAAGGGATAACCTACAGCCAATACCCATTGGCCGATCTTGACATCGTCTGAATTGCCATATAAAAGGAAGGGAAGACCCTTGGCATCAATCTTTATCACTGCCAGATCACTGCTGGGATCGATACCTATCAATTTGGCCTTAAATGACTTTCTGTTGCTGAGTGTGACAGTTATGTCGTCCGCACCATCAATAACATGGTTATTTGTTACTATGTATCCGTCTTCACTGATGATTACGCCAGAGCCGGATGCCATTTCAGGAATTGAATGCAGCCTGTTACCAAAAAAATCATCGGGATCAAATCCAAAAAGGTCTGAAAATGGATTGTTTTTTGGCAGGTTGTTGGAAACCGTTCTGGTGGCCTTGGTCTTGATATGCACGGTGCCAGGAATTGCAGCGCTGGCTGCATCTACAAAATCAACCGGTCCGTTTCCGTATTTCTGTCCATCAAAAAATTTGGCATAGTTTACCGGCATTTTACTTGAATCCTGTGAATAATAATAGGTCCTACCGGCCAGGAAGCGATTATATCCCCACATGCTGGCCAGGGCCGTGGAGGCGCTGATGAGTACAATTGCGAATACTTGTCTGGCTTTCATATACAGAGTTTTATTTTCGTTTATGATTTTCTGTTTTGCTTAAATAAAAATCAATATCAACAAAATTAACGTCAGAGTTTGTATTCTGTTTGAAAGATGTTTCCGGTTTAACAAAAAATTTACTAAGACTTTCGTAGATCACAGTCAAATCTAAGAAAAAATGCCTTCATAATCAACCTCTTCAAAAGGATTTAAGAAAAGCCATCGTGTCGATACCGTCTGAATAATCATTGAGTGAAGGGAATTGTGCCTCGCCGAAGGAAATGCCTTGTTTGCCCACCAGACACTGTATGCGCCCATCGGTATGCAACTTTTCGAACATATATTCAAAATCCCTGTAATACTCAACGTGCAGAAGGGCCAGCCGGGTGAAGGGCGATTCGTTTTCGGTCAGCAATATGGAGCCGTTGGTCATAAAATAAGACTTGTTGAGGATCAGGATGGTAAGCTGATAATCATAATTGTTTTTATATTTGTTGTTGTCGGCCAGGTAATTGTATCTCTTAAAAGCTTCTAAAAGGGGTACAAAATCATAACCTTCAGGCACATACAATTTGGTCACATTACGACAACCGCGGCCAAAATAGAGGTAAACGTCGTCGGCAAGTTTTTCGAGGTCAGCGGAGGTTTCCTGACCGTCCAGAATTGCAACAGAAGTTCGGTTGCGTCTTATTATGTGCGGGTATTTGCCAAAATAGTATTCAAAATACCTAGCGGAATTATCACTGCCTGTAGCAATATATGCCTCACAGTTCTTTAACATGTCTTCGAAACGAATTTGAGCAGCAATCTCTGGCCTGATCATTTCCATTTTACTTACCAGGTGTTTTATCAAGACCTGGTCTTTAGAAGAAGCCTTGATCAACAGATGATGGCCACTGATAAAGCAGCAAAGAAAATCATGAAAACCTACCATGGGAATATTTCCGGCAAGGGTCAGGCCGATTTTTTTTGGCTTTTGTTTTTCAGCAGGTATTCCATAGCGTTTAGACCAGGTTTCCAGCAAATCCCTTTGCATATATGCATGGGCGATATGACTAGAAGCTCGGTCCACGAACTCAGGAATAAACCAGCTATTTTCGGCTGCCGCTTGCCGTTTGACCGATTCCCACTCTTCATTTTTTTCTGAAATTATATAATCTCCCAAACTCACCATCAAATCAATTCTTTCTTTTAAATGCATATTTCCTTTTGTATTATATTTGGGGCCACAAAAATAACTCTATTATCAACCCTAATTCTTACAGATTATGGCAATCAAAATAACCGAAGAATGCATTAACTGCGGAGCCTGTGAACCGGAATGCCCTAATAATGCGATTTATGAAGGCGGAGTGGAGTGGGCTGTTGCCGATGGCACGACCGTGAAAGGAAGTTATACCCTCCTGGATGGATCGGTCGTGGACGCCAATCAAAAAAATGCCCCGGTCAGTGTTGATACTTACTACATTACCCCGAACAAATGCACGGAATGCCAGGGTTTTCATGAGGAGCCCCAATGTGCTGCAGTCTGCCCGGTTGATTGCTGTATACCGGATGAAATGTACCGGGAAACTGTTGAAGAGTTGCTTGCCAAGAAGGGGAAGCTGCATATCTAAGATGTGGAAAAATTCAGTTTGGTTTTTTTGTTCATTCCAATATTTTAGCCCTAACTTTATTCTTTGCGATTAAATAGCATTCTCTAGTAGCCTTGGCTACTTTATACAGGCGGGTGATATTTCCCGTCATAAAAAGGTGAAGGATAACTATCCCTCACCTTTCCTGTTTTAAGCAATTCTTAGCTTATCAATTTGATTTTCATAAAATAAAGCAGCTAATTTTTAGTTTCTTTGTTCATAAATGCAATGCATCCATGAAACCCGTTATCGCATTTGTTACAGGAGGATATTCAGGAGAATCCGTCATTTCTTATAAAAGCGCCTTAACCATTGATAAAAACGTTGATCGTGAAAAGTTCGAAGTCCATACCGTTGATATCAGCCCTGAAGGATGGTGGCATTTAGTAGAAGGAAAGAGGGCTTCCCTGGTCGATCGCGAGGATTTTTCTATTGTCATCGGAGAACGGAGGATTCATTTTGATGCAGTGCTGATTGGCATACATGGAACCCCAGGCGAGGACGGTAAACTACAGGGCTATTTTGACCTTCTCAACCTTCCTTATACTTCCTGTAATGCCGCCATTTCTGCATTGACTTTTAACAAGCGCTATACGGTTGCCGTGGCCGCATTCGCAGGCATCCATGTTGCCAGGTCTGTCATGCTGTTCAGAGGAAAATTCGGAAGCGCATCGGAAGCAGCCACAAAACTTAAATTTCCGGTTTTTGTTAAGCCCAATAACGGCGGATCGAGTATCGGGATGTCAAAAGTGCTAAATCCCGATGGATTGGAGGCTGCAATAGAAAAGGCTTTTAAAGAGGATGACCAGGTTTTGATCGAGGAATTTATCAGCGGAAGGGAATTCACGATTGGTGTTTTCCGTTCTGCAGGAAAGATCATAACTCTGCCGTTCACCGAAATAAAGACAAAAAAGGACTTTTTTGACTTTGAAGCCAAATACACGGCAGGATTTACTGATGAAATTACCCCGGCAGTAGTGGATGAAGATATTGCTGAAAAAGTCAGGGATACGGCAAGGAGGGTCTATCATGTTTTCAATTGCGACGGAGTGATACGGATCGATTTCATTTATAACCAGGAGGAGGCCGCTCCTTTTATGCTCGAGATCAATTCGGTTCCGGGACAAACAGAGGCAAGTATTGTTCCACAACAGATAAGGGCAATGGGATGGACCCTGAATCGTTTTTATACCGCTCTGATTGAAGATGCACTCGATCGCGGGTCGAGTAGAACAAAGCGCTAACATATAATATAAGCGCCGTTCTTTTAAAGAGTATTTGTATTTTGTCCGATAAAAAACCAATCGTGCTCAAAATTATTACCGGAAAACCACTTTGGGTGAATATTCTTGCAGCAGTCGTTCTGTTATTGCTGTTGCTGCTGATTTTTCTGGGCTCCCTGGCCCTGATTACCAAGCATGGCGATACCCTCCGAATTCCTGCTGTGTCTGGCATGTCCCTTGAAGATGCTAAAAAAGCACTTGAAAAAAGCGGCTTTGAAGTACAGATCCAGGATTCAATATATATTGACAGTCTAAAACCGCTTCAGGTAATCAAACAATTCCCCGATGCGGATAACCTGGTTAAAGTTAACCGTACTGTTTACCTGACCATCAACCGTTCTGTGGCACCCATGTTAAAAATGCCCAATCTTATCGGCATGAGCTTTCGAAATGCTGTGCTGATCATGAGACAATATGGACTCCAGATCGGGGATACGGTTTTTAAGCCTGATTTTGCCAGGAATTCAATACTCGAACAACGATATGATGGCCAGACAATCCAACCGGGTACGGAAATCAGACAGGGAAGTAAGATCACTCTGGTCTTGGGTAATGGCGTGGGGGGATATGAGATTCCTGTCCCTGATTTCGTGGGACTGCATTACAGTGATGCACTGGCCCTGCTTTCTTCAAATCAGTTAGTACTGGGCGCCCCCGTACCGGATCCTGATGTTACAGATACTTTAGGGGCATTTGTTTACCGTCAAAGCCCTTCTCCCTATGATCCGGAAGAGAAAAAATCCAATCATATTCGTCCCGGACAAGCAATTGATTTTTGGTTGAGCGTAAGGCCACCGGAGAAAAAAACGGATTCTGCCGTATCTTCACAGCCACAACCTTAATTAAGCAAGATGGAAATCATTACACCTGAAGAATTGAAGTCCCGCCTGGATAAAGGCGAAGAATTGCACCTGCTGGACGTCAGGGAGCCTCATGAAAGGGCTGAATTCAATATTGGCGGAGTTTTTATTCCCCTTGGTAAAATACAGACAATGCAAACCGACGAGATCGATGATTGGAAAGATAAGGAGGTAGTTTGCTATTGCCGAAGTGGAAGCAGGAGCGCACAGGCCTGCCTGGCATTAGAGACTTTCGGATTCAAAAATACCAAAAATCTTGCAGGGGGGATATTGGCCTGGCAACAGAAATTCGGGGGATAGCCGGAAGAGTTTGGACATTAAAAAAGCCTCACTAAGAATAGTAAGGCCGTAACCAAAAAGAATGTTTTAACCAAAATTCAAATAGGAAGAATGACCAAAGCTAAGGAGTCCTTGCACAAGGAAGTTTAAATAAAAGTTACCGATACATTAATTCTCCTTCACCAAACTGTATTAATTGTCTTTTGATGATTCAAAGTTGGAAGCCTGGCAAAGAGGGCCTATTCCGGGAATCCCTCCCTTGCTTCAACCAATAGCTCATGCTCTGATCCAAAGCAGGAGAGAAGTGCATGAAATATTGAAGGAATTTCCGGAATCCCTATTGTGGGAAAAGCCGGGCAACCTGGCGTCCGTGGGATTCCATCTGCAACATTTATCAGGCGTACTGGACCGATTGTTCACATACGCGGAAGGCAAAAGGTTGGAAGAGATTCAGCTTAAAAGGCTTTCCCAGGAAAGCCAGGCCCATTTTGAGGACCTTACATCAAAGATTTTGGTCGAGCGTTATGACCATCAAGTTGATCTTTGTTTAGAACAACTCAGCCGGACAAGGGAATCCAGCCTGACAGAATTCAGAGGAATAGGGAGAAAGCAAATTCCAACGACCGTTATCGGATTGCTGTTTCATTCGGCAGAACATTGCATGCGTCATACGGGTCAATTGCTGGTTACAGTGGGGCTTCTTAAACCGTAAGATTAATCGCGACCGGATATCATTCACACAGATCGAGCACTTCGGATGTTTTGGTACTGAACTGAACCAGGTTAACCCTGGATTGGGAATTATAGTGGACGACGAGGGTACCATAGGACATTTCGTAGGCCTCCCAGTCTATATCCTTGATTTTAGGATTGCCCAGGTACTTAAAAAGGCTTCCTTTTTGTGCGCCAAGCAACGGAATACTAAGTTTGCCTTTGAAGTCAGGCCCGATTTCTACATACTGCCTGCTTACATAAAATTTAATGCCCTTATCGGAATAAAAGAGCGCTGAACCACATTTGGCTTTGGCACTGTCGATGCCTGTAAAGCAGGGATATTTTTCCCTGATCTGTTCGATTGGAAAATCCGGTTTGATCTTGTCGACCGTTCCATTGAGAATATCGACTTCAAAGGGTCCGCAGGAAGGTTTGGATCTGAGTTGGGCAATTAGGGGATTGAATGCCTGATCTAATGCAAGTAATGTTGCGAATAATAAGATAAAGAATTGTTTCATACCATAAATTCTTTCAAAAAGTCTGTTAAATATAAAGAATTCCAGGTTTTGGGGAAAACAAATGAAGTGAACGCTAATCAGCCAAAATGAAATTTTGGCACCATAGCATAATTTTCAAAAAGGCTGAAGATATTCCTGTATTATAGATATTTCACCGGATTTCGTCTGGCAGAGAGAATATATCTTTTGATATTCATCCAGAAAGCAAGCACAAAATAGATGATCAACGGGGAACCTAAGGTGAGAAAGGAAACATACACAAACCAGGTACGAATGCGGGACGTGGCGATTCCAAGCCTTTCGCCAATTGCCGAACAAACCCCAAATGCCTGCCACTCAAAGAAATGTTTTAGTCTGTACATAAAACAAATTTAAAAAAAATCGGAAGAACCTAAAAGCTTTGCACTGGACTGTTAACGCATTTTTAGGTAAATTCGCATCCTTAATAGGCAAACTTGAATGTTTATTGCCAATTCCTAATTGTAGGTTGCCTTCCCTAAAACTCTAAAACATATGCAATATGGCTTTTGATCTGGAACTTATTAAAAAAATTTACTCAGAAATTCCCGAAAAAGTGGATGCGGCCAGAAAACTGGTGGGCAGACCATTGACGCTTGCCGAGAAAATATTGTATTCCCATCTCTATGAGCCTGCAAAAAAGGCTTTTGAAAGGGGTAAGGATTATGTGGATTTTGCGCCGGACCGCGTCGCGATGCAGGATGCGACGGCCCAAATGGCCCTACTTCAGTTCATGACCTGCGGACGAGCAAAAGTTGCAGTTCCGTCCACTGTGCATTGCGACCACCTGATCCAGGCAAAGACCGGCGCCGCTGCTGACCTTGCCACGGCATTGGATGTAAATAAGGAAGTATATGATTTTTTGTCTTCGATTTCCGATAAATACGGCATCGGTTTCTGGAAGCCGGGTGCGGGAATAATTCACCAGGTGGTACTTGAAAACTACGCTTTTCCAGGCGGTATGATGATCGGAACGGATAGCCATACCCCGAATGCGGGAGGACTTGGCATGGTGGCCATCGGAGTGGGCGGTGCTGATGCTGTGGATGTGATGGCGGGACTTCCCTGGGAATTGAAGATGCCAAAACTGATCGGAGTAAAATTGACAGGGAAGATGAGCGGCTGGACTTCGGCAAAGGATGTGATCCTGAAAGTGGCCGGTATCCTGACTGTAAAGGGAGGAACCGGCGCAATAGTTGAATATTTTGGAGAGGGCGCAGACAGCCTCAGCGCGACCGGAAAAGGGACGATTTGCAATATGGGTGCGGAAATCGGTGCGACCTGCTCTATTTTTGGCTACGATGATAAAATGAATGCTTACCTGAAGGCGACTACAAGAGAAGAAGTGGCTGCCCTTGCAGACAGAATAAAGAAATACTTGCGTCCAGATGAGGAGGTCTATGCCAACCCCTCCGCTTATTATGATCAATTGATTGAGATTGACCTGAATGAGCTGGAACCCTATGTGAACGGACCCTTTACTCCGGATCTGGCCTGGCCGATCAGCCAGTTTGCCGAAGCCGTTAAGGCCAATAACTGGCCTGAAAAACTAGAAGTGGCACTTATCGGAAGCTGTACCAATTCTTCTTACGAAGATATAAGCCGTTCGGCTTCATTAGCCCAGCAGGCGATCGACAAGAAACTGAAAACGAAGGCAGAATTCACCATTACTCCAGGCAGTGAACAGGTTCGTTTTACGATCGAAAAAGATGGTTTCCTTAAAACCTTCGACAAGATCGGCGGCATCGTGCTGGCTAATGCCTGCGGCCCCTGTATCGGACAATGGGCACGCCATATTGATGATCCGAACCGGAAGAATTCGATTATAACCTCTTTTAACCGGAATTTCGCCAAAAGGAATGACGGCCTGGCCAGTACACATGCGTTTGTTGCTTCGCCGGAAATCGTAACGGCTTTTGCAATTGCCGGGGACCTGACTTTCAATCCACTTAAGGACGAATTGAAGAATGAGAATGGCGATTTCGTGAAATTGGATGAGCCAAAGGGCCTTGAACTTCCGCCAAAAGGATTTTCTGTGGATGATCCGGGCTACCAGGTTCCAGCCAAGGATGGAAGTGGAGTGTCGGTGGTGGTGAAACCGGACAGCCAGCGTTTACAATTGCTTTTGCCATTTTCAGCCTGGGAAGGCGTAGACCTGAAGGGGTTGAAGCTGCTGATCAAGGCAAAGGGGAAATGCACTACCGACCATATTTCGATGGCTGGGCCCTGGCTGAAATACCGCGGCCACCTGGATAATATTTCCAATAATATGCTCATCGGTGCAGTTAATTATTTCAATGAGAAGACGGATTCGGTTAAAAATCAGCTAAGCGGTGAATATGGACCCGTTCCGGCAACGGCCCGTGCCTATAAAGCAGCCGGAATAGGAACTGTTGTTGTAGGAGACGAGAACTATGGAGAAGGATCCTCCAGGGAGCATGCGGCAATGGAACCCAGGCATCTGGGAGTTCGTGCCATCCTGGTCAGAAGCTTTGCGCGAATACATGAAACCAACCTGAAAAAGCAGGGAATGCTTGCATTGACTTTCGTCAATAAGGAAGATTATGATAAGGTGCTTGAAGATGACAGCATAGATATTCTTGGGCTGACTTCCTTCGCGCCGGGTAATCCGCTGACAGTCGTGCTTCATCATAAGGATGGCAGCAGTGACCAGGTGGTTGCCAATCATACCTACAATGAGCAACAAATCGAATGGTTCAAGGCGGGTGGGGCGCTGAATGTGATCAGAAGACAGTTTGCAAATTAAGAGCACTTCAAATCGATAGGTTCAGGCCCCCTGCATCACCAGGGGGCCTGATTTTTAAGGAAGCTTTTTATGCCGAAAGAAGTAGGTAACCTGTTCGTTTAGGGCCATCCGTTGAACCATTCTCTAAATTTTTTTATAAAGCTTCTACAAGCTATGATTTACTACAAATTGTTTATATGTTTTCTGGGTTTTTCTTTTTATTTTGGCTGTTTGATTGCAGCAGGAATAATAGCTTAATCATAAAGAATTAACCGAATGAAAGACGGTATAATGGATGTGCATTTTGTAGAGATCAGGGACCAGCAACGGGAAGCCTGGGATGAGTTTTCGCCTAAATGGAAGAAAATGGACAGCCTGGTCCTGTATTCGTTGAAAAGAGTGAGTGATGAAATGATTTCCGTGATGGGCCTTCAGCCCGATTCATATGTACTCGATGTTGCTACCGGTACCGGTGAACCCGGCCTGACAATCGCCGAACGATGTCCGCAGGGAAGAACTGTCTTCGCGGATATTTCCAAAGGCATGCTGGAGATCGCCGGGGAAAAAGCAAGACGTCGCGGCATCGGCAATATTGAGACCTGTATCAGCGATGTCTGTGAGCTTCCATTTGAGAACAATAGTTTTGACGCGGTATGCTGCCGTTTCGGTTTCATGTTCTTCCCCGATATGCAACTGGCTGCTTCCGAGATGGCCAGGGTGCTTAAACCCGGTGGTAAGATGGCTGCCAGTTTTTGGAATATACCTGAAAAAAATTTTTGGATAACGGCTATGATGGATTCGGTTAACCGGAACCTTGGCCTTCCTTCCCCCGGACCTTCTACTCCGCATATGTTCAGATGTTCTAAGCCCGGCTTCATGAATAAATTACTTACCAAAGCAGGTATAAATGATATTTCCGAGTCTGAAATTCAGGGTAGGATGGATTGTAAAATAACCGATGTCTACTGGCACCTGATGAGCAATATCACGGTTCCGCTCGTCACTCCACTGACCAAGGTTGATGCGGTCATCAGGCAAAGGATCAAGACTGAGGTCTTCCAGGCCATCAACGAGCGTTTTGCAGATGGTGAGGTTGCGCCAGAATCCAGCGCCATCGTCATTTACGGGACGAAATAAATTTCAGAGTTACTACAGGTTTTTCAGCGCTTCTTTCAGGGCCTGAAAATTTACCTGAACGCCGGGTCTGACTGTCTCTTCGGAATAGGCAATATTTCCGTTTCCATCCACCACCGCAACTCCACGCTTTGCTACCCCTTTCATGCCGAAGGCAAAATTGCAGTGATACATCTCGTATTCATGAATCGTTTTCTTATTGAAATCGGAGAGGAGGTTGTAATTGATATTGTTCTGCTCTTTGAACACTTTCAATGAATAGGGCATATCAACGGATATGCCTACCACCGAAGCACCCAGATCGTTGTAGAAACTCAAATCATCCCTGTTGGTGCAAAGTTGCTGCGTGCAAACGCTGGTAAAGGCCGCCGGGAAGAACTGAATCACCAGGATCCTGCCTTCAAAATCCCGGAGTGTTATTTCTTTTCGGTCAGTATTGGTCAATTGGAAATCGGGAGCTTTGGTCCCTGCAGGCAACGCCATATTTGAATATTTAATGGCTTGCAATTTAATGAGATTGCCGATATTGTATCTTTTAAAGGGAATTTGACTTGAGAAAAAAAATCGGCATTTATACCGCATCGGCTATCGTTGTTGCCAATATGATCGGAACAGGGGTATTTACCAGTGTCGGTTTTCAGCTTTCTTCGATTCAAAATACCTGGAGCATCCTGTTGCTTTGGATTGCCGGGGGCTTGTTGGCCTTATTCGGAGCCTTTGCCTATGCTGAGCTCGGAACCCATTTTCAGGTTTCAGGGGGAGATTATATTTATTTGTCAAGACTTTTTCACCCTCTATTGGGGTATTTATCGGCCTGGGCTGGGCTGACCGTCGGGTTTTCCGCTCCTGTGGCACTCGCGGCAATGGCTCTTACCAAATACCTCTCTCCATTCGGCCTGAATGACAATGTCTGGCTGGCTGTGGGCGTGATTGTACTAATAGGACTTATGCATAGTTTCACGATCAGGAACAGCAGCCGCTTTCAAAATATTTCCACTTTTATTAAAATCGCTTTTATTGTCACGCTGATCATTATTGGTCTGGCCCTTAATTCATCACCGCCTCATAATGCTTTGCTCTTTTCAAATAGCTGGAAAAATGAGATCACATCGACGGGCTTTGCCGTATCCATGGTCTTTGTCTCCTTTGCCTATACAGGATGGAATGCTTCTGCCTATATCGCCGATGAGATAGACCGTCCTCATAGAAACCTTCCCCTTTCGCTTATTGCAAGCACCCTGTTCGTATCACTGACCTATATCCTCTTTCAATTGGTATTGTTGAAAAATGCGACTGTAGGTCAACTGGCGGGCAAGGAAGATGTGAGTTTTATTTCTTTCAGCAACCTGCTTGGATTGAACGGAGGGAAATGGGTCAGCATATTCATCGCTATTCAGCTCGTGGCAACAATCAGCTCCTATCTATGGGTGGGGCCAAGGGTAACCTGGGCCATGGCCAGCGAATACCTGCTTTGGAAACCTCTTTCTAAAAGAAACGAACACGGGATTCCGGTCGCCGCCCTCTGGCTTCACGTACTCATCAGCGTTGGCCTTGCTTTATCAGGGTCCTTTAAAGATGTGTTGCTCTACGCCGGATTTGTCCTACAACTTATGGCTTCGCTAACCGTGGCGACCAGCCTCGTGATAAGAAAACAAAAGCCGGGCGCATTCATAAGCCCTTTTAAACCTATATTGCAGGTTTTGTTTTTAATATTCAATCTATGGGTTCTTGTCTTCACTCTTATCGACCAGCCTGTGGCCAGCCTTAAGGGGCTGGGCATACTGGGCGTGGGGCTACTTATCTATTTCTTTGATAAAATAAAAGAACCGGTTGAAGAATCTGAAGTTGTAGAAATACTAGAGGGCCTTACGAATCCTGACCAGCCTGATAAGTAGATCTTCCAGCAAATCCAGTTTTAGCATATTGGCTCCATCGCTTTTGGCTTGCTCCGGGCGGGGATGTGTTTCTATGAAGAGACCGTCTGCTCCGCTGGCAATGGCAGCTTTGGCGATCGTTCCGATCAATTGAGGATTACCTCCGGTCACTCCGCTTGTTTGATTTGGTTGTTGAAGGGAATGGGTGCAGTCCATGACGACAGGCACTTCATGTTCCTGCATCCAGGGAATATTTCTGTAGTCGACAACCAAATCCTGGTAACCGAATGTAGTGCCTCGTTCTGTCAGGATGATTTTCGGGTTTCCTGCATTTTTTATTTTTTCAACGGCGAATTTCATGGCAGGGCCGCTGAGGAACTGGCCCTTTTTGACGTTTACAATCTTGCCTGTCTCAGCTGCGGCGACCAACAGGTCGGTCTGGCGGCAAAGAAAGGCCGGTATCTGGAGTATGTCTAGATATTTGGCCGCCGGAGCAGCTTCATCGTGGGCATGTATGTCAGAGGTAGTCGGCAGATGAAATTTATCGCCGGTCTTTTTTACAAGGGATAGGGCAGATTCATCTCCGATCCCCGTAAAGGAGGATGCGCTAGTCCGGTTGGCCTTCCGGTAGGAGGCCTTGAAAACATAGGCAATGCCCAATTTGCGGCATATTGCACTGACTTTCTCCGCTACTTCCATCAGCAGATCCTCGCTTTCAACAACACAGGGACCTGCGATCAGGAAGAAAAGGTTTTCATCATAGGATTGGCCTGCGAATAGATCTTTAAGAAAGGGGTTCATCTGAATATTTATAATTTTCTCTGCTTGCCTGCCGGAAATACATATACATTTCTCTGATGTGGCAATATGCGAATGCTCGGTTCCATCTCAATATTTATAGTTTTCTCTGTTTTCCAGAAAGAACCTCGCAATATGCATTTCCCTACGCTCGGTTTCATACGACAAATATAAAATTCATTTCTATTGCTTATTTAACTCGGGCCAAAAACCTGGTTTGTTGCTTTCGTAGTATTTTTAATTTCTAATAGAAGTGGTTTCTTCATAAAATTATAAACTTTAATATGACTAAAGAAAAAATCCTGGTAATCGGCGCCTCAGGGCAGATCGGAGTTGAGCTTACGATTGCCCTGCGAAAGATTTATGGTAATAGCCAGGTGGTAGCTTCTGACCTGCGAGAGGAAAACGATTTGCTGAAGGGAACCGGTCCCTATGTTTCCCTGGATGTCATGAACAAAGAAATGTTGCATGTGCAGGTGATCCGCCAAAACATCACTCAGATCTATTTGCTGGCTGCCATTCTTTCTGCAACGGGAGAAAAGAGCCCGGGCCTTGCATGGCACCTGAATATGCAGGGTTTGCTGAATGTCCTGGATATCGCCAGAGAGGAAAAGCTGAATAAAGTGTACTGGCCTAGCAGTATTGCCGTATTCGGACCCACATCCCCCAAAAAGGATTGCCCGCAGCAGACGATCATTGAACCGATCACAGTTTACGGCATCAGCAAATATGCCGGAGAGTTTTGGTGCAATTATTTTAACCACCGTTATGCTGTGGACATTCGCAGTATTCGTTATCCCGGTTTGATCAGTTATAAATCTTCTCCGGGCGGAGGCACTACGGATTATGCTGTGGAAATCTATCATGAAGCCCTGGAATGCCAACATTACAAGTGCTTTCTGAAAGAGGATACCTATTTGCCTATGATGTATATGCCCGACGCGATCAGGGCGACCATTGAATTGATGGAGGCGCCGGCTGACAGGATCAGCATACGGACGTCGTATAATGTGGCGGCGATCAGTTTTTCACCGAGTGAAATCGCAGCCGAGATCAAAAAGCATATTCCTTCTTTTGATGTAGAATATCGTCCGGATTACCGGCAAGCCATTGCAGACAGTTGGCCTCAAAGCATTAATGATTCGATTGCTCAAAGGGACTGGGGATGGAAACCGGAATTCAATCTTAGTAAAATGACTGCCGATATGTTTCAAAACCTGAAATGAGTTTCGTATTCTCTATATAATTTATAGACTGATTTGGCCGAAAACCAATTTGTAGCAATATTTGCTATATGAATAAACTTTGGTTTACTATGGCATTTATCCTGATTTGTCGTGGCGGACTGACCCAGGTCAGGAAGATGGATAAAGGGATTTACAGGGCGATACTTGACAGAAAGGACGGGCAGATGATCGTCTTTAATTTCGAAGTCCTGGATAGCGCCGGGAAGAAAATTATTTATATTCATAATGCCGCGGAGCGTTTGCTTGTTGATGAGATCAGCTATTCAAAAGACTCTGTTTTTATCCATTTGCCTTTTTTTGAATCTGAATTCCGTCTGGCCTATGCCGGTGGAAATGAATGGAAGGGGAATTGGCTGAAAAGGCTTGAGAAAAATTACCAGGTTATGCCGATCCGCATTTTCTACAATGAACAGGAGCGCTTTAATGGCTCAAATAAGGCATCAGAACAAGTGAATGGGAGATGGGCGATAAAATTCCTAAAACCCAATGAAGAAGCCGAGG
This sequence comes from Chitinophagaceae bacterium, assembly GCA_003168265.1. Lineage (GTDB taxonomy): Bacteria > Bacteroidota > Bacteroidia > Chitinophagales > Chitinophagaceae > Puia. The sequence continues at coordinate 24,925 of PMSV01000010.1, forward strand.
AGATGGTGGGCGAATTTGTTCAGATCGGCAGTAAGGTAACCGGAACTGTCCTGACTACGACCGGGGATGACCGTTACCTGGATGGCATTGTGGATGGCGATTCCCTCAGACTTTCTACTTTTGACGGCGGCCATGCGCTTTTGTTTACGGCATGCATTAAGGAAGACAGCCTGACCGGGGGCCAATATTTTTCCGGGCCCAGAGGGCATATTTCATGGATCGGCAGTCGCAATAATGGGGCCAGTTTGCCGGATGATTTTTCCATTACTAAAATGAGAAGCGGGCAAAATAGGTTGCATTTTTCTTTTACAGATGCGGATGGCCATAAGGTTTCCATTACGGATCCCCGTTATAAGAATAAAGTTGTTTTGGTTCAGATCATGGGCTCCTGGTGCCCCAACTGCATGGATGAAACAAGGTTTCTCTCAAGTTTATTCAAAGAATACAGGAATAAAGGGGTGGAGATCATCGGCGTTGCTTATGAGCGCAGCACGGATTTCGAACGCTCCCGGAAAAGTCTTAGAAGTTTTCAGCAGAGATTCGATGTACAATATCCTCTCCTGATCACGGGGGTTTCAGTAAACGATTCACTCCGGGCAAAGAAGACCTTGCCTGAGTTGGCAGATATTGTTGGTTTTCCAACCACTATCTTTGTCAATAAAAAAGGAGAAGTAGAAAAGATACATACGGGGTTCAATGGACCTGGTTCGGGAGCAAACTACGCTGAACAACAGAAGGAATTTTATGATATCGTCAATCAACTCCTGAGTGAATAGGGTTTTCGGCCTTTTTTTGATATTTTTAGAGAACATTATTTTCATTTAACTGTTACTCCTACCTGATTTATCCTTTATTTGCTCATTTTAAAATTTTACTCTTGTGAGAAAGATTATTTTACCCTTTTTATCGACGGCCATTATTTTAATGGTTGCCACCGAAAAAGATTTTGGCCAGGACCTTTGGCTGGGTATCAAAGGTGGATTGAGCATCCCGAACCTGAGTTCAGGATCCTCCGGAAATCCTGTTAGCACGGGTTATAGTTCCCGGCTTGGACCAGATTTCGGGGCCTATGTTCAAAGGAAATTCAACTCCCGGTTTTCAATTGTCGTTCAACTGGAATACTCTTCCCAGGGCGGACAGAAAAACGGAGAACAGGCTTTTGCGACCCCTTCTCAATACCAGGCTTTTTTCCCTACCGGAGAAGCTCCTGAATACCTCTATGCCAATTATAAAAGTGTTGCAAAATTGAACTACCTGATGCTGCCAATACTGGTCAGGTATGATTTACCCCTGGGCGATAAACTTGGCGTTTATGGTGCAGTCGGACCCTTTGTGAGTGCGTTAGTCTCCGCCAAAAACGTAACGAGCGGCTCAAGCGAAATTTATGCCGATCAGGCCGAGACCGAACCACTGACCCAATCTCCTCAATCTTTTGCCAGTTCGCAGGATATCAAGAGCGAACTGCATCAATTTGACGGCGGCATTTCGGGTTTTGTCGGATTCTCTTATTTGCTCGGCACCGGTAAAATTTTTATTGAAGGGGGCGGAAATTATGGATTATTCAATATCCAAAAATATACCAGCGATGGAAAGAACAATACAGGCGCCGGGGTGGTCACAGTTGGTTATACAATTGGACTTGGCAAATAATCGAGTATATTGGAACTGTGAAAATTGTTAGCTCCGATTATCAGATTTTTGTAACTTCATTACAAAACGTTCGATATGTCAACCCGCCGCAGTTTTATCCGGCAAACTACGATTGCCACTTCAGGACTCCTGATTCCGGGAAGTTTTAGGTTAACGAAAGACGATCTGATCGGACTTCAGCTTTATACTTTAAGAAGTGAGATTCCGAAAGATGTCGAAGGTACGATTGCCAAAGTTGCTCAAATTGGTTATAATTCTGTAGAGGTCTTTGGTTACAATAATGGGAAATTTTTTGGCAAGACCGTTGACGAGCTGTTAGCCATCTTTAACAAAAACAATCTAAAATCGCCCAGCGGTCATTATAGTGTTATGGGTTTTCTGATGAAGGGGGACCAGGATGAATTGAAACGAACTGTAGCCGACGCAGCTAAACTGGGCAATGAATTTTTTGTCATTCCCTTTCTGATGGACAATATGAGAAAAAGCCTGGACGATTATAAAAAATTGGCCGGACAATTGAATCAAATAGCAGTTGAGGCAGAGAAAGTGGGTCTGAAGACTGCTTATCATAACCACAATTTTGAGTTCAAGGATTGGGGAGAGGGCAGAACCGGTTATGATGTCCTGGTGAAGGAGACCGATCCCGCCAAGGTCAGCTTTGAGATTGATTTTTATTGGATTACCAGGGCCGGAATGGATCCTATCAAGATGATCGAGTCCAATGCCGGGAGGATAAAGATGTGGCATATTAAGGATATGGCTGATAAAGAGCAGGCAACCTATGATGTGGGAGGCCAGCAATTTTTTACCGAAGTGGGCACAGGGATCATCGACTATAAAAAGATCTTCAAGTATAAAAAGGAGTCCGGGATGAAGTATTTCTTCGTTGAGCAGGATCAGACGAAAATTCCGGTCTACGAGAGCATTACCAAGAGCTTTGGCTATATCAAAAATAATCTGGTTGGGTGATTTTAGAAATTCCGGATCGCATAAAGAACATGGGGTCTCAAGGGACTGATTTCCTCAATGAGCGGATGGTCAAAGTTTTTTACATATTTCATCCCGATCTTTTCCATTACGCTGATGGACCTCTTATTCAGGATTGAAGTGAAAGAAAGAATTTCCGGAATGCGGAGTTTTTCAAAGGAGTAGGCGATACAGGCAGATGCTGCTTCTGGTGCATAGCCCTTTCCCCAAAATTGATGAGCTAATCTCCAGCCGATCTCAACGCAGGGTGTAAAATCGGTTTGAAACCGGGGTCTTGAGAGGCCTACAAAGCCAATGAAGGATCCTGATTGTTTTTCTTCAGCGGCCCAGAAGCCGAAAGGGTTTTTATTAAGAAAGGTTTTGATCCTTTCGATCATCGTGAAAGAATCTTCCAGCGTTAGGAGAGAGGGGAAAAACTCCATGACGCGAGGGTCCTGATTCATTGCTGTAAATGGAACTTCATCCGAAGCTTTCCAGTTTCTTAGACCGATCCTTTCTGTTTCAATGATGTACATCGGACTTCCTGAAAAATATAGATGTCGTATCGCGTGAGTATACGGCGTTTCTAATGTTTTTCTACCAAATGATTTTAAACTTAGTTACAATTTCTTAATCCGGATATTGCGGAACCAGACTTCATTCCCGTGATCCTGCAGGTCGATTCTTCCGGTTTGGAATGTGGCAAATTCCGGCCATTGCCTGAATTTGCTTCCGGCTACCATTTTTTTCCAGTTGTCATCCCAAAGTGTGGTATGCACCACATTGTATCCATTGAGGTAGAGTTTCAGGTCTCCTTTGTTTTGGATGATCTCCACTTCATTCCATTCTCCAACCGGCTTTACGGTTTCTTTTGAACAGGAGATAAGGTCATAAAGGTCGCCGGCCCTGTGTTTCTTGATTTTCCCGTCCGGGTGTCCGTCATTGTCCAGGACCTGCATTTCAAGTCCAGTGTAATATGGAGCTTCAAATTTCGGATCTTCTTTTACAAGGAAGATGACGCCGCTGTTTCCGTTCCTGGATATTTTCCACTCGAGTTTGAGATCGAAATTGCTGAATTCTTCGTCGGTTACGATATCGCCCCTTCCGTCTTTAATGGAAGGATCGAGGTGAAGGGTACCATCCGATACTGACCAGGAATTTCCTATTACTTTCTTGCCATAGGTATGCCAGCCGTTAGTAGTCTTGCCGTCGAAGAGGGTGATCCAACCGTCCTGTTCGACCGGAGCGTGGGCAGCACAGATTAACAAAAGTGTTGACGCTGCGAATAATGCTTTCTTCATATGTATATTATTTTTATTTTTCTGTTTGTCAGATGGAACCTCGCATATGCATTTACCGCCATTGCAAAATGTGCATGCCCGGTTTCATAAAACTATTTTTTCTGCGTTAAAATATATTTCACGATCGTGCGGACATCGGTTTCGGATAAAGCAGGATGCGGTGTCATTGGGACTACACCCCAAACCCCCATGCCTCCGGATATTACTTTTTTTACAATACGGTCGACTGTGGTATCTGCTGCAGGTGAATATCTGGCTGCGACATCTGTGTAGGAAGGGCCAATAGGCCCTCCAGTGGCATCATCCTTGTTGATCTTATGGCAGGTTCTGCAATCACTGGAACCGATGAGGGTCAATGCTTTTTCTGCATCCGGGCTGATGGTTGTGGAGGCGCTTGCAGGAGCTGTTACAGCAGTATCGTTGCCGGAAGCGCTCTTGTTGCCGGCACCACCTCCGCAGGAGGCCAGAGCAATAAAGGATAAAACGATGAGAGTCTTTTTCATGTTGAATTAATGTTTTTTATAAAAGGCGATGCTAAATTAAGATAAGCCCAGCACTGAACGATTAAATTTCTCGTCACTTGATGTGCACGCGAAATCGTCAAAGGCTTTTTCTGTCGTTCGAATGATATGATTTTTGATTAAAGCGGCTCCTTCCCTGGCCCCATCTTCCGGATGCTTAATGCAACATTCCCATTCCAGGACGGCCCAGCCCTTGTAATCATAGGCGGTCAGCTTGCTGAAAATGGATTTAAAATCCACCTGCCCGTCTCCAAGGGAACGAAACCGCCCGGCTCGATCTATCCAGGACTGATAGCCTCCGTATACTCCTTGTTTGCCGGTAGGATTGAATTCTGCATCCTTCACATGGAACATACGAATGCGTTCATGATAGAAATCTATATATGCTTTGTAGTCCAGACATTGCAGTACAAAATGAGAAGGGTCGTAGAGCAGGCATGCGCGGGGATGCTGATTGGTATGTTTGAGAAACATTTCATAGGTTATTCCATCGTGAAGGTCTTCCCCGGGATGGATTTCATAACAAAGGTCAACGCCCTGCTCATCGAAGGCATTCAGAATGGGGAGCCATCTTCTGCCCAATTCCTGAAAACCAGTTTCGACGAGGCCCGCTGGCCGCTGCGGCCAGGGATATATCGTGGGCCAGAGCAGGGCTCCGCTAAATGTGGCATGAGCAGTAAGGCCGAGGTTTCGTGAAGCTTTTGCAGCATATTCCAATTGCTGAACAGCCCATTGGGTTCTTGCCTTTGGATTGTTTCTGAATGGTTCCGGCGCAAAACCATCGAATAGGTTGTCGTAGGCCGGGTGAACGGCGACGAGCTGGCCTTGCAGATGAGAGGACAATTCCGTGATCAGGAGTCCGGCTTCTTCCACGGTTCCTTTGATCTCATCGGCATAGGTTTGGCTTTCCGCTGCTTTTTGAAGGTCGATGCAGCGGCTATCCCAACTGGGGATCTGAACGCCGACAAAGCCAAGGGATTTGGCCCAGCGGCAAATGGAGGAGAGGGAATTGAACGGCGCTGCTTCTCCCAAGAATTGAGCGAGAAAGATGCCGGGACCCTTTATTGTTTGCATATGATTATTTTCGCTTTGGTTAATACTACTGCATAGCCGGAAGGATCATATCCTGAATTCCGTCCATTTCTTGTCAGTTTGAGAGGATTCTACAACATGGTCGATAAAGGCCATTCCCCGAATGCCATCGTCTGCACCCGGGAAATCAAGGGATTCAGGAGAGGCTATAGTACCATCCAATCTTGCACTTAGGGTTCTTGCAAAATTCCGGTAAATATTGGCAAAGGCTTCGAGGTATCCTTCAGGATGCCCCCCCGGAGTGCGGCAATTTAAAGTTGCAAAGGAGGAGAGGCGGTCTCCGTAATTCGCACCGGCCCTTAAAATCTGAGCCGGTTGATCCAGCCATTTAATGAGCAGGGTATTTGGTTCATGCTGTGCCCATTCCAACCCTCCTTTTTCTCCATAAACCCTGATCTTTAGCGCGTTTTCTTCTCCTGCGGCTACCTGCGAAGACATCAGGACACCTGCTGCTCCGTTGTCGAATTTCAACAAGACATTCCCATCATCATCCAACGCTCTTCCTGATACCATGATGTTCAAATCGGCACAAAGATGGGTGATCTTCAAGCCGGAAATATACTCGGCAAGATGTGCCGCATGGGTTCCAATATCCCCCATACATCCGCTTTTACCGGATTTTTTTGGATCTGTTCTCCAGGCTGCCTGGGCATTGCCTTCTCTTTCACTGAGTTTGCTCAACCAGCCCTGGGGATATTCTACCCAAACCTTTCTTATTTTCCCCAAAGCCCCGTCTTTAACCATTTGGCGTGCCTGCTTGACCATAGGATATCCGGAATAGGTATGGGTAAGGCAAAGGAGCAGGCCGGTTTCTTCCACTTTTTGCCTGAGTTGTTTGGCTTGATCCAATGTGAAGGTCATGGGCTTTTCGATCACTACATTGAATCCTTTGTTCAGAGCCAGCATCGCCGGATCAAAGTGCGCGAAATTCGGGGTAACGATGGTAAGGAAATCCATCCTTTCCCCTGCGGGCAGTTTGCTTTCGCTTTCGATCATTTCTTCATAGTTCAGATAGGTTCTGTTTTCAGGAAGGAATAGCATCCGGGCCGAGTCCCGGGCAATTTCCGGGTTGATGCTGAGCGCTCCGCAGACCAACTCAATGAGTCCATCCATATTGGCAGCATGACGATGAATGGCACCAATGAAGGCGTCCTTTCCTCCACCCACCATTCCCATTCGTAATTTACGTTCCATGTTTATGAAATTTCAGTTGTGAAAAATATTTCTCCAAAATTCAGGTATTCATTTTGAGAAAAACAAAAAGTTTTTCATTAGGTCAAAAGAGCAGTTAATCAACTTGGTTATTTGAAAATAAAAATTACATTTACGAATCTAATTCGAAAAATCAGTTCCTGGCCGGGCCTGCCTGATTTTTAATTACTGGATATCCCGGTAACGATAATAGATCAGGACTAAAACTACTTGCCATGCAATCTAACATTCATCGAAATAAGCTTTTTGTTGCCTCCTGTTTGGCCTTACTTGTCACCTCCCTTTCTTTTGGTATCCGTGCCGGCATCCTCAATCAGCTTGGAGTGGAATTCCACCTTGACGCTCAGGAATTAGGCACGATCGCCGCTACGGCTTTTTGGGGATTTCCTGTAGCTGTGATCATCGGCGGAATGGTCGTCGATATCATTGGAATGAAAAAGTTATTGCTGTTTGCCTTCTTCTTTCATCTATCCGGGATATTACTGACGGTATTTGCTACCGGATATTGGTCGCTTTTTTTATCCACACTCCTGATCGGGATTGCCAATGGAACAGTGGAAGCTGCATGCAATCCGCTGGTTGCAACTATTTTCCCGGACAATAAAACGACCAAGCTCAATCATTTTCACCTCTGGTTTCCCGGCGGGATTGTGATCGGAACCTTGATTGTTTTCCTTCTGAATAAGTTAAATGTGAGCTGGCAGTTTCAGGTAGGTCTGATGCTTATTCCTACTGCCATCTACGGTTATTTGTTCAGCAAACTCCATTTTCCGGTTACCGAAAGGGTAGCAAGCGGAGTTTCAACCAAAGAGATGTATTCTTCTTTGCTGAGCCCTCTTTTTCTTTTTATGATCGTATGCATGTTCATGACTGCCATTACCGAATTATTCACAAACCAGTGGACGGACGTTCTTTTCCGCACGGTTACTGAGAATGCATTGCTGATCCTCACTTTTGTTACCGGAGTACAGGCCCTGGGGCGGGCTTTTGCGGGGCCGATCATTCATCGCATCAATCCGCAAGGCGTATTGCTTCTTTCAGCCATTTTTTCGGCGCTGGGCATTTATCTGCTGACCCATTTGCATGGTACCTCAATTTTTGGCGGGGCTGTGATCTTTGGATTGGGAGTGGCTTTTTTCTGGCCTTGCATGCTGGGTTTTGTCGCAGAGAACCTGCCGAAGACGGGTGCTGTCGGACTGAACTTTATGGGTGGGGCCGGGATGTTTGCCGTTTCCGTTTACATGATCTTTATGGGAGGGTATTATGATAAACTGGTTCTTAATAAGCTTCCCGCGGGAGCTGTACTGGATACCTACCGTTCTGCAGCTTCAGGGACGGGGCTTGCAAATGCTTATAATGATGCAAGATCTGCGGCAGGGCCGGAAGTGCTTAATTCAACGCTTATTCTTCCTGTTATCCTGATTTTTGCTTTCGGAGGACTGGTGCTGTACATGCGAAACAGAAAAAAAGCGATCCTGGTTTCTGCCGTTGAACCGATCAAGTAATAATAATGCAATAGAACATTTTTATTAAGTGTAAAGAATTTAGTTTTTTGTAAATTACCAGGGTAAGGGGGATCATCCATGCCGATCAATCAATCTCGACGCAAAGCCATAAGAAACTTAGTAGTGGGAACCGCTGCTTTAGGAACCGCAGGCCTTATCCCATCAAGGAGTATAGCTTCCAATAAAATCAATAATAAATTGAAAGGCAATATCAACCATTCAGTCTGTCAGTGGACCTATAATTTCCTGACCGTGGAAGAGCTTTGCAAAGTGGTTAAGGACATTGGGTTCAATGCAATCGATCTGATGGGCCCGAAGGACTGGCCCATCCTGCAGAAATACGGCATCTATAGTTCCATGTGTTATATAGGCGGGGAAGTGAGCCTCACCAAGGGCTGGAATGACAAGGCCAATCATCCTTACCTGATCAAGGAGCACACGGATATTATTCCCTTGATGGTGAACGCAGGATATAAGGATGTGATTTGCTTTAGCGGCAGCAGAAATGGAATGGATGACTGGACGGGCCTGGACCATTGTACGGAGGGGCTTAAACAGGTCCTTGGCCTAGCTGAAAAGAATGGCATTACGATTCATATGGAACTTTTGAACAGCAAGGTCGACCACAGGGATTATATGTGCGATCATACCAAATGGGGCATTGAGCTTTGTAAAAGAATCGGATCTCCTAATTTCAAACTGCTATACGATATCTATCATATGCAGATCGACGAAGGGGATGTGATCCGGACAATCCGTGATTACCATTCCTATATAGGACATTATCATACAGGCGGTGTGCCGGGAAGAAACGAGATCGATGAGAGCCAGGAATTGTATTATCCTGCAATCATGAAGGCTATTCTGGAAACCGGATATAAGGGTTATGTGGCACAGGAATTCATTCCTTCGGCCCAGGATAAAGTGGCTTCGCTTCGCAGGGCCATTGAGATTTGTGACGTATAAGAAGGGATCTTTACTGATCAATTATAATAACGTAAACGAAATTCTTTAAAGATGGCTGATAATACCTACGATGCGATTGTCATTGGTTCCGGGATCAGTGGTGGCTGGGCTGCCAAGGAACTAACCGAGAAAGGCCTGAAGACCCTTATGCTTGAAAGGGGCATGGATATCGAACATATCAAGGATTATACAGAAGCAAATAAGGAAGCCTGGAACTATCCTCACAGAGGTGAGAGAACTCAGGAGATGGTTAAAAATTATCCGGTTTTGAAAAGAGACTATCCAATGAATGAGAGAAATCTTTCCTGGTGGACAAGTGATAAAGATTCCCCCTATACTGAGGTGAAGCGCTTTGATTGGTTCCGCGGATATCATGTGGGCGGCCGCTCCTTGCTCTGGGGACGACAAACCTATCGCTGGAGCGATCTTTATTTTGAAGAAAATGCGAAACAGGGAATCGGAGTTGATTGGCCGGTCCGTTATAAGGAAATCGAACCCTGGTACACCTATGTTGAAAAATTTGCCGGAGTGAGCGGATCGGTAGAAGGGCTTGCCGAATTGCCGGACAGCCATTATCTTCCTCCCATGGATATGAACTGTGTCGAAATGGATGTTTCTGTCAGAATAAAGGAACACTATAAGGGCAGCCGTAAGATGATCATCGGACGTTGCGCTCATGCAACAGTGCCATTGAACGGAAGGCAATGCGAGTTCAGGGATAAATGCTGGTATGGATGCCCTTTCGGAGGGTATTTCAGCACTCAGTCCGCCACTCTTCCTGCGGCGCGGGCCACAAAGAAACTCATGGTCAGGCCTTGGTCTATAGTAACGAAAATCTTATACGATAAGGATAAAAAAAGAGCGACAGGAGTCGAAGTGCTCGATGCACAGACCATGCAGACCTATGTGTACAAATCGAGAATCGTGTTTTTGAATGCTTCCACACTTAACAGCGCCTGGGTCTTGATGAATTCGGCAACGGATATATGGCCAGATGGTTTGGGCAGCAGCAGCGGGGAATTGGGTCACAATCTCATGGATCACCATCTCGATGTTTCTGCCAGTGGAACTATGGATGGTTATGAAGACAAATATTATTTTGGCCGTAGGGCCAACGGAGTTTATATTCCCCGCTATAGAAATTTCTTTGGAGATAAACGGGATTATATTCGCGGGTTTGGTTATCAGGGAGGCGGGGGCCGCGACGGATGGAACCGCAATGTGGCAGAATACAGCATTGGCGGTCAATATAAGGATGAATTGACCGAACCGGGAGGATGGACCTTCGGTATCGGTGGATTCGGCGAAACCCTTCCTTATCACGATAATAAGGCGACGCTCGATAAGACAAAAAAGGACAAATGGGGTTTGAATGTACTGGCCATCGACGCGGAATTGAAAGAGAATGAGTTGAAGATGAGAAAGGATATGCTCAATGATGCAAAGGAAATGCTGGAGGCGGCGGGGGTCAAGAATGTCGATGGATCGGACAATGAACCTTTCCTGGGACGTGGCATCCATGAAATGGGTACGGCAAGGATGGGTCATGATCCCAAGACTTCCGTGCTGAACAAGTGGAACCAGGCTTGGGATGCCATGAATGTATTTGTGACTGACGGATCCTTTATGGCTTCTTCGGCCTGCCAGAATCCTTCACTGACTTATATGGCTTTCACGGCCAGGGCTGCCGATCATGCAGTGAGCGAGTTGAAGAAGGGGAATATTTAGTTTAGAATTTTTTAGCTCGGGGCTATTGGCCTCTTGCAAGAACATAAAAAAGAATATAAAAAGTTACGTCTATGCCTGATTCATTAAATGTCAATAACAAATCCGTTGGGCAAAACAATTATGACGCCATTGTGATTGGTTCGGGAATTAGCGGTGGCTGGGCCGCGAAGGAACTCACAGAAAAGGGTCTTAAAACCCTGATGCTGGAAAGAGGTCGTTATATCGAGCATATTAAGGATTATCCCAATTCCAACAAGGAAGCCTGGAATTATCCTCATCGCGGTCGCCGAACCCAGGAAATGATCAAGGATTATCCTGTTTTAAAAAGGGATTATCCGCTAAATGAAACGAATCTGGATTATTGGGTGAAAGACTCCGAATGTCCTTATACGGAAAACAAGCGTTTTGACTGGTTCCGTGGCTATCATTTAGGGGGGCGCTCTTTGATGTGGGGAAGACAGAGTTACCGGCTTAGTGATTTTGATTTTGAGGGAAATGCCAAGGATGGAATTGCGATCGATTGGCCAATACGGTACAAAGAAATCGCTCCATGGTATAGCTATGTGGAAAAATTTGCAGGCGTGAGTGGTTCCAAAGAAGGGTTGCCACAATTGCCGGATGGAGAATTCCTGCCTCCGATGGATATGACCTGCGTTGAAAAGGATGTGGCTGCCCGGATAAAAGAAAAATACAGTGGAAAAAGACATATGATCATTGGCCGCACCGCTAATCTTACCGTTGCGATACCCGGACGCACAAAATGCCAGTTCCGAAACAAATGCTCGCTGGGATGCCCATTCGGCGGGTATTTCAGCACTCAATCTTCTACACTGCCAGCGGCGGTGGCAACGAAGAACCTGACCATCAGACCCTGGTCCATCGTTACTAAGATTTTATATGATAAGGACAAAAAAAAGGCTACCGGAGTTGAGGTACTGGATGCAGAGACAAATCAAACCTATCAATACCACTCTAAAATCATTTTCCTCAACGCGTCCACATTGAACAGCGCCTGGGTCCTGATGAACTCAGCTACGGATATCTGGCCCGACGGACTGGGCAGCAGCAGTGGGGAACTGGGACATAATGTGATGGACCACCACCTCGGAGTGGGAGCATCTGGTTTGGCCGAAGGCTATGAAGACAAGTATTATTATGGCAGGAGGGCTAATGGGATCTATATCCCCCGCTATCGAAATCTTTTTGGAGACAAGCGGGATTACCTGCGCGGGTTTGGGTATCAAGGAGGGGGCAATCGTCAAGGATGGAGCAGGGATGTGGCAGAACTCAGTATTGGAGCGGATCTTAAAGAGGCCCTGACCGAGCCGGGGAATTGGACAATGGGTATCGGCGGATTTGGTGAAACATTGCCCTATCATGAAAATAAGGTGACACTCGATAAGAATAAGAAAGATAAATGGGGACTCAATGTGCTAGCATTCGATGTGGAGTTGAAGGAAAATGAATTCAAGATGCGAAAAGACATGCAAGCCGATGCAATTGAGATGCTCGAAGCGGCAGGGGTGAAAAATGTGCAGGGACATGACAGCAATCCTTACCTGGGCCGGGGCATACATGAAATGGGCATAGCCCGCATGGGCCATGATCCAAAGACCTCGGTCCTGAACAAATGGAACCAGGTCTGGGATGCGACGAATGTTTTTGTTACGGATGGCTCATTTATGGTCTCTTCCGCCTGCCATAATCCTTCTTTAGGTTATATGGCTTTCACGGCGAGGGCAGCGGATCATGCTGTTGTAGAGTTAAAAAAAGGGAATATCTGATCGGGAAGATCATCGAATAAGAACCGGTTCATGGACCATGATTCATCTACCATATATGTAAATACTAAGGGAATTCCCGAACATAGCTATGATGCCATCGTCATTGGTTCGGGCATAAGTGGGGGCTGGGCGGCCAAGGAATTATGCGAACTGGGAATGAAAACCCTGGTTTTGGAAAGGGGGAGGCCGGTCGAACATATAAAAGATTATCCGACGGCCACACTGGATCCATGGCAGCTTAAACATAGGGGGGAAGTCACTCAGCAAATTCGTCGTCAAAATCCTCTCATCTCCAAAGCGGCCGGTTACGGAGAGGACAATATGCATTTTTTTGTGAAGGACGGGGATCATCCTTATGTTCAGGAAAAGCCTTTTGAATGGATTCGCGGCTACCAGGTCGGGGGAAAATCCCTTACCTGGGGAAGGTGTACGCAGCGCTGGAGCGATTTTGAATTCCGAGGCCCCCAGCGTTTTAGTTATGGATGGGATTGGCCGATCCGATATGCCGATGTGGCTCCATGGTATAGTTATGTAGAAAAATTCATTGGAGTATGTGGAAATAAGGATGGCTTAGAATCGATGCCTGATGGAGAATTCCTTCCACCCTTCGAGTTGAATTGTGTGGAGCGGCACCTGAAAGAGAGTTTTCTGAAAAATTACGGGAACCGGCACCTGGTGCATGCCCGATGGGCACACCTGACCAAACCCAATCCGGTGCACCTGAAGCAGGGCAGGGGTCAATGCCAGGCGAGAAATCTATGCATGCGTGGCTGTCCCTATGGCGGCTATTTCAGCAGCAATGCTTCCACCCTACCATGGGCTGCTAAAACGGGAAACCTTACGGTTCGTCCTTTCTCGGTAGCGCACAGCATTATATACGATGAGCAAAAGGAAAGGGCTACCGGAGTGCGTGTAGTGGATGCCGAAACCAAGCATGTTACGGAATATTTTGCGTCGATCGTGTTTGTCAACGGATCGACTTTGAACAGCAATCTGATCCTACTTAATTCAAAGTCCAGGCGTTTCCCTGATGGACTCGGCAATGACAGCGGAATACTCGGAAAATACATTTGTTTTCATAATTATCGCGGTTGGATCAGTGCACAGATCGAACGATTCCTGGATGGATATATATATGGAAGAAATCCCACAGATGCCATTATTGCCAATTACAGGAATCTCCATAAACAGGACACGGATTTTTCGGGAGGATACACGACCTATATGAGCGCCTATCGACCGCGAAGCAATGGCGTCGAATGTCCTGATCAGATCGGAGGAGAATTCAAGGATTCCATGACTGAACCGGGCGGATGGCATATTTATGCCTATTTGCAGGGAGAGACGATTCCAAAAGAAAACAATCATGTAAGGCTCAGCGCAGATAAGAAGGATGCATGGGGAATACCCTTACTCGTAACTTCAGTGGGTTATGACAATAATGACGAGAAATTATTGAAGGATTTTTTTGAACAGACCGGGGAGATGCTGGATAAGGCAGGGGCTGAACATATCGAACATTCCGACAGCAAACAGGCTCCGGGGCTGGATATCCATGAAATGGGCGGTTGCCGCATGGGGACGGACCCCAAGACTTCCATGCTGGACTTGAATAATGCCCTGCACCATTGCAGGAATGTCTTTGTTACGGATGGGGCCTGTATGGCAAGTACGGGAAATCAGAGCCCCAGTATTTTATATATGACGCTTACGGCCCGTGCTGCCCATTATGCAGTGAATGCTTTGAAGAAGGGGGATATCTGAAAAAGGAAGTGAAGGAGCAGGGATCAGAAAAAAATCGACAAATGCCAGACAGTCTTTATATCAGTAATCGCGCAAATAAGCTCAAAAGCTATGATGCCATTGTCATCGGTTCGGGCATCAGCGGAGGATGGGCTGCAAAGGAGCTTTGCGATCATGGATTGAAGACCCTTGTGCTGGAAAGGGGTAAGAATGTAGTGCATGTTAAGGACTATCCGACAGCCATGAAGAACCCCTGGGATTTTGCTCATCGCGGGCAGATCCCTTTGAAAATGCAGAAAGAGAATCCGATCCTTTCCAAGTGCTATGCTTTTAGCGAGGCATCACAACACTTTTTTGTGAAGGATCAGGAACATCCCTATATACAGGAAAAGCCCTTTGATTGGATAAGAGGTTACCAGGTGGGAGGCAAATCCCTGCTTTGGGCCCGTGCTACACAAAGATGGAGTAAATACGATTTTGAAGGGCCTGCCAGAGATGGCTATGCAGTGCCCTGGCCCATTAAATATGAGGAGCTGGCTCCCTGGTATTCGCATGTGGAGCGGTTTGCGGGTATCAGTGGCAACCTGGACGGGCTGGATACTATGCCTGATGGGGAATTCCTACCTCCCTGGGAATTGAACTGTGTAGAAAAAGATATGGTTGAAAGGATCAATAATTCCTATCATGACCGCAAGGCTATTATCGGACGTTGTGCTCATTTGACAAAGCCTGCTCCCATTCATATCGCTCAGGCCAGAACTCAATGCCAGGCCCGAACCCTTTGTGAAAGAGGCTGCCCATTTGGCGGTTATTTCAGCAGCAATGCATCTACACTTCCCTGGGCCACAAAGACCGGAAATCTCACTCTTCGACCTGACAGCGTAGTGCATTCCCTGATCTATGATGAAAAGAAAGGGCGGGCAACAGGCGTAAGAGTCATCGATGCCCATACTAAACAGGAAACAGAATATTTTGCCAGAATCATATTTGTCAATGCGGCCTGTCTGAATTCCAATCTGATCCTGCTAAATTCCAAATCATCGAGGTTCCCGGATGGTTTTGGAAACGACAACGGTTTATTGGGAAAGTATATTTGTTTTCACAATTACAGGGGCACCCTTAATGCGACAATTGACGGATATTCAGATAAATATTATTACGGAAGAAAACCTGTTGGTGCGATGCTTCCCAACTTCCGCAACGTACATAAACATGAAATGGACTTTATGCGCGGATATATGGTGCATTTTAGTACGGGCCGGGGCAATGCTGTGGGCGTCCAGGATCAGCCGGAAATCGGCGGAGCATTTAAGGACAGGCAAACCGAGGCAGGAGAATGGGGGGTATTTATGATGATGCAGGGAGAAACAATACCAAAAGAAACCAATCACGTCCGGTTGAGCCCCAATACGAATGATCCATGGGGAATTCCTCAATTGATCACTTCCGTTGCCTATGACGATAATGATGAGAAGGTATTAAAGGATTTCCTTCAGCAGGGTAAGGAAATGCTTGAGAAAACGGGTTGCAGGAATATCATGCAAAATGACAGCAAACAATCTCCTGGTCTTGACATACATGAGATGGGAGGTTGCCGGATGGGATCGGATCCTAAAACTTCTTTATTGAATAAATGGAACCAATTTCACTATTGCAAAAACGTATTGGTGACAGATGGAGCGAGCATGGTATCCACCAGCACACAGAATCCGTCTCTTACTTTTATGGCGTTGACTGCGAGGGCGGCTAATCATGCAGTGGAGGAGTTGAAAAAAGGAAATATTTAAAGTAAAAACCAAATCAATTCATGCCTGATTCACTTCAAATCAATCATTCTTCCCCCGACCAATACCATTATGACGCCATCGTCATAGGATCCGGGATCAGCGGGGGATGGGCTGCTAAGGAACTTTGCGAGCAGGGGCTAAAAGTGCTGATGCTGGAACGGGGAAGGAATTTTGAACATATTAAGGACTATGCTTCCGCAAAGAAGGATCCCTGGGAATTCGAACACCGAGGCCGGGTTACGGAGGCCCAGTTGAAGGAGAGGCCTGTGATCGCGCGGACATGGGGCAAGTCCGAAGCTATCATGGAATATTGGGCAAAGGACATCGATTGTCCATATACTGAAGTAAAGCCTTTTAAATGGTGGAGGTCTTATCAATTAGGTGGTCGGTCGATACTTTGGGGCAGGCAGAGTTATCGTTGGAGCGATTTTGATTTCTGGGCCAATGCCAAGGATGGATGGGCTGTGGATTGGCCGATCCGGTATAAGGATATTTCCCCCTGGTATGATCATGTAGAAAAATTCATTGGTGTGAGTGGCAGCCCGGAAGGATTGGCTCAGTTGCCCGATGGTCATTTCCTTCCTCCGATGGAAATGACCTGTGTTGAGAAAGACGTAGCGGCAAGAATCAAAGAAAAATACGAGGGCAAACGTCATATGATCATTGGCCGTGCGGCGAATCTCACGGCTGCCATACCGGAAAGGGGACAGTGCCAGTTTCGCAACAGATGCTGGGAGGGTTGCCCTTTCGGGGCCTATTTCAGCACCCAATCCTCAACACTTCCTGCCGCCCGTTCAACGGGCAAGCTGACCGTAAGACCTTTCTCGATCGTTACCAGGATTATCTATGATAAGGACCGCAATAGGGCAAAGGGTGTGGAAATTCTCGATGCAGAAAATAACAAAACCTACCAGTATTCTTCAAAAATTGTCTTCCTGAATGCTTCGGCCCTTAATAGCGCCTGGGTTCTCATGAATTCTGCCACAGATATCTGGCCTGAAGGTCTGGGCAGCAGCAGCGGGGAATTGGGGCATAATATTATGGATCATCATTATAATCTGGGAGCCAGCGGAGTGATGGAAGGATATGAAGATAAATATTATTATGGACGCCGGCCGAATGGGTTTTATATTGTTCGTTTTGCAAATTTGTTTGGAGATAAACGAGATTATCTGAGGGGATTCGGATACCAGGGCGGGGGTAACCGGCAAGGCTGGAGCCGAAGTGTGGCAGAACTCAGCATTGGCGGGGATTTTAAGGATGCATTGACTGAACCAGGGGAATGGTCGATCGGCATGACTGGATTCGGGGAATTATTGCCTTATCATGACAATAAGATCAGCCTGGATAAAATGAAAAAGGACAAATGGGGACTTCCGGTACTGGCGATGGATGCGGAGCTGAAAGACAATGAGAAGAAGATGCGTAAGGATATTGTTACCGAAGCACATGCTATGCTGGACGCTGCCGGTGTCAAAAATATAATGACCTGGGATGGCGGCCATGAGGTTGGAGATGGTATTCATGAAATGGGATCGGCTAGAATGGGCCTTGATCCGAAGACCTCCGTACTGAATAAATGGAACCAGGTTTGGGATGCGCCAAATGTTTTTGTTACTGACGGAGCCTGCATGGTTTCTTCTGCCTGTCAGAATCCTTCTTTGACTTATATGGCGCTGACGGCCCGTGCTGCAACGCATGCGATAGAGGAATTGAAGAAGGGGAATATTTGAGGGTAGGAGAGGAAAGTGGTTTGCGGGACGAATTATTTTTTATTACAGAAAAAATGCTGGAAATTTAATTTCATAATAGTTCAAAAAAACAAATCATGAATAGAAGAGATGCTCTCTCGCGGGTTGCGCTGATCTTAGGCGGTACCATCGTAGGCGCCGAGGCCTTCTTATCGGGTTGCAAGACCGGTGACAAAAAACTGGGTGAAAGCCTTAATTTAAGCCCGGATGATATTTCTTTCCTGGATGAAGTGGGCGATACTATCCTGCCAACAACGGCTTCTTCACCGGGTGCGAAGGATACGCATATCGGTGATTTTATGAAGACCATTGTCAATGACTGTTACGAAGACAAGGATCAGAAAATTTTTCTGGCGGGGATGCAGAAGCTTGATAATGCCTCCAAGGCTAAATACAACAAGTCATTTCTTGAAGCCGATACCAACCAGCGTCACGATCTTCTCGTCGCATTGGATAAGGAGCAGAAGGATTATATGGATAAGAAGAAACCTGAGGACCCCACTCATTATTTCCGGATGATGAAGGAGCTTACTCTATGGGGCTATTTTACTTCGGAGATAGGTGCCACGAAGGCTTTGCGTTATGTTGCTATTCCAGGTCACTACGAGGGTTGCGTTCCTTATAAAAAAGGCGATAAGGCCTGGGCGACTTAGTATTTGCTTAAACGAAATTATGATTAACCTTCCGTGAGTATTCCCGGGAGGTTTTTTTGTGTGTAATTTCAGATTGAATTTTAATTAGTAGAGACTTGATCTTACAGATAACAGCTTGTAACATGAATTGATCCTGCAAGGCTGAACGATTTTTAGAGTCACGATATTTTACTGCCCGATATGTGAGGCCATAGATGAAAAGAGTGATGTCAAATCCTCTCAATGATTTCCAGGCTGCGTTCTATAAGATTTCGAACCGCAGCCTGACCGTTTTTGGAGAATTGGCCGCTGACCCGGTTGGCAACGATGGCGCTGATGCTCAGACAATGATGGCCCAGCAATTTCCCCAAACCATAGATCCCCGCCGTTTCCATTTCAAAATTGGCGATGATATAATTGCCGAAACGGAATTGGGTCAGCCGGTCGATGAGGTTAGGATTGCTGAGCCCAAGGCGAAGGACCCTTCCCTGCGGGCCGTAAAAACCTGGACAGGTCACTGTCATGCCCTGAAGGAATCCGTCAACAAAATGTTTGATCAGGGATGCGCTGGCTGACCCGATATAAGGATGGGCAAGTTTATTATGGAATTGAGTTTGGGTTACGAATGAATGAAGCAATTGCTTTTCTTCTTCGTTTTCTTCGTGTCGGTAAAAATTCAAGAGGTTATCAATTCCAATCCCATGAGTGGAAACGACAAAACTATCTACGGGGATCGATGTCTGTAAGGAACCGGCTGTACCGAGGCGAATGATCTGCAAAGACCGAAATCCAGGCCTGATATTGCGTGTCTTGAAATCAATATTGACGAGGGCATCCAGTTCATTTAGGACGATATCGATATTATCGGTGCCGATTCCAGTGGATAGGACGGAAATTCTTTTTTTACCCAAATAGCCAGTGTGAGTGATGAATTCCCGATGCTGAGATCTGTGTTCAATCCGGTCAAAAGAGGCGCTGACCTGATCGACCCGGTCCGGATCACCCACCGTGATAATAGTGTCCGCAAGCTCCTCAGGTCTTAGGTCGAGATGGTACACCGCTCCCCGGGAATTAATGATCAGTTCGCTTTCAGCAATGGGTTGCATAATACAATGAGAGTTAGGGAATTTAAGCCGAATTTAGTATATTTGCGGCTTCCAGAATATTCAGGAATGGTTCCGTGGCCGAGTGGTTAGGCAGAGCTCTGCAAAAGCTTCCACAGCAGTTCGAATCTGCTCGGGACCTCAGATTTTGGATGAAACCCCTGCAAAATCAGGGGTTTTCTATTTAAGTATACCCAATTCTATAACTTAGTCGATAACAGAATTGAATTATTAGGCCTTCAAAAGCGGCCTTTCTCTCTTTCTCCATAAACGCAGCATCTGCGCTATGATGGAAAATAATATACATCCGAGTCCTGCATAAAAGCCGCTGTGAAGGTTCCGGTTTTCCTTGAGAAAGAGGAAGGCGAGCAGGACACCATAAACAGGCTCCAGATTATAGCTTAGGTTTACGGTGAATGCGGATATTCTTTGCAATGCGCGCATGGATAGGTTAAAGGCGAAAACCGTGCAGACCCAGCTTAAAACGAACAACCAGCCCCAATCCCTGAGACTGGGAAGAAATGGGCCCCCGGGAAAGATCTTAAGATAAACAGGCATCTGCATGCTTAAAAAAATAAAACCTCCGCTCAATTCATATAGGATCAGCATTTCGAATGAAACCGTCATAAGCATGCCTTTATTCAATATGGGGAAAATACTTCCGAGCAATGCGGCCATAAGACCGAGCAGGATACCGGTTTTATAACCGGGATCGAATTGGAATATGAAATAGATCCCGATAATCGTCAGAGAGCCCAAAAGGCATTCCGTCCAGTCGACGCGAGTCCTTAAAATGGCCGGCTCCAGGAGGGAAGTAAAAAAACCAACTGCCGAATAACAAACCATGGCTATGGATGCATTTCCATATTTGATGCTTCCGTAAAAGCAAAGCCAATGCAGTGTTGCGATGCATCCAATCCCGAAAATTCGCATAAGCGGGCCCTGAGCAATCCGGTAATTCTGATCGCGCAAGATTGCTATAAACCATAGTGTGACCGTGGTTATCAATAAACGGTACCATACCAGCCAACCTTCATTGAGGGAAATGAGCTTGCCTAGAATACCTGTAAATCCTGCGAGGAAAACAGCTATATGCAACTGGATAAACGCCTTTTTCATGTATCAAAGCCGGGTGCATATAAAAATAGCAGGATAAACTTGAAAAATGGAGAAATTATTCACTGCCGACAACAGCTTCATGGGGGTTATAGCTATGTATCGGACGGTTCGCCGT
Source organism: Chitinophagaceae bacterium (assembly GCA_003168265.1). Taxonomy (GTDB): domain Bacteria; phylum Bacteroidota; class Bacteroidia; order Chitinophagales; family Chitinophagaceae; genus Puia. Next base: position 45,900 of record PMSV01000010.1, read on the forward strand.
TTTTTTTACACGGTTGCGGTAGTTTTTGAAGAGGCTGTACCAGCGGAGATTGAGTACGCCCAATATGCCTTCTTTGATAATACCCTTGTTCATTTTGGAGACCCCATATTTTCTGTCTTCGAAAATAATGGGCACTTCCTTTATTTTAAATCCGAGCTTCCATGATGCAAATTTCATTTCAATCTGAAATGCATAACCGACAAAATGAATTTCGTCCAGGTTGATGCTTTCCAAAACCTCCCTGCGATAGCAAACAAAACCTGCTGTTGGATCCCGTACCGGCATCCAGGTGATCAGCCTGGTATATAGGGATCCGCCCTTGGATAACCAAATTCGGTTTTTAGGCCAGTTCACATTTCCGCCGCCCTTTACATAACGGGAACCCACTGCTACATCAGATCCAAAAAAACGGCAGGCCTGGTAAAGCCTGTCAAGATCCTTGGGATTATGGGAGAAATCGGCATCCATTTCAAATATGAAGGAATAACGCCGGTTAATGGCCCATTTAAAGCCATGGATATAGGCAGTACCCAATCCGGATTTTCCTTTGCGTTGTTCCAGGAATAATTGGGTGGGAAATTTCAATTGGAGCCCCTTGACGATTTCGGCTGTGCCATCCGGTGAAGAATCATCGATCACAAGCGCATGAAACCCTTCATTCAATGAAAAGATAGCTCGAAGGATATTAGATATATTATCCTTTTCATTGTAAGTAGGAATGATGACAATCTTTTCCAACGCGTTTACTATGATTAAAAGTAAAATTACGAATATTTTCTTAGATGTATTTCAGCCCCTTTAACCCTCATTTTGAGTTTATGCCTTTTTTAACATGGTCCGATTAAAGATTTCTGTAAGTTTTTGTTTGGTATGCATGGGAAACTCACCCTTCATCATCCAGTCATAATATTGTGGTTCTGACTTCAATACATCTGCAACTGCCCTCCCCTTATGCTTTCCAAAATTAAATGTTTCCACCCCGTTTTCAAAAACAAATCTTCTGGCAAAATCCACGATCTGGTCCTCCCCGATGAATTTCAAAATGCTTTCAACAGAACTTCCTAATTGATTATATCTTTCCACCTGGGCCTCCAGGACCTCCCAGGTAGCTGTTGCATCCGCTTCCGCGCTATGTGCTCCGTCCAGGTTCTTGTTGCAATAGAATTTATAGGCGGCGCTCAGGGTACGTTGTTCCATCATGTGAAATATCTTCTGTACATCAATGAGTCTGCGGCCTTTAAAATCGAATTCTATTCCTACACGCAGAAATTCCTCTGCCAGCATCGGGATATCAAAACGGTTGCTGTTATAACCCGCCAGATCGCAGCCTTCAATGAATTGCTTCAGCTCATTTGCAACCTGTTTGAATGTTGGGGCATCCTTGACCATTTCGGCAGTAATCCCATGTATATCGGAGGATGCAGCAGGTATTGGAATTTCAGGATTCAGGAGTTTTCTTTTGGAGATTTTTTTCCCTTCAGGAAGGATCTTGTAAATCGCAACTTCAACAATCCTGTCCGCAGATAGATTGATACCGGTGGTCTCAAGATCAATTACAGCAATGGCTCTGGTAAGTTGTAGCATCTAATAAGTTCGTGTCCTTTAACAAGTTAATAAATGAGGTTATAAAACATCCGGTATCTCATGCTGGTTTCATCACCCTAAACATTAGCTAAGAACGAAACAACAAATCTAATAAGTTTAGATAATATGTAAGTTCTGATCAGCCTAATAATCTTAACAGGGTTTTCCTAAAGCGAAAATTGTACCTATTTTCCGAAAGTCATTCAAAAACAGCAGGTTATCCACAAGGTTAGACTTTTAGGTAACCAGACTTGCATTATTCGGATTTTTGTGTTTACTTTGAATCATCCTATCTCTTACTTTATCCTTGGTATAAGCCGTTCCCAGATTAACAAGCCATCCGTCTCCTCTGGAATTCCTGGAATTTCACCAGGCTGTTTTTAAACTTTAAATACCACAAAAAATGAAAAAGAGAATTTTAGTATTTGCATTGATCGTCATCGCTGCGTTCGCGGTTACTTCATGCACTACCCAGAGGGCCGGTTGCAAAGCTACCCAGGGTTTCCTTGGCTACGGAACCCGTTAATATATTTGTATATTAAAATTTCTGGACGGTTTGCTATAGGTTATCGCGATGATAACCTTTTTTTTTGCCTTCAAACGCAGAGCTTTACTGCGGAAATTCATCTTCGGACTTAAATCCATTCACCTTTCCCTGTTTCCACAATTGAATGTCCTTTCGCAAATCCAATTCGTTTTTCTTCGTTAGGGACTCAGGGTCCAAACTACTCAAATCGGGTTTGCCTGCATTTATCCAGGCCGTATACCAATAATTGGCTACCTCCCTGATCGCATTGCGGATCTGTCTTTCCACCATTCCATTAAGTTGCTGGTGATATTGCCTGGCATATTCATAACTATGCACCGGATCATTGAATTTGTTCTTAAGTGATTTACCAGCGGAATCAAGGCGGTAGATCCTGTCATTTTGAAAGCTTTCCCTAAGCTTTCTTTCCACGGCTAAAAGAGTATCTGCTTTATCAAAGGATAACTGGATCATGGACCAGGTTTCTTTTTTCAAATCCGGAATATATATCGCATCCCCAGTGTACAAATTGTACTGTTTTCCAAAAAGCTCAGGCAATTGTCCTTCAAAAAAAGCATGTATGCCTTTTTGATTGGTGAACTGACCGTCATGATTGACAGAAGTATGCAATGGCATGTTCGCATCTCCGATATAATGGGCAAGATCGGCAGCCAGGAAAAGAATTTCAGACTTTCTACCAGATTGAAATGACCTGGTGAGTTTATCTTCCATTTGCAGGATATACCAGGGCAATATGCCCGCCTTCTGAATGATCGAATCCGGGAACTGCGACTTCAATTCCTGCTGATCGGAGGATAGACTGTCCATATGCCGGATACCAAATACTTCGAGGTTAATATAGTGTCTGGGAAATTCCGCACGGTCATTGATCGTGTATTTGCGGATATCGGGGCCTACAGCTTCCTCCGTGATATAGTCAATATGGTTATAAAAAAACCGACGCAGTGTGTCAGGAAGGGCGAAGACTGCAGCATGATTGATATGCTGATGCCCCCAGGAGCCCCAGGCGAAAGCCAAACTAACTGCTGATAAAAAACAGAGTATAAACAAGAAAGGTTTTTTCATCATACAAATGCGGTTAAGAAATTATTCACGGGTACAAACTTAAACAAGGATCGAATCATAAAGTCAAAATCGGAAAAAATGCTTAATTCCCAGGCTGCCAAAAAAACTCTATCTTTCCGTCTAACTTAAGACATGGATTCAAAACTCTTAGAAGGACTGGAACACAAGGAAGAACATATGCAAGGCTCCGATATCCTCAGGGACATTGTGATCGGGATGTCGGATGGTTTGACGGTGCCATTTGCACTCGCCGCCGGATTGAGCGGAGCAGTTCAGACCACTAGCCTGATCATAATTGCCGGCCTGGCGGAAATTGCCGCCGGATCAATTGCAATGGGTTTGGGAGGTTATCTGGCAGGAAAAACAGAAAATGATCACTACAATTCCGAATTGAAAAGAGAATATGATGAAGTAGAAAGAGTTCCGGAAATTGAACGAATGGAAGTGGGCGAATTTTTTGCCAATCTGGGGTTCAATAAGCCTCTGCAGGAAATGGCCGTCGACGAGATGACAAAGGACAAAGACAAGTGGGTGGATTTTATGATGAAATACGAACTGAATCTGGACAAACCAGATCCGGCAAGGGCCAGAAAAAGCGCATTCAATATCGGTGCTTCCTATATCGTTGGGGGACTGATCCCGTTGAGTCCTTATTTTTTTGTCGCAAGCGGAACGGATGGCCTGAAGATATCAGCCGTCATTACCCTGATCTGCCTTTTCATTTTTGGCTTTTTCAAGAGCAAAATCACCGGAGTCAACCCACTTGGAGGGGCCTTTCGCGTGATGATCATCGGGGCTCTTGCAGCAGGCTGCGCCTTTGGAATAGCTAAACTGATCCAGCACTAGATTTTATTTCTCAGTTTAATATCTGGTAATGTCGAACTCACCAGCATCATTGTCGAGCAAACGACAATCAGATAAAGTCCAATCTTTTTATCGGGGCAATAGCCAGCATAGCAACCGGAATATCGGATGAAATTCCTGAAGCAATAAGCAGTCAGCACGGCTGTCCATGCCAGGTTCAGCCGTTTTGCCCAGAGTCTGGGCACCCAAAACAGGAGCATGCTCAATACAGAAAACAGGATCAATAGCATACCAGGCTTCCCATAGCTATTCTTTTCTGAAAAAAATCCTGTAAATACCTTATCAATATCCGGATAATAGGCCCAGGGCAGAAAACATGCAGCAATCAGAATCAGGCCCGCAAGAATACCAATGAGCTGGGAATATTTCATCTGAATATTTTTAGTT
>PMSV01000021.1 GCA_003168265.1 Chitinophagaceae bacterium
TTGTACAATACGATTGTGCAAATGGATAGTGTTTATTTTACCGCCTATAATGCTTGCGATATGGATAAACAGGCAGCCATTTATGCCGACAGCATAGAGTTTTACCATGACGGGAGCGGCCTGCAAACCTCGAAAAAAGATCTGTTGGCCGCGATCAAGGAAAATATTTGCGGCAAGGTGACCCGTGTCTTGGTAAAGGGAAGCATAGAGGTTTACAATATTCCTGATTTTGGCGCCGTAGAGATCGGTCTCCACCGCTTCATTAATCATGCTGAAAACAATAATTTGTCGAGACCTGACAAGTTTATCATCATCTGGCGGCACAGCCATGACAAATGGCAAATAACCCGCGTAATCAGCTTACACACGGGAAATAAATAAAATTTAATAACGCCCGACTGTACCCTTCAGCGATTCGAATAGCTTTCTTGAATCAAAGCCAACCCCATTTTTAAATACGATCTCTGTATTGCGGACATCGGAAATATGGGTTTCCGGGTCGCCCCCGATCAAAACCAGGTCTGCCTTTTTACCAATAGCAACTGTCCCGCTTTCTTTTGAAATCCCCAGATATACAGCCGCATTGAGGGAACAAATTTTGACGGCTTCCGGAAAACTAAAACCTGCTTCCGTTAACAGCTCCAGGGCATGCCGGTCTGCATAACCGGGGACAACTCTTCCATCATCGGTCGGGTCGGTTCCTGCCATCAGGGTACCGCCAAGCGCCACAAACTTTTTCTCCCAGGCCATTTCTTTTTTAAAAAGGCTTGACTTACCGGGATCATGGTTCACCCCATCACGATATCCTTTTTCAACCATTTCTTTTACCTGCGGCAGCAGTGCATCCCCTCCGCCGCCGGGTATTGCTTCCCGGCCGGTATTGGGTTCGAATACATTCAAGGTAGAAGTCAACACTACTTTTTTATCAATTAAAAACCGCATCAAGGCTTCCATGGCCTTACTATTGACATCCAGCGCTTTTAAGGAATTGAATAAATTCTCAGAACAAATATCCTCTTTCTTCGTGGTATCAAAATCACTGGACTCCATAAAGCCGTGTTCCAGGTTGTCGATTCCGGCTTCGGCAGCTTCTTTATAGGTTACTGAGCAAAGATGGCCTGTTACTTTCAGCCCTCTTTGATGCGCCGCCTGCACCGTAGACGCAAGATCAGCACGGGTAATGTTCATGTAGACTTTAAAAGACGTGCAGCCGAACCCCGCCCAGTAATTAACGATGCCCGCTGCTTCTTCCGGGTTACGGATGTGTAACATTTCAGGTACCGGAAACCCCTCTCTTTCAATATAAGGGCCGGTAACGTCCATGTCAGGCCCGACCATTTCCCCCCGCTTTATCCACTGTTTCAGATTCAGGTCTGTTTGCGGTTCAAGGCTGCCGGCAGTGCGCATCGTGGTTACCCCACCGGCAAAGTACAATTGCGGAAACGATATCGGCATTTCCTGCCCGATATAATAATCCCCGGCTGACTCCGCATAAAACAGGTGCTCATGCATCATGATCATTCCCGGAATAATCGTTTTACCGGTGCAGTCAATGATCTTCGCATGTACTGGAACCTTGGTATTTGCTGAATTGCCCATGGACACAATGATGCCCTTCATGATGACCAGGGTTTGATCCGATTTTGACGGACCGCCTGTGCCATCAATAATTTTTGCATGGGTCAATGCCAGGGTATCCGACTGAATAATTATGAATTTTTTCACTGACTCACTATACTGTGCCAATGCAGGAGAAGCCTGGACCAGCAAAAAAAATAGTAAAGCAGCCCAATACCATGTTGTTTTTGCAGCTGTCATGAACGATCAGTAGCAAACGATAAGCCATTAACTTCCATATTCATTTTTCAATCAGACGCTGATCATGTTCTCTTGTATAGGGTAAGGAATGCCCCAGGTTCTTTCCCATCTTCTGTTACTGAAACTAGCTAGAGATACATAAGATTGTTGGGGTGCTGCGATAGAAAAACTTCCTAAACCCGGAGAGACATGCTAAAGTTTCAACAGTTATTTCAGAGCTTTGTGTCGTTCTTATTTTACTTTACACAATACCTATTTTCAAAACGTACACTAGGTGATATCACCTGCTTTCGGATTTGTTGTCTTTTCCAGACACCGTTTTTTTGAGAATTAATTATTAAAAGTTTTTTCATTAATTCCTGCACAAAGTTAGGCGCGGGACTGCTGAAGCGTCCAAGAAATTCCGGCATAAACACGGGGTCGCCGCACAAGGCCATCATTTATTCCGTTGCTTCTTGGACTTGATTGCCCCGCGCCTGAGATGGTTCCATAATTAATTTTTAAACTTTTAAAATGAATGTTATGGAAAATTTAGTGAATCAGCAGGAATGGAATCAGATCTCGGAAGTGGAACTTGTTTACCGGTCAACAGTAAAAGCATCGCTTCGGCCAATACTCACGAACTCAAGAGAAGTTTATGATGTGCTGCTACAATCCTGGGACAAAAACAAAATTGAACTTCAGGAACAGTTTAAAGTGCTGCTCTTAAACAGGGGAAACAAAGCGCTGGGAATCTACGAAGTATCAACCGGCGGCGTCGCGGGCACTGTCGCAGATCCGAAACTCATTTTTATGGCAGCGATCAAAGCAAATGCCTGCAGCATAATTCTCGCTCACAACCATCCGTCGTCTAATCTGAAACCCAGCCGTGCTGACGAAGAACTCACCCAGAAAATCAAGCAGGGCGGTAAACTCCTTGAAATAAATGTCCTGGATCATCTGATCCTTTCTCCGGAAGGATACTATTCTTTCGCCGATGAAGGGGTTATGTGATAACCCAAGTTGTAAAAGAAGAACAGGACTTCAAAGACCTCCTCCGCCAGAAATAGAAGTAAACCTACCAGAAAAAATTAATTTTATAAGATTAAACTCTCTATTCTCAAGAACTTGAAACCCGAGTATATTTTATGCAAAAAATAATATTGATTGCATGCGGTTCCAAAAAAGAAAATGAAAAAGCAAAAGCAAAGGATCTTTATATTAGCCCACTATTCAAAAAGAGTATGAATTACGCAAAGGAACAAAACCCTGACAAGATTTTTATTCTTTCTGCACTTCACCATTTGCTTGAACCGGATGAAGAAATCGAACCTTATGATGTGACTTTGAGCAACGTTCCTAAAAACAAAAGAAAAGATGGGCTAAAAGTCTTGAATGCTAAAGAAAAAAAAGTTTGGGGGAAAAAAATTATTGAATTACTGGAGAAAAAAACAGACCTGAAAAATGATCAGTTTATATTTTTTGCTGGAAAGGAATATATAAAACACTTGGAAAATGATATACCAAATAAACTAAAACCCCTTGAACATCTTTCAATTGGGCAAAGACTGAAATTTCTTTATCAAAACAAACGATAATTTTAAAACCATCTTAATTATGGATCATTGGGAAATAATTAAAAGCCAAGCTGAAAAATGTCGTGATTCAAGTACTGAATGGAAATCTTTCATTCAGGAAAAACGATACCGCATAAAGAAAGTATTTGATAAAAAAATTGTAATAGAAAGATTAGATAGCGGTTCACCTGCAGAGGTTGGCGAAAAGGGTGTGAATAAATCAATCGAAAAACTAAAAAATTCAGGTCGATTGAAAAAAACAGATTTATATGATACAGTTGCTATCGAATCAACTTTGGTTTATTTGCATCCTTCAATCCACTGGGATAAACAGACAAGTGAAATATACTGGAAGGGATCAACCAGACCATCTTTAGAAATTACAAAACTTTTTATTGAAGAAGCAAACGATGATGAACTTCAAAAAATTCAGGTTGAAATCAATAAGAGAACAAACCAAAGCAAATTTAGAAAATCAGTGATCCAGAATTACAAATCTACCTGCGCAATATCAGGTACGCAAGTAGAGGAAGTTCTAGAAGCTGCGCATATTAATCAGCATGCTAATAAGGGCGACAATAAAATTCAGAATGGCATTTTACTAAGAGCGGATTTGCATATACTTTTTGATCGAAACCTCATTCTTGTTCACCCCGAGAAATTGTCAATTCATCTCTCTCCGGCATTATCTGGTCCGGAATATGTCCAATTTGAAGGAAAGACCATTTTTCAAGGAACAATAGGGATTAAAAGAGAATATCTTCAAAATAAATGGAATAATGCGACTTGGGCTAGATGAATTTGTATTGGCTCAGATTATTAACGCTAAATTTATTTCATGAAACAAACAGTGGATGCACTTGAGAGGGGATTTTCTGACATATGTGAAAGTTCTTATCCCCATGAATGGGATGAAGATTATATTTCTTTACAACTAATGAAAAAAGTAAGAGAATAGTTTGGCAGAGAAACGATTCAATTTCAAGGGTGGTCAAAAATAATAGACTGGCAATCTTATAAAAATACCGGAAAGAAGGAAAACACATACGGAGAATACTATTAAATCGCATCAAATTTCAATTGTTCAAAAATATCCCGTGTTATTTTTCCTAGGGGTCTTTTGTGAAAGTCTATTTCAGCATAATAATTCCCGAAAGCCATCTGGTAAAGCTCTTCAGCGGAGGTAAATATTTTTGGAAACGATTTAGCCAAAGTTTTTAAATATTCCCCGCCCGAGATATAATGCTTTCTGATAATTTCGCGGACTATATCCTTATGTTCCTTGTATATGTCATTTAAATGGAATATTCTGCAATTGTTTTGGATCAACTTCTTTCTTAAGGCATTATTTCTTATTTCAAGTTTGATTGTTATTTCGTCAGTTAAACCGCATGCACCGTTGATATTAATAGGATGATAGTTGAATTTTAAGTCATCCTTGAATCCATACAAATAAGGATGAATATTGCGCCTCAAAGAGAAACGAGAACGCCCTTTTAATCGACTATTACAGATCACACAACTTGGTATTAAGTTATAAAAAGATAGACTCAGCAAAGGATAATTTTCCTGGCTAAAAAAATGATCAAATTCAGGTCGCGTAATTTTTTTTGATTTTGAAATTATCGTGAAAGTATATTGTCGGTTGCAATAAGGACATACGTTAACTTTCAAACCAGCTGCAAGATCATAAATATCATAAGATTTTCTTTTTAGAAAGTTATCGTAAGAAAAAGCCTTCTTGATACCGCTGTTTGCCGTTGTGTTATGAACTGCGCAAAATCGTTTATAGTTTCCATGAACCCGAATTAACTCTGCCGGGACTCCTGTTATAATTTTTCTTAGATTTTTTTTCAGATAAAGTCTTTGTTTATTCGGGGCATGCCTATCAATTGCGTTCTCTACAACGGGACTTAACTTATTAAAATGATGCTCAACAAGAGATTTCAAATCCCTTGCAGAAGTGTTATGAATTTGAATCATTATCCTTAGTTGATAGTTTAGTCAATTGTTGCTGCATTAACTGAATTTCTTTTTCTAACCTTTCCTTTTCATATTCATTTCCTAATTTCTCTGCATATATTTCCGAAAGTTTTATTCGCAAAAGAGGCTCTCCTATCATATTAATCACCTTCTTAAACTCGACTTTATTTTTTAGCGCATCACTTTCATTATATTCAAATAATTTAGTAATTTTTGCATAAGCAAAATCTCCAATTACCCCATTGTCTAAAAAAAAAGAGTCAGCTAACAAGGAATGAATATTTGCGCCAAAGGTTTGACTAAACGAGGTAAGCTGTTTTTGTATTACGCATTCTCCATCGTTCCCCTTTCTCAGTAAGAGTAAATTTTCAGCCGGAATGTCTGAGACTATGAATGGTGAATGAGTTGATAGGATTATGTAGATAGGATTGGTCTTTATGGTTTGCAAATATTGCAATAGCAGGCTTAGATATGCTTTTTGCCATTTCGGATGAAATCCCGCTTCGCCTTCATCAAGAATTATATAAAGTGATTCTTTTTTCAACCCTTTATCACGTAATCGCTCTAGCCCATATTCTATTCTTGAAAATAAATCTATCAAAGCTTTTTCTCCCGAACTTATATCACGCCAGTTTAATTCTAAAAACCCCTTTGTCCCTGATTCTTTTTTAAATGCATTAAGATATCTCGTGTGATTTTGCCAGATTAGCTGAGCGTTTACTGCTGATACATAAAAAATGCATTCATTTTCCTCACGTGTACCAAGAACGTTGGCTTCAGTATCAATAATTCGAAAGATTAATTCAATAAATGCACTAAAATCAAAACTGTCGGAAGAGATAAAAGTTTGAATTGAAAAAAATGATCTGGCAAGTGAAAAGGCATCTTGCTTTTTAAAATCAAAGGTCTGGTCGACATTATTAACTTTAAAATATTTGTCGTCCAAATCTTTGAAAAGTGATAGATTGTCCAGAAAGTTTCCCACCAAATTCACCGCAAACCACATTTTATATTTCCATTTCCTGCCTTCTTCAATTAATTCTCTTGAAGATTTTTCTTTACCTTCTCTGATTAAAGCATTTGGTCCTATATTCCAAAGCTCTGTAGTCCTGTTTCTGAATTGTTCATAAAATTCACGAGTCATAAGTCCTAAATCACTAAGCTCTAATTTTTCGGTCTTAATAAACATTATTTCGATTTCAGTAGGGAAACGGATTTCTTTTAGAAAAGATTGGTTTTTTTGAACAAATAAAAATTGACGTTCAATATTCTTATATCGGTATACTTCCAATATATCTCTGTCCCGTGACATATTTTTGCTATCTGCGTAGAGAAGATAATTGGTCGAAATATCAACGTACAAACCTTCAAAACCTTTAAATTCCGGATAGTCTCTCAAATCAAGCAATGGTGAATAGAATATTACCCTGGAATTAAGTCCAGGCACCGATAAACCACGATCGTTCTGTGAAACGGGATTGAATTCTAAAGACGCATGTTGAGTTACATGCTTATAATCAGACTTATTTTTTAAGATTATTTTCCATCGTTTGCTTTTAGAATCGGGGACAGATAATGAATCTGTTATAGCCATATGTTTTGCTTTGTAGTCATAAAATACGGCTACCCACTTGTCATCGTACGAACCATGTGATGCAAGGAAATCTTTAACATAATTAAGAAGATTGCTTTTGCCAACTCCGTTGGCACCTATGATACCTGAAACATTAAGGATATTTGTGCCGAAAAAATGCTCAATATAATTTTCATTTTTTCCTATATTAAGCGTAAAAGTTCTTTTGTCTTCATCTATTGTTTCGTCGATTTGAACCCTATTCGAAAACTTAAATCCGCATTTTCGGATATTTAAATAAGTTTCAATCCAAAGATATATAAGCTCCATCTTGGCTGTGGGTTAAGAATAGAAAGGTAAGAATAATTGTAAGTTTTACGAACCCATTTTACTATGATGTTTAAAATGCATAAATAAATTTGGATTTCGGTTTATGGAGGTGATCGTTTCTAATTCTTTTGGGTCGTAAACCGTAAATCTTCTGTTGTTCCCAGCCAAAGTCTTATTTCCTTGAGCGGATTTCGATAAATGGCCTTATTCATTCTAAATAGTGATTTATTTAGCCTACAAAATTATTCATATTCAATATTATATCTTTTGAATTATTTACCGACTAATTCAAGGCAGTGAGATAATTTTGCTTTAATGACAGATGTTCACACAAAAGAAATCCGTAGTTATAATATGTCCCGGATAAAGAGCCGCAATACAAAGCCTGAATTGTTGGTTCGTAAATTTTTGTTTGCAAATGGATTTCGTTATAAACTTCACGATAAAAAATTACCCGGCAAGCCGGATATTGTTCTTCCAAAACATAAAACTGCAATTTTCATTCACGGCTGTTTCTGGCATGGACATCCTAACTGCAAGAAGTTTGTTCTGCCGAAAACGAGAACGGAATGGTGGCTTAATAAAATTAGTGCTAACAAGACCAACGACACCAAATCACTGAAAGCATTAACAAAAAATGGATGGAAAATCATTATTATCTGGGAGTGCCGGCTTAAACCTAAAAAACTTAATAGAACACTTTCAATATTACTTTCTACGCTTTCGCCATTTCCAAATAAATAAACTTTAAGAAATGAATCAACATCTTCGAAAATTATTAATCAACAAAATAAGAAAGGTGTTGGCAGATTCAGATATTGCTTCGACAGAGTTGAAGAGGATCGCGGTATACCAAGAATAGGCTACTATCTTTCGAACACATTTGAAATGGATAAAATAAAAAATGGAAAAGGTCAGAAATAGAGTAACGAAGAATAAAATAATATTCTATCATACAAATGTTGATAAACTAGAAAAGAAAACCGTGACGATTATTGAAGAAAAATAAAATTTCTGTGATATTCCAAAAATTCCTGATGGGGCATGAAACGGACCGGTTTGATTATTTCCTTTTCCTGATAGGGGAAGAAATATTTATGTAAAAAATCTTCTTTTTTTGCCTTGAGAATTGTTTCTGAAAGAACTACCCTGAAATCTTCCGATATAGTCAGTAACCCCTTATCAAATGCTTTATCATGAAGCGCATTTAAGCATAAACCATTTTCTGGATTGGCTGCCTGGTTTAAATCTTTTGACCAGGGTTTAATATGACTTGCAACGAGTAATTGCGGGATTGTGATTCCGGTAATGCAACATTTGTTTTGATAAGAGAGCAAAACTGCTTTTCTGAAAAAATTTTGATTGATTCTTATTTTAACAAGGGCTTGTCTTTCTATGCCTGCTTTTGGTAAATCAGCAGTTTCTATTTCACTCACTTGCTCTATGGATAAACCTTTTTTTTCTGCAATTATATTTTCTGCTGTGTATGCAAGCTCATTCCAGTTATCATAAAATTCATTCCACACAGGTTTTTCGGCTTTGCTTCCTTTGCTCATTCCTTTTACACCTCTTTGTTGTAAAGCAGGATCTAATCTGGCAAAGTTTACAAGTTTAAATGCTGCAGCAGATGGTGTGCGCCCAACAAGTTCGGCCAATTCAATAACTTCTGGTTTTGTGTATTTTATTTTTGTAAAAGGAATTTTTGTGCAGTACCAATATAATGCGAGAATGAGTTCTTGGCGGGACCAATTATTTCTATACATTATAAAAGGTCTTTTATATCTGGAATACCAACACGACTATTACTCGAATATAGTTTCTGTAAGAATTCGGCTTTATAAGGATTCACTTTTGAGCAGAGAAGATTTAATCTCACCCTCACGCCGTTATGAATAAATTCTTGTGAATACAAAAGCCGTTTCGATGCTTTAGGATAATTTACATGGTACTGCTCTGCAACTTCACGCAATACAATTCGTGATTTTAAAACGGCAACAAAGTCCTGCAAAGAATCTTCCACAAACAATGATTGAAACAGATAAAACGATTCGTGATTATAGTTCCTAATCTTCTCCCTGTTGCTTGCATTTAGTGCAAGTTTGCCATCACCAAATTTGACCAACTCAATAAGGTCAATGAATTGCGAACCGCTTTGTTCGAGGTCACAATCAGGAGTTATAATAATTCCGTATGCAAGGATTGAATTGTCATTTGCCTTTTCAATTACGGCAATGTCCCCATTTCTGACAAAATCAGATTGGGAACGGAAGTAAAGTATTTTGTTTGCAATTTTTTTTCTGTCGTCAGAATTTGCTCCGGCATTTACATTATTTGCAGCTTGCAAAATTTCCGTGATGCCACCAATGAATACAGAATTAGAAATTAAAGAACGGTGAACTAAATTCAAAATAAAGTCGTTACTCCAGTCAACATTAGAACCATCACCATAGATTTTATTAAGTATTTTTGCAAGGTCAACATTTTGAAGTTCGTTTAACTCAAAAAATACTTTTTCAACTTGCTCTTTAATATTTGTTCTGTAAACAGAAGCAAGTTGTAAGGAATAATTTTCTTCAAGTAGCTGTTGTATTCTGTTGCGTAAATCGTCAACGCTAAGAGCTTTAGCGTATGTAGAAATTAAATTCTTCGGAAATTCAATTTCAGCAGGATTAGTATTTTCATAGTCGACTAAATGTCCAGTGTAAATAAACACTGGACGAAATTGTTTATTGTTTAGTGTTCTTAAAATTTCCTTACTGATGGCGCTGTCACCTTCAAGAACAAAATACCAATCAAGAATAACTGCATCAAAAGGAATGTCATTGTTGATCGCAGTTAGGGCCTCTGTTCTGTCAATGCTTTTGATAACTTCAATATGATTTTCCCTGAAAGATTCTTCAAGATCGTTCAATATCATTTCATCATCATCAATTAGTAAAACTCGATTCATGTTTAATCATTGCTGTCGGCAAAAACGATTCTAAAACTTGCACCGGAAAGAAGTCCTTTATAATCGTCTTCTGTCACAAGATAAATTCCAAAATGTTTTTCATCTAAAATTTCCTTAACGATATAAAGTCCAAGTCCTCTGCCATCTTCCCCTTTCATGGAGAAGAAAGGGTCAAATATCTTATCCCGATAACGGGATGCAACTCCTGGTCCACTATCTGATACATACACTGATTTGTCTTTTTCGTCAAGTATAATCTTAATTTTCTTTTTATCTTTTTCTGATTTTCTTGAACACCAGAATACCGCATTATCTATAAGATTGTTGAATACTTGCATACAGGAACCCTCACGCATCAATACATTGAATGAGTCACCTTCAATAATCATTTCTATCGCAGCTTTCTCAATAAATGGTTCTTGTAATGAAATCGTATTTTGGATAATTTCACGAAGATTTAAATCTTTTTCCTTTGCTGTTTTTTTGATATAAAACATTGGACCAAGCAAACGAATATCATTTTTTAATGCTTCCAACGCACCATTAATAGAATCTACTTCTTTTTTTATTTTACCATTATTTAAATCAATTATTTTTTTCAACCTTTCCAAAGACGAAATTGCTCCGCTAATTAACTTTGCAAACTCATGAGTAAATCTTTCAGCAGCTAATCCGGTACCTGCAAGATTGAAAAGTATCTGTTTGTCTTTTTCAAGTTCATCTATTGTATCAGTAACTTGTTGCTTTAATTCAGTCACCTGTTGTCCAACCTTATTTAAGAGTGGCGCTGTTTCAGTTACAGCTAGTATATCACTTTCTTCTACTTTCTTCTTTATTTCATCAAGGTCTGTTGTTACGCTGCTAACTTTTTCAGCAATTTTTTCATTCGACGTTTTTTCTTTTTTTGGTTTTACTTTTTGCCTGTCATCATATAAAATACCCTCAAATATTATTATAGCCCCTAAAATTAGAGAAGTAAATTTTTCATAATATTCGTTTTCTATAAGTCCTTCCCGATTAGTCTTGTCTTTTAAATGGATATTTTCGTCCTGGTTTATTTCAATCATGCCAATGACTTGATCGTTACTGATTTTATCTCCTGGATTTTGAATTCTTCTATTATCCAAATTAAGCCAATCATTTCCTCTTTCCCCATAAGGCATAATTCTAATTCCATCTCTATATACACTTACTCCGCACCATTCTTTTAAATCCTCTCTTCTAATATTGGATGCTTTTAATTTATCCACTGTGTAAGCATGAAGATTTATTAAAAAATCTCCAACTTTTACTTTTGAATCTAGCTCATAATGTTTGAATCTTTTACCTGTATCAGTAAGTATATTCGCTTTTCCTGATTGTTTTTCAGTTTTGAATCCCGGCATCTTAAAAATATAATCGTAGTCAACATCACCCTTATCGTTTACTATTGCGAAAAATGTATAGTGAGCTTTATCTAAAATGTCAGAGGTTTCAAGATTTGCATACTTATCAAATTCTTCAGGGCATTTTTCAAATTTCAGTTTTACGTCAAAATCATTTGCCCCTTTAAAAGGACTTTTCATTCTGCGAAGCGCATTTGAAACTTTTTCAATTTCGTCAATTGTCCATTCTGATTTGAGGTTTGTAATTTCAAGTATCGTTCCTGTTTTTTTATACTTAAAACTTTTTGAAATTTGCATTTCATAATTGATTTCAATTTCACTCAAATCTTTGCTTCTGTCATCAAATTTTGTCCAATCAATATCTACAAATAATTCCTGCTCAGTAGCAATCGTCTTTGTAATCATCGAAAGATGATTTCCAATTTGCTGCGCTGCGAATCGTCCTACACCTTTTTCACCAAGTGGCAATCTTCCAAGCTTCGATCTTTCTTTATTTTCTTTTTGCTCTTCTTTGTGGCCGGTTGCAGGATTCATCCATTTCTTTGTAAATGTTGGCAAATCCATTCCTGTTCCGTTGTCTCTGATAATAATTTTTGCGTCGGGTGTATTGAGAGAATTCATGGTTATTACTACTTCAGTTGCATCAGCATCGTAAGAGTTTTTAATTAACTCAATAATTCCAACAGTAGCGTCTTTTATAAGTTGCTCGCCGAGGATTTTTATTAAGCGTGCTTTAGGGGTAAATCTTATTTTTTCCATATTAATCTGTGTGCTCTCTGTTTGTTTTGCATATTCGCATGTTCGTCATAATTGGGTGTTGAAATTGCGGTGAAATGATTATGCTTCTCCCCTGTCCCAATGTAGGTACATCATCCCAAATTGCTTCATTTACATTACCACCTGAAATTTTCAAAGCATTTAGGTTTCTGTTGCCGGTTGTTTGGTGGATAATTTTTGTGTTGCATAATTCAAAAATTTCCTCTGGCAAATGCGACGGTTGTTGCGAAATAAAACATAAGCCCAGCCAACGCTTTCTCCCTCGTCTCGTGACTTCACGTAAGCGGTCAAGAAGTGCTTCCATTTTTGATGCGTTTTCTTTGCTCACAAATGTGTGTGCTTCCTCAATGAAAATCATTGTTGGAGGCAAGTCAGGATTTTTAATTTTCTGGTCAAATAGTTTACGTAGCAAATAAGCAATTACAATATTGTTCACTTGAACAGTGTAAGAGTTACTTAAATCCAAAACAGAAACTTTTCCCGGTTTCAACAAATCAGCTGTGTCAATTAAATCATCTGTTGAATCAAAAATTCCAAACCGTCTCAAACGATTCAATAATCTTTTTACAACAAGGAAAGATGATTTTGATGAACCTTTTTGTTCTTTCAATTCATCGTTGAGTTTATTAAGCAATGATTCAATTGTGAGGTCTGGATATTCCGGTTCTTCATCAAATTTATTTTCATCAATGGCTTTCCATTGATTTTTTGGATTCTTCGGTTTGGTTGAATTCACCGCAATGTCTGCAACTTGTTTATCCCAAAGTGTAGTAAAATTATCTGCTTGTGTATCGTTCATTCCCATGATTGCAGAAAGTTCATACGGAGATAAACTCCCAAATGGAATACTGAACTCCAGTGAATCTTTTCTCTTGCTGTCTGTATTTGCCGGATGATAAACCTGAAAATGCTTTATTCCTTCCGGAGTAATCTGATATTGTTCAGCTTTCTTTTTTAATCCGGGATTATTTGAAAGTTCAGAGTTTGGTTTATCCATTGAAATATATTCTCCTTCAACATCTAATACTACAACTGCCCATCCTGCCGCTGCGGCTTCTTCAATCAAAACTTGTGATGAATTTGTCTTTCCTGAACCAACCGTTCCAAAAATTCCTATGTTTCGCGGTAATACAACTTTTGAATTTGCATCAAGGTAAACTCTGATACCTTCGTATCCACTCAAATGCCCCAGATACATATTGCCTTTTAATTTCAGCAATTCCTGGATTTTATCATGTGGCAAATTGAATACAGGAGATTTTGGATGGGGTCTTGTCTGAACACCTGATAGGTGTGAAGAATTGTAATGAAACAAACCTATTAATTCACAATAGCCAATACCATGATAATCGGGAATGAAATCAATGTCGCTTGCTTGAACAATAGATGCTCTTGCAAAAGCAGAATCTCTGCTAACGGCATCGGGAGTAAAAAATGGCCCTTTTGTTATCCTTGCCAAATAATAATATCCGTCACTATCGTGAGGAATGATTACATATTTCCCTCTTGATAATTCTTTGAGTTTAGCAAACGGGATTCTAATTTCAACCTCGTTGTTTGAACCGACTCCAGAATCAAAATTTACAAAACCCAATGCTTGTTTTTTGTCGATTTGCATGTCTTATTTTTGTCTTAAAGTTTCTTCGGACATTTCAGATAAGAATTCTCCTTCGCTTGCCAATTGATATTCAATAATTTTATTAAAATCGCTTGCTTTGAAATAGGTTGAACATAAATTATCCGCATAGTCAACAAGTAGAGGGAATCCCTTCTCTTTTTGGAACATTGCATCGCGAGAAATTATTCTTGCTGCCAAATCAAAAATTTCTTCATGTGCGTGAAACACATAAGGTCGCTGTGAAATTCTTATCACACCAACTTTTATTTTCATTGCGCGTTGGTTAATAAAGTTGTTGACTTTTAAAAAATCTTCCTCTCGCCAGCGGTCTTTATCTTTTAATAATGTTCTGTCCTCCAAAATTTCGAGTCCAACGGACTTTTTTAATTGAAGATATTCTCCCGGATTTAACGAAAGCCCTATACGTATATAAGCATCATTTTGTGAACGGGAAACAATACTGAAGCATTTTTTATTGGCAATTATTTTTTCTAGTATTTCAACTGTTACATCTAAAATTTTCAGTTCTGCCCTGCCCGGATTTGCAAGCATCTCAAAGGGAATTAATGGTCCATGATAAATTTTATACCTGTTTCTAAATTTATCATCCAATCCGACTTCCCTTTCTTTCACTTGCAATGCAGCACGCAATACGGGTGTAGAAACAACCTTGTTTGCAAATTCGTGTGAGAAAAGATATTCAGTAACGTCTTTAATGTCCTCTTTGTATTTTGCTTCTGAAATAAAGTAGGAATGTTGAATTTTTTCATTCATGTAATTCACTGCAACAATTCCAATTTGCGCCATTGTTCCGGTGATTGTTTTGTGTGTCGCAATTGTTCCGTCGATTCCTACGACTTCACCTGTTGAAAGTAGGTTTGTTTCTGTTTCTAAGTCAGATGGGATTCTTTTTATTTCAAAATTTGTTTCAATAAATTCCCTTATGTCTTTTTTATGTTTTCTTCCCTCTGAAATATCTTTTGATAATTCGTTAGAATATTCTCTAATGCCTTCGGCTATATAATCTTCATAATTGTTCCATGATTTTTGGCTTATTATTTCGCGAAAAGTTATACTCATATATTTTTTAGCTGTCTTAATATTCCCTTAGCTATTATTGTAGATAAAAGTGGGGGCACTGCGTTTCCAATTTGCCTGAATGCAGGAGTTCTGTTTTGATTTTCTTTTGTACCTTCAAAATAGAAATCATCGGGGAAAGATTGAATTCGTGCGGCTTCTCTTATTGAAATAGATCGTAATTGTCTTTTATCTGGGTGAATAAAGTGATGGCCATCTTTCGCAATATGAGCAATCATCGTATGAGGTGTAAGATTTACAACTTTAAATCTGTCTAAAAAATCGGTTGTATTTTTTTGTGTTCTGTTTTCTTTCGGTATTTCATTATTCTTTAAACGTTTTCCATCATTTTCAAGTGCATTAATTGCCATTTTATAAATAACAAGGTCTCTTTTATTATGAGGCCTGGTAATGTGCTGTGTAATAAAATCTATTCCGTTGCGGATTTCATGATCTGTCAAATAATTATTTGGTTCACAGGCGTATTTACAAAAACGTTCTTTATACCCGGGTTTTATAAATGGCAAATCATGAAAAATTGTATTGCGATTCCATGCGTGTTGCACCGTTTCAAACTCCGGATATGAGAAATCAATATCTTCTTTCCAGCCCATAATAATAACACGGTGTCTATTTTGTATAACGCCAAAATCATGAGAATTAATGAGCCTGTCATCAATATTATAACCAAGCTTTTTAAAATAGGCTTTTAGGTTTTTATAATATTTTCCATTACCTGCTGTTTTTATGCCGGGTACATTTTCAAATACAAAAAGTTTGGGTTGATATTTTTTAAGGAATCTTCCGTATTGAATATAGAGCGTTGTTCTTTCGTCCTCATCTTTTTTATGTTTGAGCGCCGCTCTGCCAATATAAGAATATGCCTGGCACGGCGGACCTCCGACTATCAAATCTATTTGTGCTGAATTTCTTAAAGAATCTATAGCTTTGAAAATTGCCCTATTATTTTTACCGATAGCAGCGTTAATAACCGAATTAAGTACTTCCTGAGGGGCTTTCTGGTATAAATCTGAACGATTAATTTCACCTTTTAGATAAGAATAATATTCTTTAATTCTTCCGGAATCTTTTAGAAAATGATATACTGCTCTTGTTCTTAAAGTGAAACAAGCAGCGTTGTCAAGCTCAACGTGGGCAATCGGCCTATAGCCAGCTCTGATAAATCCTTCAGACAATCCGCCAGCTCCGGCAAAAAGGTCAATAAAATTCATTGACCGCAAAAATATAATCTTTTTTTGCCAGAAAATTAAATTATGTTGAAAAAATTGAATTACTAAGTATTAAATGAGCCCCTTTTTGATATTTTTTGTCCCCCAGTGAGAATTCTCAGATAGGTATACTGGCATAAATAATACAAGCGAATGCTTTTTAAAACAAATTTCCAGTTAGACACCGATGGTGTGCCAACCTCATAGTGTTTGATTGAAACTCTGAAATATTTGTTCTCTTGTTTTTTAAATAAAAACCGCAAGGTTAGTTTGTCTATTCAATTCTTTTGCAAATGCGTGAAAAATATCTTAAATGCTAAGGAAAAAAATGAGCAAAAACAAAGCGAATTTAGCGGCTGCTCTACCACCAAAAGGGTCGGCATAAACACAGTCGCTCTCGCACATTCCCTTCTTTTATTCCGCGTTCCTTTTAGTGTATTGCCTGCACACTGCCGCTTTGAAATTGCTTTCTTTTTTCCGTTTTTTCTTTTCGAATATCTTATAAGTCAAAACGGGTTGAGATTCATCATTTATTTTACAGTCATTATTTTCCTGACAAAGTTGAATAATTATCGATCAGAAAACTCATCCTGATTCAAATTCAGTCATGTATTGTTGACATTTTTCGGGATGATTAATTTTACTTTCCTATTTTATTTGAAGTTCATTAAAAATTTCGAAAAGATATTACGTTGCCAAATCTGCAACGGGCGAGATGTTCAATTGTTGCACAATTGTATCTCGCCGCCCCACGCCTCCGGAGTCGGCGGGCGGATGTGTCAGAAACTTTAAACGTTATTTTGTCAGGATAGTGAAAATGAGTGTTAGTGATGGAAATGCAGAAAAGTAAATTAAAAGCCTGGATTTCATTTCGGGTGCAGCCGAATGAATATGACATCATTCATAGTCATTTTCAAAAAACCACCTGCAGGAAATTGAGCGAGTATGCCCGCAAGGTATTATTGAATAAGCCTGTTATTGTCAAATACCGCAACCAGTCCGCAGATGATTTTTTGCGGGATATGATTAAACTGAAAAACGAACTGAACGCTGTGGGGAATAATTTTAATCAATCTGTCAAAAGATTGCATACTCTTGATAAGATCACTGAAGTGAAACTATGGCTGTCCGTTACAGAACCAAAGATCAATTCTTTAACAAATGACATAGAAGAAATTAAAACGAGGATCAACCAGGTTTATGAATTATGGTCGCAAAAATAACAAGCCCGCATAGCATAAAGCGGGCACTTAATTATAATGAGAAAAAAGTCCAAAAGGGTGAAGCCGAATGTATCCATGCAATGAATTTCTTAAAGGATGCAGATAAGATGAATTTTCATGATAAACTAAACCGGTTTAATGATTTGATAAGCCTTAATGACCGAGCAAAAAAGAGCAATACATTGCATATCTCATTAAATTTTGATCCTTCTGAAAAACTTGACAAAGAGAAATTGATTGCCATTGCTTACGAGTATATGGCAAGGATTGGTTTTGGGGAACAGCCATATTTGGTTTACCAGCATCACGATGCTGGTCATCCTCATATACATATTGTTACCACAAATATTCAGGAAGACGGTAAACGGATCAATACGTATAATATCGGGCGCAATCAATCTGAAAAGGCAAGAAAGGAGATTGAAAGGGATTTCGACCTGGTGATAGCTGCCGGTAGAAGTTCTCAACTAAAAGAAACACCGGAAGCGGTAAATGTACAAAAAGTGAAATATGGAAAATCTGAAACAAAACGATCCATTACAAATGTGCTCGACGCGGTAATAGATAAATACAAATATACTTCGCTTGCTGAGCTCAATGCCATCCTGAAACAATATAATGTAATTGCCCACCGGGGTGCTGAAAATGGCAGAATTTATAAAAACAAAGGACTTCTTTATAGTGTGCTTGATGAAAACGGTAAAAGAATTGGAGCGCCCATAAAAGCAAGCTCCATTTACAGCAAACCAACCTTAACTAAACTGGAGAAAAAATTTGAAGAGAATAAATTAAGAAGAGAACCCGATAAACAAAAACTGAAAACCGCAATTGAATGGACGCTTGCTAAGTCTCCCCAGGATTTACAGGCATTCATTAAAGAATTGCAGAAAGAGAAAGTTCAAACAATTGTCAGGCAAAATGAAAATAGATTTATTTATGGAATTACTTTTATTGACTATCGGACAAAAACAGTTTTTAACGGGAGCGATCTGGGAAAGGAATATAGCGCTTCCGGAATTCAGCAACGTATTAATAAAGGCGCAGAAGAAAAAAATGCTCAAAGGCAGATCCATATTTCAACTAAAATTGAACAGAAAAAAGAATTGGATTTTGATCAAAGAAAAGATTATTCAAACGATCATTCCGTAAAAAATGAAAACCTATTTGAAATCCTGATCAAATCACAGAAAAGTGAAAGTCAATTGCCTTTTGCATTATTAGAAAAGAAAAGAAGGAAAAAACGAAAATTATCTTTATAAATATTAATTGTGGTTTATGTCGGGAGATACAGGTGATGATGAAATGGGGCTTCACAAAATACTTGAGTTCATACGATTTGGGAGTGTTACAATTCTTCTTTTGCATTTATATTATTTCTGTTACGATGCATTTAAAGAATGGAAACTTACAACGAAGATCAGCGACAGATTTTTAATAAATATTGAACACACCGGATTGTTCAATTACAATAATGCGCAACTATTAGCTTTGGGTTTGTTGATTATTTCCCTAGTCGGTGCAAAAGGGAGAAAGAATGAGAAAATTAAAAAGGAATTCATTTTTTGTTATTTGCTTGCAGGGGCAATGCTTTATTTTTTCAATTACTTGTTTCTTAAGATGGACGCCCCCCTGCAGACGATTGCTATGACGTATATCACAGCTACTTCTTTTGGATATTTACTTATTCTTGCCGGTGGAGCGCAACTTTCACGACTTATTAGAATTAAGTTGGGAACTGATGTATTTAATGAGATGAATGAAACTTTTCCGCAGGAAGAAAGGTTATTGAAGAATGAGTATTCAATAAACCTCCCGGCGCAATATAATTTGAAAGGGAAAATTCGTGATAGCTGGATAAATATCATAAACCCGTTTCGCGGATTGCTGGTAGTTGGCTCTCCTGGTTCCGGGAAATCTTATTTTGTTATTCAGCATGTCGTCAAACAGCATATTGAAAAAGGTTTCGCTATGCTGGTATATGATTTTAAATACGATGATCTGACTAAAATTGCATACAATACTTTGCGGAAAAATTATAAAGCCTATAAAATCAGACCAGAGTTTTACCTCATCAATTTTGATGAACTTTCAAGAAGTCATCGGTGTAACCCCTTGGATCATGAGACCATGTTTGATATTACCGATGCAACAGAAGCATCCCGTTCCATTATGATGGGATTGAATAGAGAATGGATAAAGCAACAGGGAGATTTTTTTGTTGAGTCACCGATCAATTTTGTAACCGCGGTAATCTGGTTCTTAAAAAAATACAAGAAAGGAAAATATTGTACACTGCCCCATGTAATTGAACTCATGCAGGTGGAATATGAAAAATTATTTCCTGTGCTGAAGACAGAACCCGAAATAGAAGTACTTATCAATCCTTTTATTTCTGCTTATCAGAATGATGCAATGGAACAACTCGAAGGACAAATTGCGAGTGCAAAAATTGGAATGGCAAGATTGTCCTCTCCGCAGTTATATTGGGTATTATCCGAGAATGATTTTACCCTTGACATCAATAACCCGCAAGCGCCTAAAATAATTTGTCTTGCCAACAATCCGCAAAAACAGCAGATCTATGGGGCGGTGCTGTCATTATATGTGACGAGGCTTATCAGATCAGTGAATCAAAAAAATAAACTAAAATGCAGTTTGATCTTTGATGAATTCCCTACCATTTATTTTAATGATATGGATAGTCTGATCGCTACGGCACGGTCAAATCAAGTCGCAACTTGTTTGGGAATGCAGGATTTTAGTCAGTTAAAAAAGGATTATGGCGGAGATCAGGCAGCAGTCATAATGAATATTACAGGAAATGTAATCAGCGGCCAAGTGATGGGTGAAACGTCCAAGCTATTAGCCGAAAGATTTGGAAAAATAACTCAGGTAAAAGAAAGCGTATCCGTCAGTCGTAACGATACTTCATTTAGCAAATCTGGCCAGATGGATTTTGCTATACCTCAATCGAAAATTGCAGGGCTTTCATCGGGGCAATTTGTGGGCATGGTTGCAGATGATCCAGCACAAAAGATAAAACTAAAGACCTTTCATTGTGAAATACTTAATGACCACGATCAACTGAAAAAAGAAAATGCAATTTATAAGCCCCTCCCTGCCTTGAGAGAATTAACCCCAAAAATGATCAATGAAAATTATTATAGGATCAAAAGCGAAGTTGCCAACGTCGTCGAAACCGAAATTGAGATTTTAATGAATACTCCTGGTGAGAATTATGAATTATTTCATTGACCGGATTCAATAAATAGTCGACCCTTAAAAACTCCATTTTGGTTTCTTGAGGAAAATAAAATGTGATATAAAGAAGCTCCCAATGATTTGAAAGAAGCGAAATAAAAGGTCCAAAAATATCTGTTTCCAGATATTCATCATTCTCTTAAAGTTCATTGCTGCCGCTGCAAGCATAACATTTATATTATCTCCAAAAATTCCTTTGTAAAAGTTTCTGCTTAAGCGGTAATCACTTTTTAAATGACCGATCCTGGGTTCTATAGCTGCTCTCCTTTGAAAGCCTTTCTTCATTTTCTGCTGCCGGTATTTTGAAAACTTATTATCAAAAGGTTTTGGTGTATGTATCTGTGTTTGTCTCACCTGCTTTATACCCCGGTATCCTCTGTCTACAAAAACTTCTTTTAGAATATGACCTGTCAATCGTTGTTGTTGCTCCAGTGCAGGATCGAGGGTGTGTGCATCGTAATCATTTTTCTCAATGTTTAAAGCTCCTATAATAACGTCACTATTTTTAGTGGCTATGATTGAAACTTTGGAGCCAAATTCATACTTCTTATGTTCTTTGCCTTTAGAGATGCATTGCACATGTGATTCTTGAAGACTATAAATTTTGTTACTGTCATTGCGTTTTTGTGATAATACTTTATTGAACAAGACCAGTTCTGTAGCATGGAGTCCTGCAGGCGGCTTGCGTTCCAGCTCCCTGACCAGTCTGCCTGCAATGGTCTTTATCTTACGGTCTGCTTTAATCGCCTTTTTATAATTGTGGGAATGATTACGGAAACGTTGATCACGGGCCAGTTGCTTAAGTGTGCGACTATAACGTTGACGCAATTCAAGATCCTGCTTGTCTGCAATAGCGACACATTTGTTTATAATTTTACGATGCAATTTATTATCCGTCGGATAGGTAATATTTTTTTCCTGAACAGTAGTGTCTACAGTACCTCCATCTTCATTTGAATCTTTACCATTGATGCGGATGCTTTCTTTAAAAATAAGTTCTATCCCTTTTTCCCCAATACGTTTTCTAAAATGAACCAACTCTGAAGCTTCGCAAGGCAAGTGCGCTACAAAACTTTTCTCGCCGCTGAAATATTGGTAGTACCCATTTTCTGACCACTGTTCTACTACACTCTCATCGCTAAGATTACGAACATGTTTCAATATCAGAAGCGATACCATTAAGCGGATCGGTTTGGCAGGCCGTCCATTATTAGCGCAATACAAATTTTTAAAACCATCTTCAAACTGTTGCCAATTAATTTTATTAGCCAAAATGTAAAGCGGATGCTTACGACTTAACTGTTCCTCAAATGTGCTGTAAAAACCCATCTGATTAATATAGTTGGTTGATGGAGCATAAAAATTTGCAAGGATTTTAATGAATTAATCAATTTTCTTGCAGATCTAAATACATAAATAATGCTAAAAATCCCTTATCCACACAGTGTTTGATAACTTTTTAATGTTCGACTAAATAACTTAATCCCGCCAAGTAAAGCTAACTGCTTAAACTGATCAATCTCAATTTTGGCTGGCCGCAGAGTAAAAAGGGGTGCTATCCCCAAAATATTTTCAAGATCATTCTTAAATATAATTACTTGGATGAGTTGCCCAAAGCTTGTGGATGCAATATCCATTATTTTTTGCGGTAAATTTGTATACAAGTATCGACGATTATAGCTTGATCTAAAATTTTGTTTTTTTGTTTATTAGTACGAATTTGTTTTATTTGGCGAGTTTCGCCTTCAAGTATTATAACATTCTGATTAGAAATTTTTTCTTCTTTATTTGAGTCACTATATTTTGGCAACAAAGGTGTATTACCCTCAGTTTGCAATTTTGATTTCGGCGGCTCAATAAATAATAACGTAACACAAATTATAACTCCTAATAAAGCTGTCATTACGTTGGCAATCCTAAACGTCCTGTAGGCATAAATTAAATTATTCGCCTTTTCATTATTTGACTTTAAATTTTGATTAATTGAGTATAAAAGATCTTGAATTTCAATAGAAGTAAATTCTTCAACTGATTTACTCTGATATTTAATAGCATTATTCGGATCAGAACCACCATAAATAAACTTAAAGCAGAAAATATTACCCCAGTATAGGTTATTAGTTGCGACGTTTTAGTATCAATTATGCTTAACCTTACATCTTCCTTTTTTTCAATTGCTTCTAAATGTATTTTATGGGCATTGACTTTGTCATGTTCAGTATTCACATAATTTAGATGATTGTAATTATAAGGTAATGAACTATCTTTTTTCACGAAAATACCTATATAATTAAACCAGCTATTCATTTGACCTAGTTTGTAAGAAAATTAATAATTGCCTCTGAAATTTCTAACCCTGTTTGACTTTCAATCCAAGCCCATTGACCATTGGGATTTATTTCTAAAAAAATATATTCACCATTCTTATTTTTAACCAGATCAATAGCACCAAATTCCAGGTTAAAGTTTTTTACAAGCTTAATGCACGATTCTTCAATTTCTGGCGGCAGAGTTGTTTTTATGAATTTTAACTTTTTTCTTCGCCAATCAATTTTTGTTTCCTCAACTTCTTGTGAATAAACAGCGGCAGCAAATACCTTATCTCCAACAACAGTAGCTCTAACTTCAAAATCTTTTATAATATTTTCTTGAAAGATGCAAGGAGTTAAATCGTATTCTTCAATTTCTTCCATTTGCTTTTCTGAAATTATGTTTGTAAAAATAAACGACAAGCCTTCCTTATATTCTATTCTATTTTGTGAAATTGGCTTAATTATTATGCTTTCATTATTATCCTTATAAAAAGTTTGCAGTTCTTTTTTTGAGTTTGTAATAATAGTATTTGGTATTTTAAATCCAACTTTTTGGGCAAATTTTAATTGCAAGATTTTGTTTTCCGCATTATAAACAGAAGTAGGTTGACTTAACCAATTTGCAGATATAGAAGAAAACATGTTTTTAAAAAAACTATCTGTTTCATTTGAAATGTAAACACATTCTTCTCTTAATAGATTCTTTATCTCTGGTAATTTAGTTCTTCTAAACCAAACTGAGGCGTAGTTAGACTCGTCAAGAATACTATAATTAAATTGGTTATTAAATTTTAAAGTAAATGGAGATAAAAATAAATCTTCGCAGTTGAATCTTTTATATTCAATTTTTCTTTGATTAAGTTTGTTAATTACAAAATCCGCAGTAAAATCTGTTTTATGTGTAATGATTAATATCATTTATTATTTATCTTGGTCAGTAGCCTCTTGCGATTCTGTTAACGTGGATGTATCTATTAGAGCCTGGATATTTCTTCTGTCTCGATCTGTGTCTGATGCTTCCATTGCGGTAAACGTATTTGTTGTTGTATCCATTAGCAAACTTAATCCTTGATCAGAATCAGTCTCATCACCTTGAGCTTTAGTAAAGGTCACAGTATCCATTAGCAGATCAATGCCTTCACATTCAGAATTCTCATCATTTGGTTTAGATAAAATATCTACAGCGGGCTTCCCCGTCGCATTGTTTATGCTTAAATTCAGTTGCTGATCATAACGAATCAGTGAAAAATCCAATGCTTCCCGCAAAGGAGTTTCTTTAAATCGAAAGGAAAATGGTTTCATTTTGTTTTGTTTAAATTTCAAATAGAGTTTCCAATAAAATATCAATAAAAAGTCGCCCGCGTAAGGTGGCTTTTTGTGGTTTTTTAATAGTTAAATTTACATATTATCAGGAACTTTCCTCTCCTTATAGACTCAACTCATGCATATGACCTATAAATTATTATCCTGTTTAGATTTATAAAATATGTGTGGAAAGCGAGAAATGGAAGATACGGTTATGATATTAAAAATGCCAAACGGTGGGCAATCAGGCATAAGATATTGAAGAGGTGTCCCACTTTTATCTTTTTAGATTGCTAATCGCAACGAGAAGAGGGTTTTTCGCAGTGCAGGCTTGAGATAAAAGTAGATTCGGTTAATTCGAAAAAGACAAACCACAACGGAACTTGCTATTTGCAAGATGAATTTCTAACCATTTTGAAATGTTGTGAGTGTCAAATACTCACTATTATACTTAAATAAATAATTTGCTAAAATCTACACCTTTTGTTCCCTCTATTACTTCACGAAGCCCAACCTTATAATAATTCTGCGTTGTTTGTTCTTTTTCATGACCCATCATTTTTGAAAGTATAGGTCTTTCTGCACCGAACCGAATCCACATCTGCGCATTTGTGTGCCTGCCTGTTTTATTACTGAGCGGACGTGCAATATTTGCTCTTTTCGCCAGCAATTTTAGATTTCGATTGTAGACCTGGATTTCGATAAATGTATTTTTTTGAAAAAGATAATTGTTGTCAGGCACATTGTCGTTGTAACGATTTATAATTGCGGTAGCATAAGGAAATTTAAAAAGCGGAATGATAGTTGGCCTTCCGTTCTTGTCTCTTTCGCTGATAATATAGTTTCCGTATTCAATATCATTATGTAATTGATCTTTCCTTAAAATTTGAAGATCGTTATAGTAGAAACCTGTATATATTTGGAACAGGAAAACATCCCTGTCTCTTTCCAGGCTTTTATCTTTTTTTTCAAATTTGAGAGCACGCAATTTTTGTATTTCTTCGATTTCCAGATGCTGCCCTTCCCTTTTTGTTGGCACGGTTATTTTAATTTCATCGAAATAATTCTCTATATCCTGAGGGTCCAAAAATCTATCTTTTTTTGCTGCATGATTAAGCACGACTCTTAATTTGTCAAAGTAACTTTTTATGGTAGCGGGGACCATCTTACCTTTTTGCCCTTTTAGGCCTGCCAGGTAATTCTTGAACCGGGCAATTAAAGTTTCATCGATTTCTGCGAAGGATATTTTGGATTGGAAATTATTTAGATGTAACAGGCATGCCCTGTACTTTTCCCAAGTTATATCATCAAGATTCACCGTTGCCGGCGGCCGTTCAATATAATTCTTAAAATAATCATTAAAAATGGTTCTGTCCCCTTTTCTAAGTATTTCTCTATCAATGATATAGAAATTGATTGACTTATTTTGCATATAAAATCTCTTGGTAAGCTCAGTTATTTTGCTTTTTATCTCCGCAATCTTGGTATTGATCTCAAATGCAAATGGATGATTGTCTTTTAACCAAATACCATCCCTCCCAGACCACTGATCCAGGCGGATCTTAAGGGGAATCTTTATTGGGTAATACCTATATGGTTCCGGGTTAATATAGACCCGTAAATGGATCGGATAGGTCCCTTTCTTGTTAATTTTACCCCTCCAGTTAATGACTGGAGTTACTACGGGAATGATCATATATAGCCCTTATTTTAAAGACTATGCCGGAAAAGTGTAAGAGAAAGTGTAAGAGAATCTTGGTGAATCTGTACTTCTTAATAACCTGAATAAAAAGTAAAAACCCGCATCTGGCTTGAGTTTGATGCGGGTTTACATGCGTTTTAATACTTCCTGATTCGTCCTGAGTGCTCCCCCTGTTGGACTTGAACCAACGACCCTCTGATTAACAGTCAGATGCTCTAACCAACTGAGCTAAGGAGGAATGGAATTCCTTAAAGGGCAGCAAAAATAAGGATTTTCCCCTTTTTACAAAGCCGGGAAACAAAAAACCCCCGATTCTAAGGTCTTGCAGCCAAAGTTCAACCCTTCACCCCAGCGCGCCTACAATCCCCTCCCCTCTTCCACACCTATATAAAATCCATCTGTCCTAACCTCAACCCGGTAGGTCCTTAGCCGGTAACCATCAGCTACCCGGCAAAGCCCATTGCGTATATTATATTTATAAGCATGGACGGGGCAAACGATATTGCCGCCTTCGTCGATCCGGCCTTCTGAAAGCAGGGCCCCGGCATGGGGACAATAGAGGGCGAAAGCATGCCAGACATCGCGGAACCGGACCACGCAAATCTTCTTGTCGCCGAGCTCAACGGTCCCAATACCGCTGGCATTGAGCCTGATCTCGCCCTCACCTGCAGCCACCCGATACCAATTATATTTCTTCCAGAACATCTCAAAAATCATATTCGTTTTATCTGACCGCTTTTCCCGATCCACAAAATTTATCTGACCAGTAGCACTGATTTATTATCTGATCAGCAGCCTTGATTCAATAATTATATTCTGTTTTATAGGGGTAACGCACCTGATAAAGGCTGCGGACCCTCTCGAGGATTCCGGTACGCAGTTCTTCGATATTTCGTTTTTCGAGAGCCGATATGAAGACGCATTGGCCCTGGCTCTCGTTTTCCCACCTTGCCTTTAATTCCCTTATCATTTCTACCTTGACGGAGGAGTCTAGCCATTCGTCGAAGGTCTGCTTTTCATATAGGTCCATCTTATTGAATACCAATATGATGGGTTTGTCGGAGGCGTTGATTTCGTGGAGGGTCCGATTTACTACGGCGATCTGTTCTTCGTAGCGGGGATGGGATAGGTCCACCACATGCAAGAGCACATCGGCTTCGCGGACTTCGTCGAGCGTGCTTTTGAAGCTTTCGACGAGATGATGGGGCAGCTTGCGGATGAATCCGACCGTATCGCTCAGGAGGAAGGGGGTATTTTCGAATACGATCTTCCGGGTCGTGGTGTCCAGCGTGGCGAATAGTTTGTTTTCGGCAAATACATCGGATTTGCTGAGAAGGTTCATGATCGTGGATTTGCCGACATTGGTATATCCCACGAGCGCCGCCCTGATGAATTCACCACGGTCCTTTCTTTGAGTGAATGCCTGCTTGTCGATCACAGAGAGGCGTCTTCGCAGAAGGGAGATCTTGTCCTTGACTATACGGCGGTCGGTTTCTATTTCCGTTTCACCGGGGCCCCTGGTTCCGATCCCGCCGCCCAGCCTTTCCAGGTGCGACCACATTCCTCGTAGCCGGGGCAGGAGGTATTGGTATTGGGCAAGTTCTACCTGCAATTTGGCCTGGGCCGTCTTTGCCCGGCTTGCAAATATGTCAAGTATGAGGTCGGACCGGTCAATTGTCTTTACCTCGAGGGCCTTTTCAATATGATTGATCTGGGAACCGGAGAGTTCGTCATCGAAAATGGCGATCCTGATATCTTTTCCGGTGATATAGTCCTTTATTTCCTGGAGCTTGCCTTTTCCGATATAGGTCTTGCTGTCGGGATGCGGCAGTTTCTGGATGAATTTCCGCAAGGCCGTTGCCCCTGCCGTTTCAGCAAGAAAAGCCAATTCATCTAGATATTCATTTACATCATGTTCGGTTTGGGTGGGCAGAATAAGCCCTACGAGTACCGCCCGCTCCTCCTGGAAACTATAATTTTTCTTTTCAATCACTCACTTTGAGTTTTGATCTAAAACATAAACCGAATATCCATGGATATTCGCTGAAAGTATTGTAAAAATTTATTTATAAACCGCTCAGGCAAATTCCGAATTCAAAGGGATAAACCAGCGGAAGGCCCTGTGAGCCTTTCATGAGGCTGGTTACCTGGTACTGGCCATAAACTCCGATCGGTCCCTTGCTGATCCTGACCGTGGTGGCGAGCCGGATGCTGTTAAAATTTGAATTATTGCGATCCTTATATACAGAAGGATCCTGGTCTTGTCCGGTTCCGTTTAATACATCCTTTCCTTTCGAGTACGCGCTCAGCAAATCACCTACCTTAATCCCTGCTGCGAATTTCCAGCTCTTGTTTGTATTTTCCGGGTCAAGGGCATATCGCAATTCCACCGGAATATCAAGATAGGTCGTAACTACCTTGTATTTCTTAAAATGTGTGCCGCCTCCATCATCCTGCCTCGGTGTTGTACTGAGCGGATAGGGTTGGTTTTTGAAAAATGCATTGCTGCAACTGATGCCAAGTCCTGCCCCTACGCTGAAACGTGGATCCGTCTTAAAGGGGAAATCATACATGAAATAGAAATTGAAGCTTCTGGATATCCCATTGACCGGAACGGTATCAGGAAGAGCAGCCCAACCAACATAACCTGTCTGGATCATGAAATGATCATTGGCCCGATGAGACAGATCTACCTTGCTCCAATCCTTTTTTGCAGGAGTGGTTTGAACCGTGGCCGGTGCCGTAGTTGTTGGGGTTGAATTGGCTTTCTTGGCGGTATCAGTCTTTTGTGAAAATGCAGAGGAAATAAACAATACAGCAGTTATAAAAAACAGAGATTTCTTCATAATTGTTTTTGATGCGACAAAAGTATTTTTCTTAGGGTTAATAAAAGGTTAAAGAAGGCCTTTCTAATTTATTGCTTCTTACGAAATTAAGGCTTCCTTTTGCCCTGGCTTGTTTTCTTTTCTGAAAAGAAAGTGGACCCTGTTGGATTTGAACCAACGACCCTCTGATTATGAGTCAGATGCTCTAACCAACTGAGCTAAGGGTCCATTTTTTAGAGGGGGCAAATCTACAGAATTCGCATATAGCGGCGAAATTATATGCAGCTATAACAGAGAGATTATTGTCATCACCATATTCTCATTATTTATTTCCTAATATTGTATAAGACCAGGCCATAGAAAAATGATTGCTGCCCAACGATTAGAAGAACTTCGTGTATGCATTGCCAATTCAGATGATGAATCAGCCTACAAGGAATTGTTTATTTCCCTTTACCCCCATCTTCATGCATTTGCCATGCATTTCATGAGATCCAAACAGCTTTCAGAAGAAGTGGTTTCGGATGTATTTATTAAAATCTGGGAAAAAAGGAAATCGCTGGCGAAGGTTGAGAATTTTAAGATCTATCTCTTTGTTGCCACCAAGAATACCGCTTTGAATTATTTGAACAAGAACAAGTCGGCCCCCCTCTCCCTCGATGATTTTGGGGGGGAATTCAACAGTTCTTATGCAGATCCTGAACAATTGCTGATAACATCTGATATGATGAAGCTTGTCAACCAGGCTATTCTTAATTTACCTCCGCGTTGCAGAACGATTTTCCAACTCGTGAAATACGATAGGATGAAATACAGGGAAGTGGCTGAAATTTTGAATATTTCCGCTAAAACTGTTGAAAATCAATTAGCTATCGCAATCCGCAAGATCGGGTCTACAATTAGTTTTGACATGAATCGTGCTGTTCCTTCTTCGATCCATTTATCAGAAAGTTAAAAAATATTTAAATTTTGTTTGGGGGTTTTTGATTTCCTGCTTGTCTTTATATGATTACTACAAGAGGCCGTAACCAAAGCCATATGCCAGAGAACCCCGTTTGGAATTTGATTGCAAAAAAGCTCTCCGGAGAAGCAAACTGGGAGGAGCTGAATCAACTAGAGCGGCTACTGAAGCTTCATCCTGAAATTCATTATCCCCTGCAAACCATCCAGACTCTATGGTCCAGCGAGTTGGAAACCAATCACGATGAGTCTTATAAGGCCTTTGAACGCGTTGAAAATAAACTCAAATCCCTGGATCCTGGTTTTGGCGATCCCGAAAAGAATCATCCTGGTAATGGAAAAAGAAAGTCTATTGGAATCATTACCGGTCTTTTGGCTCTCGCAACAGTACTGATTTATTTCTTACTTCCGGTCAAAACTCCTGTTGGCTACAGTTTACCCAAACAAAACTCAAAACCTTTTAGCGAGATCTCTACCAGGAATGGTTCCAAAACCAATCTGATTCTTCCTGATGGCACGAAAGTCTGGCTCAATGCAGGCAGCAAACTGGTCTATGATTCCAGTTACGGGAAAAAGATCCGGGAAGTCTCTTTGTCCGGAGAAGCCTATTTTGATGTGGTGAAAAACAAACAAAAACCTTTTGTTATCCACGCTTCGAATATCAATATCAAAGTGCTGGGCACTGCATTTAATGTGAAATCCTATCCGACGGACCAGACGACCGAAGCCGCCCTGATTAGGGGGAGCATTGAAGTGACTTTTCGCAATAAACCGGATAAGAAAGTCATCCTGAAACCCAACGAAAAAATAGTGGTTCGCAATGAGCAAAGCGAATTGGCCATTATGCACTCCGCCGGACCCGCGAGAGATATTCAAAAAATTGAAGCCTTACCGGCGGTGAGTATACAAAATCTGACCTACGAGCACAAGACCGGAGCTATTATCGAGACTTCCTGGGTTGAGGACAGGCTGGTTTTCCAGGATGAGTCTTTTGGAAATATTGCGAGACAGCTCGAGAGATGGTATGGGGTCTCGATCAAATTCGAGCATTCGGATTTAAGGGGAACTCATTTGACCGGCAGTTTTAAGAATGAGACCGTTAGACAGGCTTTGGACGCATTGAAATTGACCGCTTCCTTTGATTATAGTGTGGATGCAGGAAATAATATTATAATATTTTAAAATAAAACGGGAAATGTTGGAGCATTTCCCGCCAGGTTACAAAACATTAAAAAACATTTCATAATCCGATTGAACAATATAAATGTATGAATAAAAATAATTTGTACAGGTCCGGCAGCATGAGCCAAGTAAAAAAAGTCTACCTAGTTATGAAATTGTCATTTGTATTGTTATTTGCCTTTACCATGCAGGTTTCCGCCCATGTGGAGGGACAGGCCAATGTCACAGTCAGGGTCAACCAGATAGAGATATTGAAGGTGCTGAAGGCTATCGAAACCCAGGCCGATTATCATTTTCTGTATAACAACAGCCTGAAAAGCCTGTCCCATAAAATAGATGTGGACATGGAGAATGTCTCGGTAAAGGATGCACTGGACAAGATCTTCCTGGGCACCGATCTGACCTATAAAATGCTGGATAATAACCTGATCGTCATTTTATCCAACAGCAATGCCCCGCAGGATATTAAGGTTACGGGGAAGGTTACCGGAGAAAATGGCGAGCCTCTTTCAGGAGTCTCCATTTCTGTCAAAGGAACCCCCAAGGGCACTGCCACAAATAACAATGGAGATTTTACCATCACGGCCGGCGAAAATGCGACCCTGGTTGTGTCCTATATTGGCTACCTCAGTCAGGAGGTTCCCGTGAATGGGCAAGCGATCGTCAATATTAAGCTCCTGGTTTCGGGCAAGGCACTTGACCAGGTTGTTGTGGTAGGATATGGAACACAGAAGAAGGTCGATGTAACCGGGTCTGTTGCCACCGTTAAGGGTAGCGAACTTTCCAAGCAGCCGGTTCTCACAGCCACCCAGGCCCTTCAGGGTAAGGTAGCCGGAGTGCAGATCATCAGCAGCGGGCAGCCGGGAAGCATGCCCCAGGTCATTATCCGTGGAACCGGTTCCATATTGGCCGGAGCCAGCCCTCTGTATGTCGTGGATGGGATCTGGACCGATGATATCACCAATATCAATACATCCGATATACAAAGCATGGATATATTAAAAGATGCATCGGCCTGTTCCATTTATGGGGTGAAAGGAGCCAATGGAGTCGTGCTTATTACCACCAAACAGGGATCCGGAAAAATAAAAGTGAATTATACCGGAACGGTGGGTATGCAGCAGGCCGCATATGTTGTGCCGATGGCGAATGCTACTCAATATATCAATTACCAGCAGGGAATTACCGGTCTACCGCTTTCACCAACCGGATATAATACCAGTTGGTTTAATCAGGTGCTTAGGGATGCATTTTATCAGAACCACAATATTTCCGTTTCGGGAAGCACCCCCCAGAATAAATATGCGCTCACGGTCGGCTACCAGACCAATGACGGGATCATTATCTTCAATGATTATAGCCGTTACACAATTCGCTTTAACAATGAGTTCTCTCCCACTTCTGCTCTAAAAATCGGTACCACGGCATCTTTTGGGAATCAGACCGCTCAAAACGTGCCGACCGGCACTATTACGGAGGATGCCTATCGGGCAGCCCCCCTGGTGCCTGCCATAGTGAATGGGAAGTTCGGCAATACCTCTCAATTCCAGAATGTCGGCAATCCGGTATTGGATGCCCAGAATACCAATGATCTCAGCCATGACAACAGGGTTCAGGGAAATATTTATGCGGAGCTGAAACCAATTAAGTATATCTCCATTCGTTCCACTTTCAACGATGAACTCGATTTTTTCGACGACAGGGCCTATACCTACCAGCATAATAATGATACAAGCTTTTTCAATGTTAAAGGAGGTTCACAGGGGGCTTCCCGAAGTCAATTGACTGTATCACAGAATAAATACTACCATTGGGTATGGAGCAATACCATCAATTTCAATAAAGAGTTCGGAGATCATAAAATAACCATACTGGCCGGTACCGAAGCGCAGAAATATTATAACGCCGGCTTTTCCGCTTATCGGTACAATGTGGCCCCGGTTCCTGCCGAATGGTATTTGCAGGATGGTGATCAGGGATTTCAGTTCAATGGAAGTTCGGTCACGGAATATGCAGTGAATTCTTATTTCGGAAGATTATTCTACAGTTATAAAGACAAATACCAGTTTACCGGAAATTTCAGGGCGGATGGCAATTCAGTATTTAATGCCGACAATCGATGGGGCGAATTTCCCGGTGTGAGTGCGGGTTGGGTTATCAGCAAGGAAAATTTTATGGACAACCAGAAGATCTTCGATTTCCTGAAATTAAAGGGTTCCTGGGGAGAATTGGGGAACTCCCTTATACCTTCAGATGCTTCTGTCAATACCCTACTGGGCAATATCCCTTATTGGTACAATAGCGATAGCACAGGAGGTGTAGCCGGGGTAAATACTGGAAGCCTTGTCCCACAGATAAAGGATCTGAATCTGAAATGGGAGATCACCAAGGAATATGACCTTGGCCTTGAATATGCCACATTGAATAACAGGCTGAGCGGAGAATTAGATTATTATGATAAGAAAGTGACGAATGCCCTTATTTATGTTGAGGTTCCGGGCACTTTCGGAAGTACGTCAAATCCGAACAGCAGCATCACTCCCGGAGATATCCTGACCAATGGCGCTACCATCGATAATCGGGGAATCGAATTTTCTGCCAAATGGCATGACAATATCAACAAAAATCTTTCCTATTTCGTCGGAGGCAATCTGACCATGAACCGAAATCGGGTGCTTAACCTTAACGGAGGCCTGCCCTATTTTGACGGAAATATTAATGGCTATTTCACCACGGAAACCAAAGCCGGTTACCCGATAGGAGCTTTTTTCCTGCCACAGGTGACTGGCGTATTCCAGACCCAGGACCAGGTCAATAATTATAAAAGCCCGAGCGGAGCACTTCTTCAGGGGAGTGCCGTACCAGGGGATTTGATTTATAAATTCAACCCGAATGGTTCCATGGATACCACCTATCAGGGATCCTATCAGCCAAAATTGTATCTAGGACTTTCCGCAGGATTGAGTTATAAGGGAATCGATTTTTCAATTGATTTGTATTCAAATATTGGAAACCAGGTTTACAATGGTAAACAACAAGCCAGGGTAGCCACCAAGGACAATATAGAAGAATATATTGCCAC
This sequence comes from Chitinophagaceae bacterium, assembly GCA_003168265.1. Taxonomy (GTDB): domain Bacteria; phylum Bacteroidota; class Bacteroidia; order Chitinophagales; family Chitinophagaceae; genus Puia. The sequence goes on from PMSV01000021.1 coordinate 34,149, forward strand.
GAGCTACTGGACCCTCCAGAACAAATCGGAGACCCAACCTGCGCCAAATGGAGGTAACTTACCTGCTTCCTCCTATTTTCTTTCTTCCGGGACATTTTACAGGATCAATAATGCGACTTTGGGCTATACTCTGCCGGTTAAATTACTTAACAGGCAGCGGGTAATCAATAGCCTGCGGATTTATGCAAGTGCCCAAAATCCGGTTACGATCAAGAAATACAAAGGATTTTCCTCCGAATTACCGGGATCTGATCCTACGAATGCAGGAATTGAACTAGGAACTTATCCAACGACAAGGACATTTGCTTTTGGTGTGAACCTCGGATTATAATATCTAATATGATAATGATATGAAAAAGATTTTGATTTATTCTTTTGCCGCTTGTTTGGTTCTGGCCGGCTGTAAAAAAAGTTTTTTGAACGTGCCGCTGCAGGGCCAGGGTACAGCTTCAGACGATCCCAATGTGGCGCAGGATGAAGTTATAGGGGCCTATAATGCGCTTATCTGCCCTGACCCGACCGAACCGGAATTTGGAAATTATGATATTCATGGGATTTATTTTACAACCGTTACCAATATTATGTCCGATGATGCCGATAAGGGTAGCTATAATGGGGACCAGCCTTTGGCGGAGGATATCGATAATTTTACGATCAACTCGAATAATACCTATGTCTGGGGGCTTTGGAGAGGATATTATGTCGGTGTCAAGAATTGCAATATTGCAATACAGTCATTGGCACAGTCGGCACTTAGTCCGCTCATCATAACCACAAGGACGGCGGAAATGCGGTTTATAAGGGCCTATTTATACTTCAATATGGTTCGCATGTGGGGTGCGGTTCCGTTGGTTTTGACCGTTCCGAGCGGCCCCCATACTACGGATACCAATTTTTACAGAAGGTCCCCGGCAACTGCCATTTATAATCAGGTCATCATCCCCGATCTGCAATTCGCCGTGGCCAACCTGCCATTAAGATCCGCCACTGATGTGGGCAGGGCAACCAAGGGCGCGGCAGAAACGTTACTAGCTAAGGTGGATATGTATTTGCAGAATTGGATGGAGGCGGATAGCCTGACTAACGATGTGATCAATTCCGGTCAATACCAATTGATGCCGGATTACTCCATATTGTGGAGACAGGCTGGTGATAATTCAGCGGAATCGGTATTTGAGGTGGAAACAGGCATTTATGGCAATGCGGATTATGGAATTCCCGGTTATGTGGAATACCAGGGAGCCAGGCAGGATAATGGTATGGGAACTCCCTTTACGCCATGGTATAATCCAGGTTTTGACCAGCCTTCAGGGGATGACGGTTACGGATTTGATGATCCCTCGACTTCTCTCCAGGCAGCTTATGAACCCGGTGACCTGAGACAAGCTGCCACCATCATTAACCTCCCGGCTTCTTCTCCTCCGGACACCTTATTCGATGGATTTATCGTTCCCACCATGGCGGGACTATCCGCCAGGTACAATTACAAGGCTTATCATAGTGAGATCATGCCCGCCCCGGGGAGTTTAGGTGTTATTCTTCCCCAGATCGAGGTTTTTGACGGCAACCGGAGCAATTGCCAGAAAAATCTTCATATTCTCCGCTATGCGGAAGTTCTATTGATCAAGGCGGAAGCAGATAATGCTCTCGGAAATACTGGCTCGGCAATTGCAATGCTAAATCAGGTAAGGGCGAGGGCGGGATTGGGTCCTACAACGGCCTCTTCCCAGACTGCATTGCAAGCCGCCATTTGGCAGGAAAGGCATGTGGAGCTGGCAATGGAGCATGATCGTTTCTGGGATCTTGTAAGGCAGGGACGGGCAGCACAGGTGATGATCGCTTCGGGGAAGACGAATTTTGTCGCAGGAGTAAATGAACTGCTTCCGGTTCCCGCAGCAGAGATCGCAGTAAGTGGAGGATCCTTAACGCAAAACCCTGGATACTAATCAAATAATAATCCATAATTTTATACTATGCTAAAAAGAACAAGAGGTTCTCCCGCTTCCTCCCCAAATGAAAATAAATTTCCAAATCAAAAACAAATGATAATGAAAACAATATCGAGTAAATTAAGAATTCTGGCAATTGCAGGGGTTGTTGCCCTTGCGGCCATCGTTGTTCAGTCCTGCAAGAAATCATCCAGTACTCCCTCCACGCCAACAGTCTCTAGTACGACCCTGGCTGCGGGCGCTACGGTCACAGCAGGTACCTCCACCGGCTTCACCATCTCAGGTACCAATTTGACTAATGCCACGGTCACTTGCACCACTGCAGGAATAACCGTTACTAATGTGACTGTCACAGGAAGTACGACGATTACAGGTACGATAACTCTCGTCGCTGCCGTCGCTAGCGGAACCTATACACTGACGATCACAACAAATAATGGAACTGCATCGGCATCTTTCACGGTAACAGGTCTCCAATTGTTGGGCGGTTTTCTGTCCTCAGATTCCGTTGAGCATGCCAGTCTGATATCTTACTTTACCTTTAATGGTAATGTAAATGATACCGTAGGCAATCAAACAGGCTCGGCACAAGGGGTTACCTATATACAAGGTGTTAGAGGCGAAGCCTATCAGGGTGCAGCCGGCGCCTATGCAACTGTTCCTGCCGCTGCTGCCTATGCAGCATTGCAAAGCTTCTCTGTTTCCGTGTGGTACAGCCTGCCCATGGCAGCAAAACCAATTTCGGGAAGCAAAGCTGCAGGTATCTTCTTTGTTTCCGGTGACACGACAGGTTCTGATGGAGGCGAAATCATACTTGAAACCGATGTGCCTTCTGCAACCCAGTATACTAATGATTCGGTTCCCATTCACCATGGGTTCAACAATATCGGCGGTCCGGCCGGAAGTTGGATGAATTTCACTATGAACTCTTATGATACAGCGACTTCCAACTGGGTGCATATCGTAATGACCTATGATGGAGGCTCCTCCACCTATACGTTCTACGAAAATGGACAGCCCATCGCAGTTAGTTCGGCCTATGGCGTTTCAACATCCACTACGCTGTATAATGGACCTCTTCCTTTAGGTTCCGGAAGCCCTGCCACTACACTGATGGGCAACCTGACCCTCACTGCACCAGATCCTCCAACAACCCTCTTCATTGGAACATGGCCTCCGGGACTTTATGGAGTTTCTGCGACTCTCGGTTCAGCCGGATGTTTCCTTGGAGCAATTGATGAATTAAGAGTGTTCAACATCGCACTCACTCAAGCTGATGTTGTCGGTTTGTTCCTGAATGGTTCTGCCGGCAGATAAACTGTTTTGCTAATAAAAAAAAGCTGCCCTCCGGGGCAGCTTTTTTACTTTAAGCCGACCAGATATTGCTTTTAATCTTATCTTGTCAGGGTAAGCCTAATTTCTTTTGAACCCTTTGCGGATATGCGCTTTCAGAGAATCAGCCCCTGGATTGCAGCCCTGACCTGCCTCATACCGGATCTTTTTTTTATGTCCTGCTCTCATCAGGAAAAACCTTTGTTTAATGCAATCCCTCCGGAAAAATCAGGGATCGGTTTCGTGAATAAGGTAGAAGACAGCGATAGCCTTAGCATTTTGGATTATATGTATTATTACAATGGGGCCGGAGTTGCCATCGGGGATATCAACAATGACGGACTGCCTGATATTTTCCTGGTTTCTAATACCCACGGAAATAAGCTTTACCTGAATAAGGGGAACATGCAATTTGAAGATATAACGGAGAAAGCGGGCGTAAGCGGGCAAAATGACTGGTCAACCGGGGTGACTATGGCAGATGTGAACGGTGACGGCTATCTGGATATTTTTGTATCTGCCGTTTCCAATCATGAGCCTGACAGGGATAGCATCTCTCATGCCCATGTTTTTTTTAAGGACTCCAGGAATAAGCTATTTATCAATAACGGGGACGGCACTTTTACCGAAGAGGCAAAAAAATGGGGGCTGGACATTCCAGGCTATAATACCCAGGCGGTATTTTTTGATTATGACAATGACGGGGATCTCGACATGTTCCTGCTTCAGCATTCTGTCCACCAAACAGCCACCTACGGAGATACCTCCGGTAGAAAAATATACAGCCCGGTTAGCGGGGGGAAGCTCTACCGCAACGACGGGGATCATTTCACAGAAGTCACTCGTGAAGCCGGTATCATCAGCAGCCCATTGGGATACGGCCTTGGGATTGCCGTCGCTGATTTCAACCATGACGGGCTGGAAGATATTTATGTGAGCAACGACTTCAACGAGGATGATTATTATTATATGAACCTGGGAAATGGCCGGTTCAGGGAAATGAACCGTACAGCTTTCGGACATGAATCCAAGTTTTCCATGGGAAATGATGTGGCAGATATCAACAATGATGGCTGGCCCGATATCATATCCCTGGATATGCTTCCCGCAGATGAAAAAACACTGAAATCCTCACAGCGGGAATACAATCTGAATATTTACAATTATCTCAATAAGATCGGTTTCAACTACCAGTATTCAAAAAATTGCCTGCAACTAAATACCGGCAAGGGATTCAGGTATTCGGATATTTCACTTTACAGCGGGGTTGCGGCCACCGACTGGAGCTGGAGTCCCCTGATCGCAGACTTTAACCTGGATGGGATAAATGACCTTTTTGTCTCAAATGGAATCAAGACCAGGCAGAATAACCTTGACTTTATAGATTTTTATTCCGGGCTCAATATAAAAAATAAGTTATCTCAGGGAGTCCGGAGCTTAGACCGGCAGGTCCTTGAACATGCTCCTTCAGGAGCCTGGCATAGTTATATCTTCGAAGGGAGTCCCGATCTAAAATTCATTGACCGCTCAACAGAATGGGGATTTGGCCAGCCTTCGCTTTCCCAGGGTGCGGCCTATGGAGATCTCGACGGAGACGGAGCCATCGACCTGGTGGTAAATAAAATGAATGAACCGGCGGGCCTGTTCCATAACCAGGCCAGGGAACTGTTTCCGGGAAGGGGATTTCTTTCCGTTAAATTAAAGGGTCCGGGTAAGAATACCAGCGGCATTGGCGCCAAGATATTTCTGTATTCCGGAGGCAGGTTGCAATACCGGGAATTGCAATCTGTCCATGGATTCATGAGCAGTAGCGAGCCGGTTTTTCATTTCGGCCTCGGTGATTTAAGCAGCGATTCAAGCCGGATCGATAGCCTGGTCCTGATCTGGCCGAATAGGAGATACCAAAAATTCTACCGGCTCAACCCAAATCAAACCCTGTCGGTCACCTATCTGCAAGGCAAGACTGATAGTATCTTTGATTACAGCAATTTTATCCAGGAATTGGTTCACACTCCGCCCGATGCTTATTTTAAGGATATTACCGGGCAGTCGGGCATCGATTATAAACACCAGGAAGATCTATCCTTTGTTGATTTCAATTACCAGCCCTTTATTCCGCATGAACTTTCCACCCAGGGTCCAAAGCTGGCCGTGGCTGATGTCAATGGCGATGGTCTGGAAGATTTTTTTGTCTGCGGAGCAATGGGTCATCCCGGCGCCCTCTTTTTGCAACAAGCTAATGGTTCATTTCTTCGTTCACCAGACAGTCTGGCCTTTGTAAAAGACAGGCTTTGTGAAGAGGTGGACGCCCTGTTTTTCGATGCCAACGGGGACGGATATCCTGATCTCTATGTGGCCAGCGGGGGAAACGAATACCCCAATAGTTCCGCCGAGCTCAATGACCGTCTTTATATTAATGACGGGAAGGGACATTTTACCCGTTCCGATGGCCTGCCCGGATTGCCGGGAAATAAGTCCGTGGTCCGGGTCGCAGATTTTGATCATGACGGTAGCCTGGATATTTTCGTAGGTGGCCGCGCCGATGCCAAATACGGAAATCCTACTCTATCTTTTTTACTCCGCAATGACGGGAAGGGGCATTTTAATATCTGCACGGAAGCTGTGATTCCCGGTCTTTCCACGATCGGAATGGTCACTGGCGCTGCCTGGGCCGATTTTGACGGGAACGGTTGGCCGGACCTGCTTATTACGGGAGAATGGATGAAACCGGTGCTTTATTTGAATGATCATGGCAAATTTCATCCTGTTGAACTTACAGACGATGACGAATCGCTAAGGGGTTGGTGGTTTGGTTTGCAGGTCACGGACTTGAATGGTGACGGTAAGCCCGATATCCTGTTGGGTAATTACGGATTGAATAGCAAGCTGACTGCATCCAGGGATTTTCCCTTGAAAATGTACCTGGCCGCTAATCTGTCTGCAATGCATACGGCTAATCAGATACTTGCTGTTGCTAAGGATGGTAAATATTATCCCTTTCTGACCAAGGAAGATCTCGAAAGACAGATACCCAGCCTGAAAAATGAGTATTTGGGCTATGAAAAAATGGCCGGCAAGACCGTAGAGGAAATTTTCGGGGATAAACTGCAGAATGCCAATGTCATGGTAGCTAATACACTTGCTTCGACCATATTGCTGAACGATGGCAAGGGACATTTTAAAGCTTCTCCCCTTCCATTTCCCCTGCAATGGTCGCCTATATTCACTTTTGATGCTTATGATTTCAATGGCGATGGGAAGACCGATATTCTGAGTGGCGGTAATTTTTTCGGTATAGATCCTTATGAAGGAAGGTACGATGCGATGCCTCTCGCAATTTCTCTTGGAGACGGAAAAGGAGGGTTCAGCACCCTGATCCAGCATAGCGGAGCTCTTCTTACACAGGGTGAGGTAAGGGATATAAAACCGATCCTCGTTGCCGGTCAGCGCTGCCTGCTGGTTGCCCGCAATAATGACCGTTTGCTATTGTTTCAGATCGATCATCATTAATCGGTAAATGCTCCTTTAAAATCTGCCGGTTTACGGTTATTAATCACGAAATTTGCAGGTCTAAATATTGATGTCTGTGAAACAGTTTTTTTTTGCCGCAATTGCCGTCCTCTTTTATTTTTACTGTAAAAAAACCACCCATGAACCGGTGATTAAAGTCACGACGGGGGGACCATTTTCCTGTACGAAGGTTACGCTCAATGATACGGTTAACAATGGCCAGCTGGTTAATAATGTGAACCTGAATCCGGTGGTTAAATTCTATTTTTCCGCACCCATCGACACTTCGACTTTGACCGGAGATATTGCCCTAACCACAGGGGCCAGTACCATCAAGATTCAGATCGCTTATTCAAATAATGATAGCGTGCTGATTGTGCAGCCGGCGGCAAGCCTGCAGAGCCTGTCCCTTTATTCCCTGAGCATTGCGACCTTGTTGAAATCGACCTTTGATTCCTCTCTGAAAAGCGCTGTCCGCCTGAGTTTCTCAACGCAGATCGATTCTTCCAATAAATTTCCTGTGATCACCGACTCTGCTCTTTTGACTCTTGTCGAAGAACAGACCTTGAATTATTTTTACGCTTTCGGACATCCTGTTTGCGGCATGGCAAGGGAGCGCACTTCATCAGGCAATACCGTCACGACGGGTGGAACCGGTTTTGGAATCATGGGCATGCTGGTTGGGGTGCAGCGTAATTTCCTTACCCGCGCACAAGCCCTGTCACGTATCGATACCATCGTCAATTTTCTGACTAATAAGGCTACCAGGTTCCATGGAGCTTTTTCTCATTGGATCGATGGTTCCACTGGTGCAACACTCCCATTCAGCACCCAGGACGATGGGGGAGATATCGTGGAAACCTCCTATATGATCCAGGGTTTGCTTTGCGCCAGGCAGTTCTTCAATAGCACGACTGACAGCAATGAGATCAATTTACGTAGTTCCATCAATGCGATCTATGACAGTGTCGAGTGGAACTGGTACCGCCAGAACGGGCAGAATGTATTGACCTGGAACTGGAGCCCCGATTTTGGCTGGGCGATCAATGTGCAGGTCCGGGGCTGGTGTGAAGCCATGATCCCTTATATACTCGCAGCTTCTTCCCCTGTAGATTCCAATACCATTCCAAAAATCGTCTATACGAATGGCTGGGCGCAGAATGGAGGGGAGAGAAACGGTAATTCCTTTTATGGGATCCCTCTTCCCCTTGGTCCTGACTATGGAGGTCCGCTGTTCTTTGCACATTATTCATTTTTGGGCATCAATCCCAATGGCCTCTCCGATGCCTATGCTAATTATTGGACCCAGGACACGGCCCATGCAAATATCAATTATCTATACTGCGTCAGCAATCCCAATCATTATTTTGGCTACAGTGATCTCTGCTGGGGGCTGACGGCCAGCGATATCCCGAATGGATATACGGCCAGTTCCCCTACCAATGATGTCGGTGTGATCGCGCCTACTGCAGCCATTTCCTCGATGCCTTATACTCCTGTTCAGTCATTGAATGCATTGCGTTTTTTCTATTATGTATTGGGAGATAAAATTTGGGGGCAGTATGGATTCATCGATGCATTTAGTCTGAATTCCCTATGGTATGATACCGATTGCCTGGCGATCGATCAGGGACCGCAGATCGTCATGATAGAAAACTACCGTAGCGGTTTATTATGGAATTTATTTATGAGTTGCCCGGAAGTGCAGCAGGGCATGCAAAACCTGGGTTTTAGCAGCCCGAATCTATAATTATGAGAACCCTATTTTTTCTGATCTGTTTCCTTGGAATTATTAATTTATCCGAGGGGCAAAAAGTTAATAAACCTACTTTTTCCGCGGATACCGCCTTGCTTGACCTGGTCGAAAGGCAGACCTTCGAATATTTCTGGGATGGGGCGGAGCCGAATAGCGGGATGGCTCCTGAGCGAATCCACCTCGACGGTGACTACCCGGCTCATGACCAGAATATCATTGCGACGGGTGGGAGTGGTTTTGGCTGTATGGCCATTCTCGCGGGTATCCATCGGCGTTATATTTCGAGATTGCAGGGAAGGGAGAGATTTGAGAAGATCGTCAGCTTCCTGGAAAAGGCGGATCGTTTCCACGGCGCCTGGTCTCATTGGATCAATGATAATGATGGTCATGTGAAGCCCTTCGGGAGGGAGGATGATGGCGGAGACCTGGTCGAGACCAGCTATCTGATGCAGGGTTTGCTTTGCGTGAGACAGTTTTTCATTAATGGAAATCATGCTGAGAAAGAACTTGCCTCGAGGATCGATGCTTTATGGAAGGGGGTGGATTTCGACTGGTATCGCAATGGTGGGCAGGAAGTATTGTATTGGCACTGGAGCCCTGATTACGCCTGGGTTAAAAACTTTCCCGTCCACGGCTATAACGAATGCCTGATCCTCTATGTTCTTGCCGCTTGTTCTCCGACCCATTCGATCCCGGCTTCCGTTTACCAGCATGGATGGGCCCAGGACGGTGCGATAGATAAGATAAGTTATTATGGCAATGATACGCTCCACCTTCATATGCAGGGCAATCCCCCCTATGGAGGCCCGCTGTTTTGGGCTCAGTATTCTTATCTCGGCCTGGATCCTAAGGGCCTCAGGGATGCCTATGCGGATTACTGGAAGGAAAACCGTGAGCAGGCCCTAATCAATTACGAGTGGTGTGTCAATGATCCGAAAAATTTCAAAGGATATGGCAAGGATAATTGGGGGTTGACCGCCAGCTATTCGGTAAGGGGTTATGCGGCCCATGCCCCCAACGAGCGGCATGACCTTGGCGTCATCTCTCCTACCGCAGCGGTTTCTTCGATATCCTATTTACCTGAACAGTCCATGGCCGCGATCCGGCACTGGTATGCGGACATGAAGGATAAGATCTGGGGCAGCTATGGGTTTTACGACGCTTTTAGTGAAACGGATAGCTGGTATCCCAGGAGATATCTCGCCATCGATCAGGGTCCCGCAGCGGTAATGATCGAGAATTACCGGAGCGGCTTATTATGGAAGCTTTTCATGAGCTGCCCGGAAGTACAGTCGGGTTTAAAAAAACTGGGTTTTTCAAGTCCTTATATCAAGTAGCTTTAAGAATGGATAAAATGTTCTCCGCCCTGATGCTGGCGGTTTTGTTCGCTTGTTCAGCGCAGTCCCAAACTCTTTATGAGCCTCTTTATGAATTTCCCGGCAATCGCAGTTCCAGGGTGAGCAGTTTTGAGAACTTAAATGGGAAAAAGGGTTCGGGAGCCATGACCAATAAGACCGCCAAGGGTCATGCATTCGAAGTGATCAAACCTGGCGAGACAAAGACCTTACTTGATATCAACAATTCCGGAATAATCCAGCGTATCTGGCTTACCGTAGATCAGAATCCTTTGATGTTAAGAAGCCTGCGGCTGCAACTATTCTGGGAAGGAGGGAGCAAGCCCGCGGTGGATGTGCCCTTAGGGGATTTCTTCGGGAGCAACCTCGGAAGGCCGGTCGCTTTTCAGTCAGCGCTATTCTCAACAGCAGAAGGCAGGTCATTCAATTGTTATATCCCGATGCCCTTTCGGAAGGGCGCGCGGATTCAAATCATCAATGAAAGCGAAAAGGAAGCGGCAAAGCTTTTCTTCGATGTGGATTACCTGCTCACTAATGATCTTCCATCGACGATTCTTTATTTTCATTGTTGCTGGAACAGACAAAAATCTTTAAAACCCGGAGAAGATGTATTGATCCTGCCGATGGTCAGGGGAAGGGGTCGTTTTCTTGGTATGAGCGCCGCAGTTCTTGTCGATTCCACTTATGAAAATACCTGGTGGGGAGAGGGAGAAGTGAAAATTTTCCTGGACGGGGACAGCGCTTCTCCGACGATCGCAGGTACCGGGACGGAAGACTATCTGGGAAGCGGCTGGGGCCTGGGCAGTTTCTCCAATCAATACCAGGGTTGTACGGTGGCGGATGGTCCGGGCCATGCCTATGATTTTTACAGGCTCCATCTGCCCGATGCCATTTATTTTGACAGAAATATTAAAGTAAGCCTGCAGCAGATCGGCGGAGGATTTATCAGTGAAGTGCGTGCACTGATGAAAAAAGGGGTCGCGATCAAACCTGTTTCAGTGGATGCCGGCCTGAGCTTTTATCGGCTTTTGGAGGGAAAAGATTCCACTCAGGCCAATTTTTCTCTGGATCATTTTTCCGAAGGCTGGGTAAATTTTTACCGGGTCGACGATTATGCGGTGACGGCTTATTACTATCTTGACAGGCCGGAAGATGAAATGCCTCCCCTTGCCGGAATTCCTATAAGAGTAAGCAGGCTGAACCATTAAAAATATACAGATGAAATTTTTCAGGGCCTTCCTTGTATTTCAATTATCCTTTTTCTTTGCCAATCCTGGTCGTGGACAACAGAGAACTTATTGCAATCCGATAAATATCGATTATGGATACACTCCGATCCCGGAATATTCGAATTGGGGGAGGCATCGCGCAACAGCAGACCCGGTAATCGTTTACTACAAAAACGATTATTATCTTTTTTCCACTAACCAGTGGGGTTATTGGTGGAGTAAGGAAATGCTTCATTGGCATTTTATTCCGAAAAAGTTCCTGCGTCCCTGGAATGCCGGCTATGATGAATTATGCGCTCCTGCCGTCGGCATTGTAGGAGATACGATGATCGTATTTGGCTCTACCTATACGAAAAATTTTACGATCTGGATGAGCACAAATCCAAAGGCCAATGAATGGAAACCGCTAGTGGATTCATTTGAGATCGGCGGCTGGGATCCGGCTTTTTTTACGGATACAGACGGTAAACTATATGTGTATAACGGGAGCAGCAATGCCTATCCGCTTTATGGGATCGAACTCGACAGAAAGACCTTTCAACCCATTGGAACCAGGAAGGAGACCTATTACTTACAGGACTGGCGCTATGGATGGCAGCGATTCGGCGAGCATATGGACAATACGTTTCTGGATCCCTTTATCGAGGGCTCATGGATGACCAAACACGATGGCAAATATTATCTTCAATACGGAGCTCCGGGCACTGAATTCAGCGGATATGCAGATGGAGTGGCTGTCGGTCACGCGGCCCTGGGTCCTTTCTTTAACCAGTCCGATCCCTTGAGCATGAAACTCGGCGGATTTGCAAGGGGAGCAGGTCATGGATCAACCTACCAGGATTCCTTTGGTAATTATTGGCATATCAGTACAATCACCATCGCCGTAAAAAACAATTTCGAGCGCAGGTTGGGGATCTGGCCGGCGGGTTTTGACCGGGATGGATTGATGTGGTGCAATACGGCATTCGGGGATTATCCCCATGAACTGCCCTCTGCCGGCCAACACGAATATGGCGATGGCTTTAAGGGTTGGATGCTTCTGAACTACAAGAAGCCTTTACAGGTTTCTTCCACCCTGGGGGCCCATGTTGCCGGATTTGCAAATGACGAAGATATCAAGACCTATTGGAGCGCGGCGAGCGGCAACGCCGGTGAATGGATAATTTCCGATCTGGCCAGCGTTTCCACAATCCATGCTATTCAGGTCAATTATGCCGACCAGGATGTGGACAGCAATCGCCTAGGAAAATACAATGACCAGTTTCATCAGTACATGATCTATTATTCCGATGATGCCCGACATTGGAGGGTCCTAATAGATAAGAGTAATAATAAGAGCGATCTGCCACATGACTATGTGGAACTGGTTCAACCCGTCGAAGCCCGTTATATCAGGATGGTGAACCTGCATATGCCGACCGGGAAATTTGCACTCAGCGGACTCAGGGTTTTTGGAACGGGACATGGAAGTAAGCCTTCAGAGCCAGAGGATTTTGTGGTATTGAGGACCGAGAAGGATAAGCGAAGCGCATGGATCAGGTGGCGCCCTTCCGATGAAGCCTATGCTTATAATATCTATTATGGAACGGCCCCGGACAAGCTCTATAATTGCATCATGGTCTATGACGGGAATGATTACTGGTTTAGCGGAATGGATAAGCTGAAGACCTATTATTTCCGTGCAGAAGCCATCAATGAAAACGGGGTCTCGCAAAAAACGGAGCTGAGAAAGGCAGAATAGGCCGAATGGTCCTATTTTTATAGTAAACTTATTTACATGTTCAGAAAAACCTGGTTGCTATGCCTGTTGCTATTGCCTCTAAGCAGGTTAACCGCGCAGCCTTTCAAAAAGGATATAGACCAGTTCAGAAAAGAAGACAGCGCCCACCCCCCTCCCCAACATGCGATATTATTTGTGGGAAGTTCTTCCTTTACCAAATGGACCGATGTCCAGAAATATTTCCCGGAATTTAAGATCATCAACCGGGGATTCGGAGGTTCTACCCTGAATGATTTGATTTTCTATGCACCCCAGGTCATCTACCCTTACAAACCCAAGCAGGTCGTGATCTATTGTGGCGACAACGACCTGGCCGCAGGCGGCATCGTTTACGCAGCTAGCGTTTCAAACCGGTTCAGGGACCTGTTCCGCCTGATCAGGAAGCATTTGCCGGATGCCAATATCACTTTTATTTCCATCAAGCCCAGCCCTTCGAATTTGAAATTGATGTCAAAAGCCGATAGTGCGAACAGGGCGATAAAGTTATTTATTTCCTCCGAGCGCAATGCAGCTTTTGTTGATGTTTATCATGCGATGCTTGGGGGGAATGGCAGGCCTTTACCCTCTATTTTTCTAAGCGACAGCCTCCATATGAATGAGAAGGGCTATGCGATTTGGAAAAAAGAAATTGAACCCTATCTGGAAAAATAATTCGATTCTTAAAAAATTAATGCCATGAGAAAAAAATTCCTATTCCTTCTACTCTTGTTATGGGCTGTTTCCGGTCTGCAGGCACAGGATCCAAAAATGAATGCCTTCATTTCGGACCTGATGAAGAAAATGACCCTTGAGGAAAAATTGGGTCAGCTCAATCTGCCGGGAGCCGGCGATATTGTTACCGGCCAGGCGGGCAATTCCGATATAGGAAAGAAGATAAAAGAAGGAAAAGTGGGAGGGCTTTTTAATATAAAATCCGTAGTGAAAATCCGGGCTGTTCAAAAAGTGGCGGTTGAGGAGAGCAGGCTGAAAATTCCTCTGATCTTCGGTATGGATGTGATTCACGGATATGAAACCGTTTTCCCAATCCCGCTGGCCCTGAGTTGCAGTTGGGACATGCAGGAAATTGAAGCCAGCGCCCGTATTGCCGCATCCGAAGCCAGTGCTGATGGAATTTGCTGGACCTTTTCGCCGATGGTGGATATTGCCAGGGACCCGCGTTGGGGCCGTATCGCAGAAGGGAACGGAGAAGATGCCTATCTGGGTTCGCAGATCGCAAAGGCCATGGTGAAAGGTTATCAGGGAAATTTTAGCAGCAATTCCAATATCATGGCATGCGTCAAGCATTATGCGCTTTATGGGGCGGCCGAAGGCGGCCGCGATTACAATACCACCGACATGAGCCGGGTCCGCATGTATAATGAATACCTGCCTCCTTACAAGGCAGCCGTAGATGCAGGGGTCGGGTCTGTGATGTCTTCTTTCAATGAAGTCGATGGCGTGCCTGCAACAGCAAACAAATTTCTATTGACCGATCTGCTTCGCGGGCAATGGGGTTTTAAAGGCTTTGTGGTCACCGACTATACCGGCATCAATGAAATGTCAGAACACGGCCTGGGAGATCTGCAGACCGTATCGGCATTGGCGCTGAAAGCCGGGGTGGATATGGATATGGTGGGCGAAGGATTTCTTACCACACTGAAAAAATCCCTGGATGAGGGGAGGATCACTATAGGGCAGATTGACAATGCCTGCCGCCTTGTCCTCGAAGCCAAATACATATTGGGGCTTTTCGACAATCCCTATAAATACTGTGACGAAAAAAGGGCGGCGACTGAAATTTATACCGAAGCAAATCGCAAAACTGCCAGGCAGATTGCCTCCGATTGCTTTGTCCTGCTCAAGAACCAGGGCGGCGTCTTGCCGCTTAAACGCGGAGGCAAGGTCGCCGTAGTTGGCCCACTGGGCGATAATAAGGTTAATATGACCGGAACCTGGAGTGTTGCGGCGGATTTCTCCAAAGCCAATTCCCTGCTCGAAGGATTAAAGGCGGTAGCCGGAGCCAATACTAAAGTTGTTTATGCCAGGGGTTCCAATTTCGACTACGATAAGGCATTTGTGGAAAGAGCAGGCATATTCGGCAAATCCCTGGGATGGGACCAGCGCCAACCCGCCGAAATCACAGAGGAAGCACTGAACAGTTGCAAGGATGCAGATGTCATCGTGGCCGCCCTTGGAGAAAGTGCGGAAATGAGCGGCGAGAGCAGCAGCAGAAGCAATCTGGACATTCCTAAGGCACAGGAAGATCTTTTAGAAGCTTTGCTTAAGACCGGCAAACCCATGGTATTGGTCCTGTTCACGGGCCGTCCCCTGACGGTTAAATGGGAGAATGAACACGTCCCCGCCATACTCAATGTTTGGTTTGGCGGCAGCGAGGCCGGATCTGCGATCGGAGACGTCTTGTTCGGAGATACAAACCCTTCCGGAAAATTAAGCACGACCTGGCCGCAGAATGTCGGACAAATTCCTCTCTATTATAACCATAAAAATACGGGTCGGCCCCTGCCAGAAGGACAGTGGTTCCAGAAATTCCGATCCAATTATCTCGATGTTTCCAATGATCCGGTCTATCCCTTCGGCTATGGCCTGAGCTATACGAGTTTTACCTATGGTGACCTAAAACTGAGCAGCAATGCCATAAAAGGAAACCAGACATTGAAGGCAACCGTGACACTGACCAATAGCGGAAGCCGGGATGGAAAGGAAGTGGTTCAGTTATATATCCGGCAATTGGTCGGAAGCATTACAAGGCCCGTGAAAGAATTGAAAGGTTTTCAGAAGGTATTCCTGAAGGCCGGAGAGTCCAGGGATATCAGTTTTAATATTACTCCGGAAGACCTGAAATTCTACAACGGGGATCTTAAATATGATTGGGAGTCCGGAGATTATATCATCATGGCCGGTGGAAATTCCAGAGATCTGAAATCAGCCAAACTGAGCTGGTCCAAATAATTAAACGGGCATCCTGATTACTCTTCAGGGTGCCCCTCTTTTCAATCAATGGAATCAATACAAAATATCATTTTCGACCTGGGAGGTGTCCTGATCGACCTGGAAAACAAAAGAACGGAAAGGGCCTTTGTCGATTTGGGCATCCGGGATTTTTCAAAATATTTCGGACACGGGTTTGCCGCATCTTTTTTCAGGGATTATGAGCTGGGGAAAATCAGCGATGAGGAATTTATAAATGAATTGAAAGACCTGGGAAATTTAAATGTTCCGGATAGCGAGATCATCCGGGCCTGGGATGCTTTATTGTTAGACTTTCCTGCAGAGCGGATCGGGCTATTGAAGAAACTGAGTTCGCGTTATCGCCTTTTTCTTTTCAGCAATACCAATTCCCTGCATATGAAAACAGTGAGGAAGATTTTTGAAAAAGGCTTTCCCGGTGAATCGCTCGATTCAATCTTTGAAAAAGCCTATTATTCTCATGAATTGAAGATGCGAAAGCCGGATATCGATTCCTACCGGCATATCGTAAGGGAAAATGGGCTTGACCCTTCACTGACCCTGTTCGTAGATGATGCCCTGGTCAATATAGAAGGAGCAAGGGCTGCCGGTCTGCAGGGACTTTTTCTGGAACCAGGCAAAACCATTCTTGATATAAGTTGGAAATAGTTACTTCTTTATTTCTTCAAAATCGATATAGTCGCCAATAACCTCTTTCGGCTTTGACTTAGCCTTCGAATTTCCTGGGTCGTTCGGGGGATTCGCAGGTCCCTGTCCATCGGCGCTTTTCATATTCCTGAATTGATGCTTCATCTTCAGGGTTGCCTGGACCACCGGGATCAACAATCCGAAAACTATCTTGTAGATCAGGTATATGACAACCGCAGCAAATAATAATTCTTCCATTTCTGGCATATTCCGAAAATAAAGACAATTGCAAAACAGCCGCCAGGAGCGGTTGTTTGACCGCTAATCCTGTTTCTTTCTTAATTTTTCAGACAGGTAGTCAATCCCGTCCGATATCCGGTCGATGACTTCTTCAGACAATCCGATAAAGGTATTGCGGAACCTTTCGTTGTCCAGGAAAAAGCTTAAAACTGTAGCTGGAATCCCCTTAAAACGGTATTGTTTTGGCAATACCGAATTGAGGAACATGGGAATATAATTTTCCTGAATTTGGGAAATATTATCATCAAACTGCTTTTCCAGGGCCTTGGAATGTGTTTTCAGCCTCCGGATCTCGTATTCCAGGGCCTGCAGGTTTTTGAATTTCTTTGCGTTGTTTGTCATGGTATTCTTAATAAATTGGATCAATCCTCGATCTCAATCTCCTCGCTTGCACGGTCTAATATCATTTGCATAATGGGTTCAAGGAATAGTTTTTTCCTCAAAAGGGTCAATACAACAAAAACCACAACGAACAGAATGGAAACCAGGCCAAATCCCATGACATGACTGCCCGTAAGCTTAGATAGCCAGAATCCCAGGGTCAATCCGGCAAAGAGCACAATCAAAAAAATCAGGAAAATGGAAATGATCAGCCAGGCCAGAACGCCGGCTGAGTGAGAAGCCATGCGTATGGCGTTCAGCCTGAAAATTTCAAGCCTCGTCTCAAGATACTCCTTCAAGAGACTCTTGTTCTCCTTAAAAAAGGACCCGAAGGTTTCGTTCTGATCCATGAGTCGTATTTTTATAAAATTACTCTGTTTTATCGGAAAGCAGATACCATGCCCCTTTTTGCCTGAGTTCAGCAGAGATTAACCCGGATAGCTAATCGATAAGGAATTTTCCCTATAATCCTTGAGAACCAGCCTTAACACAAAAATATTATGCCTTTTTTTTCTGAATAAGGTTTTCCCTTATATTTGCAGAGATCAAAGAAGCAACAGAAGGGAACGAAATCGTTCCCTTCTTCATTTTAGTTATGATTAATCAGACAGGGATCCTGGCCGTTGAATCCATGCTGCGCGATCTGCTAGCCGGCGATCCGGATTATTTTTTGATCGAGGTGAGAATAAAACCTACGAACAATGTGAAGGTTTTTATTGACGGCGATAAGGGGGTCACAATCGAAAAATGCGTACAGATAAACCGGGTTCTGTATAAGAAACTGGAGGCTGCGGCAATTTTCCCAAACGGGGATTTTTCTCTGGAAGTCTCTTCTCCCGGCCTGGACGAGCCCCTGAAAAATTACCGGCAATACCTGAAAAATATCGACAGGCAGGTTGAGTTGCTTTTTCAGGATGGTTCTAAAAAAACGGGCAAACTGGTGGAAGTAACCGAGGACGGAATCGTTCTGGAAGAAACTATCGGGAAAAACAAGAAAAAAGAGATCCTAAGGCACGCTATACTATTCAATAACATAAAAACAACGACCATTCAAGTAAAATTCTAACAGCTACGCGGGGCGTGGCACAAAAAATTAGCTCTATGGCAAGTATCAACCTCATCGAAGCTTTCCAGGATTTCAAGGAAGCTGAAAATATTGACCGGCCCACGATGATGAAAGTGGTGGAAGACGTGTTCAAGACATTGTTGCGAAAGAAATACGGCAGCGATGATAATTTTGACGTGATCGTTAATGCGGAAAAGGGAGATCTCGAAATCGTTCGCCACCGCGTGATCGTGGAAGATGATAAGGTGATCGACCCGCTGGCTGAAGTGCCTTATAGTGAAGCAATAAAAATTGAACCAGATTATGAAGTGGGGGAGGAATTGTACCAGGAAGTGGAAATCCTGGATTTCGGCCGTCGTGCTATCCTGGCTGCCAAACAAACCCTTGCAAGCCGTATCGGAGACCTGAAGAAAAATGTGCTGGTAAAAAAATACAATGACCGGGTAGGTGAAATAATCAATGCCGAAGTCTACCAGGTCTGGAAAAAGGAGATCCTGCTTCTCGATGAAGAAGGAAATGAGCTGATCCTCCCAAAATCCGAACAAATTCCCCAGGATTATTTCAAAAAAGGGGAATCCATCCGTGCTGTGGTGAGGAAAGTGGATCTGAAAAACAATTCCCCCGTTATCATCCTGTCCCGGACCAGTCCTTCCTTTCTGGCAAAATTGCTGGAGATTGAGGTTCCGGAGATCTTTGACGGGCTGATCGTGATAAAGAAAATCGTGCGTGAACCCGGAGAGCGGGCCAAAGTGGCTGTTGAATCCTACGACGACAGGATCGATCCGGTAGGCGCCTGTGTAGGCATGAAGGGCAGCCGCATTCACGGAATTGTCCGTGAGTTGAAAAATGAAAATATTGATGTGATCAACTGGACTAATAATACCCAGCTCCTGATCCAGCGTTCCCTGACCCCTTCCAAAATAACGAATATGGACATAGACAGCGAAAAGCTGCATGCAAGTGTCTATCTTAAGCCTGACCAGGTATCCCTGGCCATCGGAAGAAAAGGTGTAAATATCAAGCTGGCACAGGAACTGACCGGCTACAGCATCGATGTGTTCCGCGACAATGAAGGGGAAGAAGAGGAATTCGACATCGACCTGGAAGAATTCAGCGATGAGATCGAAACCTGGGTGATCGACGAATTCAAACGCGTCGGATGCGATACGGCCAGAAGCGTACTTTCGCTCACTGCTGAAGAACTGGAAAGAAGGACGGACCTGGAAAAGCAGACCATTGAAGATGTTCGCAGGATCCTGAAGGAAGAATTTGACAAAGAATAAGCCCCAATTTTAAAATATTGAAATGCCCGCCGGGGTTTCGGGTTAAAATAAGATATGTCTGAAGCAACAACAACATTAAGATTGATGGCTGCCGCCAAGGAATTCAACATTGGAAAAGATACCCTGGTTGATTTTCTGGTAGGCAAGGGATTTAGCAAGGATGACCTGAAACCCACTTCCAAACTGACGGAAGAAATGTACCGTTCGCTGCAACTGCAGTTTCAGGGCGATAAAGTGGCCAAGATCAAAAGTGATCAGATCGACCTGCCCAAGGGCAGTGTGGAAACCAGGAAAAAGAAGGAAGACGAGGCCATTGTATTCAAAAAGGACGGGAAAAAAGCGCCTGTGGCGGAAGAAACAGCTTCAGTGCAACCCGCTCCCCCGCCCCCCAAGCTAGTCAAAGCTCCCGAAATCGTTAAAAAAGAAGAACCGGAAGTCATAAAACTGGAAACACCGGAAATAGAGGGTCCGAAAATTCTTGATAAGATCGATCTGGGCGCCATTGACTCATCTACCAGGCCGAAAAAGACAGAAAAAAAGAAAAAACCAGAGGCATCCCCTGCAGAGAAGGAAAAAGCTAAGGTGACTGAGCCTGCCAAAGAAAAGACAGAAGCGGTAAATGAGGAACAAGAGGTCGAACAGCCTGTTGCTGAAGAAAATCAGGAACCCCCTGTCATAGAAAATATCAAAGCGGAGAAAATCGAAGGCCCGAAAATACTGGGTAAGATCGATCTGCCTTTAGAAAGCGATACCCGGCCCAAACCCGCCCAGCCACCCGAAGAAAAGAGAAAGAGAAAGAGGATCCCGATTGAAAAGAAGGATCCAAACCGGGGCGGCGGATTCCAAAGAGAAGGGCGCAGCGGTGGCGACCATCAACAAGGGCGTTTCCCGCAACGGAGCGGTGGCGGTGGAAGCGGCGGCAGTGGTGGCGGAGCTGGCAGAAGGCCTGAACTTCGGACCAACCGGGAGGTAAAGGAAATAGATCAGAAGGAAATACAGGAGAAAATCAAGCAGACCCAGGCTAAGCTGGCCGGGTCTTCAGGAAGAGGGAAGAGCCTGAAAGCCAAATATCGCCGTGCTAAAAGGGAGGAAATGGCCGAACAGGAGCCTGGCGAGACCCGAGACAACAAGCTGCAGGTTACTGAATTCATCAGCGTCAGCGAACTGGCCAACCTGATGGATGTGAGTTATGCAGATGTGATCAGCAAATGCATGAGCCTGGGAATGATGGTTTCCATCAACCAGCGACTGGAAGCAGACGTCATTGAACTGGTTGCCGGAGAATTCGGGTATACTGTCGAATTCATCGGCCTGGATGATGCATCAGAAATGGAAGAAGAGGAATTGGAAGACGATCCTGAGGATTTGGAACCACGTTCCCCGATCGTCACCATCATGGGACATGTCGACCATGGTAAGACCTCTCTGCTGGATTATATTCGGAGCGCCAATGTAGTGGCCGGTGAAGCGGGTGGTATCACCCAGCATATCGGCGCCTATGAAGTCACGCTGCCTGAGAACAAAAAAATCACCTTCCTGGATACGCCCGGTCATGAAGCTTTTACAGCCATGCGAGCCCGTGGTGCGCAAGTCACAGATATCGCCGTGATCGTGATCGCTGCCGATGATGCGGTCATGCCACAAACCAGGGAAGCCATCAGCCATGCACAGGCTGCAGGAGTTCCGATGATTTTTGCTGTTAATAAGATCGATAAGGACGGGGCCAATTCCCAGAAAATATATGAACAACTGGCTTCCATGAACCTTTTGGTAGAATCCTGGGGAGGAAAATACCAGTCTCAGGAGATTTCGGCCAAAAAGGGCCTTAATGTAGAGCAGCTCCTGGAGAAAATATTGCTGGAAGCGGAGATCCTTGACCTGAAAGCCAATCCGGACAGGGAAGCATCCGGTACAATAATCGAAGCCACTTTGGATAAGGGGCGTGGTTATGTGGCAACCGTATTGGTCCAGAACGGCACCCTGAATGCGGGGGATATCGTGGTATCGGGGCAACATTTCGGAAGGGTGAAAGCCATGTCCAATGAAAGAAACAAGAAAGTCGAAATAGCGCCTCCTTCCACGCCCGTATTGCTGCTCGGTTTGAATGGCGCACCGCAGGCAGGCGAAAAGTTTAAGGTCTACGCCGATGAAAGCGAGGCCAAGGAAGTAGCCAGTAAGAGAGCCCAGTTGCTGCGCGAGCAGGGCATCAGGACCAAGAAGCATATTACGCTCGATGAGATCGGACGCCGCCTTGCCCTCGGAAACTTCAAGGAACTCAACCTGATCATCAAAGGGGATGTGGATGGATCCGTAGAGGCCCTGAGCGATTCGCTGCAAAAACTGTCTACGGAGGAAATAGCCGTAAGGGTCGTTCACCAGGCGGTCGGCGCGATAACGGAAAGCGATATTTTACTGGCTACAGCTTCAGACGCCGTAATCGTAGGATTCAATGTCCGGCCATCCTCCCAGGCATCCAGGCTGGCTGAGAACGAAGGGGTTGAGATCAAGACCTATTCGATCATCTATAATGCCATCGAGGAAGTGAAGAGCGCCATGGAAGGAATGCTCGAACCGAAGATCCAGGAGAAGATCATTGCCAATCTGGAAGTGCGCAATGTATTTAAGTTTGATAAGGCAACCGTAGCCGGTTGTTTTGTACTGGACGGAAAGATAAACCGGAATGCGAAAATCAGACTGGTGCGCGACGGCATCGTGGTATATCCGACCGGAGAAGGTGCGGCTGCCGAACTAGCCTCCCTCAAGCGTTTCAAAGACGACGCAAAAGAGGTGTTCTCGGGGATGGAATGCGGATTGACCATAAAAAATTATAATGATATCAAAGTAGGAGATATTGTCGAAGCCTATGAGGAAGAGGAAGTAAAGAGGACTCTGTAATGGTTTATCCTTCTTATCCTTCGCAGGGCCCGCAAACAAAACTTTTGTTAAAACAGCCTGTTTTCGACTATTAGCGGTCCTGGGAAATTAATTTTGGCTTTCTTTTAAAAGATCTTATGAAGTATTTCATCTTATTTGCTTTTTTCGGATTTGGAGGAATTTCCTGTTTCTCGCAGCAAAAAATTGTTGCAGATAAGATCGTAGGAATCGTGGGAGATAAGATCGTTCTGAAATCCGAAATCGTCCAGGCCATCGGGGATGTTGTGCGAAACGGTGGCCAGGCTCCCGAAGACTGCACCGTGCTGGACGGTATGATGATCCAGAAAGCGCTGGTCCTGCAGGCAGAAAGAGACTCCATTCCTGTCAGTGAGGAAGATGTGGAAGCGACGATAGATCAGAAGATCAGGTATTTTATAGGGGTATATGGAAGCAAAGAGGCATTGGAGCAGATCGCCGGAAGAACCATTTACCAGTTAAAGGAAGATTTCAGAGAGCCTATCAAGGAACAGCGCCTGGCAGAGGGCATGCGTAACAAAGTCGTCGCCGATGTGAGGGTCACTCCTTCTGAAGTCAAGGATTACTATGAAAGGATCCCCAAGGACAGTTTGCATTTCTACGAATCCGAATTACAGATCGGGGAGATCGTTCTTTATCCGAAGGCCAGTCATGATATTGAAAAACTCTCTATTGATGAACTGGCGGAATACAAGCGTCAGATAGAAGCGGGCAGCAGGAGTTTTGAGGCATTGGCCAAACTCTATTCCGATGACCCCGGGAGTAAGAATAATGGAGGAGAATACAATCTTTCCAGGACAGACAAGCAATGGGATCCCATTTTTATGGCTGCGGCATTCCGGCTTAAGGACGGCCAGATCTCTCCTGTTATCAAGACCCAGTTCGGTTACCATATCATCCAAATGGTCAGCAGGAATGGAGATGATGCAGTGATCCGTCATATTCTACGCATTCCTCAGATTACCGATGCGGAACTCGAAGTGACGAAGATGAGAATGGACACGATCCGCACCCTCCTGCTCAATGGAGCAATGCCTTTTAAAGAAGCCGCTGTAAAATTCAGCGATGATCCGAATGCAAAATTCACGGCCGGCATGAAAATGTCGAGGGTGGACAATTCCACCTACCTTCCTATTGATGAATTGGACAAGGAGATCGTCAAACTATTGGATAGCGTGAAAATAGGGGGCTATTCTCACCCGGCCGTCTTCACCGATGAAAGAGGAAAAAAAGGAATGCATTTCATCTTCCTGGTTTCCCGCTCGGACCCCCACCGGGAAAATCTCAAAGACGATTATAACAGAATCGCATCCAGGGCTTTGGAGCAAAAAAAACAAGACGCACTCGAAAAATGGTTCCGCGCCAGGATCCCCACCTATTATATCATGATCGACGATGATTACAAGCAATGTCCGACCATGATCAAATGGAAAACCACTGCGACAGTCAACAATTGAGGTTTATAATTCACTTCTTGCCGGAATTGTCCTAAATTTGCATTTCATTTTTTGGCATGAGCGATGAATTAAAACATGAATGCGGCCTTGCATTCATCCGACTTCGCAAACCTTTCTCATATTACCTCCAGAAATATGGCACAGTACTATACGGTCTGAACAAGCTGTATCTTCTCATGGAAAAGCAGCATAACAGGGGCCAGGACGGTGCCGGAGTCGCTTCCATAAAACTGAACGTCGAACCCGGTCACCCATTCCTGAACCGGATCAGAAGCAATCAAAATCAGCCCATTGCCGATATATTTTCAAAGATCTATTCGGAATTGAAGGAGCTGGAAAAATACCAGCCCGATATTTCGAAACATCCGGGTCTGATGAAGGGGCATATTTCCTTTGTCGGCGAATTGCTTTTAGGTCATTTGCGCTATGGGACTCAGGGAAAGAACAATGTCGAATTCTGTCACCCCTTCATTAAAAGAAATACCATTCCGGTAAGGAATCTGGCATTGGCAGGCAATTTCAACCTGGTAAATACGGATGAACTCTTTGCCCTGGTCAATATGGAACCTGGGGAATTCCAAAAACAAAGTGATCTGGCGGCCATGATGGAAGTGATCCATCATTTTCTGGTACAGGCCGACGAACAATCCCCCGAAGGCATAGATATCACCCATATACTTCGCAAATCGGTGCCCCTTTTTGACGGTGGTTTTACGGTAGGCGGGCTGCTCGGAAATGGAGATTCCTTCGTATTCAGGGACGCTAATGGGATCCGCCCCGCTTATTATTATATCAATGAGGATGTAGTGGTTTCTGCTTCGGAAAGGTCCGCCATCAGGACCGTATTCAACGTAGGAGAAAATGAAGTCAAGGAACTGATGCCGGGAATGGGGCTGATCATAAAATCGGATGGAACCATTTTAATTGAAAAGCTGCTTGAGCCAAAAGAAAGAAGAGCCTGTAGTTTTGAAAGGATCTATTTCTCTCGTGGGAGCGATGAAAAGATCTACCGGGAAAGGATCGCACTTGGATATAATCTGAGTGAACAGGTTCTCAATGCGATCAACAGTGATCTGAAAAATACAATATTCTCCTTCATACCCAATACTGCCGAAGTGGCCTTCTATGGTTTATGGAAGGGAATGGATGATTACCTGGAAAAAGTCAAGATCCAGCGCATTTTGTCCTGGGGTAAGGATTTCACTCCGGAAAAATTGTCAGAAATGATCGGCCGTAAAATACGCGTCGAGAAGGTAGCGATCAAGGACGTCAAGATGCGCACCTTCATCACCGAAGATATCGGCCGCAATGAGATGGTCCAGCACGTCTATGACGTGACCTATGGCACGGTTAATAAGGGCGTGGATACCCTTGTCGTTATCGATGATTCGATAGTCAGAGGCACAACGCTAAGGGAAAGCATCATCCGAATGCTTTCCAGGCTGGAGCCAAAAAAGATCATCATCATTTCCTCCGCTCCCCAGATCCGTTATCCTGATTGCTATGGGATCGACATGAGCAAGCTTGGGGACTTTATCGCCTTCAGGGCAGCCATTGACCTGATCCGGGAAACAGCTAAGGAGGACTGCCTGAATGAATTGTATGACAGATGCAAGGAGCTGGAAAGAACCGGGAAACTGCATACGGAAAATATAGTCCGGCAGGTATATCGTTTTTTCAACACGGAACAGCTATCCCAAAAGATCGCTCAACTCATCACCCCTCCCGAAGTCGATGTGCCGGTCCAGGTAATCTACCAGACCATTGAATCGCTCCATCTGGCATGCCCCACCAATACGGGAGACTGGTATTTCACCGGCAATTATCCCACAGCCGGCGGAAACCGCGTCGTTAATAAGGCATTCATTAATTTTATGGAGGGTAAGAACGTAAGGAGTTATTAGTTTCTTTCATCGGGTCAATAATGAAAACGCTCTTCATCATCAGACATGCAAAAAGTTCCTGGCTCTTGGGGGCAGAGAATGATTTCGATCGTCCCCTCAATGACCGCGGGAAAACGGAAGGACCGGAAATGGCAAAAAGGCTGCACAAGAGAATCTCTGAAATCAGTTGTTTTATATCCAGCCCGGCCAGAAGGGCCAGGAAGACCGCCAAATACTTCGCCCATGAATTCGGCCAGACAGAAAACGATATCCGCCTTGTTCCTGAATTGTATTATGCTGCCACTGAGACTTTTTTTGATGTGGTTTCCTCGATCAATAACTACTGCCAGAGCGCCGCAATATTCTCCCATAATCCGGGCATTACTGAATTTGTAAACCTGCTCACTACCAACAGAATCGATAATATGCCCACTTCCGGCATTTTCGCCGTTCGGACATCCATTGAAAACTGGAATGAATTCAGGAAGGGAGAGAAGGAATTTTTCTTCTTCGATTATCCCAAATTATAGGACCATTTCCGGAAAGGGGTTAAATGAAAATTTCCCAGCTCTATCCAGGGCTCCGGCCAAAGTAAATTCCGACTGTTCAATTTTGATCAGGATGCCCCTGGCGGACAGGTAATCAGCCAAATATTCCTGTTCCTGCTGGCCAGGAGTAGGAACCACGACCAGTCCCGATTTTCCAATGACCGCCAGATCCATCAATGTACTATAGCCTGGCCGGCAGATCACCAGTTCGGCCACTGCAATCAATTCATTCAGGCGATCCGGCGCAAGATGGTCATGGATTTGCAGGCCTGCGACGGCTGGAATTTCCTCCGATCGGCCGGGCAAGCCGCGGACCAGGATCAACCTTTGCGGAAATCTCCCTGCTTCGGAGAGAATGATATTTTCCAGCAAGCTGCGCTGGGGTTCGGGACCTGAGAGCAGGATCAGGATTTTTCCGGCATTGGAGGTTTTCTCTTTTTTGAACCGGGATAACCAGCCGATATAATGGACGGGAATTTTCGGGAAACGATTAGGATGAGAAAGGGCTCCTCCCAGGTCCGGCCCCAGTGTTTGATCCGGAACCCAGACCTGCGAAAAACGATTGATGAAACGGTAATTGATTCGTTGAACAAAGCGGTCTGCCAGCTTCCCCAATCCCGATTGAATCGCAAGTTGGTGCGTGATAAAGACGCAGGGAATGGATTTAGAGTAAAGCCCAAAACGATTGTCAGAAATCAAAGCCTCAATTTTTTCATCCCTGATCAGCTTCTTCAGCCACCTATTTTCCTGATTGATCCGGATCAATATTTTAGGCAATTGCAGGCAAATATTCAGCAGAGTGCGCCTGCGACCTCTCCCATAATGGATCTCATAGCCTGGAATAGGGAAGAATTTCAGATCGGGGAATAATTTTTGCAGTAGTTGAAGAGAATTTCCCGATCCGGCAACAAATACTTCATTTTCAAGTATTAGAAGGCTTCTGATCAGGGGGATGCAGCGGGAAGCATGACCTATCCCCCAGTCTAGTGGTGCAATCAGCAGCTTCCTGCCGCGAAATTGATTCTTGGCATTTATAATATTATCGGCCAAATCTTGTTTATAATTAGTATAAATTACGTAATTTAGATATCCATTTTCTTATGCAAAAACAAAACCTTTATTCTCTCACAATAATCGTCATTTTTACGCTTCTGATGGTTGCCTGCAGTTCGGGAAACCGGATAGGGGGCACCAGCAAGCATTGCGGTTGTGGAGTTAATAAAGGAATGGTTGGTTATTAAAATCTAATTCTAATAAAATGAAAACGCAGGACAGAGACTTGCTTGTACTTGTGAGAGATGAACTCATGAGCAGTCAATTCATTGAACAGGAACTTGAGCAACTCAATGAAATGCTCATTCAGTTTGAAACGATGGATAAATTCTGTACCGTGCACGAGATTTTCGACCTGAACCGTTTCAAGATCATTGTAAAGCAGCGGAAAATCCAGCAAGTAGTTATGCAAAGAGTCCTGAAACCTTTTCAATTCTTATTTAACAAGAATTAATTAACCGCTGATAAAAATATTTATCATCAGGCCCCGCATTCGCGGGGTTTTTTCATTGCAGTCTGCTGATAGCATTTTTCAACTTCTCCTTCATCACAGGAATTTCTTCCAACTTGCAAGTCCCTACGCTCAATCGGTACCATGGCGAGCTTTTGTCTGCGCCGAATGCAGAAAAGGGAACCACCGCCAGTTTTGCCTCCTCAAGTATATAAGAAGTTACTTCCTGCTGGGTCTGTAAAACCATTCCTTCCGGCGTCTTTTTCCCCTTCAGGTCGATCTTAATGGTAAGGTAAATGGCCGCCTGCGGAGCAATGGCATCCACCGCAAGACCCTCCTTTTTCAAATTCATGAACGCTTCATAGATCCGGCTAAGCCGGATCACCACATCGTCTTTAAATTTCACTAAGAATTCCTTTATGGCTTCGGTTCGGGTAAGGAATCTGGCCACCGCTTTTTGTTCTGCCATGGGCGCCCAGGCGCCGATATGGCCGAGGATGGATTTCATTTTATCCAGAATCTCCGGAGGCCCCATACTCCAACCAACGCGAAGGCCCGTGGCGGCAAATACCTTACTGATGGCATCAATATAGACCGTGCAGTTCTTCATCTCCGGCCGAAGGGAAACGGGATCATAGTGGACCGTATCCCCATAACAGAGATGCCAGTACATCTGATCATACATGAGCCAGAGTTGCTTTTGAAGAGGCCCTCTCCGCTTGTTTTCTTCAAGTATCATATCGCAAATCGATTCAAGGTCGGACTTTGAAATCGTCGTTCCGGTCGGGTTTTGAGGAGAACAAAGACAGACCAGGGCTGCTCCGGGTATATGGGGTTCAAGATCGGCTGCCCGGGGCATAAAATGATTTTCCGGACTGGTTTGGATGACAATATGTTCTCCGGAATTGAAATGGGTGTAATGGTTATTATTCCAGGAAGGGGCGGCATAGATCACCTTATCTCCCGGATCCACAACGGCCCGGAACAAGGAATAGATAAGGGGACGGCCTCCGCAGGATACCAGAATTTCCCCGGGAGAATAATCCAGTCCCTCCCAGTCTCTGGTAAAATCGGAAATGGATTCCCGCAGGTCCAGGTTGCCCTCAGCAGCAGGATAATTGGTGAAATGATTGCGGTAGGCCTCGATGATCTCCTCTTCCAGAACAGAAGGAATGGGAAATATCTTAGGATCGAAATCCCCGACAGTAAAATTGAATATTTTGTCTCCCTTTCTTATTTTTTCCCGGATCTCGCCTCCCAGGCTGACGATCTCCGAAGCGATCAGCGTCTCTGACAATTGGGATAGTTGCATGTAATCTCTTTGGCGATAAAAGTACGAATTGATCCCCGGATCTCCGGTTCAATCATATCTCTTTAACACGCTGAGTACATCCTGGTCGACCACCCGTGCCGTATCGCTGAGCGGTTTACCGTAGAAATGAGTCTCGTATTCGTTCCGGAATTCGCCCTTAGCCTGGGTCTTAGCAAATACCTTTTTATTGAAAGAAGTATAGACCATATAACCTGATGCGAAGACACCGAGCGCCACATAGACCGCAAAAAGAGCCAGAAAAAGGTTACGGATCAGTTTGTTTTTTTCTTCATACCAGCATTGTATTGTATAACCGAGAATGATGGGCATGATGGGCACCCAGAATCTCGGATCATTGAAAGGCCAGTTGAACATGATAATGCAGTAAAATATAAAATAGGCTTTTATGAAGAAGGGGAACTGGTTCTTGCGCAAAAAGACCCGGCACAGGAACCAACAGAAAATAAGGAGTCCGATGGCCATATAAAGCAGCCTGCCCATTTCCCCCGCCAACCGGTCAATCACTTTATTAGAAGGAGCGTTGATGAAGATTTCGCCCCATTCCTTGAAGCGCCAGCCCACTCTCTTAAAAAAGGAGGCTTCTTTAAGATGCTCGTTCAGAACATCCCAATAATGGTTGAGCCCGAGGAATTTTGAAAATACGATCAGGGAGCCTACCAGCACGAGGAGGATGGCCCCCACTACGAATTTATTCCTCTTAAGAAATTCCAATTGCTGCACCCTGTATTCCCAGATCAGGCCCACTGCGAGTGCCCCGACCAGCGTAACGCCTACCGTGCGGGTCATGAACGCCAGCCAGCCGAAAAACAAAGAGAAAATTAGGGATAGAATCTTTTTATTCTTCAGGAAACGGTGGAAGAGCAGGACGCTGGCCAGTGAAAAGAAGAGATATTGCATCTCTGAAAGGGGATGGGTGGCGAATTTCACAAAGAGCCAGTTGATCATAACCACGAAGAAGAAAAGAAATTTCGGGATCCGGCCTTCGAAGGTCTGATAAAGAAAATAAAGGGAGGCCAGCAGGTAAACAGAATTGATCAGTACGATAGAAAAGGATTTTAATATGCCCAGTTTTGAAAGCACAAGCAAAAGGGCCGTATAACCGATAGGGAAATAATCCTTAGCAGCAGCCGAGTCCGGAGGGCAGCCGAATTCCAGGCAATCCTTGATCAGGTAATACCTTACCGAATCGTAATGAAGCCTCAGTGGAGTGAAGCAATCCAGTAAATAGACGGCCACCATCACAAAAAAAGCGATTTTGACCAGGTTTGCCTGGGCGGGTTTGAGCCGAAAGGAAGGCGCGCTTTGCATGATTTTATTTTTTTTCACCAACCACGATGACCGATAAACCGATTCGGTTCATCAGCAGGCGGTCGGTTAGTTCAAAGGCCGGTACCAATTTATTATACAAGACCAACTGATTTTTCGGAATCATTTTTTTTCGAAGAACCGAACCGGCAAACCACCAGCCAAAAATGCCGGAAAAATTAAAATACTTAGCACTCACTATTCCGAATCCTTCCTCCTCAAAAATTGCAGACAGTTTTTTTTGGTTATATCTCCGGTAATGCCCCAGTTCCCGGTCAAATCCGTTGTACAAGGCCTGGTAGGCAGGGACAAGAACCGCCAGCCTTCCCTTCGGACGAAGCATGCTCCGGCAATTTCGGATCGCCAGTTTGTCATCCTGGATATGCTCAATGACGTTGGAAGCTATGATAGAATTGAAGCGATTCATTAAATGCCTGTATTTATGGTCGAACCGGAGCTCGGAGAGATCCAGGCTCTCGATCCCTGCAAGACCTGGGTTGTTGCCGAATTTATGCCTTAGCAAGCCGCAATATTCATCACGCAGATCGCTGAGCGTGACTTCATGGTATTTTTCAAGCAGCAGGGCGGATATATTTCCAATCCCACTCCCGATTTCCAGGATATTGTCCTTACAATCACGGGTCAGGGTCTCAAAGAGCCAACTATTGAAGCGATCGGTCTGCGCAAATAGTTCGAGTGTCTCGAATCCTGTTTCATCCGAAATCTGCCCCGGCAAATTCCGCTGTGTCATCTTGAGAAGACATTATATTTTACAATGGAATAAAGAGCGCTGAATCCGTCCTTCCAATTGATTTTTTTGCCTTCCGCATAAGTGCGGCCATAATAGGAGATCCCCACTTCATAGATCCGGATTCCCGGAATACGGGAGATTTTTGCAGTGAGTTCGGGGTCGATGGAAAACCTCTTTTCCTTAAGAGGGATCCGCTGAAGGGTAGTCGTCTTGACCAGTTTATAACAGGTATGCACATCCGTCAGGTTCAGGTTAGTGAACATATTGGTCAAAAAGGTCAGGAATTTATTTCCGATGGAATGCCAGAAAAAGAGAATCCGATGTGGGCTGCCTCCCATGAAACGGGAACCGTAAACCACATCTGCTTCACCACGAAGGACGGGCTTGATGAGCAGGTTGAATTCTTCCGGGTCGTATTCGAGGTCGGCGTCCTGAATAACGGAGTAATCGCCGGTAGCTTTGGGAATGCAGGTATGGATGGCCGCTCCCTTTCCCATATTCTTCTCATGTCTGAAATAGCAGATATCCATATCCGGGTTCTCCTTTATGTATTTTTGGATGGACTCCTCGGTATTATCTGTAGAACAATCATTTACCAGGATCAGTTCCTTTTGAATATTGCTGATTAGATTGACTTCCCTGATTCTGTCCAGGATCAGGTGAATGGTAGGTCCTTCATTATAAACCGGAATGAGGATAGAGAGCTTGGTAAATTTTTCCATTGTTGTTTTAAAGTTTCTGATCGGTTGACTGAAAGTCCGCCAAGATACAATCTAAATGCCTGCTTTGCAATAGGCTGTCTGAATATCGGATACCCTGACAGGCCCGCTAAAAACGCGGCTGCGATCACAATTATTGTAGGTTATCCCCCTGCTATCGGTTCAGCCATCTTTCAAAAAATTCATAGGTGCGCAGCATCTGGTCTATACGTTGACGGTTATCCCCGCTTCGGGTTATTTCATGTGAAGCCCCGGGTGCCTGACATATTCAACCGGCCTGTCCAGAACCTTCAGGCTGCGGTAAAGCATTTCACTTTCCACGAAACCGGTCCGGCGATCATTTTCTCCATGAAAAATGATATAAGGCGTCCTGATATTTTCCACATAAGTGAGGGGTGATTCTCTCACCAGGTTGGACTTGGCATCAGGTTCCCAGGGGTAGCCTTCAAAATAATTAGGAACCAGTCTCCAGGCATTTCCCTCCCCGAAAAAAGTACTCAGATCGTAAACTCCCCTTTGCGAACAGGCGGCGCGGAAACGATGATCATGTGAAATGATCCAGGCCACCAGGTAACCGGCATAGGAACCTCCCGTAATTAGTAATTTGCTGGTATCCGCCCATCCTTCTGCTACAGCCTTGTCCAGGGCAGTAAGCACATCGCTGGCGGGCCCCTTTCCCCAATCATTCAGATTGGCCCGTAAAAAATCCCTTCCATATCCTCCCGAGCCACGCGGGTTACAGTAAATAACCCCATAACCCCGGCTGCAAAAGAATTGGAACTCATGCCACATGCTACTCTCACCAGGCCCCCACATGGCCGTTGGACCGCCATGAATATCGAGCAGCAGGGGATATTTTTTGCCCGCTTCAAAATGGACCGGTTTCATAACCCAATATTCAATGCTTTCACCCTTATCATTTTTGAATTCATGTTTCTCCGGAAAACTGAGCAGTTTGTTTTTAATCCATTCGGAATTAAAGGAGCTAAGCTTTTTCTCATGCTGGGCCTGGGGATCTGCGCTGTAAAGTTCAAAGGGATCAGCTAATTCCGTTTTGACATAAACAATGCCTTCCGGACCGATATCAAAACTGCCTACCCCGCTATCAAAGCCGGAAAGCCTTTCGAATTTCCCCGTTTGAATATTGACCCTGTATAGGGGTATGCCTCCATTGGATTGGGCGGTGAGATAGAGGAATTTGTCATCCCGGCTCCAGCATAGCCCCCCCTTGCTACGGTCCAGTTCCAGCTTGATGGGTCGAGAGGGGGTGGGACCGATACCAATTATATAAAGATCGGTGTTGGAAACAGCCGATATTTCACCCGATTGATAGGCCAGCCATTTACCTGAATGAGAGAGTATTGCTCCTGTAAAGAACCTGCCCCTTTCCCCCAATATTTTTTTCAGATTTTTTCCATCCGAATCGATCAGGTAGATCTCCGTTTCCTGCACCCTGTCCGGGTGACGGGTCGAATCCATGGCAGCAGTTAAGACAACCTGTTTTCCATCTGTTGTGAATTCCGCATTGAAATAATTATAGAATCCATGGGTCAGTTCACGCGGTTCGGGCCTGCCATTAATGTCCTGTATAAAGAAATGATTGAAGCTGAGATCGGGGTTAACTCCGAATTCATCCTGGAAATTCAGTTTATCGACTACTTTGGCCTTTTTATCAGTCGCATCCCCAGCCAGGTAGGCGCGGATCTGGTCCATATTTCCGTCGGGATCGGGTTTATTCGTATCGGGTTCTAAAGAAGCACGATTATCCATTCCCGGTTTTTCCATGGGCCAAAGCGGCAATTCATGCCTCGGATTGAGCAGGGAATCACTGACCAGCTCAATCAACCCGATATTCGATGAAAAAAGGATCTGTTTTCCGTCCGGAGACCATTTCGGAGTGCCTGCCCCAAAACGGAAATGCGTGAACTGAACAGGCTCTCCCCCTTCGAGCGATAATATGAATATCTGCGGCTTGCCATCCGCCAGTCGGACAAAGGCGATCGATTTCCCATCCGGGCTCCAGGCAGGCTGGGAAGAACCCTCTTTGACGGTCAGCTCCCTGGGCTTTGCGTTTCCGTCTGTATTTGCAACATATATATGATTAACATATTTATAATCCCATTTGCTCCCCGACTCCGGTTCAATCCGGGTAAGGGTGAAAGCCGCCCGGCTTCCGTCCCGACTCAAGGTTATATTGCTGAGAGAAGAGATCTTGAGCATGTCTGTCACCTTAATTGTATTCTGATTTTGCTGGTCCTTTTCCTGTGAATGGGCGATGGATGCAATAAAAATAGCTGCCACACTCACAATTAGGGTTCTGTTCATGTCGTTTTGTTTTGGCATCTGAATGTACGAAAACATCCCTATGGGAGAAGGATCTGGTAGTTTATCGCAACAAATATTTAGATTTGCACAATTGTTATTGTCATGAATGAAATTATAACGCCCGCCCCGGCATCACTGACCTCTAAAGATTTTGCTACGGACCAGGAAGTCCGCTGGTGTCCCGGATGCGGAGATTATTCGATCCTCGCCCAGGTTCAGAAAATCATGCCTTCACTGGGCATACCAAAAGAAAATATAGCGATCATTTCCGGTATCGGCTGCAGCAGCCGCTTTCCCTATTATATGGACACTTATGGAATGCACTCGATCCACGGAAGGGCCACAGCTATCGCTTCGGGCCTCAAAGCTGCCAGACCCGATCTCAGCGTTTGGATCGTCACAGGAGATGGGGATAGCCTCAGCATCGGTGGAAATCATACCATCCACCTGCTTCGCAGGAATTTCGATGTGAATATAATGCTCTTCAACAACCAGATCTATGGCCTGACCAAGGGGCAGTATTCTCCCACATCAGAAGAGAATAAGATAACCAAATCCACGCCATTCGGCAGCATCGACCATCCTTTCAATCCCCTGGCTTTGGCGCTCGGTGCGGACGCCACATTTGTTGCCCGGACCATGGACCGTGACCCCAAACATCTTCAACAGGTCCTCCTAAAAAGTTTTCGCCATAAGGGAGCTTCCTTTGTTGAGATTTACCAGAACTGCAATATTTTCAATGACGGGGCCTTTGAGATTTACACGGAAAAAACTACCAAGGCTGATGAAACCCTCTTTCTTGAGCATGGCCAACCCCTGATCTTCGGCGCCAACCGGGATAAGGGAATCAAATTGGAAGGCTTCAAACCGGTGGTAGTAGAAATCGGAAAAAATGCCAGCCTCGACGAACTCTGGGTACATGACGAATTCGATTTTTATAAGGCTCAGATCCTGGTGCGCATGTTTGACGATCCCCACCACGGTGCCCATTTACCCAGGCCTTTCGGGGTTTTCTATCAAACGGATCGGCCCTGCTACGAAGAAGTCATGAAGATTCAGATTGAAGAAGTGATTGCAGCAAAAGGCAAGGGAAATCTTGATAAGCTGCTTCGCGGGAATGAAACCTGGACGATTTAATAAGTCAAAATAAAATACTAAAATAAAAGATAAGGCCCCGGAATTCCGGGGCCTTATTATATTGGTTTATTCACAGTGAAATGCAATTAAAAAAAAGAGCCAGCGATAGAAATCGCCGGCCTGTGCTTACCTCTGAAACCACAAAAAGAAAAACTTTGATGAGCGCATTTTCGCAATGCTTCCTCCATCATTATAATATTTTTAAAGATCATTTTCGCATGACTGAACAGATACATTCCACCCTGATCCGAGGATTTGCAATAAATAAGCTTAATTATGCCGGGCAGCAACAAGGAAGTAGTGGCTTAGGGTTAAACAAAAAATTCTGATTTGAAGCCTAAACTAATTCTTTGACCTGGGCATACCGATCACCTATTGAAATCAAATGCTTCAAAAAACTCTGGGGTATCAACAACTTGAAGTTTCAAACCGGTACGCGGATTGATTCTAATTGGTTCTAAGGGGTTAACAGACCTGCTGTTCTCAGGAACTTCTGCTTAATTGATAAACAGTCGCCTGAAGATCATTTTTGTGGAATTGGAAGCTGGCTGGAAATTGGATGGACTTGGCTTTGCCCTACCCCGGTGTGCAGGTAGCTTCATCGGATAAGCCCCATAAAAATAAAGGTTGTTTCCTTAAAAAGCAATAATTTTTATATGTTTTTTTGAGTTTCCTCCTAAAGCAGCCATATGCAGATAATATTGAGGAAAACTACTAAACTGATTGTCTTTCAATTTCTCTATGTGCGGCCAGAATGCTTTTTTCCTTTTTGATCTGGTACCACCAGTTCGGAGCGGTTTTTTTCATCAATGTGTCTATATTCCTCATTCCGAATAGATTCCAGGCGCCTTTCAGTTTACCATTCAAGGAAGATTGAATAGCCCTAAGACTCATTGCAAAACCATTATCTATATATTCCATATGATGCCAGTAGCCTGCAGGCATAAAAAGGGTTTCCCCATGATCCAGGATCACTTCATAGCCTCTCGCCAGGTCCAGGGCCGGGTATTGTAAGCGGTTCAACTTATTGTTTTGCGAATCGAAATACTTTTCAAAATTTACCATGCTCAGCACTTCCCAGGGTTTCCTGTAGATTTTATGCTGTTCTTCAAAAGGGAAAAGCAAAACCCTTTTGCGTCCGCAGAACTGGGTATGGAAAATATGAGAAAGATCCATATCGAAATGCATATGGGTAACCGAGCCGGCGCCTCCGACAAAGAGCATAGGAAATCTTCTGACAAATCCTTTGGCCAGTTCCCCGGGCCACCAGAAATCCTCTGTAATCCGGGGAGCATGTTCAAAAAGATTGAAAAGAAAAATTCTCAAGCCGGAAGGGCTCAGGAGGATCGTATCAATATATTCCCCGAATTTCATATAGCCATCAGCGGTATTGATCGGCGTATAGGCATCGCTCTTGACATTGTTATATACACCCACCTGCACCTCGCCGATCAGCGATCTGAAATAATCCCAGTTCCACTTATGGTAAGCAGGCCATTGTTTGGCCAGATCCGTGATAACAAGGGGCTTCAGCGTTTGATAGTAGGCAGCTTTAAAATCGGCAGGCGTTATGCTTGCAACTCGTTCAACAGGCTTCAACTGCATAATATTGGGATTTTACACAAAATTAAATGCAGTATAGTTAAAAAAATGTTGAAAGGGTCCAATCAGGATGGGTCATTTTATATAGATTGCCGCATGTACCTGTACATACATCCCGATAATCCTCAACCAAGAAACATCAAAACAGTTGTGGAATGCTTGCAGGACGGTGGTGTGATCATCTACCCGACCGATACGATTTATGGTTTGGGTTGCGATATTTTCAAATATAAGGCCGTCGAAAGGATTTGCAGAATCAAAAATGTGGACCCCCTGAAAGCCCAATTGTCCTTTGTCTGCTCTGACCTGAGCGATTTGAGCAAATACACCAGGAGCATCGGCACCCCGCTATACCGCCTGCTCAAATCCTACCTGCCGGGACCCTATACCTTTATTTTGACTGCAAGCAAGCTAGTTCCGAAAATCCTAAAAAGCAAGAAGAATACTATCGGATTAAGGATACCCGATAATAAGATATGCCAGACCATCGTAAAGGAATTCGGAAATCCTCTGCTCAGCGCCTCACTCCCTGGAGAAATGGTAGAAGAATATACCGATCCGGAATCGATAAAAGACAAATTCAGCGCTCTGGTAGATATCATCATCGATGGGGGCCCCGGAGGCATGGTCGCTTCAACTGTGGTGGATTGCACTTCGGAAGAGCCCGTTCTATTACGAATGGGCGCCGGTGCCTGGGAGGAAAGCTGATAAGAGTTTATTTGATCATCTTACTAAGATTTTCCCTGACTTTAGCTTCCCACTCCTCTTTAAGGATCGAAAGGATAATGCTGCTCCTCCTGCCTCCTCTTTCGATTGTCAACTGACTGCGAAGAATTCCCTCTATCGTACAACCGATATCCTTCATGGCCTGAATAGATCGCTCGTTACGCGCATCGGCCCTGAATTCCACCCTTTCCATACCCCAGGTTTCAAAAGCATAAGAAAGCAGGAGCCATTTGCAATGCCTGTTGACACCCGTTCTTCTGAATTCCTTACCATACCAGGTAAAGCCCAACTGCGTGCTCAGATGATAGAGCTGGATATCATAGAAACGGGTGCTTCCGGCATAGCGGCCGCTGGCCTTATCAAAGACAATGAAGGGATATTCAATTTCCTTTTCACGTTGCGCCAGCGCGTCAGCGATATACTTTCTCATGCCCTGTTCTCCGGCCGGGCTGATTATCGAATAGTCCCAGGTATCCGGCTCATTCAGGGCATAGGGAAGAAGCCATTCGAAGTCTGATGATTGCAGGGACCGGAGCAGGACTCTTTCGTCCTGTAAAATGATATTCGATGGGAATTCGATCATTCGAAAAGATTTGGTTGGGAATTTAAGGAATGTTACACTAGAGCTCCAAAAATAATTTGTTATATTTCAATAGATCAGCAAATTATTTGGGAACTACGATTTCTATAAGATGGTTTTGAAAAAATTCTGAAAAAAGGTAAGTTTGTAACAAAGTGTAAGTATATGGCAAAAGCATTGGAACAGGAATTATTACAATACATTCTTCAGTTAGGAGAGGCTGAAAAAAAATCTGTACTTCAAATGCTAAAAACATTTGTGAAAGCAAGAGAATCGAAGGCTAGTCGCGTCAGCATCGAGCAATATAATCAGGAACTTCAAGAGGCCGAGGCCGAATTTGAAAAAGGTGAATATGTTTCCCATGAAGAGTTTGTAAAGCAGATAAAGAAATGGTAGAAAAAAACCATGCGGTAGTCTGGACAAAACGTTCACAGAAACAAATGCGGCAATTGTTTAAACACATTAGTAAAGATTCTCCTAAGAATGCCTCCAAAGTAGTCTTGGAAATTGTTGACACAGTACACCGAGCGGTCAATAATCCTGAAATGTACGTATCCGATAAATATAAAACTGATAATGATGGGAGCTATCGGGCTTTTGAAAAACATCATTATAGGGTTGTTTATCGCTTTTCTAAAAATGTAATCCGGGTTTTACGTGTGCGCCATACCAGCATGGAGCCGTTTGAATATTAGTACTTAAGCCTAATCAATATAATACCCGATTTCTGATTTAAAGTGAATACACCCCTTTGATATTTGACGATCACAAGTTCGTGAAAACAATAATAAAACCATTACCAGTTTAAGTTTAAAAAATACCTGGCGGTTGGGAAGCTACAATATTAAAACTCCTGCGGTGATATTTACAAAGTCCAAAGCTGGCAATCGCTCTGCGGTGTTCGGGTGTACCATATCCTTTATTGGAATGCCAGCCATATTCCGGAAATTCTTCATGAAGCTTTTTCATGTAATCGTCCCGGTAGGTTTTAGCCAGAATGCTTGCCGCCGCAATAGAGGCATAAAGACCATCGCCCTCCACGATGCAATGATGGGGAATCCGGCGATAAGCAATGAAGCGATTCCCATCGATTAGCAGTAGCTGGGGTATTTTTTTTAGCTGGTCCAAGGCCGCATGCATGGCTTTAAAAGAAGCTTTCAGAATATTGATCTCATCGATCTGTTCATTGTCGATGGAAGCTACCGCAAAGTCGAGGGCATAGGCTTCAATAAATTCCCTGAGTGTATAGCGGTCTGATTCCTTGACTTGCTTGGAATCATTCAGGAGGGGATGAAAAAAATCATTTGGGAGTATCACGGCAGCCGCAAATACAGGTCCGGCGAAACAACCCCTTCCTGCTTCATCACAGCCTGCTTCACCCAATCCCGAACCAAAGCTAATCTCCAGCATGTCCCCGGTTTTTTGTCAAAAATAATTCAAATCGGGTTGATGTTCGCTCGATCTTCAGACCTACTCGCAGACCAGTAAGTTTTGTGAGAAAACCCTGGATACGCTCGTCTGCCGATTTTTCCCAATCTGTATCATCATGGAATTATCGAAACTGATTTTCTCCTTTACGGTGATGGAAGTGCCAATCCCAATGTCCAGCCTTTTCAAATATTGCAGAAACTCAGGGCTGCTATCTTTCACTCCGATCACTTTATAGGTCTTTCCAACATTGGCTTCTTCGAGCATGAGCCTGCTATTCATCACCATTTCTCCGTTCGAAGAAGGAATCGGATCTCCATGTGGATCGTATTGGGGGTGACCAAGAAATTTGTCCAATCTGTCAGCCAGGTCGGGGGACCGGATATGTTCCAATTGTTCTGCGATGTCATGCACCTGGTCCCATTCATAGGCTAGCTTGTCCAGTAGGAATACTTCCCACAACCGATGCCGCCGGATTACAGAAATGGCTATGATCTTTCCAGCGGAAGTCAGCTTCGCACCTCTTGTCTTATCATAGATGATTAATTTCTTATCTACGAGCTTCTTCAGCATATCGATGGCAGAAGCTGGATTGTTCAACAGGGCTTTAGCGATAGCAGTGGGCGTTACTTTTTTAATGCCTTGCTTATCAAGGTTGTAGATGATCTTTAGATAATTTTCTTCTGAAAGTGTTTGCATATTCTATCGTCTTGCCTTAAAGGTAGAATAAAAACTCGTGTATTAAATTATTAGGTTAGCCTAATAATTTTTATTTAGCTAATAATAAAATTATTTTACGTTTGATCAAACATAAAATAATATGCGTAGCTTAGTTTTAAGCATGATCGTCATGGGGCATTGGGTATTTGTATATGGACAGGCGGATGGTTCGAATAAAAAGGACGAAGCGGCGGTTGAAGCAATACATTTCACCGGCTGGAATTTCCATATGCAGAACACGGAAATTGTGCAGGGAGATCCCGCTTTTCCGGCGAGGTACACAGGCCCGAACAGCCTCAATAGCAAGGGAGAGGTTCAGGAAACCATTACGTTAGACCTCTATGCCGGATTGTGTTTATGGCAGGGCGCCGAGGCGCATATGGACTTTTTGATGTGGCAGGGTTTCGGCCTCAGTCAAACCTATGGGATTGAAGCATTCCCCAATGGCGATGCTTACAAGGCCGGGACCCATGACCCCAACTATACGTTAGCGCATTTGTTCATTCGTCAAACCATTGGCCTGGGTGGCCGGCAGGAGAAACTGTCTGACGATCCCCTCACGCTTGCCGCTGGTCATGACATTTCCAGGCTAACCTTCAATATCGGCCGGATGAGTCCTTTGGACATTTGTGACGACAATACTTACGCCCATGATCCACACACGCAGTTTTTGAATTGGGCGATGATGGGCAACCTCACCTGGGATTACGGACAGAATACCGTCGGATATACCACCGGAGTTACTGTGGAACTCAATCAGCCGAAATGGTCTTTGCGCTATGGATTTTTCCAAATGCCCCGAGACAAAAATGGCTTCACAGGTGATGACCGGTATCTCATGTGGCCCCGGCGCGGAGCTTATGGTCCGTTTTGGCGCTCCTGGGCAATGATGGCGGAATTTGAGCGCCGTTACGGTGTCAATGCTCATCCAGGCGTGATCAGGTTGCTGTCCTGGCTCGATGAAGCGAATTTTGCCAGCTACAAATTGGCGACTGCCATGCTGCTGGCTAATCCTCCGGATCTAAACAGCGTCGGGCAGGGTTCGGGAGTGACCATCCCCGATTCCTCACGTGCCTTCCACCACAAATACGGCTTCGGGCTGAACTGGGAACAGGAAGTGGTCAGGAATATTGGCCTGTTTTCACGCCTGGGCTGGACTCCAGGCCACTACGACACCTGGACATTCACCGATGTAGATTGGACGGCATCGCTGGGGTTGAGCGTTAAGGGTGAACTGTGGCATAGACCCGGCGATGCTTGTGGTTTTGCCTTCATCCTGAGCGGCGCTTCGCGCGATAACCAGGCATTTCTGAAGGCAGGCGGTACAGACATGCTGGATGGCGATGGCAATTTGAACTATAGCCCGGAGAGAGTCATCGAAACTTATTACGATTTTAAGATCTGGAAAACCATTCATGCCACCCTGGATTACCAGTTCGATACGAACCCTGCATTCAACCGCGATCGTGGCCCCGTATCCATTTTCGGAGCAAGACTTCATTGGGAACTTTGATCATGCAATCATAAAATCATTATAGATCGTGTCTGAATTAACAAAAATACTGGAACCAGGACAGAGCATTAAAAGATGGAATTCTCCAAAGGGATGGCGCAAAGAAAAGTCAGGTAATTCATTGCCGGAAGTATTCTCTACCATCAATGTGCCCGCCAATGGGAGCTTTTGGAAAAAACTTCTGGCCTTTTCCGGGCCCGGCCTGATGGTGGCAGTAGGATATATGGACCCGGGTAACTGGGCTACGGATATTGCCGGCGGCGCGCAGTTCGGATATACCCTGTTATCTGTCATTCTTATTTCCAATTTCTTTGCCATCATCCTGCAATACCTGGCCCTGAAACTAGGAGTAGCTACCGAACGGGATTTGGCGCAAGCTTGCCGGGACCATTATGGCCAGGTGACCAGTTTTTGTTTATGGATATTATGCGAAATAGCGATTGCAGCCTGTGATCTGGCAGAAGTTATCGGGTCTGCCCTCGCCTTAAACCTCTTGTTCCACATCCCCCTGACATGGGGTGTCGGGGTGACAGCCCTGGATGTGCTGGTGATTCTTTTTTTTCAATACAAAGGGTTCCGGTTAATTGAAAGCATAGTAGCATCCCTAATCTTTGTGATCCTGGCCTGTTTTACTTATGAGATCCTGGCCTCGCATCCTGACCTCATTCCTATTGTAAGCGGTCTTATCCCCCGCCAGCAGGTCATCGCCAATCCTTCGATGCTGTATATCGCCATAGGAATCCTGGGCGCTACCGTCATGCCGCATAATCTATACCTCCATTCAAGTATTGTTCAAACACGTAACTATGAGCGTAGCGACTCAGGTAAAAAAATGGCAATAAAATTTGCAGCCATCGATAGTACTGTTGCTTTGTTATTTGCATTTTTCATCAATGCCGCCATTCTGATAGTCGCCGGGGCTGTTTTCCACTCTACAGGGCATCAGGGCGTAGCGGATATAATGGAAGCACATAAATTATTGGCTCCCTTGCTCGGCGCAACGATGGCCAGCGCCTTATTCGCAATCGCTTTACTGGCTTCGGGGCAAAACTCCACACTGACCGGGACGCTGGCCGGTCAGATTGTGATGGAAGGCTTCCTGCATATCCGTCTGAAACCATGGCTTAGAAGGTTGATCACCAGGGCCATCGCGATCATTCCGGCATTTATAGTAACCATTTTATATGGAGAAAAAGGAATCGCGAGCCTCCTGGTATTGAGCCAGGTTATTCTTTCCATGCAATTAAGCTTTGCAGTAATCCCACTTATCTTATTTACAAATAACCGCTTCAAGATGGGAATATTTGCTAACAGGTGGTACACCCAGTGGGTTGCCTGGACAGTGGCGGCCATCATCCTAATCTTAAACTTATATCTTCTATACGATACACTTAAATAACAAAAAAGTGCTGCCTGTGACCCCTTCCGAACAGGAATACCTAAAACAAATATACCTGTACACTTCCGGGAAAGCCGTCATACACACAAAGCAACTGGCTGCGCAGGTAAAGGCCAGATCGGCTTCTGTTACGGATATGGTAAAGCGGCTAGCAAAAAAGAAATTACTCGTCTATAACCGATATTACGGATGCAGCCTTTCTAAGTTGGGAAAAACAGAAGCGCTGAAAGTTATAAGAAGGCACAGGTTGTGGAAACTATTCCTGGCGGAAAAACTAACCATTGACTGGAAAGAAATCCACCAGATCGCTACCTGGCTTCAAAGCATAGATTCCGATACGCTTGTTGAAAAGCTATCGATGTTTCTTGGACATCCTGTTTTAGATCCTCACGGAGAACCAATACCGGATATATATGGAAAATTCCCGGACACCGGTAGCCTGGAAATATTGGATCTCAAAATAAATCAGCCGGCTTCTGTATTCGGCTACCGTCATTCAGACAAAGAATTCCTTCAATATGTGGAAAGGCTGGATTTGCTGATAAATACAAAATTTCAGGTAATTTCCATTATCGCTTATGATCACTCATTGGAACTTTTAATAGAAAAGAAAAAAAAGCGAATTATATCCAAGGAAACTGCGCAAAAAATATATGTTCGACTTCTTGAAAAAGACGAAGATTAAAGTATTATACAGCAAAGGATTCATCTTCCCTTCAGGTAGATTGCTGTATTAGTTCGAAAAAATGATAAATTATTAAAAAAATGTTCATAATTTTACAATGTTCATGATTCATGAACAAAGTTAATAAATGAACGGATTACTAGAAATACAAGCAGAAAAAGAGCTCCTTAGAGAAGCCACTAAAGTCCTTAATAGCCTGACAGGCAGCAAGATAATTGAGATTCCCCTGCCAAAAGAAGATAGTGAACCTGATGCATTAATTACAATTAAATTTGCTCCTATTCAGCACCGTTTCAATGTGCTGTTAAAGGGAGAACTAAGACAAAACCAGGCAATAGGGATAATTGAAAAATTTGGCAAAAACAAAGATCAATGGTTATTGGTAGCAAGATATATTCCGCGGCCTCTGAAGGATTATTTAAAAGGTCTTGGCATAAACTATCTTGAATTAGCGGGTAATTCGTTCATAAACGTCGAAGGCATATTTATCTATATAGCCGATCAGAAAGTGACAGCTTTACGGGAAGTAGCAATAGGAAAACTTTGGAAACCCACAGGTTTAAAATTCCTGATGGTCATCATCAATAATCCAGAATTGTTAGAGGCTTCATACCGTGAAATTGCATCTGCCGCGGGGATAGCGTTAGGCAGTATCGGGCCATTATTAGCAGAGTTGCGGAGCGGAGGTTATGCATTTTATAAAAGGAATAAGCTAAACCTTGACAACCGCGAAAAACTAATTACTCGCTGGATAGAAATGTTCCATGCCGCATTCAGGCCAAAATTAATTAAAGGAAATTTTCGATTTCTAAGGGCAGAAGCTGCAAAAGAATGGAAAAATGC
Organism: Chitinophagaceae bacterium; assembly: GCA_003168265.1. Lineage (GTDB taxonomy): Bacteria > Bacteroidota > Bacteroidia > Chitinophagales > Chitinophagaceae > Puia. The sequence continues at coordinate 79,052 of PMSV01000021.1, forward strand.
AAACTACCCAGGAATTTTTTGGGGAGGTGAACCTGGTGCAGCACTGATTACAGGCCACCTGGTTCCCGAGAATTTTACCATTTTCACGGATAAATCCGGCATTGAGTTGGTGAAAATGCTTGGCATTGTGTCGGATAAGAATGGCAATGTCACGATCCTGGAAAAATTTTGGGGTGAACCATCTAGAAACAAAAAAGTTATCAAATATCGTGATAAAGCCTCACCGGCTCCTGCCTTATTGATCTATGCAGATTTGATTAATGACCTGGACAGTCGTAACAGGGAAATAGCTGAAAGAATTAAAGAAGAATACTTAAATGGTAAATGAAATTATAAGCGGAGTAGCAATAGAAATGCTGGCAGAATTTGAAGAAGTGGTGAAAAAACTTGGGATTGATTTTTAGCGAGAGATATTCAATTGCAGGTATAATCCTATGAGCTATGAAATAATTTTAAGATGGCAATAAACAAAAAGCAGAAACAATAAATTTGCTAATCCTCCAATCCATAGAAGCATTGAGTAAGGCCAATATTATCGATACCCAAAACAGACCTGTAATAGTTCATGCCTCTGATTTGAATTTCTATTATTGCAAGTATCACAATCCGGTTGGTACAGCACATAAACTTTTTAAAGAGTATCTTGCCGCATCATTTTTGGACAGTTGGAAATTTAATCATTCTCCATTTTCATTAATTAAGGTCCTCCAAGAACATATCCCATTAGATTTAACTATCCCAAAAAATAGGTTCGATGTTCCATGTTTTGGATTGCAGAAAATTGAAAATGCATTTGACTTAAATAAGGTGACAGAGGATATTTTGGCAAATTCAAAAAATAAGAAAGTCCTGAAGGCAGATGTCCTAAAGTTGGCTTTTTTTGATATTTGGACTTGTAACGAGGATAGACACATTAACAACTATAACTTGCTTTATAAATTAGTTGATGGGGAATATATTCTTTACCCAATTGACCATGAAGCCTGCTTTAATTCTCAAAACTTCGAAAATGGTTTGTTTCAAATTACATATGAGGACAGCTTGATATATTCCTCCTTCTTTTCTAAGTTATTTAAAACCAATGAATTTAAAAATGTAGCAACGCTTGAAAACTCAAAGCAATCTTTTTACCTTTGCGCCCAGAGTTGCAGGAACAATATCAATGAGTATTTACAAAACATACCAGCAGGGTGGAGTCTTGATTTGACAGAAAGGCAGAATTGAACCGTTTTTTGCTTAATGATGAATGGTTGGAGGAGTGCTGGCATACTTTTTTGGAATTTTTGCAATACTTTACAACCTAAGTAAATGGCAACTCAATACAGTATATTATCAGTACTAATCAGACCTGAAATTCAAGAAAAGATTTCAATAGGATTGTTATTGTTCGATAGTGACGAAGTCTATTTCAGTTTTTCAAAGAATAAGTTACAGGTTTCAAAAGAACTTCTCTCAAATTCGTCGTTTAAGATTCTCAGAGAAATACTGGAAAGTGTCGAAAAGAAAATTGAATCTGATCATTTAAGACATTCTTACAAAAAAGGGTTTAAAATATTTAAGAATAGGACTGTTGATAATACTTTTTCCACTTCATACATTTCATATTTAAGCAAGTATTCTAATAACATTATTTCTTTTACAGATCCGAAAGAAATTTATTTAGAGATAAACAATCAGAACTTTACAAGTTTGTTCAGAAAATATGTTGATGACATTGCAGAATCAACTGAGGTATTACCTAAATTAAGACCAGTTGAGTTTATTAAAAATCATTTTGGAGAAAGAATAAAGGAGCATTATGATTTGAATAAAGAAGTTACACATGCACAAGTGCAAAATTTAATTACTCCAGTTCGAATTGACTTCACTGGTAGAAATGAGATTGACGTGTATGCTCAAACTGTTGATATGGAATCGGGGGCTGCTTCCGTAGCAAGCCACATCAATGCCTTTGTTCAACTCAAAACCACTTATTCCAAGAATAAGGTACCGATGCAGGATTTTTTCATTGCTAAAGAACCTACAAGAGAATTGTTCCCCAAGCAACATGATATTTGGAATCAATTAAGAACATCAAGTCTTTTGAACTACCTTGACTTATCTGAAAGTGAAGCAATAATTACCTATGCCGAACAGCATGGTGTTGTTCCTCTAACTAAGTCCATTTAATCTGTCGTTTATGCCCTGAATGGGCTTTACTTAAAAAGCGACGAAGAAATAACCAACCCTAAAAGCATTGTAGTTTGAAATTTGGTTAAAATCTATTGACTCGTAAATTTAATCTCCAAACCGACCCACTCACCAATATTAACTCTATGCCATCCCACCGATATTCCTTATTTTCGTTCTTCATTTATTAGTCTATGAATTTAATAGAATATATGAGTCGGCCCTGGCCCTGGTGGGTGGCCGGACCTCTACTTGGCCTGAGTGTGCCGCTGTTATTACTCGCCGGCAATAAGAGGCTTGGCGTTTCCTCTTCGCTCAGGCATATCTGTGCGGCCCTGATTCCTGCGGGTATTCCTTTTTTTAAATATGACTGGAAAAAAGAGGCCTGGAATCTATTTTTTGCGGCTGGCATTTTCGCTGGGGGGCTGGTAGCCGTTTCCTTATTAAAAAATCCGGAACCAATACAGGTGAATGCTAACCTGCTGGCCTCCCTGAACAATTCAAAAGTTTATGACCTTTCTTCCCTGCTCCCCTCTGATCTGTTCAGTTGGGCTGCGCTCTCAACAGCGAGGGCATGGATACTGCTTGTCGGCGGCGGTTTCCTGGTAGGGTTTGGTACGCGCTATGCGGGTGGCTGCACTTCGGGGCATGCCATTATGGGGCTTTCCACTTTACAATGGCCTTCGCTGGTAGCTACGGTTTGTTTCATGGCGGGGGGATTCTTAACGGCCAACCTGCTCATTCCCTTCATCTTAAAGCTCGGATAATGATCGCAACAGAAATGGAACCTAAAACGAAACCGTATTTGACCGAGACCAACCGTGACTTTGAAGTGCGTTCCCTGGATGCTTTGTGCATCAATGAATCGGAACTGAAACATCCCTGGTATCATAACCTGAAATACCTTTTCATAGGGATCCTCTTCGGAATCATCCTGGTCAAGGCAGAGATCATTTCCTGGTTCCGCATTCAGGAAATGTTCCGGCTGGAGAGCTTCCATATGTATGGAGTGATCGGATCGGCGGTGCTGGTGGGAGTGATTTCAGTCTGGCTGATCCGGAAATTGAAGCTTAAGACCATCTACGGGGAATCCATTGTAATTAATCCCAAACAATTCAATAAGGGGCAGGTTTTCGGCGGCCTCCTTTTTGGTGTAGGTTGGGCTCTTACGGGCGCTTGTCCCGGCCCGATATTCGCGCAGATCGGGGCCGGATTTACGGTTGTCATCCTGGTTTTTCTCAGTGCAATAGCCGGAACCTGGGTTTATGGGCTTTTCCGGGATAAGCTTCCGCATTAAGTGCCGGATTGCAGGGATTCTGTTTTAATTTGCGGCCCTGATGAAAAAACTAGCAGAGCAAGAGGGTTCTCCGGCCGTTGCAATTTGGGTATTTACCGGAGTAGTCATGCTGGTCATCCAGGTCTTGCTGGGGGGAATCACCAGGTTGACAGGATCCGGACTTTCCATAACAGAATGGGATGTCATTACCGGCGCTTTGCCGCCCCTGTCCAACCAGCAATGGATGGCGGAATTTGACAAATACCGGAACACTCCACAGTTTCATCTTCTCCATTCCTATTTTACCCTGTCCGATTTCAAATTCATTTTTTTCTGGGAATGGTTGCATCGCATTTGGGCTCGACTGGTAGCCGTCGTATTTATAGTCGGGTTCATTTACCTGGTTTGGAAAAACAAGATGAAGCAATGGATGATCCTGCCACTGGCGGCCCTTTTTTTGATCGGAGCATTGCAGGGGGCAGTCGGATGGATCATGGTTGCCAGCGGATTGACCGGTGACGCAATCTATGTCAAACCAACCCGGCTGGCCATTCATTTTGTACTGGCCCTTGGCCTGATCAGTTCTGCTTTCTGGATTGCCCTTTCCTGGTGGGGGATTCCGAAAGAAAGACGTTTTAGGTGTCCCGGCCTCAGGAACTGGACAGTCCTGATAATCATTTTCATTTTTCTTCAATTCTTGTTCGGCGCATTAATGGCAGGTAATAAGGCCGCGTCAGCGGCCCCCACATGGCCGACCATTAATGGAGACTGGCTTCCCTCCTCTCTTTGGATCAGAAAGCCCTTCCTGATGAATTTCATTGAAAACCTGATCACCATCCAATTTATTCACAGAGGGCTGGCCTACCTGATCTTTCTTTTGGTTTTGATCTGGACGATCAAGGCATCCGGAGTCAAAAAAATCCGCCAGATTCCCCTTCTGCTCACATTAATCCAGGTCGGCTTTGGAATTTGCGCAGTCCTAATCAGCGGGGGGATTACGGCCAATCATTGGGGCGCTTTCGAATGGATTGCCCTGCTGCACCAGTTCATAGGGATGATCATGCTCCTATCCATGATATATATGTATTTTCTGCTTGGCCCATCCCCATCCATTGATGGATCAGGAATCCAGGTATGACCGCTATTGATTAAATTGCCAGTCAGCCATAGTGACCCCGATGATTAAATACCTGCGGACCTTTTATTATTCTTTTCCAGTTCAACTGGTGATCCTGCACTTCAAAAAATTTCAGGTGCTCCTGATTTTTTGGGGTATTTTATTCAGTACACTGAACGGCGGTTTTATGAGTTCATTCGGCGCCGACGCCTTGTTCTTTTCTCCCGAATACCTCGGTCAGGTAAGTCCGTTGAGCATGGGAATCGTCGGCGTGGCAACAGGTATATTTATCATGAGCTGGAATATCACCACATTTATCCTTTTCAGCCGTCATTTCCGCTTTCTGGCAACAACGACCAAACCTTTTCTGAAGTATTGCATCAATAATTTCATCCTTCCTGTAAGCTTTCTGATCTTTTATTTTGTCAAAGCCCTGCGCTTTGATATCACAAAGGAACTCATGAATGGCCTGGAAATCATATTTCTCTTACTTGGGTTTATCTCGGGCCTTGGCCTGCTCATCGTTTTTTCTCTGCTTTATTTTTTCCGTGCCGACCGCTCCATTCTCAGGCAGATGGCTCCGGTCATCGGCAATCCCAGGTTATTCAAGTCCCAGTATCAGCGAAATGAAGTAAGGCTCAGCGACAGTCGCCTGATCAAAGTGCTCTGGTATTTCAATTCGCCTCTTCGCATCAAAAAAGTGAGGGATGTTTCCCATTATAGCCGCGAGTTCGTGGAGAATATTTTCAACCGGCATCATTTCTCGGCCATTCTTTCCGTTTTTACGGCCTTCGTCTTCCTGATCATTGTGGGCTTTTTCATGGACAGTCCGTTTTTTCAGATCCCCGCCGCCTCAAGCGTTCTGATATTTTTTGCCATCCTCATCTCCTTAACCGGCGCCCTCTCCTATTTTCTGCAGAACTGGAGCATACCTTTTTTAGGGCTGCTCTTTATTGTCCTGAACCTCTTATACCAACACAATATCATCGATCCTAGCAATAAGGCCTATGGCCTGAATTATACCAATCCGGGGGAAAGGCCTTCTTATTCGCAAGAGGGTCTGATGAGCATTTGCGGACCTGAGCAATTGGAAAGGGATAAAAAGAACATGTTGCAAATTCTGGAAGCCTGGAAAAAAAAGCAACATGAACAGAAGCCAATATTCTATATCATCAATACGAGTGGCGGCGGCAACCGGAGCGCCACATTTACCATGCATGTGCTGCAGGCCCTCGATAGCCAGAGCAATGGAGAATTGATGAAAAAGGTCTTCCTGATCACAGGTGCTTCAGGAGGAATGTTCGGAGCCGCTTATTTCCGGGAACTGGCATTGCTGAAGGATCAGGGAGATTCCTCGATCAACCTTCAAAATCCGCGTTATGTGGATGATATCGCAGACGATCTGCTCAATCCGCTGTTTTCGTCCTTCGTGGCCAGGGATCTTGCCTCACCTGCCCAGAAATTCAAAGTGGATAGCTTCGAATATGTCAAAGACCGGGGTTATGCGTTCGAACAGAAGCTGGCATTAAATACCCATGGCGTTCTTAACCGGCAGATTAAGGATCTGTATCTCCCTGAGAAAAATGCTGAGATCCCCCTGATGTTCATCAATTCCGTTGTGACCAGGGATAGCCGTTCCATGGTCATCAGTCCGCAGGGGGTCAGTTTCCTGATGAGGCCCCAGTACGATAGCAACAGGATTCCCCCGATGGCGCCAGATGCTGTCGATTTCTGCGCCTTTTTCCAAAAGCAGGATCCCATGAACCTGCGCCTGCTGACCGCTCTGCGAATGAACGCTACCTTTCCCTATGTGCTGCCTAATGTCTGGCTTCCTACCGAGCCGGTCATAGACGTGATGGATGCGGGATTCCGGGACAATTTCGGGGAACAGGTCGCCATTCGTTTTGTCAATGTATTCCGGGATTGGCTAAAGGAGAATACCAGCGGGGTCATGCTGATCCAGATCCGGGACCGCAAGACCGGAGGCTGGCAAAATCCATATGAGTCCAATGATATTACGGAACTGGTAACCAAACCCCTATTGCTCTTGCAATACAATTGGTACAAATTGCAGGAATATAACCAGGACGATTTGCTGAGCCTTTCACAAAATGATTTGAAGCTCCCATTCTATAAAACGATATTTCAATATGTGCCCAAGAATGAGTTAGAAGCTGCGACCCTGAATTTTCACCTTACCCCGGAAGAAAAAATTGAGATTGCCGAAGCCTTGCACAGCAGGGAAAATCAGAAGCAATTTAAGATCATCGGAGAGTTCATGAGCCGCTAGGGTTGTATAAGTTTGAGCGCCTTGGGAATTACTCTGATATCAAAGCGCGCAGCAGTTTCCTTCGGATCCCCGTCTATATGCAAAGGCGCAAGATCCGGATTATTTATGCTGAGGGAGGGAACCTGAAAATAAAGAACATGCCGGTCAGGCTGAAAATCATTCAGATAATTTATACGGTTGAATCCGGCTACCTGGTTAAGCACAGAAAAGGGCATCAGGAATTTGCTCATTTTTTTCACTATCACCACATCGATCAGCCCGTCATTTAGTTTGGCCTTGGGTGCAATGGTGAAATTATTCCCAAACTGGTTGCCATTGGCGATGCTGATAAAGAATGCATCCACAGAAATGGAGCGGTTCTTCATTTTGATTTCAAATGGATAAGGATTGGTCTTAAAAAACTGGATGGCGCCGACCTTGATATAAGTATTTAATCCCCGTTTTTTTTCCCTGGCAAACTCATGGGCCACCTCGGCGTCAAATCCGATCCCGCATAACATGCAGGAAAATTCCTTATTAATAAAAAAGCCGTCGATAAAAGAAGCCTTTCCCGCCAGCACAATTTCCAATGCCTTTTCGCTTTGATGAGGGATGCCGGCCGCCAAAGCCAGGCCGTTACCGGAGCCCATGGGCAGGATACCGATCTGAACCTGGATGCCGATCAGGCAGGAAGCTACTGCATTGACCGTTCCATCGCCTCCGCAGATGACGACATCGCTGATATTTTCATTCCTGATCTTTTGCTGAAGAAAGGAATAATTTCCTTCGGCGTTCGTGTCGAGGATCTCATAGGAAATACCGCTTACCCGATGCTTCCTGGAAATCAATCCCGGCAGGGAGGATTTTACCCTTGTCCCTGAGATCGGGTTGACCAGATAGATGATTTTTCTTTCCAAAATTTACCATTTTAGCAGGATACTGCCCCAGGTGAAACCGCTTCCGAATGAAGCCAGGCAGATCAGATCGCCTCTTTTCACCCTGCCTTCCTCCCAGGCTTCACAGAGCCCGATGGGTATGGAAGCCGCCGTCGTATTGCCGTATCGCTGGATATTATTATAGACCCTTCCTTTCAGACCCAATTGGGATTCCAGAAATTGTGATATTCTGAGATTGGCCTGATGGGGGACCAGCAGATCGATATCTGAAACCTGGAAGCCATTTTTATCAAGGGCCTCCCGGATCACTTCGGGGAATTTAATGGCAGCCATTTTAAAAACTGCCGGACCGTCCATATTCGGAAAATTCTGGGATTTTTCCACCATTTCCTTGCTCATGAACATATCGGCGACTTCCGCTTCATTGAAATCGGCCAGTTTCTCTCTTGTCCAGTGATTGGCATGGGTGCCCGGGTTGTACATGGCCAGTAATTCAGCAGAACGACCATCGCTATGCAAGTGCGTGCTCAGAATGCCCTGGTCTTCGAGTTCTGTGGGCTGAACCACGACGGCGCCCGCTCCGTCTCCGAATATGACAGATATATTCCTGCCCCTGGTGCTCATGTCCAGGCCGAAGGAATGTTTTTCGCTTCCGATGACCAGGATGTTTTTATACATGCCGGTTTTGATGAACTGGTCGGCCACACTCAATGCATAGACGAAACCGCTGCATTGATTCCTGATATCCAGGGCGCCGATCTCTTTCATGCCCAGTTCTCTCTGAACCAGGACTCCGCAACCCGGAAAATAATAATCCGGGCTCAGGGTGGCAAAAATGACGAAATCAATTTCCTTAGGATTTGTATTCGCATTTTGCATGGCCATCCTTGAGGCTTCTATCCCCATGGTAGCCGTCGTCTCACCTGTTCTTTGAGCAAATCTGCGTTCCCTGATCCCCGTCCTTTCCCTGATCCATTCGTCTGTAGTATCCATATACTTTACCAGATCATCATTGGTCATTACCTGCTGAGGCAGGTATTTTCCGATTCCTGCAATCTTAGTACGAATCATGGGTCAATCGTTTAGTGTGAAAAGGCAATTTACAAAATCTAAATAGCCGGCCTGGCCGGACCTCTTCTACCTGTTATTCCCCGTTGAATTGCTAAACAGGAGGACCGGCTGGCTTTCCATATTGGAAAGGCCGACAGCCGTAACGAAAAAATAGGAATCTCCATTTTTATGGTCGAAATAGGATTTCTTCAGACAAAACCTTGCATCGTCCGAATAGGGAACAAATGCATAGAGGCCCGCAGTATCGGCCTGGAAATCCGGTTTATCTGAAAGATAAACCGCATAACCCCTGAGCTTTTCATCCGAAGGGTTTTTTTGCAGGTTGGCGCAGAGTGTGGAATCCAGGACGTTATAGCGGGTTGTTGCAAGAGGAGCATGGGCTCTTTGACTGTCTAACCAAATCATCGGCGGAACGAGGGCAGGAGTTTTGAAATAATTGTTCTGAAGACTATCGACCCATCCGTTAGGATTGCTCTCAAAGGACTTGCTGCTGAAGAAGATCATGCCCTGCACCTGGGGATTCGCACGAAGGGCCGCGATCTGCCTGGGAAGCTGGCTACGATCTCTCCAGGCAGGGTTATAGCCGGCACGGTACATGCCCAGACCGATAAAACACTGTCTCCCATAGGTATGTTTACTCCACCAGTCGAGCAACACATCATAAGGGGCGGCCCGGTGACCGAATTCAAAATAGAGCTGGGGAGTGACATAATCGATCCATTCGTTTTTCAGCCATAACAGGATATTCGCATAGAGATCATCGTAATTGGTTTGTCCGGCCCTTGTATTGCTGCCTGCAGAGTCTTTATCGATATTTCTCCAGATACCGAAGGGGCTGATCCCGAATTTGCAGGTGGGCTTTTCCTCTTTGATGACCCTACTGAGATAAACAATGATGGAATCCACATTGCTTCTTCGCCAATCCTCCCTGTTCATGCCATTCCCATACCTGGCATAGGAGACATTGTCAGGGAACTCTTTTCCGGCTATTCGATAAGGATAGAAATAATCATCGAGGTGAATCGCATCGATATCGTAACGTTTCACTATATCCCGGATGACATCCATAAGGTAGCGCTGCACATCCTTATTGCCCGGGTCGAAATACCTGGTATCTCCATAGGTCAGAAACCATTCCGGATGTATGCGGGTGATATGGGAAGGGGCAATGCTGGAGGCTCCGATCTTAAAGACAGCCCGATAGGGATTGCACCAGGCATGGAATTCCATGCCCCGCTTATGGGTCTGTTCGATCATGAATTGGAGCGGATCATAATAAGGAGCAGGAGGCTGGCCCTGCTTTCCGGTAAGCCATTGGCTCCAGGGTTCATAGGAAGAAGGGTAGAAGGCATCGGCAGCGGGCCGGATCTGCACCACCACGGCATTCATTCCGTTCCTTTTGTGCATATCCAGTATCCTGATGAATTCCAGCTTCTGGCTATCCGAATTGAAATTCCCCTTACTGGGCCAGTCGATATTGTCGACGGTGGCGATCCAGGCGGCACGAAATTCATATTTGGGCTGTGCCCGCAGTAAGCCGGCGCTAAAAGATGTATAGAGTACTAAAACTAAGGCTAATCTCTTCATAGCTTAAGATGCGTGAGTTTAATTATTCCGGACTGCGGATCTTATCCAATAGCATATTGAGGACCCTGGCTTCTTCTTCGGTCAGATTTTTCAGCACCATGTCCATTTCATTATTATGTTGATCAAGGTTTTCCAGAAGTTTCTCCCCCTTTTTAGTAATAACCACATCGACCAGTCTCCGATCGGCTTGGCAAGTGTTTTTCTTTACCAGGGATTTCTTTATCAGCCGGTCGACGATCCGGCTGGTATCGCTCATTTTATCAAGCATCCTTTCCCTGATCTGCAGGGTGGATAAGGGCTGACGCGCTCCGCGCAGGATACGCAGGATATTGAATTGCTGGGAAGTGATATCCTGCTCCTCAAAAAAAGATTTTATTTTTTCATTCATCCAATTGGAGCTATAGATGAGGTTGATCGCGGCTTTCTGGTACTCATTACGGAATTTCAGTTGATTTATATCGTTTTCAATTCCCATTGCAATCGATTAAGAGGTAAAAATATGCAATTGATCTTAGCTGGCAGTATGCACCAGTTGAAAGATAATGAATAGGTGATGGGCTTCGTGCAACAGGAAAAATTCAGTCCAGTCCACGACAGTCAGCAAGCCGAATTTGGAATGTCTCGCTGACCGAAGCAACTGGTCTTCATTGATCTCATTCAGCCTTACATTGATGAGCGCCCTTTCTTCCAGGAATATTTCTTTCAGCTTTTCGTCCGGCCATTCAAGGCCTTCGTGAAACCTGGGATCGTTATCGCCAATATATCTTTCGAATAACGGCCCGTCTTCTTTCGCAATCCGGTCGAGCCTTTTGATAAAAGCGCCCTGGTAGGCGGCCAGGTGAACGATATTTTCACGGACACTCCATTTGCCCGGATTGATCTGAAGTCTTAAGCGTGAAGGATCAACCCCATCGGATAATTCAAAAACAGTCAGATGCTGGAAGGCCAGGCGATGCCTGATGGATGCTGATAATGGCATGATGATTTTGTTATTCTTCCCAAACCCTTGTCCCTTCGCTGCAATTTGCGCAAATATCCACGTTTTTTCTGCTATTCAGAACGAGCCTGCGGAAATTTACATAGTCTTCGCTTCTCCAGATCTCCCGAAAGGGCCGGTCTTTGAGGTCTCCGAGCCGGTGTTGAGCGTCTTTGTCAAAACAGCAGGGGACTACCATTCCGTCCCAGGTAATGACTGTAGCATGCCAGAGACGCCAGCAATGATTGTTGAGCGGGTTTTTCAACTCATGTCCCCCCTTCAGCAGGCTGCGATAGCGGCTGTATTTTTGATTAAGAGGGATCAGCCCGTTTGGGTCATTTTCATAATCATAGATCTGGGCCGTTTTGAACCGGGTATCGTCGACCCCTATCTCCCTGGCCAGATTCCTGACCTCTTCAATCTGGTGCTCGTTGGGTTTCACCACCAAGAATTGAAATATGATAAATGGGGTCCTGCTATTCAGTTCCTTTTTCCATTTGACAACACGGCGCGCACCTTGCAACACTTTTTCCAGTTTGCCGCCTACCCTGTATTGTTCATAAACATCCTGAGTGGTCCCGTCGATTGAAATGATCAAACGGTCCAGCCCGCTTTCTATGGTTTTTTTTGCCAGATCGTCTGAAAGGTAATGACCATTGGTAGAGGTAGCGGTATATATCTTCTTTTTTGAAGCATACCGGACCATATCCAGAAAATCCGGGTTCAGATAGGGCTCTCCCTGGAAATAAAATATCAGGTAGATGAGCCGGTCGCTAAGAGAGTCGATCGTCTTTTTAAAAAAATTTTCATTCAGCATTCCTGTGGGGCGGGTAAATGCGCGCAGGCCGCTGGGGCATTCGGGGCAACGCAGGTTGCAGGAAGTGGTTGGTTCGAAGGAAAGGGAGACAGGCAGCCCCCATTGAACCGGTTTCTTAAACCATTTACTGATATAATAGCTGCTGAGCACGAGCAGGCCGTTCAATACCCTTCGCAGGGTCAGCTTCGACAAAAGGTTAAGAGCATCGTTTCGTTGGAAAGCGGGCATGGTTTGGGATCAAAATTAAAGCGAAAAGGGGGCTGTTAGCCGTTTATTTTCTTAATTTTACCCATAATTTCAAATTAAAACATTTTCTATGTCGCTGCTCAACAACAACAATAAGAAAAAGGGTAATAAGCCAGGGACACAATCAGGAAAACCGGGAACACAGACAACCAGGGTTAAGGCAAACTCGAAGGCAGCTACCCGGAACACTAAACTAACGGGTGGAACCCAACGGGGATCCTGATCCTTGCTTCATTTTATCTTATAACCGCTTACCAGTCCGTCCGGAAGCGGTTTTTAATTTCTATGATTCGCCTGGCCCGCCGGTGAATGGATCCCGGGACCATCTTCAAGCGTGCTGGACAGGGCCACAGCCAGGTCCCTTCCTCCTTCCATAGCCGCTTTCTTTCTATTGAAGAGCCCTTTGATTTCCTCCAATTCCGTTGTATAGGCTTTCGTGCGCTTTTTGGTCTTCATTTCCCTTATGTGTTCATCCACTGAATCCGACCATTGCTGTAAACATTTACCGAAATGGAGGCAGGCAGCTTTGACTCTTTCAGCCAATTGATGTGTTCCGGAAGCAAACCTGTTGTTGCGAAAGTCATCGAGCTGTTTCAGGAATTTTAGAGAGATCTCGTGCTGTTCCAGGATTTTAGGGTGAAGCGACTCCGCCCATTTTTTCGATTTGACAGGATTGGGGATCAACCTGTTCTCATAGCTTCTGATGAATTCTTCAAAATAGTTAGCCAGGCCCTGCCAGGAAAAAGCCTCTTTCAATGATTGCCAGGAAGAATCAACCTGCTCTTCAAGGAATTGTTTCATCAGGTCATTCTCCTGCGCCGCATTGCTCATGAATTCAAGGACCCGGTCATCGGTTTGAATGGCCTGTGAATGGATACGGCTCAATAAGACCAATCCATTTAGCGACCTAAGCCTGCTCAATGCAACATAGAGCTGACCGGGAGCAAATGAATAACCGGCATCTACGATGGCTTTGTCAAATGTAAGTCCCTGACTCTTGTGTATCGTGATGGCCCAGGCCAGCCGGATGGGGTATTGTTTAAAACTGCCAATGGCCTCTTCTTCAATCTTATTTTTTTCCGCATTGTAATGGTAGCGGATATTTTCCCAGTTTTCCCTCTCCAGTTCAATATCTTTTTCCTCATCCGGGAACCTGACCAGGATTTTTTCCCCTTCGATCTTTGAGATCCGGGCGATCTTTCCGTTATAATATCTTCTGAATTCCCCCTTATCGTTCTTGATGAACATGATCTGCGCGCCGGGCTTCAATTGCAGTTTCAAATCTGCCGGAAGTGATTTTTCTCCGAAATCACCCTTGATCTCGCCATCGAATTCATGCAATTTTCCAGTGAGGCCGAGGAGGCGGGCCTGATTGATCTGTTTTGCCCGGTTATTATGAGTCGTCAGTGTTATATAAGGTTCTCCCTCCGGCATCTGGAAATCCGGACGGTAATAGCTGTTCAGGGATTCAAGATCATTAAAGGATATTTGCTTATCGCGTATGCTATTGAGCAGGCCAATAAAGGTTTGATCGCTTTGCCGGTAAATCTTCCTGAGTTCGATCAGCAGGGGAAAGTTTTGGCGGACGGCATAGGAATCAAAGAAAAAAGGACTGGAATAATGATGCTGCATGAATTCCCATTCGGCGGGCTGTACGACGGGAGGCAATTGAAAAAGATCGCCGATATATAGGACCTGAAGGCCTCCAAAAGCAAGCAGCGGTTGTCTTCGGATATGGCGAAGGATGGCGTCAGTAGCATCCAGCATATCGGCACGCACCATGCTGATCTCATCGATGATCAATAACTCCAGTTCCCTGATCAATTGTTTTTTCTCCCGCGAAAGCTTCAGGTTTTTCAGGAGCCCATCATGATTATGTGTGGCCTCGCCCCAGAGATTGCGTTGACTGGGTAAATAGGGGCCCAGCGGCAGTTGGAAAAATGAATGCATGGTCATTCCGCCCGCATGGATTGCAGCCACACCGGTAGGCGCCACGACTACATTTTTCTTTGGACTGTTTTTCTGAATGTATTTCAGAAAAGTAGTCTTACCAGTGCCTGCCTTTCCTGTCAGAAAAACATGGCGGTTGGTTTGATTGACGAATCTGGCCGCCATCTCAAACATTATATTTTTTTCCTCCTCTCTCTCCATGCGGGAAAGTTAAGCAGTTCCTTTCATATGCTCTTTCCGATCCAAAAGAGCGCCTTTCTGTGGGTAATTTATTCGATCCCTGTTTGACCGGGACCGAATTGCTATTCGTAAATTGCGGGCATGTTGGATTATCTTAAAGACCTGAATGAACCGCAGAGAGAAGCATCCACTCATATGGAAGGGCCGCTGATGATCGTTGCAGGCGCCGGCAGCGGCAAGACCAAAGTGCTCACGACCAGGATCGCCCACCTGATGTCACAGGGAGTCGATGCTTTTCATATTCTTGCTCTGACCTTTACCAATAAGGCGGCCCGGGAAATGAAGGAAAGAATTGAAAAAATGCTGGGCAACCACGAAGCCCGGAATCTGTATATCGGTACTTTTCACAGCGTTTTTGCCCGCATTCTGCGCGCGGAGGCCCATAAATTAGGGTATCCCAACAATTTCACCATCTATGATACCGATGATTCAAAATCTGTGGTAAAGACCGTGATCAATGAGATGAACCTGGACGACAAACATTACAAGCCCTCCACTATCTATAACCGGATCAGCAGTGCAAAAAATGCGCTTGTAGGCCCCGCAGAATATGCAACCGACTATTATCTCCAGCAGGAAGACTTGCGAAGCCAGCGACGGGCCATTGCCCAAATCTATGATGGTTATGTAAAGCGTTGTTTCAAGAACGGAGCCATGGATTTTGACGATCTGCTCCTGAAATTCTATGAATTGCTGAAGAATGTCCCGGAATCGCTGGTCAAGTACCAGAGAAAATTCCGTTATATCCTAATTGACGAATACCAGGATACCAATCCTGCTCAATATGAGATCATCAAATTGCTGGGGGCCATGCATGAGAATGTTTGCGTGGTAGGAGACGATGCCCAAAGCATATATAGTTTTCGCGGAGCCACCATTCAGAACATACTCCAATTCCAGCAGGATTATGACGATGTTAAAGTCATCAAGCTGGAGCAGAATTACAGGAGCACCCAGAATATCCTTCATGTCGCCAATGAAGTGATCAGTAATAACAAGGGCCAGATCGAAAAAAGATTGTTCACTGAAAATGCGGAAGGAGAGAAGATCAAACTGGTCCGTACCCTGACGGATAATGACGAAGGAAAATTCGTTGCCGATTCGATACAGGAACAGAAATTGAGGAATCACTATAATAACAAGGATTTCGCCATACTCTACCGGACCAATGCCCAAAGCCGCGCCTTTGAAGAAAGCCTGCGCCGGATGGGGATTCCCTATAGCATCTATGGCGGAATCAGCTTTTATCAGCGTAAGGAAATCAAGGACTTCCTGTCCTATCTGAAGGTCATCGTGAATCCCCGCGACGAGGAGTCTCTGAAGCGCATCATCAATTATCCTGCCCGCGGGATCGGAAAGACGAGCATTGACAGAATGGTGCTGACCGCTAATGAGAAAAGCATTTCCATGTGGGAGGTCCTTGAAAAAGCAAATCAGTTCGGTTTCCGTGCTTCAACCCTGGAACAGATCGATTCCTTTGTATTGATGATCCGGAGTTTTGCCAGCATGCTTCAGAATAAGAGCGCGCACGAGGTCGCGGTTCATGTCGGAAAACAAACGGGGATCGTGAAAGAGCTTTTCAACGACAAATCCAACGAAGGGTTGGCCCGTTATGAAAACATACAGGAATTGCTGAATTCGATCAAGGAATGGGTGGAAGATTCCCGCAACAGGAGCCAGATCGACGAAGAAGGCGTATTGATCGATGAACAAAACCAGTCGGCCCAAACCGAAACGGTCAACCTCTCCTCCTATTTGCAACAGATCACCCTGCTAACTGATGCGGATGAGAAGGATCCCAATGCTGATACGGTAAAACTGATGACTATCCATGCGGCCAAGGGACTAGAATTCTGTTGCGTTTTTGCGGCAGGTCTGGAAGAAATGCTTTTCCCGAATGCCCTATCCATCAATACGAGGGAAGAACTCGAAGAAGAAAGAAGGCTTTTTTATGTCGTGATCACGAGGGCAAAAAAGAAGCTCTGGATCAGCTATGCCAATACCCGTTACCGTTTCGGCAATCTTATTCAGAACGAGCCCAGCAGGTTCCTGGACGAGATCCCCGAACAATATATCGATAAGAGTTATGCGGGAGGAGGTTTGCGCAACCCTTCTTCATCAAACAGTTGGCAGGCAGGTTCAGCATTCGAAAGGATGCACCGCGGTTTTAGCGCCGAAAAACAGTTCCCCACTAAGGAAGAAAGAACATCCAAAGAACCCTCTAAGCCCTCCTATCTTTCACCCGCCGGTCAGCGTCCTGCTACTGTCGGGCATACTCCCTCCAAAGATTTTGTTCCCAGCGATACCACTGAGTTGAAAGAAGGCCAGCGCGTGGAACATCAGAAATTTGGTTTTGGGAAAGTGACCAAAATGGAGGGCAGTGCGCATAACCCGATCGCAACCGTGAATTTCGAATTGAACGGTGAAAAAAAGATCATGCTCAATTATGCCAAGCTTAGGATCGTGGATTGAGGGCGGCCTACCACCGATCAGCCGATTGACTTTTTTAAAGCCTCCACGGTCTTTTTATCGTTTCCCACAAAGATCTTCTTGCCCAGAATAAAAACAGGCCTTTTAAGAAAAGTATATTCTTCCAATATCAATCTTCTGTAATCGGCTTCAGTAAGTTTCCGATCTTTCAGGTTGAGCGCTTTATATTTGATGGCCCTGCGGCTGAACAGGGATTCATAACTACCGGTGCGGCCCTTCATTTCGTCAATCTGCCCGGGTGTTATTTTTTCCGATTTGATATCCTGAAGCGCAATACCCTTTGCTTTTGCATCCACCTGATCCAAAATAAGGCGGCAGGTATCGCAGGTGGAGAGGTAATATCCTTTTTTCATTTCTTCATTCTTTAGCAAAATGTCATTTCCCCCAAGCACGGGCTTTTTGACTAATTTCACATACAAATTAAGGGATATGCGAATAATTTTCCTTTTTTCAATGGTAATCTGCTTTTCTGTTTCACTGAAGGCTCAATCTGCCGATGAACAGTCGATCAGAAAACAGATGGGAGACCAGGTAAGGGCCTGGAACCAGGGAAATATCGAAGATTTCATGAAAATCTACTGGAAGGACGATTCCCTGGCCTTTATCGGTCATGGCGGGATCAGCTACGGCTATAACAATACCCTGAATAATTACAAGAAGAATTATAGTGACTCTTTGCAAATGGGGAAATTGTTTTTCATGCTGATCCGTTTGAAAAGGCTTTCCCCTGAATATTATTTTGTCATCGGTAAATGGTATCTGAAAAGACAGATCGGAGATCTGAGCGGGTACTACACAATTCTCTTTCAGAAAATAAAAGGGAAATGGTATATCATTACCGACCATTCTAGCTGACTAAAAACACAGATATGACACTCATTGTTATTGGAATCCTCCTTCTTCTTGCCGGCTTCGCCATGCTCCGTGGAGAGCCGATCGTGAAACGTTTTGCCGGGACGGTCCGGATCATCGGAGTTCTTGTTTTGATCCTTGGGGTGCTGACTTCCTGCATTGTTCAAATTGATTCCGGTCAGATAGGTGTCAAAAAACTATTCGGAAGAGTGCTGCCCGAAGTGTTGCCAAGCGGGCTTCATTTTATCAATCCCTTATACGAAATCACCCAGATGGATATCAAGACCCAGAATTATACGATGAGCTCCGTCAAAGACGAGGGGACCAAGGAGGGGGATGATGGTATCCGCGTCCTTACTTCGGACGGATTGGAAGTCGTGATCGATATGACTGTCCTGTATAAGGTCCTTCCTTCGGAAGCGCCAAATATCATCCGGGAGACCGGCCTTGATTATACGGATAAGATTATCCGGCCTCTCACCCGAACCAAGATCCGGGACAATGCAGTTTATTACCAGGCCGTGGAGCTTTATTCCACAAAGAGGGATGAGTTTCAGCAACGCATTTTCAAAAATATTGAGGATGATTTTCGAAAAAGGGGATTGGTCCTTGAACAATTGCTCGTGAGAAATATTACACTTCCACAGTCGGTAAAAACGGCTATCGAACAAAAGATCAATGCGGAGCAGGAAGCCCAAAAAATGCAATTCGTTCTTCAAAAAGAAAGGCAGGAGGCCGACCGTAAAAGGGTGGAGGCCCAGGGGATTGCCGACTATCAGCATATCATCAGTGAGAGCCTGACCGACAAGCAGCTTCAATACGAACAAATCAAGGCAATGAAGGAACTTGCGGCCTCGGCTAATGCCAAGATGATCATCTTGGGAAAGGGCGGCCCGCCGGTCATACTGGACGCTAAGGACCAAAAATAAGCTGTCTATCCATGAGGGAATTTCTCCTTCCAGATCCTCAGGTAATACCTCAGAAGGAAAAAGAAGCTGGTGGCTGCTGCAATATAATAGATGATATTTTCCAGCCGGATCCCTTCATCAAAGAACATAAGGCGGAAATAGATCCCGAAGATCATGACCAGCAGGATCCAGAATAAACCCAGGAAAACAGATTTGGCGATGAGTTTGAAAAACCTCTCTACGTCCGGCTCTAGTAGGCTCATTGCTTATGTTTGGTGCAAATTAATTCGAAATAGATATACTAATCCATGAGCTGGGTCAATTCACAAGCATTTTTTTGAACTCTGTCGAATCGCCATTAAAAACATTAAAGTCAATCTGATCAGATTCAATATCCCGTTTACCCTCCCGCCATCGCTATGTTGTCAAAAGCTCCAATTCCCGTATATTATGGGCGTTCGGTCAATTCATAAGCATTTTTCTGAACTCTGTCGAATCGCCATTAAAAACATTAAAGTCAACCGGTTTTAATATACCGTTTACCCTCCCGCCTTCGCTATGTTGCCAAAAGCTCCAATCCCTGTATATTCTCGGCCTTTGTTTTTGGAGGTAATGCGAGATCCAGAGCGGATACCTGTCAAAGTCGTCTTTCAGGTATTGTTTGTAAAATTCCACATTAGTATAGATAATTGGCATGATCCCGTAATAGGCCTGAACCGTTTGAAGCCAATCCATCACCCTGTCCCGGATCATGTCCCTCGGCACAGCATAGGATTGTTCCACGTCCAGGACAGGAGGCAGGTCACCGCTCTTCAGCTCTACAGAATTGATAAAATTCTCTGCCTGCTCCCTGCCGCTCTTGGTAGGAAGAAAATAATGATAGGCCCCCCTGGTGAGGCCTGCCGATTTCGCTCTTCGCCAATTCCTTGAGAAATAGTCATCCTCGTCATCTAGGCCTTCAGTTGCCTTAATAAACACAAATTCGAGCTGAACATCGCCCACCCTCATTTCCTTAACTGAATTCCAATTTATGATACTTTGGTATTTTGACACATCAATGCCGTGTATGGTATAGTTTTCCGGAATATCCACACCGAATTCAGGATAATGAACGAACTCAGCTTTTCTCTCCAGCCACCAGTCATAACCGGTATAATAAAGGAGGACCAGGATTGAAACGAGCAATAGCGCGAAAACAATCTTCCATATCCTTTTGTGGGAATCTTTCCTTGGCATGACCTTGCAAATATAAAAGGCTGCCTCTTTTTAAAAAGACAGCCTTTAAATTAAATGGGGGCCGATCCTTCTGATCAGTTTCTTTATTAGTTCTTTTGAGCCGGCTCCATCAGTTTGAAGAATTGGTCGAGCTGGGGAAGGATCACGATCCTGGTGCGTCTGTTTGCTGCCCTTCCGGCTGCATCATCATTTTCCGTAACCGGTAAATATTCGCTGCGCCCGGCTGCAGTCATATGGGTAGGCGGAATACCATACTGGTTTTGGAGGATACGCACGACCGAAGTGGCCCTTTTAACACTCAGATCCCAGTTATCTATCAGCATGCTATTGCCTTTAAAGGGAACATTATCGGTATGGCCTTCTACCATGAATTCAATATCGGGTTGATTCTTAAGTACGGCAGCCACTTTTCCAAGCACTTCCTTCGCTCTTGGGGTAATTTCATATCTGCCGCTATTGAAAAGGAGCTTGTCGGATATATCAATATATACCACACCCTTTTCCACTTTAATATTGATATCCTGATCATCCAGGTTGCCCACAGCGCCTTTCAGATTCATGACCAGGGCCATATTGAGTGAATCCTTATGTGCCATGGCCTGTTGAAGGGTCTGAATATATGCATCCTTGGCTCCCATATTCTCGAGTGATTTTTTAATGCTTTCCGCCTGGGTGCTCGATATCACCGACATATCCTGCAATTGTTTAAGGGCCTGGTTATTATTTTCCTTCAGAAAAGCATTCTGCTTTTTAAGTTCATCGATCGCTGACTGAAGATCATTGTTCTTTTTGGTTTCCGAAGCAGTAGCATCATCGCAGTTTTTCAGGTCGCCCCGCAATTTTGTATAAACATTGTTCAGGGAGTCATACTTAGCCTGGGCTGATTTTAATTTTTTTGGGGAAACACAGGAAAAAAACAACAGGCCTGACAAACCTGCCAGTAAAATACGATTCAACTTCATATGGAATTGTTTTAGTGGATAAAGATAATACATATCATAAAAACTTCACTTAACCTTGTAAGTCAATTTCTTAGAAATTGGGGTATATAGATGTCAGGGATGGTCCAAAATACATACCACAATTGTTTTTTTTCTCATGTGGCCCCGCTTTCAGCGGGGTTTTTCCTACAGGATTCATAAATCCAAATAAATTAGCTAAAAAAACTAAAAAAATTAGTGTGCATAATATTAATTATCCTAAATTTGTTGAATCAATATTTTTGAAAAAATAAAAACTAAATCTAAAAACTAAAATAAAAACTAATAGTATGTCTAACGCGGAAAAACTTAAAGCTCTGAAGCTCACAATCGACAAGATTGACAAGGATTTCGGAAAAGGAAGCGTGATGATGATGAACGAAAAAAGCCAGGAACCAATGGAAGTGGTTTCCACGGGTTCCATCGGGCTTGATGTGGCACTCGGAGTCGGCGGTTTGCCCAGGGGCCGCGTTATTGAAGTCTATGGCCCTGAATCTTCAGGCAAAACAACGATTGCCATCCATGTCATCGCCGAAGCCCAGAAAAAAGGCGGCATGTGCGCAATCATCGATGCCGAGCATGCTTTTGACAGCTCTTATGCAATGAAGTTAGGGGTAGATATCGACAGCCTGCTGATCTCTCAGCCAGATTATGGGGAACAGGCCCTGGAAATTGCCGACCGCCTGATCCTTTCCGGCGCCCTGGATGTGGTAGTCATTGATTCGGTCGCTGCACTGGTCCCGAAAGGGGAGTTAGAAGGGGAAATGGGAGACAGCAAAATGGGTTTGCAAGCCAGGCTTATGTCCCAGGCTCTGAGAAAACTGACGGCAACCATCAGTAAGACCAATACCATTTGCATTTTCATCAATCAGTTGCGTGAAAAGATCGGGGTCATGTTTGGCAATCCGGAGACCACAACAGGGGGAAATGCCCTTAAATTCTACGCTTCCGTCCGACTCGATATCCGACGCCTTGCCCAGATAAAGGACGGGGAGGAAGCGGTCGGAAACCGGGTAAAAGTCAAGGTCGTCAAAAACAAGGTCGCACCTCCTTTCCGCAGCGCTGAATTCGATATCATATTTGGCGAAGGGATTTCGAAAATGGGGGAAATCATCGATATGGGCGTCGAGCTCGGAGTCATCCAAAAAAGCGGAAGCTGGTTCAGTTATGGTGCAGACAAATTGGGACAAGGCCGCGATACCGTTAAACAATTGCTGCATGATAATCCTGAACTGGCAACTCAAATGGAAGCCAAGATCAGGGAGAAGATCAAAGAAGCCCAGCAGCTATGATAAATTTTTTTTTTGTTAATATAGAGGTTAGTAGGCCTTAACCTCCGGATCTCCGGGGGCTTTGTTTTTCGATGAAGTGAGGATAGCCCTAAAATAAAAAGGGGCATGAATAGAAATTCAACCCCGGTTTAAAATCCAATATCCTATGAAAAACCGAGGTAAAGATAGTTGATAGAAATCAATTCTGCAATACTATTTACTTGTAAATCCTATTAATTTAGGGAAATTAGTTCTTAAGAAGATGTTCCAAAATGGATTTATTGGTCTTTTTATCATAAGCCCTGATAATAAAATCCCCTTTTCCCAGGGAGGAGATATCAAGGATCTGGACCCCCTTCTGAAGAGTCAGGCTGATGAGCACAGTTCCCATGGTATTCAGGATCTGAATATTTGTGAAGACATCGGTTTCCACGATCAGCATTTTATCCGCCGGATTGGGATAGAACCTGAATGAGGATTTTCCTGAATTGACCTGCAAAAGGCGGGAAGACTCTAAGGCCCCGGTACTGTCAGCGTATCTTATCCTATAATAATTGAAGCCGTTCAATGCATTATTGTCGGCGATCTCGTAGTGGAATATTCCTTCCTCCCTTTTCAGGATTCCCAGAGTCTCGAAATGGACGCTGTCCATGCCTCTTTCGACAATAAAATAATCGTTCCTCGCATTGTTGTCTACCGTCCATTGCAATAAGACCTTATTGAGCTCCTGGATGGCATAATTAAAATCCCGGATAATGGAAATGCTTTTAGATTGAATGGATTCATCCGTCGTGGAGAGAAGTTGTGAATAGGAAGACAGACACAAGCTTCCCAAAAGGAAGATTAAGCAGAAAGATTTCATTAATGGGTTAGTATATTAGCTTTCGGGCCTGGCATGAACAAATATTATGCCGTTTAGAAACGAAGAGCCTGATAAAGTAGTTTATCCAAGCTGTTATAATCTTCTTAAAAAAATTTATCTTTTCTACCAAAACCATCCAAAGCAATATGCCTACCAGAAAAATGGGAGCCAGGAAGCGCGTCGCCCTGGTCGCCCATGACAACAAAAAAAAGGAATTGATCGAGTGGGCCCTCTACAATAAACACTCACTGGCTAAGCACAAACTCTTTGCTACCGGAACGACCGGTACCTTACTGGAAGAGGCCCTGGATCAGCCGATCACTAAATTCCTAAGCGGTCCGCTGGGCGGGGACCAGCAGATCGGAGCCCGCATTGCGGAGGAAAAAATAGATGTGCTCATCTTTTTCTGGGACCCTATGGAAGCGCAGCCTCATGACCCCGATATCAAGGCCCTGCTCCGGCTTGGCGTTGTCTGGAATATCCCCTTTGCCTGTGACCGGGCTACCGCTGATTTTCTCCTGACCTCTCCCCTGATGTACCACGATTATGAATCCATGACTCCGGATTATCAGACCTATCTCAAAAGGTCGAAGCCATGAATGTCCTGATCAGGCCCTGGCGACTCGGAGACAGGGAAGGGCTGGTCCTGGCGGCCAATCATGAAAAGGTCGGCCGGACACTTAGGGACGGCTTTCCCTTTCCCTATACTAAGGAAGAGGCAGAGAAATGGATCAACCTGCAATTGCTCTGTTATCCTCCCACCCAATTTGCGATCTTCAGCGAAGGGACCCTGGTTGGAGGGATAGGTTTTATCCACAAGGATAATATTTACAGCAACAGGGCAGAGATCGGCTATTGGCTCGGAGAACCTTATTGGAATCAGGGCATTGGGACAAGGGCAGTCGGCCTGCTGGTGGATAGAATTTTCGCCCGGCCCGGGATTGAGCATTTATTCGCGGAAGTCTTTTCAAATAATCCCGCTTCTATAAGGATATTGGAAAAGAATGGATTCTTAAGGGACGCTACAATCCAAAAAACCATAGAAAAGGAAGGAATCCTCTTAGACATATATATTTATGTAAATTCAGTAAATAATAACCAAAACATACTACCATGAGAAGATGGCCGATCGCAATTTCCGTCTTGTTTTTTTATTTCCACTCAACGGCCCAGAACAAAACCATTTCCGGCTTTAACGAAAAAGAAGCCCAGGATCAGTTCCTGGCCGAGCAAAAATTCGACAGCTACCTGAAAGCGGAAGATGTCGGTCAAATGATAATGGAAATGTCCGCCCGCCCCCACCATGTGGGTTCTCCCGGCGATAAGGCGGTCGCCGATTATATCTACAATAAATTTAAGAGCTGGGGCTTCGATGTCCAGGTCGAAACCTTCTATGTCCTGTTCCCCACTCCCAAGTACAGGTTATTGGAAATGACCTCTCCTACTGCTTTTAAAGCAACCCTGATGGAGAAAGTACTCCCTGAAGATGGCACTTCCGGCCAGACCAGCGAACAGCTCCCTCCTTATAACTGCTTTTCTCCGGACGGAGATGTAACGGGTGAGCTGGTATATGTCAATTATGGCCTTCCGGAGGACTATGAATATCTTTCCAGGCTGGGCATTGACGTTAAGGGAAAGATCGTGATCACCAAATACGGCCGTTCCTGGAGGGGGATCAAGCCAAAAGTCGCGCAGGAACATGGGGCTATCGGCTGCATTATTTATTCCGATCCCAGGGACGATGGCTATTACGCAGGTGATGTCTATCCCAAAGGCGCTTTTAAAAACGAATATGGAGTACAAAGAGGTTCGGTAATGGATATGCCAGTCTATCCCGGAGATCCATTGACTCCCGGAATCGGCGCTACAAAGGATGCCAGGAGGCTGGACAGAAAGGACGCGACCAATCTGTTAAAAATCCCCGTATTGCCGATCAGCTATCACGATGCCGAACCGCTGCTCCGTGCGCTTGCAGGCCCGGTAGCTCCGGAAGATTGGAGAGGAGCGCTGCCCTTCACATACCATATCGGTCCGGGAAAAACTACGGTCCATCTGAAACTCGAATTCAACTGGGACATCAAGCCCGTTAACGATATCATTGCGAGAATACCTGGAAGTGAAGAACCCGATGAATGGGTGATCCGGGGCAATCACCACGATGCCTGGGTGAACGGAGCCGGCGATCCCCTCAGCGGCCAGGCAGCCATGCTCGAAGAGGCCCATGCTATTAGCGAACTGGTGAAGACAGGTTGGAAACCCCGCCGCAGCCTGGTTTATTGTGCCTGGGATGGAGAAGAGCCGGCCCTGCTAGGATCTACCGAATGGGTTGAACAGCATGCTTCGGAATTGCAGCAAAAAGCGGTCGTTTATATCAATTCTGATGGAAACGGAAGGGGTTTTCTGGGCGCAGAAGGCTCCCATGCCCTGGAACCAATGCTCAATGAAGTAGCCAGGGATGTTTCGGATCCGGAAACAGGCATGAGCGTCCTTGACCGTCGTTTAGCAGTTAATGTCGTATCGGCAGGCAAGAATGAGACGAAGCAAAAAGACCTGCTCTCAAAAAAGACAATAAGCATTGGCGCGCTCGGTTCCGGCTCCGATTTCTCTCCCTTTATCCAGCATATCGGCGTGCCATCCATCAACCTAGGCTATGGCGGCGAGGATCCGGGAGGCGAATACCACTCGATCTATGATTCCTGGGATGACTACCGGAGATTTAAGGACCCCAGTTTCCAATATGGGGTGACTCTGGCAAAGACTGCCGGCAGAACTGCACTTCGTCTGGCTAATGCCGGATCACTTCCATTCGATTTCAGGTCCCTTTACAAGGCCATTAATGGTTATGTTTCGGAAGTCATCGGCATGGCCGACCAAATGAGAGAGAGTACCCTGCTGGAAAATCAATTGATAAGAGAAAAATTCTACCAGCATACGACGGATACCGCTCTTAAGCTCCTGCCTCCCGCCCCCAAAGAAGAGGTTCCCTTCCTGAACTTTTCCAGTCTTCAAAATGCCATGACCGCAATGCAAAAGGCAACCGAACATTTGTCTTCGGTTCTGGCAGGTGCAAAACCGGATCAGGCCAAACAGGATGAAGTCAATCGATCACTCTATCAGGCCGAACAAAAATTGCTAACCGAAAACGGCTTGCCCAGGCGCGGATGGTACCGCCATGCGATCTATGCGCCGGGTTTCTATACAGGGTACGGAGTAAAGACATTGCCTGGCATACGGGAAGCGATAGAACAAAGGAAATGGAAAGAGGCCCAGCAGGAAATCGAGGAGGATGCCGGAGTGATCCGCAATTTCTCCATCTATCTCGACGGAATTGCCGCCAAACTGCCGTGATTAGGCATTAATTTTGGGAAATGCCTTTTAGACTACATACATCCTATCAGCCCGCCGGGGATCAGCCCGAAGCCATCCGGCAGCTTACGGAAACCATTTTAAGCGGGGAACAATACCAGACCCTTTTAGGGGTGACAGGTTCGGGAAAGACCTTCACCATCGCCAATGTCATACAGCAGGTGCAGCGGCCTACCCTGGTCCTGACACATAATAAAACACTGGTAGCACAACTATATGGAGAGTTCCGGCAATTTTTTCCTGAGAATGCAGTAGGTTATTTTGTTTCCTATTATGATTATTACCAGCCGGAAGCCTATATGCCTGTCAGCAATACCTATATTGAAAAAGATCTCTCGATCAATGAGGAATTGGATAAGCTCAGGTTGCAGGCCACGGCCCATTTACTGACAGGAAGAAGAGATATTATCATCGTCGCCTCCGTAAGCTGTATCTATGGCATAGGGAACCCTTCTGAATATGAAAACGGGATCATCCGTGTCCACCGGAACCAGACCATTTCCAGGCAAGGCTTTCTGCATTCATTAGTCAACTCCTTGTATAACCGAAGTCAGGGAGATTTCGAAAGGGGGAGTTTCCGGGTCAATGGAGATACCATAGATATCAATCTTCCCTATGCCGATTACGGATACCGGATCAGTTTTTTCGGAGACGAGATCGAGGAAATTGAAAGTTTCGAGATCAATACAGGAAAAAGGATCGGAGTCATGGAAGATGCCGCTATCTTTCCGGCCAATCTCTATCTCGCTCCTAAGCATCTGCTGCAGCAAATCATTCATGAGATACAGGATGAAATGTCCCTGCAAGTGGAATATTTCAAAAGACAGGGTAAATACATTGAAGCGCAGCGGCTCAGTGAGCGGGTTCAATATGATCTTGAAATGATCCGCGAGCTGGGCTATTGCAATGGGATAGAGAATTATTCAAGGTTTTTTGACAGAAGGCTGGCAGGCACCCGGCCTTTTTGCTTACTCGATTATTTTCCAAAGGACTTTCTCTGCGTGATCGATGAGAGCCACCAGACCATTCCGCAGGTAAGCGGCATGTATGGAGGAGACCGAAGCCGAAAGCTCATACTAGTGGATTATGGATTCCGCCTCCCCTCCGCATTGGATAATCGTCCCCTCAATTTTAATGAATTCGAATCAATGACCAACCAGACCATTTTCCTATCCGCCACCCCCGGAGACTATGAACTCGAAAAAACCGGAGGGGTTGTCGTGGAGCAGGTGGTAAGGCCGACGGGTTTACTAGACCCTCCCATTGAGATCAGGCCCAGCATCAACCAGATCGACGACTTGCTCGATGAGATCGACCGCCGCGTGGAAAAAGGAGACCGGGTATTAGTCACCACCCTCACCAAGCGTATGGCCGAAGAAATGGACAAGTTTCTCCACAGAATCAACGTGAAATCCAAGTATATTCACAGTGAGGTCGATACGCTGGAGCGGGTTGAGATCCTCCGGCAATTAAGGCTTGGTGATATCGATGTGCTCGTCGGGGTAAATCTTCTAAGGGAAGGCCTGGATCTACCGGAGGTATCCCTGGTAGCCATACTCGATGCAGACAAAGAAGGTTTTCTGCGCAATGAGAAATCACTTACCCAGACCGCAGGAAGGGCCGCCCGCAATGTAGACGGACTCGTCATCTTCTACGCGGACAAGATGACGGAAAGCATGCAGAGAACGATAGACGAAACCAGTCGAAGAAGGGAAAAACAAATCGCCTACAACCTCAAACATCAGATCACCCCTACGACCATAAAAAAATCCAAGGAGCAGGTTTTTGCACAGACCTCCGTGCTTGATATAAAGGGATTTGATCCGAAGAATCCTAAAGCCGTTGCAGATAACCAGGAACTGGTGCCTGTCTTAGAAGAAGACCAGCAACAATTCAAAACCATACCACAGATTGAAAAAGCGATCTCGATCATAAAAAAAGAAATGGAAAGAGCGGCCAGGGACATGGATTTTATGGAAGCCGCGCGGCTCAGGGACGAAATGTTCCGATTGCAAAAAGAGCTTGAGATTATGAAATAGTTTTTCTTTCAAACAATATTCTTTTCCCGGCTCCGTTTGTTTTATTGATCTAATATTCAATCTAAAAATCCAATACTATGGGAAATCCATATCGTAAACTGTTCAATTTATTTGCAGTTTCTCTTCTCGCCTTTGCTATCTACCTGAATTTTATTCATAAAGACGAGGACGATAATGCATCCTCTCCGAAAACCACAACGACCTATGTGCAGGCTGCTTCCGTGCAACCTAAACAAGCCGTTGCGATTGAAACTGTGAAGAGGAATAACCTGAAGGAAGAGAAGAAAAACTAACCGATTTTATTTATACAATAGTAAACCATCCCGCCTAAGGCGAGATGGTTTTTTGTTATCCGCCAGGAAAAGAATTTATTATCTTCACAGGCCCTTTTGGGTTTGATTTATCATGGATAAAAAATTGTTCCTGCTGGATGCCCTGGCGTTGATCTTCAGAGCCTATTATGCGTTGATCCGGAACCCCCGTGTCACTTCAAAGGGCCGTAATACCAATGCCCAATTCGGATTTACCAATACCCTGCTCGACCTGATCAATAACCAGAAGCCCACACATTTGGCCGTGTGCTTCGACACGCATGCTCCCACCGAAAGACATACTGATTTTGCAGAATATAAGGCGAACCGCCAGGAGGCTCCTGAAGACCTGATCAGCGCCATTCCGGATATAAAAAAAATAATTCGCGGCTTTAATCTGCCCGTCATGGAGCTGGATGGCTATGAAGCCGATGACGTGATCGGCGCCCTGAGCAAGCAGGCTGCCGCCAGCGGCTACGAAGTATTCATGGTGACTCCCGACAAGGATTACGGGCAATTGGTTTCAGAGAAGATAAAGATCTATAAACCACCCTACCAGGGTGGCACGGCTGAAATAATGGGGCCTGCAGAAGTTTGCAGCAAATGGAATATTCAGGACGTTGCACAGGTGATCGATATATTGGGATTGATGGGAGACGCTGTGGACAATATCCCCGGCATCGCCGGCATCGGAGAAAAAACCGCTGCCAAATTACTGGGAGAGTATCATAGCCTGGACAAGGTACTCGAGAATGCGGAAAATATAAAAGGCGCGCTTGGAGAAAAAATAAGGGCGGGGAAGGAATCGGCGGTGATGAGCAAGAAGCTCGCCACCATCATTACGGATGTACCTGTGGCCTTCCATGAAGAGGATTTCAGATTGAAGGAATGGAATAAGGACCTGCTTAAGGAAATATTCGGCGAACTGGAATTCCGAACGATTGGGAAAAGACTGTTAGGAGAAGATTTTCAGGTATTTCAAACGGCGAATCAAACTATTTCCCAAGCCGTCCCGCAGGGTGTGCAGACCGATCTTTTCAACCAGGATATTAGCCCTTCTCCGATAAAACAGCCGGAGCCCGTTCAGGAAGAGGAAGCCGCGATTGTACCTGAGGCCGAAAAGAACATTCACAATACCCCGCATCGCTATTTTCTTATTCAAGGCGAAACCGCAGTTCGGGAATTGGCTTCGAAAATGGTAAATCAGCAGGAACTATGTTTTGATACAGAAACCACGGGAATCGACGCCAATGATGTGGAATTGGTCGGTCTCAGTTTTTCCTTTTCGCCACATGAGGCTTATTATATCCCCTGCCCGCCGGAACAGCAGGAAACGAAAAAAATTTTGGATTGGTTAAGTCCCGTATTCGAATCGAAAACGATTACTCTGATCGGCCAAAATACCAAATACGATCTGCTGGTCCTGAAATGGTATGGTATCGAACCAAAGGGGAAATTATTCGATACTATGCTTGCCCATTATGTGATCGAGCCGGAAGGGAAAAGAGGCATGGATATCCTCAGTTTGCAATACCTGGGCTACGAACCGGTCCATATTGAAGAACTGATCGGGAAAAAGGGGAAGACACAAGGCAATATGCGGGATGTGGATTTTGAAAAGATAAAGGAATATGCAGCCGAGGACGCCGACATCACCCTACAGTTGAAACATGCCCTCAGCCCTCAGCTCAAAACCAAAGAAGTGGAGCGGGTTTTTGCAGAAGTAGAGAATCCGCTGGTGAGGGTATTGACCGATATGGAATACGAGGGAGTACGGATCGACCAGGGCTTTTTGAAGGAATATTCTCTACAATTGGATGCGGATGCGAAAATAGCGGAAGAAAGCGTATATGTCCGGGCCGGTGTCCGCTTTAACCTGGCCTCTCCCAAACAATTGGGAGAAGTCCTTTTCGATAAACTTCAATTGGACCCCAAGGCAAAAAAGACTAAAACCGGGCAATATGCAACGGGAGAAGATGTGTTGATAAAACTTTCCCATCAGAACCCGATCGTAGAAGATATTTTGACCTACCGGGAACTTTCCAAACTGAAATCGACCTATGTCGATGCGCTTCCGCTCATGATCAACCGGAAGACCGGAAGGGTGCACACTTCCTATGCACAGGCCGTAGCCGTAACAGGGAGACTATCCAGCAATAACCCGAATCTTCAGAATATACCCATCCGCACAGAGAGGGGCCGGGAAATCAGAAAAGCATTTATCCCCAGAGATGAAAACCATATCCTGCTTTCTGCAGATTATTCCCAGATCGAACTCAGGATCGTCGCGGCCATCAGCGGCGACCCTGCCATGTGTGAAGCCTTCAAAAACAAGAAGGACATTCATACGGCAACAGCCGCAAAAGTCTATGGGCTCGATGAATCGACCGTCACGAAGGAAATGAGATACAAGGCCAAGAGTGTGAATTTCGGTATTATTTACGGGCAGGGTGCTTTCGGCCTGGCTGACAACCTGGGGATCAGCCGGACTGAAGCGAAAGAGATCATCGACAACTACAAAAAACAATTTGCCAATATCCAGAAATACATGGACGATACGATCAATTTTGCCAGGGAACATGGTTATGTGCAGACGCTGATGGGCCGGAAACGCTGGCTAAAGGATATTCAAAGCGCGAATTTCACCGTGCGCGGATTCGCGGAAAGAAACGCAATCAATTCCCCAATTCAGGGTACCGCGGCAGATATGATCAAACTGGCTATGATCCGGGTCCATGAAACATTCCTGAAGAAAGGCTTCAAATCCAGAATGATCCTGCAGGTGCATGACGAACTGGTATTCGATGCTCTAAAGGAAGAAGCTGAAGAGATCAAACCGATCATCGTGGATTGCATGAGGAATGCTCTCCCCCTGCCCAACGGAGTTCCGGTGGAAGCGGAGATCGGCGGTGGCATTAATTGGCTGGAAGCACACTAAAATTCAATCATATGGCGAAAAAGGATCCCCGTGTTGATGCCTATATTGAAAAATCAGGACTTTTTGCCCAAGCTATTCTCCGGCATTTAAGGGAATTGGTCCACAAAGCCTGTCCATCTGTAAAAGAGACGATCAAATGGTCTTTCCCGGTCTTTGAATATGAAGGAATACTTTGCAGTATGGCTGCCTTTAAGCAGCATTGCAGCTTTGGTTTTTGGAAAGCCGGCCTGATGCAGGACGCAGACAAATTACTGGAGAACAGAAATGAAGCCATGGGGAGCCTGGGAAAAATTACTTCCCTGAAGGAATTGCCGGCCGATAAAAAGTTACTGGCCTATATCAGAGAGGCCATGAAGCTGAACGAGGAGAATATCAGGGTCGTTAAAAAAAAGAAGCCTTCTCTGAAGCCTGTTGAACCCCCTGGCTATTTTTTTGATGCGTTGCAGTCTAATAAACAAGCTATTGTGAATTTTAAGGGTTTCAGTAATTCAGATAAAAAAGAATATGTGGACTGGATAACCGAGGCAAAGACGGAGGAGACCCGCGGGAAAAGACTTGCAGAAGCCGTAAAATGGATAGCAGAAGGGAAAAAGAGAAACTGGAAATATATTCGTTAAGCAGTTTAGTTTGCCGCTATAGAATTGACTTTAACCGATTAACAATCCAACAACCAGAAAAATCATAATAGAACGATTAACATTTCGTTTATAAACAAAGGTTATAATTATTGGTCTATCTTTCTAACACAAAAGCCTTTCCCTATTTTGTAGTAGATAAAAAGTCTAAAACTCTAAAAGGTCAGATATGAAAATTTTCACACGCGTTCTAATTGTGATGCTAGGTACTTTACTTGCCTTTACGACCAAAGCTGCCCCGGAGGATTGGCCAAAAACCATTAATACCCCGGATGGATCAACACTGAAGATCTTTGAACTTCAACCCGAATCATTTAAGGGAAATATATTAAAAGCCAGGGCTGCGATATCCTATTTGGAAACAGGAAAAACGGATCCGGTTTTCGGAACTTTCTGGATGGTGGCTACCGTTGAAACCGATAGGGACAACCGGATTATCAGCATTCAATCCATGAAGGTCCCCAATGTCAAATTCCCCGGTCAGGAAGATCCCAACCTGATCAGTAATTTAAAAAGCGCCCTGGAAACTCAGTTCCCCCAAGCCGCAGGAGATATTTCACTGGATGAAGTGCTTTCTTCCCTGGACCAGAATCAGGAAGAAGCAAAGCTTTCCAAGGATCTTAACAATGATGCACCAAAAATCTTCTTTGCGACCAGGCCTGCAATACTGGTACTGATCGACGGGGAGCCCAAATTGCAATTCAATAAGGATCTTGGCATCGATGCCGTGATCAATTCGCCCTTCACTATCGTAAAAAATAATGATGGCCGCTTTTATCTGTATGGAGGAAAGCATTGGTATGTCGCACCGTCAGCCACCGGCCCATTCAATTATACGAATGACAATGTTCCCTCAAATCTTCAAAAAGTACAGAATGCCGTTGACCAGGCCAATAACTCCGATGCCGGTTATACGGATTCCGCGACGAACAGCGACGAGAACCAGGTTTCGGATATTCTGGTCAGCACCAGACCCGCTGATCTGATTCAGTCAAATGGCGAGCCGGCATTCAGCAATATTGACGGAACCAGCCTCTCCTATGTGAGCAATTCGCCCAATGATATTTTCCTGGACAATAACGCCAAACTATATTATATACTGCTTTCAGGACGCTGGTACACTTCTCCTGATCTGAATAGCGCTCGTTGGCAGTATGTTGCTTCAAACGCACTTCCAGCAGATTTCGCCAGGATTCCCGAAGGATCTCCTAAAGACAATGTATTGGCTAGTGTAGCTGGAACGGATGCTGCCCGAGAAGCGGTGATGGATGCACAGATTCCCCAGACTGCTAAAGTCGACAGAGCAACAGCGTCCACAAACGTAACCTATGACGGGGATCCCAATTTCCAAAATGTACCGGGAACCGACCTTCAATATGGAGTAAATACCCAAGCCTCAGTCATCCGGAAAGGAAATACCTATTATTCGGTTGATAAAGGCGTCTGGTTTGAATCCCAGAGCCCAAATGGTCCCTGGGTGGTCAGTACGCAGCGCCCGGAAGATGTAGATATGATCCCGCCCAGCTCGCCTGTTTATGACATGAAATATGTAAATATCTATGATGTTACTCCGGACTATGTCTATATGGGCTATACTCCCGGTTATTTGAATACCTATGTTTATGGGCCGACCGTGGTTTATGGAACTGGTTTCTACTATAATCCCTGGTTCTCCGGATACTATTATCCTCGTCCCTGGACCTGGGGGTTCTCCATGGTTTATAATCCCTGGGCCGGATGGAGCCTTGGATATGGCTATGGATTTGGCTGGTTCCATTTCGGAATGAGCTTTGGCGGTCCCTTCGGATATTGGGGCGGCGGATGGTGGGGCCCGAATGTCTACAGGCCTCCCTTTGGATGGAATCGCGCAAGAGCTTTTGGATATTATGGAAATCGGTCTTATATGAATCGCAGCGTTCACGTTAATAATTATACTTCCAATATTTACCGGTTCCGCAACGATGTGGTGACTCGTGATAATCGTGGGAATTTCAATGGCCGTACAAATGGTTTCAACCGGCCCAATATTCCTGGCAATAACGGGGGAAGGGGCGGCCTTTCCAATAGGCCGAATAGCATGAATCAGCCTCCTTCGGCAAGGCCAAATGCCCAGAACAATGTGTATTCAGACCGCAATGGAAATGTTTACCAACGCAATCCTCAAACCAATCAATGGCAGCAACGGCAACAGAACCAATGGCGCCCGGTTCAGCAGACCAATAACCAACAACAGGTTAAGAACCTGAACAGGCAACAGGTCATGCGTGACAGAGGCGCCGTTCGGACACAGAACTTTCAACAGACAAGAAGCAATTCCAGTCCACCACCTGCAAGGACTTCGGGCGGAAGCAGCGGTGGCGGTGGCGGAAGGAGAAAAGGAAAATAATAGCTCTGGTTTTTCATTCTTTAGGAGCATTCCACTGGTTGGGATGCTCTTTTTTTTAGATGTTTATTCCATGACTCTGATCTATTGTTATGATGCTTATTGCGGCTGGTGTTATGGATTCAGCCCAGTGATCAGGAAGATTGCCGAAGACTATCGGGAGAGGATTTTCATCGAAGTGCTCTCTGGAGGCATGATCCGGGAGAATGTTCCGATCTCCTATTCCGCCGGATATGTCAGCAAGGCCTATAAAATGGTGGAAGAACGCACAGGCATTAAATTCGGAGATGATTTTCTCTGGCATATCTTTCATCCGGATCAAAGCGATTGGATCCTCAATTCCGAAAAAGCAGCCATCGCGCTCTGCATCTTTAAAGACTATCGTCCCGGTCTCCAGGTCCAATTCGCATCAGACCTTCAATATGCTTTGAAATTCGAAGGGCGGGATCTCACTGATGAGCAAGCCTACCGCCATTTGTTAGCGAAATATCAGTTATCTGCCGAAGAATTTTACGAAAAGCTTAGGTCTGAGGAATACCATCATAGGGCATTAGAAGAATTTTCCATTGTTCAGAGATTGCAGGTGAGAGGGTTTCCGGCGCTTTTTTTACAAACCGGAGATTCCAAATATTACCGTATCGCAGACGGTTTTACTGATTACGAGACCGTGAAATCGAGGATCGATCCCATTACTAGAATTTGAAAATTAATAAGGCCGGGAATGTATTCACAACCTGCAGTCGAATTTCCATGCCATTTCCCTTTTTCGTTATAAATTGCACCTCGTTTAAAGATTAATTTATGGAATATAATAAGATAGTGGCTGTGACCGGACTTCCTGGTTTGTTTGAACTTCTGGCCAGCAAGAATGACGGGGCCATTGTTCGTTCACTGGATGATAAGAGTACGAGATTCATTGCCAGCCGCATACATAATTTTTCGCACCTCGAAAGCATTGAAGTATTTACAAAGCACGACAATGTCAACCTGATCGAAGTGCTCAAATCCATTGACTCAGGCAACGAAAAATTTCCGGATGAGAAGGATAATGCTGCTTTGAAGGCCTTTTTTACAAAAGTCTATCCCGAACTGGACTTTGAACGTGTTTACAGCAGCGATCTGAAAAAAATGCTCAAATGGTATTCCGTCCTGAAGAAAAACAATGTTGAGCTGAGGTTAAGTGAACCTGCCGCCGAAACGGAAGCTAAGGAAGAAAGGGTGGAAGAAGTGAAGGCAGTAGTTCCACCCGTTTCTACTGAGAAAACTCCTGCCAAACCCAAGAAGGCGGCCGCCAAAAAAGCAAAGGCGGAGGAAGCTCCGAAGAAGGACAAAACAGAACCAAAGGCCAAAAAAGCCCCTGCAAAAAAGAAACCAGCAAAATAAATTTCCATGAAGCTCAGCGCCTCTCTAGAAAAGCCGCTCAGGCAATTTCTCCCTTCGGAATTTTTAGTAACCGATTGGGCTTCCCTGGAACCCTATTTAAAGGAATTGCTCAGCCGCGGGATTCAAAGCAGAGAAGAATTGGAAAAATGGCTGAAAGATTTGAGCGAACTGGAATCGGTCCTCAGTGAGGATTTTTGCTGGAGACAGATCAAAATGACCTGCGACACGGAAAATAAGGAACTGGAGGAATCTTTCAATTATTTTGTGATGGAAATTCAGCCCAGGATCCAACCCTATTCGGACCAGCTCAATAAAAAACTGGTCAGCCATCCCTTCACCCAACAACTGGATCAGGAAAAATATTTCACCTACCTGAGGAGTATCAAGAAAAATATCGAACTATTCAGGGAAGAAAATATTCCATTGCAGGCTGAATTATCCGTATTGGGGCAACAATATGGCATGATCGCCGGAAAAATGACAGTGGAAATGAGGGGGAATGAATATACCCTTCAACAAGCTTCTAAATTCTTAGAAGACCCCGACCGGCAGATCCGGGAAGAAGTTTATTTAAAGATCCTGAAGAGGAGGTATCAGGACCGTGTCGAACTGGATGAACTTTATTCCAAACTGATCGGCAAAAGACATCAGGTTGCTTTGAACGCAGGATTCAGGAATTACCGCGATTACAAATTCGTTGAACTCGGACGTTTTGATTACAACAAGGAAGATTGCTTCCGTTTTCACGATTCCGTCAGGGAATGGGTGATCCCGCTGGTGGACAAAATATACAGGAAAAAAAGGCAAAAATTAGGGTTGGAAAAACTTCGTCCCTGGGATACGGAAGCGGAAATTGTGGGATTGCATCCCCTGCATCCCTTCCAGACCGGGACCGATCTGATCGAAAAGACCATTGACTGCATGAAGCAGCTCAATCCGTTTTTTGCAGACTGCCTAGCCACTATGCAAAAAATGGGAAGGCTGGACCTTGAAAGCAGGAAGGGGAAGGCTCCAGGCGGTTATAACTGTCCCCTCGCAGAAACAGGAGCTCCATTCATTTTCATGAACGCAGCCGGCCAAATGGGAGATCTGACCACCATGGTACATGAAGGAGGACATGCCGTGCATTCCTTCCTTACCCATTCCCTCGAGCTGAATGGATTCAAGGAATACCCGATGGAAATGGCCGAAGTGGCCAGCATGTCCATGGAACTGTTCACTATGGATCATTGGGATGCATTCTTTGAAAATCCGGAAGATCTTCGCAGGGCCAAAGAACATCAATTGGAAAGAGTGATCACTCTATTTCCCTGGATCGCCCTCATCGACCAGTTCCAGCACTGGGTATATGAAAATCCATTTCACACAATAGAGGAAAGAAAAGAAGCGTGGCTTAGGATGCTAACGGACATGTCTACCTCCGAGATTGACTTTAGCGGCCTGGAAGAATACAGAAAATTTAACTGGCAGAGACAATTGCATCTTTTTGAAGTTCCTTTTTATTATATAGAGTATGGGATTGCCCAATTGGGTGCGCTGGGTATGTGGATGCAATACCGGGTCAATAAGGAGAAAGGCCTGAATAATTATATAAAAGCATTGAGCCTCGGAAATACAAAGACCTTACCGGAACTATACCATGCTGCCGGTCTGCCTTTTGATTTTTCAGGGGATTATATTAAAAAGCTCATGAATTTTGTAGAGGAGGAAATCGAAAAATTATAATTCTTACTATGTGGCCCCGCTGTTCCACAGCGGGGTTTCCTACTTGCATTCCTTACAGATACCACTTATGACCACATCTACCTGGGTGGCATTAAATTCAGGAGGCAGATTAAGTTCCGGAATGCTGACATTTTCCAGGCAAATCATCTTGCCGCAGAAATTACAGATAAAATGGACATGGTTATCATGATGGCCGATCGGGCTGCAATCATTCTTGCAAAGGGCATAGAGAATTGAATTGTCCGCAGTGGGTATCGCATGAATGATCCCTTTTTCCAGGAAGATCTGCAAGGTGCGGTAAACGGTGACCCGATCAAATTTTTCACCTGCCCTCTTTTCAATATCACCATGCGACAATGCGCCAGGGTTATGGAGGAAAAGTTCCAGAATTTTCTTCCTTCCGCCCGTGACGCTCAACTCAGAATGTTTCAATATCCGTTCAATTTGGGAATCCATAGTAAATTTATTATCTGCAGATCTAATTTCCGCTGCTCCTGAACAGGGTGTTGGCATAATGGGAATCGCTCACTTTTTCTTTAAGAAGATAGGAGATATCTTTTCTCAATTCCGCAAACTCGTCCTGTTTCAGGCCATCGTAGATCTTTCGGACCCTACCGCTCTTATCCACCAGCGCAAAAAACTGAGTATGAATAAATTGATCGTTAATATCAGCAAAATTGTTCTTGGGATCGTCCAGCATATAACTCACACGGGCGGTATTGTAAAGATCCTGCTTCCTGCCTGTGAGAAATAGCCAGTTCGCGGGATCGGCGCCAAGCGAATCTGCATAATGTTTCATCCTGCCCACTGTGTCCGTTTGCGGATTGACCGTAAAGGAAACGATTCGGAAATCCGGCTCTGAACGAAATTCATTATAGATCTGCTTCATATTCGTGTTCATTTTGGGGCAGATCCCCTTACAGGTAGTGAAAAAAAAATCCACCACAGATACCTTTCCGGCCAGATCTTTGTTCGAGGTTTGTTGTCCCCGTTGATTGGTAAAGGAGAAGGGCTGCACATAGCTCAGTACGGGAAGCTTTACCTCACCATAACCCGGAACGATCAGGGTGACTCCCCAATAGAACAGGAGGAACAGGACGACAAAGAAAATGGTAAGAAATAAGGCCTTTTTGCTCATCATACACAAAGTTAAGGCCTGGAATGGAAGAACCCTAAGAGCTGCTGTTTCGGAGGTTATTCCGTAGGTCTTCCAGGAGTCTTCTGTAAGTTTTCTGTAAGTTTTTGAGAGTTTTCCAGGATTTTACCGGATTTCCTGACCCATCTTTTTCCTGATTTCACAAACAATCTGGGCCAAGAGGTGTTAACTTTACCGGAACTAATTTAAATGAGCAGAATATGATCAAAACCGGAAATCCTGTTATCAGCATTTACACGGAAATGACCCCCAATCCGGAAACTATGAAATTCGTGGCCAATAAGCTGCTTTATCCCGGGCGTAGCATCGATTTCCCGGATATGGATAGCGCTAAGCCTTCTCCTTTGGCCATTGAGCTTTTCGGATTTCCTTTTATCAAGAGCGTGTTTATCGCGAGTAATTTCGTCACCCTGACCAAATTACCTGAAACGGATTGGAATGATGTCATTCCGGCCATAAGGCAATTCCTGAGGGAATATCTTGAAGAAGAAAAACCTGTAATCAATGAGGAGGAAATCGTCGTTGCAAAGAAGGAAGGCGGGAATACCATCGATGCGGATGATGACGATGTGGTTAAGAGGATCAAGGAATTGCTGGAAAATTATGTAAAGCCTGCTGTAGAAATGGATGGGGGCGCGATACAATTCAAAAGCTATCAGGAAGGTGTCGTTAATCTGATGTTGCAGGGTTCCTGCTCAGGTTGTCCTTCCTCGATGATCACCCTGAAGGCAGGAATCGAAGGCATGATGAAAAGGATGATCCCCGAAGTCAGGGAAGTGGTCGCCGAATCGGAATAAACCTCTTTAGAATCGGTATATAAGGCTCCGGACCCCGGAGCTTTTTTATTATAATCCTATTTTTGGTTTTTTAACCGCATCATTCCATGCATGAATTTCTCAGGCAATTTTTACTGGAATTCAGGGGAACGACCTGGATCGAATTCATTGCAGTGGTTTGTGGTATTTCAAGTGTGGTTTTCTCCCGAATGGAGAATATATTGGTCTATCCCGT
Organism: Chitinophagaceae bacterium; assembly: GCA_003168265.1. Lineage (GTDB taxonomy): Bacteria > Bacteroidota > Bacteroidia > Chitinophagales > Chitinophagaceae > Puia. The sequence continues at coordinate 119,212 of PMSV01000021.1, forward strand.
CGGGCTGATAAACACGATGATCTATATTTTTCTTTACCTGACCCATGGCCTCTACGCGGACGCTTCCGTCAATTTCTATTATACAGTCATGAGCATTTCCGGATGGATTCTCTGGGCGAGAAAAAAGGACGGCCAAAAAGCGCTTGTTATCAGTTATTCCGATGACCGGGACTGGAGAAATGCTTTGTTCTTCTTCGGGATTTGCTGGGTCTTGCTCTTTTATTTACTGAAGACCTTTACGGATAGCACCGTTCCGATGGCGGATTCCTTCACTTCTGCCGCCGCATTCACCGGAATGTGGCTGATGAACAGGAAAAAAATAGAGAACTGGATATGGTGGATCATCACCGATCTGGCTTCCGTGCCGCTGAATTATTATAAGCACCTGGCATTTACCAGTTTTCAGTATTTTGTTTTCCTGGTACTTGCCTTTATGGGATACCAGAGCTGGAGAAAAAAACTAACTCATGCGGTCTCTTAAAAAAATCGTAGCCATCGGACCGGAATCGACTGGAAAAAGCACGCTATGCGCACTACTCTCCAGCCATTTCCAAACGGCATGGGTAGCTGAATATGCCAGGGAATATCTGCTGACCCACGGAACCCAATACAGCTACGAAGATCTTTTGACAATTGCCAGGGGGCAGTTAGCAGGCGAGGACGCTGCATATGCATATTTTCAGGCAAAAGGAAAACCTATCTTTATCGATACCGACATGTATGTGATGAAGGTTTGGTCGGAATTTGTCTTTGGAAAATGCGATCCTTTCATCCTATACCAGATCGCAAAAAGGGAATATGACCTCTATCTTCTTTGCGGAACCGATCTTCCCTGGGAAAAGGATGAATTGAGAGAGTATCCGGATCAGGAAACAAGGGAAAAGCTCTTCCTTATCTATAAGGATCTGCTCATCAATCAAAGCGTTCCCTGGGTTGAGATCCGGGGCAGGCATGAGCACCGCATCCACAAGGCCATTGAAGCCGTAAACCAGATTCTATGATGCTCTTGTAATTTCCTACTGAATCAAACCCTGAATTTCCTCGTCTTCCTGCAGATGGGTCATTTGCGCCAGGATCCAAGGATAGCGACCCGCCACATGCCTGGACAAGGGTTTGATGGTAAATTCCTTCGGATTGGGCATGCAGGCGGCGATCATGGCCGCTTCAGTTCGATTCAGATACCTGGCAGATTTTCCAAAATGGACTCTGGCTGCAGATTCTATCCCGAATACCCCATCCCCCATTTCACTTACATTCAGGTAGACTTCCAGGATTCGTTTTTTGCTCCAGATCAATTCTATCATAAAGGTGAAATAAGTCTCAAGGGCCTTGCGAAACCAACTACGGCCCTGCCAGAGAAAAACATTTTTGGCTACCTGCTGACTGATCGTACTTGCTCCATGGAGGGACTTGCTTTGCTGATTGTGTTTCATAGCCTTTTCGATGGATTTAAAATCAAATCCATCATGATCAGGAAAAAGCTGGTCTTCAGAACAGATGACGGCGAGTTTTGCATAGGGGGAGATCTGTTTCATCCCCACATAATCCCTTTTGAGTCCATGTCCCGTAACCAGGCTTTGCAGTTGGGTGATCGTAATTGGAGGATTGACCCATTTTAAAAGCAGGATATAAACGAACTGGAAAAGAAAAAGAAAAAGCAGGATGCGTTTGATCAGCCGCCAGGCACGGGGTACAATGCCTTTTAATTTCTGGGCCATCTCTTTTATTTATCCGTGCAATATACAGCGCAGAGGCTTATGGATTTTTATTCAGGTCCAGATTGAGAAAGGTTAGTTTGTATTTTCTCCCCAGGTGGTAATACTTGTATCGCCCTTTGAGCAGTAAATACCCTCCGACCAGGAGGGCCCCAGCCGTAACATAACTAGTAGGTGTATACCAATTCCCCGCATTGTCTCCACGGTACCAACCGTTCACTGCTCCCAAAATGACCACACCCACTCCCGCAGCCATGAGGATCGATCCGTCGGCTTCATAATTCAGACTTTTTCTTTCCCTTTTGATCGTAGCGATTTCTTTGTAATGGAAGGGGAATCCGTTCACGTACACGCTGTCTCTTCGGATAGTAGTGATGACCCCCTCAAACCACTGGTTATAGATGGTTTGAAAGATGATACTTGCGCCTTCCGAATAGGTCTTAAGATTTTCTTCTCCTTTTTCCAGTATTAGGAGATTGGTCTGTGCACGAGTGGCGGTCGCCGAGAATAAGACGGACAGGAAAAAAATCAACTTCATTATAAAAAGTTAAATAATCTTAACAACAGTTAAACCAATTGTTTTGTTAAAGAGTTAAAACCTGCTTGGTAAGAAAATGATACTGTAGACGATGACCAACCCAAAGCCGATCAATATGGTCCCGGAAATCCGGTTTATGATGGACAAATTATGGACCGTTAATTTATTTCTGAGGGTTCCGGCCAGCATGACCTTACCGACATCGGCCACCATATTCATCAGAAGGCATATACCGAAAATAACCACTCTTTGCTGCCAGGTATGGCTGATGGAAAGAGCTGTGGCATTGATCAGCCAGAAAAAGATGACACTTGGATTAAAGCTATTGAGTATAAAACCCGAGACAAAAAGTTTTGTGAATTCACGTCGGCCGAAGCGGTTGCTTTGATCATTTACATTGCTGCGTAAATGCACTTTCTTGAAGAAACAGAAATATACACCCATTGCAACAAGGATTCCGCTACCGATATATCCAATGATTTTCTTATATTCAAGAAGCTGCTTAACAAGTTCGGTAAAGCCATTGCTGAGGATCACCAGGAAAAAATCGCTCATCCAGACACCGGCTACAAAACTAAGTCCTCCTTTATGGCCATTGTTAAGGCTCTGTTTGATGATGGTGAATACCACGGGGCCTACGGATATCACGAGTAACAATCCCAGTGCAAAACCTTTAAGGGCGGCTTCAATCATGTTCTAAAATGAAATGGCAGAATAGATGCCGGTAATGGGGCTCAATTTACGAAAACCAAATTCAATAGAAGAAGAGCTGTTCAACCCAGTTTTTCAACCAGATCCGATTCCAGAAACTGTTGCCAGTCTCTGAGCATTTTCCCCTTTAAAACCCGTGGGAATTTATGTTGGCCACCGACCTTCCCTTTAATTTTCATAAATTCCATGAACTTCTCCCCGGGAAGGATTTTCACATAGATTTCTTTAAGAGCATTTCCTCTTTCTACGGCATAATCATCGTTCAACTCTCTAAGTCTTTCATCGATCCTGATTTTTACCAATTCAGGATCCGCCTGATCATTGCTTGCGAGATACCATTGGTGTGCAAAAAACAAACCGTGGGGAATTCCAGCCACAGTAAATTCCGGGATCGAAATGTTAAGTTCCTCGCTGACCATTTGAATTGCCTTGTTCATGTTCTCCACACTTAAATGTTCTCCGACCAGGCTCAAATAATGTTTGGTACGGCCGGTGATCACGATCTCGCAGTTTTCCTTGTCAGTAAATCTTATCGTATCCCCGATCAGGTATCTCCAGGCTCCCGCACTGGTGCTGATCAGCAGGGCATAGTCCTTTCCCTCCTCCACTTCGTCTATCAGAAAGGCCTGAGGTTTAGCCACGATATTGCCTTCCGAATCGAAATTCTTATTGTCAAAAGGGACAAATTCAAAGAATATCTGCTGACCTGTAGAAAGGCGCATGCCCCTGGCGTTCTGTCTTTCCTGGTAGGCGATGAATCCTTCCGAAGCCAGATAGGTTTCGATATAGGTAAGCGGTTTGCCCAGCAATTTTTCAAAACCCTTACGGTAAGGCTCAATAGAAACACCTCCATGTACGAAAAAGGCCAGGTTCGGCCACATCTCATGGATATTACGTAGGTTATATTTCCGAATGATCTTTTCCATACAAAGCTGTATCCATGCAGGCACACCTACGATAAAACCGATATCCCAGTTGGGGGCCTGCTTTACGACCATTTCAATTTTCTTATCCCAGTCCTTTGTCCTGGCGATCTTTTTTCCCGGCTTGTAAAAAGGAGAGAACCAAAAAGGCACTTTACGGGCTGATATCCCACTCAGGTCTCCCGCATAATAACCAGGTCCTTTCTGCAAATCTGTACTACCCCCGATCATCAGCCAGCTCTTTCCGATGCTTTTTACAGGGATATCATGGTAGGTACGCAGGGTAAGTAAATGCCTGATCATGGTGATGCGGTTCCCACGCAAAAGGTCATTGGTGATAGGAATGTACTTACTGGCAGCTTCGGAGGTTCCAGAACTCAGCGCATAATATTTGATCATTCCGGGCCAGCACACATTGCTCTGCCCCTTTAGGGTCTTATACCACCACTCATTGTAGATTTTGTTGTAATCGAAGACGGGGACGAGCTCCTGGAATTTTTTGGCAACCTGCCGATTATTCAAAAGAACCTGATCAAAAAGGTATTTTTGTCCAAATTCCGTGAACCTTGCCTTTTTCAACAGCTTTTTCAATACCCTCTGCTGTTGCCTGCGTGGGGATTTCTGCGGCAATCGAAGGGCTTTTGAAATGGATTTTGGCAATTGAATATCAAAGATCGCCATGCAGGGTATTTGCTTATGAGAGATATCCCAAATTTACGGGTTTGACATGATAATAGGGATGATCTGCCTCATCCTTTGGAAAATTAACTCATTTGAGGCATTGTTTGGGTTTTTGGGTTAATTTAGAATTGCTGTAAAAGAAACGGATACGATGAAAAATTTCAAATTAACGGCAGCGCTATCTTTTTTGCTTTTACAGGCATGCAGCAAATCCAGCCCCAGCCCTAATAACAATCTTTCTTCATCGAACCAGATTACCCAATTTTCATTCCTTCAGGCAAATAACAATATACCAGTCTCCTCCAATGGGACCATCAACGGGTTGGCCATTCAGATCTTCCTGCCTCCGGGTACCGAAAAAACCGGACTCAAAGCGAGTTTTACCAATTCCGCCGGAACAACTGTGACGGTAAATGGAGAAGAGCAGACCAGCGGCGTTACAGCCGAGGATTTTACCAACCCGGTCACCTATACAGTGAAAGCCCAGAATGGAACTACTGAGAATTATACTGTAACCTTAATCACAGATATTGCGGGCATCGACAATGCGGTATCTGGTTTCATGACCAATTATTCGATCCCGGGTCTTTCTATTGCCATTACTTACAACGAAAATCTCGTTTATGTCAAGAGCTATGGCTATGCCATAACAGAAACCAACCAACCCGTTACCAATCAAAACCTTTTCAGGATCGCCAGTCTTTCCAAACAAATAACTTCCATTGCTATCATGAAATTGATGGATCAGGGGAGGATCCTGCCTTCGGATACGGTCTTCGGTCCCCGCGGGATCCTCGATACACTTTATGGCACACAACCCTATGGTCCCTTTATCACGGATATTACAGTATATGAATTGCTGCATCATACGGAAGGGGGCTGGCCCAATGATGCGACAGATCCCATGTTCACCAATCCAACCATGACCGCAGCGCAATTGATCAGTTGGACCCTGGACAACCGCCCGCTGAGCAATGTGCCCGGCACCACCTATGCCTACTCGAATTTTGGGTATTGCATTCTGGGCAGGGTGATCGAGAAGATCACGGGCATGCCCTATGCGCAGGCAGTAGACAGCCTGGTGCTTCAGTCCTGCGGAGTGACGGATATGACCATCGCCGGCAACCTGCTTTCCAACAGGCTGCCCAATGAAGTGGAATACTATGCCCAATCAGGGGATGGCTCTCCTTATGATTTCAATATTACGAGGATGGATTCGCATGGAGGGTGGCTCGCTTCAGCGACCGACCTGGCCAGGATCCTGGTCCGAGTGGATGGCTTTTCCAATAAACAGGATATACTATCCACAGCAGCGATCGATACCATGACCACGCCTTCAATGGCCAATCCTGAATATGCCTGCGGCTGGTCGGTAAATTCAGTCAATAACTGGTGGCACCAGGGCAGTCTGCCAGGAACGGCAACCGAACAGGCAAGAACCGTATCGCAGGGTAAATTCAATTTTGTCATCCTGACCAATACCAGGAGCCTGAATAGCAGTTTCAGCGGTGATCTCGATAACCTTTTCTGGAACGGTCTGGCTAGTACGCCGGCATGGCCCGCTTACGATTTGTTTTAAGAGTGGACTGCCTATCTGATTTCAATATTTTCCGGAGCAATCATCGGCTCCCCATTCATCCTGAGATAGACCTGTGCAGCCGTGACCACATCTTTCTGGCAATAGACGGCGATGCGGGGAAGGTCCTTTTCCTGCCAATAGATTTCGGCCACCATACTACCGTCCATATCGTCTTTTGGTGTGGGTATCCCCAATGAAAAAGCCAATAAATTAAGAGAAGCAAAATTCTTGTATTCACCGAATTTCCAAAGCTCCATGGTATCAATAAAGGGAAGTTCCCAGGGCTTCTTGCCCGTTATACGCAAGAGGGGAGGCAAGGCCAGGCCGTTGATGATCATCCGGCGGCAGATATAGGGAAAATCAAATTCCTTTCCATTATGCGCACAGAGATATTTATTACCCTCGGCCGACCAGCGGTTCAGCATATCGGAAAAAGTCAGCAGAACCAATTTTTCATCATCCCCGAAAAATGATTTAATCGCAATTTTCCTGTTGACTCCGTGGCCTGAAAGAATGCCGCAACTGATGCAGATGATCTTTCCGAACTCAGCATAGATACCGGCCCTTTCGTAAAGGCTTTCGGGGCTATCCTTTTCAGGATCCCTGCTCAGATGTGATGCCTTATGTTCCCATAAGGCTTTCCAATCCTCAGGCATTCCCTCAAAACCGGGATAGCGGGGAACCGTCTCAATATCTAAAAACAGAATATTATTGTACATCGCCGCAAATCAAATATATTCTTCGCCCTTATTCTTTTTGACCTCAGCCAGGTATTCTTTTATTTCCTGTTCCTTATCCTTCTTACAGATCAGCAAGACATCATCCGTGTCGACCACAATATAATCGTCCAGTCCCTGAAGTACCAGTAATTTTTTTTCAGGTGAATGAACCATGCATCGCTTCGCATCGATCACCACTACGTTGCCACTGGCTGAAGCATTTCCAAGATAATCCTTATCCATATTATCGTATGCGCTATTCCAGGTGCCCAGGTCGCTCCAGCCAAAGGAAGAAGGAATGACATATACATTATTCGCTTTTTCCATAATGCCGAAATCGATGGAAATATTCGTACAAAGCGGATAAATATATTCCAACGCCTTTTTTTCACTGCGCGTATTAAAGGCAGCTTTTTCAGAAATAAAAACATCATACATTTCCGGAAGATATTTTTCAAATGCACGAATAACGTTCTTGACCTGCCATACAAAAATGCCGGCATTCCAAAGAAAATCTCCGCTCGCCAAAAAGGTCTTTGCAAGTTCCAGATTGGGTTTTTCAGTAAAGGTCTTCACTTTATACACATTATCAGAAACCGCATGCTGTTCAAATTGAATATAGCCGTAACCCGTATTGGGATGATTAGGTTTGATGCCCAGGGTGATCAATGCGTTGTGTTTGTTCACAAAACTCAGCGCCTCAAGACAAACCTTAGTGAATGCCGTATTATCACTAATCAAATGGTCGGAAGGCGCAATGACCAGAGAAGCTTCCGGATCTTTTTGAAGGAGCTTGAACGAAATATAGGCAATGCAGGGAGCCGTATTTTTTCTCGAAGGCTCTCCAAGGATGTTTTCGACATTCAGTTCCGGAAGCTGCTCTCTTACTATATCCTCATATTCGTGAGAAGTGACCACATAGATATTTTCCGGGGGGATAAAAGACGCAAATCTTTCATAGGTCCATTGGATCAGGGTCTTTCCGGAATTTAATATATCCAGGAATTGTTTAGGAAAATCCTGTCTGCTTTTAGGCCAAAACCGGCTGCCAATTCCACCCGCCATGATCGCCACATAATTATGCTTATTCATATTCATATTGAACTATATAATTCCTTCCCGGATCAGGTCATGCAAATGGATAAAACCCATATACCTATTCCCCTCCATCACGATCAGTTGGGTGATTCCTTTATTTCGCAACATAGACAATGCCTCAACAGCAAGCGAGTCCGCACCTAAAGTAACGGGGTTCAAAGTCATGATATCTTTAGCTCGTATTTCGCCTGAAGGAATATTCTTTTCCAGCATGCGACGCAGGTCTCCATCGGTGATGATGCCCAAAAGCTGATCGTCTGCTTTGACCACGGCCGTTGCTCCGAGTCTTTTAGATGTCATTTCCATGATCACGGTTTTCAGGTCATCCTCAGCGCCTACCTTGGGCCGCGCGTTATGCAGGTATAAATCCTGAACCCGCAAATACAGTTTTTTGCCGAGCGCTCCGCCGGGGTGAAACCTGGCAAAATCTTCGCTTCCAAAACCCCTCAGCTCCATCAGGGCTACAGCGATCGCGTCTCCCATCGCCATTTGGGCAGTCGTACTGCTCGTAGGAGCCAGATTATGCGGACAGGCTTCCTGGGAAACCGTGGTATTGAGGACTATGTCGGATTGCAAGGCCAATTGAGATTCGAGATTGCCGACCATTGCAATCAGGGTATTTCCGAAATTGCGGATAAGTGGCAATAACAATTTGATCTCGGGGCTGATGCCGCTTTTACTAACGATCATGACCAGGTCTTCGGGTTGAATTATGCCAAGGTCTCCATGGATCGCATCCGCAGCATGCATGAAAACAGAAGCAGTACCTGTTGAGTTCAGTGTAGCCACTATTTTCTGGGCAATGATTGCGCTCTTGCCGATACCACTGATCACAAGCCTTCCTTTACATTGAAAGATGCTTTCCACCGCTTTCACAAATTGCAGGTCCAGGAATGCTTCAAGACCCGCCACCGATTCTGATTCGAGCCGGAGTGTACGCCGGGCGGCATCAATAATATTTTCAGCGTGAGTCATAAAAGGCACAAACCTAATTTAAATAGAAATATAAGCCGCGAAATTAAGCTTAGTTAGCAATCCTTTCATTTGAGAGGTCTACCCCTCGCTCTTTAGTTTTTATATTATTTTTCAATTTTTTACTGTTCTTCCTCAACTACTAGGCTTTGAACCAGTTATAAATTTTATAGATATATTTTGATTCTTGATTCGTTAAAAATTTTAACAATTCCAGACTTCTAAAAAAGCGCTGTTTTTATTAACTTCGCAATCCTTTAAAAAAATCCCGGCAATCCTCAAGGGCGGCCGCGTCAGGCCTCTGCTGATAACTGCTTCTGATAGTTCCGGTATTTTTAGTATCTTATAATATATTAAGTCTTCGTGTGAAGGAAAATTATTGAGCATGGCAACAAGCATATCAAAAAAATCAAATTCAAAAAAAGCAAAGCCCGCTTTGAAAACCACAAGAGTCAAAATTTCAACTGATCTCCTGAATCACCTTCAGGAGCATTTTGGTTTTGATTCCTTCAAGGGCGGCCAGGACGACGTAATTCAAAATCTCTTATTGGGAAAAGACACATTCGTGATCATGCCCACAGGAGGAGGAAAAAGCCTTTGTTATCAGCTTCCGGCCATGATGAGCGAAGGAGTGGCCATTATCGTTAGCCCCCTGATCGCGCTCATGAAAAACCAGGTCGACCTGGTAAGAAGCTATAGCAGCAAGGACAATGTGGCACATTTTCTCAATTCCACTCTTAACAAGAAGCAGATCCGGGAAGTACATGATGATTTACTGAACGGGCATACCAAGATGCTCTATGTAGCTCCTGAAACGCTAACAAAACAGGAAAATCTCGATTTTTTCAGCGACCTGAAGATCTCATTTTTTGCCGTTGACGAAGCGCACTGCATATCAGAATGGGGCCATGATTTCAGGCCGGAATACCGCAGGTTGAGGGAGATCATGGACCAGATCAAGCCCGATGCACCCGTAATTGCGCTAACGGCTACGGCAACCCCAAAAGTTCAAAGCGATATCGTCAAGAATCTCGGCCTGCGCAATCCAAAGATCTTTATATCCTCCTTCAACAGGCCCAATCTCTATTACGAAATTCAGCCCAAGATTAAAAAGGACGAAGCTGTAAAAAGCATTGTCCGCTTCATAGTTCAGAACAAAAACAAGAGCGGGATCATTTATACCCTCAACCGGAAGACCACGGAAGAGCTAGCTGAGATGCTCGAAGCCAACGGAATCAAAGCCGTTGCCTACCATGCAGGCCTGGACAGCAAACTTCGCTCAGACAGGCAGGATATGTTTCTCAACGAGGATGTTCAGGTCATCGTTGCAACCATCGCATTTGGAATGGGAATCGACAAGCCGGATATCCGCTTTGTCATACATTACAATATTCCTAAATCCATAGAAAATTACTACCAGGAAACTGGAAGGGCCGGGCGGGATGGTCTTGAAGGAAAATGCATACTCTATTATTCCCATAAAGACGTGAACAAACTGGAGCACCTGATGAAGGACAAGCCCCTCAGTGAAAGAGAAGTGGTGGCTCAGTTGATTAATGAGACCGTCGCATTTGCCGAAAGCGGTGTGTGTCGCAGAAAGACCCTCATGAGCTATTTCGGGGAAGAATACGGGCAGGAAAATTGCGGTCACTGCGACAATTGCCTTCATCCTAAAGAAAAAGTGGAATCCCGCGAAAGCGCCGTCAAAGCGCTTAAAGTAGTGAAGGCCCTAGATGAGCGATTTGCTACGGATTATACGATCAATATCATCATCGGAAAGCCCACTCCCCAGATCCATATGTACCGGCACGAAGTTCTCCCGGAATTCGGGATTGGAAAGGACGAGCCGGTTTATTACTGGAATTCCCTAATTCGCCAGCTCCTCTTAGAAGGATACCTTAAAAAGGATATTGAAGAATACGGCGTCCTCAAAATCACTAAGAAAGGGGAAGAATTCCTCAAAAAACCAAAACCCCTTAAGATCATTCTCAATAATCTGTTCGAGGAAGCCAATGCCGACGATGACGAAGGAAATGAAGGAAACAGCGACTCCGCCGCCGCAGATGAAAAGCTATTCGAACAGTTAAAGGAGCTCCGCCAAATAGAGGCTAAAAAGAAGAAATTGCCGCCCTTTGTCGTATTCCTCGAGAATTCCCTCCAGGATATGGCCACTCTATATCCCACAACCTTACTGGAGCTTGAAAAGTGCCAGGGAGTAAGCAAGGGAAAAGCGATCAAGTTCGGTAAGCCCTTTGTCGATCTCATCGCAAAATATGTCGAAGAAAACGATATCGAAAAGCCTGACGATTTCGTAATGAAGAGCGTCGTCAACAAAAGCATGAACAAGGTCTATATCATCCAGCAGGCGGACAAGAAAATTGCCCTCGAAACCATCGCCCGCAACAAGGGCATGGGCCTCGACGTCCTGCTTGAAGAAATGGAAACAATTGCCGCGAGCGGCACCCGCCTCAACCTGGACTATGCCGTCGATGAAATGCTCGATGACTTTGAACAGGATGAAATTATCACCTATTTCAAGAGCTGTGAAACCAGCAGCCTCGATGTTGCCAGGCAGGAACTTTCAGAAAGCAATTTCACATGGGAACAGCTTAAGATCATGAGGATCAAGTTCCTGAGCGAATACGGCAATTAAATTTTTCGATATTCCCGAGAAATTTTACTTTTGCCGCCCCGGTGCGGTAGCTCAGTTGGTAGAGCAAAGGACTGAAAATCCTTGTGTCGGCGGTTCAATCCCGCCCCACACCACTTTTACGCTTATAACGTCTTGTAAATCAATATTTTACAAGACGTTATTTTTTAAGGGCAAGAATAGGGGCAATCAATAAAATTATTTAAGAAATAATTTTTATTACCCCTAAACTGTCAAACACTGTAGATAATTATTAATCAGGGTAAATGTATTGACATTAAGACAGGAATGGCAATGAATGTTGATCAGAGGGCGGTTGTTCCAGTCTACCAGGAGTATTCATCAAGATCTCAATTTCACTTTCAATCAAATTCGCAACTTCGTTTTTGATCTTATAATAATTTTCATTGATCATTTTGGGGTTTATTTCTCTTAAAACCGGAAGATGTTTCAAACTGGAATTTTCTTTTTTCAATTGTTCGTGGTCATTAAGAATTTCACAATGAAATGTTTTTAATTTTATTTTTTGAGTTGGATCGTCTGCAACCATGCCTACAAATTCTCCCGAAGACAGTCCTGCAATTTTTGATTGAGGTACGGCAAAATCCATCTGCCCAGATTTGCTAAAAGACGTATCGTTACGACTCACTGATACGCTTTCCTTAACCTGTGTTATTTTTCCGAATCTTTCTGCTAATAACTTTGACGTTTCACCCATCACTTGCCCACTGATTATATTTCCAGTGATATTCATGATCACTGCCGCCTGATCTCCACCATAATCTTTTTTCAATTGACTGAAATCCTGCATCCCGAGACAGGTTGCCACTTTATTTGATCGAGCTGTCGCGATTAGGCTATCCATATCATTAAAATAAATAGTTGGAAATTCATCAAAAATCAAACTGCATTTTTGCTTATTTTTTTGATTCACTAACCTGATAAGCCTTGTAACATATAAAGACAAGACCGCCCCATAGATCTGTTGTTTTTGCGGATTGTTGGCAAGGCAAATTATTTTAGGCGCTAATGGATTATTTATATCAAGGGTAAAATCATTCTCGGACAACACCCAATATAACTGCGGAGACGACAATCTCGCCATTCCAATTTTCGCACTCGCGATCTGTCCTTCCAGTTGTTCCATAGCATCGTTCTGGTAAGCAGAAATAAAAGGATTGATCAGGACTTCTATTTCTGGTTCCGTTTTCAAAACAGGAAATAGTTTTTCATATTCGACCTGCATGAGTTCAATCACATGCGGCAGAGTGCAATATTTCCCGCTCTTGTATTTTTTTAAAAACCAGATTATCGCTGTTACAAAATTGATCGGTGATTCAACAAAAAAATCTCCCTGTTGTTTTATCCATTCTCTATTCAGTCCCATCATGATAGACCGGGATGCTTCAGTCGCATCGGTAATATCAAACATGGTTTCATGGTCCAAGGGATTGCATCGATGACTTTTTGATAGCTCATCAAAATTAATGAGGTAGAACTCAGGTCTGATTTTATAGGCTTTATAATTTTTCCGCAAAGTATTGTATGCAATTTTAGTCAGATCATCGTACTTAAAATCATAGACCAGCATGGCGAAACCTTTTTCAATATGCTGCTTGACGATATGCTGAATTACAAAATAAGATTTTCCGGAACCAGGAGAGCCGACCACCAGCAAACCACGAAAAGGATTTATGATATTAATCCAGCTATCGCGGATTTTTCCTTTTAAATTATATTGTGCCGGAAGGTTTATTGAATACTCATTCTGTAATAACTTTTCTTCCTGCGGAAACGTTTCATTCATCTCATTAAATACATCAGCTCCCAATTTAATTTTAATGAGTCGTGAAAGTTGCGCTCCACCGGCAAGAATAAGTAAATATCCTAGAGAAGTAGCAGTGATATACGTGATTGCAATCGTCTGCAGGCGGGCGTCCATCTTAAGAGACAGATAATTGAAAAAATAGAGTACTGAACCTGCGAGCAAATAACAAACAATGAATTCCTTTTTAATTTTCTCATCCTTTCTCCCTTTTGCACCGACCAGGGAAATAGTCAATAATCCCAAAGCAAATAGTTGTGCATTATTGTTATTGAAAAGTCCGGTGTGTTCAATATTTATTAAGAATCTGTCACTGATCTTCGTTGTAAGTTTCCATTCTTTAAATGCATCGTAACAGAAATAATATAAATGCAAAAGAAGAATTATAACACTCCCAAATCTTATGAACTCAAGTATTTTGTGAAGCCCCATTTCACCTTCCCCTGTATCTCCCGACATAAACTACAATTAATATTTATAAAGATAATTTTCGTTTTTTCCTTCTTTTCTTTTCTAATAATGCAAAAGGCAATTGGCTTTCACTTTTCTGTGATTTGATCAGGATTTCAAGTAGGTTTTCATTTTTTACGGAATGATCGCTTAAATAATTTTTTGTTTGCCCAGGATCCAACTCCTTTTTCTGTCCAATTTTATTCAAACTAGGAAACTGCTTTTGGGCATTTTTTTCTTCTGAGCGTTTATTAATCCGTTGCTGAATTGCGGAAGCGCTATATTCTTTACCCAAGTCGCTTCCGTTGAAGACTGTTTTTGTCCGGTAGTCAATAAAAGTAATTCCATAAATAAATCCATTTTCATTTTGCCTGAGTATTGTTTGAACTTTCTCTTTCTGTAATACTTTTATGAATGCCTGTAAATCCTGGGGAGACTTAGCAAGCGTCCATTCAATTGCGGTTTTCAGTTTTTGTTTATCTGGCTCTCTCCTTAATTTATTCTCCTCAAATTTTTTCTCCAGTTTGGCTAAGGTTGGTTTGCTGTAAATAGAGCTTGCTTTTATGGGTACCCCAATTTTTTTACCGTTTGCATCAAGTACACTATAAAGAAGTCCATTGTTTTTATAAATTCTGCCATTTTCAGCACCCCGGTGGACAATTACATTATATTGTTTCAGGATGGCATTGAGCTCAGCAAGCGAAGTATATTTGTATTTATCTATTACCGCGTCGAGCACATTTGTAACGGATCGTTTTGTTTCAGATTTACCATATTTCACTTTTTGTACATTTATAGCTTCACGATTTTCTTTTAGTTGAGAATTTCTTCCTGCAGCTTTTACCAGGTCAAAATCCTTTTCAATCTCCTTTCTTGCCTTTTCAGATTGATTGCGCCCAATATTATAGGTATTTATCCGTTTGCCGTCTTCCTGAATAGTTGTGGTAACAATATGTATATGAGGATGACCGGCATCATGATGCTGATAAACCAGATATGGCTGGTCACCAAAGCCAATCCTTGACATATACTCATCTGCAATAGCAATCAATTTTTCCTTGTCAAGTTTTTCGGAAGGATCAAAATTCAATGAGATATGGAGTGTATTACTCTTTTTCGCTCGGTCATTAAGGCTTATCAAATCATTAAACCGGTTTAATTTTTCATGAAAATTCATCTTATCAGCATCCTTTAAGAAATTTTTTGCATAAATACATTCAGCTCCGCCCTTTTGAACCTTTTTCTCATTATAATTTAGTGCCCGCTTTATGCTGTGCGGGCTCGTTATTTTTGCGACCATAATTCATAAACCTGGTTCATCCTGTTTTTAATTTCTTCTATATTAATCATTAAAGAACTAATTGATGGTTCTGTAATTGACAGCCATGTTTTCACTTCGGGGATTTTCTCAAGGGTGTGCAATCTTTTGACAGATTGATTAAAATTATTTCCTACGGCACTCAGTTCATTTTTCAGTTTAATCATTTCCCGCAAAAACTCATCTGCTGACTGGTTACGGAATTTAACAATGACCGGTTTATTCAATAAGACTTTGCGGGCATACTCGCTCAGTTTTCTGCAAGTCGTTTTTTGAAAATGACCATGAATGATGTCATATTCGTTCGGCCTTACCCGAAATGAAATCCAGGATTTTAATTTACTTTTTTGCATTCCCATCACTAAATCATTTTCACTGTCCTGACAAAATAACCTTTAAAGTTTCTGACACATCCGCCCGCCGACTCCGGAGGCGTGGGGCGGCGAGATACAATTGTGCAACAATTGAACATCTCGCCCGTTGCAGATTTGGCAACGTAAAATCTACGAAATTCTTAATGAGCTTGGATATAACAACGGAGTAAAATTAACGCCCCTGCAAAATGTCAACAATACATGACTGAATTTTAATCAGGCTAAGTTTTCTGAATGAAAATTAATGAGCTTTGTCAGGAAACGAAAAATTGAAAAATAAAGGATGATTTTCGATCTGCTTTTCAATTAAGAAATGTTTGAAAAGAAAAAACGGGAAAAAAGAAAGCAATTTGTAAACGGCAATGTGAAGGCAATACACCAAAAGGAACGCGGAATAAAAGAAGGGTATTTGTGGGTGCTATTGTGTTTATGCCGAACCTTTTGGTGGCAGAGCAGTCGCTAAATTCGCTTTCGCATTTGCCCCACTTTTTCATCCAATATTCAAAATGTATAAATACGATCTAAATACAATCGAAATAATGAAATAAAAAATATTAATTGTGTTAGTTTTCTAGATTCGGGATTCTGTTAATCACCAAAAAAATGCGGTCTTGGAAATAATTAGAGCCCTTTATACCGGCCTACAGATTTTTAGAATTAATTCAAATCATCTTTTTTACCTTGTTGACTCCAGATTCAGAGCTAAAGCCTGAAAAAGGGCCACCGACTTTCCAATGTTTATTTGTAATTAAAGATTTTGAAATCCGCGATTTAATTGCCACCAAAGATTTCGAAAACGAACCATTATTTTGCTTATATATATCCCCGACTAATCCATTTATCGCCTTTACTCCAAACGTTTTTTGAATATAATAATCCTTTTTATAATAAAAGGTTTTTAGTTCCTCATCGATATCAATTCCAATCTGCTCAGTTCCAAATGCATCAGGCCATTTGGATTTAATATAATCATCCCAGCAGGTAAATAAAAAATCCGCAACACTTGCGCCAGCGCTATCAACATACTTTAACAAAATTGAATGGTTGGACCCGAGGTGGAAAATATGTTCTCGCATATAGAATCTTATTAACGGTTGTATAGACTCCATAAATGAATTGACACCAACAATTCCAAGAATTAACTCATTGTGAATATCAAATTTTATTGCATTATGCCAAACACTTTTTTCTCTATCTTCTTTAAGAATAAAAGCAGTCTTGATGCATATATGATCAACGATGTTTTTCGAATTTATACTTTCCTCCTTCAGTCGATAATCAAATTCCGCCAATTTTATTAGATCTATTTTTACACGCTTAGCCTTTGAATTTATATCGCTAAATATACTAAGCTCAATAGACCGTTTATTCTGTTCTGTAATCAAAATTATCACAGGGAGCAAGAAATCATTTATTGAAGAATTATTTTTAGAAGCTTCTCTTAGGCCGAATATGCGATGTTGCCCGTCTACTATCCTTAGTATTTTAGATTTGATTTTATTAGAATCTAAATCAAGAAACATATTATCAGCGCTTTTTTTTGAAATCTTCTTCAGGTCTTGTCTGTCTAATCCCAAAACTATCGAAGTAGGCAGGATGAAATTATTTAAATTATTGAGTATGTAATCTCTTATTTTATTGTAATGCTTCGGTTCCGGTTTTCGTTGATATCCATCGTTATTTTGACCATATACCAACACTTCTCCAAAATTGTCTATGCATCCAAAAGACATTACAGCAATCAAAAATGTTTGTCTATTTTGAACAAATTCAAGATATTTAATTTGGTAGTTCATCAGACAATTTTTTAAGCAGAATTAGTGCCCTTTGAATTAAGTCCTCGGCATTTCGCAAATTTGCAATTTCGCTAAATTTTTTTTCTTGAAGAGGAAAAATAATTGAACTAATAGTTAGTATAAGGTCATTTGCATTTATTTCATCTCTTATATCCTTAAAATATGACTCAGCATTTTCACTATAATAAATAAGCAGTAAAAAATTTCGAATATAATTTTTCTGCTCATCCGAATATTTGCCCTCATCAATATCTGAATAATTTATAATATTCGATAATGTAGAAAAAAAAGAATTTATTTTCTCAAAATTGTAAAGCAAAGCACCTGAATTTAGGTATTCACATAAAACTGAAAAATTCTCTTCAAGATAAACCGAATAATATGCAAAATCATCGCGCAAATGAAAGACCAAAAACTCCAAGTAGGCATTAATCATTTTAGGGATAATCCGATTAAAATTTTGCAATCGCCGTTCTCTGTTTGTTACGGCTCTTGAAAACCAATTAAAATACACCAATTCAATTATCTGGAGGTTGAAATCTCTATTTCTCACCCGTATGTAATGCCTAACTAAATCTAACAAGCCTTTTGTTGTCAATATTGAAAAGTCTAGACGAGCTTTGATATTACGTTTGTCAAGTGGCAACTTTTTATACAAAAAAAACAAAAACTCAGAAATGTCTTCCAGCCTATATCCGAAACCAAGCTTGCTCTTTAAAAGACCTGAATACTGCGAACTGAACTTTTCTGTAAAGTCAATGACATCCCTGTTTTTGGAAAATGAATGCTCGGCTTCTCGGATTTGTAATAAAAACTTATCAACCTGAACAATAAGGTTGCCCAAATTTACCATCGAATTTTTCACATTTTCTTTTACCGGCGATACAGAATAATCCTTGTAAAACATCGAGTGATCCATATCTCCCCAAGCTGAAAGAAGTTTGCTTTTGATTTGCAATTCGAACTTAAATGACTCAGCATAAATCCCCTTTATTTTATAAAACTCTAAGCCATTCCTCATGCGAATCGGCTGCTTTTCCAAATCATCCAAATCAAGGTATAGTTTTCTTTTATCGTTGAAAAGCATAAGGTATTTATCCTTAAGTAAAGAAATTACTTTTTTGCAATCGTCTTCTAGTTCAGTTAATATTTTTATCCCGATAATATCATCTGAAATCTGTTTTATCAATTCCCGAGTTCTTTTCGATCTTTTTGAAATTTCTTTTCTTGATTTAAATCTTTCCTCTTTTAAAAAAGAATAAATCAAATTCCCCCTAATCAATTTTTCATGAAAACTATCTTTTTCTTTCACCCGCCCTACTACTACAAAGTACTTGATAGGACGAACAGAATTAGAAGTAATGAGATTATATTGATCGGCATTCTGGGTAAGAATATCGTCAAATTTTGATTCCAAGCTTTTTAACGTAGATTTTAGCGTGCTTTGAAATGTTCCATGACAATAAGCATCAACTATTCCAGAAATCAAAGAAGTTGTACTCGCAATTTTATCCATTGTTATTGGATTAAATGAATTTATTGTACATCAGCTCGGTGCATTTTTCTTGCTACTTCTGCTTCAAAATCATATGTTATTGTGAGATTAAGTGAAATGTCATTCTTAACAAGGTTGTTAAATTGCCTTTTCATTGATTTAAACTGCACATCTTTCAATTGAATTTCACCAACCTTTTCTTTTTTTATCGTGTAATGTTTCAAGAGAGCGTGAATTTTAGGATTATCCGTTTTCTTTTCGTACTCTCTAAAATTATTTGAACGAATTATTTCTTCGGCAACAAGCCTTTCTTCTGAAGTAAGCGAGTTGTAAATATTTCGCCAAGCTTTTGTAAATCCGTTGCCTTCAAAAAAATATCTGTAAACAATATATTCTTCCGGCATATGCAAAATTTCATAAAATTCGCCCAAGTTTTTCCCAAAGGCCTTTTCAAAAAATTGATTGCCTGGTGCAACAATTCCTTTAGTAACATTGAGAATAGATTGAATTGCTCTAATATATTTTCGATTCCATTTTTTACCAATAAATTCTCTCCCTTTGGCCTCCTCTCCAAACAAAGGAATATACTTCATGGGAAATGAAAATATTTTTGTCCCGAGTTCAGCATTCAACTTGACATTTATTTCCAGTCTCTTATATAAATCGTCTGGGCTGTCGTGAAAGTTATAGAGTATATAATTTGATAATTCGGTTAAGCCGTATTTTGCGGCAAGCCGCACCGCATTTTCATATTTGTCTTTTATTCCCCAATAATCAAAAGCAATTCTTAATGGGCGAATCGGTATTTCACTCATTAATTTCATAAGTTCGTCGGTTACATATCGTGCGTCCGTACCCTGATTAAAATCAACGTATCGCTTCTGATGATTTTTTTTCCTATGATGCTCGTAAACACCTTTCAATAATTTATATGCTCGAAGAATGCCCTGTTTTGTTGTTGTTTCAAATTTAATCAGGGAATTTGCATCCAAAACGTTATAGTAATTTTGCTGTGCATCACCTTTTAGACGATCCAATAATTCGTGGTACAAGCGATGTGCCCTTTTAATATAGGCCTTATCATTTAACCCATTTCGTAGATTTTTAACAGCAATGTCCAGTTGATTTGGCTCAATATATGTTGCCCCCTTATAAAATCCCATTTGTTTAATCTCTTCAATAATCTGTGGGAAGTTGGGGGATGCAAGAACGTTGTTGTCCATTAACAATAAATGTTGTTGTTCGCCGTATATTCTTTTTATTTCAGCAAACTTGTCAAAAGTCTCGATTTTCGGCTTATAAACAGGTTCGAGAATGGGAACTGAGCAAAATGCACATTTCCGCGTACATCCTTTTGTCATAAATGTAAAGTAGGCGCTCCCCGTTGGATACACATAATTTGTTTCTTCAAGAATTGAATAATCAAGTGGCAAATTATCGATAATCATATTCTTTGCTTCAGGAATGTCCGGATCAAGGACGCCCGGGTGGTCCAATAACCCTTCGTGCGGCTTAATTCCAGTTTCAAGCTCAACTTCGTTATGGAGTAAGGAAGCTAAAACGCCTCCTATTTTTATATGATCGTGGTCTAAAACTAAATGTTTGGCAAAATGAATAGTTTCAACCGTTATTTTCCAATAAAATGTAAAAAGAGTAGTTACATATACCCTGTCCCACTTAGGGAATTTCTCATAGTTTTTTTTCCTATAAATAGAGGAAAAATTCTCAAGACATTTAATAACAAGTTCTTTGTATCTAGAATTCCTATAAATTATAGATTCAAAAAGGTTGCTATTTTTTGTCTTAATATAATTTCGAACGGCAGCAGTTGATTTTTGCCAATCCCCCTTATTATCAATCTTGCCAAGCCTCACTAAACAAGATTTAGCTAATTCATCCAGCACCAAATCTTTCAGATCTCCCTTAAAAAATTTAACATTGTCCCCAAGCATCCGATGATAGGTAGCAATTTTCATTAACCCTATTGGAGGATATTTATTTTTGTAGTTAGGCTCAACCAAAAGTATCTCGCGCTTATTTCTCATTTTAATTCTTCTTCAATTTTTTGAATTAGATTCTCTGCAATATCCGCGTCTAGAACATCTCTAATAATGATAAATACTCTCGCCAAAAATTTTCTTTCATCTTTATTTAGGCTGCTTAGATTATCAACCCTGAATTTTGGTTTTGCGTTGTCTTCAGGGATTTTTATTCCTTCTATTTCGAGGCTTGTTTGGGGTTGGCTGACTCTATTCAATATTTTAGTTATCGATTGCGAATCGTCTTTTGTCGCTTCAAATTCGATTTTTTCAATCTTTTTTTTAGCTTTTAATGCTTCCTCTTTTTTCTGTTCAAATCGTTCTCTATATTCGGAATGTTCTTTTTTATCAGTAAAGCCGTTTTCATTTTTTTGTCTGAATTCTATTTCGAACATTTTTAAATCTTCGATTTTCTTAAGGGAGCTATTTATTTCAGAAGCCGTATAACACAATTTGTAAATATGAGTATGAAAATAATTTCTTAACTTTTGTTCGAACAAAGCACAAATGTCATTTTCAATAAAATAATCCCTCCTCGAATTAGGAATAAGATCCTGATGCACTCCATGAATTTCCCCAAAAAAGTAAAAATTAAACCGGTTGTCACGATGCAGTTTTAACAATGTGTATTCATTACCAATCTGAATATTTGATTTCCGCAATCTAAACCCGCGCGCTAAGTTAATTGAACGCAACTGTCTATTAAAAGTTGAAACTCCATACCAGCCCCAATAAATCAAGCCATCCCGGCTATCCTTAGACTTGAAAAAGACAATGTCGATTACTTCATCGACTTTTCGCTTGTTCATGTCATCACCATCATATACATATGTTGAATATGCTTTAAAAAGCTGCTCAGAATTAAGATAAATTTTATATTCATCCAGATGTATTTGCTCGTTTTTTAGCTCGTCATAAATCTTGCTTCTAAATATAAATTTTGTCGAAAATGGCAGCGGTGCAACCATTGAGAGATATTCTGCGACTGAATCTTTATTCAATAATTCATCATTGGATACGCCAATAAGAATCACTCTAAAATAGTGTCTGTCTATATCTTCATCCTCGAAATATATACCAGTAACTCTTTCAATTACTGACACAGCATCTTCCTTATCTTTCCTATTATTAATGATGTCTTTCAATAAAGCCGCGTCCCATGTTAATATAGTTTTTGAAGTCTCTCCTTTAACAGAAGTTTCAAAAACAAGTTTCTCGCAATAGGCCAGGCCACCCAATCGTCCTATTCCACGGAATCCTTTGTCAATACCCCTCTGTTTTGTTGACTGCGCAATGTTTTGCAGGATAGGCTGAACCCGAGATTGGGCAATTCCTGTCGCGTTATCTTCAACTGATATGACTCTTTTTTCCTCATCAATTGTAATATGTATCTCACCTTGTTCCTTGTCAAGTAAAGAGTCTTTTATGGCCTTGTCAATCTGATCGGCGGCATTCTGCACATACTCACGGTATATAAAACGTGAATCATCATACATGCCCAATGTTAGTGACTCAATTACATCTTTGCCAATTACAGTTTGAAATTTCTTATCCATTCTTAAACTGTTTATAAATAGGCCTGGGGAATTTCATATTTAATAATGACCTGAATACGGGGTTTTGAATAATATATTCGCCTTGCTTTAGTCTCGTCAACATAGATTTATACACAATAGGAATGTATTGGTAATCCGGCTTAGAAACTTCTATTGCATTTGTCCTTCCATACGCATGTGTAGCACAATTACCTTTAATTCGATCATGAATATCATTTTTGAATTGTTCCGCGGAAAATAGAATAATTCCCAAAGATCTTCCTCTTTCGGTTATGTCAAGCAATTGCTTTAGAATGGGCGAACTCTTAGGTACTTCCTTTGATGCATATTTGTTTAGTTCGTCAATAAAAATTATAATCTTTGAAGGAATATCGCTTTCACTTCTGTTTTCAATCTGCCCTAACTTCAAATCATAAATCGCTCGCATTACATCTCCGAAGACAAACCCCTGAGTTTCCTCATCAAGCTTAGCGATATCCACAACACATACGTCATTTTTTTGGATGCTTTTTAAAGCCTCAGACAGTCTCGTTTCTTTTTTGTTTTTAGCAATACTATTTTGAAATATTGTTGTCTTTTCGATAGTCTTTCGGAACAAGCGATAAAATTTGCGCCAGCTCAAAACTGTAATCTCTTTTTCTCTGCTGCTGTTTCCGGATTTAGTGTGTTCATATACCTGTTTTAACAAATCATCCCAATTCGTAATCCCATTAAATCCCCCTTGCCCCGTCACTATGTGATTAACTATTGATTCCATTGTCTGATTCGGGTCATCTATATTTGAGAACAATAAATCAATGTTTTCCTTATCGTCTTCAAATATATATTTATATGAGAAAGCTTTATTAAGTTTCATTTGACTATCGATATCATTTCTTCGTCCATAGGTAGAAGAAACTACATCTTTTGAAAATGGATAGTAATATTTAACATGATGGAAAGGAGTAGTTTCCAACCCAAGCAATTTGTAAATCTTTTTGTCCTCCTTACCAAGTTCATCATTTGCTTCATCTATTGCTAAAAGATCTCTGCCTTTTACATTCATAATAACAAAAGCAACTGATTCTTCATTATCGCCCGATATATATTTTTCCTGAATGGCCTTAAGCAAAAACATCGCGTAGGAAGTTTTTGAGGCTAATCCAGAAATGCCTGAAATATTCAAGTGCGCCCCCTCAGGGCCAATTAAAAATTGAGCGTTAAAATGGACGGGAATAGTTATATTATCTGGCGTTTCATACATTTCAATGTAGCCACAAGGAAGAGGATTCTTAATATCTTTAAGACCCAATGCTTCAAGAACGTCTTCTTCTGAAGCCAGACTAACAGCATAGCCATCTAAGACAGGTGTATAAATTCCGGAAGAATTCCCAATGACTCGAGCTCGCACGTAGTTCATCCCAATGCGCAATGTATTTTGTTGATAATTCACATCCCCAAAATCGTTTGAAATAAATCCGGCTAGGAAACTTGCATTATCGGTTATGTGGGAGATTTCTTCAACTACGCCAAACGTAATCGAGTTTTTGATGTGATTGACTTTTATTACGTCGAATGGTTTTATAATAAGTTCTTTGTCTGTCCAGAAAAAAAATTCATCGACTGTTGTCGGAACTTTTTCCGTAGCAATTATTTTTCCAATTTGTTTCATTCAAAATAGATTGAGAAAATGAAGATCACTTAAATATTGGCTCTTAATGAATTGTTCTGTCATGTACACAGGGTATAAATGATTTGCCCACCGTTTATCGTTTCCATAACAGACCGGGTTTCTTTCATTAATAATATTTGACGTAATAACATCAACTAGTGCGCTGTCCAAGCCTTCTTCATTCTCTACATCAGTTATTAAAATTTTTTCGATTTTGACCACACCCGCAAATGGGCTTTCGGTTCTTTTTTTATCTCGAATTCTAACATACCAAATACTAAATTTATAGTTACCGAAGTAAGACTGTTTTTCTATGCTGTGCTGAAACATGTAGGCAGGAGTCCGATGGTATAGTCCTAGATTCGCTATTACTGATGCATTACTTTTATTGTTTTTATCTCGAAATAATTCTGGGTTAAAAGATTTGGATACACCGATTACGCGCCTGTAGTTATTCTTAATTTTTGTCAATTCCTTATGTTCACCAGTTTGCATTGGTTTATATTGCAACGAGCCGTCCTTTAATAAGTAATTGTCTTCATTAAGAAGATTCTTAGCAGTGAGTATAGACACAATTTTTTTTTCGCAGTCGATCATCTCATCTTGAATAGATGCGATTCCGAAATGCTCGTATTTTCGATTCTCTGTATCTTCTACTGTATTTAACTTTTTTGAAGAATATGATAATATTTTCGAAAATTTGACTCCCGTCTTTTTTATTCTGTCTGCGCTATTGACTTTAGTCGTAAGATTGTTGAAAAAAAGGTTACTGTTTTTGGTTTCGCCATTTGCTTCTGATGGCAAAGAAATGACAAGGTTATTTTCACGCTCTTTACATTTAAATTTTCCCTGCGATTGTCTTTCACAACATGCAACACCGATCTGACCGGCCATGATTGGAAATATTCGCCTGTTTAACTCAATATCATCAACCTTATATGTTCTTCTCGAGCCGTCCAGAAAAAAACTAAACAATGGTTTATCTTTAGAAACCCTATTCGCAAAGTTTTTCAGGTCTTTGCTTTTATTTAATGAAGTGTCTGTCTCGCCATAGCTATCCTTCATTAATGATAAGTTCTGGTTCTCCTCATACGCGATTGTAGGAATTGTCAATTCTGTATCCGCGCAAAACTTATATGATTTATAGCATTTGCCATTGGTGGCCTCTTCAAGTAAGGATAAAATATTTCCCATTTAAGATTTTTAACTTACTGCAATTTAGAACTGAAAGCCGATTTCAATTTTATCTTGATTTTTAGCAGATCAAAGTATTATTTGGTAGAAACAGATTTGGAATTATTGTCGAATTTTATTTTGATCATTTTGATCATAAGCGCACTGGACGGCAACGATTTAAATTTGTGAAAATTACACTAATTCTAAGTCAAAATTGAATATTTTTTTCAAGACTAAGTGCAAATCCTATTTGAGGTTTCTATCCGGCAAAATACTTCGTTCAGCTCGGTAGGAAAAAAGTTGTTGTTAATTAACCTTGGTTCCCTTTTAGGCAACCTTTTAATTTGCAGCACCGCAATCATTGGCTTTATTCCACGCCCAGGAGATTTTATTTTTTAGTTCGTCTGTGAATGTATGGGTGGCGACTGCCTGTTGTTCGAGGTGGTTGAGGTATTCCCGGAGGAGGTTTGTTTCGCGCCAGCGGGTGGCCTGGCGGAGGAGGTCTTTGAAGTCCTGTTCTTCCTTTTCTTTCCGTTCGCGGGCTTCGCGGATGATGCGTTCTTTTTCGCGTTGTTGTGCCCAGTATATTTCTCTTTCTTCCCTTTGTTTTTTTAGCCGGGCACCTTCAATTTCCAGGCTCGCCATGATGTTTGACAGTTGTTCTTCGATAGACTGTTTCCCGTCCCGCCATTCCTTCCCCCTATAATTTCTTTTCATCCAGAAAAATAAGGTACCGTTTCCCTGGGGTTCGCTGCTCTCCCAACTGCCGTGTTTGACCATTACTCTTTTCAGCTTTTCGAGGAAATAGATCCTGATTTCTTCACCGTTTATGACCACCAGTGTATTGTCATTGCTGATCTCCACAGTATGCCCTCTTGCATGAAGGGCCTTGATCAGCGTATCCATAAACTTCAGCGCACGTGGCATGAGTTCTTTCGCCACCCGAATATCCAGTCCCCGCAAATGAATCACATCCATATACCGGCTGTACCTGGTATTATTTCCCTCAAAAGATCTCTTTGCCGCTTCGATCAGTTTGTCCGGGCTTGAAAGTCGCGCGGGAGCTCGAAAGGCTCACAAAATCACCTTAACGGAATTTGAAAGTGATTTTCAAACATTACAACTTGGGTTATTACATAACCCCTTCATCGGCGAAAGAATAGTATCCTTCAGGTGAAATTATCAGATGATCCAGGACATTTATTTCAAGGAGTTTACCGCCCTGCTTGATTTTCTGGGTAAGTTCTTGATCGGCTAAACTGGGTTTGAGGTTGCACGACGGATGATTGTGGCAAATTATTATATTGCTGGAATTCCCCTTAATCGCTGCCATGAAAATCAGCTTTGGATCAGCAATCGTCCCCGAGACTCCACCTGAAGACACTTCAAATATCCCCAGTACTTTATTTCCCCTGTTTAGCAAGAGGACTTTGAACTGTTCCTGCAGTTCAATTTTATTTTTATCCCAGGACCGAAGCAATAGCTCATAAACATCTTTTGAACTGGTAAGTATCGGGCGAAGCGATGCTTTTACTTTTGACCGGTAAACAAGTTCCACTTCCGAGATCTGATTCCATTCCTGGTGATTCACTAAATTTTCCATAACATTCATTTTAAAAGTTTAAAAATTAATTATGGAACCATCTCAGGCGGGGGGCAATCAAGTCCAAGAAGCAACGGAATAAATGATGGCCTTGTGCGGCGGCCGCGTGTTTATGCCGGAATTTCTTGGACGCTTCAGCAGCACCGCGCCTAACTTTGTGCAGGAATTAATGAAAAAACTTTTAATAATTAATTCTCAAAAAAACAGTGTCTGGAAAAGACAACAAACCCGAAAGCAGGTGATATCACCTAGTGTACGTTTTGAAAATAGGTATTGTGTAAAGTAAAATAAGAACGACAAAAAGCTCTGAAATAACTGTTGAAACTTTAGCATGTCTCTCCGGGTTTCGGAAGTTTTTCTATCACAGCACCCCAACAATCTGATGTATCACTAACTAGTTTCAGTAACTGAAGATGGGAAACAAACTGGGGCACTCCTTACCCTATACAAGAGAAAATGATCAGCGTCTGATTAAAAAATGAATATGGAAGTCAATGGCTTATCGTTTGCTACTGATCGTTCATGACAGCTGCAAAAACAACATGGTATTGGTCTGCTTTATTTTTTATTTTGCTGGTCCAGGCTTCTCCTGCTATGGCACAATTTAGTGAGTCAGTGAAAAAATTCATTATTATTCAGTCGGATACGCTGGCATTGACCCATGCAAAAATTATTGATGGCGCGGGCGGTCCGTCAAAATCGGATCAAACCCTGGTCATTATGAAGGGCATCTTTGTGTCCATGGGCAATTCAGCAAATAACAAGGTTCCTGTAAATGCAAAAGTCATTGACTGCACGGGTAAAACGATTATTCCGGGAATGATCATGATGCATGAGCACCTGTTTTATGCAGAGTCAGCCGGGGATTATTATATCGGGCAGGAAATGCCGATATCGTTTCCGCAATTGTACTTTGCCGGTGGGGTAACCACGATGCGAACTGCCGGCAGCCTTGAACCGCAAACAGACCTGAATTTGAAGGATTGGATAAAGCGGGGAGAAATGGTCGGGCCTGATATGGATGTAACCGGTCCTTATATTGAAAGAGAGGGGTTTCCGGTACCTGAAATGCTCCATATCCACAGCCCGGAGGAAGCAGCGGGCATCGTTAATTACTGGGCAGGGTTCGGCTGTACGTCTTTTAAAGTATACATGAACATCACCCGGGCTGATCTTGCGGCTGCGGTGCAGGCGGCGCATCAAAGAGGGCTGAAAGTTACCGGTCATCTCTGCTCAGTAACCTACAAGGAAGCTGCCGAAGCCGGGATCGACAATTTGGAACACGGCTTTATGGAGTCCAGTGATTTTGATACCACGAAGAAAAAGGATATTTGTTCTGAGAATTTATTCAATTCCTTAAAAGCGCTGGATGTCAATAGTAAGGCCATGGAAGCCTTGATGCGGTTTTTAATTGATAAAAAAGTAGTGTTGACCTCAACCTTAACCGTATTCGAACCCAATACCGGCCAGGAAGCAATACCCGGCGGCGGAGGGGATGCACTGCTGCCGCAGGTAAGAGAAGAGGTTGAAAAAGGATATCGTGATGGGGTGAACCATGATCCCGGTAAGACCAGCCTTTTTAAAAAAGAAATGGCCTGGGAAAGAAAGTTTGTGGCGCTTGGCGGTACCCTAATGGCAGGAACAGACCCGACCGATGATGGAAGAGTTGTCCCCGGTTATGCAGACCGGCATGCATTGGAGCTATTAACGGAAGCAGGTTTTAGTTTTCCGGAAGCAGTCAAAATTTGTTCCCTGAATGCGGCGGTATATCTGGGCATTGAGAAAACAACAGGGACTATTGTGGTTGGTAAAAAAGCGGATCTGGTGCTGATAGGGGGCGACCCGGAAACCCATATTTCCGATGTCCGCAATACAGAGATCGTATTTAAAAATGGAGTTGGATTTGATTCAAAAAAGATATTCGAATCGCTGAAGGGTACAGTCGGGCGTTATTAAATTTTATTTATTTCCCGTGTGTAAGCTGATTACGCGGGTTATTTGCCATTTGTCATGGCTGTGCCGCCAGATGATGATAAACTTGTCAGGTCTCGACAACTTATTGTTTTCAGCATGATTGATGAAGCGGTGGAGACCGATTTCCACGGCGCCAAAATCAGGTATATTGTAAACCTCTATGCTTCCCTTTATCAGGACACGGGTCACCTTGCCGCAAATATTTTCCTTGATCGCGGCTAAAAGGTCCTTTTTTGAGGTTTGCAGGCCGCTCCCGTCGTGGTAAAACTCTATGCTGTCGGCATAAATAGCTGCTTGTTTATCCATATCGCAAGCATTATAGGCACTAAAATAAACACTATCCATTTGCACAATCGTATTGTACAATTCCTGCGACTGCGGTTTATATACATAGCCATCCTGACTCTGAGCGAAAACCCTTAATCCGGTAAACAGACCAATAATTAGCAACAGGATTGATAGTGATATATTCTTTTTCATGGTTTTTCTGATTTAAATGCCATTGTCATGCCAGTTAAGAAATAACTGAAAGTTTATTACTTCATAATTTGGACATCTATATTTAGTAAAATCAATTATGCCCCCATTATTGCTTCTTAGAAATTTTTTAATTGTAAAATTTTAATATTTTTTTCATTCTTTTTCCAGACTTGCTATTACTGCCTTCCAGTTATAGCGGACAGCTGATCCGATCCTGATAACCGGGATTTCTTTCTTTCCCAGCGGATTATGGTTGGCTCAGTAATGTCCAATCGTTCTGCCAGTTCTTTGCGATTAATGATTTCTTCCTTTGCCGGAACGAGTTGCATTTCATGCCTGTTCTGGTAAATCTTATCATAGAATTCAGCAACAGTTTCCTTCACTATCTGCCGCAACTGGTCTTCTGTAACTACAATTATTCTTTGCATCATGCGAGTATTGTCACTTAAAATAATTTTCAAGAGCATTTATTGCTGATTGTAATCCGTCCTCACTGCTAATACGTTCTCCGATAATTGATGCGTTCTGCTTTATCTTAAATGTTTGTGTTGTGGCGATGGCATGCAATAATTTTTTTTTTGTCAGTTTTTTAAATGGAAGGTGAATGCCTAAATTTTTATCCGCAATTATTTTCCCCCAGAGCGGCTGGTCGGCAAATATGGAAACAATGACTGGTGGAATTTTTGCTTTTAGTGCGGCGGCGATTGTTCCTATGCCTCCGTGCGTGATAACCGTCTTACATTGCGGGAAAAGCCATTCATGGTCGACGTATTTTATTACAAAAAGTCTTGAATGTGTGGGAAGATCCGGTAAGTCCGACCAGCCCATGCAAAAAATGAATCGGTGATTTGTGTTTGTTAGCATGTCAACCAGAATATCGGCGAACAATCCGGGGTTGGGGATGGGTATGCTGCCAAAGCCGATATAAATGGGAGCTTCTCCCTGTTTCAACCATTCGACTAAACCTTCTGGAGCCTGGTCAGTGACCTGGCTTTTTCTTTTGCCACCGGTTATCGTCAAAAAACCCGTTATGTCGATAGTCGCGTCCCAATCTTCCGGACGAGCGATCAGCGAAGGGCTAATTGCATAGAGTTGGAGGATCTTTTGATCATCGATGTTTTTCAGAATAGATTGCATGAGCAGGGGTAAACCCAGGGACACCCGGTATTGATTGATATCCTTTTTATTTATCCGCCAATAAATCGAGCGGACAAGCTTATAGGTAAAAAGATTGTACCAAGGTGCATTAAAAAAAGCAAATCCTGCGAAAGGAAATTCTTTTGTCGGAATCGCAGGGACGCTCAACTGGACAACCGCCCATTTCTTATCCAGTTTTTCTGCAATGGAATACACCCAGGCCATCGTGAGCGGACCGGCTATCAGCACGTCCGCATTAGCAGCGCCTTGCATCATATCCACGTTCACCTGCGATTGGATTTTCTGCATCATATTGCGCATCTGGCGCAAGTATGCGATCGCATTCCCGGATTTTAGTACTGCAACGAGTTCCGGTGAATGAACCATTGCTTCAATGTTACCGTAAAGCGGAAAGAATCCAACGCCGTAACCTTCGACAAATTCCCTGAAATTCTCATTGGCGAGTAGGGTCACTTCGTGGCCTTTTTCCATTAAACCGAGTGCGAGCGCAATATAAGGCTGCACATCTCCTCTTGACCCATATGTTATGATTCCATAGTGCATAATGATTACTTATAATTATTTTAGACCGCCTGCGGCGATTTTCTTCTTCCTATTTAACCGGAATGTTATCCGTTCGCAAATCACACGAACTGTTTGGGGCCTAAGATTAACAGTTTTAGCAATTTCTGTAAACGTCATCCCTTTTAAACGCTGTCGGTACATTTTTTGATTTCTCTTCTCCCGCGCCCTTGATCCATCGAGGTCGACACCATTTTTCAAAAGAAACGTCGTGAGCTGCTCTATTTCCTGTTTTGTTTTGGCTGCCCGCTTTTTGGCTGATATCAATTTTTTTAATGCTTCTTCGTTAGTCATCATATATGAATGTGATATTTGTTAATCCTGAAACTGCATTTTTTCAGCCAGTTCTGAATAATTGTAGACTTTTGAAAACGTCGGTATTATCCCGTTTGGCATAACGATCAGGGAAACATCCGGGTCTTTCCACCAGTTATTTTTTTGCAGGCTGATAAAAGAAATCACTCCCATGATATAGCTTCTCTCCTGGCGTTTATGTCCCTGTTTGATTACTGCAAATTGCTCGGTAGGAATATGCCGGATCGAATTAAAGCCGACATAGACTTCCAGGAGAAACTCACTGGCCAACTCGCCGGGTTCATGATGATATAATTTCTTGTATTCGTATTTATAGTCGTACCCGAGCGCTGAGAGATCGCTTAAAATGGCGGAGGCAGTAGGAAAGCTTCCGGCGCCCTTACCATAGAAAAACTGTTTATCGGCAAAGCTGCTTTCAATGACCACTCCGTTGTACTCTTCTTTGACAAACGCCAAAGGATCATCAGCCTTAACAAATTGAGGTAGTACAAAGGCTGCAATTTTTCCGTCTCCCAGCTTTTTTGCTTCGGCAACCAGTTTTATCCCGTATCCTTTTTCTTTGGCAAATGCCGCGTCGAAGGAAGTGATGTGTTGAATCCCGGAAAAAACCAGTTGGTCAGTTTTTGTGACAATGCCATAAGCATGGGTAAGCAGAAATGTCCATTTGTTTGCTGCGTCAAAACCTTCGACATCAAGAGTAGGATCGGATTCTGCAAAACCGAGTTGTCTTGCTAACAGCAATGCCTGTGCGTAATCAAGGTTCTCAGAAAACATTTTGGTCAGGATGAAATTTGTCGAGCCATTCAGTGCGATCTCTGCGGAACAACAGAAAACATTAAACCGCTTTCGAAATGTATTTGGGCTTGCATATCGCAGGTATGCAGATGTTGCTAAAGCCGAAGTACAGGCCAGAGAAGCACAGATTGAAGCGGCATTGGAAAAAGTTCGCTCCAGTTCACTGGCGATGCACAATAGCGATGAACTAAACGAAGTCGTTACAGTTTTGCTTCAGAAATTGAAGGAACTGGGTATTCTAATAGAAATGCGTACTTCAAACATTATTGTCTTTGAAGACGGCGAAAAGGATTTTACTCAGTGGGTTGCTTCGCCTATGTATGATTCCTCTTTTAGTGTAAGAACACCCTATTTCGATAATCTGATACTAAATGACATCTGGGACGTAAGGCAAAACGGTATTGAATTCTATTCCAAATCATATCCTTTTGAAATTAAGAATGAAGTGTTCAGATTTTTGTTTGAACACTCTGATTTCAAAAATATTCTACCTGAAGAAGAAAAAAAAATCATCCTCGACTCTAAACACTATGAGCTTGCGGGGGCATTTCAAAAACATTCTGCCATAGGCATTGCTGGTTATAACGGGAAGCTAGTTACCCTGGAAGAAGAATATATAATGAAAAGATTTTCAAAAGTTTTTGAGCAAGCCTATATCCGTTTTCTCGATCTGCAAAAAGCAGAAGCACAGGCCAGAGGAGTGCAGATTGAAGCATCGTTGGAAAGAGTTCGAGCAAGAACAATGGCGATGCAGCATAGCTTGGAGTTGTTGGAGGTTATTAGAGTGGTATCACAACAATTACAGCAACTTGATTTTCGGTTTGATCATGTGAGTTTCGGAGTTAACAACCAGGCCCAGGATTATCATTTCTGGACTTCAATGGCACATACATTAGAACCACAGGAACTAAATGTGCCTTACATAAATAATCCTGTATTTGAAAATATCAGAAAAGCACAAAAAGAACAACTTACTTTTTTTACCGACATATTAACTCCTGAAGAAAATGATCAATGGACACTGCATATGCTTAAGTTTATAGGGGAAGATTTTCTTCCTGAATATGTTAAATCATATATTTTTAATAAAAGCATTGCAAGGTCTGTTGTAATTTCACCCAATATTTTGCTTATTATAGCCAAGTACAAACCGATACCCTATTCGGAAGAGCAAAATGACATATTAAAAAGGTTTGGGCAGGTTTTTGATCAATCCTACACACGCTTCCTCGATCTCCAAAAAGCTGAAGCACAGGCAAGAGAAGCACAGATTGAAGCATCATTGGAAAAAGTGCGCTCTCGTTCTTTGGCTATGCGCAAAAGCGACGAACTGAAAGAATCGGGTGAATTGCTGTGGAATGAATTGAGCAAATTGGGTATCGAAAGCCTATCCAGCGGTTATGTAATAATGGACAAAGAAGAAAAAACTGGTTGGATATATGCACCCAATCCGGCAACAGGCAAGATTGCTGATCCTCTCGGGGTTTTACATACAGAAACCAAAGAGATGCAGGAGGTTCTTTCATGTTGGAAAAAGCAAGTAGCGAGTAGCGTTGTTGAAATGGATGAACAAGAAACAATCACACACCAAACATTTATCGCTGAAAAGAGCTTTCTAAAAGATGGAACGATTGCACATTGGATAACGGCAGAACAACTGATTGCTCTTTCTCCAAAAAAATTGTTCCTGCACAATTTCAATTTCAAACAAGGCTACCTGATGATTGTTGGGGGCAACAGTTTGGATGATAAAGAGATTGAGCTGATGCTTCGGTTCACAAAGGTATTTCAGCAAACATATACACGTTTTCTCGATCTTCAAAAAACAGAGGAGCAGGCAAGAGAAGCACAGATAGAAGCAGCATTGGAAAGAGTGAGAAGCAGAACGATGGCTATGCAACAAAGTGAAGAACTCGGAGATGTTGCGACAATATTGTTTAAAGAGATTAACCATTTAGCAGAAAACCTGTGGGTCTGCGGTTTTGTTTTATGCGAACAGAACAGGTCAGAAGATGAATGGTGGCTTAGTTCCGAAACGGGATTTATCCCGGCATTTTATATACCGAATATTGGTGACGCTACTCATGAGAACATTTACAGAGGCTGGAAAAATGGGGAAACATATCATACAGAACAACTGGAAGGAGAGGCATTGAAAGAACATTATGAGTGGCTTTGGAAAATTCCGGCTTCCAGGAATATTTTCGAGAATATGATAACAGCAGGCTACCCGCTTCCTGTCTGGCAAAAATTACATTGCGCCTATTTTTCCCGGGGCTATTTAGTTTTTATTACACAAGTGCCCTGCCTCCAAGAGCAAATTTTTAAACGCTTTGCACAGGTGTTTGACCTTACCTACACACGGTTCCTTGATCTGCAAAAAGCAGAAGCACAGACAAAGGAGGTTATCAAACGTGCCTCTGTTGACAGAGTGCGTGCAGAGATAGCATCCATGCGAACAACAGGTGATCTTGAAAGGATTCAGCCACTGATATGGAATGAACTGAAAACGCTAGGCGTTCCTTTTGTGCGCTGCGGTGTTTTTATTATGGATGAAGAACAGCAGAAAGTGCACACTTTCTTATCTACGCCCGAAGGGAGAGCAATTGCTGCGTTTCGGCAACCCTATAATGCTCCGTCAATATCAGCGATGGTAGATAGCTGGTATAAAAAAGAAATATATCAGCAGCACTGGAATGAGGCACAGTTTATTGAGTTTACGACAAACCTGGTGCAACAGGGCGCAGTCAGTTCCGGGGAAAGTTATCTTACAGAAATCCGTCCAACTGATCTGTATCTGCATTTCCTTCCTTTCTTACAGGGCATGTTGTATGCAGGTAATGATGCTCCATTAAAAGAAGATGAACTTCAATCGGTGCAGAATCTCGCCGAAGCTTTTTCTACTGCCTATGCCCGTTATGAAGATTTCAATAAACTGGAAGCTGCCAAACAACAGGTAGATAAGACATTGACTGATTTGAAACAGACACAGGCGCAACTGGTGCAATCAGAAAAAATGGCATCTCTCGGAGAACTCACTGCGGGCATAGCCCATGAGATCCAGAACCCTTTAAACTTCGTCAATAATTTTTCGGATGTCAATAGGGAATTATTGCAAGAATTAAAGGACGAAGTAGACAAGGGGAATGTCGATGAAATAAAAGCAATTGCTAATGATGTCATAGATAATGAAGAGAAAATAAGCTTCCACGGTAAACGTGCCGATGCCATCGTAAAAGGAATGCTTCAACACTCACGCACAAGCACAGGCATAAAGGAACCAACAGATATTAATGCACTGGCTGATGAATACCTGCGTCTCTCTTACCACGGATTAAGGGCTAAGGAGAAGGACTTCAATTCCGAAATGAAAACTGATTTTGATGAAAACATTGGTAAAATAAATATCATTCCGCAGGATATTGGAAGAGTACTGTTGAACTTGTACAATAATGCATTTTATGCTGTGACTGAAAAGAAGAAATCAACAGAAGCTAAATATGAGCCTGCAGTTTCAGTGAGCACAAAGAAAACTGATAATAAGGTTACCATCAGCGTTAAAGATAATGGCAATGGCATCCCTCAGAATGTGGTTGATAAAATCTTTCAGCCATTCTTTACAACTAAGCCTACTGGGCAAGGAACAGGGCTAGGATTGAGCTTGAGCTATGATATTGTGAAGGCGCATGGAGGGGAGATAAAAGTGGAGACGAAGGAAGTAGAGTTTACAGAGTTTATTATTAATCTACCATTATAGAAAAGCATGTCTGAGGAACAGAAAATACCAAATCAATTGACACAGCAACCTATTTCAAAAACATAGTATATTAAACGTTACCCACGGGAGACCAACACCATATTCCGACCAGCAAAGGGTGGCAACCCCCCTCTTCCGATCCTGAGCTCCCGGTTTGTTGACATAAACTGAGGCTATTTGATTCTTGAGTCCAATTTGTTCCTGGGGCGATCTATTTTCACTAACTTCAGAGCTGAAGGATGATAACTTGGATGGTAATTAAGATTCAACCTAAGAAGCGGGGCCCATAGAATGCACAAACTCCAATCGCCAGGCCTCAATATTAATTGCTATTTGACACCTCAACAAAGCCCTTCTAATTTTTTTATGAGATTTTCTAATTTTTTTATTTTCCTTTTATTTGCATCTCCTGTATTTTCCCAAAAAAACAATTCATCACCCACTAACTGGCAATTGATGGATTTGCAAAAAGACAGCGTGTATGGCACCAGCGTGAACAAAGCTTATGAAGAACTCCTGAAAGGCAAAAAAAGCCATCAGATAATCGTTGCCGTTATTGACGTTGGCGTAGATACAGTGCATGAAGATTTGAAAGGACATATCTGGACAAATACAAAAGAAATTCCGGATAACGGCATCGACGATGACGGGAACGGATATGCAGATGATGTACATGGCTGGAATTTCCTCGGCGGAAAAGATGGGAGAAATATACTTATTGAAAGCTACGAATCTGACCGGGAATTTTCCAGACTTCAACCATTATATGTTTCTGTTAGAGATTCCGGGAATGCAAAAAGTCTACGGTTAATGCAATATGATTATTGGCTGCAATTAAAGAAAGTACATGTTCGTGATTCACTTAAGATCAAGGCCACGATAGATTTATATTCACGTCTTTACCTCCCGCCAATACTTCACGAAGACAGTATGCTTAGAAAATCTCTCGCAAAAGATACTTTATACT
This sequence comes from Chitinophagaceae bacterium, assembly GCA_003168265.1. Classification (GTDB taxonomy): domain Bacteria; phylum Bacteroidota; class Bacteroidia; order Chitinophagales; family Chitinophagaceae; genus Puia. Next base: position 156,088 of record PMSV01000021.1, read on the forward strand.
ATTCCGATATCGAGAATATGAAACCACAGGACTCTGCGATTGCAAAGATGCGCATGGCTGTGCTTGGTATTTACCAGTTTGACGATATTCCTCATAATTTTTCTTTAGAATCAATAATTGCAGAGGTTAATGAAGAACTGGAAAATGCAAAGGGAAGGATGCATGCTTTAAGCATTGACCCAAATGCGCAACGCCGGGATATTATCGGCGATGACCCTGAAAATATTAATGATAATAAATATGGCAATAATGATGTGTCTGCCGGACACCAGGACCATGGCACTCATGTTGCCGGTATTATCGCAGCTATAAGAGGCAATAGAATGGGCATGGATGGGATCACAGATAATGTACTTATTATGCCAATAAGAGCATCTTGCGACGGAGATGAAAGAGATAAAGATGTAGCATTGGCTATTCGATATGCGGTTGATAACGGTGCAAAAGTTATCAATATGAGTTTTGGTAAACCTTTTTCACCTGGCAAAGAATGGGTGGATGATGCAGTAAGATATGCTGCGAAAAAAGGCGTCTTGTTGATTCATGGCGCAGGCAACGATGGAATAGACTCAGATACAATTCCTTTTTATCCCAATGCCTATTTTAAGAGCAATGGAGAGATAGCGGATAACTTTATAACTGTTGGTGCCAGTAGATCTGACAGTTTACTTGTTGCCTACTTTTCGGACTATGGCAAAACAGTGGTGGATATTTTTGCACCCGGAGTCGATATATATTCGACAATTCCCGGTAATAAGTATGAAATGAAGAGTGGAACCAGCATGGCGACTCCTGTTGTATCAGGAATTGCAGCATTGATTTGGAGCTATTATCCAACACTCACTTACAAGCAAGTAAAATATTGCATTGAAAGTTCTGCAACACCTATAAATACATTAGTGAAAAAACCAGGAAGAAACGAAAAAGTTCCGTTCAGCAGTTTGAGCAGAACTGGCGGAATTGTGAATGCATATAAAGCGATATTGATAGCAGAGCAGATTAGCAAAAATAAATAAACAGCACACAAGATTGTTTGGCGTTATAGGGGATGGACGAACCTGAATAGTGACCGGTAACTCCTGAACCTTTAAACTTAGCTTAGTGTGTTATTAAAGCCTTCGTATCTTAAAAAAGGAGGTCGCGATGGCATTAATCTGTCTGATCATTTTGGTTATAGTTATCCAAGATATATAGAGGAAAATTTGTCACGACATCAGATGATCGGATATGCATGTGCTGATCTTCCTCTCAACTACTTCAATTCTAATCATTCACCGAACCTAAAAAATGGGTAATAGAATATCAAATTTACTTTGTTATAAATCGAAGTAGATGGTAGGAATATGGAAAGATTAACTTCTTGCACATTGTATTTGGCTGTACTTAAGCAGCATACAGCATTGGAATTGCTATTATTTTAGTGCGAAGGATCAGCAATCAGCTTTCGGTCACTTATCAATATTATTTCCGCCTGGTAAATCCGTCTTCGCTCCAGTCCTCACTCCCCACTCCGTGATGAACAAAAAAGAGTCCTTCGGGATCATATTTTTTCTTAACGGCCGCCAGCTTTGTATAATTGGATCCCCAGAAAGACTGCTGCCAGTCAGATTCGAAATAATTGCTTTCGGACAAATAAGAGCCTGAATCAGGCGCGACCCCGCGTAATATTTCCATTGCTTTATCGATCTGATATTTTGCATGCCTGGCATCCTGCAAATCCGGTTCGTGGCCGGCTATCCCAGGAACGGCTGGCCCGGTTTCTGTGCCTCCCGCAATGATTGCCAGCGCAAAGGCATCCAATGCGGAAGGGTTGGTGGCGGTATTTCGGGCAGCTTCTATCTCCTGCGGCGGGGCACCGGCAAGGCCTTTGTTGAAATGTAAGCCTACAGTCCAATAACGGCTGGCTGCGAACAAGGCGTCGGCAAGCTCCTTTTGCCGGTTTTCGGCAAGCAGGGAGACGGGTAGCCATGCAGAATGGTAGGCATGCCAGAAAATACCCACCTCCTCCTGATTGCCGGACCAAAAAATATTTTCTATTGGTGCGTTGGGTCTGTCATCTTTTACTATGGCTGAAGTGGCATATTTATTGAAAAAAGCAGCATCCCACATGTGTTGCGGGGGTAATGACTGGATACTGAGTGGCTTTTCCCAGGCGTAGTCCTGTGGGGAACTATTCACCCAATCCAGGAAGGACTGCCATTGCGCTTTTGCCGTATTGCCGTCGAATCCCTGAAAATTCATATTGATCAGAAGCCGGTTGCTCCCATGCATACTAAGCTGCTCACCCCAATGCGGGTTGAATAATTTTTCGTTATAAAATGCAACCGCGCGGCTTATCAGACTTTTAAAAGATTCATCAGATTTCGCCTTAATAGTACCTGAAGCGGCGCCAAACCATGCTGGCAATTCCCTCGTTTTCAGTGTTAGCCTCGTAATGACCCCAAGGCTTCCTCCGCCTCCACCCTTCAGTCCCCAAAAAAGATCGGAATGCTGACAATCATTCACTACAAGCAGCTTTCCGTCAGCTGTGACAATCTCGGCTTCCAACAAAGCCGCCGCGGCCAGGCCATAATTTTTAGAATGGCTACCAAAACCCCCACTCTGAATTAAACCGGCCACTCCAACGGTGCCACATCCACCCCCCTGCACATATCTGCCTCCTTTGACAGTAACGGCGTCGTATGCATGCATCCAAATAGCCCCGGCGCCCAGACTCACTGCATATTGTGGCTCCTGTTTTCCTTCGCATCCTGCCGGCACAAACTGATCTTGCAGTTCTATTTGATTCATGGCCCGTGTCCAAACCAGTAGCGAATCCGGTGCATTTGAGGTCCCCTGGTAACTATGCCCGCCTCCTTTTACGACCAGTCGCAGCCGGTGATTGCGCGCAAAGTTGACCGCTGCCACAAGATCGCCCGTATTCTTAGCCGCTACTGCAAATACGCTGGGCGCAGTGGTCCAGGCATCCAGCCAGCCGGAACTTTGGGTTAGTGCGGGCTGATCGCCTATAAAATAGGGATTTCTGAGTTCCCGAAATGTTTCAAGGCAGGCATTTGACTGAGCATCGATCCGGCAATTTTCAAGCGGGGATTCAATCTTTATCAGACTACCATTTACTTCGTGATTCAGTTTTTCCCATTCCTTCGCTGAAGGCCAGTCCGGATCCGCCGGACGAACACGCCTGAAACCAGCAACTGAATGCGCAGCCGCTGTAGAACCGAGGAACGAAAAATCGATCATTGAAATGACGGGAATTGCAATGGTCCCTTTCAAAAATTTTCTTCTTTGCATACAATAATTTTAATGCGCTCTTATATAAGGGTATCTCTAAAAATTCCTTTTTGGGTATGATTTTTTGGGGCCATTAAATTTTGAATGTTTCTTTCTTAAAAATCGTTCTTTCCCTTAGCACTTAATCACGGTTTTCTTATTTTTTTGGCCGCACGAGTCAATATACCAAATTTTGCCATTCTATAACTTCTATATCAATCCCTTTTTACTCTTTATTTTTTCTTTTTAGTTTCCATTCCTCTACTTCACCACTACATCATTTGCATCAATTAGTTATTTCTACCACATCTGCACTACAGCAAAATTCATTTTTCAAGGATTCGCAAACATTTTATTTGTAACTTTTTGGCTTGTTGATCAAATTAAAAAACCGAACATCATGTTTTCTCAACAATTGCTTAAATGGAAATATGCTGCAAATAGGATTTGCAGCATACAAAATATTTTTACTTTTTTGCTCTTTGCAACACTATTTTATCTTGCATCATATCAGGCTTGCGCACAAGCTGACAAGGTGGAAGTACCCGATTGGGCATTGCCTGGATCTGCAACGCATAAACAAGTTGCTCCTCCCGCAGATTTTCATCGCATGACAAGGACAGATAATAAACAAATTGGCATATTCGATGGACAAAGCGATGTAGGAGCTGCGCTGGTGCCGGGATCTTCCAGCTACAATAAATCGACAAAGCAATACACTATAGTCTCTGCCGGCTATAATGTCTGGTATCAGCGTGATGAATTTCGTTATATCTGGAAAAAAATGTCAGGTGATCTGTCACTTGCATCCGACATTAATTTCCCTGACACCGCGGGCTACGGTGACCGGAAGGCATTTTTGATCATTCGCCAGGACCTCGATGATGATTCAAAAGAAGCATTGGTTGCCCTTCATGGCGCAGGCCTATTGCATTTAGCCTGGCGACCTGCAAAAGGAGAGATGATGAAGGAGGTACGTGCCAATAAGCGCAAAGGCCAGCCTGACCTGGTAGGCGATCATGTCATGCGTATTGGCATCGAGAAGCACGGTGATTCGTTTGCACTTTATGTAAGCGAGCATGGCGAACCGATGCACCAGGTAGGAGAACCTATTCAGTTGCATTTTGACGGGCCATTCTATGCTGGCATTGGCTTCTGTTCACATCTTCCTGCTAAAACAGATACTGCCGTTCTTTCCAATACAGTTTTGGAGAATGCCGCGGGAATGATGAAATGAAAGGACCGGGATCGCCTGCGAGGCAACGCAGGAAACAGAAACTTCTTTGTATTAATAATCGACCGATATTGGCTTTATTAAATGGACCCTGTCCGTAGGACAGGAGCAATTAGCAACCAATCATTCACTCTTAAAAAATAAATTATGCACTTTATCTATGAAAACCTAGGCATCTGGGTAGCCACAACAATTGTCGCCTTGCTTACAATATTTTCAGACAAAATCCTTGGTCGAATCCGCTTCAGCCTCAATAAGGCAGATAGCAGGGCCAAATATTTTGAAGAAATGGCTGAGCGCCTAAGCACCTTTGTCTATTGGGCTGAATTATTTTATGAAGGTTTTGCAACAAACAGATATGAAAACGAGGAATATTACGCTGGACTTTCAGGTAGTATTGACGTGGCTGTAACTGAGTTGCTAACCAGAGAATATGTTTACAGATCGTGGATGAAGAGCTATTGGAGTAAAGAACAGTTTACTAAATACAACAAAGTGATCACAGCGGTGAAAAAAGTTGAAGCCGAGAGACATCTGCTACTTGATAAAATGACCGTTGTCAACCTCAAGTCTGATGAAGTTAGACGTAAAGGTTCAATCACATTTGGAAAAGAATTGAAGGATTTGCATGTTCTCACTGAGAAATTGCTTACAAAAGATATATTGTAAAACAGGCTACATAAATAGTCCCTTGCTACTACCATAGCTGAAATATCCCTTCTCCATCTCATACAACCACATGTTTTAATAGTTTTGGGTAAAATCAGTCTTTCAATTTCAAAGAAGGGGAGTTATAGAAATAACCCTCCGTTGAGATGCTTGCATATTCTTTATCTGGTAACATTAGGGCTTATGTGAATTATGTAACTAATTTAACAGGTTATGTAACTTTTGCGCCCGGAGAGTCAACTACATTCGCAGCTGGTTTTTCATAGGATATTGAACAAAGGGGCTGGATGTCTATCCTGGCTCTTATGTTTTTAAATTCACTTCCCTAAGATTCCCACCCCACTTTTTTTTAAATCAATAGAAACATGCTCAAAGAAATGAATATAAAGATTTTACTTTTATATGCTTCTCTTTTTCTTTTTACAAGATGTTCTACAAAGACCACTGTACAAGTATTAAGGCATCCGCTGATACAATTTGACTATAATAACAATATATCATGGACAGACAATAGTTACCTTTTTGAACCCCCGGTCCAGGTCGTCGTATATCCCGCTGATACTTTGTTGCCAGGCAAAATTTATACAAGATTTTCACTTCAGGCAACCGGCAGGGATAGTAAGGGGAATACCCTTCAATTGAATCTCTTGTTCGATGCTTCGGATCCAACGCAATTAATTGGTTCATATAAACCCGCTTATACATCCGGGAATGGATTATCACAGGTCGAATTATTCAACCTGCAGAATAATGCCCTGGCAGATTACGGGCTCTGCCCAAATGATACAAATTCTATCCTGGTTATTCAACGCCAAAGCGAAGCAGAAAGCCTGATTGCCGGTAATTTTCAGGTGAATTTGTGCAACGTGAGGGACAGTTCACTAAAAATTCTAATCACCAATGGGATTTTTACCGATATCACTTATTGAAAAGAAAAACAATGATTTTTATGAAGCTTAGTTTTACCAGTTTTTGTATTATACAATTTATAACGCTCTTCTCAGTTTCATCGGCCTTCACTCAGTCTGGCACCCCAGCCGATACAGTTAAGCCATTAAAGGCACAGGTGAATGCGGGGTTTGACGTGATCATCAAGAAAAACGGTGTCATTCTTTACGGAATAGTAAAAGAAGTAGGCCAGCAATTGATCCGGTACCAACGTACCGATATTCCGGACGGGCCGATCTACACCGTGCCCCGGGAAGAGATCTTCGCGATCAGTTATCGCAACCAGGTAAAGGATATATTGAATCCATTAAAAGACACGTCGGTCACAGTGCCACAGACAATCATACATGACAGTACACCTGCTGTTCACGACACCGTCTTTGTGCATGATACAACTGCCGCGACAACAAAACAATTCCATAAACCCGACAGTTTATCCAAAAGCAATCATTTTCGGCAAGGCGACCTGAGGATCGGCATCGGCTTTCTACGCAGCTATACGAGAGTAAATCAGGCAAGCCAGTATGCCTCCACTTTCAATTTTCCGATTATCAGTATTGCATATGATGTTAGTTTTCGCGAACATGTTCGACTGGGCATTCAGGCCTCTTTTGGGCCTCATAAATTTACCGGTCAAAGCTACAGTAGCTACGATAGCCTGCAGACCAACACCGTAATGAAGGAATATATATTCATGTTAGATGGATATGGCATTTATTATTTTCCATATCGTACAGAGAGGATTAAGCCTTATGTCCTGGGGGGATTGGGCATCCACAGCTCTCATGTAAACACAGAATATGATTTAGATTTTGTCAATGAAGCTAACCATACGCTTGCAGTGATGTCTGGAAACAATGCAATAAGCATTGGAATTTTGGCAAGAATAGGCGCCGAATACAACCTTAACAATAACCTGAGCGCATTTGGAGATGTGGGAATCGGAGCTTCGATACTAAGCTTTGGTATTCGTGCTCATTTAAATTAAACAATCAAAAAAATTAATTGTGATGAATAAAAGATTTTTACCGACACTTGCTATATCCCTGTTTTTATTTTTGATTGGAAACGCACAGGATGCCCCTACCCGCAGTCGGGATGGTGTTTTAGCACTTGAACTTGGGGCTTCACTTAATTACTACTATGGCGAACCTGGCCAGAACATTGATAAATTCGAGAATGACCGGGTAAACTGGCAACTTAATGGAATGCTCGGGATCACCATCGCAAAAGACAGGGCAGATCGCAGGACAATGCTTGCTGCCTTCGGCGCATTTGGATTTAATAATAGTAATACTTTAGCTAGCCTTTTACAAGACCAACAGTACACCAGTGCGGCCACCAGCCAGGCCCAGGAAAATAATTTCTACCAGGTCGAGGGTGGCATTATGATACTTGATATGATACGCCTTAGTACTGGAGTAGGGCAGCAAAACTTCAACAGTCAATCGCTGATCTACTCGAATGGGATATTGACAAATGCTACTTACTTCAAATACAATTCTTCGACAGTAGGTGTCAAACTGAACCTCGGACCGGTTGCATGGACCCTGAACTGCAATTTTGCTTATGGTCAGGATTATAATAAAACAGTGATTACGCCAAATACTGGATTAATGTTACGGTTTTAACCAAGTTCAATAGTGGCATTTTTTATTCTTTCGATCAGAATGCTTATTACATCATCCATTAATACGAGACCGGACTTTAAAAGGCCAATGCGGATCTGCTCATGCTGGGTGCTGGAAATATCTTCTATAATATCGGCCAAACCTAGTTCTATCCGGGCCAAAGCAGCCCCAGTAGTGCTAATTCAGCTTCAACTGGCATTTTGCAGGGGATACTTACTATATTTTTTATGAAAATATTAAATGATGAATAGTCATTAAGGGTTTTGATTATAAAATTCTCACTTCTGCTTTGAGCATTATCGTTCGAGCCTCACCGGGTGTGAATTATACTATTTTTTGCATGTAGGATGTAAGGTCCGGGAGTTTAGATTGACTCAATTTTGTTGAAAGGAATAAAGCAGGAAATAAAAGCCGTATTTGGGTGATTCTGATAAAGCATGTGATTTCAGGAAGCAGGAAGGCATAATAGGAAAAATATTCTTTTACCCGATAGAATTCAAATTTACAACTTAAATGATTTCAATATGATAACCGATAGGCATTCTCTTTTTTCCCGTCCGTATATAGCATATGCTCTGATAGGTCTGGCCATTTTACTGATGGCATTCTCGGTCGCCCCGATAAAGGGTATTGATAACATGGCTGCGGGATCAGCGGAAGCTGACATTAAGGTTTTGGGTACTTCTAATATTCATAACTGGACAATGGAAGATAAAGACGTCACTTGCACGGCCAGGTTTACATATGCTGCAGGCAAGTCGGATATGCCAGCGGGCCTGGAAGGATTTGGTTTTACATTTCCTGTCCACAATCTAAAGAGCGGAGAATCGGGTATGGACTCTAAGGCTTATGATGCTATGAAGGTGAAGAACAACGTCAATATCGTTTTTATGGCGTCTTCTTCTACAGTTAAACCTGGAACTGGCAGCCAGTTCAGCGTAAAGAGCGATGGCAGACTGACGATCGCGGGTGTGAGCAAATTAATAACTCTGACTGCGGCATGTATGGCAAAGGCCGATGGATCAATTACCTGTACCGGAACCTACAAATTGCTGATGAGTGATTATCAGATCAAGCCGCCAACCTATATGTTAGGAGCGCTGAAAACGGGAAATGCCCTGATGATCGACTTCACTATGATTGTTAAGAAGTAGGAAGGACCGTGCACAAAAAGATCATCTTCCAGGGGTTGGCTGCAGGATTGGCTTTGTTAGTTCTCAGTATTTTGGGTTTATACGGGACCATTTGGATATTCCCTTCCCTGGCCGTCCAGTATTTTGGTCCCACTTTCGATACCCAATCTGAAAGGGCTATCCTTTATTTTATTCACCCCTTTATAGCTGGTTTGGCGCTCGCATGGTTTTGGGATCGCTGTAAGGGAATGTTAAAGGGCTCTTTCCTGGGACGTGGGATCGAATTCGGAGTGCTCTACTGGCTGGTGGCCATCTTCCCGATGATGTGGCTGATTTACAGCGCCATTAATGTGTCAATCCTGCTAGTGGTTAGTTGGCTGGCATTCGGGTTGATCCAGGCAATATTAGCCGGCCTCCTTTTAGAGAAAATGAATGCCTGAAGGCAGCAGAGCTATCCACATGAAAAATTGCATCCTGTTTTTGTTGGCTACATGGCCCCTTGCTGGCCTGGATCTATCTCGCCAAAGTGAATATCAACTCTCCAGGGGATATAAGGTTACCATTCACGGTACCATGAGCATTCACGACTGGGTGGAGACTGTAGGTGAGGTGAATGGGGACATGATAGCCGGCCAGCGTGCTGGCGGCGGCATAGATCTGACCTCCATTCGCATAGTCATGTATGTCCGGTCTATCAGGAGCGACATGGGGACAGTTATGGATAAAAAGACTTATATGGCTCTCAAGGCGGATGCTGATCCTCAGATCACTTTCCTGCTCGACGCTCCAATGACGCTGCTGCCGTCCAAGGGGAAAGAGAAGCCCATGGCGCTACCGGGGCATTTGACACTGGCCGGAGTGACCAGGCCCGTTGCCCTTTTGGTTGATTATTTTGACTTCAGTTCAGATAGTATGCGGTTCGAAGGCAGGCAATCGATCAAAATGACCGAATTCGGGGTGAAACCTCCTTCGACGTTGTTTGGGACATTGAATGCCGGATCCGATATCACCATTTATTTTAAAACAGTTTTTACAATTCTAACAAAATGAACAGTTCAACTAAAGTCGTTGGCATCTTATGGGTTCTTATGACCATCCTTGAGTCATCCGCTTTTACGCAACACCAGGTTATGCAATATTTCCGACCGAATGACCAAAGGGGCATCAATGTCTTCGAGACTGGTAAGGATGATACCACATCCTTTCATCATTTGAAGGTAAAGGTCGGGGGGAATTTCGAACAGAGCTACCAGATGTTGCGGGATAAGAATACGGCCGTGCCGATGACAGAGACAGATTTCACCGGCAATGTAAATAGTCTGACCCCATTGACCAACGGATTCGATCTGGCCATGGCAAACCTCAATATCGACGCGCAATTAACAGATGGGATAAGGGTACAACTTGTTGCATATCTTGCTTCAAGGCACCATGAAGACGCCTGGGTGAAAGGCGGCTATATCCAATTCGACAAACTGCTCTTCCTTCATAGTAGTCTGATCGATACTCTAATGAAGAGCTTTACGATCAAGATCGGGCAGTTTGATGTGGATTACGGAGATCAGCATTATCGCAGAACGGATGGCGGCAATACCATTTACAATCCGTTCATTGAAAATTATATTATGGATGAATTTGCCACCGAACTCGGAGGCGAAATTTATTACCATCATCCCTCAGGTTTGTTCCTGATGCTTGGAGTTACCAATGGAGAATTGGATCCGACCGTCGTTGCAGGTGCCAACATCGACTCGGCGACCGGGAACCCCAATCATTATGATCCTGCTTTTCAGGGCAAACTAGGATTTGACAAGCAGTTCACTAAGGATTTACGGTTCAGGGTTACCGGCTCGATCTACAGCGATCACAGCGCCAACAGCAATACACTTTTTGGGGGGGACAGGACTGGCTCTCATTATTTCGACGTGATGGAAAATCCAAATGTGGCGAAGGGGACCGTGCTCTCCGATGAAAACGACTATAGCCCATTTTCGGGTCGTTTCAATCCCGGATTCAGCGAAGAGGTCAATACTTTCATGATCAATCCATTTGTGAAGTATAAGGGGCTGGAATTTTTTGGTACATATGAAAATGCAAAGGGAAGGAAGATTACCGAATTCACCGAGCGCCAGGCCATTCAGTATGCGGCTGACCTGATTTACCGGTTTCCTGCACATAGAGAGAATTTTTGGATCGGGGTGCGATATAATACCGTTAAGTCTGGAGTGCAGGGTTATACCCAGGACATCACGATCAACCGCGAGGTGGCTTCCGCAGGCTGGTTTTTGACAAGGAATATAATGCTGAAAGCAGAGTATGTTCACCAGGTTTATCTGGATTACCCTGATACGAATATCTTAAATGGCGGTAAATTCTACGGAACAATGCTGGAAGCGTCTATTGCTTTCTAAAATTAAACAACTTAGTATATCCTTCCGCAATTTGTCATACTACAGAAACGAATGGCCCTGACTTCTAAAATTGATTTACAGAATAATGTACATAGGCCGCAATGGTTCGTAGTTATTTGAATGTTTTCTATTTTTCTGATGCGATTCTGGTTATAAGCGAAGCTCAATTTTTCCTAAATGAAGGATTGCTTTTAATATTATTTATGATCTTTTTATTCAAACACTTATCTTTTTATTTTTCCACATTAGCTAATAGCACAATAGGTTATTTATAATGGAATATCAACACAATGCAGAGAATTTGAGTCAAGCCGGGCATGATATGAGTAAAATGGATCACGATGCCAAGCAGGCAATCGTGCATGCCGGACAAGATCATCATGCTATGATGATTGCTGATTTCAGAAAAAGGTTTTATACAGTGTTTATGCTAACCATTCCTATTATGTTACTATCAACCATGGTTCAACATTTTATGAATGTTAACTGGCAGTTTGCCGGATCGCCATATGTTTTATTTGCGTTGTCGACCGTTGTATTTTTCTATGGTGGCTGGCCTTTCTTAAAAGGATTAGTAGACGAAATAAAGAAAAAGAATATCGGTATGATGTTCCTGATTGGATTTGCTATAACTGTCTCATACATCTATAGCGTCGCAATAGTATTTGGCCTGCCGGGGATGGATTTTTTTTGGGAACTGGCAACGCTTATCCTTATCATGCTTTTGGGTCATTGGATTGAAATGAGATCAGTTGCAGGTGCATCTAGGGATCTGGAACTACTGGTGAAATTGATGCCGGCAGATGCACACATGGTAATGCCCAACATGGTGCATGATGTAAAGACTGTTTTACTAAAAGAAAATGATATCATACTTGTAAAGCCAGGCGAAAAAGTAGCGGCAGATGGCATAATCATAGAAGGTGAAAGCTATATCAATGAAAGTATGCTCACCGGTGAATCAAGGCCGGTGAAAAAATCCAAAGGGAATAAGGTTATGGCAGGTTCCCTCAATGGGAACGGTTCTTTTCAAGCCACGGTAACGCATTCTGCAAAAGATTCTTATCTCTCACAAGTAGTAAAGCTTGTCGATGATGCACAAAACTCAAAATCAAAAACCCAATTGTTTGCAGATATAGCCGCAAAATGGCTTACTGCGATTGCAATCGGAGCAGGGATTGCGACATTCTTGTATTGGCATCTTACAGGCCAAACTTTAGCTTTCTCAATGGAGCGTATGGTAACTGTGATTGTTATTTGCTGCCCTCATGCATTAGGTTTGGCCGTGCCGTTGGTTATAGCAAAATCCACTGCCTTGTCCGCAAAAAGCGGCTTGCTTATTAAGAACAGGACGGCATTTGAAAATGCAAGAAAAATAACGACAATAGTGTTTGACAAAACAGGCACCCTCACAGTGGGGAAATTTGAAGTATCAAAGATCATATCCCTTCAAAAAGACATTAACGAGAATGAGATCATTCGTTTAGTTTCTGCATTGGAACAAAAATCAGAACATCCAATCGCGACTGGCGTTCTCCAAAAAGCAAAAGAATTATTTGTAACAACGCCGGCAGCGGAGGAATTTAAAGCCATTACGGGCGAGGGAGTTCAAGCGACAGTGGAAGGAAAAAAAATATCTTTGGTTAGTTCGGGGTATTTAAAAGAAAATAACATACCCGTCCCGGATGGCTTTATGGCCAATGATATGGAAACAGTGGTGTTCGTGATTATTGACAGTAAATTAGCAGGGTGGATTGCCCTATCGGATGAAATACGCCCCGAGTCAGCAGAAGCTATAAAGACACTCAAAGAAAATAAAATCAAGTCTATCTTGCTTACAGGCGATAATAATAAGGTGGCTAAATGCGTAAGCGATACTTTAGGAATGGATAGTTTTATTGCCGAAGTATTGCCTCATCAAAAATTGGAAAAAATCAAAGAACTGCAAAGCAAAGGTGAATTCGTGGCTATGACAGGTGACGGGGTGAATGACGCACCCGCCTTAGCGCAGGCAGATGTCGGAATTGCTGTCGGCAGTGGCAGTGATATAGCGGCAGAAACAGCGGGTATTGTATTGGTGAACAGCAACCCTAATGATATAGTTCGCCTGATCTTATTTGGCAAAGCAACCTATCGCAAGATGGTTCAAAATCTTATTTGGGCAACAGGTTACAATATTGTGGCATTGCCATTGGCAGCCGGAGTTTTGTATAAAAAAGGCATCTTGTTAAGCCCCGCAGCCGGAGCAGTCCTAATGACAATAAGTACAATTGTGGTAGCAATAAATGCAAGTAATTTAAGTGTGAAAAAATAAAAGAATAATAACCCTAACTATTGACCCGGTCAAAAATTTCGTCAGGGGATACAAACCCCTTCCATTTTAGCACGGTTTTTAAAACCTGAAAATGAATTTTATATGCTTATTAACTCTATATGGCAATGAATTTAAATGTTTTGTTCGTGAAGATAATGAGGCTTAAAAGAGCTCTGGGTATTCAATATATCGTTTCTTTTCAGGTTCGATAACTGAGGGCTTAGGTCCATAATAAATTTGTCGGCTTGGGAAATTTAAAATACAAAATTGCATCATCCTTCAACAAGTGTGAATTATATAATCAATCAATTTAAAGGTGTAACGCCGGGTTATATATAGTTGCTAAACTTTGTGACAGAAGAAGCAAAATATATTCAGCTAATTAGCTTGATTGGTTAATTGCAAAATGCCAAATTAAGAACAATATAAAATAGATATTATGGAAAGTATTGAAAAAGCCCGGAGAATATCGGTCGTTAATAAGGATTTAGCGAATACGACTTCAACAACCGGAGCAGTTTTTGGCGCAACACCGGGTATGCCTCAAATCTTCAAATCGAACTTTGATTACCAACTCGTCAGGACTATGATAGCGGGGGCCTACGGAGAAGGCGGAGCCATCGGTGAGTTGTATACGACGGCAAGACGGATCAAGGACGGAGATATAGAAAGCTGGACTGTTCAGTGGAGAGCTACCGCAGAGCGGATAGAAGGTATAGCCAATAATTGCCTTAAAGGGGGGCATATTGTAAGTGCACGTGAGGCATTCCTTCGGGCATCCATGTATTGGAGAACTGGCCTGTTCTATCTCGGAAGTAAGGATACGCGACAGTTTGAAATGTATAAGCACCACCGTGCATGTTTCAGGCAAGCAGGCGAATTGTTCGATATACCAATAGAGCCGGTCACTATTCCATACGAAAACGGCAAAACATTGCCCGGCTATTTTATGCGAGCGTCCTCAGATGGCGTTCCGCGTCCTACGATAATGATTCTCGGGGGAGGTGATAGCACTTGTGAAGAACTTTACGACATTTTCGGTGGTGCAGCGGCAGTTCGCCGGGGCTACAATGCATTATTATGGGAAGGTCCTGGTCAGGTTGGAGCTTATATTATGGATCATTCTTTAACATATCGTCCGGATTGGGAAGTACCAACACGATACGCGGTTGATTACGTTTTGTCTCGCAGCGATGTTGACCCCAAAAGGTTGGCGCTCTCGGGTCTAAGCATGGGTGGATATTTTGCCCCGCGTGCTGTTGCCTACGAGAAACGCATTACTGCCTTAATTGCAAATTCTCTTATACCTGAAATGAAGCCAGTCTTGATGGCTTTAGTAGGCATTAACCCAAACGAAGCCTATGGCGAGGACATAGGAGATAAGGTGGATTTATCTGAACCAATGAAGAAGTTCATGGTAACAGATGTTCAGGCACGCTGCGGTATGGAAGGAAAGTCGCTTGCAGCCTTTCTTGACAATTCAGGTAATTACAGCCTTGCCGGGCTTGAAGGAAGAATTACCTGTCCTTTCTTAAGCATAGAGGGTGAAGGAGAAGGGCAAATGGCGAATACCATGGCACACAAATTTTTCGAAAAGCTAACCTGCCCAAAAACAGAACGCCTGGTTACCTCATATGAGGGAGGCGAGGCACACTGCCAGGTCAATAACCCCAGCCTCAAACATCAGATTGAATTTGACTGGCTTGATGATGTATTTGAAATGCGTAAAGAAAAAAAATAATTCACAGATTGAAACAAAATAATATGACAACAGAAACTAACAAAACAGAACCATCTACAGTTTTTCGCAAACTGTTTGATTCCGGTTTTCACAATGATTTCTCAACCATGGCCGAAACAATTGCCGATGATTGCGAGTGGGTGTTGATGCCAGACATGAACAAGGTATACAAGGGAAAGAAAGAGGTTGTTCAACTCTGTACGCAAGGCAAACTTGCTTCAGACAAGACTCCAGAAATACTCTTTGATAAAGCTACTTCAGAATGGGGTGCTTTTGAATACATCAACCGCGGTGTAATTACCAAGGAAGCCGTAGAGTTTTCCAAAACAACCGGTTGGCAGTTTCCTGTCGACCCAAGCACACTTATTGGAAAGAGTTACGCTGTAGGCGTCAGCTTCATATACCAAATTAATGCAGAAGGAAAAATCGCCCACCTTCGAGAGTACCTTGATATGGCGGGATTGATGAAACAATTTAAACCCGAAACAAAATGACATCAAAAGAGACTGTAACTAAATACTGGCGTACCTGGTCGGAGCATAATATAGATGATATGCTCGCCTTGCTTGCACCCGATTTTATTTCCCGAAGCTCGCTTAGCCAGGGATGCGCAGCAGGCAAAGAAATGATTGCGAAAGGATTTAATATGTTTGATAAAGCGCTTCCTGACTTAAAGGAAGAGGTTATCAGCATTATAGCAGAAGGTGACATGGTTGTATGTGAAGTTATTGAGACCGCGACATTTACCGGTGCTATGGAATTGCCGGAGGGAGTAATAGCGCCCACGAATCGGGCGTATAAGCTGCCTGTCGCCTCTTTCTTTCGTATTAATCCAGAAGGATTAATCGTGGAACAACATACTTATTGGGATACAGCAGACTGGGAACGGCAAATAGGGATAGACTCTAAATTGTTTGCCCCGAGTCCTGGGACTTCCAAATCATAAATTTAATAAAGCATCGTACGATTTTTTAAGCGGGCATATCCCCCGGCCTTTAATCCTCTTATAGCCCAGCTCCTTCATCTTCATTTCAAACTTGGAATACCGGTTTAGCTCCTTTAAAGTATGGTGGATATTTTCTCTCAGCCGATTTTTTTCAGTTCAAAGCATTGGGTGATATTCGATTGGTTCGATGATGCATTCGAAATGAATGAAGACCTTTTTTCATATGAAATGGCGTTGCACTCAATATGGTGTCTATGGCAGCAATACCGGGTATATTTGCGAATAACGGCCGATATGCTGCCTTTAGAGATATGATGTACTCAATAATAAAAAAAAGCTGCCTCAATATGAGGCAGCCTCTGTAGTCGCTATACAAAGCAACTATTTTTTAATGGCCACATCCCGGTGGGCATGGGCATTTTTTCGGGCAATCTTTGGGGCATACGCACTCTGTCTTTTTTGCTGTTTTCTTCGCATGTTTTACTTTACCAGCAAATGCAAACGAAATAGACATAAGAGCAATAGCCAAGATTGAAAAAAATATTTTTTTCATTTTGCTATTTTTGAACTTAAAAAAATTATTGTCGGGTTTTTACACAATGATGCTTTCCGGAGGGTGCCAGCAATCTGACAAACAGGTGTATAGTCGATTGTCGTTCGCAATTCCAATTCTTTCTTTTCCTATCCCGTAAATTGTTAAGCAGTAACTGCTGTTATCATTGGTAAAGAAATTTCCATAAGCACATGCCATAAACGGGTTGCATGCATTGTTCCCGCATTTCTCATTCTTATTTGCCGTATGATTTTTTTTATGGCAGTTCATTTTTGAGCAGCACTGCAATTGGTCAACACTCTGTTGAGTATTAAAGACCGGTTGGATCATCAGGAAAGAGAGAGGCAAAATAAATATGACAGCGGAAAGCTTCATTAGGCCCAATATAGCTATAAAAGAATTCAGTTGCTAATTATTTTTGACAAGCGTTTGAATTATATGATGAATTTCATTGGATGACACTAAGCTGGTAAGGCTGCAATTTGTCGATTAAATAGCAATACGCGAATCACCAAAGTTATTATGATACAATAGATGAGAAACTGCACAAAAAACCCCATTGGATTAATAATGGGGCCTAGTTACTGGTACGGTTTCGGGGTACTTAAATGGGGTTGCTTATATTATCTGACAGGCAATTTTTATAAAGGTTTAACAATGTGGAAAACTAAAATCGTTTATATGCATCGGCAGAGCATCTTAACCTGGGAAGTTAAGAGTGAAATGGTTTATAAATAAAATCTGCTGATCTTAGGGAGACCAGCAGATAAATCAAAAACCAATGAGAAAAGAAAAGGTCCGAAGTTTATTATTCTTTAATGAATTTCTGGATGAAGCTTTCTCCATTAGCACTTTTCACAGAAATAATATAGGCTCCGAAAGAGAGCGAACTCACATTGAGCGTGTTGATTCCTGCAATTAATTTGTTCTCACTCACCATTGCACCTGACTGGTTGTATATTCTTGCCACAGTGTATGATGCATTATTATTCTGCACCTGGATCAGGTCTTTTGCAGGATTTGGCCAAACTTTTAACATATTGCTGTTATTATTAGCAACGCTTACTGTTTTTATATCTGAATAACTCTGCTTACCATCCAGATCAACCTCGCAAATGCGATAATAGTTATTCCCGCTGTTTGGGCTAAAATCGGTATAGTTATAATTCACTGTCAATTGCGAATTGCCATTGCCTGCTGGTATGAAACTGAGTTTGTTCCAATTTGTGCCATCGGCGCTGCGCTCGACATAATATCCACTGTTATTGGTCTGTTGAGCAACTTCCCATGCAACTGAAACCGAGTTATTTTCCTGCAGCTTTAAAGTGAAGTTTTCAAATGACACCGGTAATACAGAGGCAGGATAACTACATGATGTAAGGTCGCCGCAAATGCCTGTTTGGCTAAAAGTACCCGAGTGAGTCAGTGTGTAGTCAGGTTGCAAAACATACAAGTCGGTACCTGTTGCCATATAAATATTGCCGGTAGAAGAGAAAGCTATTCCCACAAAACCAGCGGTGCCGGTCGGTGTAGCCGTTGTTGGTGCAACTAATTCCTTCAATGTGATGCTTGAAGTGCTGGTGGTTGGTAATGGGGCAGATAATTTATAAAGACCCCAGTTAGATCCGTTTGAACACACGATCCACAGGTTACCCAAGCCATCAACTGCCATATCTCCGCTTCCTTCAGAGCTGAAAGTAGCAGTTACATTGTTGTTATTTTGGTCTTTAAAAGTGGAGCAGATAAAAGTCCAGGTATTAGAAGAGATGTTGTAGTAGTATAAATTGCCATTAACATCCAAGCAGTAGTAGCCCGTGCCATCGAAGTTAACACAACCCCTGTTTACAGTCGCTGAAATTGAACTGGGAGCAAGCGTTGTATAAATATTGGTGGTCGGATCATATGATACGAATTCTTTAGTACCTGAAAGAGCAACCTGGAAATAGTAAAAAAGCCCGTTGTTGGTGTTATAACCTATTGAATTTGCAGAGGTGCTGGTTCCGTAGGAAGTGCTGTTAACTATTGAGCCTACGGAAGCATTACTTACAGTTACCGGGTAGATGCCGCCTGCATTTGACAATGAATAAATCGTTGTCGTAGGGCTTGAGCAAACCTGTGCACGACTGCTGATTGTTATTGAAATAAGAGCTACAGAAAGAATCAATCCTTTCAGCAGGTCTTTCTGGGTGGCTGAGTAAAGTGTTTTCATTGGGTTGTGATTTTTTGATTTCGGACAGTAATTGGATTTCAATTGGTATGCCGTTATATAATGACTTGATTCTTAAATAGTTATAAAATAGTAAGCCAATAAATGCTCCCTTTTTGGGAAAAGCATCTTCAAGTGTGGGAACTCATTGCAGCATCAAGGATTCAAATCCCCAATGAAACAGTACTAGATGCAGCTTAAGAAAGATTATACTTTCAGTTGTAGAATTTGTTATTCGTCATAATCAGGCAAAAACTAGTGCGGAAGAGCAATAAAAGTGAGGGAGCATAATTGAGCTCCCTATGTTTCAGCTATCCGTCAGAAATATCTTATTGTCAATTTTTGTTTTGTAGTGATTCATGAAAGCTATACTTGAATCATACCATAATATAACATAAAGAGTTTCAGCAATCTATCTATCATGCCAAATGAGAATCATTCCCTTTTTGAGATTCATTTGAGAATATTGGGAAATTATTTACTGAGGACTCGGAGGGAGCTGAATCATGGTTTTAATCCTTAGCATCACCAACCTTATATGCCCATTTTACTCATTTCTCAATCTACGGATTCTTCAGTATGTTGATTGTTTTCAGTGATTATACTGCCCCCTAATCTTCTTATGGAAATTGCCTTGAATTATCCGTTGCATCAAAATCAGGAAGTAATAGTGGAAGTTGTGTTTGAGTTTGAATTAAATTGAACTCGCTCCATGCCATTATTGATAGCCGATTTAATCATGTTACCATAACTGTCATTGGATAAATAAGTTGTAAACTCCAGTGCCAATAGATAATTTTCATGAGCTTTAACAAAATCATTCAATTCCTCATGGCATTTTCCAATATTTAAATAGAGAGAAGGATATGCCATCTTAATATTTTCATCAGGTATCTTAAGCGCTAAATTTAAAGCAGTTTTATCCCAATGTAATTTGTCGCTGATACTTTTCTGGTGTCTGGCTATATAATGAGCTGCGGTAAATTTCTCCAAGTCATTTTCGGCATCATTCCATGCTTGTCGAAATAATTTTGAAGCTTTCTCTGGCTGTCCCTCGGCTTCTAAATGCATTCCTTCTGCACAAAGTTTATTGACATGGTTTTCCGGATCAAATTGCATATAAATAGATTCTAACAGAAAAATGGCTCTTCGCTGTTTAAATATATGATTAAGTTCTTTAAGCTCAATCTGAAAATCTACCAATAATAAAATCCGCGAAAAGTAGCTAATAGCTTGTACAGGCAACCTGATAGTGATAAGCATGCCATAATAGTGAATATTTCAATTTTCATCAGTTGTGGCTATGCTGTGCATTTATTCGGACTTGATGAATTTCTGCTGAGCATCAAATCAAATCATCAACTCTTATTTGTATATTCATCATCAGCAGGCCAGGCTTGACGGGATGCTATTAACCAGCTTTCTCAAATACTCGATTGTTCAGCGGTTAATATAATAGACAAACCAGCGTAGACGAAAAAGCAATCATACATTACATCGACAATGGAGCAAAATAAAAGTGAGAACAAGTCGGCTGAAACGATTCATAGCCCTTTTTCTCAGACTTTCTTTCATGGAACAAAGGCTGAGCTGAAGATTGGCGACTTTATCGAAATAGGTTTAAACTCAAATTATGGACAAAATAAAAAAGCAAAATATATCTATTTGACAGCTACCTTAGACGCTGCTATTTGGGGAGCTGAGCTTGCATCAGGCGAGGGCCGTGAAAGAATTTATTTAGTGGAACCAACTGGTCCAATTGAGGATGACCCCAATTTGACCGACAAAAAATTCCCTGGTAATCCAACAAAGTCATTCCGTTCAGCTCACCCTTTTAAGGTTGTTGGTGAGATTACTGTTTGGCAAGGACATTCTCCAGAGCAACTCAAAGCTATGAAGGACGGAATTGAACGTGCAAAGCAACTTGATATCGAGGCAATCGAGGACTAACTGGCAAGTTTGCCATCATTGATAGAGTGAACCATTCGGCTGACCTGAGTTCTTACAATGTTTTAAGTATCTCAGCTCCTTTTAATCCTGAAAAGTGCATGGAAGCCATCCAGTGGAAACCGAATTGAAAATGAACACAGTCTACGCGTATTCTTTATCTCCTCTTCAACTTTTCGATTAATTAATATATAGATTGTGTTCAGTAATACTTAGGAGAATCCTAATTCTATCTTCACAAATTGGAGGATTTCCAGGTTGAGTCCTAACTGCATTGTTTTCCTGAATAACAGAGCATCAAATTCGGCACTTATTTTCCCTCCTCCATTTCAAAAAAAAATCACCTTAGGATTCAGTCAAATACGGGTAGGATCCTATTATGAGTATTTCGATCTATTTTCGTTAACTTCAAAACATTATCCTCCTTATCAATCCGCCCTGATCAGGTTACTGTCATAGCATCACAGGATAAAGTACGATATAAAAGTTTGACCAAAGGAGACATTAGGAAGCGGGTTTTTCATTCAGTTACCTGGTAAATTGAATCTTCATGATAAGATCGGAATTCATGGCTTTAACGCTGATCGCTTTTTTTGCATTCTCCTGCAGCTCCAAACAGGCGCAACTCCCTGCGGGCGATAAAACCTCCGATAAACCACAAAGTCCTGCCCCACCCAAGGTGATAAGCATAGCGGGCCTGCCTGACAGCATGCAGCCCCAAACCATACTGTTAGACAAATCGCCCAAACCCTTAACTGTTCCAATCCCCAGCAAAGAAGGCGGTTTTTATACCAGAAAATATAACAATGGTGATATCAGCAAGATAATGCTAAAGCCCCCTGTAAAAAAAATGCTGTCTGTTTTGATGGATGAAAAAGGCCGACCCGTGAAAGATTCGGCAGGCAACCCCTTTATTTTGGGAACAGGCGGCAATTCCAACTTTACCAACTTCACCAGCGATGACGGGCTTGCACTCAATTCGATCACCTGCTCGATGATGGATAAGGCCGGCAACCTATGGTTTGGCACCCAGGGCGGGGGCACCAGCAGGTACGACGGAAAATCTTTTACCACCTTCACAACAACGCAGGGTCTGCGCGACAACACAGTCACCTGCCTCATCCAGGACAGGGCGGGAAATATCTGGTTCGGTACACAAGGCGGAGGAGCAAGCAAATATGACGGAAAATCTTTCACAAGCTTTACTACTGACCAAGGGCTACCGAATGACGATGTGCGGGCTATTTGCGAAGATAAAGACGGCAACTTGTGGTTTGGCACCACACTTGGCCTTAGCAAATTCGATGGCAAGACTTTTGCTATTTTCAGTACAAGAGATGGACTCCCCAATAATAGTGTGAACTGTATCGCTCAAGACAGAGGAGGAAATCTATGGTTTGGCACCGTTGGCGGATTGAGCAAATATGACGGCAAATCCTTCACTAATTATACCAGCGCACAGGGTTTGGCAGGCAGTTTGGTAATTTGCATGGCAGAAGCTGAAGACGGTGCGCTCTGGTTTGGGACCTCTAACGGTGTAAGCAAATTCGATGGCAAGACCTTCGCGAGCTTTGGGACTGCCCAAGGATTATCAAATGTCCTGGTGCAGGCGATTTCGGAAGATAAGTCCGGGAACCTCTGGTTTGGCACTTTTGCAGGAATCAGCAAATACGATGGCAGATCCTTCACTACCTATACCACTGGCCAGGGATTGGCAGATAATAACATAAAGAGCATAACCGAAGATAAGGCCGGGAACCTCTGGTTTGGCACTTCTGACGCCGGTGTGAGCAAATACGCTGGAATCTCCTTCACCAGTTTTACAACTGTCGATGGTTTGCCCGCTAACCTGGTATTCTATATCAGCCAGGACAGGGCAGGGAACTATTGGTTTTGCACTACCGATGGTTTAAGCAAATATGATGGCAAATCTTTTACCAATTTCACTATATCGCAGGGACTGGTGAGTAATAATACTCAATGTATAACCGAAGATAAAGCTGGCAATCTCTGGGTCGGTGCGGCTGGCGGAGTCCTTGGTGGTGTAAGCAAGTACGACGGCAGATCTTTCACCTCTTTTACGACGGAACAGGGACTGGCAGGCAATGCCGTTACCCAAATTTCGGAAGATAAGGCCGGCAACCTGTGGTTTGGCACCTCCCTGGGATTAAGTAAATATGACGGCAAGTCCTTCACTAATTATACTTCTGACCAGGGACTGACAAATAATTATATAAACGTCCTTTGCCATGATAAAGAAGGAAACCTATGGGTGGGCACGAATGACGGACTCAGCAGATTCGATGGAAAAACTTTCACCAATTTTACCATAGCCCAGGGCTTGTGTAATGACTTTGTGAATTCCATCACAGAGGATAAGTTCGGGAGCCTCTGGATAGGTACTGAGGCCGGACTAAGCCGCTTGTCTGCAAAAGAATTGGATAAATTAAAACCAACTTACCCTTCCTCAAATGGTGCACCGGAAGTGAAGTTTGACAATTTCACCACGGCACAAGGGTTGCCTGATGATCAGGCAAGTGACATCGTGCAGGATAAGAAGGGGAATATTTTTATCGGCACCAATCTTGGGTTCACGGTAATACCTGTTGAATTGAGTTCTCTTCCTTTTTCGCAGGTTGGGAAGGGAATAGAATACTATAACCGGCTCAGCGGATACCCGGTAAGAGACATCAATTCCAATGCGATGTATTGCGATAGCCAGGGCATTATCTGGGGTGGCACCGGCAGTACACTGGTGCGGTTTGATTACAGTTCTTTGCATAAGGAAGCCGGGCCGGTTTTAGCCATTCAAAAAATAAAAGTGAATGGGGAAAATATTTGCTGGTTCGACCTCCGGTCAGACGGGAAGCTGGACAATGCGGAAGACAGCGCCAGAAGCATGTTTCAGGAATCAATGGCTTTTGGCAAAATGATTACGCCAGCAGACCGGGATTCAGTCATCAATAGATTCAGGGGCATACGGTTTGACAGCATCAGCAGCTTTTACCTGCTGCCCCAAAACCTGGAGCTGCCTTATGCTCAAAACCAGATCACTATTGAATTTAACGCAGTGGAAACGAGCAAACCACAACAGGTGGAATACCAGTATACCCTCCAGGGTTATGAAAAACAGTGGAGCCCGGTAACAAAAACCACTACCGCCACCTTTGGAAATATGTACGAAGGGAGGTACAGCTTTATTCTAAAAGCCCGGAAGGCGAGCGGGGGCTGGAGCGAACCGATTACTTATACGTTTAAAGTGCTGCCCCCCTGGTACCGCACCTGGTGGGCTTATTTGTTTTACGGTCTGTGTTTGCTCGCAGGCTTAATCCTTATTGACCGCATACGCAGAAAAGTAGTAGAGGAAAGGCTGCTTGCCAAAACAAGGGAAAAAGAACTGGCGCAGGCAAAGGAGATAGAAAAGGCATATACTGAACTAAAGGCAACCCAAGCCCAACTGATACAATCAGAAAAGATGGCATCTCTTGGTGAACTTACGGCAGGCATAGCCCATGAGATCCTGAACCCGCTTAATTTCGTTAATAATTTTTCGGAACTTAATCAGGAGATGATTGATGAATTTCAAACCGAATTAAAAACAGGCAACACGAATGAAGCTCTTTCTATTTCAAATGATATTAAGGACAATGAACGAAAAATAAACCTCCACGGTAAACGTGCTGAAGCCATTGTTAAGGGGATGCTTCAGCATACCCGATCAAGCACAGGTTCAAAAGAGCCAACAGATATTAATGCTTTGGCAGATGAGTATCTAAGGCTTGCTTATCATGGTTTAAGAGGTAAGGACAAAGATTTCAAAGTGGAAATGAAAACTGACTTTGAAAAGAGCATTGGAAAAATCAATATCGTTCCGCAAGATATTGGAAGAGTTTTTTTAAATCTTTACAACAATGCCTTCTATGCAGTTAGTGAAAAGAAAAAAATAGCTGGTGCCGGTTATGAACCAACCGTTTCAGTAAGCACAAAGAAGACCGGTAATAAGATAACCATCAGCGTGAGGGACAATGCCAGCGGCATCCCCCAGAAGGTAGTGGATAAGATCTTTCAGCCTTTTTTCACTACAAAGCCCACTGGACAAGGAACAGGATTGGGGTTGAGCTTGAGCTACGATATTGTGAAGGCACATGGCGGGGAGATAAGAGTGAATACTATAGAGGGAGAGTTTACGGAGTTTATTGTTAATTTACCCTTATAAAAAGCATGTCTGAGGAACAGGAAATACCAAAACAATTACCACAGGAATCTAATTCAGAAACTTAACTGAATGATCCATCGATTACCCAATCAGAACCCCAAACAACCAAAAGGGAAGTCCATCATCATCCTGAAGTTGAAAAGAAAACATTCAAGGAATATTTATTGGAAGGATTAATGATATTTCTGGCAGTGACTATGGGATTTTTTGCTGAAAGCTACAGAGTGTATTTGAATGATCGCTCGAAAGAAAAAGAATACATAATATCAATGGTGGAAGATTTGGAAACTGATTCTGCGTTTTTAGAATTAAGCATTAACAAACTTATTCCTTATCATTGAACCTGGCTGGATTCAACAATGCACCTCTTAAGCCTTCACGATAATAAAGCTTGCCAACATTTTCACTGGGCACGATTTTGAGGTAAAACACCCTGCCGTTCTCATAAACCAAATAATTTATTAATGGAGCCAATACTTCACCAAGTTTTTCCCATTCAACAATCAGTTCATCCTTTCCGCTAAGATTGTTCAGAACATAGTCGGCATGAGTTGCCTGTTGTTTGAATTATATCATTGCTTCCTGTTGTTTCATGTTCTCAAGCCAGCGGTAAGGGTCTTTGTATGTAATGCCAAAATACGCAACGCTGCTGTCAAGTGTTTTGGTTGGGGGATATAGGTACTGCACGAAAATTGAAGAAAAAAAACTAATCGCCGTAAAAAGCGAGATAGTTTTTTTCATATTATTAAGTTGAAATGTTTGGTTTGATTGTAGTAGTGTATCGCAACAAAACATTCTTCTTATTATATAATCTGTTTCAATATTTCGCGGTGACTACTTTGAATGTGCTCCTTAAATTTTTGATACCATTTTTGCCATTCCCCCTTACTTATGCTCTCAGTCAACGACTTTTCAAAATCTGCCAGCGAATCATATCCTTCTTCAAAGATCAGGCGGTATGCATCGCCTGTAAAATCAGATAATATCCTGGAAGATTTTGCATCGGGCAATATGCCTTTGCTGTAAGCTTCATCCAATAATTTTTTTGCTTCTTTAAATGCGCCAAAACGCAATTGGAAAATGTCACGGACGATATACATAATATAATTTTTTGAGTTCGAAATTGGAGATTTTATAACGTATTTCCAAATCAGGGTTCAGGGGTCTATTTCTTTTTTGCATAATCCAGCATCCCCTGGAAGTCTACCACTACAGCAGGTTCGGTGCCAACCACCCATGCATCATGCCCGCTTGGAAGCAATGAAACGTCCCCTGGTTTGCACTCTAGTATAGTGCCATCATCCATTTTAACCATCAGCACTCCTGAAACATGATACTGGAAATGTGGCGCTTCACAACTTTTTGTTTTTGCAATTGGTTGAACAGATTCCGACCATTTCCATCCTGGCTGAAAAGTAGCTCTGCCGATAGTTGCATTGCTAATCTTTATCAATTCCAGTTTGCCTTTGGGAAACTCGCGTATTTCATCAGGTTTGCCAAAGCTTTTTAATTCTGCCGTATCCATGCCCGTTGCAGGATTAGATTTAGGCCGATGTGACAATAATAATGTAGCAACGGCAATTAAAACAAAAAATAAGATCGTTTTCATTCTAACAAATTTTAATGATGAAAAATTGGAAGCTAATATGCTTTCAACATAACCGGCGCCGGTAATGAAGAATACAATAAGCAATTAACCGTACAAAGATGCTGTTGTGTAAAGATGGTTTCCTTGTACATACTTCGGCAGTTTATGTACAAATCAGAGTTTCCGGCGGAGCAGAAGCGGAGTACAACCAGTATGTTGCTTAATAAAGCGGTGAAAGTGCGACTGATCTTCGAAATGAAGCTGATGGGCTATCTCTGTTACTGTTTTATCGGTGGACCCAAGCAATACTTTTGATTCCAGCAATAATATATCATTGATGATATCACGCGGGGATTTACCGGTAGCTGCTTTTACTACTTCTGATAAGTATTTTGGAGTAATACAAAGCTGTTCTGCATATTGCTGCACTTCCCGGTTTTCAATGAAATTTTTTTCTACCAGGTGTTTGAACTGGTTTGTGATTTTCATAGACCGTGTAGCATTTTCAACAATCTTTTTGGCATGGGGCCTGTATATTTCCCTAATCCGTAATAAAAGAATATGAATATAGTTGCGCAGTAAATAATCTTTTTCCGGCGAGAACCGCTCATACGCTGCAATAATATCCCTGAATGATTGCTGAATCAATTCACTTTCTTCATTAGTAACATTAACGATATGTTCTGATTCCAGGTCGAAATAAGAAAACTCTTCCGATAATGAACCTTTCAGCAATGGCTGAATAAACTCTGTTTTAAAGTGCATGCAGTAACCAACACAACTCCGCACATGGGTTGAAGCATATAAAAAATTCTCCGGTACAATTACCAGATCATTGGGTTTTAGCCAGCGATAGTCGGCTCCAAGATGCACATCGTGCACGCCTCCAAGAATAATATATATAAGATTGAACTGACGGCGCAATGCCTGTATCCCTTTTTCCGGATCTACATCCTTGTGTTTATCCTGTAATGTTCCAGGCATCACCATCATGTTGATATCATAGGGACGGGAATCCCTATTGATCTTTTTTTCAAAATCTGCCAGGTTCTCTATGATTAGTATGTCATTCTTTGACATCAGCCCTAATTTTCATACTTTAAATTACAATATTTCATGCAATATTTTATTTTAGATAATACAACAGGCATGTTGCTTTATTTCTTATAGCAGCTATCACTATCAGCAAAATATTTCAACTGTATTCATGCAGACAGGGTTTTTATAACATAAGGTTTCTATTTACTCGAACCAGCTTCTTGTATCGGGCATCTTGAATGGCTGGTTAAAAAAATCGTTCATTATTGTAAGGAATAATTCTTTCTTTTCCCATGCGCCGCCATGCGTTGCGCCCGGCAATATGCATAGCTGTGAATTGGGGATGCTTTGGAACATTTTTAAAATATGCTCGGGGCGTATCACGTCCCTGTCGCCTGACATGATCAAAACTGGCGCCTTGATTTTTGAGAGTTCCGAGTAAGGAATGTTTGGATAGTCAAGCATTAGCTGCATCAATGCTTTTTGTTTTGGGTCTTGGTTTTCTGCTATAATTTTATGCATAGCCGTTATAGCCCATGGAAAAACGGCTAAGCTGTCAGGCTGTATGTTCGGACTGTAAGCTAGAGCCCGTTTTACTTTTTTAGGATAGTCCTTTGCAAGCAATAATGCTAAAATGGCGCCATCACTTTGCCCCCAGATAAAAACAGAATCGATATGCAACTGATCCAGCAATGCATTCACATCGCTTGCCATCAGATCATAGGTAAGTGGCTGATTTGTTGTTGTTGATCTTCCCTGTGAACGGCTGTCAATCGCAATTACTTTATATTGCTTTATCAAATCAGGATAAAAAGACCCGGCGCTTTCAATGGAGCCCCCATTACCGTGCAATACGACCAGCGGCGCACCTTCGCCGTAAATTTCATAGTATAATTTGATTCCGTTCACATTAGCGTATTTTCCAACCTTGTTATTCACGCCGTAATTAGGCACATCCTTACCTTCAATCAAAAGCGCTTTCCCTTTGCCTTCCGCATCTACAATTGCAGCATTAAATTTTTCATTAAACCCTGAATGCCTGCTTTGAATTCCCTGCTCCAGCGTATCATTGATGTTCTCAAAATTATCTGTAAAAATGTTTTTCCATTTGCCTTTTGATGTTTCTATATCGAGCTTGATATCGTCGTAATAAAATTTACCGTTGTACTGGCATAAGGCCCCAAATGCAAGCTTGTAAACGCCGGTATCAATTTTCCCTTCGATGGAATACATTTTCCAATCTTTAGTTCTCACAGGCCTATTCCACATATTGTCAAAGAAACCTTCTCCTTTTTCCTTATCAGCTCTTGCCCATAAGCGTGCTGAAGCGCTGTCGTCTGTTGGTTCTGATTTTATCATTGCCGTTAAGCGAAAGTTATGTCCTTCATAGCCTTTTGTACTTACGGCTTTGGAATAAGACACCCAGTTATCCTGAGCGCTTGTTTTATGAATAAAGAGAGATAATACTACAATAAGCGTGATAGTTTTGGACAGTTTCATAATATTTTGATTTATGTAAATGTAAAAAAATATAAGGTGATTGTTCCGTTGCTGATTAAAGATCACCATGGTCCGTATTGTTTGATCGCAGAATATGATGACGTTTATTAACTACCTATTAAGTACGGCGTTTATAATATAATCAATTGATTGTCAATCTGAAAAATTCATTGGGGATAGCCAACCGCATCGCAGACTGATTGAACATAAGCGCAGATACCAGCTTTTATTCCAATCTCAAATTCTTAGAAGGGTTTGAAATTGCAGCTTTTGCAGAATGAAAGGTTGCTGTAAGTATGGCTATTATAATGATCAGCAGGGCTGAAAAAATAAATGGGATTACAGATATGCCCAGACTATATGAAAACACTTTCATCCAGTTTCTCATGAAATAATAGGCAACGGGGAAAGCAATTGATGCGGCAATCAATGAAAGCCAGAAATAATTCCTGGTAATTAGAACAATGATTTGTCCGACACTCGCTCCAAGCACCCTGCGCACGGTGATTTCCTTTTGTTTTTGTTGCGTGGTGTAAGCCGTCAGGCCCAACAAACCCAGGCAGGTAATAATGATCGTCAGGATAGCCAGCGAAGCGAAAATTTTTCCGCGTTTCTGATCAGCCACATATTGCGAATTCAATCCTTCATCCAAAAATTTAAATTCGAAGGGCAACCCAGGGAAATATTTTTTCCAGACAGCATCCACCTGTGCTATCGTATTGCTTAAATTTCCCGGCTTCAACTTCATTATATATGTATTATTCAACGGGCCATAAAAAAATAAAAGCGGCTGTATTGGATTATACAGAGAATTTTGATTAAAATCCTTTACGACACCAACCACTTCGAGATAATTTTTAACAGAGGTATCACCCGGGAAAGTAATGCGCTGACCAATAGGCTGATCCCATCCAAAATGTTTTGCAAAACTTTCGTTTACCATGCTACCATGTGAAGTATCTTGAGGCTCAAAATTTCGTCCTGCAACAACCTTGATTCCGAGAGCTGAAAAAAAATGGGCATCAACGCCGTAACATTCGATGCCCTTGTCTAAATGCCCGGTTTTAGTTTGAACCCTGAAAAGATTCAAATTGGTATTACCTGATCCGGGATAGGAACCTCCAATGCCAACATCAGCCACTGACGACAATCTACGAAAATCATTACCCATCGCACTTATTTTGTCTGGCTCGTATTTACCCGTATTTACCACCACAGTCATAACCTGGTTCTTGTCAAATCCCAGGTCTTTATTTTTCATAAATTCGAGCTGCGAGTAAACGATCCATGTACAAATCAGCATGACCATGGAAATGGAGAATTGTATTACAACCAGCGTCCTGCGAAGATTGATATTGCCAGATGCTTTTGATAGCGCACCTTTTAATATGCTTACCGGCTGAAATGCCGACAAATAAAAGGCAGGATAACTTCCACCGACGAGGCCGGTAAACAAACCAATGCCGAGCATCATGAATATATTGAAAGGCTGTAAAAGGTTCTTAACCGAAAACGATTTTCCGGAGATCGAATTGAAGAAGGGAAATAATAGTAGGATCAGTATGAAACTGAGCACTACAGCGGCCATCGCAGTAAGTACGGATTCTCCTAAAAACTGTGCGATCAGTTGTCCTCTTTTTGAACCGGTAACTTTTCTGATGCCAATTTCTTTTGCCCTTCGTGCAGACCTTGCCGTAGTGAGATTCATGTAGTTGATACAGGCGATGAGGAGCAAAAAGAACGCCACTGCGGAAAAAGTCCATATGTATGACATGCTTCCCAGTTCTTCAGGTTCTCTTTCCAGATCTGAATGTAGGTGAATGTCAACAATGGGCTGGGCATAAAAGCGCATCTTCACGCCGAATTGATCAAATGCGGGCTTTACAAATTTAGCAACAGTCTGATCTATTTTTTTCTGAAATGCCTGCCGGCTTGCTCCGGGCACCAATAAAGCGTAGGTGAAATAATTAAAATTACCCCAGTTCTGATTATAGTTGTTTGAATCTGAAGACATGGAGATGAGCATATTGTAGCGGATATGGGTATTTTCAGGGATGTCTTCAAAAACACCGGTCACTTTATAAAGGTCATATACAGTGTGTAGTGTCCTGCCAACAGCCGATACATTTTTACCGAAGTATTTTTCAGCAGTCGTTCTGTTTATGACAACGCTATTCGGTTCAACCAATGCTGTATTGGGATTGCCCTCCAGAAACCTTACAGTAAATATCTTAAAAATATTGCT
Source organism: Chitinophagaceae bacterium (assembly GCA_003168265.1). Lineage (GTDB taxonomy): Bacteria > Bacteroidota > Bacteroidia > Chitinophagales > Chitinophagaceae > Puia. Next base: position 187,678 of record PMSV01000021.1, read on the forward strand.
ATCGGCGTAGTATGCTTTTGTTTCAAAGAAACTACTATTACCTATTCTAAAGAGAGTCCTTTCCCTGTTTAACATACGGGCAGCTTCCTGCACTTCAGGGTAGTCTTTTTTCATTTGAAAAGCCAGAGGCGCTTCCGTATATGTGAAATTTGTATTCTTGTCTTTTTCCGTTACGTAGGTGACTATACGGTATATGCGATCCGAATAATTGTTAAACCGGTCGTAACTGAGTTCGTCTCTTACATAAAAGATCAAAAACAGGCTGAACGTGATTCCGATGGTGAGGCCCATAATATTTATCAGACTGAACCATTTGTCTTTTCTAAAATTGCGCAGGGCAATCCGCAATACATTTTTGATCATATCGAGCTGTTTGACTTGGAAACAATGATTAGACGGTTAAGTCGACCAATTTGTTTCAATAAAAGCTCCAATATCACAAATATTTGATATTCAGCGGAATATTGATTTATACAACCGCAAAAACTGCCTGTTTTCAGTACAGCAGATGTTCGCAATTCTTATTTAAAACCCTGCCATTGGGAGTTATTAGATGTTATTGCAATAACTCCATGAAATATTGAAGATCCTGGGAAGTTAAAAATAAATAGGGCGACGGTAAAAAGGAATCTGGTTGAAAAAGAAATTAGATTGACCCCTTCATTTTCAGCTCTCTTTTCCATTAATTATGGATGATAAACAGCATTAACTGTAATAATATATATTTTGGCGAATCAAGCGCCATTTATTATTATAAGAATTGATCTGATGACAGGAAGGATATTCATGTACCGACCTAAGTCTATTTTTTCTTCATCTTTTCTTCAACCTGGCTGATATAAGTTTGCGCCGATTGCACACTTCGATGTTCAGTAATTTTTCCTGCATCATTAAATGTGAATAAGTCAACATCCTTTACTTTGAATGATTTCCCGGTTGGCTTCATGCCCATAAATTCCCCTTTGAAAGTGCCCGACCAATCGCCGAAAACAGCTACATGATTGCCATCTCCAATAGCCAACAGGTTTTCCCCTTTCATATCCGGAAATGCAGTAATAAACATTTTAAAGCCTGCCTTTGAAGAATCAGCTCCCTTTACAGGTGCCCCAGAGCCATCACCATAATCTACATAATCAGCGCTGCAATCTTTGAACCCTTCGTCTATTTTGCCGTTAAAAAGAGCTGTAACTGAAGCCAACGCAGTGGCTTTATTCTTTTCTACCATACTGTCTTTTGTTGCCTTTTCTGCAGCAACTGAATCCATTGCATTGTTTGATGAACCCGAATTGCCGTTACCTGTGCATGACAAAAGAGAAGTGGCTACAGCCAAGAGAATAAGTATTTGTTTCATAATTGTTAGTTTTCGATTTAGTATGGAGAAAAGGTAAGAAGTTTTACCCGTTCAACCTGAAAATTGCAATATCCACCTGAATTATGGGAATTTTTCTTAACGAGCTTGGTTTTAGCAGCTTTTCAACTGCAGAGTATCTTAACCTGGGAAGTTAATAATGGTAATAGAGAAAGCATAGAATGGAACGGAAAAATAATCTGGGCCAATAATAGCCCCACATATCTCACCTCTCCAACCCTTCGATTGATTGACGATTTTCGGAGTTCATCAAAGTGATTCTTCAGGATAATTCAGGCTTTTTCCATATGCGGGCGGCATAGCAGGAGGATCGTGCATTATAAAACGATGCCATGCATATTTAATAAAACAAAAATGGGTAATACCGGAGAAGAACAGGTATGCCATTATAGGCGCTGTGTAAATGATGAGGTGCTTATCAATAAGAAGCACCAGAATGGGTAAGAATATCGTAATGATATACCTTATAATACCCTCTCTAAAGCTCACATTCAGTACAATGTCTTTGCCGCTTTTTTTTATCGGCACATGAAGGCGATTGACCTTTATTATTATGGACTGCTTTAATACAGATGCAGAATCATTCTCTTTATTTATAGTCATTGATCATTTTTTTTAACTATTTATCCATTTATCATACGACAATGCCACCCCTAAAGGTCCGACTATTTACACGCTCACATCTTACAATTTTCAATAAATAATTTACACTATTCACAGACTAAAAAGCCAATGGCTTAATAAGATTGGTATCTCATTCAAATTAGCGCCTGTCCGTGAAAAAATAGTTCAAGGGGCCGGTAAGAATAATATTGCTCCCTTGGATAACCTAAAAATGTCTCCGGCAAATCGAAAATCAAAAAGGCCGCCGTTTTTTTTGGCAGCCTTTCTTCAATTACATTTTTGGAGGCGTATCAAAATAGCTTTTCCTGAGGAGGTTTGATGCCTGCAACTCTGATATAAATGGTAGTTTGTCCGCGATGATGTGTTTGATGTTCAAAAGTTTTGTTCATCATGGCATATCTTGTTGTTTCCATGCCAAATACTTTTACTTTTTCACCCCATTTGTTCACATCCAGGTCTTTTACCGCTTTTATGCAAAAGTCGTAGCTGGCATTCACATAATACGTCACTGAATCCATGGTTTGGGCTGACATACTGTGTTCCAAATCGGATTTAACAAATGAAGGGGTTTTTGCGTCTGTTGCTTTTGACATTAAAAAGAAATTTGCTTCGGCAAGATGAAGCATTTGTTGTGCAAAATTCCTTACTGAGTCAACAGGCACAGCTTTGAAAGTGTATTTATCGCCAGGCATGGTGCTCAGATATTGATCCGTATAACTCTTTGCTCTTTCCCAGTCATTAACCATTTGAGTTTTGATATCATCTGAAGTTAACAATTGAGATTTGGCATTCAATGAAGATGCAACAATAAAAAGAAGAAGTGTGAGTTTAATAATTTTTTTCATACAGAAGTTTTTTAGAAGAACCAAGGTAAAGGATATAAGTGAGGAAAAAATATTAATTCGAGATTAAATATTTGAAAAATAAAATAACTTTTTTTTGTTTGAAGATATCGGATAAACCATCCATCCCGCTATTCTTCCAAATATCATTGGATATGCTTGCATTTCCCCGTTTGGGGATTAAAGCTAATGGCCCCAAGTTCGACATTCAGGATCCTTTCGATCTTGCCATCAATGGAGCGGCCCTTTGTATGCATGAGCGCAAAGGCCCGGATCTTTGCATTAGGAAACGCATCGGCGAGGCGGGAAGCTGCCGCCATAAAAGTGCGCCCCAGGGTCAGGACATCGTCGACAAGCGTGATGTTTTGAGTTGGAATTAGGCCGGTTATGGCAAAGCTGCGATAGTGCTCGTCGATTGAAGGGCGATCATCTGCTTTAGGATACAGCGCTGATTTTCTGACAGCGGTTTTACGCACCAGGCAGGTTGACAGCGTTCCTAGTTGGAGAGAAGCCAACATCGCGGCAATTTCTGCGGCTGGCCAGAGCGTGGATTTCTTCAGGGGCGAACTTCTGGGGGTGGGAACCAGCGATACTTCTGGATTGAGAAAGTCTGCGAGAATATCGCGATGTTGAGCAAGGACCTCGCTGAAGCGCTCTTTATAGGGTGCAATTTGTCCGCCCTTGATCGAGTCTCTTACTTGGCGGGAGCGCTGGGACAGCTCTGCATTGCCTCTCGGGGAGTATTGCAACAGGGTAGCATACTTAATAGAAGGAAGCATAATCGGACCGGTATGTGACATTTGGGATCGACTCCAGAAAAGACGGGAGGAGCTCGCAGGTCAGCTCCTGGGCCCCATATTTTGCCATCTCTTTCGGCCAGGAAAGAGTTTTGTCCTCCATGACGTCTTTCAGGAGGAAAGTGAATCGCCCTAGCCGCAAAGCTTCCCAACCCTGGTGGCGGGTGCCGCTGTTCTCGGACGCTTCGATAATGATTGTGGCATCACTCAGCAAGGCCATCGTCCGGTTACGCATAGGAAAATTCTCTTTTTTAACCGGATAGCCCTGTTGAAATTGCGAAATTGCCAGGTGATTCGCCTTTATGGCGTTTAACAGCTTGGCGTTTTTACCCGGATAGGCGATATCCAGCGGCGTCCCTAGTATAGCCATCGTTTTTCCCCCACATCTAATAGCAGTTTCGTGGGCGACTGTATCAATTCCATCGGCGAGCCCACTGACAACAATCACGCCGTGTTCCACGAGTGTTTCGGCTATACACTGAGCGTTACCAATCCCCTGTGCACTGGGTTTTCGCGAACCCACAATGGCCACCTTCAATCCGGAAAACAAAAGCGCCGGATTTCCCTCGATCCAAAGGTCCTTTGGCGCGAACTTTTTTTCAGTTACTGTGAGAGAGTTATAAAAATCGTTATAAATAAATTCCATAATGATCCGTTTGTTCCTTTCCGATATTTTTCATTACAAAAATACTAATTTATTTAGCAAATATCGTTTCCCTCCAATTTTAAGCTTATACAGTAATCGTAATTGCTCTTATTCATTACCGAATTTGGGGTGCCATATTGGAAAAGTTTATACTGCCTGAAGAGCATCCACTACCGCCAGGGAATCCATATAATCCCGCCAATGCATGATTTTTCTCTCAGCCAAAGTAATGATGGAACAAAAACAGTTATCATAGGCTTTTCCGGTAGAAGGCGCTTTTCCATGAACTTCGTATTCCAGGATAATGGTATTAGAAGGGTCAGATGATCTGTAAACTCGCAAATGATCAGCAGATTCAAGCTCCATAGTGTAATTGCCAAACCAATCCATATAAGCCTTGCGCCCCTTGATCTTGCGGGCGAAGCCCGGAAATTTATACGTAAACTCAAAAACTGCGTTCTCGGCAACAGCATCCCAAAAATGATCGCCATCCACTTCCCCTTTCAACCCCTCCATGATAATGCTGAAAAAAGGTTCCGCATTTTTATTGAAGCCAGGATGATTTCTATTTGCTATTTCAGCAGATTTTCTTTTCATTTCGTATGTCATTTTAGGTCTAATGTAATATAGCAGTATACTTTGAATTTTACCAAATCCCAGACGATATTGTTTTACTTACAAAAGGTGTAATTTTGATAGTATCAAATGATACTATCATTTTATGCAACCACCTTTCACCCTAACCACCTCCATCCTTCACCTCCTCACCACGATATCTGAAAAGCTCGGAGAGATCAATGCGGAAGGATTCCGTAGGCCTAAAGCGGAACTTCGAAAGTCTAACCGCATCATAACCATCCAGTCCTCCCTGGGAATTGAGGGCAATACCCTGGATACCGCCCAGGTAACAGCCATATTGGAAAACAAGAGAGTGATTGCGCCTCAAAAGGATATCCTTGAAGTAAAAAACGCCATTGCTGTATATAAGCGATTATCCAGGTTCAGGCCACATGAGCTTGCTGATTTCCTAAATGCATACAAATTGCTGATGAAGGGCCTGATTTCCCAGGCGGGAAAACTGCGGAGCAGCCAGGTCGGTATTTTGAAGGGAAGTCAGATCGCTCATCTGGCCCCTCCGGGAGCCCTGGTACAAGGTTTGATAAAAGACCTTTTTGCCTGGATCAAAAAAGACAATCACCCCTTGCTCATCAGAAGCTGTGTATTTCATTATGAGCTGGAATTCATTCATCCCTTCCAGGACGGCAACGGAAGAATGGGCAGGTTGTGGCAGACCGTATTGCTCATGCATTTCCACCCAGTTTTTGAGTTCCTTCCGGTCGAATCTGTTGTCAAAACGAGGCAGAAGGAATATTACAAAGCACTTTCCCTTTCTGACAAGGCAGGGAATTCGAATATTTTCATTGAATTCATGCTCGGGGCCATTGCCCAGTCCCTGGATGAAATGCTTGCCCAGAGTCGTAAACGTCCAAATGCGTCCGAACGCATGGAAATATTCAAGCAGTCTATTCAAAAAAAATCATTTTCGCGAAAAGATTATATGGCCCAGTTCAAGGATATTTCCACTGCAACGGCAAGCCGGGATTTGCAGGGAGCAGTGGGGAAGGGGATATTGTCCCGCAAAGGCGAGAAGAGATTGGCGGTATACCGATTCATTTAGGGGGATAAATAGGTTTAAAGATCGCAAAAAATTAAGGCAACCTATTTTCAAAATTATCATTGCGCACAAAGCGCACAACTTTGCCGCTTGCATCTCTTTCAAAACGCAGTTCCTCACCTAAACTATCATCATCTTTTCTCACTCGTCTGAAAGTATCTTTACTTGTATATGTGTATAACTGTATGTCGTCTGCCGGACTAATTGTAGGAACACCGAAAACTGCAAGCTTTCCTTTCCATGGCAGCACAACAGTTTCACCACCCCATGCATACCCATCATAATTGCCGGCATAAGCATCCAGGTCAATTTTGTTTGTTGTTGTATCTGCTGCATCTTTTGCCTTTTTCAGGATCTCAAAAATGCCGGCAATATATTTTTCAGGATTAGTGCCCTGGGCATTGATCATCATGGCAATAGCGGTCTTGCTTTTGGGAGAAAGGATCAATGCTGTACGGTAACCCGGGCATGAACCACCATGCCCAATATAACCGGTCTCGTTTTGTTTAAAAACTGCAAAACCAAGGCCCCACATCGTTTTTCCATCAGGATCTACCCATTGGACTCTTTGCATTTCTTTTAAGGTTGACGGGCGCAGAATCTCCTTGCTGCTGCCATTGAGCAAACGAAGTTGCCATGAAGCAAAATGTGCCAGGTCAATAACATTGGAAGAATAACCTGCGGCAGGCGCTATTCCCTTTGCCTGGAAGAAGGGCATCATCTTTCTTGTACCATCTCTATACAATGAGCTGTATCCCGTTGCCATTGTTCCTCTCCACAATTTTTCAGGAAGGGAGGGATGAGTATTGTTTAATTGAAGCGGCCCTAAAATATTTTTCTCAATATAGGTTTCATAGTTAGTTTTGGAGACGTTTGCTACCACTTCACCTAGTAGGCTCATCCCAAGATTTGAATATTGAAAATAGGTGGAAGCGGGGTATAGGGTAAGCTGTCCCCCAAGCTTTTGATGAATCTCTTTTTCCGTAGGAAAAGGAAATTCGGGAGCGCTCCAGTAGGGATATGCTGCTTCTCTGGGCAGGCCGGATGAATGCGTTAGCAGTGAGCGAATGGTGATTGGAACAGTTTCCATATACTGCTGCTTTAAATTATAGTCCGGCAATAAAGCGCCGATGGAATCATCCAGCCTGAGTTTCCCTTCTTCCCATAACTGCATAATGGCAACAGAAGTGAACAATTTGGATATGGAACAAATACTGCAAATGGTTTCCGGTTGCATAGGGGCTTTTTTTTCAATATCTGCGAAGCCATAGCCTTTGCTAAATATGATTTTCTGATCGTTTACTATCGCCACTGATAGTCCAGGCAGCTTATCAAAATCACGTTGCGCATTTAACCATGTATCAACTATTCTTAAGGCCTCTTTATAATCTGTTTCTTTGGATTGACAATTGGCAACAGCGGCGAATAAAAAAATGATAAGAAGGGAAAATAAAAATCTCATAGTTTTTATTTACTTATGGAGAGAATTGTTTTGATATAACAATTTACACCTGTTTCGAGAATATAAAATCATAGTTCACCAATTTTGTGGTTAGTTTGGTTGTATGGGGTTTGGGAAAGTTTACAATTAATTGAGGTGGCTCAATTTAGGAATACAGTAATTTTATCTCAGGGTTTCCATTGTTTGATGTAAATCATTTTCGTGGGTAACAGACAAACTGCTTTGCTTGCCGGGGAGAGACAATTAATGCAGCGTTGCGTGGATGGTGATCGCAATGCTTTTGCAGAGCTTTATAATTTTTACGCCCCCCTGCTTTTTAATATTGTTTTCCCTCTGACTAACAGATCCAGGCAGGATACCGAGGAGATTATCCAGGACCTGTTTGTAAAACTTTGGAGCAAAAGGGATAAGATGCTGACGATCCAGTCCTTCCGGCCCTTTATTTTCCGTGTTGCAAGGAACGGGGTCATTGATTGGTACAGGAAAAATGAAACTAAAAAGGAATATTCCACTTTTTATCATGAGATTAACCGGGAATCATCGGTTTCTGTTACCGATGAACTTCTTTTTCAGGAATACTATTCTATCGCGCTGGAAGCGATAGATAAACTTTCTCCGCGCCAGAAGCAGATTTTTAACCTGCGGCATACTGAGGATCTCTCTCTCGATGAAATTGCTGCAAAACTGGGTATCAGCATTTTTGCCGTTAAAAAGCAATTGTACGAAGCGATCCGTTTTGTTAAGGAATATCTTAGAAAGCACGGGGAGTGGATGCTGGTCCTACCTTTTTTATTCTTTTTCGGGAACTGAGGTGTACTTTTCTCTTTCACAAACGAACTTATAAATAATCGGGCACATGATAACAGAAACAACCAGAGAGCTGATCAATAAAATTGCGAGTGGAAGCTATTCCGAGCAAGAACTTGCGGAATTCCTAAGCGCCATTAAATCAATGAATAAGGCGGATTTTATGGAAGCATATGATTTGATCTGCGAGGAAGTGAGCAAATACCCGAAGGAAGCCATGAGCCCCAGCTTTATCGGCCAACTTGAACAACGCCTGGATGCCCTGGAAGCTGATGATGATTACTTGTTCAGGAAAACCGAAACTCAGCGCATTCAATCCCCCAATAGAAGATGGTGGCGATATGCCGCCGCCGCTGCTGTCCTTATCCTGGTTGGCGGAGGAGCTTATCTGGTTTTTAACAGGCCTGCCAAACCACTGGCACAGACTCATGAACAGCAATCCCAGAATGATGTAGCCCCCGGTGGAAATAAGGCAGTCCTTACTTTGTCTAACGGATCACAGATTATTCTTGATAGCGCGCATAAGGGTCAGCTTGCCATCCAGGGTAGTACGCGTGTGGTGAAGACAGATAGCGGGAAACTCGCGTATGATGCCGCAGGTGTAAGACCAGCCGAAATAACTTATAACACGCTATCCACTCCCAGGGGCGGACAATACCAGCTTTTATTGCCTGATGGCACGAGGGTATGGCTGAATGCGGCTTCTTCGATAAGGTATCCTGTGGCTTTTGCCGGAAACAGCAGGGAGGTGGAGATTACTGGTGAAGCTTATTTTGAAGTGAAGCATATTTCGAATTCTCACTTCAGGGTAAAAGTGAGAAATGAAACGGTTGAGGATATCGGAACGGCTTTTAATATCAATGGGTATGCTGATGAACCGGAGATCAAGACCACACTAGTCGAGGGGGCTGTTAAAATGAGGGATGTTGAGCTAAGAGCCGGAGATCAGGCTGCTATCAACAATGAGGGTATGATGGAGGTTCTGCACGATGCAGATATCGTTGAGGCGGTGGCCTGGAAGAATGGCCAGTTCAAATTCGACAAGGCCGGGATCGAGGTGGTGATGCGGCAGATCAGCAGGTGGTACGACGTGGAGGTTAGTTATCCGGAAGGGCCTCCGAAGGATTTGTATTGGGGGGCAATATCCAGAAATGTGAGCCTGGCGGGAGTATTTAAAATACTTCAGGCAAGTGGGGCGCATTTTACGATTACTGGCAGGAAGGTGACGGTTTTGCCGTAAGATTTTTTTAGAATGGGGGTCCGTTCAAAAGAAAACCGGAAGTGTTGGAACCACTCCCGGTGTGTAGTTTGGGCTAACCCAATAAATATGCCCGCCGCAGGGCGGGTGCCGCAAAGCATTTATTCAATAACCCAAACACTGCAAATCTATGCATTTATTGATTGGCAGGAGGCGGAAGCGCAGGCTTTTCTCTCCGCAAATCCAAAAAGCGATGAAGCTCACCGTCATCCTACTGACCGTCTCTTTTTTACAGGTATCAGCAAGTGGGCTTTCTCAATCTGTCACTTTGGTTGGCAGGGATATCCCGCTGCAAAAGGTCTTCGATGAAATCACCAGCCAAACCGGGTTTACCGTGTTCTGCAACTATGACCTATTACGCACTGCTAAAAAAGTCAGCCTGGACTTGAAAAATGTGAGCCTTGAAACAGCCCTTGATCTCTGTTTAAGAGATCAGGCTTTGGTCTATACGATTGTGGAGAAGACTATTGTTGTGAAGGCGAAACAAACCCAGGGTTTGAACTCTGGGAATACTCTTTCTACTCCCCCCGGCGACATTCATGGCCACGTGACCGACAGCACGGGCGCTCCTCTGGAAGGTGCGTCGGTCACGGTTAAGGGAGTCAAGAAAGGTGTGCAGACCGATAGGTTTGGGAATTTTGTGCTTAAAAATGTCGACCCCAATGCAACGATCATAATTTCCTTCACTGGTTTTGTGCAACAGCAAATAAAACCAAATGACAAAACATTGTTTGACATTGTGTTGCATAAAAGCAATAGTCCGTTGGATGCAGTGCAGGTGATTGCATATGGTACAAATACGCAGCGGTTCAACGTTGGATCTGTATCCACAGTTACAAGTCCAACGATCGAAGAGCAGCCTGTGACCAATCCGCTGGAAGCTCTCGAAGGACGAGTACCTGGTCTTGTAGTCAACCAAACCAGCGGAGTTCCCGGTTCCGCCATTCAAATTCAAATCAGGGGACAGAATTCCTTAGCGCCTAATGATTTGGGGAAAATACTATTCGATTACCCCCTTTTCATTATTGATGGCGTGCCCTATGCTCCACAGAACAATAGTATTAATCAATATTCTTCACTGGTAAACCAAGCGTTTACCCCGTCAGGCATTTCTGGTCAAAGCGCAAGTGGCTATAGCCCGTTCAATGCAATTAATCCTGCGGACATTGAAAGCATCGAAGTCCTGAGAGATGCGGATGCCACAGCTATATATGGTTCAAGAGGCGCCAATGGGGTTATATTGATTACCACAAAATCCGGGAAAGCTGGCAAGACCAACCTAGCATTGAATGCCTGGAATGGGATTGGCGAGGTGCAACATCCACCGACCCTTTTCAATACCCAGCAGTATCTTGAAATGAGACATGAAGCGCTTAACAATAATGGGGTTACACCGAGTCTTAGCCATGGTGATTTCGACCTATTGGCTTTTGATACAACGAGGTACACTAATTGGATGAAATATCTAATCGGAAGCTCCTCACAAACGAGTGATGTCAATCTTAATTTTTCAGGGGGCACACAAAACAGCCAGTTTTTAATTGGCAGCGCTTATCATAATGAATCTTTTATCTATCCAGGAGGGTTTTCAGATAATCGCATATCCACAATAAGTAATTATCACTATACCTCATTGAATAAAAAGCTAAGTATTCAATTTTCCGCCAACTTTTCTTACGAAAAGAACAATGAGACCTCCAGTTCCAATATTCTGACAGCTTTCACTTTAGCTCCGGATTACCCAGCATTATTGAATCCTAATGGAACCATCAATTGGGTATACAATGGTGTTAATCTGACAGATAATATCTTGGCTTACCTTAAGAAGGCTTATTTCATAAAAAATACAAACCTAATTAGCCATTTTCAATTTGAATACCAACCTTTCGCCGATCTTATCATTCGTTCCAGCTTTGGATACAATTATGGTAATATAAATGAATATTCTGATGACCCCTCTGTTGCACAGGATCCCAATTATTATATTGACCGTTCAGCTAGTTTTGGTACATCAAATCAACAGCTTTGGATCATTGAACCCCAAGCAGAGTACAAGAAAAGATTGGGTCTTGGCAGATTTGACCTTTTAATAGGAAGTACTTTTCAACAGACCCTCAGCACAAGTGAAAGTATTCAGGGTAGCAATTATTCAAACGATTTGTTTTTGAATTCTATTGACGACGCTGGTAGCGTAACGGCAAGTGATAATTATTCATTATACAAGTATAATGGATTCTTCGGAAGGGCAAATTATGTTTACTCAGATAAATACATTCTCAATATAAATGGCCGCAGAGATGGGTCAAGCCGTTTCGGCCCTGGAAAACAATTTGGAGATTTTGGATCCGTTGGCGCTGGGTGGTTATTTTCTGAAGAGCGGTTTATAAAACAATTGATACCCACTTTAAGCTTTGGAAAATTACGAGCATCCTACGGAACCACGGGAAGTGATGGAATAGCCGATTACCAATATTTCCCTGGATATACAGCTTTAAGCGGCTGGAGCTACCTTGGACAAACAGGTACATCTGCGCAAAATCTTGCAAATCCGGAACTTGCCTGGGCTGTCACGAAAAAATTCGAGACCGGATTGGAATTTGGATTTTTTACAGACCACCTGCTTGCTTTTTTTTCATGGTATAGAAACAGGTCAGGAAATCAACTCGTCGAATACAATCTCCCTTCCCAAACAGGCTTTACAAACGTGATCCAAAATGCCCCTTACAGCGTTCAAAACGAAGGGGTTGAAATTCAAATAACGACGACCAACATTAAAAATAGAAATTTCAGTTGGAATACCAGTTTTAATATCTCGGTCCCAAAAAACATTTTGCTTTCCTTTCCAAACATAGCTTCTTCGCCATATGCAGGAAAATATGTAGTGGGGAAATCATTAGCTACCCGACAAGAATTCAAATATATTGGTGTAAATGATACAACAGGTATATTCGAATTTATGTCAAATCAAGGAAGCCCAACCTATTCCCCATCTTACTCCAGCGACTTAAGTGTAATTGGAAACCTAGACCCTAAATTTTATGGTGGCATCATCAATAGTTTCAATATTCATGATTTCCATCTCGACATATTTTTTGACTTTAAAAAGCAATTAGGAGCAAATTACCTTGGGCAGATATATGGCTACGAGGATGTCGGCGAACTTAATACAAATGTCCCGACTGTATTTTTGAACAGATGGCAAAAAACCGGCGATCAAACAAATATTGAAAGGTTTTCTGATGGCGGGATAGCAACTAGCGCCGGACAACACTTTGCAAATTCCTCCGCCGCTTATAGTAATGCTACCTACTTTCGATTGAAAAATATTTCCCTATCTTATAACCTACCTCAGAAATTACTAGGCAAAGCTAAAATCAGTAATTGGAGACTGTACATAAATGCGCAAAATTTATTGACATTTTCAAAATTCAAGCTGAGCGACCCTGAAAATCAAAACTATTTCGCATTGCCGCCACTGCGTAAGATTGTAGGCGGAATACAATTAACGCTTTAACAAAAAAATATTTATATGAAATGGAAAATTTTAGCGACATATATAACAATTGGTACAATCAATTTTAGTTGTACGAAATTTGTTCAAGTGCCACCACCGCCTAATTTGCTTTCATCGAGTCTCGTTTTCTCGGACAGCACAGATGCAAATTCAGCTACTTTAGGGTTATACGTGTTGATGGCTGGTTCGCCTTCAGGTGAATTTCAAATCTTCAATGGTGATTTAGATGTTTTTTGCGGATTGTCATCCGATGAATTAATATCGAATACCGGTATTCCCGATGAAGGCGCAGCCTACATGAATGCGTTATTTTCTCAGAACAATACTATTTTGGGGTTTTGGCAAAACACCTATCAGATAATTTACCAGGCCAATGATATAATAAATAGTCTCCCGAGCAGCACTGGTGTCAGTAATACTGCCAAATCTCAGTTTATCGGAGAAGCTCTATTCGTTCGCTCATTTTGCTATTTCAATTTAATTAATTTGTTTGGTGAAGTTCCTTTGGTAACTACCACAAATTATCGAACGAACGCTGTTTTGCCAAAGAAAGCGATCAGCCAAGTTATGAATCAAATTATTGCTGACCTGAATGAAGCGCAAAACCTTTTGAGCATAAGTTATCCGGGTACCAGCGGGAAAGTGAGGGCCAACAAATACACAGCAATCGCTCTACTTTCCAAAGCTTATTTATACAATCAAAACTGGGATAGTGCTTATTATTTTGCTAATCAGGTGATCACTTCAGGGGTTTATAGTTTGGAAACAGATTTGAATAATGTCTTTCTGACTGGAAGTAATGAGGCGATATTTCAAATGCCTTCAAATCTACAGGGTTTGGAAACAACAGAGGGATATAATTTTGTTCCAACTTCTAACTCAATAATTCCGAATTATACTATTAATAGCCCCTTACTTTCAGCTTTCGAAACGGGAGACCAGAGAAGAGTTAATTGGATCGATAGTAATCAAGCCAACTCACTTCAATATTATTTCCCTTATAAATATAAACTGGGATATGATGGTAATTACCCTCCTTCTGAAGAATATATGATTTTCAGACTGGGGGAACAATATCTTATCCGCGCCGAATCAGAAACAATGGGTGCGGGTGGGGGAACTGGCTCTGCCATATCTGATATAAATATTATCCGCCAAAGAGCCGGATTGGGGGGTATTCTGGCTTCCGGTCAACAGCAAATCATGTCTGCTATTGTACACGAAAGACAGGTAGAAATGTTCTGTGAATGGGGAAATCGCTGGTTTGATTTGAAAAGATGGAACCTCGTGGATTCGGTTATGGGAGGTGTAAACGGGGTGTGCACCTTGAAGGGCGGGACCTGGTCTAACTATGACACCCTCTATCCAGTTCCAAATTATGAAATACAGACCAATCCTTTTTTAACTCAAAACCAAGGATACAATTGATCTGATTACAAAAGGGGCTAATATGTTTAGGATTTCTTATAAAGCTTTATTTCTTTTTAAAATTACTATACTGATTATATATAATCTGTACGGTCAAAATGATTTGGATTTAGTTACACCGCTGAAAATCGGCGAAAAACCGCCGGATATTCTATTGACACTCATGAGAGGTGAAAACTTGAGGTCAATTCATCTTTCGGATTTGCATGGCAGACTGATCATTTTTGATTTCTGGGGTATCCACTGCGGGAGCTGTATTACCGCCATGCCACGATTGCTCGAATTGCAGAACCATTTTAAGGACACGGCGGATATCTTTTTGGTCACAGAAGATAGCGGTGAGAAATTGATGCAAGAACTAAAGGAGCTATCGCGTTGTGTAGGCAAATCCGTTAGTGAAGCGGTTCAAAAACTGACATTTATTGTAGGCGACACTGTATTGGAACGATTGTTCCCTCACATGCTAGAACCCATGCATGTATGGGTAGATTCGTCGCTGGTTTATCGTGCGATCGCATTTGACTGGACGACAACAAAAGAAACTATCGAGCGCTTTATACATCATCAGGAAGTCGACTGGGACAGGTACGATTACAATGCAAAAATTTATGATTCCATCGAAAGTATTGTTGACAGCAATTTCAGATATAAGCTTTCCAGCTATTCGATCGTAAGTGGATATAACGATCAATTGAAACTACAGCACGCATTAGATGAAACAGACCCTGTTTCACAAAAAAAAGTTGGTGTAGGACGGTTCAATACGTCTCTCTCAGAACTATATTCACAGGCATATTTCAAATGTCAGGGTGGTTCTTATGGGGATACAGCGTATATTTCATACTCGCCAATCCTTATTGGAGGCGATTCGATCGCATTCTACCATGCAGATTATTACAATGCAGAGCAATTCTACTTGTGGCGACGGGATCATTCCCTGAATTATATTCTGAAAATTCTGCCTGCTGAAAATGAAGATATTTATAAAATGATGCAAAAAGATCTAGATAATAAATTTGGCTATACTAGCAAGATAAAGCGAAGGTTGGTAGATGGCTGGGTGTTAAAAAGGGTATCGGTTAAAAAATTGAAAGATTTAAGCGCCGGCCAATCAATAAACAGTGAATGTGAGATCCGAGAATTCAAGGATATTGCATTTCATGAAATAACAAGTCGGATTTATCATGATTATGTTAGGTCGGACAACTATCCAAGTACTTTAATAGATGAGACCGGTTTCAGGAGAAAGACTACAATGAGATTACCTTTACAATCTCATGGCTGCAAAGTGAGCATAGAAACTCTTCGCAGCGCACTGAGAAATTATGGATTTGATCTTGTCCAGGAAAAAAGGTACCGGAAGGTATTGGTCGTTCGAAAGCTTAAGGGGATTAAGAATAAAAATTAATTTGGATGGTATTTTGTGTAAAGTCCTCATCTGGCGCAAGTTTTCTCTGCGAATTGCAGGATGGGCCGCAGGACTTGTGCCCCTTATTCACATTCCTGCTGCAACTCGCATGCCCGAAGGAAGTTTCACGATGCGAAATTTACGGTAAACAGAGTGGGGAACATACGAAGGTCTGTATGCCAGACTGCATTGGATTGAGAATTACTGCAGGGAATATAAGCTAAGCTTCGACGAGCGAAGACCGATCAGACAAGAGAAATCAGTTCCAATCTTTGAGGAGTTGAAGGCCTGGGTAAAAGCACAGATACCCAAGTTCAAAACCTTATGATGTCGTAAATGTCCGGGAATCCACGTCCCTAATTAATAAAAGCTGCCGCTTAACTTTGCGGCAAGTTGTTTTCTGTCGATCATTGACTTATTGAAAATTATGGGGTGATGATCTTGCTTTTCCAGTTTTGGGGTAGCAGTTCTTTGATGTCTTGTCTATGTATAGTCCTGACGGGGCTTGTGAAACGCCAAATCCTCCGGACACCCTTTTGAAAAAAAGGCCTCTGAAACCCTTGCTGGACAGACAAAGAAATTTTAAAAGTATCTGACAGGAAAAAGGGGCTGTCTGCAGGAAAAATGCCTATTTCAGACAATTTGGTGACGAAAAATTATTGCCTAAAATACCCTCAGCATTTTACAACGGGGAGATTCTGTTTCTTAGGGAGCTTTATTTTCCTCTGCCTTCTTATTCGCTTCCCTCATTTTGATTCTCCCAGTTGGCCCAATGGTTGAATCCAATCTTTCCCAGGCATCCTGAAATATTTCATCCTGGTATTGGCGGACTTTGAATTCTCTTTTATCTTCCAAGGATTGTCCGAAAAGACCACAGAAACAAATAATGACATTGAACAACAGGACTCACCCCCCACTCCCAAATTCTTTAATAAATGTTAACCTTTCCCGCTCTATAGCATAAAATCGAATCCTTTCGTATTTTTATTCAACGTACACATAGCGATCGGCTCAAATTGATCGCATCAATAATGCCCGGGTTCCGGGCGAGCTACCCATACCTGAAATATCTACCACCATCCAAAAGGTTGATTTATTTGATCTGTTCTTAACAGCAATCTGATAAGATCGGGGCCTGCTTTATTTATAAAATTTTAAACTCTTATCCCATGAGCCTTGAATTGAAATCAAAAGAATTCGGCAAAATCGAGATTCTTCCGGCATTGCAGCAAGACTTGAAAAAGTTTCCTAAGCACCAGCCCATTATCAGTCGGCTCGATGAGCCCTTTGGAAAGGCTATTTTCTATGACCTTCCCGGTATTGGCCTCCATGTCAGCTATAGCGAATACCATATCAAAAGACCCGTCACTATTGATGCAGGCGCTGATCAGGCAGTGATCGAACTACGCATCGCCATGAAAAAACAAATCCTGGGTAAATGGGAGGGCTTTAAGGAGGCCACAATTCCCGAAGACCATTTCTGCCTTTGTTATAGTCCCACGGTGGTTACCCACGCCGAGTTTCCCGATCCGGCTTTCTATTCCACCTGGGATATCCATTTTGATATTCCTTTTTTGACCTCTATTGCTAAAGACTACCCAGTCCTTCAGGAATTGCTGAATAAGGTGGACCGTAAGGAGCCATTCCAATATCGCGCCGAGCATTATATCTGTACCCCTGAAATGAAGGGGGCTATCGCCAGAATCATGGAAAACGGCCACTCAAGGGCGTCGCAGGCCTGGAATCTGACTTTTTCCGCAGGAGAGTTGCTCATATCGGTCCTGGAAAAGATTGGCGGCCCCATGAGTAAATATGCCAATCTGATCCATAATAAATACCTGATCGATAGACTGATGAATGCCAAGACTTTCATCGAATCCTTTGTCACCGAAAAAGAAGTGAAGCCTATGGAGCTAAAGGAGGTTTACAAGAAATGTCAACTCAACTCTTCCAATCTCAGCTATGGTTTCAGGACAATTTTTAATACTACACCCAGAAGGTATTATGAGGACCTTAGAATGGATCTGGGAAAGAAAATGCTGCGGGAAACCGATCATTCTATTGGACATATAGCACTTACGCTTGATTATAGCAATATCGCACACTATTCCGACCAGTTCCGGGTCCGTTTTGGGGAGTCGCCCCTCCAATACCGCTTAAGATTCAGGAAAAACAGAAATCCGGAGGATGGGAAAGGATGAGACGGGTCCCTAGTATTCTTTTATTAAAGCACCGAAAATTTCATTCAATGCAACGAAAGTGATTCTGTAAAGTCGCTTGTAGCTTGCATTTGTCTAGAATTAATCCATTTACGGTTAACTAAATTTCGTACTCATGTTAAACAAAGATGACAAAAGGCTAATTAGAATAGTCATCTCCCTGAATTCAGTAGAATACAATATTGTTCTCACTAGTGCAGACCGAACAAATATCAGAACAGTCAGCGAATATTGCAGATGCAAGGTTCTCGATAAACCGGTTACCATTAAAACCCGCAACGAATCTCTCGATGAGTTCATGGCTGAAATGATGCGGCTAAGGATAGAGCTTGGGAGAGCTGGTAAAAATTTTCAGTTGATAGTGAGTAAGCTGCAGAGTTTGAACGATATCCGGGAACTCGAGGGATGGAGAGAGGATTCGGAAAATGAAGGGCAGCTCTTGCAGCAAAAAATCTCTGAAATAAAGGAAAAAATTAATTCCATCTCAGACATATGGTTGCAATAGTGAATCAATCAAAACGGTTGGGTTATATTCTGGCCTACAATGAGAGAAAATTAAAGCAAGAAGTAGCGGAGCTGATCTATTCAGCGAATTATCCAAAGGACACAGAAAAACTGAGTCGTTCAGATAAACTTATGCGACTGGTGAACCAGGCTGCACTCAATGAGAGAACCAGGGTCAATGGACTGCATATCACTTTGAATTTTGATCCTTCGGACCGGCTCAATGCAGACCAGTTTAAGGGTATAGCGGAGGATTATATGAACCGCATTGGCTTTGGCAGGCAACCCTACCTGGTCTACCGGCACTTCGATTCTGCACATCCGCATATTCATATTGTGACAACAAATATTCAGGCTGATGGCAAGAGGATTTCGCTATATAATCTGGCCGCAAATCAATCCCGACTGGCAGCCTGGAATATTACCAGGGAATATGAACTGACCATTCCTGCGACGAAAATTAAGGCCCTCAATGAAGACAGGCCAGTTCGACCCCCAAAAATGGAATATGGACAGATTGGAATCAGGATTGGTATTGCTGATGTGCTGGAGTTTGTAATGCGGCTATATAAGTTTAGTTCACTTGAACAGCTTAATGCCTTATTAAAACCCTATAATGTTCTTGCCATCGGCGGAAGCAAGGAATCCAGATTGTATAAGAACCGAGGCCTGATCTATCGTGTAATAGATAATAATGGGAAAAATAAGGGTGATGCTGTAAAGGCAAGCGATCTTCCCATTAAGGCCACACTGAAAACGCTTGAACCGCTTTTTGCGGCCAATAAAGAAGTGAGGCAAAAATACGAGCCCCGTGTCCGCAATGCAGTCGAGCTGGCCTTTCTCAAAAATCCTGGTCTGAGCATGAATGAACTGGTTCAGGGCTTGAAAAATGATCAGATTCTTCTTGTGATTGGGAAGGAAAATAAGGGCGTCCAGCCGGACCTGATCTATGTCGATCATTTTTCTAAATCGGTCTTTAGCGGGAGAGAGCTCGGGAATGAGTATACAGCAACTGGAATTCAGGAGAGGCTGAATCAGACCCAGACGCAAAACCAAAACTCTGAGCTAAGCCTCGCCATGTCGGTAATGAAATATGAGCAGAAAGCAGAGGACATGACTCAGAAACATCGTCACAAACATTAAAATTTTCTTTGTGCAATCCGAAGAAGATCAAATGGGCCTGGGAAAGATCATTAATATCATCCGTGGGGCGGCCATTGTAATCCTTCTTTTACATTTCTATTATTATTGCTACGATGCTTTTTATGATTGGGGACTGGTCTCTAAGTTTTCCGACCAGCTCCTTATCAATATCAAGAATACGGGCCTGTTCAATAGTTTTCATGAATCAAAGCTTTTTGCACTGGGGCTGATCGCCCTAAGCTTTCTTGGCGCCCGCGGCAAGAAAATGCAGAATCTGAAATACAAGAATGCACTGTACTCTTTTCTAGCAGGCGTGGCCATTTATTTTTTAAGCGGCTTTATATTCCATATGAATCTTGAAATAGAAACAGTTGCCATTGCCTATATGGCCCTGACCCTGACGGGCTTTCTTATTTTAATGCGTGGAGGAGCCTTGCTCGCCCGCATCATCCGTAAAGGTCTGTCTCATCAGCCGTTCAACCAGTCCAATGAGCAATTTCCGCAGGAAGAAAGGCTTATCAAAAACGAAGACTCCCTGCATTTACGGGGAGAGTATAGATACCAGGGCCGCAACCGCAAGAGCTATATCAATTTTGTCAATCCTAGGCGCGGCATCCTTATCATGGGAACCCCGGGCAGTGGAAAGAGTTATTTTTTGATCGAGAGTTTTATCCGTCAGCTCATCGAAAAAGGCAGGGCTTTGTTTGTTTATGATCATAAATACCCCGAACTGACGAGATTGACTTATAGTTTATTTTTGAAGAACAGGAAGGCCTATCCGGAATCCGCCGCCTTTTATTCCATTAATTTTGTGGACCTCTCGCGCTCCCACCGTTGCAATCCCATTCATCCTTCCACCCTTCCGACCATGACCAGCGCCATGGAAGCTGCCAAATCTCTTCTCTTGAGCATGAACCGGAGCTGGGTCAATAAACAGGGGGATTTCTTTGTAGAATCGTCCATCAACCTGCTCTCTGCAGCCATCTGGTTCCTGCGGAAAAGGGAGAATGGCAAGTATTGCAGCCTGCCCCATGTCATCGAGCTCATGCATGTTGACAGTCAGAAACTGATTGCCGCCCTTCAATCGGATACCGATACCCATACCCTGATAACACCCTATTCAAGAGTCTTTATGAGTGGTGACAGGGAAACCTTCAATAACCTCATGGCTTCAGCTCAGATACCACTCGGAAGGCTGTCCACGCCTGAATTTTATTATATCATCTCCGGTCACGATTTTGGTCTGGACATCAATGATTCCCGGTCCCCAAAGATTTTCTGTCTTGCAAACTCAGCCAGGGACCAGGAAGCGCTGGCTCCGATTCTTTCTCTCTATATCGACCGGCTTAATAAATCCATCAACCTTCCGGGCAAATACCCTTCAGCCCAGGTATGCGATGAATTTGCAACCGTCCGCGCCGCCTCCGTCCTCAAAACCATCGGGACCGGGCGCTCCAATCAGATCACCAGCATCGTGGCGCTTCAGGACTGGGCCCAGCTCAAGATGACCTATTCCCACGAAGAAGCGGAAGTGATCCTGAATATTACAGGCAATATTATCGCCGGGCAGGTTAATGGGGAGACGGCCCGCCACCTCAGCCAGCGTTTCGCCCGGATCTTTCAGCCCCGCCAGTCGGTCTCCGTCAATTCTACCGACACTTCACTTACCCATTCCGAACTTCTTGAAGCATCTATTCCGCTAAGTACCATCTCGAACCTTTCCTCGGGTCATTTCGTCGGACTGGTCTCTGATAATCCAGACGAGCCCATCGAGCTCAAGGCCTTTCATGCAAGGATAATTCCTGATCCTGCCGGATTGAGCAGCGGTGTTAAGGAATTGCCGGTTGTTCGGGAGGTTGATGCGGTTACTGTGAACGGCAATTATCGGGCGATAAAGGAGGAGGTTTGGGTCATGGTTGAGAGGGTCATGGAGGAGGTTAGGGCGGGGGGATGAATTAGCATACATAAAACCAGAACACATTTACATACGAAATCACCTGACAATTTGTTGGGTGTTTTTTTATTGAAAAATCAGTTGATAATTTTGCTATTATAAATAAATAGTAAATTAAATGGAATACCCACAAGATGTTGAGCTGATAATAACGAGCTTGACAAAAGAAAAGAGAGAGTTATTAGACAAGGTTTCTGAAATTGATAAAGCAATCAAGAGAATTAAATACGGTAATTTAAATGTCAGATTATCTAAGGGAATTACAAATGAATCAAATATTGCGGAAAGTGAAACAACCCAGAAGCAGCAAGCATTTCCGCTTAAAGCAGACTTAAAAGTTCAGGTAATTAAAATATTCGAAATTCTCGGGGGGAGCTGCCAAACTCAAAGACATTCAGGCACGGGAATTAACCACAATTTACGCGAAACCCTTAGAAACCTCAACAAACACGAAATCCTCAAACTATTGCAGCCTAAAGGCACACAGCGCGGCCTTTATTGGGTTAAAACAGAATGGCTGGAAGAAAATGGCACAAGGCTAAAAGAACAGCATAAATTCGAAGGATTTGACCTACTATTTAGTGATGATATGATAGAATTTAAATAAGCGCAATGCTAAAAAAAATCTTCAAGAGAATTGGCAAAGTGCTATACGCTAGCATAATAATAGTATTTCCTGCTGTGTTTTGCTATTTATTCTTTCGCGGTGGCTGGCAATGGATTATTGCCACTTTGGCAATCTATGGTTTTCTTTATTTAATCCTTTCGTATGCTTATAGGCATAGAAATGATGATGATGATAAAAATATTTAGTTGGAATGTTGAAACTATCAATCATCCTTAAGCCAATCTAAGAATTGGTAGATTACTTAGTTGCGGTAGGAGTTTTATGGGATGAATGCACTTTAGAAGTTCGCGATTTGCCTTTTACACCTTTTCCTACGGGCTCAATATGCCTTTTTGAGGTATAATTTGATCCCTTGATTACAGAATCTTGCCCAAGCTTATAGGCACGAATCACAGCGGACATTTCCTCGGCATCACGATGCAATTCATCGGCGGACCTTTTTTTAGTAACGCCAATTGCCCCAATGTCATCAAGATCGTAGTATTGTTCCTTTTTTACAGCCATTTATCTCACTTTTTATAGTACGAATTTATAAATTTTTGGCAGCTTCTGGGAAAATAGCCATCCGATTTTGCTTCTGATTTATTAAAATCGCATTAAGTGTCAATGAATAACTACAGGTAATTGCAATTGTTCCTAAACGTTTTCATTAATGCATAGCATAAGAGAGCCCCTATCGACCAGGGCGTTTACCCGAATGCGCTTCACTTCGTCCTGATCCATGAGTTTTCGGCGAACCATTTCAAGATCGCCACCATCAGTCAGAGGGGAATTTAAGCACAATATTCAAATTTTCATTAGACATACGAAGCATTCAACATTCCAAGCGAAGTTCTGATTAAACCATTGGGCCATTTGGTAGAATAATCATGATAGTATATAGAATTATGAAGACAATAGCAATAAGTCCGCATATTCCGTAAATAATTTTATAAACTAAGTAAGGATTCTGTATAGATAATTTTCTAGCAAAAAACAAAAGTATAAAACTTATGATTATGCTTGCCAGAATTACTGACACCTTACTTTTATAAATATTTCTGTATGCTTCAAAAGCTTCTGCGCTATTCCCCCTGGATATATTTATGTCATATCCATAAATAAAAAAAAGGAATTTATTCAAAAAAAAAACTGCCATTATAGTTACAAGAATCATCAATATAAATGAACAGATAAAAAATATGTTTGGTTTCATAATATTTTGGTTTATGTCGTCTCATGATGACATCAATACCAAAGTCTCATTACTGCATTTGTAACCAGGTCACCAATTGAAGAATTGGCGGGCTGTCCGCCTTTAGGAGAGCGTCCAATAATTTTTCGAAATACTGAAGGCGGTTGTTAATGACGTCATGCAGGTCATTAGGTTTTCCTGGTAGGCTGAATTTGGTAATATCAATTTGACTCTTATGACAGGCGGCAAGAACCCAATCCTCTAACTTTACTTTTAGCACAAATATTTTGTTGTTTGCTTTACGATCCAAAAAATAATCTATGCCATGTGCTTGTTTTTGTAGTATTAATTGCTGTTCATATGGGTGTCGGGCTGATCCCGGATCTTCGTCTACTACAGCCATCTGATCCGTTTTAATTTTAATATCGGCAAAAACTCTAGACTTTCCCTGATGGTGTCTGATTTGTTTTCTGGCGAAGCCCAATTTTTTTAACAATGTTTCATCCGGCAGGCATTCAACATGTATAGTCATAGGTCTATTCTATTATCCGTTCAAGGTTTAGGAATACATCGGAATTAAAATCAAGTACCTCTCCAAGTTGTTTATCATTTAGCGGAGTAATTTTTGTCTCATAATTCTTCATTTGAACAACACACACATTAATATTGCTCAAATTCGTTTTTTCGATTAGGCTGAGTAATAAATAGGGATTGTGTGTCGTCAGAAAGAATTGATTGGAATCGTCCAAGGCAATTCTTTCAGCAAGGAATTTGGTATAAAAGGGAAATGTATTGCTTTCCGGTTCGTCAAATAGGATCACTGAATCTTTGTTGGACTTTATAGCCATGATATAAAATACAATCCGCTGAAGGGTTTCGGATATTGATAAATATTCATAACTGTAAATACTTTTATTTACAAATTTACTCATGTTGATTTCATTCTCTGCCGGTTTTAAGGTCAGAAAGAAACCCTTACTCTCGAAGAATTCGGATACCCAGTTCTTATAATCTTCATTACTTAATAAGAGGCTGGGAAGGTTTTCACCAAAGGGAACAGCGAGATGAGGAATATATCCGACCTGGAAAGCATTTAGTCGTTTGTACTGATAATAGCGAAAAATTGAATTCCGGACAATCCCTGGATTATGCACTTTTCCACCGTGTGCTATCTTTATAGAAGGTGGATTATTAAGTACGTGATCGTTTAATTCAAAGTCAAACTGATTTTCCGGGATCACATCCTCGCGCATCGCATACTTAAGCCAATAGTCCATCTTATCAGTAAATACTTCTATTGGTTTATTAATATTAAAATCATAAAAGAGATCGGAAATGGATTTATACCGTATTATTTCCTTAGAAATTTCGTTGCCAAGTACCCCTTGACTCATCAAGGACAACGCTTCGATGATGTTGCTTTTCCCACCATTCGGCTCACCGATAAAGACGTTGATCTTCTTGCATGACAATTCGATATGTTTTATCGATTTGAAATTTTTAATTCGAAGTTTCTGTACCATTCTTGAATTATGAAGATTTATAAACGAAATTATCTCTTTTACCTGAAGTTATTCCATTAGGCTAATATTTTTAGTGCAAATTATAAAACGGCCTATCGAGGTGGTCGCATTTTGTGACCACATACTCCTAATTTAGACCACATTTTTCTTTTGAATCCTCCCTTCAACAGATTGGATTGTTTTATCAAGCCACCGAAAATTTCAATTAATTTTTTGTAAACCATAGGCGCACCTGAACTCTATTTTTGTTCTGTTAAAAACAATGAACATGCTTAACAGAATTTCCTGGCATCAGTTCCTGCTTGCAGTCGCCATTTTAACGATGGCCTATTATTTGTGTGTCCTGATCATTTTTTATGGAAAGGATATTTTGGTTTTGCTTAATACGACGGAAACTGATCAGAAAGGGAAATAGATTCCAGCAGCGAAATTGTTCAGGTGGCAGTCCGGCTGAAATGTTGTTTCGTACCCTTGTTTTGCCCCGCCTTTGTTGATGAAGGCCGGGGCCTTTTTGAAATCCTTTTCTTAACATAAATCCGTTCTCATGAGATCTTTAATAAAGACAGCATTTCTCTCAGTTTCTGTGGTAGGTGCGGCAAATTCTCTTTTTGCTCAAACCGCTGATGGAAATGCCGGCATCACCCAAGCGACAACTCTGATCGCGAGCTATTTTGATACGGGGATTAACCTGATGTATGCGATTGGGGCCGTTGTTGGCCTGATCGGGGCCGTAAAAGTGTATAATAAATGGAGTCATGGAGACCATGATACCGGAAAAGTAGCTGCGGCCTGGTTTGGCGCCTGTATTTTTTTAGTGGTCGTGGCTACGGTGATCAAATCCTTCTTTGGTGTGGCTTAATCCAAAATTTTGTTTATGGAAAGTTCTGTCTATAAAATCAATAAAGGAATCAATCGCCCCATAGAATTCAGGGGCTTGAAAGCCCAGTATATATGGTGGCTTGCCGGAGGGATTCTTGCGCTTCTAATGCTTTTTGTGTTCATGTATCTATGCGGCCTGAATGGCTTTATCTGCCTGGGGATTGTGTTTTTTGGAGGAGCCTGGGTTTTTGGCGCAGTGTACAGAATGAGTTACCGCTTTGGGGAATTCGGGATGATGAAGCGGGCAGCAGGAAGGAAGATACCACGTGTGATAAGGAGCAGAAGTCGAAAGAATTTTATATTAAGACCATAGCATCTGAATCATGCAAAAGATATTGGAAGACATCCTCCCCATTCTCGGCGTCGAGCATGACCTGATCCTTTCCAAGCAAGGCGATATGACCATGATTTTTGAAGCGGAATTGCCGGAGATCTTCACCCTAAGCAGGGATGATTACGAGTCCTTTCACCATTCATGGATCAAGGCCCTTCGGGTCCTTCCCATGCATTGCATCTTCCATAAACAGGATTGGTTTGTGAAGACAGGATACCAGGCTGATTTTTCGGGAGAGGATATGAGCTTTCTATCCAGGAGCTCGGAGCGGTTCTTTCATGAACGCCCTTTTATGGATCAACATGTATATATATGTATAACGAAAAAACCGGCTGGCCGCAAGCTTTCTTCATCCGCCGCTTCCAACCTGCTGAGGTCTTCGATCCTGCCTGATGAGATCCAAAGTCCCCAGGCAGTCCAGGAGTTTTTAAATGCTGCCGGGCAGTTCAGGATGATCCTCGAGGAGAGCGGGTTTATAAAGTTGAGGGTTTTGCCGGAAGAGGAGATTCTAAGCACAAGGTGGAAGGCCGGAATCATCGAACGCTATTGTTTCCTCCTGGAAGGAGAGGAGCTGACGCTTAAGGATATCTGCTTTGACCACGGAGGCCTACGCATCGGAAATCAATTTGTACAGTTGTTTGCGATTTCAGCGGCTGGGGATTTGCCGGGTTCCTGCGGCCCTGGGATCGAACTTGAAAAATATTCCAGCGAACGTACAAGGTTTTCTGTTGGATTTGCTTCTGCGCTGGGCGAGCTCCTTCCTTGCAACCATATCTATAACCAGTATATTTTTTTGGAGGATTCGGCCAAGACCCTGAAGCAATTCGAGGCAAAGCGGCTGAGGCTTCAATCGCTCTCCGCCTATTCAAGGGAAAACACAATCGGACTGAATGCCGTGAATGATTTTTTGAACGAAGCTGTTTCCAGCCAGCGCCTGCCGGTCAGGGCGCACATGAATTTGATGGCCTGGACGGATGACCAGGAGGGAATGAGAAAACTGAGAAGCAGGGTCTCTGCGGCTCTTTCCAAAATGGATATCGTCCCGAGGATCGAGACGGATGGCGCTCCCCAAATCTTCTGGGCTGGTATTCCTGGCAATGAAGCGGATTTCCCAATGAATGAGTGCTTTGATTGTTTTGCCGAAGAGGCCTGCAGTTTTCTGAACCTGGAGACCAGCTACCGGTCCTCCCTGAGCCCGATGGGGATCAGGCTAGGAGATCGTTTGAGCGGAAAACCGGTGCATGTGGATATTTCGGACGAGCCGATGAAGCGGGGCATAACTACCAACAGGAATAAGTTCATCCTCGGCCCTTCCGGCAGTGGCAAGTCTTTTTTCACCAACCATATGGTGCGAAGCTATTTCGAACAGGGTACGCATATTGTCCTGGTGGATGTGGGTCATTCCTATAAGGGGCTCTGCGATATGGCCGGCGGTTATTATTTCACCTATTCAGAAACCAGTCCGATAAAATTTAACCCATTTTTTATTGAAGGGGCTCTGGATACTGAAAAAAAAGAAAGCATCAAGACCCTGCTGCTTGCACTTTGGAAAAAGGACAATGAGAGTTTTAATCGCTCAGAATATGTGGCTTTGTCCAATGCCCTGCAACTCTATTACGAAAGAAATAAGAATTTTCACTGTTTTGACTCCTTTTACGAATTCCTCCGCCGAGACTTTGTAGAAGTACTGGCGGGCGATCAGGTGAAGGAAAAGGATTTTGACGTTTCGAATTTTCTATATGTTCTGAGGCCCTACTATAAGGGTGGAGAATTCGATTACTTATTGAACGCCACCGAGAACCTCGATTTACTGAACCAGCGTTTTATTGTTTTTGAACTGGACAATATTAAGGATCATCCGATCCTCTTTCCGGTCGTAACGCTGATCATCATGGAGGTCTTTATTTCAAAGATGAGGAAGCTTAAAGGCATTCGTAAGATGATCCTGATCGAAGAGGCCTGGAAGGCCATCGCCAGGGAGGGAATGGCCGAATACATCAAGTACCTGTTCAAGACAGTGAGAAAATTCTTCGGAGAGGCAGTGGTCGTGACCCAGGAAGTGGAGGATATTATTTCGTCTCCGATAGTAAAGCAGGCGATCATCAATAATTCCGACTGCAAGATCCTGCTGGACCAGGGCAAATACCAAAATAAGTTTGATCAAATCCAGGAATTGCTTGGCCTTACCGAAAAGGAGAAGGCGCTGGTGCTTTCGATCAATAAGGCAAATGATCCTGAACTCAGGTATAAGGAAGTCTTTATCTCACTCGGCGGACAGCTTTCCAGAGTTTACCGTGTAGAAGTCTCTCCGGAAGAATACCTGACCTATACGACCGAGGAAAGGGAGAAGATGAAAGTGCAGGAATATGCAGTGCGTTTCGGGGGCGATATCAGGAGGGGAATTGCTGCATTGCTTAAAGATGAATCTAAAAATGAATGAATATGATGGAGCTTATTATGATTGAAGGGCTGTGGCCAAGGGATTTTTTTGAAAAGGTATTTTTCGAAGGGACTGATTACCCGGAGCAGATTGCAGGAATCTATGTGAACGAAGGCAGGTTTATCTGCAGTCACCATATCGATGCTTTTGAAATTACCCGCATAAAGGATGAAGCGAACCGGTTTTCCGTTGCCAACTTTCACAGTAGTGTTTCGAAATGGGCAAAAAGGAGATTTTACCATTCAGGTTACGAACTGGATATGGTTTACGAATTAGAAAAAGGACAGCTTATATCATATCACCCCAGAAGGACATTCAGTTTTTCGCCTTCCGGGACCAGAATGTATGTATGCAACAGGACTTATCAAAAAATAAAATAGTTTTTTATGAAAATGATCCTTGTTATGGCTTTGATCGTCATCATTCCAGGTTCCAGTTTGCAGGCACAGATCCCCATCGTGAGCATATTAACTACCCTGACAGATAAACTGATTGAGGCCATGGATATCAAGATCGAGCAGGAGCAAAATCAGGTGATCCAGGAGCAGGAGTCCCAGCAGGCAATCCAAAATGAACTTTCTCAGGAGCAGTTGGGAGAGATCGGGGACTGGGTTCAGGCCATGGAGCAATTGTATGAGGAGTATTACCAGGAGCTGGCGAGTGTCAAACAGATCGTCACTGATTATGATGAGGTGGAGCAGGCAATTATGATTCAGGGAAGGATCGTTACAGAATCTCAGCAGGCTTATGGTTTATTCCAGGAATCGAATAGCTTTTCCCCAGCGGAGCTGGGCCAAATGAATAAAATCTATACCGGCATATTAGACCAGAGCCTGCAAAACCTTGACCAGCTACTCATGGCCGTTACCGCCTTTATAACACAGATGAGCGATGAGGACAGATTGGGATTGATCAACAGCGCCTATTCAGGTATCCTGAAGAATTACAATGACCTAAAAGAATTTGATCGGCAGAATGTGCAATTGTCTTTGCAGCGGGCTTATGAGAGCGGCGATGCGGGAACCATTCAAAAACTATATGGACTACAACCATGAGAACCAAATTCATAATTCTACTAGCAGCCTTGACCTATCTGACGATTCCCTGTACCAGCCAGAACCAGGCCGACCTTAAAAACGAATTGACCCAGATCGCAGAACTGGAACTCTATGATTTGATCTTAAATGAGGGATATAGTATTGAACAGAAAGGGCTGACCGCGATCGGTGCCTATAAGAACCAGGAATATCAGCTCCATCAGAATTATTTTAATTCTTTGATGCAGGTAAACCCGGTAATTCAGAGCGACAAGCAAATTATCGGGATATTGGATATGGAAGCCTCCATCGTTAAGAATTTCGGTCAGGTTATTTCCCTGACAAATTTCACAAGCCCAGAGTTGAACTATTTGCAACAGGTAATAAATCATTTCAACCAGTCATGCCTGGGTTCCCTAAATGAATTGGCAACCCTGCTTACAGACGGAATATTTCAAATGAGCGACGAAGAAAGAATTGCTGGGATTAACAGGATCTACAATGATATGATCGAGCGCGTTGCTTTTACACAATATTTTACCGGCCAGGCCTTGTCTTTGTCCAAGGCGCGGGAAGCCGGAATTGGAGAGGCCGGAACACTGAAACAATACTTTAATATAAACTAAGATAATGAAGAAGATTTTTCTGGTGTCGATCCTGGTCCTTATCGCTTTTGAACAGAATATGGCCCAGAGCTATTATGTCGAAAGGCTGATCCTTGATATTGAGAAGCTGGCTCAACTAAAGGGCATTCTTTCGGATATGTACTCGGGCTATGCCACTTTGAGCCAAGGTTATGATGAGGTGCGAAATCTTTCAGAAGCAAATTTTAACCTGCATAGCAATTATCTGAACGGGCTGCTCCAAGTGAATCCAGCAGTGCAGAACTCTCCGACGGTTAGCGCCATCATTCAAAACGAAGGAGAGATGGTTACTGCGTGGCAGTCGGCTTACCAGCGATTTAGCGCCGATCCGCATTTTAGTACTGCCGAGATCAGTTATATAAACACTGTTTATGTAAATCTCATGAGCGGCTGCCAGGATAACCTGAATAACCTGACAACAATCCTTACTGCCGGTGACTTGCGAATGAGCGATGCGGAACGCTTAAGGGCAATCGGGGAAATCTATTCTGATGCCAGGGAGAAACTTGAGTTCTTAAAAGTATTTAATAGTACAACGACCATATTAGCGGTTCAAAGGGCCAAGGAACTGAATGATGTTGGAACGATCCGGAATCTGTATGGAATGAATCCGTAAATAATCAAACTATGAAATTTTTTTTCATCATCACGTCCTTTTGTTTTCTTCCGAATCTGATTTTTGCGCAAACCGGAACGGTATCGAGTACTACTGGCGATATATCCGGTCTTCAGTCGGTGCTGGATACGATCTATGATCAGATGCTTCCGCTTTGCAGCGAACTGATCGGCGTAGGCCAGGGTCTTGCGGGATTTGCGGCCCTCTGGTTTATCGCCTTTCGCATCTGGGGTCATATCGCCCGGGCCGAGCCGGTTGATTTTTATCCCCTGCTGAGGCCTTTTGGTATCGGGATTTGCATCCTGCTTTTCCCCATGGTGATCGGGCTCATGAATGGCATCCTTCAGCCAACCGTGACAGCAACTGCCGGGATGGTGACAAATTCAAATGCTGCCATTGCGGAACTGCTGGCTCAAAAGCAGCAGGCTGTTGAGAATTCTGCTTTTTATCAGATGTATGTTGGCCCTGATGGGAACGGAGACCGGGATAAATGGTACCAGTACACCCATCCTGATGATCCTAATGACAACGATGAGGGAATGATCGAGAGCGTGGGCAATGATATCCAGTTTGCGATGGCCAAGCTGAGTTATAATTTCCGGAACTCCATCAAGGAGATGCTGAGTACCTTATTTGAACTTCTTTACGAGGCAGCGGCGCTCTGTATCAATACGATCCGGACTTTTTATCTGATCGTGCTGGCGATACTCGGTCCCCTGGTCTTCGGTCTCTCGGTCTTTGAGGGATTTCAGCACACCCTAAGCGGCTGGATAGCGAAATACATCAATATCTTTTTGTGGCTGCCAGTGGCGAATCTCTTCGGGGCTATCATCGGCCAAATCCAGCAACAGATGATCCAACTCGATATCAATCAGATCCAGGCAGGCGGCGATACCTATTTCAGTTCGATGGATACAGGTTACCTGATTTTCCTGATCATCGGTATAGTAGGCTATTTCACGATCCCCTCCATTGCCGGTTATATCGTGCAGGCTGGGGGAGGGAATGAGCTTGGAAGGAAGGTGACCAATCTTGCCGGTAAATCCATTTTCGGAATTAAGAATTAAATATGTTCAACCAAACCAAACATATTGACCAGGCTTTCCGACAGGTGAGAAATTTTGCCTTGCTGATCGTGGCGGGAGCATTGATCCTGGTTGGCCTCGCGCTTTACCAAATGCGGATAGTTTCCCATGATGCGGAGCAAAAAATATTTATCCTTTTAAATGGGAAGGCTCTGGAGGCTTTCGCGGCGGACCGAAAGGACAACCTGCCAGTGGAAGCGAGGGACCATATAAGGACCTTTCATGAGCTGTTTTTCAACCTCGACCCGGATGATAAGGTAATCAAGGCAAATATTTCCCGCGCACTCTATCTGGCGGACGGCTCTGCCAAGAAGGAATATGATGATTTAAAAGAAGGCGGCTATTATTCGGGCATGGTTTCGGGAAATATCAGTCAGCAGATCGGGATCGACAGTATCAGCCTCGACATGAATTCCTATCCCTATTATTTCAAATGTTTGGCAAAAGAGAAGTTGATCCGCACGACTTCAATTACGACCAGGAACCTCATTACAGAAGGCTATTTAAGAAATGTCCAACGTTCGGATAACAATCCGCATGGGTTCCTGATCGAGCGCTGGATGATAGTGGAGAACAGGGATATTAAAACGGAAGGGAGATGAGGAGAAGGAAATTTTTTCTGATCATTTTTTGCATTTGTGCAGGTATGGGGATTGTCTGGTTCGCGGGCAGATGGTTCCATCGGCCGCTGGATATTCAAAGGCCGGTAGCGATCAGACATTTAAAGGAGAGCCGCCCTGAAATAAACCAATATGGAATCTCTCCGACTCTATATGAACGTGTTGAGCGGCTGAGGCGTTTTCTGGATAGCCTTCAGCTCAGTGACAGAGTGGCCTATAAAAAAATACTTGCGGTAAGGCCGCATTTGCGCGACAGCATTTTACTTTTTGAAAGATCTTATAAAATTAAATCTGACACAATATGGAAAAGATAAAACATGCTCCAAAGTTTTTGCGAAGAAGAAAATTCCTGATGGTCTTGCCGCTGATGGTCATTCCATGCCTTTTTGCGGTCTTCGTTTCACTTGGTGGAGGAAAGGTGGAAGCATTGAGTTCGGCCAGGCCCGGCCACATAGGGCTGAATTCCGCACTCCCCGATCCAAATTTTCAGAAGAAAAGAGAGGGAGATAAGATGCAGGCCTATGAACAGGCGAAGCGTGATTCTCTGAGAATAAACGATGAGAAGAGGCATGATCCATTTTTTAGAAAAGACAGCACATTTGGAAATTCGAAGCTGCAGGATTTTTCTATTAATGGCATAAACTCTAACGATCCCCTTGTCACAAGTAGAAAGATTTCAGAGAAGCTTGCGCAACTCAGGGCGATAGTCTCAAATAGGTCACCCCATAACGATAGTCCAATAAATTTAATAAATAATGCCGGTTCCGACAGGATCCAGGAACTGATGAGCCGTCTGAAGACGAGTGGAACTAATCGGGATCCGGACCTGGATCATATCGAGACTTTATTGGATAAAGTAATACAGGTTCAGCACGGTCCTCATTCAGAAATTTTAAAGGACAGCCTGCCGCATAAGGAAGTTTTTTCAGTTTCCGGAGCTGCTGCAAAGGAGGCAGAGAAAGGTTTCTTTGGGCCAAGTGAGGACCCAGCCGATAGTCTGCCCGCACAGAACACAATTCAGGCAAATATTGAAGGGACACAGAGCCTGGTTTCCGGGGCGACGGTAAAGATGAGATTGATGCAGAACCTCTTTGTTCATGGGGTCCTGATTCCTAAGGATGATTTTGTATATGGGAACTGTGCCGTGAGTGGAGAGCGGCTGAAAATCGCCGTCAACAGCCTGAGATGCGGAGTAAATATCTATCCGGTCTCACTGGAGGTTTTTGATATGGACGGGTTGGCGGGAATCTATATCCCCGGAAGCATTGACCGGGACGTCAGCAAACAATCGGCGGATGCGGGAGTCAGTTCAATGGGAATCACCGACATAGATCCAACGCAAGGCAATTCTTTTGGTTTTCAGGCTGCCAATGCGGGAATTCAGATGGCAAAGACCCTCACGAGCCGCAAACTGAGACTAGTGAGAGTAAATGTTCCCAGCGGTTACCAGGTACTCCTTCGCGATATGAGCAGAAAATAATTATTCAACTTTAAATATATCAATATGATCCGTACCCTCTTTTTAGCTATTGTATTTTTGATCTGTTCCGCATTAGTCTGCGGGCAGCAATTCATCAAACCCTATCCTTTGAGTCTTACAACAAATCAGACCTCCAATATCATTTTCCCCTATGCCATCAGGAGCATTGACCGGGGCAGCAAGGAGATCATTGCCCGCAAGGCCGTCGGAGCGGATAATGTTTTGCAGGTGAAGGCGGCGCTCATGGATTTTGCTGCCACCAATTTGTCAGTGATCACTGCGGATGGCCGACTTTATAGTTTTATTGTGGATTATGCAGTAAGACCCAAGGAACTGAATATTGTTTTCGGAAAGGATGCGGATGTGATTTTTTCAAACGATTCGGTGAATGAAGCAACGTTGGAAAGAGAGGCTGGGCAGGTTGCATCGGCCGGAAGATTTTTGAAGATGAAAGTTGCTGTTGCCCGAATGGGTTTGAAGTTAGAAGGGATTTATTCGGGCCATTCTGCAACCTGGTTTTGTTTTGAGATTGATAACCACTCCATGGTAGACTTCCGGATTGAGTCGATAAGGTTTTTTGTGAAGGACAAGAAGCGGGTCAAAAGATCGGCAGAACAGGATTTGGAGATTTTGCCGGTTTATAAGAGTTTGGAGGTTATAGTCGGTGGCGGCAAGCACCAGCAAATCCTGATTGGATTGAGGCCATTTACCATTGCGAGGACCAAGGAATTAGTCTGCGTAATCGACGAGCACAATGGAGTGAGGGAATTAGAGATGAGCATCAATTGTGGAAGCATTTTAAAGGATAGAATGATTAAATGAGCAGTGATTTGGTAGAAATTATTTCAGTGTCATTCGGCGAATGTCCTTGATGAAGTTTTCTGTGGACTGTATTAGTTCACCATATTTCGCTTATCAGGAAGTGACGGAAGAAATGGCTTTTGTCCGTGGCCGGATTACCATGCAGCCCTACATTAATAAAAATTTGGCAAAAGGCAGACATCAATTATTATACTGCACCTATGAACCATTTTTATATGATAATCAATTCAACAGAATTGTAAAACACACCTGCACAGTCTTACAGACTGTAAGTAGAAATAGACTTAATAGGGTTCTGCTAAATGATATTATTTTTTTATTGGATGAAGTGACAGATGTTTATTGCAAAGCTGAGGATTGCATCAAAGTAAAGTCGAACAGATTATACCATGAGGTCGGTGTTATTACAAATATGTGTGAATCATTTTTATATAACCAGTCCTACACTGACGGTCTATTGAATAATCAGAACCTCTCCATTCTCCTTCCGATGGAAGTTATTTACGAGCAATACATAGCCGGATTTATAAAGAAATATTTACCTAAATTGAAATTGCAGGCACAAGCAAGCGGCGAATATGTTGAATTGACAGGAAAGGATTTCACAACATCTGTATTTCAAATGAAGCATGATATTTTGTTGCCAGATAAAATGATCATTGATACAAAGCTTAAGTTTCGGGAAATGGCTAATGACTCTAAAGCCGGAGTTAGTCAGAACGATCTTTATCAAATAGTAACTTATTGTTACAAAAGGAAAATGAAAAATGGTATCCTGTTGTATCCAAAGCATTTTGGTGAAAACGCAGAAAATGGTTCTAAAGAATTCAAAGTTGAAGATATATTTATTACAGCTTGTTCAATTGAAATTACAGAGAACGATTTTGAGAATTTTGACGAGGGTCAAATCGAAAAAGTTAGCCAAATCATATTTTGAATTGAATGATAATTAATATTATATGGGACGCCCGTTAGCCATGACCTCTCCAGTACTGTTAATTATGTTGTCTTAATTGCAGGGATTATTTGATCTTCGCTTATTGTTGGTATGGAGGTCCAAGTGGTAGATGGTATGTAATATTTCACTATTTTGGTACCCAATTTCAATTTTAAGGTTAAATTCACTTGCGCCGGATCGACAAAGTGAAAAATTATTTCCGTAAACTGTTATAGGTTTATCGCCATAAAGCCCTTTATTAAAAGAAGGGTCAAGGTAATAATTAACATAATTTATTTTCGATAAGACTGTTACATTTTCTGCTACAAAGATACTCCAAGTAAACTGTCCATTTTGGTTATTATAATAGTAAACATTGTCAAAATGAATCTGCTGCTGAAATTTGTCTTTATATAAAAAGGATGAAGAGAAAAAAAGCAAAGTTGTTAAAAAGATGGCTCTAATCATTGCATAGAACTTGATTCTGATAATTGAATTGTTGGCTCTAATGGATTAAAAGATAAGCTTTTCCAGATTTTTTTTCTTTTTAAATCCTTAATCGTTATCTGAGGGGACGCATCCATCAGATCTTCTCCAGAAATATTATCGAAGGTTACTTTTATAGTATTTGGACCAATCCCTGCGGTAACAGGAAATTCGACAGAGTCTATTGCCAACCAATTTTTTTTATAAACGCATTTAATAGAACGTATGTCAATTTGATTACCTTCATTTTTTTCTTCATTAAGATATATTTGATAAGTGATAGTTTGCCTTTTAAAGAAGTTAATTCTATCATTGAGAGTATTTACTGCGGAATTTAGGCTATCGATTTTTTCAAGTTGTTGGGAGATCACACTCTTTTCATCTAGAAATTTGTTTTTGTAGTTGAATTGATTCAAAAACAAACCAATGCCAGAAAAAATAACACCAATAAGAATGATTAAGGTTGTAACTGATATGTCGAGCTTAAGGCCAAAACCTTCAAAATGTTGTATGGATTCTCGAATTTTTTGGCCAAATGGAAAAAAGAAAAATGATACGCTACATAGAATTAAAAACAGTCCAAAAATGGGAAATATATACTTCAAAAATAATTCCATATAGAAATAAAATTATTGCTCAAATAACTAGGTATTTTATGACAAAGTGCAATAGCAATCTTTTCTAAATATAAGTTAAAATAATTCGCAATTTACCTTTGGTCGATAAATCAAAGCTGTCAAAAATTAAAAATGTACTCTTATTCTACCTTTGATTCATAATGAATTGATTAATAAAGCGTAGTTTTTACTATATGGGGGGTACTCTTAAATTACCCCTTTAGGGGTATTGACTTGCATTTAACTAGCATGTATCTTTAATAGTATCAAAAAATATTTCAGGGGCATTCTTCAGCAATTCCTACCTTGTAAGCATAGATTAAACTTTACAAAGAACACCATATTGGGGTATTAGTTTATCATTCATAATAAAGATGCTATTTATTACTGGGACATGGTAGTATCATTTATTATAAAATGGGAAGAATTAAAAAAGACTATTCGCCATTGAAAAAACTTTTCTTATGGAAATTGGAATTCATGGTTTCAAACCAATTAACATAGATGAAAAAGCAAATAAGAAAGTAAACACCCGACTTGCACCGTCATTGATTTGGTTTCTGGCAACATTATATTTGGCGCTTATTGTAAATTAAGTCATGGAACCAACCGAAACGAAGACTGCACGAAACCACTATTCAGACATTGAGATCAAGAAATTTCTGGAAGAACAGGAACAGAGCGACCTGACGGTAAAAGAGTACTGCCAGCTTTATGATATCAACGAAGCTACATTCTACAACTGGCGACGCAAGTTTCAGGACAAGGCTGAGGCTGCCACCGAAAGTTTTGTTCCAATGAAGTTCATTGACCTGAACCAACAAGAACGATATTTCCTTTTTGCCGAACTGGAGTTGCCTAGTGGAGCCATCCTTCGATTCTTTGACAAAGTGGAATCTTCCTATCTCAAATCCCTTCTTTGATGCTTCATCTCTCTGACAAATGCCGGTACCTGTTCTACAGTGGACAGGCCGACATGAGAAACAGTTTTTATGGACTGGCCCGAATCGTTCGTGATGAGATGAAGGCCGACGTCCTATCTGGCGACATATATGTATTCCTGAACAAAAAACGTCATTCCATCAAGTTGCTGCGTTGGGAAAAAGACGGCTTTGCGATTTATTACAAGAGGCTGGAAAAGGGAACCTATGAGATGCCCCGATATGATCAACAAGACCAGTGAATGCTGGTGACCGATACGGAGCTGTCAATGATCCTGAAAGGGGTGGTATTGAGAATACTAGCAAAGCTGCAGGAAAAACCATATTTGTTGCAGGTATAATAGTCGGGGGAATTGATGTCTATAATGCTTATCAACAAGACGGAGGTCAATTTGGGTCACAAGCGCAGATTGCTGCTGGAAATGTCGTTGGAGGTTTAGTTGGAGGGGAGATGGGTGCTGAAACTGGAGCAGCACTTGGTGCAGCTTTAGGAGCTGGATTTTTTGGGGTTGGGGCTGTACCGGGCGCTATAGTTGGCGGAATAATTGGGGGTATTATAGGAAGTATTTCAGGATCCCAAGTTGGAAAAGGAATTGCAGAATATTTTCAACTTCCGTAATTAATAAAAAATTGGATTATAAATAAATAGGATTAGGCAGAATGAACTCAAAACAAAGATAGGGAATTGGATAGACTAATTATATTAGTATATTTTAGCTAAATACATTAGTTATGTTTCAAGGCATCAACTCTATTGAGTTTAACAGACGGTTTAAAAAAAATGAAGATTGCTACCTATACCTTATTGAAAAGAAGTGGAGCAAAGGTTATCATTGTTCAAGGTGTGGCTGCAAAGAATTTTATAAAGGGCGGACTTATTATCACCGGCGCTGTAAAGCATGCGGGTATGGTGAAAGCATAACGGCCAACACGCTTTTCCATGGTATGAAAATGCCTATGCTTAAAGCCTTCCATATGATTTTTAGGTTAACAGCTAAAAAGAAAGGTATGTCCACTACAGAATTAGGTGCAGAGGTGGGCGTACAGCAAAAGACAGCCTGGTTGTTTAAACGAAAGTTGCAAGTAGTAATGAAACAAAATGACAACGATAAGCTCAGCGGCAGGGTTGATGCAGATGAAACACTGCTTGGTGGCTATACAAAGAAGCACCGTGGGCGTAGCTTGGAAGAGAAACAAGCCGTTCTGGTAACAGCAGAAAAGCTTGCAGATGGGAGAACAGGGAATATCAGGATGGGGCATATTGAAAACTTCAAGGCTGACACCCTCAAATTTGCCTTAAAGGCGATGGTCGAAAATGACGTAGTTATCAAAACAGATATGCACAGGTCTTATCAAAAACTAAGGAAGGAAATGCCTGTAAGACCAGTTAAATCAAGGATGGGAAAGGGGTTGGAGGAGCTTCACAAACAAATCATGCAGTTTAAAAACTGGCTGCGGGGCACACATCA
>PMSV01000016.1 GCA_003168265.1 Chitinophagaceae bacterium
GGCCTACGAGATTTGAAAAGTTTGACAAAACCGCTCCTATTTATCTGGTTGAAGCTATGAAATATGACGCTCGCCATTCTTCCCTTATGATATTCATTTGGGCCATAGACATTGAAAAATTTCAGGCCGATCCAAAGAGGCGGATGATTTTTCT
Organism: Chitinophagaceae bacterium; assembly: GCA_003168265.1. Classification (GTDB taxonomy): domain Bacteria; phylum Bacteroidota; class Bacteroidia; order Chitinophagales; family Chitinophagaceae; genus Puia. The sequence goes on from PMSV01000016.1 coordinate 155, forward strand.
GATGGAGAACCCATTTGTCAAATTCATTTTTGGAGATCCCGTAAGGGTTCAACGGATGAAGGGAGGGAATAATAGCATGGCTGTCTTCGTAGCCGAGGCCCCCGTCTCCATAGGTGGCTGCTGAAGATGCATAAACCAGTGGAATATGATGCACGGTACAGTATTCCCAGATCCTTTGAGAATACTCCACATTGAGTCGCTGGTGAACAGAATAATCGAACTCGGCAGTGTCGGTCCGGGCCCCGATATGAAATATAAAACCGATCCGGGGTTTATTCCTGAACAGCCATTCAAAAAATTTCTCCCGCTCTATTTTTTCAATAAACTTCTTTTGCTCGTAATTCGGTTGCTTATCGGGTCGGCTGAAATCATCCACAAGGACGATCCGGTTATAACCTTTATAATTAAGATAACCAACCAGACAACTTCCAATAAATCCGGCGGCGCCAGTGACGATAATAGTGGAATCCTTATTAAGCAAATGATGTTTTTTTAAATGGAACCCAATGCGCTCTCTGCATGCGTTTCGCCCAGCAGATTGGCAATGGCATTATCATAATATTCTCTCCAGACAAGAATCGGCCCCCAGCCCTCGCCATTGACCGCAATGGCCCCTGGAGTCACCCTACCCAGGAATTCGAAAGTCTGATCACCCAGTATTTCCCTAAAAGAGGACTCCAATTCCGGTTTTACGCTGACCACTACCCTGCTCTGGGACTCCCCGAACCAATAGGCATCCGCGCGAATTGCCTGATCAACTGCCGCTACATCGAAGCCCAATCCATTCTTGAAACCCGACTCGGCCAATGCCACAAATAGGCCCCCCTCACTCACATCATGGGCGGAAGCCACCAGTTTCAAATCAATCAGTTCAGAAACCTTTTTCTGCAAACTCATTTCTTCCTCAATATCAAAATAGGGCGCAGGGCTAAATTCTATCCCCCTGATCTTGTGAAGGTATTCCGATGAATTGATATCATTTCGGCTTTTTCCGACCAAAAAGATCAGGTCGCCCTCTTCTTTAAAATCCAGGGTCATTTTATCATTCACGGTTTCCAGCAGTCCAACCATGCCAATGGTTGGGGTTGGATAGACCGCTCCTTCCGGGTTTTGGTTATAAAAACTCACATTCCCGCCGGTTACCGGCGTATCCAAAGCCCTGCAGGCATCTCCCATTCCTCGGATAGCTTCCACGAACTGATAATAGACTTCCGGGTCATAAGGATTGCCAAAATTGAGACAGTTGGTTACCCCGAGGGGGCTGCCTCCGCTGCACACTATATTACGTGCGGCTTCTGCTACTGCGATCATTGTTCCGATATAGGGATCCGCATATACATAACGGCTATTGCAATCTGTAGTAATGGCCAGGGCCTTTTTGGAACTTCGGTCTGAACTTCTGTCGCCAACTCCGTTCGCTCCTCGTTCGTAACCTTCGCTTCGCTCTGAACTTCGCTCTGAACTTCGGTCGGGCATTTTCACGAGCACGATGGCCGCATCGCTTGGTTCATTGCTGGAGGAATTGGCCGCTCCCACCGTACTGTCGTATTGAACGGCAACCCATTTCTTAGAAGCAATATTTGGAATCGAAATCAGCTTTTCTGCTGTTTCCCTGAGATCGGAAGCAATGCTTACTGATTCCGGATCAAAGGCCCTCAGTTTTTTCAGGTAGGCGGGTTCCTTAAAATCGCGTTCATATTGGGGTGCTCCTCCTCCCAATACCAGTTCATAGGCCGGAATCTCAGCTTCCAGTTCTCCATGGAGATAAAACCTCAAAATCCTGTCTCCGGTTACTTCCCCGATCCGGGCACAGGGCAGGTCCCATTTGGTAAAGACTTTTTTCACTTCCTCTTCCCTTCCCTTTGTGACGACCATCAGCATTCTTTCCTGGCTTTCGCTGAGCAGGAGTTCCCAGGCCTTCATATTCTTTTGCCTGGCGGGTACGAGGTCCAGGTCAATATGCATGCCGACCTCTCCCTTTGCGCTCATTTCCGAAGTGGAGCATATGATTCCCGCCGCACCCATATCCTGCATACCCACCACAGCTCCCGTCTTTATGACTTCTAAGCAGGCTTCCAATAATTTCTTCTCCTGGAAGGGATCCCCGACCTGCACGGCAGGGAGCTCTTCAGTACTTTCCCTGGTTATATTTGCCGAGGCGAAGGATGCTCCGCCCATGCCGTCCTTGCCCGTAGCGCTGCCTACAAATAAGACCGGGTTGCCGATACCCCTGGCCGTGGCCGAGATGGTATCCCCGTTCTTCAATATCCCTACGCTCATCGCATTGACCAGGGGATTGGTATGATAACAGTCTTCGAAATAAATTTCTCCTCCCACGGTAGGGACTCCAAAGCAATTTCCATAATGCCCGATTCCATGGACAACCCCGGACAACAGGTGCTGGGTCTTGCCCTCTTTCAAATTCCCAAAGCGAAGTGAATTAAGTGAAGCAATGGGCCGGGCTCCCATGGTAAATATATCGCGGTGGATTCCCCCTACTCCCGTAGCCGCTCCCTGGAAGGGTTCGATAGCAGATGGGTGATTATGGGATTCTATTTTAAAAACCACCCCAAAACCATCACCGATATCCATCAGGCCTGCATTTTCCTCTCCGGCCTTCACCAGCATTTTTTCCCCTTCTCTTGGAAGGGTCTTCAGCCATCTGATCGAATTCTTATAACTGCAATGTTCGCTCCACATCGCACTGAAGGCGCAGAGTTCCGTGAAATTTGGTGTCCGCCCGAGCTTCTTTTTGATGAGTTCAAATTCTTCCGCAGTGAGCCTTAATTCGGATGCTGTCTGAGCTGTAATTTCCATGTTTGTTGGGATAGGTATGGTCGGGATTAAGGGGGCTGGCATGTGCCTTACCCTCATTTTCGGTCCCTTCTCATTTAGAAAGGGCAAAATTACAAACAGGTCATCAATCTTATTGATAATTTTATCACCACGTAAATCCCAGGAATAGCCTCAAATGAGAATTGTTTTTATTCATCCGCACAAGGCATTTTTGCCGGAGATCGAAGCCTACCGCCGGTTTTTCGAAGGGCATGGGCTGGAAACTTCGGTTGCCCGTACAGGAGATAATTTAAAAGCAGAGGTAGAATGGCATTTTATGGGTTGGGACCCGGTTCCCAAAAAGAAAGGCATCATTAAGATCCATGAATTTGCTTCATCTTCAGTTGCCCCGATGGCTAACTGGAAGAATCTCTCAAAAAGATGGCTGGCATCCAAACCGGATTACCGGATTTTCCTGAATGATTATGTAGGTTGCTGCTTTGGTTTTGGCGACGAAATTCCTTTCGGTTATCGGGACATGGGCATTGCCGAAGAGTTTTTTCTCTTTGAACAGAAGCAGCAGGAAAAAAATTATGATTTCGTCTACGCAGGCAGCCTTAGCCCCGACCGGAAAATTGAAATGCTCATCAGGAGCTTCGGGCGTCAAGAACTTAAAAACCATTCCCTGCTCCTGATCGGAAGGGAGGGGGGAACACTTAGAAAAAAATTTCGCCAATACCATAATGTCATTTTTCAAGGGCCGGTGCAACATGCGGATATCCCCGACTTTTTGTCTCAGTGTAGTTTTGCCCTCAATTACGTACCCGACATGGAGCCCTTTAACAGGCAGACCTCCACTAAATTATTGGAATATGCGGCGATGGGTATTCCAATAATCACCACCGATTATCCCTGGGTCAGGGAATTCCAAAAAAAATGGGGAGGGAATTATTATTTTCTGGATGGAGGTCTTAATAATTTTCGTTTCGAACAGATCAGTCAATTTCCCTTTTCCTTTCCCGATATGAAGGATTGGGCCTGGGAAAATCAGATCCGCGGGTCCGGGGTATTGGAGTATTTAAAATCGTGCCTGCGTGGATTAAATTTTTAAAAGAGAATCTCCAGACTCTTTTCGTATTCGCGGATAACCGCAGCCACATTGAATTTCTTAATGACCAGGGCTCTTCCATTCTTACCCATCCTGTCTCTTTCCTCCTGCGTAAGGTTAAACATTTTTTCCATTTTGTCAGCCAGATCGAAGGGATCGTTGAGATTACAGATATAGCCATTGGAATTATTCAGCACAACCTCCTTACAGCCTCTGTTAAGGGAAGTGATTATGGGAAGTTCCATACTTGCGGCTTCCATCAGGCAACGGGGCACACCTTCATTATAGAAAGAGGGGAAAATAAAACATGCCGCTTTTTGCAAAAAGGGGCGTACATCATGGGCAAATCCATGATAATCGATGAGCCCTTCATCTCTCCAGCTCTTAAGTTCTGCTTCCGTGATGGAATCAGGGTGGCTTTTTTCGAAAAAGCCAATTAATTCGAAGCGGGCCTGATAGCCCTTATTTCGCAAAATCCTGGCTGCATCCACATATACTTCAACGCCCTTGCTTCTAAGCAGCCGGGTGCTCATCAGAAAGCTGAATATCTCAGCCTTTTCCGGAACTGGCCTTGGATCCGGAATGAAATGACCGGTATTGACCCCTTCACCAGGAAGTACTTTAATTTTTTTGATATCGACGATCCTTTCTGTGATAAAGGCCTTGGCATCCTCATTATTCAAAAACCAAACCTCGCAGGAATGACGAAGAGCCCGGCGATAGAGTTCCCGGACAATCTTGTAGAGCCAGTTCTTTTTCGCGAAACTGTAGCCCAGGCCCGTAATGACGGCAATTGATCGTAACCTGCAGTCTCGGGCAGCGAGGGAGCCGTAAATATTGGGTTTTATCACGAAATGGAAAAGCAGTGCCGGCTTCTTAGCCGAATAAATCCTTTTCAGTTGTTGATAGAGATTCAGGTCGGTAACCGGGTTTTCGGTACGGTTATTAAAATCAATAGGAATATATTCACAGCCCTCTGAAACCAGTCGGGCTGAATATTCGTCATCAGGGGCCACCACCAAAACGCGGTAACCTCTGGAAAGCAAGTGCCTGATCACATCGATCCTGAAATTAAATACGGACCAGGCGCTGTTGGAAACAAAGCCGATCAATGGACCCGGAGAAGATAAGTTTTCGTTATTCATGCAGATTAGGGTCAAATTTATAGATTTGACGGATTATTCATCCCATCTCGCTAATTATGATGGCTAGTATTGGCTTTATTGTTTACTTTTTTGTCCTCCTGGCCCTGCTTTGGTCAATAAATAAAAAAATTTCTGCAGGCCTTGGTTTTGCTCAGCTTGCCGTTGCCTTCTTCTTTCATATCCTGCTAGGATGCGCCTATGGCTATATTTTCCATGAATATTATCGGGGCGATGATACCTGGATGTTTCACCGGGAGTCCCTTGCCCAATACCAACGATTGGTCGGGCAACCCCTTGATTTTTTCCGGGACCTGCTTCCAATGGCCCATTATAAGAAATCCCATAGTGCTATTCAATATTTTCAATTTTACCTGGAAGACCTTCAATATTACGGCATCACCAAGAGCCTTGCCGTCTTCGATCTTTTCAGCAGGGGCCACTATTACATCAATATCCTGTTTTTCAATTTTTTGACCCTTAGCGGGTCCTTATTATTGTACAAAAGGCTTCGTACCGCATTTGCGGACAGGGGAACAATACTTTATATTTTTATTTTCTTCCTCCCCCTTCCAGCTTTCTGGCTAAGCGGGATCCGAACCGAAGGCCTTTTGTTTTTTTGGTTTACCCTATTGATCTATGCATTTACTTCGGAAAAGCACATATCTGTCGGAAAATTCATTTTGACGGTCTTTGCTCTGCTTTGTTGTTTCGCCTTAAGGCTCTGGTTTACTATCCTCCTATTGCCTGCTTTAATGGGCCTGGTAGCAAGTCTTCGCTGGCCTTCCAGATCGCTCCGGATCTTCTCCGGCATTTATATCATAAGCGTCGCGCTTTTTTTTCTGGGCATGGTGGTTTCACCGGCATCCAACCTATCCGTCCCCGTCATCAACAGGCAAAAAGAATTTTTTTCCCTTCAGGGCAATACCAGGTTCCCTCTGGACAGCCTTACCAATAGTCCGGCTAGTTTTCTTAAAGAATTTCCCAAGGCCGCCATGAATGTGGGGATCCGGCCCCTGCCCTGGCATGCAGCGGGGTTCTTACAGCTTGCAACCTCATTGGATAATCTTTTTCTAGTTGTAACTCTTCTGCTTCTTTTTCAATTTCCTTCCAAAGACTGGAACAAAAGGATCCGAAATCCAATAATCCTTCTCTTTATCGGATTCGGTTTGAGCCAACTGCTATTTATCGGTTATGTTGTTCCATTTCCCGGTGCCATCGTTCGTTATAAATCGATTGCAGAACTCATGCTTTTTTTGAGCATTGGCTTACTCGGTGATTTTTGCCAAATTCTGAAGCCTTTTAAGAAAGAGAGGGAAGTTTAAATAAATTAATTTTATAATACATTCAAATCCCGATTTTCTTTTCAAAAAACATTGAATTTCATACCAATAATTTGATTTCTTGGCCCTTTTAATAGCTAATTCAGGTCACCCATTAGTTTTTTTATTTTAGAATGAAAACGATTAGTTTCGCCTAAAAATAATTAGAATGTCTTCACTAAGATTCAAATCAATTGATAACCTAAACACTGCTGCTGAGGGTAAGGTATCCGGATCCGCCAAGATCACGGCAATATTCAATGAAAATGTATTCACCCTGAAAACGGCCAGGGCTTTTTTAAGCGATGAAGCCTATAAAAGCATGTTGAGTTCCGTTAGAGGGGGCAAAAAAATAGACCGAGCCGTCGCCAACCAAATATCTGCCGGGCTTCGCCAATGGGCAGAAGCTAAAGGCGTGACTCATTTCACACATTGGTTCCAGCCCCTGACGGGAACCGCTGCTGAAAAACACGATTCTTTTTTTACTTTGAAAGGAGATGGCACCCCGATCGAGGAATTTGACGGGGCTGCCCTGATCCAACAAGAGCCGGATGCTTCTAGTTTTCCTAGCGGCGGCCTGCGTGCCACTTTTGAAGCAAGGGGTTATACCGCCTGGGACCCCTCCTCCCCCATCTTCGTCATGGAGATCGGAGCTGGAAAAACGCTTTGTATCCCTACCATCTTTGTTTCCTATACCGGCGAATCACTGGACTATAAGGCTCCTTTACTCAAAGCGCTCGGCGCATTGGATAAAGCTGCCGTGGAAGTCTGCCATTATTTCGATAAGAATGTAACCCGTGTCAGCGCAACACTTGGATGGGAGCAGGAATATTTTGTGATCGACGAAGGCTTCTTTAACATCCGTCCTGACCTGGTAATGAGCGGACGTACGGTATTCGGCCATTCTCCAGCCAAGGGCCAGCAATTGGAGGATCATTATTTCGGTTCCATTCCGGAAAGGATATATGCTTTCATGCGCGATTTTGAGGAAGAGTCCTATAAACTGGGTATTCCCCTGCGTACCCGTCACAATGAAGTGGCTCCTTCTCAATTCGAGTGTGCGCCTATTTTTGAAGAGGTCAGTGTGGGTGTCGACCATAACCTGCTCATGATGGATATTATGGACAGGGTGGCCCGTCGCCATAAGCTCCGGGTGCTCCTGCACGAAAAACCTTTTGCAGGAATAAACGGGAACGGTAAACACAATAACTGGAGCATGTCCACCGATACGGGTGTGAACCTGCTTGCTCCGGGCAAGACCCCGAAGACCAATCTCATGTTCCTGACTTTCTTTGTAAATACCATCAAAGCGGTCCATGATTATGCTGATGTATTGAGAGCCTCCATAGCTTCAGCAGGAAACGATTTCCGCCTCGGCGCCAACGAAGCCCCTCCTGCAATAATCTCCGTTTTCATCGGCCAGTACCTGACAAAAGTATTGGGTGATATAAAAGAAAGAGTAGGCGATAAATTCGACGAACAGGATGAAGCCATTCTCAAACTCGACCTACATAAGAGCATTCCCGAACTTCTTCTCGACAATACCGACAGAAACCGGACCTCTCCATTTGCCTTTACGGGAAATAAATTTGAATTCCGTGCCGTAGGATCTTCCGCTAATTGTGCCAATGCTATGACCGTATTGAATACGATTCTGGCAGAGACCCTGAAAGAATTCAAATCGGAAGTGGATAGTCTGATCGACAAAGGTGAAAAAAAAGAAATTGCTATCATGCATGTCATCCGGGAATACATCGTCAGCAGCGAGAAAGTGCTTTTCGAAGGAGATGGATACAGCGATGAATGGCATCATGAAGCAGAAAGAAGGGGACTGCCCAATGTTCGTACTACCCCTTTGGCATTGGACGCCATGGTGACCGATAAGGCCAAAAAGCTTTTTGAGGAAAACGGAGTCTATTCTCATTCTGAATTGGAAGCCCGCCATGAGATCGAGCTTGAAAAATATATTAAGAAGGTTCAGATAGAAGCCAGGATCATGGGTGAAATGGCAACCAGCCATATTCTCCCTCCGGCGATAAAATACCAAAATACCCTCATTCAGAATATTGTGGGTCTTAAGGAAATCGGCCTGCCGGAAAGTTCTTATTCCAACCAGAAACAGATACTCGGCAAGATCTCCGATCATATTGGAAAGATCAGTGAGCTGGTGGAAAAACTGATTGAAGCGCGCAAGATTTCAAATGCAATTACTGATACCAGAACCAAGGCAATCGCTTATAATTCCCAGGTTAAAGAACCCTATTTCGATGAGATCCGGTACCATGCTGATAAGCTGGAATTGCTGGTAGATGACAGCGAATGGGTATTGCCAAAATACAGGGAAATGTTATTTCTGAGATAGGAAAATAGATCGGACTTTCTGGCCGCCCATTCTTACGAATGGGCGGTTTTTTTATTTCAGTGCTTTACCCCTTCAATACTTTCGCGGGCCCATTGAAGGGTCAATTCGAACTGTTGCTTTTCAGTCAAATTGGTGTTGTCCAGGACAATCGCATCCTCGGCCTGGCGAAGAGGAGATATCTCCCTGTGAGAGTCGATAAAATCACGCATTTCAAGATTATCCCGCACTTCTTCAATAGTGATATTCGGGTTTTTCTCATAGAGCTCGCGAAAGCGACGTTCGATACGCACTTTTTTATCAGCGGTCATGAATATCTTCAACTCGGCTTGGGGAAAGACCGTTGTACCGATGTCCCGCCCGTCCATGACGATCCCCTTTTTTGCACCCATTTTTCTTTGTTGCTCCACTGCAAAATGACGCACAGGGCCCAGGGCTGCAACATCGCTGACTTTTTCTGCAACGACCAGATCGCGGATCACATATTCCACATTCTCATCGTTGAGATGAATCTCACTTTGCCTGCTCTTGCTGTTGTATTCGAAGGAGAGTATTATCTGGTCCAGTGCAGAGTCTACCTGCTTTGTCCTGGTCCAATCAATATGGTTGCGCAGAAAGAAAAGTGTAATGGCCCTGTACATGGCCCCGCTATCGATATGGACATAGTCCAGTTCCTTAGCAAGCTGTTTAGCCAGCGTACTCTTTCCGCAGGAAGACCAGCCGTCGATCGTTATAATGATTTTGCGATTTGCCTTCATAAGACTTAATCCTGCAAATTTGCGAAAAAATGATCAGAGGATGGAAATCAAAATGCCCCAGGGAAGGGGCATTAAACAATATCTGTTAATGATTCAGGCTTCCGACTTTTCAGCTTCTTCCTTTTCCTTCAAAGTGAATTTGATCTTCGAATTTTCCTTGTCCAGGCCGGCTACCAGCACATCTCCATTCTTGATATTCATACTCAGGATTTCTTCGGCCAGCGGATCTTCCAGGTATTTCTGTATCGCCCTGTGAAGCGGCCTCGCTCCGAATTGCTGGTCATAGCCCTTATCAGCAATGAAATGCTTGGCCTCTTCGGTCAATTCCAGAGTGAATCCCAGCGAGTTTAGCCTTTTCAGGACGCCCTTCATCAATATATCGATGATCTGGAAAATATTCTCCTTACTCAATGCATTGAAGATGATCACATCATCAATACGGTTGAGGAATTCCGGGCTGAAAGTGCGCTTTAAAGCTTTTTCAATGACGGCCTTGTTGTTTTCATCCACATTTTGCGTGCGGGTCGCTGTTGCAAAACCAACCCCGTCACCGAAGTCCTTTAGTTGGCGCGCCCCGATATTGGAGGTCATGATGATCAGCGTATTCTTAAAGTCGATCTTACGCCCAAGTCCATCCGTCAATTGCCCATCGTCAAGAACCTGCAGTAGAATATTGTAAATATCAGGATGCGCTTTTTCGATTTCATCGAGCAGGATGACCGAATAGGGCTTGCGTCTGACTTTCTCGGTCAATTGGCCGCCTTCCTCGTAACCCACATAACCCGGAGGAGCGCCGATCAAACGGCTGACTGTAAATTTTTCCATGTATTCGCTCATGTCGATGCGAATCAGGGCATCTTCCGAATCAAACATATACCGGGCCAGGGAACGCGCCAATTCCGTCTTTCCTACACCTGTGGGGCCCAGGAAAATAAAAGTACCCACCGGTTTCTTTGGGTCTTTAAGGCCCACCCTGTTTCTCTGTATGGCTTTCACCACTTTTTGTATGGCTTCATCCTGCCCGATCACCATACCCCTCATATCCGTGGCCATATTGCGCAGTTTCTCGCTCTCTGCCTGAACCATCCTTTTTACAGGAATCCCCGTCATCATGCTGACTACTTCGGCAATATTTTCCTCATCGATCGGATAGCGCTTGTGTTTGCTTTCTTCTTCCCACTCGGCCTTTGCCCTCTCCAGTTCCTCCTGAAGCCTCTTTTCGGTATCTCTTAAGGAAGCGGCTTCTTCGAATTTCTGACTCTTAACGACCTTATTTTTCTCGTTCTTTACGTCTTCAATCTTCTTTTCCAGGTCCACGATATTCTGCGGAACATTGATGTTTTTAAGGTGCACCCTTGCACCCACTTCATCCAAAACGTCAATGGCCTTGTCCGGAAGGAGCCTGTCCGTCATATAACGGTCGGAAAGTTTCACACAGGCATCGATAGCTTCGTCCGAATAAATGACATTATGGTAATCCTCGTATTTGGATTTGATATTATTGAGTATCTGTATGGTCTCATCCACTGTCGGCGGTTCCACGATTACTTTCTGGAAACGGCGATCAAGAGCCCCGTCCTTTTCAATATACATCCTGTACTCGTCCAGGGTGGATGCGCCAATGCATTGGAGTTCACCTCTTGCCAAAGCAGGTTTGAATATATTGGAAGCGTCCAGGGAACCACTCGCTCCTCCTGCACCGACAATCGTATGGATTTCATCGATGAAAAGGATCACATCCCTGTTCTTTTCAAGTTCGTTCATGATAGCCTTCATCCTTTCTTCGAACTGACCGCGATACTTGGTACCTGCGACCAGGGCGGCCAGATCAAGGGAAATTACCCTTTTATCGAAAAGGACCCGGGAAACCTTTCTTTGTACGATTCGCAGGGCCAGTCCTTCAACGATGGCCGTCTTGCCTACTCCAGGCTCTCCTATAAGGATGGGGTTGTTCTTCTTACGTCGGGAAAGTATTTGGGAAACCCTCTCGATCTCAATTTCCCTGCCTACGATCGGGTCAAGGGAATTGGTTTCAGCAAGTCTGGTTATATCCCTTCCAAAATTATCAAGTACCGGAGTCTTGCTCTTGGTATTGCCGGCAGCCTTTGCCTTTTGCTGCGAGAATTTCTTTTCTTCATCGAAATCATCCTCATTTTCATCTGCATAATCACTGCGGATATCGTTGCTCTTCACAACGCCCAATTCATTTCTGAACAGATCATAATCCACTTCAAACTGGTTGAGGATCTGGGTTGCAACATTTTCCTTGTTTTTCAGAATGGAAAGCATGAGATGCTCTGTTTCCACAGTGGCGCTTTTGAGTGCCTTTGCCTCCAAAACAGTCACACGGATCACTTTCTCTGCCTGTTTCGTTAAGGGTAGGCTATTAATGTTTGCAATATTCTTACCGGTTTTGTCCTTAACTGCCAACTCTACTTCTTTACGCAATTCGTACAAGTCAACATTAAAGCTCTTTAAAATACGGACCGCTGTATTGTCACCTTCTCTGATCAAGCCAAGCAACAAATGTTCCGTGCCGATAAAATCATTTCCCAGTCTCAAAGCTTCCTCCCTGCTGAACGATATGATTTCCTTCACTTGGGCCGAAAAATTATTATCCATTTTTAGTTAATTGTGCTTTATACAATAATAACGAATATTTTTGATTTCTATTTCTGTCTGTTTATTAACCATTGTGAATACCAATTGATAAACATGAGGTTCAAAATTGATACCAGAGAGAAATTCCATGCCATTACCATCCAGGAGCCCGCTCTTGCTGCTAATATGACAGCCGAATTGAGTAATTACCTTCTAAATAAGCACCAAAATGGCTGTAAAAACGTAGTGCTTAATCTACAAGACATCCAAACCGTTGATAACGCTGCTGCCGAATCCCTTGTCAAACTGCAGCAGGAATACTATGAAAAGAATGCTTCATTCGTCATTTGCTGCCTCAACAAGGAAGTTGAGGATTTTCTCGATAAGGAGGGTTTACTTGAAATGATGAATGTAACAGCTACCGAAACAGAGGCTGGCGATATTGTTCTATTGGAAGAAGTAGAAAGAGAACTCTTAGGAGATTAAGAAGGAATCGAACATTTTATGGCCCGGATTGTTAACTCTCTTAATCCCGATGATTTTTTTTCCCGGCTCTTTGGGTTGACTGCCGGTTCGTTTAATTATTCCAGTGTTGGCGGAGGTTCTATCAATTCTTGTTATCGGATCACACTCAATTCAGGCCAGCAGCATTTCTGTAAAATCAATTCGGTTAGACAATTTCCCCAACTCTTTTTAAAAGAAAAAAATGGCCTGGAAACCCTTTCAAGCGCCAATATAATCAGAACTCCTGCCGTACTCGGTCAGGGTCAATTCGACGATTCGGACATCCAGTATCTTTTGCTTGAATGGATCGACCAGGGATTGAAATCTGAGACTTTTTGGGGAAATTTTGGGGAACAATTGGCACAAATGCACAATTCGACCGTTGAATCTCATGGACACATCGAGAAGAATTATATGGGAGCCCTGCCTCAATCCAATCATCAAAAAGCGGATTGGACCTTGTTCTTCATTTCCGAGCGTCTATGGCCCCAGGTCCGGTTCGGAATGGAAAAAGGCATGCTCGAAGACCGTCATTTAAAGGAGTTTGAAAATCTCTATCCTAAGCTACCTGCCCTGTTCGGGCAACAGCCACCCTCACTCTTGCATGGGGATCTCTGGAGCGGGAATTTCCTGGCCGATCAAAATGCCCAGCCTGTCCTGATCGACCCAGCAGTATATTACGGAAGCCGGCATATGGACCTGGCCATGACCACCCTATTCGGCGGATTCGGCAAGAGATTTTACGCCGCGTACAACTATCATTATCCGATTCCACCTGATTCCCGGGATATCTGGGCTATCTGTAATCTTTACCCCTTGCTCATCCATTTGAACCTCTTTGGCAAATCCTATTTGCCCCGGATCGAACAAACCATAAAGGCCTTTCTTTAGAATCTCCGGATATTTCAACTTTTACATTGAATGACTATCTTACAAAGGATTTGACTCGTGAAACAGAATGATCTTGCCCTTCGTTTATACCTGATCGCACTTAAAAACAATTAATGCTCGCAGTAACCATTCTCGGCAACAACTCCGCGCTTCCCGCTTTTGACCGTCATCCTACGGCGCAGATCATCACCATGAATGAGAATCATTTCCTGGTTGATTGCGGAGAGGGAACCCAGTCCCAGATGGCCAAATACAAGATAAGAAGGAGTAAGATCACACATATATTCATATCCCACCTCCATGGCGATCATTATTTCGGGCTGATCGGGCTATTAACAAGTATGGGCCTGCTCGGCCGCCAACTCGATATTCATCTTTTCGCACCCGCTCCATTAAAGGAGATGATCGACATGCAGCTCCATGTAGCAGATACAAAACTGCCATTTCCACTGCATTTTCATCCTTTGGGTGAAGAAGGGCTGTTGGTTAAGGACAATAAATTCGATATCAGTTGCTTTCGGGTGAGGCACCGTATCGAATGCTGGGGATTTAAATTCGATGAGATCAAAGCTCCACGAAAGGTCAATCCCGATAAAGCAAGGGAACATGGAGTGCCTGCATCTTTTTTTGAAAGACTCAAATGGGGAGAGGATTACCTAAACAGCGAAAACGAACTGATCAAAAATGAATTGGTCACAAATTCAGGAACTATTCCCAAGTCTTATGCCTATTCGGCGGATACGATTTACGAGGAATCGATCGCTGAAAAAGTGAAAAACGTTTCCCTGCTTTATCATGAAGCAACCTATCTGAAGGATCTCCACCAAAGAGCAGCTTCCCGCTTTCATTGCACGACCATAGAGGCGGCCCAGATCGCAAAACTCGCCAATGTCCAAAAGCTCATCATTGGACATTTCAGCTCCAAATATGAGCGGCTTGATGATTTTGAAAAAGAAGCCCGTGAGGTTTTTGAAAATACGGAATTGGCCATTGAAGGGGTGACCTATCGGGTTTGAGCTTCACTGATTAAGTCTTTAATTTCACTAACGGTTTTGGATTATCAAAGATTTTTTTCCACGTTGTTTTCTTAAGCCTTTTTACTTTTCCGGCAAAAATTTTGATTAGGCCGCCTTACACTCATCCTGTCTCATCTTTGAAAGATCGATCGCCTGCGCCATAAGATCCTTGATCGGAAAACAGGTCAGCATGAAAATACATACCGTAATGGCTGAAACCGTCTTGCTGTTGAGTGATTTCATTTGCCAGGTATAATTTATAATGATTGATATATTCATCTAAAGTCAAACCATAGTGTTCCTTTAACAATACTATAGTTAAGCTGGATGCTTTTTTGACTTTCGGGACCAAGCAATGCCGGATATTGAAACCGCGTACCCATCGGAGCAATGCTATTTAAAAATCCTATGTCCCCTTCAGGAAAAGCAGCTTTAAGGCTTTCGTGTTCATAGCTGGAATGATCCGGTTTCAACATTTGGAGGAATATAGACTGATCATCGGTATACACCGTAAATGGCGATTCTTTATTTTCAATGACGACCCAATACAGATCAGCATGGTAACCTTTAAATTCGGGATAGTCCCAGCTTGCCCCAGTGACGGTATTATTATAGTTCTTGTGCCATACTGCAAGCTGTTGGCCCTTGAGCCTGTTTTTCCATACCCGGTATGGTCCCCGGCCCAGCCATTTCATGCCGGTTATCTTGTCCTCCGGGTAATTAAAGGTTATGCCCGCAAAATCGACGCCGGTTTGCTGTGACCAGTGCTTTTCCAGCGTATATTGATACTGTAGCTCTACCAGCTTGCCAGGGGCGAAAGTCCATTTGACTCTAAAATAAGTATCCCCCTCATACGCCGGTTCTACTACAAAGTTTGCGCCCTCACTATGACTCTTTAGATCAACAAGTTGGTGATTAAACCCTGCCTCGACAGGGCCCGTTAATGAAATTTCATTTTTGCCATTCATCACCTTTTGAAGCTGTCCATTAGCTTTATTAAAAAAATAGGTAATCCCTGACGAATGGACGATCAAGCTGGTTGCTGAATCATCCACAGTAATATTGGAGGCGGCAGAGTAGATAACCGGCTTCTTAACCTGGTCCGGCAATTCAATGGGCAAGGTCCAGGTAAATAATTCTCTCCCATGCGGGTCGATGGCCGTCAAGTACAATGCATCATAACTTATCCAATTTTGAGGAAGGTTTAATTGCAGAAAGCCCTTTTCACCCGGAGCCAGATTGAATTTTGGCAGATCATTTTGTGCTCCTGTAATGGCCTTTATACCAGTATCGCCGGCTGCCGGAAAACTGACCAATCTCCATTTGAATTGGCATTGGTTGAGATTCGTATAGCTATACCGGTTTTCAACGGCTAGTTTGCCGTTAAACTTAGGAGCTATCAATTTTTTGTTGATCACCACCGGTGACCACAATTCCTTAATGGTATAAAAACTGGCTTCTTTTTCCCGGTGCGGTCCAAGAATACCATCCGGGGCGCTGTCATCGGCAGTATCCATTGTACTGTCCTGGTCTACACGCCTTATACCGCCATCGGCAAAAACCCATATAAATCCCCCTGCTCCGTATGGGTGGTTTATTATAGCGTTCCAAAAATCCTCCAGGCCGGCCCCGGCTCCGCCATCGTAATTGCCGTGCATAAATTCTGTAGGGAAAAATACCTCGTTGCCATATAATGCTGAATTTACTACATAATTGTAATCAGGGTAATGTCGTGTATCTGTTCCGTTGAATTTCTCCCAGGGATGAAGGACCACGCGGTTTTGAGGATCATACAATTTAAACTGATCGTCCAGCGCCGTGTTCCAGCCTCCCTCGTTTCCGTTGTCCCAAAAAATAATAGCAGGGTGATTGACATCGCGCTCCACCATTTCTTTAACCAGTTTTTTACCGATTACCGTATCGTATTTATTTTGCCAGCCAGTCAATTCATCCAGTACAAACAAGCCGAGTGAATCACAAACATCCAAAAAATGCTGGTCGGGCGGATAATGGGACATTCTCACTGCATTCATGTTCATGTCCTTCATTAGGTTGACATCCATTATGCTGATCGCTTTACTCAGGGTTCGCCCGGATTCAGGCCATTCACTATGGCGGCAAACGCCTTTCAGAATCACCCTTTTCCCGTTCACATATATACCATCATGCAACCTTAATTCCATGGTACGAAACCCAAAACGCTGGGTGATCGTATGAATAACACCCCCGTCTTCATTTTTTATGGAAACCACCAGGTTGTACAATTTCGGAAATTCAGGATTCCATGGTACAATAGTTTTGTAACTGCCTTTCAAAGAAATTGGGAATGCTCCCTTAATCGCCTTTACCATAATTTCCTTACCTATTTTCATCCCTTCCAATGTTTGCAATTGCGCCGTTATCAAATTATCGCTCTCAATGTTCGGCGCATATACATCTACCTTGATACTTCCATCTGCTTTAGCATCGATTGCCATGTGATCTATGTAATTAGCCGGCACAATCTCCAGATAGACAGGACGATAAATACCGCCGAATTGCCAGAAATCAGCCCTTCGCTCGGCAAGGTTGATAGACGCATTGGCCGACTTTTTACTTACAGTGACTTCAAACAGGTTATCCCCTGTCTTCAAAAGGTTCGTAATGTCATATTTAAAACGGTAATAACCGCCCTGGTGTATTGGTCCGGCCAATAGGCCGTTGATCTTTACTTTCGTATCCGTCATTGCGCCTTCAAAAACTATGAATGTCTTTTTTTTGCTCCATGCCGCGTCAATACTAAAATGATATTTGTACAAGCCTTGCTCTTCGGGGTTTTTGGTATCCTGGAAGTAATTGTAGGTACCAAAGCCTTGCAGTTCCCAGTTGGAAGGGACAGCTATCCTATTCCATGAACCGCTTTTTTGTCCGGTATTGATAAAAAAATCCCAGTTTACCGTATGATCTTTATCTGTACCGGAGAGATATACGATATGAGTAGTCTGAGCATGCAAACCAAGGTGCACACATGATAACAACAGTGAAAAGCCCAAAAAAAAGGCAGCTTGCCATTTGTGTGATTTCATCTTTCTCTAATGATGTTTGATTAACCTGATTATGCACAAAACATAATTATGCGCCATTGTTATAGTAGTATTGTAGACTAAATTAACTAAAAGAATAACGCTCTTCACACTTATTACTATGATATTAGTATTGCGTAAATACGGGGAAAAAGCTTCACCATCTTGTAGTAAATAGTGACAATTTTATTGGTAGTTGCAACTATTGCAATAAGAACATGCGTCGCTGATCGCGCTCGCTGACCCTCCATACTTTTTGTCGCCCAGAAAATAAGATATTTGCAGTATTATGCCATTTTGCATATTATTGCAATGTGCCGGGTTAATTTTTATAAAGTTCAGAACTGCCCAACAATGAAAAAACATTCGATGGTCGCTGACACACTGGCTTTAGCCGTTTGTATCTTGTTTTTATCTGGTTGTTCTGGTGACAAAGAACAAAATGTACTCAGCGACCAGGAAAAAAAGGATGGCTGGGTCTTGTTGTTCGATGGAAAGACCTTGAATGGTTGGCACCTATTCAACAAGGGGAGTATCCCCTCAGCCTGGTCCGTTTACAGTGGCAGACTCGTATGCAATCCCCATGCAAAAGATGTGAAACATGGCGACCTGGTCACGGACAAGTCATTTCAGGATTTCGATCTGCAATTCGACTGGAAAATATCAAAAGCTGGTAACAGCGGATTATTCATCAACGTCCTGGAGCGGCCGGACCTGGGAACAACATTCTACACCGGTGAGGAGTATCAGCTATTAGACGACAGGAATGTACCGTCGGAGTATATCAGTAACCTATCACACAAGGCGGCTTCCCTCTTCGGCGTGGTTCCAAATACAAGCAATAGCATTCCAAAGTCGGGCGAATGGAACCATTCGCGCATCCTTCAAGAAAATGGAGCGGTAACTTTTTGGCTCAACGACGTGCTTACCGTCCAGGTCGATCTGAAAAGCGAATTGTGGAAAACTTTGGTGGCTGCCAGCTCGCTGAACAAATATCGCGAGTTCGGGCTTGCCGTTAACGGACACCTCGCCCTCCAGGACTGGACAAACGGAGTAGCATTCAGGAATATAAAGCTCAAAGAGCTTGGGCAGGGTGCAGGATACCAGGTCGGTCAACCGGATTCAGCGAAAAGACAGGCGGCTTCAGACAGTATGGAGAGATCTGTTCCTGGTGCAGAAAAGCAGAAATTTACCGATACTATCCATTTGCAGGCCAACGAGAATATGCGGTTCGATAAAGAACTGTTCAAAGTCCACACAGGAAAGAAGATAACCCTGATCTTTGTAAACACCTCCGTCTCGGCAAACACTTCCATGTCGCATAATGTCGTCATCTTGAAACCTGGCATCGACCTCGCCGACTTTGCCGACGCTGTGCGTAACGCGCAAAACGAGCAGTATCTCCCTTCCTCGGTGATCTCATTAATTATCGCCCATACAAAATTGGTCGCCGGCGGCCAATCGGACCAGGTAGAATTCACGATCAGCCAACCAGGCATTTATCCTTTCATCTGCAGTTTCCCGGGTCATTGGGGAACAATGCAGGGGAAGTTAGTGGCCGAATGACCCGGCAAAAGGAAAAACCATTATCCACTCAAAACAATCATGAAAATGCAAATCGAACACCTTGTGCAGTGGGCTCAGGATTTGGAAGCAATTAAGGATCTCTAGCTAAACTACTTCGATGTAGTTTCCGGGCCGAAATATTCGAATGTCGCAAAACGCTTTGTCTCCCATTTTATCAATTTTGGAGAATGAAGAACCCGATTGGAGACAAGGTCGATGCAATGACGGAGCGGTTGAGAAAAGATAATTTTGCGATCTTTAGCCTGTGGAGGTTTACGAGCGAAGGCTATTATGAAAGCGTCGTCCTGGACCCCGAAAGAGGTTATGTAGAAATCACGACTCAATATGTTAAAAGAAGAACGGTTTACACATATTTTGACCGCCCTAAAAAGGAAGGGTAAAGTCAACCTTGAATCGCTTTCGAGCGCTTTGAACGTTTCCGAAGATACAGTCAGAAGAGACCTCGACTCGCTTCACAACAACGGCCTGCTCGTTAAGGTCCGGGGCGGCGCTATTTCCCTTTCAAAAAATCCTCTCAGTTTTCAGGACCGGACCCACCACCTTTCGGAAGAAAAGAATGTCGTTGGCTTAAAGGCACAGCAGCTTATCAAAGATGGCAAAACGATCTTCATGGATGGCGGATCCACTATATGCGCCGTGGCATCCCATCTGCCCGCCAACGCCAGATTCCGACTAGTAACCAACAATATGGCGCTCGTGCCGATCCTCTCGAATTACAAGAATATTAAGCTTATCGTCCTTGGAGGCCTGTACGATCGGGAAACGGCAGTAAATACCGGTGGTCAGACCAGCAGCGAAGCCGGCAAATACAATGCAGACCTTTATCTCATGGGCACATGTGCGCTTCACCCGGATCTTGGTATTTCCTCCGTCTTCCAGGCCGATGGTGAAGTAAAACAAAGCATGCTAAAAAACGCTGTTAAGACCTACGCATTAGGCAATCACAGCAACCTCAACTGCACAGAGTATTATAAAGTCTGTACCATAAAAGAGATATGCGGCTTGATCACGGACCTGTCTCCCGACGATCCACAGTTGGATGGCTTCAGAAATCTCAGGATCCGATTGATTTAATCGCTTTTCTTCTGGACGGGGCAGGTTGCCTTAAACGAAAAATTCAAAAATCTCTTAACAGAGAACCGCTCAGCCCCGCGCTCCTCAATCATTCTTAAATTCCCGTCTTTAGTTTGGGGTGAATCATAGTAATTTTGGACGATCCGGCGAGATATTTATAATGTGTGCCTTTCAGATTTAATTCTATTACATGAAAAAAATTGAATAATATGGGAATGACTAATACCCATATTGTTACCCATAAATATCCATTTAGCATTGCGATTCGCAGATGCTATCGCTAAAGTTCGAGTCCATGCTGATCCCAAAATTTGGTCATATTGAATCTCGTATAGGTATATATGCCTTTAAATTTTTTCTGAATAATCTTCCTCTAGTCTAAAGTAATTTTTCGAATGCGATTATTACCCGAATCTGCAACGTATAAATTGCCATTAGAATCAATTGTAACTCCAATGGGGTAATTGAATTCTGCACTTGTGCCTTTGCCATCTATATGTCCCGCAGTACCATTCCCCGCAATTGTACTAACCATTCCACTAGTTGTAATTTTTCGGATTGCGTTATTTGAATAATCCCCGACATAAATATTACCTTGCGTGTCAACAGCTAACCCTCTAGCATCTCCAAATTCAGCATTTAAAGCGGTCCCATCAGCAAAACCAGAAATGCCATTACCTGCTACAGTATAAACGTTTCCTGACGTTGTAACTATACGAATTCGATTATTGCCATCATCTGCTACATATAAATTGCCTTGCCCATCAAGTGCTACCCCGGCAATATTATTAAATTCCGCTGTTGATGCAGCACCATCAACGTATCCTGCCGTCCCGTTACCTGCCAAAACTGTCACAGAACCTGTTGAAGTAACTTTTCGTATGCAATTATTATATTCATCACCAACATATAAATTTCCTTCTCCATCTATAGTAATACCTCTAGGATAATTAAACTCTGCATTTGGCCCTATCCCGTTAACTAAACCAGGGATGCCATTACCTGCCAGCGTTGTAACTACATCCATGGAGTTGATCTCACGTATAGCGCAATTTACCTGATCTGATAAAAAAACATTTAGATTACTATCTACGCATATACCAACATCCGGGGAGTGGAATTCTGCTGCTGCACCTGTTCCATTAAGATACCCAGGTTCACCATTTCCTGCAAGTGTAGAAACTACCCCTAGAGTATTAATAAGGCGAACGCAATTATTATTACGATCAGTCACGTAAATATTTCCTTGTGCATCCAGAACTATCCCTGTAGGTGCATCAAATTCTGCATTTAAGGAATCACCATTTGTAAAACCCGCTGTGCCACTTCCGGCAATCGTTGTTACATTGACGTTAGACGAAGTCGTTGGGGGGCCTCCTCCATAACTCTTAGAACATGCCTGCAAAAAGCTAATAAATATTGCGGCTGTAAACAGTACATTGATGAACGTTTTCATAAATATTACTTTTAATGAACTTAATAAAACAAAAACCCCTGACAATCAGGGGTTGTGAAGTAAGCAGGTTTTCTGGAGATGAACTTTGCGGACCGGACGGGTCCGATTAACTTTGATACAAAACATTATAATTCAATATCTTACAAAGGTACCTTTTTTACTTACTCACCTATTCGCTCACCTTTTTCAGAATTGCAAATCTCTTGTAAAGGTAAGAAAATCAACGTTAAGACTAATCTTTTGCGCCGCTTTTTTAGGAGGGACTCGAACCTCGGTCCTATTCTTACGAAATGGACTCGAACCGCGGTCCCATACCGGTAAAAGGAATATAAACTTCGGAGCTGATTATTCTGCCGAATATTGTAAAGTCTCCGGAGGTACATGCCAGGATAACCAAGACTAATAACAATAAAAGATACACGCCGTTCTACGACGTGTTCTTTTTATGAACTGAAACTTCTTGAAAATAGGTTATAAGACCCCTTCTTCAACCTGAATAATATCCTAAATTCCACAAAAAATGCCCGTTTTTTATTCCGTCAGTCTTGCTTACAATGATATATATGGTGATTATACAACCATAAACCCCAAAACCCTGATAGACGATATCCCGATGAGAATGTCCCTCGCTCTTGTTTGCCATTACACAGCACAGTTGCATACCGCTGAAACAAAGCCTTTAAAACAACTTGAAATTATAGATGCCTGGAGCGCAAGATTTCCCCCAGCGATCAAATCCAAAATAAACGCTAAAATAAAAGACTTCACAAATAAAGGGTTTTCCAACTTCAATTTTTTTAATAATGTATCAAGCCTCTATTGCATCGAGTTTCTACTGGAAAACAGCAATACCCTTCCACTTTCCTCTGGCTTAACATCTGAGCAAGAAGAAAACCTTTTCAAATTGTACATCTATTTTTCTGCGAAATGGACGAAAGAGCAAGAAGCTTTTATGAATACACAAAACAATAACGGAATTCCTGTTTTTGACTGGACCTTAGCTTTAATGCTACCATTTTCGGAACTAGTTGAATTCAAAGATTTTCGCCTCCAATTTATCAAAGCCATCTACTTCTTTAAATTTTGTAAAAGCAATACAGAATTTAAAGAATTTCTGGATATCTTTCTTCAAACCTTATCTATTTCAACATGGCAGGAATATCTAATAAATGTTGTCAGCGTGTATGTAGAAGCATTAGAAACAGAATCAGTAAAGACCATTGTTCAATTTAAGCCCAATGACATGCACATATTTCATGCTCTTGAAAATTTCTTTGTCGAAATTTCAACATTTAAGGCCAAACAAGATTTTTTAGAATTACGACAAACACCCTTGTATAAATATTCTGGAAATGAATTTTTAATATTAAACACAAACTTCTTTGTTGATAAGATCTATCAGGGGATTTTATTCGACTTTGCTTCGGTCCTTATCAAAGCAAAAGCTAAATACAGAGGAAACGTCCTAACAAAACTCACCGAATTTATAGGAATATTTGGGAATGATTTTGTGGAGCAGAATCTATTTTACAAAATTATGGAATCGACTTTTAAAAGAAAAGGATATCAACATTATAACGGCGATAAACTCAAAGAAATGTTTGGGGACGGTGCACCGGATTATATTGTCATTGATAAGCACAAGGCATATATATTTGAATTCAAGAATACGCTCTTTAGCGCCAAGGCGAAGTATTCTTACGATCCCAAGTCGGTAAAAGATGAAATTTATAAAAAATTTGTAGAAAACACCTCTGGTCGACCGAAAGGAGTAACCCAATTGGTCAACTTTTTTGAAGACGTCACCAAGGATAGATATTTAAGAATTATGAATAGGCAATCCGCCAAATTTACCTTCTACCCAATTATAGTAACCACAGATTTCAGCTTTAATCTTCCAACAATTAATAAAGTTCTAACCGATGAGTTTGCTGCCCAGATTCATGCCGCCAAAATCACTGACATTCTCGAAATCATGACGCTAACATTAATTGATGTTGATTTACTAATTAAATTTCAAGATTTATTTAAAACAATGCGATTAACACTCCACAGAGAATTGAACGAATTTCAAAAATACCTGCAGAAAGGGACCAATTCAATCGACCGAGCATTGTCCTTTCACCGTTACCTCCATGACAAAACTGCCAAAATGAAATACTCCACGCCGCAAATATTTTTTACAGAAATAGCTCCGCTATTGCAATCATAAATAAAGTATGACATTAATCGCTTCGACGCTGAATTTTAAAAAGCCATTCCTAATGAGCGACCTTGTATGGTCTTCCTCAAAAATTGACGGGGCCATTATTATGCCAACGAATAGCTTTGATCTCCGCCCTCACCTTTCTGTTGAACAAGAAGAAAAACCCGTCCGCCTTTACCAAAAAATGTACTGTATCAAAGAAAAAACCTGCATTGTCTTTGCCGGCTTTAGTGATGAAATAAAAGTGTTCTTAACGGTAATCAAACACATTTTCCGGAACCACGATGCAATTTCCATGGACGAAATGCACGAATTTCTGAATGGTTATAACCTGCAAACCAAGTTTCTAGATTCAGCCTTCTTTATTATGAACGTTGAGAATTTGCCGCAAGGCTCGATCAATGTTGGCCAGTTCAATTGTCCGAGCAAAACCAATGTCGTGGATCTCACTGAGTTTATTGTATCTGAAGAGGATTGGAACGAGATGTATCATCCAATTTTTGATAAAGTTTCAGCTTGCGGAAGTGGTGCCAAAGGATATTTGAACATTGTCAATCAAGAAGCCATTTTTTACTCAAAATTCGAGGATGGGGATTTCATGAAAGCCGTACAAACTAATGCAACGCTTATAGCCAAGATATTAGCATTGGAAAGAGTGTCCCTTTACACCTTAAAGAATAATTGGGGTGGAGGCTTTGAGACCGCCTATTTCAACGGAATGAAATTTGAGAAAATTGCGAACATAGCATACATTATCTGTCACAACCAATTTGACAGTTTAGGAGACATTGGATTGCCGCTTTCCATATTGGTCATGTACTATAAGTACATGAATGACATTCTATATATCATCACGGTAGAGATACATAAATACGAAACTCATGAAACGGATTGTCATATTATCTACATTGCGTATAGTGGCAACTACCGAACGGCAATTTTCGAGATAGAGGGTTTGGATGTGGACAATATTGAGCAATACGACCTACCTTCAGATTGTTCGTTTTCAACTGATAAAATCGCAATAGGCTACTCCATAGTTACTAAGGCAAACACGATCTTCAATCCTGCTCTCTTTAATTTTGGGCCTGAAATCGAAGTTCATTTTCAGCAAGGCAGTAGTATCGAGCTTAAAATTGATAAGAAAATAGAATCGGACATACGGGAGATGTCCAGAGAAAAGTATCCGGCGTTAGACGGATCCATTATTTATTAACCTATTCAATACCGGCAGGCACACAAATTAACAAAGATCTAATCCATGCAACATGACTCCCGACAAGACCCAAAAGGAGAGATCAATTTCGCAAGGGAAAATGTTGCCTTATTTCTGCCCGCACTCATTTACTTCACCGATCATCCCGATTTCCCCTGGAAAAGGATCAACAAACTTTTTAGTGCGAAAATCCAAGAGCGGAAGGCAAAAGCGAACGGCGAAACAATCACTATTGAAGCGAGTGTGTTTGATATAATTATTGCAGCTAAAACCGGAAACAATACGGCAAAAGGCCTTCTACTATTTCTGAATCGTCTCATTCACGACCTATCTAGAATCCTATCCATCGGTGAACGACAAATGGTCTTTACCAATATCAAGAGTATGCTTATGACGTTAGATTGGCGGTTTTACAATTTCGTGGGGGAAATAGGTATCCTGAAAAACATCCTATCAACAAACAAATATCGCCTTTTACACATAGAAGAATCATTACCTAATAATAGAACGATTGACTTTACTATTCAAGAACTTTAATCATCACACATAACGCTTGTCGAAGTCGTCAACATCCATGTGGACAGCGACAAGATAGACGCCAATCCAGAAGCTATCAAAAAATTCCTAACTGACCGTTTAACCGACAAAATTTTGGATAAACAAAAAAAACTTGCGTCACCAATTGAATTTACTCTAGTCCCGGTTATATGGGGAGGAAAGGAAGACCTTAAAGTATATGGTGAATATTTCCAGGAGCATCAACTCGATTTAAAAAACGTTCACGAGCCTTTTGGATGGCTCCAGTTTTCAGATGGTAAAGATTATTATGCCCATCGCTTTTCTAGGCTGAAAAACCTCTTTAACGATTTTGATCCAGTTACAAAAGGTGAATAAGGGCATAGGTGGTAGACATAGATAATGTGCTAGTTGATTTTGTAACGGGTATTAAAAAAACAGCTAAGCAAGACCTATAGTTTTATGAGGGCAGATTAGATGAGGTGCCGCATATTTTTTCAAGAATGGTGCCAGTTAAAGATGCCGTTGATCCTTATAAATTATTGACTGAATATTTTGACTTCTATATCCTTTCGATTACACCTTGGAATAATCATACTGCCTGGGTCGGTAAATTGAATTGGGTAAAAAAATATTTGGGCGAACATGCTTATAAACGGTTGATACTTTCCCATCATAAGAATCTCAACGGCAGAGATTTTTTAGTAGACAACCGAACAAAAAATAGTGCTGATCGATTTAATGGAGAACTTATTCTTTTTGGTAGTAACACTTTTCCTGATTTGAATACTGTTACAAGGTATCTACTGACAAAGGTTTAAAGTTTTTGTCTGGATAGAGAATAAAGTGTATCTAATTTGGCGGACTATTGAAGCCATCGATAATTCCAGTTAAACGTCTCTGTATATTCCAAGTGGCACAGTTTAGTACGCCTCCAAGTTTAGCCAGTTCCTGGCAGTCGATATCTATCAATTCCCGATTCGGAAACGCACTTCTCAAAGCTATTTCGGCGATTTGATCGCCGAGCTGAGCATAAACAGGGTAAATGATATAATTCCCCACTTCCAGAAAGTTAATATAGCATCCCGTGGCGTCGTTTGAATCATTATTTTGCCAGGATGTATAAGGCAAATCAATAATCCGGAGACCAGCATTCATGAGACTACATCGTAAAGCATAGCCAAATTCCAAGTATACCTTGTTTTTAGGATACCGGTTAACCAAAACTGTATTTTCATTCACAAAGCGAACCATACCGTCAGCATGTCCGACCAAATCCCTGGGCTCGTGGGGTATGACAATTACCTGTTTTACCCTAAGCTGGTTCTTAATTTCAACAATCAAATTGCGTTCAGGGAAATCAGGGTTTTCCTTAAATACCTTGGAGGTAATGATCACCTTGGTCTTTGATTTTACTATGTTGCCGCCATCCAAAACAATACCTACTCTATTAGGTAAGATTCCCAATGTTTTTAACAGCACTTCAGGATCAGATTTTGTATTTTGATATTTCTTAATCTTCAAGTAGTCTGGGTCGTACTTGTATTGTACAAAAAAGTGATTGGTTACCTGAATCGGCATAAAATCTCTTACCCACAGATCTTTTGTCCCACTCAGGATTTCATATTTAATCCTGAATTTATCAAATCTCTGGATCAACTGATCATAGAACTCAGGACATTTCATTTCCAGAAGATCGGACAGGTAAACAATATTAGATTCCTGATCGCAAATCATTTTCCAAGTCTTTTTTTCCAAACCAGACCGATTGCTTTTCCTATAATCATAAATTCATCCTCTTTGAATGTATCAGTCTTCGCATTGTTGCACCAGTAACATGAAAGTGTTAGGTTTTCCAAATTACTATATTTTTCTTCTGACTTTTTCCGATCGATTTCCAAATTTCGGCCCCTCGTAGATCTCTTGTTCACTATTCCTATTGTATGTAAATGGTCCAGCTCTTCTTGCGTAATGCCACAATAGTGACAACTCTTTTCTGTATTTGAATACCAATAATAGAAGTCCCAAAAATTCCCTTCAATGCCTTTGTTTTTCCATTTATCTCTAATGGTTGTGATGGGTCTCCATCTAGATTCCAAACTGAGATTTAGTTGACTTATTGTTTTTCTGTCAACATTCAATAAATTGGCGGCTTCCTGAAATGTTTTCAGTTCCACATAGACCGAATTAATAAATTCTTGCTGAACCCTATCGAGATCATGTAATGTCCTGTGCATGGATTGTATATTTTATTGCTTCCCTACGTGAAGGTATATACGAATGCGGAACATCTTGTCCTAACAATGAAATTTGACCGCTATACAACTAATATTATTATCATTGCAATCATTGCAAATAATAAATATATAATTGAATATTATATTGCTGAACAAATAAATAATATGCATGGGAATAACTAAATCTCAAATCTACCAATAGCAAATTCGGAAATCATAAATGTTTTTTATAGTCCTGTTCAAATACAGACTATTATAATTTAAGACACTTTTTTTAATATCCAATCCACCAGTCCGGCAGCAATCGACAGTTCGGTAATCTTTTCAACATAGTAAAGATTGATGATGCCTTCTTCTTTATAATTTAATAAATCTTCTGTAGGACTGTGAACAATATAAAAGTATTTTTGATATCCTTCATGTTGCGCAAATTCGCTAAGATATTTTTTGTATTCTGCTAAATTGGACTGGGACTTAATTTGAACCATGGCTCGTTCATTTGTTACAGGTGCAAATAAGTCTAGGTCAAGGGTTTTTTGCACTTTACCGCGTTCGCTAAGTCTTTGCCAGCCGCCTTGTCTAAATATTAAATCTATTAGTACTTCAAAATCTTGCCAAGTAAGATGTTTTATTACTTCTGATAGTTTGAGATTTAGATTATGCATTGCGACTTCCACATCAATAACTACAGTAAGTTGTTCGCCATTTATTTTTGTAATTGCATATTTTTGTTCAAGCACTGAACAGATGGTACCTCTATAACCTTGAACCTTTGAAAGTTTTCCGCTTATAGTATTCATTTCTAGTATTTTCCCATTTATATCTGCATCTGACCAATTACCTATAACGGGTCTCGTTTTTGTATTATCTGCCAGAAGAGTTATCGTTGGTTCTGAAAAGCACCACCACATTTTCTGGGCGTAAAAGGTTATCCATAAAGTATCTGCTCCAGCTTCGTAAAATTGTTTGATTTGATTGCAATGATTGGTGGCGGTAGAGGGAGTCTTATGTTCAACATTAAGATAATAATCGTTTACAAATTGCCAATTTCCATGGAGGCATTCCTGATGATCTATTTGGCCGTACCCTAAACGCAGAGTTTGGGACTTTGTAATGCAATCTTCTTCGAATTCTCCACCGCCGCCTAATTTAATAAAAAGTATTTTCTTGGGAGCTATCCTATTATTCATCTCAGTATCTATTTTATGGTTAACGAATAAATATAATTCAGTTTCTATCTTTATTGGTGAAAAATGAATTGGGTTCTGTCAAATGCATTTTTGTAGTTTTCCTAATATTCGAACCATCGCCAAAGTATCAAGTTTGCAATATTCTAGCAAGGCATTTCTTATTTTAATCTTTGCAGCTGTGTCTGGCATATTTATTAATCCTTCAAAAGCCGCCATTGCCACTCCGCCGTTACCAATTTCCATGTTTTTGTAACTAAGCTCAGGTATTAATGCAGGCAAGACGTATTTAATAGAGTAAGAGCCATTCATTTCCGGAGTATAGTACCATTTATTCTGAAAAGGCTCCATTAAGTCCACTAGGCGATCCAATATAAGATCTATTTTAACTGCAAACTCAGGAAAATCGGTTTGTAGTTCTTTGAGCCTACTGGCTTCAAATCCTTTGTTATAAGCTAACACAGTTCCCTTACCACCAATTATCTGAATTAATTGCATTATAAATTCCGATCGGGGGTCGTGCTCAGGTTCACCCAAATAAAAATAGTGCTGAAGTTCGGATTCTGGGCTTTCTTTGATATGTATCGAGAATTGGAAAGGAATCTGTTGGTAGGGGTGGCTGTTGTCATATAAGGGAACTGCTGGCATGAAAGTTTCAAAATCCATAAAATAGATTGGGTATTCCAACTGTTGCAGCCATTGTTTGATTTGGGAGATGTCAATATGGGTATAGTTGTCCTTTTGTGCTCTTACCTGGAGTTCCTGAGCATTGGATAAAACAAAATCACCCGGCAATTGCCTGAATTCAATAATACCTTTATAATAGAGATCAAACTTCTTAGTTGACCACAGGCGGGTTAGATTAAAGACAGATAATTCAGGAATATGTTTCCAGCAATGTCCCTTGAATTCGCATTCGTAGGGTTCATCACAGTGTGGGCCGATATCCTTCACCGGTTCTTCCGTAAGCTCCAATACTTGTTTGTATTCTTCATTCTGGCTCAGGATAATATCCTGTAATTTCAGCACCATTTCTTTTACAGAAACAATCGAAAATAGCTGGTTTAGATCCAGCTCGCCGGCCCGGGCATATGTCGTATTTATATGGACGATGTAAATATCATCAATCTCAAGACCAGCCCCTGTCATTACAAAGTACTGCAAGGCAGCGTCCATAATATATTGATCTTTTACTTCGGTACTACTTTTGACTTCATAAGCATACCATTTACCGTCTTTTTGAACTAGTATATCTAAGGCGGCCATTACCCCACCATATTGAAAAGCAGCCTCATAAAAAACCGGTTCAGCCGCTTCTATCCAATCAAAGGTTTGTTGCACGGATTCCCTGTAATGGAAGCTGTTAATGGGAGAAGCATCTTTGCCGCCAGGGAATAACTGTCTTGCAAACTTGCCAACGTTAGTACCTCTCGCAAAGATCATTTCCTGACCTGCAGAGATCTCTGGTTTTAAATCCGGCCTATTCTTGTGCAGCCATAAACGCTTTGGGCATTGCTGCCCCATCATGAAGGTAGATTTAGAAAGAAGATAGCGGTCGTTCGGGGGAATATTCATCTCAATCCTGGTATGGCAAAAAAGGAATAGTATTCAATTTAACGATTAAGCGGCTAACCTATACGTTCTTGCTCCTTTATATACCTGTTTTTTCAAAATTAAACAAGCAGCACGTCATATCATGTCGTCGTACTACCTAGTTTGGTAGCCGAATTTCTCTTTTCACCAAATCTTTCAAAGAAATTTTCAATCCGGAAAGAGAAACGACATGTCTTGTCGCCGCACTTTTTTACTTTTGGACATCAACTTGGCACGAAATAAAATACCATGGAAATAACGGACTTAAAAATGAATGAATCAGTGCTGTTTTCAGAATTCAGTACCTATGTGGATCCCATACGGTTATATTTTGCATATTTCAAGAAAATACCTTCTGTAAAGACCATAGATGGAATCGATTCAATTCGGTTTAAAAAATGGATAAATAGTGAACGGACTGAAAAAATTGTTGATAAAAATTCAAAGCAACTGTATAAAAGAAAGTTGAGGAAGTGGCAGGATTCGGAAGGTTATTTTTTGCTGGATAATAACGTGCTCATATACTTTGAAATAGGCAAAGTGAGTGTTTTGTATGAATATGACCAGGAATTACTGGCTCTTGAATATATGCGTCAGATTGGCCGGTCTCGCGCCTCAGAAGGAAAAGGTCAGGAAATCTCTTTGGTAGTAGATGGTCAAAACGGAATTGATACCAATAGTCTGAAGATAAAAAAACCAAAACTGGATCTGGCAATTCATTATAATGATGACCTGCTCTCTTTTCACGATAAAATAGTTTCATCATTGAAGACTAAGAATAAAAGTGGGCTGTACTTACTTTACGGAATTCCTGGTACTGGCAAGTCAACGTACATTCGGTATTTAGTTTGTTCCACGAAAAAGAAGGTGATCTTTATGCCGCCCGGACTTGCTGGTCACCTGGATTCAACCCAAATCGCTAAGATGCTATTGGAAAATGAAAATGCCATTTTCGTTATTGAAGATGCTGAGGAATTGATCAACTCCCGGGATTTGGGGAAAAACTCTGCGATGTCGATGCTGCTTAACTTAACCGACGGCCTCCTAGGAGACGCGCTTGGTATTCAGATTATAATAACATTCAACACCAATCCGGCTAACCTGGACAAGGCACTTATGCGTAAAGGAAGGCTGATCGCATTATATGAATTCAAGCCTTTGTCCGTCTCCAAAGCTAGATTACTATTGAACAAAACGGGTGCTTGTGATTACACCGTAATTGAGCCTATGACGCTTGCTGATCTTTTCCATGTGAGAGGGAGAGATTATCAATTTAAAAATAATATCCGGAATCCGATTGGTTTTTTGGTCGGTGCTGTTTGATTTGTTTAATGATTATAAAAAGTAGATAAATGCCCAAAGAGACTTTTATTGCCCGATTTTCCCTGATCATAAAGCGATTGGAAAAAGGTCCTGCTACCTACGAGCAAATTGCAAAATATCTGGAAGATGAGTCAGCTATTCAGGACAGGGACTTTATCATTTCCAGGCGGACTCTTCAAAGGGATATCAGGGATATTTATTCACAGCTCAACATTGAAATTTCCAACGAGAAGAGGGGAGATAAAAGGTACTTTATTAAAACCCAGCCTGAGACTCAGGAACACAGTCAGCGCTTGCTGGAGTCCTACCAGATTGTCAATGCCATTCATGCAGCCCATGACTTTTCAGAATATGTCTTTTTAGAAACCAGAAAACCCAAGGGCCTAGAACATTTTTACGGCCTGTTATATTCTATTCGTAATAAAAGAGTCTTACATTTTACATATTTCAAATACCCAGACGAAGACTTTACTAACAGAATCGTACACCCTTTGGGCCTCAAAGAATCACAAGGCCGCTGGTACCTGATTGGTATAGATGCGAAAGATAAAAAGTTAAAAACATTTGGCCTTGACAGGATGAAAGACATCGATATCAGTAAATCGAAGTTCCGCGAGTCCTATGACTACAATTTGAATGCATTATTTAGTCATTCATTTGGCATCATCAATACCGGGAAGGAAAAACTTCAAACTCTACTTTTGAAATTTTCATATAATCAGGCGCAGTATATTAAAACCTATCCGCTACACGCATCCCAAAAGGTGATTGAAGAAAATAGAAATGGGCTACTCATAGAGATAGTCGTGTTTATTACCTACGATTTAATAAAAGAGCTCATTTCTTTTGGTGAAGACCTAGTTGTTATGAATCCCCTTAAACTGCGCGGCGAAATAAAAAAGACATTGACGAATACCTTAAAACTTTACAAATAGGGAAAATATCCAATTGAAATAGGTCACTTGCAAAGGTTAGAGCAAAAAAATGAAATTTATGAATGCCATCTTTACAACCTGTGATAAATGTGGGAGAGACATTCCTTATGGTAGCGCATACGTAGCTATTGCCAGGAATATAGAACAGACCGAGTATTCAGAATCGAGTAAGGATTATGATATTCAAATTATCGATTCAGAGGTTATTCTCATGCTATGTGGAAAATGCGGTAACGGTTTTCACTACGACCGCATAAAAGAATTAATAGAAGAGCCTTCAAAGAAAACAAAAATTGTAGATGATCTGTTAGATGATGCCCTCAATGCATTGGCATTGAATGTCTCAGCGAAGTCAGTTAATTTTAAGTGTGTTGGAACCAGTTATATGCTTCATTTATTGATAAAGTCTGGCAATGATACGAGTGTCATGCAACCTGGGATCGTAATTGATTTTGAGTTAAAGCATTCAAGACCCTTTGTTCAGTCCAAATATAGACACGTAGGGACTGCAATCGCTTTCTGCAGCCCGTTTGAAATATTATCAGATTCGGAAAGTGAACTGATGACTGATAAGCTATTACAGAAGCTGACATATAAGCAGGTTGATGAAATTCAAGCTTTTTTCAACCTAAGAAATGATGAATTAGAAAATAGAAAAGATATTTACTAAATCAGGTTCATTTAATCCAGCAAACCTCCTTGCAAATAGGTCAATAATTGACTACAGTGTTTTATATTTGAACCCCAAACTTCCTACGTTCCACCGAGCGCCTGAGAAAATTTGCTTGTAGGGTTTACCAATACAAACAAAGACTACGGGCGTTTTTCTATTAAAGAGATTTGATTTTTAGTTTGGAAGCTTTTCCGGTACGTGCAGCCATCTTACAGATTTTAGATAGAAAATACTTTAAAATCTATCAAATTCGACCTCATTCCATATTCCCATCATCTAAGTAAATACCCTTAGACAAAATCAATGAAACCACTTTTTCCAGGGGTAACTGTCATGGAGAATAAGAATATTTGATATGGTTATTAGAACAAAATCAGTCTTTTCAAGCAAATTTTCAGATAGTATTTGAGCACATAAAATCTGTTAAAATATCAATAAAATAAATATTTGTATTAATTATTTTATTTTAATATAGGTTCTTTGACTTGTGATTAAAAATAATATCCTATGAAAGCAGTACTTACATTTTGATTTGTACTCGGTAAAAGTACCCGCATATTTTTAAAATATCAATGGCCTTTGCGCTTTATAATATGCTTGCAACTTTCTAAAGCCTATCAAAATGAAAAAATCACTGTCATTTCTTTGTATACTCTCCATATTTTTTCAGCCAAATGTTGGCGATGCACAATCACAAAATCTCAAAAGTCAAGCAATCGCTATTTCAAATTCAAACCTGAAGATTAAGGAATCTGGATTTGAGATTTATATTTGTGTACTAAGATACAGGGATAGCATCATATTGGATATGGCCCCATTGCCACGGCAAAGTCAATATGCTTCCGTTAATAACTATCGTTATGTGGGTTATGATTTTGGTAAGCCGGTTATGATGAAGATCTCTCAGGATAAAATTTCAAAAGATGACTTGCTGAACCTTGTTTCCAATTTTAAGTTCGAGTTTTCGAACGGGTTCCTATATAAAGAATTTTATATACCTGCTGATCAGAAGAATGCGAACAAGGATCATAATTTCCATTTGATCAATCCGCAGTCTGAAAAGTTAATCTGTCCGTCATTCTTGTCATTTAGAGTTGAAAAAATTATTCTCAGCGATTAGAGGTAATTAGCCGTTCTATCCCATTAATTCTTCCTTCCAATATCAGAGAAAATTTGTTTCTATTTTCATAACGAGGACAAATTTAATTTTATGCTTGATGTGCATGACCTAAGGGTTGGCAATATTCTTGCGCTTATTGGTGAAGAATTGATTGCTTCTTCTCCAATTGTGGCAATAGACGAAATTGGGCTTGTCCATCTGGAAGGAATGGAATATCCGGAAAATATAGACAATATGGTTGGCGTCCCTTTTCAATCCGGTTTCTTTCTTGAGAAAGCAGACGTTGTCAATTCCGCACGAAAATTGGGTATGCTTATTTTGCCATTTCTGAAAAGTGGGGATATAATCTATTCCGTTAATATAGAATTTCATGGCACTTTTATCAAAGCATGCTTTTTTGTACATGAATTACAGAATACCATGATCGATTTGATAGGTATTGATCCATATGCATTATCCTCCTTATAAATCTTTGGAAAATCAGTCGCTAAAGGAAAACGGCGTTAGTTCATCATATTGGACATGAACTAAGGCGGGAGAGCAACAAAAAAACGCTTTTTTACGGTTTAAGTAGGGGTGTTTTTACTCTTCACGGATATCCTTATCCGGGTAGCTTTATTTTCTAAAATAAAGCGATTATGAAAACATACAGAGTCTTATTACTCGTCTTTCTTCCTGGATTCATAACATTAATTTACTTGTCTTGCAACGAAGCTAATGTTTCCAAGGAACAGCTGACTTATCCGATTTTAAATTCCAGGATCGCCGGAACAGAAGACTATTTAAAACAAGAAGGTCAAAGATTGATTCCCAAATCGGATCTAATCATCGCCTGTCAGATTAGAATACTTAGATCTGGAAATCATACTATTGATACCGCTTCAAACATTTTTTATGGCGTCAATATCCTAGATTTAAATCTAATAATTGGTTCAAAAACATTTAATGAAGAAATATTTATTTCAAATGACTTTGCCACAAAAAAGAGAAATCTGAATCGCTTTTCCCGAATTGTTGTTTGTAAAGACAGTTCAGGCAATTGGAAGTATAAGGTTCAATTTTCATTTTAATTATTCCATACAGTTATTTTGAAAATCTAAAAGGATTGATTTTATCACAACATACAAAAATTTATGATCGAAGTACACGATATACGAATCGGCAATATCCTTTCTCTTATCGATGAAGAAGAAATAGATCCATCAAAAGTAGTTTCTATTGATGAAATCGGTTTGGTTCAATTGGAAAGTACTGAATACCCGGAAAATATCGAGAATATAGTTGGTGTTAGAATTCCGTCAGACTTCTTTGCCAAGAAAGAAAAACTGCTAGGTCAACTTCGAACGTTGGGTTTCATTATCTCACCATTTCAAATTGGTGAGAATAGNNCCATGATTGACTTAATAGGTATTGATCCATATGCCTTACCCTCCATATAAATCTTTGTAAAATCGTTCGCACGAGGAAATAACTAATGAAATGAAAAAGAGGGGTCTTCCGATATCCAATCCCACTTTGGTGCTTTAAATATTATTATTTTAGCTTTTTTTAACAATTCATGTAATATTTAGTATTTTTATCAATAAAAAGTATCAATTTGCCGAAATTAAATACTTCATCTATGGACATGCTTGAATTTGGAAGAAGAGTTCAATTGGCCAGGGAACTGCTGAACATGACCCAGAAGGAATTTGCTGAAGCGATCAATACCCGGCAAACCCTGATCTCAAGGTTAGAGAAGGGCTTTGGTGGGACATGCCAGAACATTTTCAACATATTGAACCTATTGAATTCAAAGGGATACATCGGGAAGAATATCTTCAATGAGCCATTCAAATTGGATATGCTCACTAAGAAAAATGCTGGCACCCTCTCCTTCAAGAGGGCACTAAAATCAGTTTCCGAGATTAAAGACTCCCTTCATGAAAATTATGAGAAGCTTGTACTTGTGCATAATCTTTTTGAAGAGCAGGTTAGCTCCTGATCGGATCTGCGGTCATTTATGAAGGAGCAGAAATACCATGACGAACAATGATGCTATTACTGTTGCGGTTACAATTGACCCCAGCCCAAATACAAAATAATCCCAGGAAGAAGAAAACAGCAATTTGTTGGCTTTAATATCTTTTTTCAGATCTGCATGCGCTTCGCTTATTTTAATGATGATATGCAATAGCTCATCGTCCAGTTTTTTACCTGTGTTCATGAAATAGTATGCCCTGAAAACTTCTACCTTTTTGTTATAGTTTGACATTCCTGGCATAGGTCTGCATTGATTTGTGGTGCGTTTACAGCTTGGCAAGTTCTCTTTTCATGATGGTCCTGGAGGTAAAGGTTTCAAAAGCCCGTAAACCTTTCCCTTGAGTGATATACCGGATGATAGCTTGTCCGGAAGACCTGTCTGTTTGGATATTGCCGAACCCTTTTACTTTTAGATTTCCCTTTGTCAATTTTGAAAATTGAGTTATCTCCTCAATGAGGTCAGCATGGCCAGCAAATGTATGTTCATTTATGTAGCACCATGTTTCAAAATATCCTCCTGCCAGCTGTACTATTGTTTTTAGGTATTCGAAGCAAGGAACATATGCGGGGCCTCCGGCGATGATGACATTAAAGACAAATTTCAGATCAAGGGATGCCTCAAATTCTTTGAATTCATCGATCGTGAAATCAATATTAAAAAGAGAAGGCAGTTGCTCACTTTCCGGTGCTCCAAAATCAATGAATATTTCCTCAAAGCTGGTACTGCCGAGTAGATCAAGAACCTCAAAGAGTTTTTCCCTTTCGATCTTCTTTAAATTATCATAAATATCTATTTCAAATAATCGCTGCTGTTCATGCAGGAATTTTAGTTGCCTGGTACTGGTTTTTGTGCTGCTATCGAGATCAACGAAACATGATGTTCCATCATCTTCGTGCTTGAGAGCCTGGAAATACGTCAGCATGGATTTCCCGGCGCCACCTTTTGATTGAATGTTGAAATAGATTGTTTTCATTGTGTTTTTATTTATTATAAATGGGCCTTTTTAAAATGGTTGTGGACTGGATCTTACCTGCACCCGGAGATGCCATCGGATCGGTCGGTTGAAAACCATCTATGCCATTCTCTTTATTTTGGCCGGGCTTCCATTTAAATTTTGCTTCATTTTTTGTAATTTCTTTTTTGGCTCTGGCCAGCCATTTATAAAATGTGACCTTCTTGATCTCTTTTTTCTCCAGACCGAATTTTTCGCAGATCAATTCAAGAACAACCCTGGGTTTGCCATACAGGATGTCTTCCATAGCAAGTTCCTTTTCAATGAGGTCGTATTTCCCATATTTTTTGTTGAGTAAGTATTCCCTGGGCTTGTTGCTCATGACGAAAAGCACTTTAATTAATTCGAATATCAAAAATATATATGATAGTGCTAAAAAAGTAAAATAATATCCAAAAAATTACTTAAAATGATCATAGAATTATAAAAATATATAATCATCGATTGATTTATTACAGAAGTGTCGAATGAGGTATAAACTTTTATAGGTAGTGATTAGTTCTTATAAAAAGGTAGTAATACAAATAATAAACTATAATTTTTTGTAGTCCCCAATGGCTTTATAAATAGCTCATTTTCAAACTCACTTTTTAAAGCAGCAAGATGTGTTTTTGTCCGGACAAAAACGATCTTGCCCAGCCGTTGGCTGGGTGTAAAACCGTCGCGACTCCGGTTTTGATCCTATCAAATGGAACGAAATAAATTATGAATATGCGGTAGCACCTCATTGTCAAAAGCCCTTCCTGGCATCATTTCTAAAATCAGGAGGATTTCATTGAATAAATGAAAATATTGGGTGTACCATACCAAAAAAGCTGTAGTGTAAAATAGAAGGCCGTCATAAGTGCAGCCTCTTTCTTTTCTTTTTTTTCTTGCGGAGCGGATCTGGTTCACCGGAATGTGAACCTGCCAGTTCAGAATCAACAAAGCTTCCCATAGATTCTTCTTGATTGTTTAATCCAAGTAATTTTTCTTTTTGGGTCACGAATTCGTGACCTCCATTATTCCGTTTCTGTTGTAATGGTTGGTCATCAGTCTTTACTGACGATCCCTCAAAAAGTTTTTCCATCTTCATAATATCGCTTCCTTTAAATACGATTTTCTCCCGGTGGTCGATGAGACTATATCCATATGGCTTTCCGTGGGTGCCTTTGAAGAAAACAAATTCAAGATTCAAATGGTTTTTTAAATAGCCGGTAAAATCATCACTGGATTTTCTGCCATCAGTAAAAAGACTATCTCGTAATGGAGGCCCAGGACTGTATTCTTTTTTGTATTTATGAATGATGGCTCGGATCTGGTTTATCCTTTTTTTGTTCCCAATAGTTGTTTTGGTTTCCAATTTTATCTGATCAAAAGGAAGTACGCCGATCTTCTTTCCGGATTTGTGGAAGCTATATCCTTCATTTGTTCTGATGGCTTTGAACCCTTTGGATTCAACCAGCCAGGCAAACTGAGGAAGGGTGGCAGATGAATAACTTTGTGCAAACCCAATAGCGGCATTCAATTCCAGATCATGATCAATTCCCAAGATCTTGTTTAGGATTGCGACGGCCCTTATGCCTTCCTTATTGTCATGGATCTTTTTTCCGTTTAAGTCAACCCTGGAACTGATGATATGGACGTGATTATTACCCGTATCTGAATGGCTATATATCAGTATAGGGTTTCCTCTATATCCCAGCTGATACATTATCAGAATGGCGGTATCTTTCAATTCTTCGAAACTATGTTCTTTTCCTTTGGCAGATAAGGTAGCATGGAACTGTGGTTTTTTGACCCGATCGTTGGAATTCGAATATTTGATCAGATAATTTTGGAAATCTTCTTTACTAATTCTTTCCGTGTTCTGTAAATACCCGAAATTCTCATGGTAAAGATGCCCTGCTGCCTGCTGGACTACTTTTTTTTCGTTGTAGTCAATGCCATGAAAATTGGCAGATGATTTCAATATCTTAAAAACCATTGTTCTCATAAAAAGGACTTCTTTCAAAAACCCAGGGCATCTTTCAATAAGCTCCGCAATTGAGAATGGGATTCCTGGTAGATCGCCATCAGTTCATTGAACCGCATTAGCTGCTGATTTATGGATATATCCTTTCTATTGCAGATATGAATAGCATGGGTGACCTGGTTGATATTGTTACCAATGGCATTGATTTCTTGTGAAACCTCATGGATGGAGGCCTTGTAACCATTGTAGTCAAATTTATTCACCACTAATTGACCACTACACCTGAGTAGTACCAGCTCTGTCATGCTGAGCCCATTTTCCTTGGCGATTTTCTTGATTTTTTCTTTTTCGCGGGCACTCAGCCGGATCCAAAGCTTTTTATCCTTATGCATATGGATTTGTTATAAAAATCAAAAATATGGATAAAATAATTTAAAAAAGCATTTAAAAGAATAATTTAGATTTCTAAAAGTAATAAATATGAAATTTATATCACTGATATTAATAATCTACCTGGCCTATTACATAGTCAACATACTGCTTGATCTCCTGAAACTTCAAAAAAACGGCAGCGGCTCCATGCAGGTCCGAGGCCGGCTTGAAATACCCATTACCCAGCGCGTGCAACATGATGATCATGTGCCGGTAAGGGTATCAGTGCCAGCTGGCGTCAATGGGTTCGAAGAGGCGGAGGAACCTGACGAAAAAAAAAGCCCATGAATGGGGATTTTTCAGAGGGTTTTGGATCCGACCTAATTGAAGACCTAAAAATCAAGGATTACCTGATCGTTGAGATCAGGGAACAGGAAGGGAAAGAAGTTACGATAGAAGAACTCATGAGATTTTTTCAAATGAAAATGTAAAAGAAAAAACAATGCACCTCTTCTTTTTGCAATCTATGCCGGAGGGCGATATGGGAAGCTTGGCTGACCAGTTCTCCAATGTCTATTCCACTGTCAAGGCAATTGTGTTCATCCTATCCGGTTCTTTTGGTTTAATAGCCGGGCTTAAAATATATCAGCATTGGCAGATTGGCCACAAATTTCATATTACCGCGCAAATAGCAGGCTGGGGTGCAGCATCTCTGTTCCTGCTAATAGCTGCGCTCATCATCGAAAAACTGCTGTTATGAAATTTCGCTGCCATATCGTGCTCTTACAGGACACCGTAGATCCATCCGGCACTTTTGACGGGATTTCAAAAATCCTGCTCGTATGTGGGGCGATCATAGGCATCATCGGGGCCGGGGTGATCTTTTACAATTGGTCACACGGGAAAAGGGACATTGAAAGGGATGTTGCTCTTTGGTTTGGCGGTCTGCTGCTTTTGCTCATGGCTCAAACTTTCTTTCGCACCATGTTCGGCTTATAAAAAATATAAAATCTATCAAACAACAAAAACAAAAAAAATGAAAACGACGAACAACAAATCTCAAAAATTTCCTGGTGAAATGCAAAACCAACTATTACGCGTTCTAGCCTTCGCCTTTTCCAGTTTACTACTGCTCTTTGTTAACACCACTTTGCATGCACAAAATGGCGCTGCCCAGATGAGCACCGCCATCGAAAATTCCAAAACGGATATCTCAGGCATATTCCAAAGTCTTTCCGATGTAATTCTGGTCATCGGCGCCATTGTCGGGCTGGTAGGCGGTATTCAGGTTTTTGTGAAATGGAATCGCGGCGAAAGGGACATCAACAAAGAGATTGCAGCCTGGGGCGGTTCCTGTGTTTTCCTGCTGATAATGGGCACTATTTTAAAAACAGCATTCGGACTCTAATTATGGAAAAGCATGCTTTATATAAAGGCCTTCAGCGGCCTCTGGTCTTCAAGATATTTAAAGGAAAATTTATTTACTGGGCCGCGAT
Source organism: Chitinophagaceae bacterium (assembly GCA_003168265.1). Classification (GTDB taxonomy): domain Bacteria; phylum Bacteroidota; class Bacteroidia; order Chitinophagales; family Chitinophagaceae; genus Puia. Next base: position 41,673 of record PMSV01000016.1, read on the forward strand.
GGCATGCATCAGTTCAATGATCGTGGGTGGTATCATCAGTGCTTTCAATAGCCTGATGGGTATACTGGCCTTTATTTGTATCCTGATATCCGGCATGTTCTTTACCATTTCAAAACAGAAACAGGGGCTCAATTCCAAGACCAGGGATGACAGTATCTATATTCTGCAACCCAAACAGCATCCCAATAATTTTAAAAATGAAAAGCAAAAAAGTATTTGAAGCCCCTTTTATCGGATTCGGAAGCATGGATGGGGTCACACTGCTTTATACAGCCGATGGCAGTTATAGCTCCATGCTCAAGTTGGATAACCTCGCGGAACAATATTCGGCAGACCCATCTTTGTATGAGCTCTATCATTCTCTCCTCGGTCAGGCCATTAAAATATTGGGAGACGGCTTTATTATCCAGAAAACAGATGTCATCAGCAGACAGTCTTATAAGAGCAATCAACAATCAGCAGAATACCTCGACCAGAAATATTTCCAGTTTTTTGAAGGAAGACATTTTATTTCTGTAGGCACTTACCTGACCATCACCAAGCCTTCCAAAAATGGCAAACTCCTGGCATATTCAGAGGATGGCCTGAAAAGCTTTGCCAATAAAATCTACAAGATCATCGATGCCTTTGAGGTGAACAAGATTTCCATTTCTCTATTATCAAAGCAGGACATCAGGCTTTTCCTCACCCGGTATATCGGGTTTTCCTTTCATGATGATACCTATAGTTTGGATAATTTTTCCTGTGATGCAAATGGACTGTATTATGGACAGAGGCAATTGAAGGTGATCTCGCTGATCGATATTGATGAGCTCAATCTACCCAATGAAGTGTCGACTCATACCTATAAAAATGACCTTGGAAAAAATTATCCGGTCGATAATTTTACGTTCCTGACCACTGTACCGGAAGCGGACGTGGTACTCTACAACCAGGTTGTTTTTATCCCGGACCAGCTCAAAATGAAGCGTGACCTGGAGATTAAATCCAAAAGGCATTCCAGCATGCCCGATCCGGCCAATAAGATCAGTGTGGAGGATATCAACGATATGTTCATAGATATCGCCCGGCAAAACGAGCTCCTTGTCTATGGACATTTTAGTATCCTTGTTTTTTCGGAGCAGGATAAGATCAATCTCTCTTTGAATTATATCGAGACGCAGCTTTTTGCCAGGGGCATCATTGCTGGCAAGAACGCTTATAATCAATTAGAACTTTTCCGGGCAGCGATTCCAGGTAATGCGGGAGAACTTAAAAACTATGACAAGTTCCTGACGAGCAGGCCATCGGCTATCTGTTTCTTTTTCAAGGAGCGTATGCCCAAATCGGATGATTCCAACTATTTACTCTATTTCACAGACAGGCAGGGAGTGCCCATAGGCATCGACACGTCCGAAAAGCCGATGCATACCAACCGGATCAATAACCGCAACAAGTTTATCCTCGGGCCTTCAGGCAGCGGTAAATCTTTTTTTACCAACCGTTATGTAAAGCAGTGCAGGGTGCTCGGTGCAGATGTGGTGTTGGTGGATACCGGTCACAGTTATCTTGGCCTTTGCAATTATTTCAAAGGCAAGTATATCACCTACAAGGAAGACAGGCCCATCACCATGAACCCGTTTAAGATTAATGAAGTGGAGAACAACGAAGAAAAAAGGCAGATCCTCAAAAGTCTGATAGGGCTCATTTGGAAGGGGACTGATGGTATGTTATCACAGGTGGAAGATTCAATCATAGGCTCAGCAGTCAACAGTTATTTTGCTGATTATTTTGGAGCTAAAGAAAAAGTGACATCGCTGAGCTTTGACAGCTTCTATGAATTTGCCTGCACATATTCGGAAGATGTTGTAAGCAGGGAGTCGCTGAATTTCGACACCCGTGAATTCAAATTCATTCTTAAAAAATTTTACCGAGGTGGGGAATATGAAAGAGTACTTAACGATGATTTTGACAGCACGCTTTTCAACGAGCCATTTATTGTTTTTGAAATCGACAGTATTAAAGAACACAAATTGCTGTTCCCGATCACCACGCTGATCATCATGGACGTATTCCTGCAGAAAATGCGCTACAAGAAAAACAAAAAGATCCTGATCATCGAAGAGGCCTGGAAAGCGATCGCTTCGCCGATGATGGCGGGCTATATTCTATATCTCTATAAAACAGTCCGGAAGTTCAATGG